>CAWAAP010000024.1:0-335854 GCA_963779965.1 uncultured Actinomycetes bacterium | reverse complement strand
CGCGAGTCCCCCACGTGCATTAATCGAGCGGCTTCCTAACCCGCGTGCGCTGGTTCGATTCCGGCCAGCGACATTCCCAGGAGCCATTTGGCGGGAGTGTGCGGAATGCCTCTTGAACTACTCCCTTGCCTGGAGGTCGTACTCGGCGGATGATTCCTCCGTGCGTTCCGAGCTTCCGACCGGCACCGTCACTCTCCTGTTCACCGATGTCGAGGGCTCAACGATGCTCCTGGACAAGCTCGGCCCCGAGCTTTACGCCGCCGCGCTCGCCGAACACCGGCGGATCGTTCGCGAGGCATGCGCTCGCGAGCGTGGCGTCGAGGTCGATATGCAGGGCGATGCGTTCTTCTTCGCCTTCCCGACCGCACCGGGTGCTGTGGCTGCGGCGTCGGCCATGACCGAGGGGCTTGCCTCAGGGCCGATCCGGGTCCGCGGCGGGCTGCACACCGGGACGCCGCTGCTGGCTGAGGAAGGCTACGTAGGTGGCGACGTGCATCGGGCCGCCCGTGTCGCGGCCGCCGGTCACGGCGGGCAGGTGCTCGTCTCGGCGGCCACCGCTAGCCTCCTCGACGTCCAGCTCACCGACCTCGGCGAGCACCGCTTCAAAGACCTCGCTGCCCCTGAGCGCGTGTATCAGCTTGGCGAGGGCACGTTCCCACCACTCAAGTCGCTGTACCGGACGAACCTGCCGGTACCGGCCACATCGTTTCTCGGCCGCGACCACGAGCTGGCCGAGATCGCCGGTCTGCTACAGGACGGCGCCCGGCTCCTCACGCTCACCGGCCCCGGTGGCACGGGCAAGACGCGGCTCGCGATCCACGCGGCTGCGGAAGCATCGGACTCGTTTCCCGACGGCATCTGGTGGGTGCCGCTGGCGTCGCTCAGCGACGCGCGGCTCGTGACCTCCGCCATCGCGCAGGCACTCTCCGTGAAAGAGGAGCCGGGCAAGGAGCTCGAAGAGAGCCTGGCGGCGCGTCTCGGCGGAAAGCGCGCATTGCTCGTGCTCGACAACGCCGAACATCTCATGCCCGACGTGGCGTCGCGGATCGCGGAGCTTCGCGACGTCTCCGGCCCCACACTGGTCGTCACCAGCCGGGAGCGCCTCCAGCTCCAGGGCGAGCACGTCTATTCGGTGCCGCCGCTCACAGGCGAAGAAGGCGTCGAGCTGTTCCTGAGCCGGGCACGGGCAATCGACTCCGACGTAAGCGCGTCGGAGTCCGTGGGCGAGCTTTGTTCGCGCCTGGACAATCTGCCGCTTGCGCTCGAACTCGCAGCGGCCCGCTCCATCGTGTTCTCGCCGGAGCAGCTCGTGGAGCGGCTCTCCCAGCGTCTCGACTTGCTCAAGGGGGGCCGAGACGCCGATCCGCGTCAGCAGACGCTGCGCGCGACGATCGAGTGGTCGTACGACTTGCTCGAGGCGGAGGAGCAGCGTCTTTTCCGCGCGCTCTCCGTGTTCGCCAGCAGCTGCACATTCGAGGCCGCGGAGGCCGTGTGCGACGGTGACCCCGACACGCTGCAGTCGCTGCTCGACAAGAGTCTCGTCCGGCGGCGTCAAGACGAGCGTCCGCGTTACTGGATGCTCGAGACGATCCGTGAGCTCGCAGCAGAGCAGCTGGCTGCCGAGGGCAAAGAGGGTCCGCTTCGCCGAAGGCACGCGGAGCACTACCTCTTCGTCGCGCTCTCGGCGGGTCTCGCACCGGACGTCGAGGGTCAGATGCGTCACGACCTCGTTATCCCGGAGCGGGACAACATGCGGGCTGCGCTCGCCTGGGCATGCCAGAGCGCCGAGTGGAACCTCGGGCTCGAGCTCCTCGTGGCGCTCGAGAACTACTGGGCCACGAATGCCGCTCGCGAGGGATTGGAGTGGGCGACGATGCTCCTGTCAAACGCTCCGGCCGAGTCGAGTCGCCCTCGGTTCCGCGCACTCCGAGTTCAGGGTGGCATGGAGAACATCCTCGGGCAGCGCGAGCTCGCCCGGCAGCACTTCGAGCAGGCGTTGGCCATGGCTCGGGAGCTCGGCGACGAGCTGGGTGTCGGCATCCTCCTGCACCGGCTTGCGACCACGGCTGTATACGGGGGAGACATGGAGCGCGTGCAGGTGCTAGCCGAAGAGAGCCTCGCCGCCTTCCGCAGCGTCGGGGGTTTCGCGAAGGGCGAGGCACAGGCGCTCACTTCGCTGGCCGAGGTCAGGCAGGCCAACGGAGATCTCGAGGGTGCCCTCGAGCTGCTCGAGGAGGGTCGCCGACTGGCGACAACGTCCGGCTTTCGCTGGTGGCAGGCGGGCACCTCGGCCCGACTCGCGGCGCTTCTGCTTGACCTGGGGCGCCTCGACGATGCGCGGGTCAACGCGGAGCAGGCCCTCACTTTGTCCGGTTCCATGCGCGACAGGAGCGCCATCGTCTACGAGCTTGGTCTCCTGGCCGAGATTCACGCACAGGCCGGAGAGTCCGAGCGCGCGGGGACGCTGTGGGGAGCTATCGACGCCGAGGAGGCGACGGCGCCGATCGGCAGCTGGATCCACGGGCTGGTGCGCTTCCAGCCGAGCCTTACGGACGCCGAGTTCGAGGACGGACTCGAGGATGGCCGCGCGCTGTCGCTCGAGGATGCGGTGGCGCTCGCGCTCGACGCTACTTGACGAGGTCGCTCGCCTTGAAGCCGGCCGGGATGACGCCGAACTCGGCGAAGGCGTCGAGCCAGGGTTGCGCCAACGCCGGGCGGAAATGGGTCGCGAACGATGTCCGCCTCATCTTCGCCATCACCTTGGCGTCGATGGGCACGTACTTCGCGAGAATCCTGGCGCTCGCGGCGTCGTTCTTGTCCTGATTCGCCCAAACGGCAGCGTTCTGGACGGCTTTCCGGAACCGGGCGATGAGATTCGTGTCGACGTCGGCTCGTGCCATCCAGAACGTGATCAGGCAAATCTTCGAGCACACGGCGTTGAAGGGATAGGCGGAGACCTTCAGAGCCCTGCTGCTGCGCAACTGTCAGAAACGGCTCGGGCAAGAACGCCGCGTCTACTGTGCCATTCGACAGCGAGGGCATCATCTCCTGGAACGGGACGTACTTGATGGTCACGTCGTTCTTCGAGACGCCACCCTTCTTCAGCCACTTGAGGACCCCGATCTCCGCGATGGTGTTGGGGCCGTCGATCAGGATCGTCTTGCCGACGAGGTCGCGGGGCCTCTTGATGGATCTGCCCTTGCCGGAGACGAGCGCGGACGTCGGGTTCTTCGGCTCATAGAGCGCCCCGGCGGCGACGACCTTGATCGGAGCGCCTTTCGACTTGAGCAAGGCAGCCGCGCCGGCGTGTGTGCCGCTGAACTGCACGTCTCCTGACAACAGGGCCCCCAGGATCACCTGAGGATCGGTGCGTGGCACCATCTCCGCGTCAATTCCCTGCTTCCGGAACATACCTCGGTGCTTCGCGTACGTCACGAGCACCGCGGGCTCGGCCGGCAGGAACGCGACCTTGATCTTCGTCAGCTCGGCTGGTCGTCCGGCCGCCGGCGTTGCAGCCACGGCCGCAACGGCGAGCAACGCAAGCAGGGCGAGCCCGCAGATAGTCCGCAACAAGGTCCGCCGCACTGGCGCATGGTAACTCGCAATGAAGCCGAGGCCCAACGTCTGCATGACGCTGATGCTGATCAGACTCGGTGACGCAGCCGTGACAGGAGATGACGAATCAGCGGCTTACCGGCGTGGATTGGACGGGCTCGGGCGCCGCGATCAAGCCGTGAAGCTCGTTGCGCACGGCGAGGAAGCGGGGCGAGCTGCGGGTCTCGGTCTGCTTGCGGGGTTGCGGCAGCCCCACATCGACCGAGGCGACGATGCGCCCCGGGGTTCCGCTGAGCACGAGCACGCGGTCGGCCAGGTAGACGGCCTCGTCGATGTCGTGCGTGACGTGGAGGATGGTCACCCCCTGCTCCTCGAGCTCGTGAAGACGCAGCACGAGGTCCTGCAGCTCCGCGCGGGTCAGCGCGTCCACCGAGGCGAACGGCTCGTCCAGCAGCAGGATCTCTGGGCGGGAGACGAGCGCCCGCGCGATCGCCACGCGTTGCTGCATCCCGCCCGACAGCTGCCACGGGTACTTCTTTCCCACGCCCTCGAGACCGACTTCGGCGAGAACCGCCTCGACGCGCGCATGTTTCTCCCAGCGGGGCTCCCGCTCCCGGCGGAGCGGGAACATGACGTTGCGGCTGACGTTGAGCCACGGGAACAGGGAACGGCTGTAGTCCTGGAAGACAATCGCTGCCTCCCGGGGTGGCGACGAGACGAGGCGGCCGTCGAGATGAACGCTTCCAGCGGTGGGTGGGGTTAACCCACAGAGCAACCGGAGGAGCGTCGTCTTGCCGCCGCCGGACCGGCCGACGATGGCGAGGAACTCACCCTTCAAGACGTCGAATGTCACGTCGGCGATCGCGGCCGGACCCGCATCCGAGTAGCGCTTCTCCAGGCTCGACACCCGAAGAACCGGCTCACTCACCGGCTGCTCGGTAATGCCAGGCGAGGACGCGGTGCTCGACGAGGAGGAAGAGCCGGTTGAGCACGTATCCGAGCAGCCCGAGGAACAGGATGCCCGCGTAGAGCGCGGGATAGTCGAACTCGGACTGCTTGAGGATGAGGTAGTAGCCGATGCCGTTCTGCTCGCCGACGAACTCCGAGACGATGACGAGCACGAGCCCCAGCGACACGGCGATGCGTAGTCCCGCCATGATCGACGGGAGCGCCGCCGGAACGTAGATCCGCGATGCACGTTCCACCCGCCCGACGTGCAGCATCGAGGCGGTGTCCCGTACCTCGAGCGGAATGGCTCGTACGCCTTCCGCCGTGTTGACGAGGATCGGAAAGCAGAGGCCGAAAGCGATGACCGCGATGCGGGACGCGTCGCCGAGCCCGAGGATGAGGATCGCCGCCGGCACGATCGCGATTGCGGGTACCGCTCGCAGGCACTCGAGGAATGGATCGAGCGTGCGCCTGGCCGCGTGGGACGCACCGACGAGAAGCCCGAGGGCGATACCGATCGCAGCCGCGATCGTGAAGCCGGCGGTGTACCGCTTCATGCTCTGCCCCACTTCCGAGAGGAAGTCCGATGTCGGCCACACCTCCCAGGCCCGCTTTGCCACCTCGCTCGCCGTCGGCACGAGGAATGAGTCTTCGGCTCCAGCCCAGACCTGCCAGATACCCAGGACGGCGACAAAGACGAGTACGCCGAGCGCAGGCCCGGCGAGGCGGCGCGCGGCGGAAGTCTTCACCGTGCCGACCGCTCCTCGCCGGCCCAGAAGAGCGTACGCCGCTGCACGGCCCGCAGCCCGGCGTTGACGGCCAGGCCGAGCAGACTGACGAGCACGACCGCTGCGTACAGCTCCGGCAGCTTGTTGGCGTCCTGATGGTCATACATGTAGGCGCCGATGCCGCCTGCGTGCGTGCGGAACTCGGCAGTCACGCAGACGACGAGGGCGATGGCGGCGCTGACGCGAATCCCCGTCGCGATGCTGGGGAGTGCGGCTGGCAGCGTCACGTGGAAGAGCCTCCCGACGCGCCCGACGCCCGACGTCCTCGCGACGTCCTGGAGCATGCGGTCGCCGCCTCGCACGCCGTAGATCGTGTTGATGAGAATCGGCCAAACGGCTGCAAAGACAACGACGAAACGGTGTGCGGCGATGCCAAATGGGCCGAAGAACAGGATCGCAAGCGGAATGAGCGCGACGGCCGGAATCGGGCGCAGGAACTCGATCACGACCGACGAGGCGTCGAGCAGCGTCCGCGAACTGCCGATCAGGAGGCCCACGGTGACGCCGATCAGAATCGCCAACGCGAGCCCTTCGAGATAGGCGTGCAGCGTAAAGCCGATCTCGCCCGACAACGTGCCATCCTCGAGCGCGTCGTAGAGGGCACGGAGTGTCGACGAGGGCGTGGCGACGCTTTGCCCGTAGTCGAACACGCGGACGCCGGTTTCCACGAGCAGCGTTACGAGCACGACGAATAGCAAACCCGGAACATTCACGCGCTTCATGGTGCGGACTATCGCTCGCCCCTCGGCGGGGTACAAGTGTGCCTACGTAAGCATGGCGTGGGTGGCCTTCTGTGGCCGCGAATCGCAGCGACGGGATGGCTACGTACTCCACTTCCCTTCAAACGCGGACGGGACGGACTCGGCGGACTCAGGCGCACACCATGTGCATCAATCGAGCGGCTTGCTAAACCGCGTGCGTTGGTTCGATTCCGGCCGGGGACATCCCGCGAGGCCGTTTCCGAAGCGGCGTCGCCGAGGGAACGATGCGTCTAGTTCGGCTTGACGCCGAAGATCCGGGTTCTCCAATCGGTATCCGACGAAGTGCCGGACGCGACGTTGTATTGGTTCGCCAGCCATACGGTCCCCGTCGTCCCGGTCGGCGCCGGGTCGGGACTCGCGCCCGAGTAGTCACCCCAGCGGCAAGGGCTGGTGCTGCTGCAACTCGAGTCGACGTTCGTCCCGGTGGCCTGCACGAGGCTCGTAAGCGGCGACTGGTTGTTTGCTCCCTTCTTCCAGACGATCCTGATGGCCGGGAACGTGCTCGCCGAGGACGTGCTCACCGACATAGCCATGCTGTCGCCGAACGCCGCACTCGTCCCCGTGTTGGCACGATCGGGAGAGATCGCGCCGTTCCAGACGAAGAGCGAGCTGCTCGTCGCCGACCCCGACTGCAAGAGAGAGCCGGCGGCCGGGTCGATCTCGTACCAACGTTCCTCGGTGCCGGCGCCCCCGAAGACGGCATGGGCCGTCCAGAGTGCGACTTTGCCGCCATGGCCCGGATCGGTCGCAGCAACGGCAGCCTCGAAGCGTCCGTCGAGTGTGTCGAGCAGGTACGGGCTGCCCTGCTCCGGCGCATTTGCAGGCATCGCGTAGATCGGAACTGAGACGTTCGTCGGTCCCGTCAAGCTCGGAATGGGAGTGCCGTTCGCGTCCGTTCCGCTCGTAGTAACCGCGTACACGGAGGCGAAGTCGGCTCCCGACGGGTGTGCTGCCAGATCTGTCAGATCGGCGTTGGCGACGACGTATCCCGCACCGTTGGAGTCGTCAACGAGGTTGGCGGGAACCGGCGTCGCGGCCAGGCTGCCGTCTGCGCTGTGCAGAACACCCGAGGTGTGAACGGAGAACGTGTCCGTCGACGCGCAGGTTGATCCCGACGGCGGCTTGTTGAGCGTGACGAACCCCGACCCGTCGTATGTGCTGGCGAAGTTCCCATAGAGGTTGTATCCGTAAAGGAGGAAGTCGGACGAGTCGCCGAGCTTCGGGTAGTCGGGAAGGTCGCCCCCGAAATCGATCGCGTACTGGCAGAAGTCACTCGCGCTCGTCGGGGTCGCGGTCTTGCTCCAGCCGACGGCGAGCCCGGTCGAGCTGAAGAAGAGGTCGTAGTAGACCGCGGAGTAATAGAAACGGGCCGTCTTGGCGTCCCACATCATCTGCGGGTCGCTGAGGCTGAAGCCGAACAGACCGCCTGAGATCCCCGTGAGGGCACTGAGCGAACCAGTGTTGATCAGAGAGCCCGCGCGACCGTAGATCGCATACGTGGTGTTGACCGTCTCGATGTAACGATCGGGACCGATCGCACCCGTCGTATCGGGCGGGGTCACCCCGCTCTGGAAGGTGCCGTCGAAGCTCGGCGCGACATTAGGCAGGTTGAAGATCGTCGGCCCGCCACCGCCGCCCGGCTTCGGCTTGGGAGGACGACCGTTCCCGACGCCTGCCTTGGCGTTCGCCGCCGCCTTCGCCAGTGCGTACTCGCGCGCATGGAGCGGCATGTAGCCACGCGGCATACCCGAGGGTCCACCACGGGACGGACCAACCTGGCTCGCGAGCTTCAACGTCGGGGCTCCTGAGGGAGGGGCAGTCCTGTCGGCAAGCCCGGGGGACGCGCCCAGCAACACAAAGGACAGGGCGCTGGCGAACCCGGCGGCTACGAACTTGATCATGGCGGCACTCCAAGTGATCGGGTTGTCGCATAAAGACCGACGAACGAGAGGTGTGCAATACCTCGCACCAGTGATCTTTGGAGGGATCCTTTTCGGGAAGCGCCGGAACCTAGAACGGCCGCCAGGTGTAGTTGATCGCCATGCGCGTGGAAGGGCACCGAAACGTTTTTCAGCCCAACGGCATGAAGCCCACGAGAGTGAGGACTGACGCCCAACTCATCAAGGCGGCACGGACCGACGCCGAGGCCTTCGGCGAGTTGTACGGCCGGCACGTGGCCGCGGTTCATGCCTACCTTCGGAATCGGGCTCCGATCAGGGTCGCGGGTGAGCTCACGGCCGAAACATTCGCGCAGGCCGCACTCTCACTCAAGCGGTTCCGCGACGAGATGGACGGGTCGGGTTTGCCATGGCTCTACGGGATCGCGCGCAACCTGCTTCGGACGTACCACGAGCGGGAGCGGATCGAATCTAAGGCCCGACAGCGGCTCGGACTGCCCGCTCACGACTACGAGCTGGAAGTTCACGAGGCAAACGCGCGCGTCGACGCCGAACGGCTCGCACCCGAACTCTCTGCCGCCCTCGACACCCTGCCGCGAGCCCAGCGTCAGGCGCTCGAGCTCCGAGTCGTACAGCAGCTTCCCTACAAGCAGGTGGCGCTGTCGCTCGACTGTTCCGAAGTCGCAGCCCGTATCCGCGTCACGCGCGCCATCGACTCTCTTTCTCGCTTACTCAAAGGAGTTTCGTGATGACGACCGACCTCGAAGCGATTGGACGTGACCTTCAACACGCACTGGAGCGGCGGCTTCGCAGCAAGAGACGACGCAGCCACAGAGTCCGTCTGGCTGGGCTGTGCCTCGCAGCCACCGGCGTCTTCGCGACCGTCGCCTACGCAAGTGGAATCGGTGGCGATCTTCAACTCGACCCGAGCAAGTGGTCGATCCTCGGAGGTGGCAATGTCGACGACGGCCGCGGTGCTTACGTACATGCGAAGAACCGGGTCGACGGATCGAACTCGACGTTCATGGTCGAGCACGACTCCGGGCTCCCCGCTTATCAGGCGTTCCTCCTCCATCAAAAGACTCTCGCCGCGGCCAACGCCACCTCACCGGTGCCGGTGCGGTCCGAGCCCGGGGCACTCTGCACACCCGACGCCCTGACACGGGCGGAAACTGTGGCCATGGTCGCGCTGAGGGCAGGTTTCACACCGGGCGTGAGCCCCGATGCCACGAGGATTGCCGTCACCGGAGCTGTGGCAGACGCATTCAAGAACGCTTCATGCGTAGGGCTCGAGTACGCGGGCGAGCAGGCGCGACTCGTCTACTCCGGCCGCCAACCGGAGGCGACGCTGATGCCGGGCGCGCGATAGCCGGGCCGCTGGTCCTGCGGCCGGCGCGTCCGGACGACGTCGGTCAGATCGCCGAAGTCCTGGACGAGTGCACGCGGCACTACCTCGGCAGGCCGAGTTCCCGCGACGATGCCCTTGGCCGGCTCAAGCTAGGGGACCCGGCGCAGGACTTTCGCCTCGCTCTCGACTCTGATGGGAACACGACCGGCTTCGGCCATGTCTGGGCGGTACAACCGGACGAGGTCCGCGGCTTCGTCCGCGTGAGACCCTCGGACAAAGGCCGCGGCGTCGGCGCAGCTCTACTCTCGTGGCTCGCGCCGCGAGCCCAGGAGATCGCACGCAAAGTGAGTCTGAACGACGATGCCATTCTGACGGTCACGAGCTGGGCACAGGATCGCAATGCCGCGGCGCTACTCGAGCAGAACGGCTTTTCGCCCCTCCGTCACTTCCTCCAGATGCGAATCGACCTCAACCATGGCCTGCAGGACCGCGCCTTGCCGCAGGGCCTCGAGTCGAGATGCTTTTCGTCGGGCAGCGACGATGCCGAGCTCTTTGCTGCATTCCGGGAGGCCTTCGCCGATCACTGGGGCAACACGAAAGTGGACGAGGGCGAATGGTGGAGTGAGAACCGAGACGCAACGCACGCCGGCTTCGAGCCAGCACTCTGGATCGTTGTGCGAGACGGCGGGACAATGGCCGGTTTCTCCATCTGCCGGGAGCGCGAGGACGACGGTGAGACCATCGGCTGGATCTCGCTCCTCGGCGTACGCCCGCGGTGGCGGGGGCGCGGACTCGGCGAAGCACTACTCGTGCAAAGCCTCAACGCCTTCCACGGTCGAGGACGTCCCCGCGTAGCACTGAACGTCGACGTCGACAACACAACCGGTGCTCTCCGGCTCTACACGAAGGTGGGGATGAAGCCGACCCCTGCATTCACGGTGTGGTCGAAGACGCTCGGCAATCAGCCCGTGCCGTCAGCCGGGTCCTGCGGCTGAGGACCCAGCGCCTGCGGAGCAAGCAACCCAAGGCGCTGAGCCACCGCGATCGCCTCTAGCCGGGTGTGTACGTGGAGCTCTGAAAAGAGGCTCCGCAGGTGGTTACGGACCGTCTCCGGCGAGATAGTCAGTTGTGTCGCGATCTCGGCCGTCGGTAGGCCGGAGGCGATCAGGCCGAGAACCTCGCGTTGGCGAGGCGTCAGTCGCGGTTGAGGCAGAACCCCGATCGCGCCTGACGGCGGCCGGCGCGCATCGAACGCAAGAATGAGAACGCCGACGATCGCACCGCCGGAGCGGAGAGGAAGGTGCTGCAGACGCGCGCCACGCAGATGTCCGCTCGCGTCGACGAAGACGGTCTCGAAGTCGGTCGGCTCGCCGTGCTCCGCAGCGCGGCGGAACTGCGCCGCGACATTCTCGCGTACTTCCGGAGGCAACGGCTCGGTGAAATGGCGGCCGAGCCACTGGGCGTTCGTCTTCTCGGAGGCTCGTTCCGCTGCTTCGTTCACGTGCACGAAGCGGCCCTCCAGGTCGTGCAGGCTCGCGGGAATCACGAGGCTGTCGACCCGCCACATGTCGACGTCCTGCAAGGGATAGGGCATGACACATGGTGGACCAGCAGTTGGCGAAGGGTCAACAACGTTGCCGGGAGACTCATTTGCCATGACGACCACTCTAAATTAGTCTTTAGAGGTGCCTAAATCTAAGGTGACGCGAAAACAGCTACTCGTAGCTGCAGCGCCGGTTGCTGCGGCGGTGCCGTTGGCGAAACTAGGGCTCGTCGGCGCTGCGACAGCCGCGTCACCACCCGACCATGCCGGCATGGCCATGGACCCGATCGGGCATGCGGCGATGATCGGGGACGAGGTACCCGCGCCTGGAGGGCCGAACGACCTCGCCGCGCTCCTGTATCCGCCGGAGTCGCTCCCACACCAGCCGGGTCGCGTGCGCGAGTACACACTCGTGGCAGAAGACCGCGAGATCGAGGTCGCAAAGGGCGTGTTCTTCTCAGCCTGGACGTACAACGGCACGAGTCCGGGACCCGTGATCAGAGCAACCGAGGGCGATCTCCTGCGGGTCAAGCTGGCGAACGTCAGCTCGCATCCGCACACGATCCATTTCCACGGCATCCACCCCTCGAACATGGACGGCGTCTTCGAGATCGTCGAACCGGGCGGCAGCTACACGTATGAGTTCCAAGCCCGTCCGTACGGCATGCAGCTCTATCACTGTCATTCGACGCCGCTCAAGAAGCACATTGCAAAGGGTCTCTACGGCGCGTTCATCATCGACCCGCCGAAGCCGCGCAAACCGGCGCAGGAGCTCGTCATGGTGCTGAACGGCTTCGACACCGACGGCGACGGCGAGAACAACTTCTACGCCGTCAACGGCCCGGCCTTCTACTACGCGAAGTACCCGATCCGGGTGCGCCGATCGCAGACAGTCCGGATCTATCTGGCCAACCTCACCGAGTTCGATCCCATCAATTCATTCCATCTCCACGGCGACTTCTTCCGGTATTACCCAACGGGCTCGACCGATCACTTCGAATACACCGACACGGTCATGCTGTGTCAGGGACAGCGCGGCATCATCGAGATCGACTTCGCGAACACCGGGCGTTTTATGTTCCATGCCCACCAGTCGGAGTTCACCGAGCTCGGTTGGATGGGCTTCTTCGACGTGATCGACTGATGACGTCTGCCTCGGCCCCGGCGGAGGGGCGCCAACCGGGCCACTGGCGTCTCTGGGCGCTCGTTCCGTTGCTCCTTCTCGCCGGCGTCGTCGCACTGTTCGCGTCGACCGGCACCTCCCTCCTGGACCTCGTCGGCCGCGCGCCACCGCCCCTGGATCAGTTCAATGTCCGGCGGGTCGAGTTCAAGCCGGGCGAGATCAGAATCCGGGTGACCAATCCGCAGCGCCCGAAGCTCACGATCGCGAGCGTTACAGTCGACGACGCGATCGTCCCGTACCGACTCGATGGACCGGCGGCGCTGGACCGGCTGCGCTCGAGCACGATCATCGTTCCCTTCCAGTGGGTGGAGGACGATCCCTACACGGTGGGAGTCACCAGCTCCACCGGAATCCAGACGACCTTCGACATTCCGGCGGCGGTCGAAGCGCGCGGACCGAGTCTGCGCGGTTTCATTGGCTACTCGATCATCGGCTTCCTGGTCGGCGTCGTGCCGGTGGCCCTCGGGCTCGGCTGGCTCCCTTCGCTCCGACGCGCCGACGCCCGATGGATCGCTGCATTCATGGCGTTGACCGCCGGCCTGCTGAGCTTCTTGGCCTTCGACGCATTCGCAGAGGCGCTCGGTCTCCAGGCGAAGCTCCCCGGCGGATTCCAGGGCACCGGACTGATCCTGCTCGGCGTCGCCGCGAGCTACCTCGGTCTGACCTTCGTCTCTCAGCGCCTTTCAGCTCGAGGGCAACGCGAGCGGAACGCGCCACTCGAGGGCGCGGCCCTGGCCACGCTCGTCGCCATCGGGATCGGGCTCCACAACCTCGGCGAGGGCCTCGCGATCGGCTCGTCGATCGCCCTCGGTGAGCTCGCGCTCGGAACCTTCCTGATCATCGGATTCATGGTCCACAACATCACGGAAGGACTCGGCATCGCTGCACCGATCGCGGGAGGAGCCACGGTGAGCCGCGCTCGGCTCGCCGCGCTCGCGCTGGTCGCCGGCGCGCCGGCGATCGTCGGCGGATGGATCGGCGGGTTCCTCACCAGTGATCTCCTGGGTGTTCTCTTCTTCTCACTCGCTGTCGGCGCAGCACTTCAGGTGGTCGTCGAGGTCGGCCGTTACGTCGCGCGTCGCGCGCCGGGAGGCCTGCGCTCAGGGCATGTCGTGGCGGGCTATCTCGCCGGGATCGTCGTCATGTACGTCACGGGACTGCTGGTCGCGTAACGATGTCTGCGAAGCCGAAGGTCTCGGATCTGAGCGACGCCGTCCAGGACTATCTCCGCGAGATCTACAAACTCCAAACGGAGAGCGGGCACGTGAAGACCTCGACGCTCGCCCAACGGATGGGAGTCGCTCCACCGTCTGCCACCGCGATGATGAAGAAGCTCGCTTCGCAAGGGCTCGTCGACCACCAGCCCTATCGCGGCGTTCGCCTGACCCGAGCGGGCGAGCGCATTGCGCTGGAGCTGCTGCGGCATCACCGTCTGCTCGAGCTGTACCTGGCCCGAACGCTCGATCTCGGGATTGACGCCGTTCACGCCGAAGCAGATCGCCTCGAACACGCTCTCTCCGAGAGGCTGGAGGACCGCATCGACAAGGCGTTGGGTTCGCCGACGCAGGACCCACACGGCGATCCAATCCCGGACTCAAAGCTCAGAATCGTCCAATCGAAATCGAAACGTCTCGTCGAACTGGAACCGGGAGAGGAAGCAATAGTGCTTCGCGTCCCTGATGGCGACGGCGAGCTGCTCCGTTACCTGGTCACGCTTGCACTCATTCCAGGAGAGCGCCTCCACCTGGTCCAGGCAGAACCATTCGGCGGGCCGCTCACGCTCTACACGAGCAAGGGCAACACGGTGATCTCCCGCCAGCTCGGCGAGCAGATCCACGTTTCAACCTGACCGGACGAGAGAGCCCAACTTGGGCGTCCGATCCTCGTCTCACACACCATCCGGACACCACGATTGCGTATCGCCGCTCTGCTGACCGCGCTCGCCACTTGCAGCGCCTTGTCGGCGGATACCTCCATGGGCTCGACGACCGGCGCTGACAAGCCGAATCGTGGACAGGCCGGATCATGGCGGCGAGCCGCCTCAATGCTGCACGCACGCTCCGCCCATGCCGTGGTCAGCTTGAACGGCAACATCTACGCCCTCGCCGGTTCAGGCCCGGGCGGCCCCGTCCTTGCGGTCGAACGTTACGACGGCACGAGATGGGCCGATGAAACGACGCTACCTGGCGGCGGCTTGAACGCGCCGGCTGCTGTTGTTCTCAATGGGCTCATCTATGTGATCGGAGGGTTTGAGGGGGTTAGCAACGTGCCCACCAATGCAGTTCACGTCTATGACCCGGCAACCGGACGCTGGCGGGATGCCGCCCCGTTGCCGGCGCCGCGCGGCGGTCATGCGGCAGTCACGCTCGCCGGCAAGATTCACGTGTTCGGCGGAGGGAATTCGACGTCCACGATCGCGGATCACTCGGTCTACGATCCGGTTACGGACAGCTGGGCTGCAGCGGCACATCTGCCACGGGCAGAAGGAAGCCCCGCGGCGGTCGTCTTCCGAGGCCGGATCTATTCCATCGGCGGGCGAAGTGGAAGCTCCGACTTCGGCGCGGTGGACATCTACAACCCCGCTACCGACACCTGGGGCAGAGGCCCTCGCGTCGGGCCACGAGGCACCGCCGGCGCAGTGGTGTATCGCAGTGCTGTCTACCTCTTCGGCGGCGAATCCCAGTCTCGCGGCAAGACGTTGAGCGACGTGCTGCGACTTGATCCCAAGACGAGCTCGTGGCGTCGCGTCAGCCGAATGCCGACCGCCCGCAACTATGCGCGAGCCGTGCTGCTGAACGATGCGGTGTACGTCGTCGGGGGGAGCCGAGTCGCCGGGGCAAGCCACAGCTCCGCCGGCAGCAAGATCGTCGAGCGTTTTTTCGTCCGCAGGTAACGACACCGCACGCAGGCCGCGGGCTGCGGGGGTTGCCTAGGATCGCCTCG
The DNA here is from genome assembly GCA_963779965.1 of uncultured Actinomycetes bacterium. Lineage (GTDB taxonomy): Bacteria > Actinomycetota > Thermoleophilia > Gaiellales > Gaiellaceae > 3-1-20CM-4-69-9. The sequence goes on along the minus strand of CAWAAP010000024.1, from coordinate 320,887 downwards.
AATGTCCGTGCTCGAGCATCGGCATGGCATACGCGACGATGTCGTGGCGCTGACGTTCGACGACGGGCCGTCTCCCTGGACCGGCCCGATCCTCGACCTGCTGGCCGCGCACCAAAGTCACGCGACGTTCTTCGCGCTCGGCTGTCTCGCTGAGGCGGACGGCGCGGAGCAAACGCTTGCACCGCATCCTGGAGACGGGCTCGGAGATCGGAAACCACACGTTCTCGCACCCTTCGCTGCCCGAGCTCGACGATGACTCGATTCGCGACGAGCTCGAGCGCGCGGGGACCGCGATCGAGGAGGCTTCGGGCACGACTCTGCGGTACTGGCGTCCACCCTTCTTCCACGTCGACGAGCGTGTGCGCGAGGTCGTCGCGCCGCTGGGTCTGCAGGAAGTCGGCTGCGCGATGATGCCGTGGGACTGGGAGTGGGACGCCAACCGCAGCGCAACATTCGTCATCGAAAGGCTGCAACGAGGATCGATCGTGTGCATGCACGACGGCCGGCCGCCGGACGAGCCTGCAGAGCTCAGCGCTCCCACGCGGGAGGCCAGCGTCGCAGCGGTCGGGATCATCCTCGACGCAATGAGCGAGCGCGGCTTGCGGTCGGTGACGATCTCCGAGCTGCTTCGCTCCGGCTAGGCGAATGCCGCGCCCCGGCGGATGCCGGAGCGCGGCAAGTCGAACGTTCCCTAACCGGTGACCGGTGGAGTGAACACGCCGAGCACGCCGATCCGCTGCGTGCGGCAGGTCGCGTGCGAGGGCACGCGGATCTGCAGGATGCCGGGGCTCCTTCCGACGATCACGAAGCGCGCCCTGCCCGAGGCATTCGTGGTCGCGCGCTTTGACAATCCCCGACCCGTGATGACGACGCGGACACCCTTGACGGGCTTGCCCGCTTCACGGACGAGCACGTTTACGATCGTGCGCCTGCCGACCGTGAGCGTTCGAGGCGTCACCGTCAACGCGTAGCAGACGCTCGGCGGGACGAAGGCACCCTGGACGAGCGTCGTTGCCGTGGCCGTGTTGTCGGCCGGATCGTGCTCGTGCTCCCTACCCGTGACGACCGCCGTATTGACGACCGTGCCGGGATTCGTGGGTCGAACGACGATCATGATGCTCACGAGCTCGTTGAAAGCCACGGTCCCGACGTTGCAGACGACCGGGTTCGTTCCGGAACAGGTCCCCTTGGTCGAGGACACCGAGACGAACGTCACCGCCGAGGGCAGCGAGTCGGTCACGACGACGTTGTTCGCCGTGTCGCCCTTCTTGTTCGTGACCGTCAGCGTGTAGGTCAGGAACGCGCCGACGGATACCGGATCCGGGCTGTCCGCCTTCGTGATCGCAAGATCGATCTCGGGGACGCCCGCCGGCGGTGGGGGCGGCGGCGGAGCCGCGATGTCGTCGTTCGTGACGGTGCACGTCGCCGTATCGCCGAAGTGGATCGAGCGAGCCGGCGCAGCTGGCTGACTTGGTCGTCGAGTAACCGCTCACAGCAGCCTCGTTCACCGCGTACGGACCGGGCTGGAGCGTCACTACGGTTCCAGCCTCGCTTCCTGCGAAGGACGCCGGGCTGGGGCTCGAGCCGGTCACCGTGAGCGTGAAGTTCCCGGCGCTCGCGGTGCCACCGTTGTCGTTGACGACATGCTTGATCACCGTCAGCTTCGGTGCTGCCTTGAGCGTGTTCGTGATCGTGCACGTCCCGGTGTCGCCGAAGTGCTCGAGCGTGCCCGAACAGCCTTCGCCGAACGTGGTGGTGTAGTTCGCCAGATCAGCGGTCCCGGCCGCACCCTCGGTGATCGTGTAAGCCACGCCCGCGGTGACGGTCACGTCCGTGCTGTCGTTCGTTTCGGAGCCGCAGTCGAGCGCCGCGCCCACGTTGGTGCCGTTGCGCTTCACCTGGAAGCGGTCACCGTCGTTGGCCTTGCCGTTCGGACAGACCTTGTTGACCGTCAGCTTCGGCGCGTCCTTGAGCGTGTTCGTGATCGTGCACGTCGCGGTGTCGCCGAAATTGGCCAGCGTGCCGGAGCAGTCCTCGCTCAGGCTGGACGTGTAGTTCGCCAGGTCGGTCGTACCGGCCGCACCTTCCGTGATCGCGTAGGCGGCGCCGGGAGTGACGCTGACATCGAGGCTGCCGGCGCAAGCCAGCGGATCGCCGGTGTCTTGGCCGTCGAGCTTGACCTGGAAGCGGTCGCCCGAGCCGGCTGCGCCGTTCGGGCAGAGCTTGGTCACGGTCACCTTCGGTGCCGCCTTGAGGGTGTTCGTGATCGTGCAGGACCCCGTCGCACCACGTTGGAGCCCATCGGTGTCCGTGCATCCTGCAGAACGCGTCTCGGTGTAGTTGCCGAGATCGGTCGTGGCGTTCCCGGCCACTTCGTTGATGTCGAAAGCAGCGCCTCGCTGCAGGGTCAGCACGAGCGATCCCTCACATGCGAGCGGTGGATCGTTCGTGTTGTTTCCGTTGTTCGTGACCTGGAAGCGGTCATCGGCGTCCGCGCCGGCGTCGGGCGCGCAGTTCTTCGTCACCGTCACGGTCGGCAGCGCCTTCAACGTGTTCGTGATGGTGCAACTGCCGGTCTCGCCGCGCTGCAGGCCATTGCTGTCGGTGCAGCCCGACGAGCGGGTCTTCGTGTAGTCGGCAAGGGTGGTGGTGCCGTTGCCTGCGACCTCGTCGAAGTTGAAGGCTGCTCCCGGCTCAAGCGTGATCGTGCGCGATCCCTCGCAGGCAACCGGATCGGCTGGGACGTTGTCGCCATTGTTCGTGAACTGGAAGCGGTCGTCGGCATCGGCCCCGGCGTTCGGTTCGCAGTCCTTCGTCACGACCACCGTCGGCAGATCCACCAACGTGTTCGTCAGCGTGCAGGTGACCTGTGAGCCGCCGCGGACGAGCGCCACGCTGGTGCAACCGCTGCTCGACTGCGTGTAGTTGCTCAAAGTCGTCGTACCCGCCGCGGCCTCGGTCACCGTCACGGTGCCAGACAGATCCGTGAAGACGTTGTTCTCACCGCAAGCGAGATTGACACTCGTCGCGGTGCCGTTGATGACGACGTTGAAGCGATCGCCGGCAGCGTCTGCACCGTTCGGGCAGCTCTTCACGACCTTGAGCTCCTGCTTCGCCTTCAACGTATTGCGTCAACGTGCAGGTGACCTGTGAGCCGCCGCGGACGAGCGCCACGCTGGTGCAACCGCTGCTCGACTGCGTGTAGTTGCTCAAAGTCGTCGTACCCGCCGCGGCCTCGGTCACCGTCACGGTGCCAGACAGATCCGTGAAGACGTTGTTCTCACCGCAAGCGAGATTGACACTCGTCGCGGTGCCGTTGATGACGACGTTGAAGCGATCGCCGGCAGCGTCTGCACCGTTCGGGCAGCTCTTCACGACCTTGAGCTCCTGCTTCGCCTTCAGGGTGTTCGTCAACGTGCAGCTCCCACTGCCGCCCTGCGCGAGAGTGGCTGTGCAACCACTGCTCGACTGGGTGTAGTTGCTCAAAGTCGTCGTGCCGGCCGCCCCCTCGGTGACGGTGACCGCCCCCGGCGACACGGTGAACGTGTGACTCCCGCCGCACGCCAGATTGGTAGCCGTAGGCGTGCCGTTGATTACGACGTTGAAGAGATCCCCTGACGCGTCGGCCCCATTCGGGCATGACTTCGAAACGGCCATGGTCGTGGGCGTCGGCGAGTTGGTGACCGAGCACTCCTTCGACTCGCCGATGTCCGGATCATCCGTCGAGGCGCCGATTGACGTGTGGCCCGAGCTAGCGCTGTCCTGTGTGCAGTCGCCCCCAAACGTCGCGACGACGTTCGCCGGGACATCCTCGGTGATGGTGACTGTTCCACGAAGGACGGGGAAGCGAATTCGCTGAGCACAGGTGATAGTCCGCGTTGCGTCCGCAGCGTTGTACGTGTTCGTAATGTGAAGCGTGAACGAGCCCGTCACGCCGCCCGTACAGACCTTCGTAATGCCGAGAAGGCCCGGACACTGGAACGTCTCGTCCCCAGGAGGACCGAAAAGGTCGAGATCGTGCGTTCCCTGTGAAGGATCGTGGCCTGCGGTGCCGGCGGAGATGATCCGGCTGTACGGATTCGAGTCAGAGCTCGTGGAGTGGCAGATCACGACCTTGTCCGCCATGAATCTGCGCGAGCTGTCAGCCCAGTTCAGGAAGCTCGGGAGGCCAGGGCCGGTGCTCTGGCGTTCAAGCAAAAGGCCTCGTGGGTAGCCCACAGCCACCGGGCGCACGGTCGACTTGCTCTTCTCCTGCGCAGCGGTGAAATGCCTCGGCGAGCTATTGCCGAACCGCATCGCAGACGACGCGCCCGCGGTGATCGCCATCAAAACAAGCAGCGCGACGAGCGAAATGCCCCACTTGGCCCAGGTTTGACCGGTTGTGTTCTTGCCTCTCACTCGAGCTTCCCCCTCGTCTTGATTGCACCGACGACTAGCGCGCCCTCAGGCGCAATCTCCCCACATGGGTAATAGCCCGGGTACGGGCGCGCCGGCACTGGCGAGAGGGCTAGGTCATCTAGTCCCTTTGGCGAAAAGCCGACCTGATCGCCCCAGGCTGCCGAAGGCGGCGATCACTCGAACGAGGGACGCCTGCCCGAGCGCGGCCGTCCGATTGAACAAGCGACGGATTTTTGTCGCAGGCCGCTCATTCGGAGGTTTCCTTGCCCAGGGTGCTTCTCCGAGCGCTGGCAGCAGTGCTCGCTCTTCTCTCAATCAGCTTTGCCGCTCCCGGCAGAGCGCAGGCTGCCTGCGGTTCGAGCGGTTATGCCTATGCAGGTCTCGGCGCGAGCCATCGCGCGTACGGCGTAGCAACCTGGCTTCAGGCGGTTGCGGCCCCGCAGGTACTCAGCGGACACGTGGCGGGGTGGGTCGGGGTCGGAGGACCCGGCGCAGGCCCGAACGGAAGCGACGAGTGGATTCAGGTCGGCATCAGCGCGTTCCCGGGAAGCGCGACGAGCAGCCTGTACTACGAGGTTGCGCAGCCCCACCAGGCGCCGGTGTACCACGAGGTCATGTCAGGCGTGCTCGCAGGGTCGATCCACAAGGTCGCCGTCCTGGAGCTCCGCAATCGACGCAGCTGGTGGACCGTCGTCGTCGACGACCACGCGGTTGGCGAGGCCGTCTACCTCCCGGGCAGCCACGGAGCATGGCGTCCAATGGCCACGACGGAGACCTGGGGCGCGGGATCCTTCGTCTGCAACCGGTTCAGCTACCGCTTCGGATCTGTGAGCGTGGCCACGCGTCCCGGTGGCGGCTGGCAGCGGCTGACCAGGCACTACACGTTTCAGAATCACGGCTATCGGATCAGGAGCCTCGGCGCGTCGAACTTTCTCGCCGGCGCCCTCTAATCCGGGTTCGTACTCCCGCTAGCGCGCGACGATCGAGATCGGCGTCCCGACCGGCGCCAGGCGCTTGAGCGCGAGCGCGGTCTGATTGGACACGCGAACGCAGCCGTGCGATACCGCCTGCCCGAGCAGCCAGGGCTTGCTCGTCCCGTGGATGCCGACGATTCCACCGCCCGGCCATTCGGTCAACCTCGAGTACGCGCTCGTCTCGAAGGCAAAGACTCCGAGGAACGGGTCATCCGGAACGAAGCGTGCGGTCACGTAGAACTCGCCGAGTGGAGTCTCTCTGCCGGGAGCGCCGACGGCCACTTTCGCGCTGAGCAACCGCTTGCCGTCACGCAGTAACTCGATACGCCGGAGGCCGCGGTGCACGATGATGCGATTCCTCGTCGGCTTGAGCGTCGCGGTGCCGGCCGGAATCCAGCCGATCGTCCCGTTCGGCCGCATCGGCAGATTCAGCTTGAACCAGGACGTCCCGTCAGCCGCGGTAGCCTGACCCACCGCCAGCACGATCTGCATCCGATAGTCGCCGCGGAACTGCTGGAGGACACGCACGACCTTCGCACTTCGGTCCGGTGCCGCTCTTGCGGCAACGCGTACGGCTATCAGCTCGCCCGCAGCCGGATACGAAGCAGGAAGCGGTGGCGCGGTTGCCGCAGCTCCCGGCACGAGAATCGCGGCGAGCACGATCACGCAGAGCGCGTACGTCGTAGAAGAACGTGTCGTCTTCATTCGACTCAATATAGAACGCAGATCAGAGATCCACGTTCCGGGGGCCTAACGACCGATGGAAAGAATCCGCGCGCGCCAGGAACCGCTCGGCGCCTGAACCTCGACCTCGTCGCTCACCTTGCGCCCCATCAACGCGCGCCCGACCGGTGAGTCCGGCGACACCCCGCCCACGCTCGAGATCTCGACTTCCATCCGCTCGCCCTGCTCGTCCTCGATCTCGACCTTCGCCCCGACGGAGACCGTGTCACCGGTTGCGGCGTTCTCGTCGAGGAGCACGGAGCGGTCGAGCCGGTCGCGCAGCATGGTGATCCGCCGCTCGAGGAGTCCCTGCTCGTTCTTCGCCGCGTGGTACTCGAAGTTCTCCGACAGGTCGCCGAAGCTGCGAGCGGTTGCGATCGCCTGAACGGCTTCGGCCCGGCGTGGGCCCTCGAGCTCAGCAAGCTCGGCCTCGAGTTTCTCCTTCTGTGCCTGGGTCAATGCGTCGGATGTGTCGCCTGCCATTCAAGGAGCGTAGCGCTCCTGCCGACAGACGTAACTGGTACCTTGTGTCCACGGGTCGCATACGGCGCCCCGGTGAGATGAGCTTCTCGTTCCTCCTTCGGGTGTTTCGAGGTAGGCAAGTCTCGAACCCATAGAAGGAGTCGAACAACTTATGCACCAATCTTTCCGCGAGCTTGGCGTGTCGCCGCCTGTCGTCGACGCGCTCGCCGCTCGCTCCATCCACGAACCGTTCCGGATCCAGGCGCTCGTCCTGCCGGACGCTCTCGCGGGCCTCGACGTGCTCGCAAAGTCGCCGACCGGATCTGGCAAGACGCTTGCGTTTGCCCTGCCCATCGTCGAGCGCACCACAGCGGCCGATGCCCGTCCGTCGGCACTCATTCTCGTCCCGACGCGCGAGCTGGCCGCACAGGTCAGCGCGGAGCTCGAATCGCTCGTGCCGGCCAAAGGCCTCAAGGTGGCCGCGGTCTACGGCGGCGTGCCGCTCAACGCCCAGGCGAAACGGGCAAAGAGCGCGCACATCCTCGTTGCAACGCCCGGCCGTCTGCAGGATCTCTCCGAGCGTCGGCTCGTCGACCTGTCACACGTCCGCGTGCTCGTCCTCGACGAGGCCGATCGGATGCTGGACATGGGCTTCCAACCGCAGGTCGACCGTATCGTCCGGAAGCTGCCGCGCAACCGCCAGACAATGTTCTTCTCGGCAACGCTCGACGGCCCGGTCGGGGAACTGGCGCGCAACTACACGAACAGCCCGTCCAAATTCGAAGCGGCACTTGCGGAAGAGCAGGAGCCCGGCGAGATCGAGCACGAGTTCGTGCCGGTGACGGCCGACACCAAGGTCGAAACGCTCGTGAAGCACATCAGCTCGTCAGACGGACTGACCCTGGTCTTCGTACGGACGAAGCGCGGAGCAGACAAGCTCGTGCAGAAGCTCACCCGCCAGAACGTCAGCGCCGTTGCCATGCACGGTGACATGTCGCAGGGAGCACGCGAGCGCGCGCTCGCCCGCTTCGAGAGCGGCAAGGTGAAGACGCTCGTCGCCACGGACGTCGCGGCACGCGGCCTGGATCTCGACGACATCACGCACGTGATCAACTTCGATCCGCCGGGCGAGGACAAGGACTACGTGCACCGCACCGGCCGGACCGGCCGTGCGGGACGCAGCGGCAAGGCGATCACGCTCGTCCTCCCCGAGCAGCAGGCCGAGACGAGCCACGTCGCCCGTCGGCTGGGTCATCGGGCGCAATTCGAGGGAGCAGGCATGCAGTCGGCACGCGCCAAGCTGATGTACACGAGCCGCCGCGGCCGGCGCTCGAAGTGGTAAGTGCCCGCCGTAAGCGCGAGCTCCTACGCAGACCAGCTTGCTGCGGCGAGCCGCTGTGCTGGACCGGCCGCGCCTTCGGCGCGCGCTTGCGGGAGGTGGCGGTCGCGCGCTTCTGGCCCGACAACTCCGCCTTCCGCAGGCGCACATTGCTCGGCGTCACTTCGACGCACTCGTCGTCGCCGAGGAACTCCAGCGACTGCTCCAACGAGAGCAAGCGCGGCGGGATCAGCCTGACGAGCTCGTCGGCAGTCGACGAGCGCATGTTGGTGAGCTTCTTCTCCTTCGTCGCGTTGACGTCGAGATCCTCGGCGCGTGCGTTCTCTCCGACGACCATGCCCTCGTAGACCTCTGTGCCAGGCGCGATGAACAGCTGTCCGCGTTCCTGCAGATTGAGCAAGGCGAAGCCGGTTGCCGGACCGCGGCGATCGGCAACCAGGCTGCCTGTGGGCCGCATGCGCAGCTCGCCGTGCCAGGGCTCGTACGCATGAAAGACGTGGTGGAGGATCCCCGTTCCGCGCGTCTCGGTCAGGAACTCCGTGCGAAAACCGATCAAGCCTCGCGCAGGAACGAGGTACTCCATCCGCACCCAACCGGTGCCGTGATTGACCATGTGCTCGAGGCGGCCCTTCCGGAGCGCAAGTAGCTGTGTGATCACGCCCACGTAGTCTTCCGGCGCGTCGATAGCAAGCCGTTCCACCGGCTCGTGGATCTTTCCGTCCATCTCGCGGGTGACGACCTGCGGCTTCCCCACGGTGAGCTCGAAGCCTTCTCGGCGCATCAGCTCGACGAGAACAGCGAGCTGCAGCTCGCCACGCCCCTGTACCTCCCACGCATCGGGTCGCTCCGTTGGCAGCACGCGCAGCGAAACGTTCCCGACGAGCTCCTGCTCGAGTCGCGCCAGAACCATGCTGGCGGTGAGGCGGGTGCCGTCCTGGCCCGCGAGCGGCGACGTGTTGACTCCGATCGTCATCGCGAGACTCGGCTCGTCCACTCCGATCACGGGCAGCGGGCGCGGATCGTCGGGATCGGCGAGCGTCTCGCCGATCGTGACCTCGGGGATACCGGCAACTGCGATCAGCTCACCGGGTCCCGCCTCTTCGGCCTCGACGCGGTCGAGAGCTTCGGTCACGTACAGCTCGGTGACCTTCACACGCACGATCTCCCCATCGGCGCGGCACCAGGCGACCTGCTGACCCTTGCGAATCGTCCCTTCACGAATGCGGCAGAGGGCGAGGCGCCCGAGGTATGGAGACGCGTCGAGGTTCGTGACATGCGCCTGCAGCGGGTGCCCTTCCTCGTAGGACGGTGCTGGGATCCGGTCGACGAGAACGTCGAAGAGCGGCGCAAGGTCGTCGGCGAGGTCGTCTGGATCGAGACCCGCGCGGCCCGCGCGCGCGTTGGCGTAGACGATCGGAAACTCGATCTGGCTCTCGTCGGCGTCGAGATCGAGGAAGAGCTCGTACACCTCGTTCACCACGTCCTCGATCCGAGCGTCGGGTCGATCGACCTTGTTGACGACGAGGATCACCGGCAGCCGCGACTCGAGTGCCTTGCGCAGCACGAACCTCGTCTGCGGCAGCGGCCCTTCGCTCGCGTCCACGAGGAGCAGGACGCCGTCGACCATCGTCAGCGCGCGTTCCACCTCGCCACCGAAGTCGGCGTGGCCCGGCGTGTCGACGATGTTGATCTTGATCCCGTCGCGCCGGACGGCCGTGTTCTTCGCAAGAATCGTGATCCCCTTCTCGCGTTCGAGGTCCATCGAGTCCATCACGCGATCGGCGACGTCCTGATTGGCGCGGAAGGAACCGGACTGCCACAGCATCGCGTCAACGAGCGTCGTCTTGCCGTGATCGACGTGGGCGACGATCGCAATGTCCCGAATATCCTCGCGAAGCGCCATTCGAGGAGGGTAGCGGCGAAGACCGCCGCCACTGTCGGTTTCGGCGCTATCCTGTGAACTGACTTGGAGCGAGCATCTGCGCGCGTTCCTTTGAGGAAGGTGGTTCCATGCAAGCAGACGCTCGATCGGCGCACCGCGTCGAAGGTGGTCGTGTTAGCGGCGACATGCTGTGGTTCAACAACGAGAAGGGCCACGGCTTCATCGAGACAGCGGCGGGAGATCGTCTGCGCGTCGAGGGATCCGGTTTCAGGAATGGCCCGCCCGAGGGACGGTGCGCGGGAATGCCGGTCACGTTTCACATCGCCGGTGACGGTGAAGCGGCGAGAGCTCTCGACGTCGCATTTCCGGAGGATGCCGCGCCTCGGCGCGCACGCATCCGCCGCAGCGCCGGCCGCTGAGCTCGCACGCCTCCGGCAGACCTGCGCCTAAGGCAGGCGGGGCGACCAGAGCGCGGAGAGCAAACCGGCTGCCACGAGCAGGAGTGCCGCGGCGGCAAGGAAGACATACGTGATCTCGCTCTTGCCGGGCTTGCGTCCGAGGCTCGAACCGAGCTTCTGGTAGGCCGACTGCAACGACTTCGCGCTCTGCGCTGCGAAGAACTGGCCCCCGGTGCGGTCCGCGATCGCCCTCAGCGTGTCGGGATCCGGCGGGACCGGCACCCGCCGGCCACCGAATGGGGGGTAACCGCCGCCGAGTCCGACCGCCGCCACCGCCGAAGTCGAGCGTGCCGCCCGGAGTGCCGAGCGCCACCGTGTACACCGGAATCCCGGCGGCCTTGGCCAGATCCGCGCCCGCGAGCGGCTCGAGGTCGCCGCGCGTCTGTGCACCGTCGGAGAGAAACAGGATCGACACGAGCCCGCGTGTCTGCGTATTCGGCGCAGCCGTGGTCGCCGAGGCGAGGTTGCCGCTCTCACCTGAAACCGCCTGCTGACCAAGCTTGACCGCGGCGGCAAGAGCGTCGCCGATCGCCGTGCCGCCGAAGGACGGGAACCATTCGATCGTATCCAGGGACTTCCGGACGAGATCGTGATTCGTCGTGGGTGGGTTGGCCACTGCTGGATCACCCGCAAAGGCGATCAGCCCCACCTGAAGCCGATCGGGCACGCGATCGAGGAAGGTGCGGACGGCCGCGGCCGCGGCGCCGATTCGATTCGGCTTCACGTCCTTCGCCTGCATCGAACGAGACACGTCGAGCACGAGAATCACGGTGGCGCGGTCCCGCGGCACGAGCGTCGTGTGCTGCGGACGAGCCATCCCGATGCAGAGTGCGGCGAGCGCCAGGAGGAAGAGCGCGAGCGGCACGAACCGCCGCCGGTAGCGATCGCCGACGACACCCGCAAGCACGTCGAGATTCGTGAACCTGATCGCGTAACGCATACGCCTGCGCTCCGCGAGCACGTACAACCCCAGGGCAAGCGGCACGACAAGCAGCGCCAGCAGGAGCAGCGGACGTTCGAAGGTCACGAGCCGCCCCCGCAGACCGCGCCGACCTGCACGACCGCGCGAACGCCTTGCACTGCCGCGGTGGAACGCACGCGCACTTCGACGCGGCGTCCATGCACGTTGCGCGTCGCGCTGACGCTCTGAATCAGCGCCTGGGCCGGTGCCGAGTTCGTATAGAACGCGACTGCGTGCCAGGCCGAGATCAAACGCTCACTCGCCGTGCATGCCGTGACGGCACGCACGCTGCCGGGGCGTAGGCGCACGGTGCGGACGCGCCTGACGGTCGGTTCTCCCGGCGCGAACGCCACGGGCCTTCTGTACGGCACCGGCCCTGAGCCGCCGCCCGACGACGGCAGACAACCCAGATGTGGTCGGAAGCTCGGCCCTTTTGGCGCGTTCCCGGTGTACGTCGCGCGGAACAACGCCGAGGTTGTGGTCGTCACGCCCGGGTTGACCGGACTGCCGAGCTTCCCGACGAAGTCGATGTCGATCGCGCGGTCGGAGAGCTCTGCGTCCAGCCCGCCGACCACATACCTGCGGGGGCACGAGAGCTGGAAGTCGACGCGCGTCCGTGGCGTCGTCAACGCGGCGGGTACGACCACCCAGGGCCCCGCTACGCGTACACACACCTGCAGGCCGCGACATTCGTTGGTCGCAGCTGCAGGCGATGCACCCATTCCGGCTGTTGCCGCCAGGATCGCGGCCGCCAGGAGGAAACGCTTCACGGGACCCTCCGGAACCAAAGCGCCGACAACGCCCCGCCGAACAGCAGGAAGGCGGCCGAGCCGCCGGCGAAGAGATCGGTGATCTCACGCGACTCGCGGCGATGACCGAGACGGGAGCCAAGCTTTTCGTAGATCTGCCGCAGACGGTTCTGGTCGGTTGCGGTGAAGAACTGTCCGCCGGTCAGGCGAGCGACGCTGCGCAGAGTCTCCGGATTCGGCGGCACGCGGAGCTGAGCCTGGTACCCGCCCGCCAACGGCACGTTCACGACACCTTCCTGCGTGCCGACGACGACCGTGTAGACCGGGATGTGCAGGGACCTCGCCTGAGCGGCTGCCGCCGCGGGCGTCGTGCGGCCGCTCATCTGTGCCCCGTCGGAGATGACGAGCATGGCGGTCGGGGGAATTGCTCCGTCGCTGGTCCGCTCTGCACGCGCGAGGCGGCTACCGAGCGCCACGGCGTCGCCGAGTGCCGTTCCCTGGCCTGACTTGAGCGACTTGAGGGCGCTGCGTACCAGTCCTCGCTCCTCGGTCGGCGGGACTGCGACGTACGCACGTCCGGTGAATCCGATCACGCCGACACGAAATTTCTTGGGCATCCCGTCGACGAAAGCCTGCGCCGCCCGTTGCGCGGCGATCAGTCTCGACGGCCGGATGTCCTGCGAGCTCATCGACAGCGACGAGTCGATCGCGATCAGCACCGTCGCCTCCTCGCGCCGGACGCTCACGCTTGCGTGTGGCCGCGCGACGCCGACGATCATCGCGGCCAGAGCGACGATGAAAAGAACAAGCGGCAGATGTCTACGCCAGCCGGGTGTCGCATCGACGAGGTTCGGCAGCAGGCCCGGCGTGGTGAAACGAGTTGCGTAGCTCTGCCGGCGCCGCTCGCGCACGACGTACAGCCCCACCAGCACCGGTACGAGCACGAGACCGATCAGTGCCAGCGGTGACTGAAAGCTCATCGGCGGGGACCTCGACGTAGGAAGACCGCGAGCAAACGGAGCCAGTCACCGGCCGTCGTCAGCACCACGTGACGCGCGCCTGCGGATGCGAGCGCACGGGCCAGCTCGGTGCGCTCCGCCGCAGCCGCCGTTGCAAAGCGGGCACGCAACCGCTCGTTGCGCGTGTCGGCCCGAAGCTGCCTTCCGGTTTCCGGGTCGACCAGCCAGAGCACGCCTGCGTTCGGGAGCTCCTGCTCGCGTGGGTCCCGGATCTCGACCGCAACCACGTCGTGCCTGCCGGCGAGCTCGAGCAGTGGGCGGCGCCAGTCGAACGGCCCGCGAAAGTCGCTGACCACGATCACCGCAGAACGCTGGCTTGCAAGCGCCGCCGTGCGATGGAGCGCCTCGCCGAGCGACGTCGCACCTGCGTTCCCCGCGGCCGAGGCGTCCCGCAAGGTCGAGAGGAGCCCGAGCAGCCCGTGCCGTCCCTGCCGGGGCGGGAATGTACGCGGGCTGTCGTCGCCGAACGTCACGAGTCCCAGCCGGTTACCGCGTCTCGTCGCAATGTGGCCGACGGCGATCGCCACGCCCTCGGCGACGTCGGCCTTACGTCGGTCGGCGGTGCCGAAGTGCATCGACGCGGACGTGTCGAGCACGAGCCACGTGACCAGCACGCGCTCCGCGAGATGCACGCGAACGTGCGGAACGTTGGTACGCGCAGTGACGTTCCAGTCGATCCTGCGCACGTCGTCGTCTCCCGGAACGTAGGGACGAACCTGAGCGAGCTCGGTTCCGTCGCCGAGGAGCGTGGAGCGATAGTCGCCCGCAAGCAGGCCTTCCATCCGCCGCCCGATGCTGACGTCGAGCGCGCGCAGCAACGCATCCGGTAGCGGCCCCGGCCCCGGCCGCGCAGGTGTCGGCTCGGAGTGGAGCGCGCGGCTCATCGGCTGCTTTTCGGCCGATGAGCGGGGGAAGGGGCGTAAGGGGAAACCGGGAGGTTTTCCCTCACGGGAGCGAGCCGAAGGCGAGCGACGCTCACGCCGTGCCGGTAGCGGCCAGGTCGATCTTCGGAACGGGAACGGCGGCCAGCACCGTGTCGAGAATCGTGTCCGGCGTCACCTCTTCCGCGAGCGCCTGGTACGTGAGGACGAGCCGATGCCGCAACGCGTCCTTCGCGAGCGCGTGCAAGTCGTCTGCCAGGACGTAGTCGCGGCCTCGAACGAGCGCGAGTGCGCGAGACGCCTGCACCAGGCTGATCGGACCGCGCGGGCTCGCACCGTAGGCGATGAAGTCCTTCAGGCCCTCGACGCCGTGTGCGGCCGGCTCCCGCGTCACGGTCGCGATGGCGACGGCGTAGCTCACGAGAGCCGGATCGACGTAGACGTCGAACACCGCCCGCTGCAGCGACTGAAGATCTTCGAGCGAAAGCGCCTGCCGCAACTCCGGTGCCGCGACGAGCTGACGCTGCACGATCGTGAGCTCCTCGTCGTGCTCCGGGTAGTCGATCAGCACCTTCAGCATGAAGCGGTCGATCTGCGCCTCCGGCAACGGGTACGTCCCTTCCGACTCGATCGGGTTCTGCGTCGCCATCACGAGGAAGGGGTCCGGCACGGGGTAGCTCGTGTGGCCGATCGTGACCTGCCGCTCCTGCATCACCTCGAGCAGTGCCGACTGGACCTTGGCAGGAGCGCGGTTGATCTCGTCGGCGAGCAAGAAGTTGCAGAACACGGGACCGAGCTCCGTCTCGAAGGCTCCTTCGCCGGGGCGGTAGATCCGCGTGCCGACGAGATCGGACGGGACGAGGTCGGGCGTGAACTGCACACGGGAGAAAGAGCCTCCGAGGACACCGGCAGTCGTCTTGATCGTGAGCGTCTTCGCAAGGCCGGGCACTCCTTCGATCAGGAGGTGACCCTGAGCGAGGAGGCACACGAGGACTCGCTCGAGCATGTCGTCCTGGCCCGCGATCACCCGCCGGATCTCGAAAAGCGCCTGCTCGAGCCGATCCTTGGCCTCGGCCGGCGAGGGCACGGGCAAGTCGGTGGGCTGCTCGGTCACGTCGTCTCCCTCTGTCGCTTATCCAGAGTCATATACGAGAGCAGGAGAACTTAAGTTTCTTCTGAGAGCCCGAGGCCCCTCGCTGGACAAGAACTGCCCCGAGGACATAGCCTTGTTCCATGACAAAGTTCCTGATCGAACGGAAGTTCCACGTCGGCGAGGCCGACATGCCCGAGGTCAGCCGACGCTCGAAGAGGATCGCGATCGACAGCTATCCGGAGATCACGTGGTTGCACAGCCACGTGGTCGTCGACAGCGCCGGCACCGTGAAGACCTACTGCATCTACGAAGCGCCGACCGAGGACATCGTCCGGGCCCACGCCGACGAGCTCGGCCTCCACGATGTCGAAGGGATCTACGAGGTCGCGGGCGACGTCACACCGGACGACTTCCCGCTGGACTAGCGCTCCTCGGCCAGCCGGCGGCTCTTGCGCCCCAGCAGGTCTGCGTCGGCAACGTGGAGCGACCATGAGGACGGCGACGGCCTGACGCTTGGTGACCGTCGCGCCGGAGCTCGGGATCCCCGTCACCGATGAGATCCAGCGCCTGCTGATAGAAGCCGACCGCCTCCTCCTTCGCCCAGCCGCGCCCTGCCTGGTCGCCTGCAACGACGAAGTAGTCGCCCGCCCGTCGCTTCTCACCGGCTTCCCGCCAGTGCTGTGCGAGAGCCGACGCGGCCGCAGGAATCTCCGACGTCGTCTCTTCCAGGAACCCCGCGACCTGCTCGTGTCGCTTCCGCCGCTGGGGGCGCGGGAGCGTCGCATACGCCGTGTCGCGGATCAGGTCGTGCTTGAAGCTGAACTGCTGGTCTCCACGCAGCCTGGAGACGGACTCACGCCGGATCAGGTCTCGCCCCTCGAGCGAGTCGAGTAGCTCGGCCAGGTCGAGCTCTCCCGAGGACATTCGCTCCAGCGCGCCCGTCCAGAAGACCTTTCCGACAACCGCAGCATCGAGCAACACAGCGCGCTCGCCGGGTGGAAGCGCGTCGAGACGAGCCGACACGATGCCGCGGATGGTCGTCGGCAGCTCACCGGTGGACGCGGTCGCGTCTTCGGCCACCGACGCCGCCAGCTCCTCGATGAAGAGAGGATTCCCTTCGCCGACGAGACCGATCTCGTCGGACTCGAGCCGTGGTTTTTGCATGTGGGCGAGGACCTGGGCGGCCAGCTCTTTCGCGTGCTCCGGGTTCAACGGCTCGACAGGCAGCGCCGTGAACCCGGGCAGCCCGCCTCCCCACCCCGCGCGGCGCTCGAGGAGGTCTGGGCGGGCGAGCGTCAGCAAGAGGAGCGGAACGTCACGGACGCGCGAGGACAGGACCTCGAGGAGGTCGAGCATGCCGGCATCTGCCCAGTGAATGTCCTCGAACACGAGCACCGTCGGTCGTTCGGTCGCGAGCGCCTCGACCAGTCGACGTGCGGAGAAGAAGAGGGTCTGACGGTTGCCGACGTCGCCTCCCTTCCCGATGCCGATCAGCATCGCGATGTGCGCGCCGGTCTCTTCCGCTTCGTCGCCGAGCAGCTCCGCCATCGCTCGGTCGAGCTTGCCGCAGGCGACTTCCGCCTCGTCCGTGTCGAAGATCCTCGCCACTTGCTTCACCTGGGTGGCGAAGGCGCCGTACGGGATCACCTCTCCGTACGGAAGAGATCTCCCTCTGATCACGCGCGCGCCCGCGGCGCCGGCAAGCTCCGAGAACTCGCTGGCGAGCCGCGTCTTGCCGATGCCTGCAGGCCCGAACAGCGTGACGAGCTGTGGCCGCTGCTCCGCGAGGACGTTGTCCCAGATCCGCTGGAGCGCCTCGAGCTCGGAGGCCCGTCCCAGCATCGGGACGCGACCGGCGGCACGCTCACCCGGCCCGGCCGAAGCTGCGAGAGCGCGCCAGACCCGGACCGGCTCTTGCTTGCCCTTGGCGACGACGGGCTCCGCGTCTTCGTAGCGAATGACCGAACGCGTCGCCCGGTACGTCTCTTCGCCGACGAGGATCCCATTGACCGGCGCGGCCTCCTGTAGACGGGAAGCAGTGTTGACCACGTCACCCGCAACGACTCCTTCACCGTGCGCAGCGCTCGCAGCAACCGACACGAGAGCCTCGCCGGTGTTGACGGCGATGCGGACCTTCAGCTCGAGCTCGGGATCGTTCCGGTTCAACTCGTCGACGGCAGCACACATCGCGAGGCCGGCTCTAACCGCGCGCTCCGGATCGTCGCCGTGAGCCACGGGCGCGCCGAACACGGCCATCACCGCATCGCCGATGAACTTCTCGACGACGCCGCCGAATGCCTCGATCTCCGAACGCACCCGGGCGAAGTAAGGCGTCAGGATCGCCCGGACGTCCTCCGGGTCGAGACGCTCTGCGCGCGCAGTGAAACCGACGAGATCGGCGAAGAGAACCGTGACGACCTTCCGTTCCTCGGCGAGGCTATGCGACCTGATCGGGAAGCGGTTGCGCGCAGGCCAGGCAGAACTTCGCGATCGGCGGGTTCTCCTGGCCGCAGCTGGGACAGATTATTGCCACCCACCAAGCGTACGGCAACGCCCGGCGCTGTCTAGCTGCCGGCGGGCCGTTCCCGGCGTCGATAGAGCACGAAGGCCGCGATGAGAGCAACTCCTGCCGTCACTGCGGCCGCAATCGTGATTCGGTCACGGCTGGCGGAACTCCCGCCCTTCGGCACTGCGAGCCGGTGGCCGTCCGCGGCGGCCAGCCGCTGCACTGCGACGATCGCCGCCTTGACCTCCTTCGTCGCATCCCGTCCGGCGGGTGGGAGCGTCTTCAGCACCGCGGTCCCCTTCGGGTCGGGGTCGGCGTTGACCGTGTAGCCGTACCCGTTCGGCATGACGACGAGCAGGCGGTCGCGATACACGAACGAGAGCTCGAGCCCGAGGAACGCCGCGTACTTCTGCGGCTTCCCGAAGAGCGAGAAAGCCGTGCCGAGATCGGACGGGCTCAGGATCATCGCGACCCTGATTGGGAAGCCCGCCTTGTGGGACTCGCGCAGCAGTGCGTCGAGTCGCTGCACCTCGTTGTTGTCGATCTTGGTGGTGAACGGCAGGAAGACGTTCTGCGCGAGCAGGTAATCGCTGGCCGGGTCGCCGTTCGCGCGTGCTGCTGCGGGCGCACAGAGACATGCGGTCACAACGACGAGAGCCGCGAGCCGCTGTTTAGCCAAGCGTGTCAACCGCGAGAAGGATGACGACCACGCACGCGCCCACTCCGGCGGCGAGCGCCACGAGGGAAGCCAGGAGCACCAGCGGAACGCTTTTCATCCGGTCGTCCGGTCGATGAGCGTGACGGTGAACGGTTGTTGGCCCGCAGGTGTGATCTCGAACGACAGTCCCCAGTGCCCGACCATGACGAGCGCCGGAGCAGTGCGCTCGTAGAGCCCCGGCGCTCGCTCGGGCAGGACGGAGCTCTGGGTGCCCATCTCCATGTCGAGCATTGCAAAGCCTGCGATCACGCTCGCATTGCGAACGGGCTTACCGTCTTTGGTCACGCGGATTGCGAACGTGTTGGGAGCCGCGGCACGGTTCGGTGCAACGCGGAGCTCGATCCGGTAACCGTTCCTGGTCACGACCTGGTTCACCGGACCCGGCCCGACTCGTGTGGCACCGCCGACCGTAGCAAGCGCCTTCGCGGGAGGCGGGAGGCTGGAGAGAACTGCGGCTGCGACGACGGCAGCGGCGACGAGCAGGATCTCACCCGACACGAGCCTTCGTAGCAGTGCAGCCGCTCCAGGCCCGAGCTCAGGGCGATCGCGCGACGCGGCGAGCCGGGGCCTCGTCCGCAAGAGGTTGACCTGCGCCAGCAGCAAGGCCGCGCAGAGCAGCCCGATCTTCACGAGCAACGCCTGACCGTAGGAGGTCTGCCAGAGCGACGAGAGCGTCGGCAAGTGGATGAGCGAGGCGCCGATGCCCGAACCGATCAGCGCGAGCACCGACACGAAGGCTGTGTTCGAGAATCTCGGCACGCAGACCATGAGGCCGGCGACCCGTCGCGCGGCCGGGAGACTCCACCAGAGCACGAGCAATCCGATGAGGCCGCCGACCCAGACCGAGCCTGCCACCAGGTGAAGCCAGTCGAGCGTCAGTGACAGCCCCCTCGGAGAGGTCTGGGCCGCATGACCGGAGAGCCCGGGGACGACCAGTGTCGCCGCGGCGGCGAGCAGGGCGCCCGCGCCGGCGAGCAACTCGGCAATCGAACGCTGCGCTCGCTCGGGCCGGTCGACCCAGAGCGCGAGCGCCGCTGCGAGCACGAAGAGAGCAAAGGTGAGCTCGAGATCGAGAAGACCGCGACCGAACGCCGAGTCGCGCACCAACGGCAGGACGTTCCCGAAGTCGAAGACAGAGCGGAGAGCGAACTGCGCCGTTGCCATGACCACGTACACGGGAGTCGCGATCAACGCGATCACCGCAGCGATCCAAAAGGCGATCGACACGTTCCGGAGACGTGCCTCTGGGACACGCCGCACCACCGGCCGCACTGTGGCGATCCGCAGGATGAAGAGGCCGATCGCGGCCATGACGGACAGAAAGACGATCGCGCGCGCCGTGACGAGCCGCGGCGTTGCGGCGGTCTCCGAGATCGAGGGCACGGGGAACTGAGGCGCGGGTCCCGGGTTCGGGCCGACCGCGAAAGTGAACGCGCCGCGCACGGGGTGGCCGTCGACGGAGACCACGCGCCAGTAGACGAGGTACCACCCCTGTGACAGATGGTGGAGCGGCACGGCGAGCGTCTTGGGATCCGCTGCGGATCGCCTCGGCGGCCCTGCGATCTGCTGCCGGCCGGCCGCATTCGTCACGGAGACGATTGCGAAGCGCGGCTCGACCGCTTCCGAGTAGGTCAGCAGAACGAGCGGCGGCGTCCGATTCACGACGGAGCTCGGGACGGGTGTCGTGTGCTCGAGGACCGCGTGCGCCCAGGCGGCCGCGGGTAGCGCAAGCGCTCCCGCGACCGCCACGATGACCAGCGCAATGCGCGCGCGCCGCGTCACGCCAGCGTGCGCCTCCCCGACTTGCCGACGAGACCCGCGACCGCCACCACCAGGGCAAGCACCGCAACCGCCAGCGCGATGATCCCGAGCGTGTTGCTCCCGCCCCCGCCGAGCGACGACTTTGCCTCGATCGTCGGCGCCGGCGTGTCCGAAGACTCCGGGCCGGCCCAGTCGACCACCGTTCCATCGGAGTAGGTCTGCCGCACCTTGAAGGTGTACGTCTTGGCGGCGTCCGTGGATGCCAGGAACTGGAAGAGAGCATCTTCCTCGGTCGGGACCTTGCCGCCCGTCCAGGTGACCTTCTGGATGACCGTGTCTTCACCGGTGCCGGTGGTCTGGGCCTCTCGGGTCCAACCCGATGCCGGCACAAACGAGTCGATCGAGAAACCACTCGGAGGAGTGAACTCGACCTTCGTCGTCTCCGCGTTCTCCTTCTCCGTCGGAACGGCCAACGTGAAGAGCTGCCCTTTCTTGGCCAGCACGACATCTGGGCTCAGCTCCGCGTGAGCGAATGCCGAGCCGGCAAGCGCCAGCGCACCGCCGATCACGACGGGCAGGACGACAAGGCGCGTCCTTGCGTGCAACAACTGCATCGATGTGTCTCCTTTTGGTTCGAGGTGAACGTCAGGAGAACGCAGGCGGCGCGCGCGGCCTGCCGGCGCAGCAGTGAAATGCGAGCTCGCGGCGCGTCCACGAGCACCCCGGACCCGCCGGCTGCTCGCAAGAGCGCCGGCGGCAGGGCGCGCAGCAACGCGAACGTCCGCCGCATCCACGCTGCGACATGCTCCGCCGCGGCAAGCAACGCGGCGGCGACGAACGAGAGAGCTGTGGCGATCGGCAGGAGATCGCGGTGCACGGGTCCGAAGACACACTGAACCCCGTGCCAGCCGAGCCCGGCGCGCCAGTGGAGGTAGGCCTCGAACAGCCCGCCCGCGAGCGACGTGATCGCAGCGAGGGCGATGGCCGACGCGAGCGTTCGCGCAGGGCGGAAACGCGGCGCCGACCCGGCGAGCGTACGCGCCTCGAGCAGCGCACGTTCACGCACGCCGAACGCCGCCAGCCAGCAGATCGCGACCGCGAGCGAGCCACCGAGCGCGAGCGCTACGAGCGTGAGCACCGGCAACGCAGGACCGCCGGCCCGGTGTTCGAGCACGCGTGCGGCGGAGCTCGGAGCGATTGCGTACGCGATGCTGCGTGTCAGGAGGACGACCACCGTCCCGGCGACGATCCAGGAGAGCGGCTTCACTGCACGACCGGTCATCGCACCACCAGGGTAAACGGAGCGGTGAGGACGCGCCCGTCCACCTTGCTCTGCAGGAAGAGCCGCCAGGTGCCAGGCACGGGCAGCAGGACGCCGACGCGGAGCTGTCCCGGCCTGGTCGCGCTTCCGGTAACGCTCGTCGGGCCGAGCACGCTCGTGCACCCGGTCATTCCCGCAGCGCAGACGTGCGTGTGGAAGTAGTCGAGCGATCCCGACCGGAAGAAGATCGCATGCGCCAGCGCGCCGAACCATGGCGTGAACCTCGCGGGGCTCCCGTCGGGCCGTGTGACGGTGAGGTTGAGAAATGCCGCGCGGATCGCGTGCAATGCAGGAGGATGGTTCAGCACGAAGCGGTAACCATCGACGGTGACCGTTGGGCGGAACGGCGGCAGCGGCTTCGGCGCCGCTTTGCCGGCGACGGTGATCGAGCGGAAGAGCTGAAAGTTCCGCAGGGGGCCGCTCAGCCTGGGATAGGCGTCGATGACGACGCGGTAGCGGCCGGGCGTCGGGAGCGTGACCTCCTCGGTGATGCGCCCGTCGGCGCCGATGGGTGGATGCTTGTGGACGATCGCGCCGAGATCGCTGCGCACGATGATCAGGTGGACGCCGGTGTGCGGGCCCGGCCCGGTGCGATAGCTCGTCAACGGAGCCCCCGACGGTTGCTCGATCGTGAACGAGATCTGTTGAGGTCTGCCCGGCTCGAACGTCGCCGGCGTGAACTGCGCCAGCCTGAACGTTCGCGCGGCGCCGACGGTCAGCGTGCCGGCCGACGAGCCGCAACCTGCCAGCACGAGAGCCACGCCCGCGAGCGCACTCGTGCGCTTCATCGACTTCCCAGTATGAAGTCGAATCGTGCCAGGAAACGGTGCTTCTCGAGTCGAAGCCGAACGATGAGATGCCGATCGATGAACGGATCATGCGCGTTCAGCGCGACGCCCGGGAAGTAGAGCATCGTCGTGACCGTACGCTCCCCTCGCGCGCGCACCGTCACATGGAGATGGCGTGTGCGGTTTGCGTACGGCCCCGGCAGGATCGTCTGGAGCCAGTAGCGGCCGCGAGCGTCCGTGAACTGATGGCTCCGTAGCCTGGTGCCCTTGTCGTCGTAGACGCCGTTCTCGTCGGCCTGCCAGAAATCGACTCGTGCGCCGCGGACCGCCCGGCACCCGCTCGTCAAGACATAGCCGGTGAGAGTGATGCGCGTCCCGTGGATGCCGGGTCCCAGAACCGAGTGACGCACGGGTGACGCCTTGAAGTGCGTCCCGCCGATCTGCCCGGGGGTGAGGCCGAATCCGTTGCATGCAGCCGTAGCCGGACGGGGCGACGCGGCCGCAGCGCAGAGAGCAACCACCAGCACTCCGATGACGACGCTCGGGCGCGTGTCCAGCACTGGAGCCATTGAAGCAATCGCTCATTGATCCGTGCCTGATTGAATGACGCCGTGGCGAGCGGATCCCCGCTGGACCTGCCGATCCGGCGCAATACGGTGATTCTCTCGGCCACGATGGCGGTCAACTCCGCCGTCCTGCAATTGACCGCCGCGGTCTCGTCACTGACCTTCGTGCTCGTCACAGGGGTCAGGGGGCTACTCGGGCTCGGCCCGGCCATCTTCCTGACGTCCTCGGGGTTGACGGCAGTGCCGGCCGGCCGCTTGATGGACCGCGTCGGCCGGACGCCCGTGATGACGGTCGGCTTCGCGCTCGGCTCGTGCGGGTGTGCGGTCACGGCACTCGCAACGCACAACGGCTCCACGGTCTTGGTGATCGCCGGCTTCGTGCTTGTCGGCGCATCGAGCGGCATCTCGCTCCTCATCCGCACGGCCGCCGGCGACATGTATCCACCCGAGCGCCGCGCACGCGGAATCTCGTACGTGTTGTTCGGATCGGTCTTCGGCGCGATCCTCGGGCCGACGGTCTTCGGTCCGCTCTTCGCCGGAAAGGACGTGAAGGCCGAGGCACTGACGGTTCCCTGGCTCGCCGCCGGAGGACTCGCACTCGTCGCCCTCGCGCTCGTCCAGTTCGTCCGGCCTGATCCGAAGCGCATCGCCGAGTTGATCGGGAGCCGGGACGACGTGCCGACGGAGCCTGCAGCTCCGCTCCGCGAGCTCGTTCGCCGGCCCGGCGTTCGACCCGCAATGCTCGCCGCGCTCGCAAGTTTCGGGGTGATGGTCTCGGTGATGAACTTGACCGGCTACGTCGTCGTGGAGCATCACCACCACAGCCAGGACTCTGTCTTCCCGATCATCGGCGCGCACGTCTTCGGGATGTACGCGCTCGTCCTCGTGATCGGGGTCCTGATCGACCGCATCGGGCGTATACAGGCCCTCCAGATCGGGCTCGTCGTGATGGCGATCTCGACGATCGGACTGCTCTGGGTCTCGAGCGTCTTCGCGACTGCCGTGCTGCTGCTCGGGCTCGGACTCGGCTGGAACTTCTCCTTCGTCTCCGCGACCGCCCAGCTCGCGGATCGCACGAGGCCCGCCGAGCGCGGCAAGCTGCTCGGCTTCAACGACCTGCTCGGCGCGCTCTTCGGCGCAAGCCTCGCGCTACTGGGCGGCTATGCGCTCGACGCGATCGGCGTGGGCGCACTGGCCATCGGAGCGACGGCCATCGTCGTCGCGCCCGTGTTCCTGATCGCCCGCACAGGGTCCCGGCCGCCGGTACGGGAGCCTGCTTGAACACGGGCGCTTTGCGAACACTCGTCCTGATCGCAGCGTGTGCATTGCTCGTGTTCTCCGAAGCCTCGACGAACAATGCTCGTGCAGAGGCACCCACCCGTCGGTACGAATCGCGCCCCGACCTGAAGCCGCCGACCGTCGAGATCCTGAAGCGCACGAAGCGGACCGCGCCCGGCTACATCTTCATCGCACCGAAGAAAGAGGTGGTCCAGGCGGGACCGCTCATCCTCGACAACCGCGGTCGCGTCGTCTGGTTCCTGCCACTCGACACGCACGGGGTGACGGACTTCCGCGCGCAGCGATACCGCGGACGGCCCGTCCTGACGTGGTGGCACGGCCGCCCGGACAAGGGCGGCGGATCGAGCGGCTATTCCATCTACGACGACTCCTACCGGCTCGTCGCACACGTGCAAGCGGCGAACGGGATGTCTCCTGACATCCACGAGTTCAAGATCACACCGCGGAACACAGCCCTGATAACGATCTCGCGCCAGGTTCGGGTGAAGGGCAGGAAGGTGCTCGAGGGCGGCATTCAGGAGTTGGACATCAAGACCGGCCGCGTGCTCTTCGAGTGGCACAGCATCGATCACGTCCAGCTCGTGGAGTCGTACTACCGCCTGCCCAGGGATCCAGGACGGATCTTCGACTACTTCCACGTCAACTCGATCGAGATCGATCACGACGGCAACCTGCTCGTGTCTGCCCGTAACACGCACACGATCTACAAGATCAGCCGTCGAACAGGGAAGATCCTCTGGCGGCTCGGCGGCAAGCGAAGCGACTTCACGCTCGGGCCCAACGTGCGGTTTGCCTGGCAACACGACGCCCGGCGCCGACCGGACGGCGCTCTGACACTCTTCGACAACTCCGCCGGTCCACAGGTTCGCAAGCAGTCGCGCGGACTCGTCCTCCGCCTGGACATGAAGCGGATGCACGCCGCCGTGATCCGGAGCTTCGTGCATCGGCCGCCGATCGTCTCGGTCGATCAGGCAAACCTGCAGCGGCTTCCCGGGGGCCACTACTTCATCGGGTGGGGCCATCAGCCGCGATTCACCGAGTTCGGACCGCGAGGGACGATCCTCTTCGACGGTCGTTTCGGACGAGGTCGCGTGGACTCCTACCGCGCATATCGGCTTCCCTGGATCGGACGGCCCCGGCGGCAGGCGCTCGCCGTAGCCGTGCGCAGTCGAAACGCCTATGTCAGCTGGAACGGCGCCACGGAGGTGGTGAGCTGGCAGCTTCTTCAGGGGCCGAGCAAGACCGAACTTCGCCCGGTCCGTGTCGTGGCCAAGACCGGGTTCGAGACGCGGATCCCACTCGGAACCGCCAACGCCGGCTGGATCGCAGTGCGCGGGCTCGACCGGCGCGAGCGGGCTCTCGGACGTTCGACTCCCGTCAATCTGGGCTGACGCCGTATGCTCTCGCGCGTGAGGCGGGCACTCTTCGCATTCGTCTTGATGGCGCTGCTGCTGGCCGGCTGCAGTGACTCCAAGAAGAAGAGCACCGAACCGGCGAGCACGACCACGCAGGCAGCGGCGCCGCCACCGCCCTCGCGCACCTACCACTCGAGGCCCGATCTGAAGCCGCCGCTGGTGCAGATCCGGACCGCGGCGCACAACACTGCGCCGGGCTACATCTTCATCGCGCCGAAGATGGTCGTTGCCCAGGCCGGTCCGATGATCATGGACAATCGCGGCGAAGTCGTCTGGTTCAAGCCGTTGAACACGCGAGGCGTCACGGATTTCCGTGTCCAGCACTACCGCGGTAAACCCGTGCTCACCTGGTGGCGGGGCAAGGTCTCCAACGTCGGCGTCGGCGACGGCTGGTACGTCATCTACGACACGTCGTATCGCCCCATTGCAGAGGTGCGTGCGGGGAACAGGCTCGTCGGCGACGTGCACGAGTTCCTCATCACGAAGAACAACACGGCGGTGTTCACGGTGTACCACCGACTACCCGTGGATCTTTCCTCCGTCGGCGGGCCGAAGGAGGGCAAGATCTGGGATGGGATCGTGCAGGAGGTCGACATCCGGACGGGCCGCGTCCTCTTCGAGTGGCACAGCTACCCCCAGGTTGGGATCGGAGAGTCGTACGCGCCACCGCCGAAGGCAAAAGCCGGCGCGAAGGCCCCTCCCTTCGACTACTTCCACGTCAACTCGATCGAGGTCGAGCCGAACGGAAACTTCCTCGTTTCCGCGCGCAACACACACACGGTCTACGAGATCGATCGCAAGACGAAAACGGTGCTCTGGCGGCTCGGTGGCAAGAAGAGCGACTTCAAGCTCGGCACCGGGGTCAGGTTCGCCTGGCAGCACGACGCTCGCCGCCAGGCCGACGGGACGATCACGATCTTCGACAACGGGGCGGCTCCCCCCGTCGAGAAGTTCTCACGCGTTCTCGTCGTGCGGGCGGACACTGCCACGAAGAAGGCGACTCTCGTGCGGAGCTACCACCACCCGCAGCGGCTGCTCGCGCCCTTCGAGGGCAACGCGCAGTTCCTGACGAACGGGGACGTCGTAGTCGGCTGGGGCGCGCAGCCTTATGTGAGCGAGCTCTCACATAGCGGCGCACTGCTCTTCGACGCGTACTTCGGCCACGGCAAGCCTCCCGGCGAAGACGCCGACTCGTATCGCGCCTACCGCTTTGCCTGGCACGGGCATCCGACCGACCGGCCCGTGGTCGTGGTGGCGGGAGATGCCGCGTACGCGAGCTGGAACGGCGCTACCGAGGTCGCCCGCTGGCAGGTTCTTGCCGGCCCGGCGGCCGGCCAACTGAAGCCGGTGCAGACCGTCGCCAAGAACGGCTTCGAGACTCCGATCCGGCTGAAGAACTCAGCGGCCTTCTACGCGGTGAAGGCAGTGAACCGCGCCGGAAAGGTCCTCGGAACGTCCGAAGCGGTTGCGCCGCAGCCCTAGCGAGTAGCGCTCAGCTGGCGCGCATGACGCGCAACTTGGTCAGCTCGCGGTCGCGCTCGTCGATGATCTCTTCGAGGTGGGCGACCTTCATGCGAAGCGTCTCCGTCGTCGTGACGAGCTCGATGAACGCGCGCTGCCGTTCCTTCAGGAGCGCCTCGACGCTGTGCAGCTTGATCTCCGGATCACGGATCAGTTCCGGCGCGGCAGGCGCAGGTGGCGGCGCCACGGCGACCGGAACGGGCGGGAGAGCCGGGGCTACTACCGGAGCAGGAGGCAGAGGTGCGGCTACCGCCGGAGCGGGAGGCGGGGCAGGGGCTTCCACCACTGCCGGCGCGGCTGACCATGCCACAACCGGCGCCGGAGCGGGGACCGGGGGATCGGGCGCGGGTACCGGCGGTGCCGCGGGCGGAGCTGTCGGCTCGGGCTGGGCGTCCTCGATGTCGAGCACCTGTTCCGCGATCGCACGGGCGAGCGCAAGCCAGGAGATCCGCCCGGTCTCGATCAGGATCTGACCAAGGCGGAGCCCGGTCCGCTCCTGTTCCGCGAGCGCGGCCGCAAGCTCGGCTTCTGAAATCTCGTTCTTCTCGACCAGGATCTGGCCGATGGGACGTTTCCGCATTGGAGTCCTATCGGCAGGAACGGGGCCGGACGAAAGAGCCTTTTACCGACGTCTGAAGCCGCGCGGTGCCTCGTCCTCGACCAACGCGGGCTCGTCGCTCTCGTCAACGGTTCCGGGGCTGTCGAAGCCCTCTTCCCACGGGTCCATGCGCGCCGGCTCTTCGTCGGCAGGGAGCACGCGAACGTGCCGCGGCGGCTCCTGCTCGGGGCCGGTCTCGTTTTCGTCGTGACGGCGGCGCCACCAGCCACGAGACTCGGACGAGCTCTCGACCTCCGCCTCCGCGGCAGGCGGCAGCTCCGGCTCCTCAGGCGGAGGCTCCGGCTCGGGCTCGGGCACGCTTTCGACGATCGGTTCCTCGTCCCGCGAGGGCGCCCCGATGATCGTCATCGCGTCCGAGGGTTCCTGCGCCTCCCCGAACGCGGTCCACCCGAGGGAGTCATGCTCGTCCGTGTCGTCCACCCGCTCGGCTTCCACCACAGGATGCGACGGCGCCGTCGCCGCAGGCCGCACGAAGGTCGGCTGATCTCGCCCTGCAAGCCACTCGATGACGCAGACGATCGCGAACGCTCCCGCCATCGCGAGGACGATCACCCACCACGAGAGTTGCGCCACACCCAACGCGACCGCGACGACAACCAGGAACGCGACCTCGCCGCCGATCCGCCAGACCGCAGGCGGCACTCCCTCGCGCGGCGCGCGCATGCCGTAGCCATAGGACTGGGGCTGCGTCCACGACTGCTGCGTCCATCCCGCTGAGCGCAGCGCACGCAGGTCAGCGCGCAGGGACGCGGCGTGCCGGTGGAAGGAATCCACGGCCTCGAGCGTGCGCAGGGCCGCGTCGACCTGAGCGGCGTGACGGTAGAACGAGTCGAAGGCAGCCTTGACGCTCTCCTGCTCGTAGCCCTGTTCGGCGACGGGGAGATCCTCGACGCGCGGCAACGGCTCGCGCGCCGGCGTCTGTGGTGTGGGCCAGGCTTCGGGCTCCATTAGCAGGGATTATGCGTTCATCCGGCGGCTTCCGCACGTTTTAGGCCACGAAAGGCCCAGGCGGCAAATCCGGCGATCAGCCCGACCGCGATCGCAAACGCCGCCAGCGTCAGCTCGGGACTGCCGGAGATGAAGCCGCGGCCGGCCTCCAGCATCGGCGTGATCGGGTTCACGGAAGCGACGGCGTGGATCCAGCCTTCAAGCAGAGCGAGCGGGACATACACCGGAGCGAAGAAGAGGAGCAGGAAGACCGGCATCTGCATCACCGGCGCGGCTTGCTGTGTGCGCAGGCGCATCGCCACCCCCGTCGCCCAGAGCGTCCCCGCGAGATTGAGCAGGAGCGCGAGCGCGTAGAGCCCGAACAGATCGATGCCGTTCCCGCCGACATTCATCTGCGCAAGCAGTGCGACGACCGTGACGATGGCCGCCACGGTCAGCCACCGCACCAGCGCCGAGACCACATAGCCGAGCAGGATTCCGCGGCGATTCGGGGCAGCGAGCATCAGCCGTCGCATGAAGCCGCTCTCGAAGTCGCGTGCAATGCCGAACCCGGTGAACACGCCGGCGAATGCCGCCGACTGCAGCAGGACGAAGACGAACTGGAACGCGGTGTAGCCGTTCGGAAAGTCGAACCCCGGAACTTGCGAGATACGCGAGAGGCCGCCGACGAACGCCGTGAAGAAGAAGAGCGGGAACGCGAGCGACGGCAGCAGGAACGACGGGTTGGTGAAGAACGTGTGCAAGACGCGCCACGACACGCCGCGCGCAACTGCGAGGGTGTCTCTCATGTTCGCTCCAGCCGTCGCCACAGCGCACGCGTCGCGAGTGTGAAGCCGACGAGACTGAGACCGCCCGCGGCTGCGAACCCGAGCGCGAGCGCTTCCCAGTTCCACCCTTCGATCACCAGCGAGCGCACTGCCTCGATCAGATAGGAAACCGGGTTGATCGTTGCCACCCAGCGAAACCAGTCCGCCTCGATCAGGTTGCGCGGCATGTTCATCGAAGACAGGAAGAGAAACACGAAGAAGACCGGGAAGAGACTCTGCACCGCTTCGGTGGAACCGGTTCGCAGCGCCGCCCAGCTCCCGAGCGAAGCAAAGGCGAGCGCAATCACGAGCTCCAGGAGGAGCAGCATCACCGCACCGCCGAACCCACTCGCGAGGCGCACGCCAAACGCAAGGCCGACCGCGAGGTAGAAGACCGCCTGAACGAGAGCGATCGTCATCAGGCCGCCGAGCTGTCCGAGCAACAGGATGATTCCACGAACAGGCGTCAGTGCCAGCCGGTTGAGAAATCCGGTCTGGATGTCACGCGCGAACTCGACGTTCGCGTTGATCGTCGCGATCAGAGCGCCTTGCACGAACGGCACCGCGAGCGCAAACGCAACGAACGAATCCGTCGGGAAGCCGGGAAGCCGCGTCGCCGACTGGAGGCCGCCGGCGTTCACGGCGAACAGCAGCATCGGAAAGACGAGCGGGAAGATGATGTTCGCCGGCTGGCGCGCGGTGCGCACGACAGAGCGCGCGCCGAGTGCCGCGGTCTGCGTCAGGGCGATCGCCGTCACGCCGGCGCGGGCTGTGCGATCTCCGGCTCCTGCTCCTCCTCGTCACCGGCACCCTCGAGATGGCGCCCGGTCTTCGCGAGGAAGACGTCGTCGAGCGTCGGCTCGTGGATCTGCAGCTGCGACAGGACGACTCCTTCGGCGTCGAGGGCACGGACGATCTCGGCGAGATTGCCGTTCGACGAGGTCAGCTGAACGGCCACGCTGCCCGGGCCGTAGCCGGTCGTCTGCTGGCCGAAGCGCTCGAGGACAGCGGTGACGGCACCCTGCTGGTCGGGATTCGCGGGCACTGCCTCGACGGTCGAGCAGGCGATGTCGGCCTTGAGCTTCTCGGGAGTGCCCTCGGCGACGATCCGCCCATGGTCGATGATCCCCACGCGGTCGGCGAGCACGTCCGCCTCTTCGAGGTACTGGGTCGTGAGGAAGACGGTGACGCCGTCCTCCTTCGCGAGCCGGCCGACTTCCACCCAGAGCGCGGTGCGGCTCTGAACATCAAGCCCCGTCGTCGGCTCGTCGAGGAAGATGACGCGCGGGCGGTGCACGAGCGCGAGCGCAAGGTCGAGGCGGCGTTTCATACCGCCCGAGTAGCCCTTCACCTTGCGGTCGGCGGCTTCGGTGAGCCCGACCCGCGTGAGCAGCTCCTCGCTGCGCTTGCGCCGTTCCTCGCCCGTGATCCCGTGCATCGTCGTCTGCAGCCGGAGATGCTCGCGTCCGGTCAGGAACGGATCGAGTGCGGCCTCCTGCAACGCCGCGCCGATCACCTTCCGGATCTGCGGCCCCTGTTTGACGACGTCGTAGCCGGCGACCGTGGCGGTACCGGCCGTCGGCGGCAGCAGCGTCGTCAGCATGTGGACGGTGGTGGACTTCCCGGCGCCGTTCGGACCGAGGAAGCCGTAGATCTCACCCGAGTCGACGTGGAGGTCGATGCCGTCGACGGCACGCGGTCCCTTCTTGAATTCGCGAACGAGCGCGTGTGCCTGGATGCTGTTCTCGTGCGGGGCGACCACGCCCCTGAGGCTACCCGTGCGCGAGTTCTCGACGCAGAACTGCGGCGAGCGCGGTCAACGCGATGCGCGTCTCGTCGAGCCTCGGCTCACGCGTGGTGAGCCGTTGCAATCCCAGACCGGGCAAAAGGACGACGCGCGCGAGGCGCGGCACGCTCTGAACCAGCTGCCACAGCTCCATCGTGAGGGCCAGCGCGAGCACGGACACGACGACGGGAGTGAACGCGGTGGGCGGCAGAGGCCAGAAACGACCGCCGAAGATCGCGACGGGCATCAACAGCGCGGCGAAGTTCGTGCCACAGCGCAGCGAGAAGCGCGTGGGCAGCGCTGAGCCGTCCAGGTCTCCCGAAGACGCCGTTGCTCGAGCGCGGCGATCGCACGGTGCTCCGCACCGTGCAGGTAGAGCGTGCGGCCGCGCAGGAGCCAGCCGAGCAGAGCGAAGGTCGTGACGAAACCTGCGGTGAGCCCCAGCCAGTTCGGTGCGAATGCGAGCGCCAGTGGAGCGAGGATCGCCACGATCAGGAAAATCCGCTCACGACCGCGGGCGACGCCCTCACGCTTGAAGAGGGGCGACAGCGATCCCGAGAGACGTACGAGTCCACGCGCGAATGGAATCGCGCGCAGCGAGCGCGGCGCAACCGGCATCCGGCCTTCCCTCAGGGTTCCGTCGATTCCCGCGAAGGCCCAGTAGCGCTCGCTGACGATGACCACGCCGTTGGCGCGCGCCATCCCGCCCAGGCGGGGCACGGCGGACGGTGTTGTTCTCTTCGTACTGGGTCAGGAAGGCGGCGGCGGAATCCACCCCGCCATGATCGCCACAGCAGGGCCGCCCGGCAAGTGCCGGGCGGCCCATTTAGAGCCTTGGATGGTCCTACGCGCTTACCAACGCCCGCGCGAGAAGAAGCCGAGCAGCGCGAGCACGAGAATCACAATCAGGATGATCCAGAGAATGCTCATGCGGTTTGACCCTCCCTTCGGGGCTTTCGGGTTGTCGACCTGCTGAACTGTTTCCGTCGGATCACAACGAAAAACCTGGCCGGCCGGGTACGGTGACCTGAAGGGTCACCCTGGTAGCGCGGGCCACGGCTTCTTCACCGAAGATTCACCACCCGATCGCGGCCTGACCTGGACTGTCACAAGTCTGTAACCCACGCGAGCTCTTTCGTGCGAGAATATGGACCGTGGCTCGCGCCGAGGCGGCTCTCATGACTGACGACGCGCGACTGCTCAACCGGGAGCTGTCCTGGCTCGACTACGACGCTCGGGTTCTCGCCCGGGCGGCGGACACGACGCTCCCGCTACTTGAGCGGTCGCGGAACTGCGCGTACTTCTCGTCGAACCTCGACGAGTTCTTCCAGGTGCGCGTCGCCGGCCTCATCAGCCAGGCAGAGGCCGGTCTCCTCGTCCGCTCCCCTGACGGGAGGACAGCCCAGGAGACGCTTGCCGAGGTTCGTGAGCAAACGCTCGACCTGACCGCGCGACAGGCGAAGCTCTGGAAGCGCGAGCTGCGACCGGCCCTGGCCGAAGCGGGCGTGATCGTCGGAGACGTCGAGGACTGCACCCGCAAGGAGCTCGACGAGCTCGAGAAGCGCTTCGAGCAAGAGGTCTTCCCGATCCTGACGCCGCTTGCGGTCGGGCCGGGGCAACCGTTCCCGTACATCTCCCCGCTCTCCCTCAGCCTGGGGTTCTTCGTGCGCGACCCGGAGAACGGAGAAGAGCGCTTTGCACGCGTCAAGGTGCCCGAACTTCTACCGCGCTTCCTGCCCGTGGGCGACCGCGGGCTTTTCATCCCGCTCGAGCGGATCATCCGGCACTTCCTGCCGCGCTTGTTCTCGGAGATGGAGATCCTCGAGTGCTGCACGTTCCGCGTCACCCGGGACGCCGACTTCGAGGTCTCAGACGAAGCCGACGACCTGCTCGAGGCCGTGCAGGACGAGCTGCGGCGACGGCGATTCGGCGACGTTGTCCGGGTCGAGGTGTCGGGCTCGGTCTCGAGCGAAATGCTCGAGCGGCTCGAACGTGGGCTCGGCGTCACGAGCGACCAGATCTACCTCATTCAGGGCCTGCTCGACCTCGCCGAGCTGCAGGAGCTCGTCGAGCTCGACCGGCCGGATTTGAAGGCAGAGCGCTGGCAGCCGGTTGTGCACCCGCGCTTCGCCGCCGCGGTGGATGTGGACGACCTCTTCGCCGAGATACGGCGCAGCGACATCCTGGTCCACCACCCCTTCGACTCCTTCGCCTCGAGCTTCGAGGCCTTCCTGCTCGCGGCCGCGCGCGACCCTGCGGTCCTGGCGGTCAAGACCGCCCTCTACCGCACGAGCGAGGACTCGCCGGTTGTGCCCGCACTGATCGAGGCGGCGGAACGAGGAAAGCAGAGTGTGTCGCTGATCGAGCTCAAGGCCCGCTTCGACGAGTACCGCAACATCGGCTGGTCGCAGTCACTGGAGAAGGCCGGAGTCCACGTCGTCTACGGCTTCCCGAATCTCAAGATCCACGCGAAGACAACGCTCATCGTGCGACGAGAAGGTGACCAGCTGCGCAGGTACGTGCACCTCGGCACCGGCAACTACAACATCCTGACCGCGCGAACGTACGAGGACTACGGGCTGTTCACCGCCGATCCCGAGATTGCCGCCGACGTGGCCGATCTCTTCAACCATCTGACAGGATTCGGACGACCGCACGCATTCCGGAAGCTCTTGATCGCCCCGTTCGGATTGCGCGAGGGTTTGGTCGAGCAAATCCGCGAAGTGCGGCGTGCCGCCGAAAGGGGCGAAGAGGCGCGCATCCGGATCAAGGTCAACAACCTCAACGACGAGGAGCTGAGCGAGGAGCTCTACCGCGCGTCTCAGGCGGGCGCGAGGATCGACATCGTCGCCCGCAGCATCTGCACGCTCCGCCCGGGAGTGCCCGGCTTGAGCGAAGGCATCCGCGTCCGCAGCATTCTCGGACGCTTCCTCGAGCACAGCCGCGTGTTTATCTTCGACGCCGGCGAGAAGAGAACGATCCTGATGGGAAGCGCGGACCTCATGTCGCGTAACCTCGATCACCGCATCGAGCTCGTCGCACCGGTCCTGGACGGGCGCGCGCAACACGACCTGGTTCGCGCCTTCGACGTCCTGCTCGCCGACAACGCCTCGGCGTGGGAGCTGAGCCCGGATGGACGCTGGATGAAGCTCCGGCCGAAGAAGGGCGATCGCAGCCGGCCCGCGCAGCAGGTCTTCATGCGCAACGTCCGCGCCCGCGCGCGTCGCCGAGCTGCCACGCCTCGGACACGCTGATCGCCTCGCTCAGACGACTGCTGCGCCCCGGCAGGGCACCGACCGATACCCCGGTCAGAATCGGTGGCGTGCGGGTGGGGATCGTCGACGTCGGCGCCAATACCGTTCGTCTCCTCGTCGCGACCACCGATGAAGGATCGCTCGTCTCCATTCGTGAGGATCGCGCCCAGCTCGGCCTCGGTGAGGAGATCGAGCGGACCGGCCGGATCGCCGAGAAGAAGCTCTCTGAAGCGGCGGAGGCCGCAAGGGCGCACGTTCGCCGCGCGCGGAAGCTCGGTTGCACCTCGATCGCTGTCCTGGTGACCTCACCGGGCCGACAAGCGGCAAACGGCCGGGAACTCGTGTCCCGGCTCGCGGAGGCGACGGGCGTGTCCACGCGCGTCCTCACCGCCCAAGAGGAGGGAGAGCTCGCCTGGCGCGGAGCCGTGACCGCGGCCACCAACTTGCCGGCGACCGTTGCCGTGTGCGACGTCGGGGGTGGGTCCGCTCAGATCGCAGTCGGCACCGGCACGCATCCCGCGTGGGTGCGTTCGCTCGACATCGGCTCCCTGCGCCTCACCCGGCGTGCGTTTCGAAGCGATCCACCCGACGCCGAGGATCTCGCGCGCGCGACGAGCATTCTCGCTGCGGAGTTCGACGAGCTGACACCGCCGCTACCGCTCGCCGCAATCGCAGTCGGCGGCACAGCCCGAGCGCTCCGCAAGGTCGTCGGCGACGGTCTCGCCGACGAGACGCTGCTCCTCGCTCTACGCCGCCTGTCGAAGAAGTCGTCGGGGAAGATCGCCAGGGAGTACGGCCTGGACGAGACTCGCGCGAGGACGATGGCCGCTGGAGCACTCATCTTCCTCGAGATTCATCGGAAGCTCGGCGTGCCGCTGCAGGTGGGCCGCGGCGGGATTCGCGAAGGTGCCGCGCTTGCGTTGCTCGAACGTGCTGAAGCGGCGGCCCGCTCCGCCTAACGCCCTTTTGCGCGCAGCCGCGTGACGATAGCCGTGCCGTCCAGCACGAGGACCTCGCCCTTCTTCTGACTCTCTCCGCAGATCGTCTCGCTGAGCCCTCCGTGGCAGCTGAGAGACGGCGTCCACGTCATGAAGAGAATCGACGAGTGTCCGGCCGTCAAGGTGCTGACGCTCTTCCGAAAGCTCGTCGCGGATCTCGATGTCGAAACCGCGAGCCTGCGCAAACGGCTCCACCGTCTGGACGCAGCGCAGAGCCGGGCTCGAGAACAGCCGGGCCACCTCGTACTGCTCGAGTAGCTCGACCAGCTCGTTCGCCTGCCGTCGGCCGCGCCCGTCGAGCGGCCGGAGCCGGTCGTCGTCCTCCCATTCGTATCGGTCACCGGCCGAGGCGTGCCGGACGAGGAGGATCACGTCTAACCCGCGCGGTGGGTCAGTTCGGGGCCCAGGCCTTGCGGCCCTGGCGTTCGAGCCGCTTCCACGCTCGCGGGAGCCGGCGCCGGACTTTGCGTCGACGTGCGGCCGTTCGCTCGACGAGACGCCCCGCTGCGAAGGCGGACTCCATGCTCTTCGTCCGGTCGATGACTCCGCGGATCTTGTCTGCGGCAACAACGGCGTCCTGGTGGGCACCCACTACGTCCTGGAACTGCTTCGCCGCCTTCACGAAGCGGCGCGCTCGCTTGCCTGCGACGGGCTCTGCCAGCTCGGCTGCATAGCGTGCGCGTTTTGCGAGTATCCGCGCACGGTGCACCTGGTCGGCGTTCGCCTTCGGGCCGAGCTTGCGCGCGGCGCGACGCAAGGTCCTGAACTCGCGGCGAGCGACCGCCTTCAGTGAGAGTTCCGACTGTCGCACCGGCGGTGCTTCCACAGCCGCAGTCAGCCGGTCGAGCAGCTTCAGGTATCGCTCTCCGGACAGAGCCACGCGCACGCGCTTCCAGGCGCGTCGCCGCTCAGTCTCGAGGAGCTTCACCACCGGCGCCCCTTCCGGGCCGGCCTCCTTGCGCAAACGGGCAAGGAGCACGTCGAGATCGCGTGCCGCAGCGAGCTCGCCGCCAATCCAGCGCAGTTCATCCCGGAGTGCCTTGAGCCACTCCTCGTCGAAGAGCTCCCGCGTGCTCTTGAGGACGCTGCGCATCCGACGGACGGCCACCCTGAAGTCATGGAGCGCGTCCGGATCGTCGCCCGAGCGGATGAGCGGATCGACGCGCTCGATCTCGGCTACCTGCGCCCTGAGATATGCGCGGACGTGCTCGATCGCCGGTGCGCGCCTCCGGGTGCGCCGTTCGCGCGCCGGTACCACGGTGTCGCGCAGAGCCGTGTCCAGGTTCTCGTAGCTGCGCAGCACATGCTGTCCCTCGAGCAAAGCCACGTCCTCCGTTCCCGTGCGCAGCCTCACGATCTCCTCCAGCTTCCTGTTGCGGAGGGGAGCAGTCAGCCGGCGCGCAAGCTCCTCCGGCAAGGTCGCGGGACCGCCCGGCGCCGAGAGCACCTCGCCGCCGATCTCGGCTTCCCAGAGGCCGGTGCCGTTCCGCATACGGCGTCGCAGCGCGATGTGTGCGCGCGCGAGGCGCCGATCGGCCGTGTCGTGGTACGTCGCGACGTAGACGTCCGGCCCGCCGTTCGAGGAGGTGTCGTCAGCCACCCTGGCGATCCTAGCGCCGAAGTCCGAATTCCCGCCTCGGAGATGCCGGCGGACGGGACTCCACTGCGCCGTTCACCTTGATGACGAGGCAGCCATCTTTATCGTTCGTCAGAAGACCGCCTGAATCGGCCAATAGAGGAGCGCCGCTACGGCCGCCGCTGCGGGAATGGTCAGGACCCATGCAACGACGATGTTGCCGGCGACTCCCCAGCGCACGGCGGAGAGGCGCTGGGTCGAGCCCGCCCCGAGGACCGCGCCCGAGATCACATGGGTCGTCGACAGCGGATAGCCGTACTTCGTCGCCGCGTAGATCGTCGCTCCGGCTGCTGCCTGGGCGGCGAAGCCGCTCTCCGGTTCCATCTTGTAGAGCCGCTGGCCGAGCGTCCGCATGATCCGCCACCCACCCACGTACGTACCGGCTGCGATCGACAGCCCCGCAGAAATCTTGACCCATGTCGGGATTTCGAACTCCTCCAGATTTCCGTTCGCAAACAGCGCGAGAGCGATCACGCCCATCGTCTTCTGCGCATCGTTCGCCCCGTGCGTGAACGCGACGAACGTCCCCGACACGAGCTGGCCCGACCGAAAGCCCCGGTTTGCGACGCCCCGTGTGAGCCGCCGGAACACCCAGTAGATGAGAACCAACAGCAGGAAGGCTCCGGCGAACGCGATCACAGGCGCAATGAGTGCCGGGATCACGACATTGTGAGCAAGCCCGTGCCACAACACCCCGTCCTCGCCGGACTGCGCGAGAGCAGCCCCGACGAGACCGCCGATGAGTGCGTGCGACGAGCTGGAGGGCAAGCCGAACCACCAAGTCAGCAGGTTCCACGTGATCGCGCCGAGAAGGGCGGCCAACACGGTCTTCGTAGTGATGAGGCCAGGGACGACGATGCCTGTCGCGACGGTCTTCGCAACCGCGGTGGTTACGAATGCTCCGGCTAAATTCGCGATGGAGGCGATCAGAACAGCGATCCTCGGCGTGAGGGCACGCGTCGACACCGAGGTCGCGACCGCGTTCGCCGTGTCGTGGAAGCCGTTCGTGAAGTCGAAGCCGAGTGCGACGACGATCACGACGACCAACAGGACGTCGTTCATAACCGGTCGCCTAGCGGTTCTTGACGAGAATTGCCTCGAGGACGTCGGCGGCGTTCTCGCAAGCGTCGACGGCTTCCTCGAGCTGTTCGTGAATGTCCTTCCACCGGATGACCGCGATCGGATCCTCGCCCGAGGTGAACAGCTCGGAGACCGCCGCCCGGTTGAGCCGGTCACCTTCGTCCTCGAGATCGCGCAGCGCGTGCAACTGGCTGCTCGCGTCCTTGAATCCCTCCAGACGGCTGACCGCTTCGTGCAGCTTCTCGGCGCTGCGGAGGATCACCTGCGCCTGATCCTTCGCCTTCGGCCGGATCTGCTCGACTCCGTACCCGACGATGTTCCCTGCGGCCTCGTCGATGTGATCGCAGACGTCGTCGATCGCACTAGCAAGGAGATAGATGTCGTCCCGATCGAACGGCGTCACAAACGTGCGATTGAGGAGGTCGACGACCTCGCGCGTGAGGCGGTCACCCTCGTGCTCCAGCTCTTTGATTTCGCGCAGGTTCGTCCCGTTTGAAGGGAACGCGTCCAGGAGCTGGACGAGCTGGCGCGAGATTCCTACCGCGTTGTCGGAGGCGTGCTCGAGGAGCCGAAAGAATTGTTTGTTCTGCGGGACCAGCGAGATCCGAGCCACAGCGCTCCTCTCCGAAGTTGAGCCAGGAGTTTGTCAGGCTTCGTGCGGCGTGGGGTGTGAGGCATCCGTGAACTCGCGAAACTCTGCCGTCAGGAGGTAGGCGGTCTGCTCGCCGATATCGACGGCGTGGTCGCCGATGCGCTCGAGTGCCCGGGAGACGACCACCATACGGAGGCCGTACTCCCGCATCTCGGGGTCCCCGCCGAGCTCCATGATGCGCTCGACAACTCGCCGGTTCGCACGGTCGATGAGCTCGTCGAGGTCGACGAGAGACTCAGCGCCTGCCAGGTCCCTGTCACCGAACGAGCCGAGCGCGACCCGAATCATCTCCTCGCAGCGAGACCCCATCTCCTCGAACCCTTCGACGAAGCGCGGGCCTGGATCCACCTCCGGGACGAGCTTCGAGAGCTTTGCGATCGTCACGCAGTAGTCGGCCATGCGCTCGAGGTGAAGGTTCACGTGGAGGATCGCAAGGACGAGACGCAGGTCGCTGGCGACCGGCGTCTGCCTCGCAAGCAGCAGCTGTATCCCCTCTTCGATCCGAACGTAGCGTTGGTCGACGTCGTCGTCGAATGCGATGACCTCGTCAGCAAGCTCGTCGTCACGCTGCTCGAGCGCCTTGATCGCCCCGCGCAGTGCGCGCAGCACCAACTGGCCCTCCTCCTGCAGCGTCGCCTCGAGAAGGTCGAGCTCTTCCTGAAAGCTCGTCCTCATCCGAATCTCCCGGTGACGTAGTCCTCCGTGCGTTTGTCGGACGGGTTCGTGAAGATCTTGTTGGTCGAGTCGTACTCGACGAGCACGCCGCTTCGCCGGTCCTCGTCGACCTCGAGGCTGAAGAAGGCGGTGAGGTCGGCGACGCGCGCCGCCTGCTGCATGTTGTGCGTGACGATCACCAGTGTGTAGTCCCGCTTCAGCTCGTGCATCAACTCCTCGATCGCAGACGTGGCGATCGGGTCGAGTGCCGAGGCCGGCTCGTCCAAGAGCAGCACTTCCGGCTCGACGGCGATGGCGCGTGCGATGCAGAGGCGTTGCTGCTGGCCGCCCGAGAGCGAGAGAGCGTTCTTCTTCAAACGGTCCTTGACCTCATCCCACAGCGCCGCGCTGCGCAGCGCCTTCTCGACGCGCTCGTCGAGCTCGCTGCGCATGCCGAGTACCCGCGGCCCCCAGCCAACGTTGTCGTAGATGGACTTCGGGAATGGATTGGCCTTCTGGAAGACCATGCCGATGCGCCTGCGCACGTCCACGGGATCGACGTCAGACGCGTAGAGATCGGACCCTTGGTACAGGATCTGGCCGTCAATCCGGGTGCCGGGGACCAGATCGTTCATGCGGTTGAGGCAACGGATGAACGTGCTCTTCCCGCACCCCGACGGACCTATGATCGCGGTGATGACGTTGCGATAAATCTGCAGATCGACCCCGCTGATCGCCGTCAGCCGTCCGTAATTGACGGTCAGGTTCTGGATGTCGAACACCACCTCGCGCGGGCCGGGCTGAGCCTCTTTCCTTGCCTGCGCGACGTCGATCACGGGGGCAATCGTAAAGCTCCCGGTCATGGGCCCAGCTTTCTGCGACTGCGGACGAGTAGTGCCTTCGCGCCCAGGCTCGCAACGAGCACAAAGGCCATCAACACCAGTGCGGCCGCCCAAGCCTGCTGGTGCAGCGCCGGATCGGGCTGCTCCGAGTAGGTGAAGATCAGTACCGGGATGTTCGGGAGCGCTTTCGTCACGTCCGTCTGGACGCTGTTCGCGAAGATCGAGCTCGTGAAGAGCAGCGGCGCGGTCTCGCCGGCGGCGCGCGCGATCGCCAGGACCGTCCCCGTGAGGATGCCGCCGACGCTCGAGGGCAGGATCACCCCGAGCACCGTGCGCCAACGCCGGACACCGAGCGCGAGGCTCGCTTCCCTCAGCGTCGAAGGGACGAGGAGCAGCATCTCCTGGGTCGAGCGGGCGATGAGGGGAAGCATGATCACCGCGAGTGCGAACGCGCCCGCGTAGCCACTCTGCGTGTGTCCGATCACAAGCAACGCGTAGACGAAGATCCCGATCACGATCGTCGGGAGACCTGCAAGCACGTCGATGACCACCTGAATGGGCACAGCCAGGCGACGAGGCGCGAACTCGGCCAGGTAGATCGCGGTGAGCACACCGACGGGCAACGCCATCGCGGTCGCGAGCAAGACGAGCAATGCGGTCCCGACCAGTGCATTCGCTATGCCACCGCCAGGCTGCCCGAAGAGTGCCTGCGGCTTCGTGAAGAAGTCCCAGCTCACCGCCCCGGCGGCACGTCGCGCAACCGAGATCACCACGATCGCGAGCACCGCGACTGCGAGGAGTGCCGCCAAGGTGGCGAGAGCTTCCATCGCGCGATTCACGAGCCGACGGCGGCGATCGCGAGTCACGTGCGGACTCCTCGAAGTGGATCGAAACGGCGGACGATCACCTGGGCGATGAGGTTGGCGATCAAGCCGAGCACGAGCAGGATCGCCGCCAGGTAGAGCAAGGAAGAAGTTTCGAGGCCAGAGCCTGCACCCTGATAGCTCGAGGCGATCTTGCTCGCAAGCGTGTCCGCCGGCGGAAAGAGTGACCAGCCGATCCTGGTGCCGCCGCCGATCACTTGCGTCACCGCGATCGCCTCGCCGACGGCACGTCCGAGGCCGAGGATCACCGCCGCGGCGATTCCCGACCGCGTCGCAGGCAAGATCACGCCTCGCACCATCTCCCAACGTGTTGCGCCGAGCGCCAACGCGCCTTCCTCGAGCTCGCGCGGCACGCCCAAGAAGAGCTCACGGCAAATCGATGCGACGATCGGAACGATCATGATCGTGAGGATCACGGCGGCCGTGAACAGCCCCTGGCCGGTTTGCTGGGGAGCGCCGAAGAGCGGGATGAAGCCGAGCGTGTCGTGCAACGGCGGCTCGACGTGGTCGGCGAGGAACGGCCCGAGGACGAGGATCCCCCACAGTCCGAGGACGACGCTCGGGATCGCGGCGAGCAGCTCGACGAGCGACCCGACAATGCCGCGCACCCCACGCGGAGCCAACTCGCTGAGATACAGGCCGATCGCGATCGCGAGCGGTGTCGCCATAACCAGAGCGACCAGGGAGCTGACGACTGTCCCGTAGATGAATGGCAGCGCGCCGAAGACGTGCTTGACTGGGTCCCACGAGCGGCCGGTGATGAAGCCGAGTCCGAAGGCGTCGAACGCGTCCCCCGACAGCTCGAGGATCTTCCAGACGATCGCGCCAGCGAGAACCAGGCACGCGAGAGCCGCGGCCATGGTGATGCCGTGGAGAGCGAGATCGCCGAGACGACCGCGCAAACGGTGGCGGCGGCGGGCCTGCAACGGGCTCGTCGTCGGAGCGGCGCTCACAAGCGCGCGAGCCTACTGACCGTTCGGGCCCTCGCGACCGCCGTTCACCACCTTGTCACCAGTCCGCAACCACCGTTCTGCCCACGGGCGGAAGGAAGCGAGGCACCCTCGTCGTGACGTGAACCAAACGAGAGGAGCAACCTTGACTCGCAGGACACTTGCCGTCCTCGCCGCGATCGGCGCGGCACTCGTCGTCACCACGGGAGCGGGAGCCAAAGCTTCTGCAGGATCTTTGACCGGCGCAGGGAGCTCGTTCGTCGCTCCGCTCGTGTCGGCCTGGATTCCGAAGGTCGACGCCGCGTACGGCGTCAAGGTGACTTACGGACCGATCGGCTCGGGTGGAGGCATCAACGCGATTACGAACCGCACCGTCGACTTCGGCGCGAGCGACGCGCCGCTCACTCCCGACCAGTTCGCCGCCTGTAAGGGCTGCGTCCAGATTCCCTGGGCTCTGTCGGCGACATCGCTCGCCTACCGCGGCGACGGGCTACCCGACCACATCAAGCTCGACGGCAACGCGGTGGCGGGCATCTTTCGCGGGACGATCAAGAACTGGAACGACCCGGCGCTCAGGAAGCTCAACAAAGGAAAGTCGCTGCCTGACCTCGCAATCACCGTGATCCACCGAAGTGACAACAGTGGCACGACCTACAACCTGACCGAATACCTGAACAGTGTCAGCACCCAGTGGAAGAGCGGCGTCGGCAAGGGAGTCGCCGTCAATTGGCCCGTCGGCGTCGGTGCACGTGGTAGCTCGGGCGTCGCTGCAACGCTCAGTCAGACGAACGGCGGCATCACCTACGTCGACGTTGCCTACTCACTCAAGAGCCATTTCAAGATCGCGGCGGTCAAGAACCGCGCCGGTGTCTTCCAGCTGCCGGGTCTGCGCGCGATCGCCGCAGCGGGGGCGACGATCCTCCGCGTCGCGCCGAACAACAGCGGCATTTCGATCGTCAACCCGTCGAAGCGTCAGCCGCTCGCCTACCCGATCTGCACGTTCACCTACGTCATCATCCCCACGAACACTCCAAAGGCGAAGGAGCTGAAGCAGCTCGTTCGCTGGGCAGTGACGAAGGGGCAGGCCTCGGGGCCGAAGCTGCTCTTCTCGCCACTACCGAAAGTGGTGCTGAAGGCGTCGATCAAGACACTCAACTCGGTGCACTCATAGGAAAGCTGCACGTCACTCTGAGGCCGTGACCCGCGCCGCCGGTCACCTCCACCTCGCCACCAGCGGCGGTGACCACGTGCTTCACGATCGCAAGACCGAGGCCCGTGCCCCTCGAGGCGCGGGCCTGGTCGCTGCGGTAGAAACGCTCGAAGAGCCGCGGCAGCTCGTCCTCCTCCACTCCCCGGCCGTCGTCGGCGGCTTCGAGCACGCCGTCGCGCACCGACAGCGTCAACGTGGAGCCCGGTCCGGCGTAGCGAATGGAGTTCTCGGCGAGGTTTTCCACCACGATCTGCAACATTCGTCGGCGGAGCGGCAGCTCGACCTCTCCGTGCGCTTCGATTCGCATCGTGACGTCCGCGTTCTCCGCCCGGTTGGCGAGCCGGTCGCGGACCTCCTCCAGTACCGGCAGCGCCGGCGTCGAGCCGAGCGCAACAACCTCCCGCCCGCTCTCAAGCTCGGAAAGAAAGAGAACATCGTCAACGAGCTCACTCATCTCCTCGACCTGCTCCGTGGCCTGGGCCAGGAGTGCGTCGCGATCGGCATTGGGAAGCGACGCCGACTCGAGCAAGGCCAGAAGCCGGGCCAGCGGGGTACGCAGCTCGTGGGACACTGCGGCCGTGAAGCCCACCCTCAACTCTTCGTAAGCCCGTGCATCCTCCATCAGAGACGAGTATGGCCAAGGTCCTGATCGTCGAGGACGATGCAGTTATCGCGGACGGGATGGCAAAACACCTCGCCGCGGCCGGATTCGACCCGGTGGTGGTCGGCAAGGGAGACCAGGGACTTGCCCGGCTGCGGTTCGAACGGCCCGACGTCTGCGTGCTCGATCTGATGCTTCCCGGCCGAGACGGCTGGAGCATCATCGAGAGCGCACGGGCCGAGGGGATCCCGACGCCCATCGTCGTCGTCAGCGCACGGGGCACCGAGCACGACCGCGTGCACGCCCTCGAGATCGGAGCGGACGACTATCTCGTCAAGCCGTTCTCGATGAACGAGCTCGTCGCCCGCGTACGCGCAGCATCCCGACGGGCGCTTCGCCGCGACGACGCGCAACGCGGCGACCCGATCCAGATCGAGGAACTGCTCATCGATCCGGGCGAGGTACAGGCGTTCGTCGACGGCGAAAGCGCAGGGCTCACTCCCACCGAGTTCCGACTGCTCTACCAGCTGGCCCTCGAACGCGGGCGGGTCGTGACCCGCGACGAGCTCCTGCAGAAGATCTGGGGCCGGCGCGAGAGCCACCGGGACCGCACTGTCGATGTCTTCGTGCGACGCCTGCGGGAAAAGATCGACCGCCGCACCACTCGGCACACGTTCATCCAGACCCGCTACGGCGTGGGCTATCGCCTAGAGCCGCTCACGAAGGACTGAGCGAGGCCACCGTGCGCCGCCCGCCCTCCTCGTAGACCACGTCAACGGTCTCGTGCTTTCGATAGGTGCCGGCGACCCCGAGCAGCATCGAGAGCCAGC
This sequence comes from uncultured Actinomycetes bacterium, assembly GCA_963779965.1. GTDB lineage: Bacteria > Actinomycetota > Thermoleophilia > Gaiellales > Gaiellaceae > 3-1-20CM-4-69-9. The sequence goes on along the minus strand of CAWAAP010000024.1, from coordinate 276,303 downwards.
GGATCGGGCCCAGGTGGCCTTCCTGGGCCAGCTCGCGGCGGAAGACGATGTCCTCGCCGAGCCGGTCAAAGTCACGACCGGGCTCCTGCCGGACCCCGTTCACGTACACCTCGTAACTATCTCCCACCCCAGGCGGCAGGTGTGACGCTCGGCCGAATCCGTGCTCCTCCACGTCTCGATAGGATGCCACCGCCGGTGAGGCGCAGAGCCCTTGTCCTCCTGCTTGCTGTCAGCGCCGCACTGGCGCTGGCCGCCGTCGCCTACGCAGGCAACGGCGGTTTCGCACCGGCTACGCCACATTCGCCGAACGCGCAACGAATCAACGACTCGTACCTCTGGATCTCGATCTTCACCGGCGCGATCTTCGTCCTCGTCGAGGGCGCCTTGATCCTGTTCATCGTCAAGTACCGCCGGCGTGGACGCCCCCGCAGCCAGGAGGGCCCGCAGATCCACGGAGCCACGCGGCTCGAGCTGATCTGGACCGCGATTCCCGTCGTGATCCTCGCCGTGATCGCCGCGTTCATCTTCTACAAGCTCCCCGGCATCCAGGACGTGCCGAGCGCGAAGGCTGAAGGCGGGCCGCTCGTCGTCAGGGTGGATGCGCATCAGTTCTACTGGCAGTTCACGTATCCCGATGGTCAGATCTCGATCGACGAGCTGCACGCGCCTCTGAATCGAACGGTGCGCGTGGACATCACCTCGCAGGACGTCGACCACAGCTGGTGGATTCCGGAGCTCGGCGGCAAGTTCGACGCCATCCCGGGTCACATGACGCACACATGGTTCAAAGCCGACCGAGCCGGCACTTACCGCGGGCAGTGCGGCGAGTTCTGCGGCGTTTTCCACGCGGCGATGAAGGCTGTCGTCAAGGTGCAGTCGCAATCGGAGTACGCAGCCTGGCTCGACACCGCAGGTCACGCCCTCGGCAAAGGCGAGTGGGAAGGCTCGTGCGCGAAGTGCCACGGGCTCCAGGGACAGGGCGGTTTCGGGCCGGCGATCTCGGCCAACACCCTGCTGACGCAGGGCCGGAGCCTCGAGGAGCTGATCCGACAGGGTCGGAACGAGATGCCGCCGGTCGCGAACGGCTGGTCGGACGAACAGGTGCAGGCGTTGCTCGGCTACCTGAAGCAGAGCATCTACAAGCGAGCCGCGAGTGGCTAGGGCGACCTTCGAGCCGTATCGGCCGGACTGGCGCCAGGGGCGCGTCATGAGCTGGGTCACGACCACCGACCACAAGCGGATCGGGATCCTCTACATCTGCACGTCCCTCGTCTTCTTTGCGGCGGGCGGGATCCTGGCGCTGCTCATGCGCGCGCAACTGGCGCAGGCGAACGAGCACTTCATCACCAAGCAGAGCTACAACGAGCTCTTCACCATCCACGGCACGACGATGATCTTTCTCGTCGTCGTTCCGATCTTCGCCGGCTTCGCGAACTTCCTGGTTCCCCTGATGATCGGTGCGCGCGACGTCGCCTTCCCGCGGCTCAACGCGCTCTCGTACTGGTTCTTCCTCTTCGGCGGCATCGTCCTCTACCTGAGCTTCTTCGCCAAGTACGGCGCATCGAGGTCCGGGTGGTACGCGATATCCACCGCTCTCGGACGACATGTTCTCGCTCGGCAACGGCCAGGACCTCTGGATCCTCTCGCTGCACCTGCTCTCGCTCGGCTCGCTCCTGGGCGCGATCAACTTCCTCGCAACGATCCACAACATGCGTGCGCCGGGGATGAGCTGGATGCGGATCCCGCTGTTCGTGTGGTCGATCGAGATCTACTCGGCGCTGCTCGTGCTGGTGCTGCCTGTGCTGTCCGTCGGGCTCACGCTCCTGTTACTCGACCGGCAGGCAGGCACCCACTTCTTCGAACCGCAGGCCGGCGGTAACGCGATCCTCTACCAGCACTTCTTCTGGTTCTTCGGCCACCCCGAGGTCTACGTCATGGTCCTGCCCGCCATGGGAATCATCTCGGAGGTCATCCCAGTGTTCTCGCGCAAGCCGATCTTCGGCTACAAGGCGATCGCCTTTTCGACGGTGGCGATCGGCTTCTACTCGATGCTCGTCTGGGCGCACCACATGTTCAGCGTGGGGATGCCGACCTTCCTGAACGTCTTCTTCATGCTCTCCTCGATGGTGATCGCGGTGCCGACGGGTGTGAAGATCTTCAACTGGCTCGCGACGACCTGGCGTGGGAATCTCATCTTCGACACCGCCATGCTCTGGGCTCTCGGCTTCATCGCCGTGTTCACGATCGGCGGTCTCTCCGGCATCTTCCTAGCCGCTTTTCCCGTCGACTGGCAGGTGACGGACACGTACTACGTCGTCGCGCACATGCACTACGTGCTCTTCGGCGGATCGGTGTTCGGAATCTTCGCGGGCCTCTACTACTGGTGGCCGAAGATTTTTGGCCGCATGCTCGACGAGCGTCTGGGGAAGGCTCACTTCTGGCTCGTGTTCCTCGGCTTCAACCTCACGTTCTTCCCGCAGCACATGCTCGGACTGCTCGGAATGCCGCGGCGGATCTACACCTACCAGGAGCACGGCCTGTGGCAGGCGTACAACCTGATCTCCTCGATCGGCTCGGGAGTGATGGCGATCGGGATTTTGGTGTTCGTCTTCAACGTCGTGCAGACGTCACGCAAGGGCGCTCGCGCGGTGAACGATCCCTGGCTGGCCGACACGCTCGAGTGGTACACCACGTCACCTCCGCCGCCGCACAACTTCGAGACGTTGCCCTACATCACGAGCGCCCGGCCCATCCGCGACCTGCGGCGGCGACTTGCGGAGGCACGTGTCTAGGCCCGGGCCCTGGCTGCGCCTGACGGCGTTCTTCGCCGCGCTCTCGACCCTGCTCGCAGTCATCAGCGGCGCCGCGTCGCTGGGCGCCGCGCATCGCGTGCTCGCGGCGCTCGCACTGCCGCCGCTCGTCGCGCTCGTGGTCGCCGCGGTCCTCGTGCACCGGCGGCTACTCGTCCCCGCCGGCGGTGCGCTCGTCCTCTTCGGCATCGCCGCGCTGGTGACCGCGCCGACCCTGCACGTCGCTCTGGCTGCGGTCGCCTTCGCCGCCTCGCTCGTGCTGGCAGCCGCGACCTATCGCGGCGAGCCGGCACCACGCTCATCCTGGCGCGACTACGTGACGCTCACCAAGCCCCGCATCATGTCGCTGCTGCTCGTCACCGGCCTCTGCGCGATGTTCGTCGGTGCGCAGGGCGCCCCGCGAGCGTCGCTCGTGCTCGTCACGATGACGGGCCTCGCCCTCGCGTGTGGCGGTGCCTCCGCGCTCAACCACGTCCTCGATCGCGACATCGACAAGCTGATGGGGACGCGCACCCGTGCCCGACCGCTCGCCGCAGAGCGAATGCCCGCATCTCGTGCCCTCGAGTTCGGCCTCACGCTCTCGGCGTTCAGCTTCGTGCTGCTGGCGTCGCTCGTGAACGTCCTCGCAGCGGTGCTTGCGCTCGTCGGAAACCTCTTCTACGTGCTCGTGTACACGCGTTGGCTCAAGCGCACGACGCCGCAGAACATCGTCATCGGCGGCGCGGCAGGAGCCGTTCCCCCGCTCGTCGGCTGGGCGGCCGCAACCGGGAACCTCACGCTGCCGGCGCTATGGCTGTTCCTGATCGTGTTCCTCTGGACCCCGCCACACTTCTGGGCGCTCGCGCTCCTGATCCGGCGTGACTACGAAGCCGCGCGCATCCCGATGCTGCCCGTGGTGCGCGGCGTACGCGAGACGACGCGGCAGATCGTCCTGTACTCGCTGGTCCTGGTCGGGGTCACGGTCATTCCGTTCTTCTGGGGGACACTCGGGCTGGTGTACCTGGGAGCTGCGCTTGCGCTCGGAACCGCCTTCTTGCTCCTGGCCGTCAGACTGCGGCGCGAGGCGACGCCGCGGCAGGCGTCCATCCTGTTCCACTTCTCTCTTCTGTACCTGGCGCTCCTCTTCGCCGCCATGGCGGTGGATCCGCTCCTCTAGATGCCGGAACCGATCACACCTGTAGAGCCGACCCCCGAGGTGGCACAGCGGAACGTCAGGGTCGCGCTCGCGCTACTCGGCCTGGCGGTCCTCATCGCGGCCGGTTCGATCGTCGTGGCGCTCATCTACCTCCACTACGACTGACCCGCCGCTAAAGGAATCCCCGGCCAGAGCCGATCTGGCCCAAGATGACGCGTTCGTCTCGGTTCCTCCTGCCCTTTGCCCTGGTCACCCTGGCAGCCTCGCTGGCCGTCGGCGTGCCTCGGGCCGCAGCGATCGACCCCTTTCCCACCACCGGTGTCGTCACGCTTTCAAGTGCTCACTTCGTGATTCATTACTGGCGCGACGGCTCGTGCCCCTCGGCAGCGATCACTCAGGAGCACGCGGGCGAGGTTCTCGGCATGGCAGAGCGGGCCTACGCCTTCTACAGCCGCCATGGGCTACACCGCGCCGGCTTCCGCGACCGACATCTCCGTCGATGACTTCACGATCGGCTGCTTTGCGTTCGGCATCCCCCCGGGTGCGACACCGGCGCCTCTTGATCGATGGGACGCCATCCTCGGGTCCGAGCTGCATCTCAGCGCAGCGACCGGCCTGGGCTACCACGTCATTGCGCACGAGGTCTTCCACCTCTTCGAAGAGACCGCTGCGCCCTCCGGGTTGGACCCGTGGCTCGCAGGAAGGTCTCGCCGAATGGGCGGCCGTTCGAGCTGATGCCGCGGTCGGCGGTCTCGAGCTGAACCCGGACCGAACGATGGACTGCGTCGGCTCCGAATGCGGCGACAGCGAGTTCGACAAGAACGGCTATCCGGGCTGGATGCTGTTCGAGTACCTGGCCGAGACCTCCGGCGACGCGAAGGTCAAGTCGGTGCTCGACGCGGCCGCGGCGAATCCCGGCTGGACCGGGACGCAAGCCCTCTCGAGCGTCGTCCAGCCGACCACCCTCGGAAAGTTCTTCGAGAACTACACGACCGCGCGCCTGACCGGCAACTTCACCTCCCTCGTCCTCGCGGGTGTGCTTCCTCAGACTCAGGGCTCGATCGTGGTCGGCTCGTCGAGCGGCGCCATCTCGCCGGTGACGCTCGCCGTCAACCATCTTGCCGTTCGCTTCGTCGACCTCTCGCACGGGCTCGACACCGACACGGGCCCGTGTTTCTCGGCAACGCTCGCCCTCAAGGTTGCGCTGCCGGCCGGCGTCGCCTCCACGCCGTACTACTCGGCGAATGTGAAGGGCTCGGTCGCCCAGCCCTTCGCGGTCTCGGGCACCACCGCTTCGTTGACGGTTCCGTGGAACACCTGCGGAGGGAGTCCGCGTGCATACGTCTCACTGCCCAACGAGACCAATGACGTCGTTCCCCCGGCCCTCGACGGTCGCGAGTTCACCCTCTCGGGCACGGTCACGGTCGACAAGACCAAGCCGGCGGCGGCAAGCGAGGCGCCTGCGGGTGTCAAGGTCACCGGTCCTGTCATTCAGGCACCGACAACGGATCCGGCGCCCGTTCTCACGTTGCACGCGCCCGAGCTCATCCGCGTGGCCCTGAAGACCAGACTGCTCCGCTTCGTCGTCTTCTCGAGTGGCGACGGAACGCTGAAGGCAACGCTCGGCTCCACCTGGCTCGGCTCCGCCGGCCTGCACGCCGGCAACAACGACATTCGGTACGTCCTGCCGACGCGGCTCCTCAAGAGCCTGCGCAAGACGAACACGCCCGGCCAACGTCCTCACGCTCACGAGCTATTCAATGGGCGGCACGCAAGGCGCAAGCGTCATCCGTCGCGTCGCCATGAAGCCCGTACCGAAGCCCAAAAAGCGCCGCGGCTAGCCAGTAGGGTCGCCCGGTGGCGGCCGACGGGATCTTCCTCGCAACCCCAGAGGAGCCCGGCACAGGCATCCGGCTGGCGGTCAAGGACCTCCTCGACACCGCAGGGCTGAGGACGACGTATGGCTCCGCCGTGTTCGCCGACTACGTCCCGGCGACGAGTGCTGAATCCGTGCGCCTCGCAGAGGCCGCCGGCTACGCAAACGTCGGCAAGACGAACCTGCACGAGTTCGCCTACGGCACCACGTCGGAGAACCCGCACTTCGGCACCGTCCCGAACCCGCGCGCACCCGGCCGCATCGCCGGTGGATCGTCGGGCGGCTCGGCAGCGGCCCTCGCGGCCTCGCTTGCCGACGCGGCCCTCGGCACGGATTCCGGCGGGTCGATCCGCATCCCGGCCGCATGCTGCGGCGTCGTCGGCTTCAAGCCGACGTACGAGCTCGTCTCGACCGTGGGCTGCTTCCCGCTCGCGCCGAGCTTCGACCACGTGGGGCCGATGGCGCGAACGGTGGAGGAGTGTGTCGCGCTGCTCGAGGCGATCGCACCCGGCTTCACGCCCACAGCGCTGGGCTCCCTCGAAGAGATCGCGGTGGCGACCGCGTGGACGGACGAAGCCGACCCGCTGGTCGTGGAGCGGGTGCGGGACGCAGCCGGCCACTTCCCGCGAAGCCGCTCGCTCGAATGGCCGAGGCCTGAGATCGGCGCGCTCTTCATGCGCGAAGTCGCAGATGTTCATCGCGAGCTCTACGCGGAGAACGGCGAGCTCTACGGCGAGGAGCTCGCAGTGAAGATCGAGCGCTGCCTCGCGGTGTCGGATGCAGAAGCCGGCCGGGCCGAACAGGCGCGCGTGGAGTACCGAGAGCGCTGCCTGGAGCTCCTTGAAGGCTGCGACCTGTTGCTCACGCCGACGCTGCAGTGCGTGGCGCCCCCGACGGGTATCGGTGACCTGGCCTTACGGGAGCGGCTGATCGCGAACACGATCCCGTTCAACACCCTGGGCTGGCCTGCCCTCGCCTTGCCTTGCGGGCCTGCGGAGGACGGGCTCCCGGCTTCGGTTCAGCTGGTAGGAAGACCCGGCGCCGATGCGCTTGTTCTGGCGGCCGGTAGCCGCCTGGCATCCCTCATTTGAGGGACAGCCGAACGGGGGACGCTGCCGACAACCACATAGAACGATGCTGCGTGCTCCCCTACTCGTCGCCGTCTGTCTCGGCTTGCTCACACTTGCTCCCGCCGCGGAGGCGGCGAAGCCTGTCCGCGGTGCAGCGCCGAAGCATCTGCACGGTTTCTTGCTGCGCGCCGACGAGCCGGTCGACAACTCCTTCGCTCGGACACCGTCCTTCGCCTGGAATCCGGTTCCCGGCGCGATTCGCTACCAGTTCCAGCTCGCGACGAGCTCGAGCTTTCGCGAGAGCGGGCTCGTCTACTCGACGAGCGCGTTGACCAGTCCGGTTGCCGCCCCCACCGTGATGCTGCCGTGGATCACGGGCAACCCGCATGCGCTGTTCGCGCGTGTACGCGGGATCACGGCGTCCGCGACGACGCCGTGGAGCAGCTCGTTCGGGTTCGACATGGCGCCGGGCCCAGCGCCGAAACCATTGGCAAGCGAGCCGGGACTACTGCGCTGGTCCCCGATCGAGGGCGCTGACGGCTACCAGGTTTGGTTCGTCGACATCAACAACCCGACGCCGAAGATGGAAACCGTCTTCACCAACGTCCTGGACGAGCGCGAGTTCTACACCTTTCACCGCACGGCGAGCTGGACGAGCAATGTGCGCTGGCGGATCCGCGCGCTTCGCACCGACCGCACCGACGACAACATGCAGAGCCGCCAGAACGGCCTGCCTGCTGTCGGCTACGGCCCCTGGAGCCCCGTCTACAGCTCCACGAACCCGCCGTACGTGGGCGGGCCGATCAAGCTCGGGCACACCATCTCGGACATCGTCTCGACCGGCGACGCCTCTCCCGCCCACCGCCTCATGCCCGCGTTCACCTTCAGCGGCGACCAGGCGAGCCGACGGCACGAGTGCGGAGCTCTTCCGCGTGTACGTCTTCACCGACCGGCAATGCCTGAATCGCGTCTTCGCAAGCGCCGTGGTCGGCGGCCCGGCCTACGCACCGCGCCCGTTCGGGCCGCTCGCGCTGCCGGCCAGCCCGGCGTCACTCCCGACGGCACGCGCCACGTACCTCAACGACGGATCCGAGCCGGACAGCTTCACCTTCGACGGCCTCAAGGTTCAGTCGACCGAGCTGACGTCGCCTGCCACGCCCACGACCGCGGTTCCGGCGGACTCGGACTCGACCTCGACCGCCTCACCCGCAGCCGGCCCACAGCAGATCCAGATCGGCAGCGGCGTTCTCGGCGCGCCGGTCGACCTCTGGGACACGGACTGGCCCGGCAGCGGCTACTACTGGACCGTCATCCCCGTCGAAGCCGTCTCGCCGGGAGCGCTGAAGACAAGCACGGCTGGAGTCGCCGCGATCGGCGGCACGAGCGTGACCGTGACCAGCGCCATCGGCTTCTCGAGCGGCGACACCGTCTCTGCTCGGCAACGCCCTGAACCAGGAAACCGTCACGGTCGTCGCGGTCAACGGCAATACGCTCACGCTCGCGGCGACACTGAAGTCGGCGCATGGCGCCGGCGAGCCGATCACCCGGACCGGCGGCAATCTCCGCTACCAGGATCTCGAGCTGGCGCAGGACGTGTGCGCTGCCCCGTACAACCGCGTGGCGCGCTTCGGCAAGAACAGCGAGCCGGCCCTCACGGCTGCCGGAGAGCTCTTCGCCTCGGGCCTGTCCCCGAAGGGACTCCTCACGTCGGGGACGAACAGCCAGTCCTTCTACGGCTCCCCGCTCGTTGCCTGGACACCTGCCCTCGGCGCCACCGTGTACGAAGTCCAGTGGAGCAAGAAGGCCTATCCGTTCAAGCCCCAACCGAACCCACAGAACCAGAACGCGCTCGGCACAATCGTGCTCGGGACGTCAACTGTCCTCCCGCTCAAGCCGGGCACGTGGTACTACCGCGTGCGTGGGTTCAACTACGGATTGCCGACCGGTGCACAGCAGATGTCCTGGTCGGACCCCGCCAGGATCGTCGTCGCGAAACCGAAGTTCCGCGTCGTCGGCCCAGGCAAGTAACCCGCTACTGAATCGCGCGTAGCAGCCGTCGGCCCAGCCGTTCGACGGGGCCCGGCAAGAGCTTGCGCTGTTTCTTCACGACTGACGAGCCGAGCCAGAACGCTGTCTTGACGCCGAGGACGTAGCGGTTCCTCGCGCGATCGGCGAACGAGTTCCGATCGACCTTGCGCGCGACGGTTGTCGAACCGACGACGAACCGCGCGTCCTTGAAGCGGCTCGAACGGTAGACCGCCTGGCCCACGACCTTGCGCGGCCCGGCGGTCCAGGTCGTGTCGTGAAAAGCGACCCAGCCCCCGTCGACGACCTTGGGCACCCACTTCTCGAAGTCCTCGAGCACGAGGTCGTACTCGTGCGAGCCGTCGACGAAGAGCAGCTCGATCGGTTCGTGGAAGTCGTCCGCTGCCGGCTGCGAGAGCGAGGCAATCGGCGTGACGAGCTCGGTGATCCCTGCGCGGTCGACATTCGCCTTGAAGTCGCCGAAGCGATGGTCGGTATGCGGGTCGATTGCATAGATGGGAACGGACGCTCCCGCCAGGGAACCGCGCCCGAGGCAGATCGTCGACTTGCCCATCCAGGAGCCGATCTCGACGATCACACCCTTACCCGTACACGCACGCGCGAGGTCGTAGAGCGCCTCGCCTTCCTCGTCCGTCAGCCAGCCCGGGACGTCCGCGATCAGCGGTTTGACGTGCACTGTGAAGTCGTTCATCGGTCCGCCGCGGAGCGTACGGCTTCTTCGTAGATCCGGTCGCGCTCGAACCGGTCGAGCTGCTCGGAGAGCAGGTCGGAGGGCGGCGGTGGATCGCCCGGAGGAAAAGGGGCAGCCTTGCCGTCGATCTCGACGGCCTCGAGCATGGTCGGCCGGCTTGTGCTCGAGCGCGACGGGCCGGTCGAGACGAGAACGGAGCCAGCCTGCGAGCAGCTGCGCCTGCGCCGCGGTGCCGGTTACGCGAATGCGCTCCACCTTCTCGATACCGGGCCACAGGGACGCGAGCTGCGGCCGCCAGCGGCTCGTCCGTGCCCAGGCGATGTCCGAGACCACCACGCGGTCGAAGATGCCGGCGAGCTGCGCATAGGCGCTCGGAAGCTCGGGCCACTCGGTGCTGTCGACGATCAGACGGTCGACGACATCCACGAGGCTCTCGAACTCGTCACTGCCGAACGTGGGGACGCCGCGCCAGCGTAGGAAGACCGGCAGATCCGGCAGGAAGAGCGGTTGCACGACGCTGGCCGGCGCCGAGGCGCGCCCGCCCCCGAGCCTGATCCGGATCGTCTCGGCACAGACCTGGCGCCCCTCGCCTGACGGGAAGACCTCGACGTCGACCTGCGCTTCGAGCCCGTCCTCGCGGTCGGGCTCGGGAACGAGAACGATCGTCCGCGACGGATGTCGCTCTGCCAGCCCGGACAGGACATCCTCCGCCGCCTCGACCCACTCGGGCGGGAACCCACGCCGTATGCGTCATCACACTCGTTCGTTGGAACGGCACGTCCGAGCCCGGGGCGATGCGCAGCGCGGCAACCTCGCGCTCTATCTCCCTGATCGACGCTAGTGCCGCCGCCATGCCCGCCCGTCGCGTTCCATCAACTCGTCGGCTGCGCCCGGCCCCCATGTTCCCGCCGGATAGTTCGGGAACGCCGGGCGATCACGGGCCCAGGCGGCGACGATCGCGTCCACGAGCGCCCACTGCTCTTCCACCTCGTCGATGCGCGTGAACAACGTCGCGTCGCCGAGCATCGCATCGAGGATCAGCCGCTCGTAGGCCTCCGGCAGACCCGTCCGGAAGGCGCCGCCGTAGAGGAAGTCCATGTGCACGGTCCGGATCGTCATGCCTTGTCCGGGAACCTTGACGCCGATGGCGAGCGACACTCCCTCGTCGGGCTGTACGTGGACGATCAGGACGTTCGGCTTGAGACGCTCGGCGGACAGCTCCTCGAACGGCGGGTGCGGCGCACGCTTGAACTGAATCGCGATCGTCGTCTCGCGACGCGCGAGCCGCTTGCCCGTACGCACATAGAAGGGAGTGTCGGCCCAGCGCCAGTTGTCGACGTACAGCTTCGCCGCCACATATGTGTCCGTCATCGAGCCCGGCTCGACACCGGACTCCTCGCGGTACCCGGGAACTTCTTCACCCTCGATGTAGCCGCGTCCGTACTGCCCGCGCACGACCGACTTCGGCCCCGGCGTGTGCATCGCGCGCAGCACCTTCACCTTCTCGTTGCGCACCGAGTCGGCCGTGAAGTCGATGGGCGGCTCCATCGCGGTGATCGCGATGAGCTGCAGCATGTGGTTCTGGAAGATGTCGCGGATCGCGCCCGCCTGCTCGTAGTACCCGGCGCGTTCACCGATGCCCATCGTCTCCGCGACGGTGATCTGGACGTGGTCGACGAACTGCCGGTTCCAGATCGGCTCGAAGATCCCGTTTGCGAAGCGGAGCGCCATCATGTTCTGCACGGTCTCCTTGCCGAGGTAGTGATCGATGCGGAAGACCTCGCGCTCGTCGAAGTACTTCTCGATCACCTTCTGGAGCTCGCGCGCAGAGGCGAGATCGTGGCCGAACGGCTTCTCGATGATCAGACGCACCCACCCCTGCGTCGTGCGTCGCTTGCCGACTGCCTGACGACGATTTCGAAGACGCTCGGCGGCGTCGCGAGGTAGTAGACGCGGTTCCCCTGCGTCTCGCGCTCCTTGTCGAGCTCCGTGAGCGTCTCGGCGAGCCGGTCCTCGCCTTCCTCGTCGGCGAAGTCCATCGCGACGTACCGCATGCCGCCCGCGAGCAGCTCCCAGACGTCCTCGCGGAAGTCGTCGCGTGAATGCTCCTGCACCGCCTCTTTCATCCGGTCTCTGAACTCGTCGTCCGTCTCCTCGGAGCGCGAGACCCCCACGACTGCGAAGTTCTCCGGCAGCAGGCGGCGATACGCCAGCGAGTAGAGAGCCGGGAAGAGCTTGCGCTTCGTCAGGTCCCCCGATGCGCCGAAGATCACGAGGATGCAGGGGTCCGGCGCGCGCCGGACCTCCAGTCCTTCGAGCAGCGGGTTCTCTTGCGCGATCGCCACGTTCAGCGCGGGTCCGGGCCGGCCTTCGCGCGCTCGACGGCCTTGACGGCGTGGCCGCCGAACTGGTTCCGCAGGGCAGCGGCGACCCTGGCGGAGAACTTGATCTCGTCACGCGACTGGAAGCGCGCAAAGAGCGACGCCGCGATCACCGGAACCGGCACGTTCTCGTTGATCGCCTCGTTGATCGTCCAGCGGCCTTCACCCGAGTCCTCGACGTAAGGGGCGATGTCCTCGAGCTTCGAGCCGTGCGTCTCGAACGCCGAATGCAGCAGCTCGAGCAGCCACGAGCGTACGACCGAGCCGTTGCGCCAGATCCCGGAGATCTCGTATGCATCGAGGTCGTACTCGGAGTGCTCCATGACCTCGAAGCCCTCGGCGTACGACTGCATCAGGCCGTACTCGATGCCGTTGTGCACCATCTTCACGAAGTGGCCGGCGCCGGACGCGCCGACGTGCGCATACCCGGCTTCCGGGGCGAGCGCCTTGAAGATGGGCTCGAGCCTTTGCACCGGCTCGTCGTCGCCGCCGACCATCAGACAGAAGCCGACCTCGAGACCCCAGACACCACCGGATACGCCCGCGTCGACGAAGTGGATACCGCGGTGCTTCGCTTCCACATAGCGCCGTTTCGAGTCCCGGAAGTTCGAGTTCCCGCCGTCGACGATCGTGTCGCCGTCGTCGGCGATCTCGAGCAACTGGTGAAAGGTGTTCTCGGTGATCTCGCCGGCGGGGATCATCAGCCAGAAGGCGCGCGGCGCCTCGAGCTGTTCCTTGAGCTGTTCGAGCGAGTCGGCGGTCCGCGTTTCGACGTTGGGGTCGTACGTGTGCAGGTCGTGACCGTGCTCACGCAGGCGCTCGGTCATGCCCGAACCCATGCGGCCGAGCCCGATCATCCCCAGCTGCATTACCTGTCCTCCAGTCTGATGCGCACGATCGGGCGCCCGCGTTCCTTCAGCGAGCGGTAGTCGCCCTCGGCCTGCGCCCGGATGAGACGGCCGAAGCCGAAGTCCTCGCCGGGGATCGGGATCTCCTCACCCGTGTCGTCGACGACCTGGACGAAGAGCCCGGTCGGCGGGCCACCCTTGTGCAGCTGCCCCGTCGAGTGCAGATAGCGCGGGCCCAGTCCGTGCGTCACGACGCAACCGGTCTCGCGCGCTCGTTCGATCAGAGGCTCCAGCTCGCTCTCGCGCATCGGGTCGATGAAAGCCTGAATGGCGATGTAATTCGGCGGCTCGGCCTTCGCGAGCAAGTCGTCGAGCGAGCCCTCGGGCTCAACGCTCGGATCGTCGCCCGAGGCGAGCACCTCTTTCGTCTTGTCTTTCGCCGCCTGGACATCCGGCTGATCGAACGGGTTGATCTGCAGGATGGTTCCGGCGACCGCGACTGCGAACTCCCAGCGGAAGAACTCGGCGCCGATCGCGCTCGCGTCTGCCAGTTCCACCCGCGCCGCTTGCCGGTCGGGGCCCTTCCGGGCTCTCTCCGGGAGCCGGCACGAGCCCTTTCCCCTGCTTGCCCGTGGACTCGGCGATCAGCTGCTCGGCCCACAGCCCGAACCGCCCCTCGGTCTCGGTGATGCATACCTTGTCGCGCCCGTCGCGCCAACCCTCGCCGAGCTGCAGGCCCAGCTGTAGCCCGGGGTTGGCATCGCCGCGGCAAGCCTCTGCCATGCGGCCGCCGTTCGCGAGCAACCGGTCGACATCGATGCCCATCAGCGCCGCCGGCACGATGCCGAACGGCGAGAGCGCCGAGTAACGACCTCCGATGGTGGGCTCACCTGCGAAGACGCGCATGCTGCGCGTCTTCGCCAACTGTTCGAGCGCGGAGCCCGGATCGGTGATCGCAACAAACTGTTCACCGTTTGCGCCTACCTTCTCCCAGAAATACGCGAAGTGCGACAGCGTCTCGAGTGTGCCGCCGGACTTCGACGAGACGATGAACATCGTCTTGCTCAGATCCAGAGACTTCTCCGCATGCCGGATCATCGCGGGATGCGTGGTGTCGAGGACGTGGAGCTGCTTGGCCCCAAAGGTTCTCTTCAACACCTCGGGCGCGAGCGAGGAGCCGCCCATGCCGAGCAGGACGAACGTGTCGAACTTCTTGCGTGCATCCGCCGCGAACTCGGAGATCTCGCCGGCGCGCTCCTGCATCCGCTTCGGCTCGTCGAGCCAGCCGAGCCACTTGTCCTCGTCCGCGCCGGTCCAGACCGTCGCGTCGCGCGCCCAGATGCGCTCGACGAGCTCCTGCTGCGTTGCGACTGTCACGCCGCGTGCGAGCTCGCCGCGCTTGGCGCGGATCCCTCCGAGCAGCTCCTCGAATGAGTCGCTGAATTTCTGCACGCCCTCGCGCTCGAGCGTGTCGGACACGTCGTCGTAGTCGATGCCGGCAGCCGCAAGGTCCTCGAACAGCTTGCGTGCAGCCTCGACGTCCTTCGTCAACGTCAGCTCGACCTTGCCGTGATCCTGGAATGCGCGGATGGTCTCCTCCGGCATCGTGTTCACCGTCTCGGGCCCGATCAGCTCCTCGACGTACATGACGTCGCGATAATCGGGATTCTTCGTGGACGTGGACGCCCACAGGCACCGCTGCTTCGTTGCGCCTTTGGCCTCGAGGGCTTCCCACCGCGGCCCGGCGAAGACCTCGAGGTAGTTCTGATACGCGAGCTTCGCGTTCGCGATGGCGAGCTTGCCTTTCAGCTTCGTCGCGTCGCCGCCGAGCGCGTCGAGCCGCTTGTCCGTTTCGGTGTCGACGCGCGAAACGAAGAAGCTCGCGACCGAGTGCACCTGCTTGGGGTCGCCGCCGCTCTCGACGAGCCGTTCGAGGCCGCGGACGTAGGCCTCCATGACCTCCTTGTGGCGCTCCAACGAAAAGATCAGCGTCACGTTGATGCTCTTGCCCGAGGCGATCATCTCCTCGATCGCGCCGAGCCCGGGCTCGGTGGCCGGAATCTTCACGTAGAGGTTCGGCTTGTCGATCCAGTCGTGCAGTCGGTGCGCCTCGGCGATCGTGCCGTCGCGGTCATAGGCGAGCGTCGGGTCGACCTCCCACGAGACGTACCCGTCGAGTCCCTCACCCTCGTCCCAAACCGGACGCAGCAGGTCGCAGGCGTGCGAAATGTCGTGTGACGAGAGCTGCAGGAAGATCTCCTTCGGGTCATCTTCACCGGACTCGAGGATCTCCTTCAGCTGCTTGTCGTACGCATCACCTTCCGAGATCGCCTTCTGGAAGATCGTCGGGTTCGAGGTAACGCCTACGACGGCATCCTCCTCCATCATCGTCGCGAACTTGCCGCTCTGCAGCATCTGCCGCGAGAGGTAGTCGATCCACACGCTCTGGCCGAGCGCGGACAGCTTGTGCAGGTTCGATTCAGGCATGAGAAGCGTTCCTTTCCAGGTCTTCGATCATCTCCAGTCGTTTCAGGTAAGGCTGGCCGCCGTCGAATCGAGCTGCCACAAAGGTCGTAACGAGGTCGCGCGTCAGTGACGGCCCGACGACCTCGGAGCCGAGGCAGAGGATGTTCATGTCGTCATGCTCTACGCCCTGGTGGGCGGAGTAAACGTCGTGGCAGATCGCGGCGCGGATTCCGGGCAGCTTGCAGGCTGCGATCGAGGCGCCCACGCCGGAACCGCAGACGAAGACTCCACGCTCGGCATCGCCGCGGAGAATGGCCTCGCCGATCTCGCGTGCCTTGTCCGGATAGTCGAGCCGGACGGCGTCGGTGTCGGTTCCCAGGTCGACCACGGAGTGCCCGGCGAGGGCCTCGAGCACGGCGTCACGGAGGCGGACGCCCCGGTGGTCG
Source organism: uncultured Actinomycetes bacterium (assembly GCA_963779965.1). Lineage (GTDB taxonomy): Bacteria > Actinomycetota > Thermoleophilia > Gaiellales > Gaiellaceae > 3-1-20CM-4-69-9. Next base: position 260,534 of record CAWAAP010000024.1, on the reverse strand, counting down.
AATGCGATCGCCACCTTCACGGATGGACCGTACCCCACCGGCACAGGACGACGCCTGGCTCCTAGAATGGCCGACGATGGATGCGAACGAACTCCGCGAGCTCGGCCAGCAGTTCCGCGTCGATTCGATCCGTCCGGCCGCAGTCGCGAAGTCTGGCCACCCCACCTCGGGCATGTCCGCCGCCGACCTGATGGCCGTGCTGGTCGCAAACCACTACCGCTACGACTTCGCCAACCCGAAGCAGGCGACCAATGACCGTCTGGTCTTCTCGAAGGGCCATGCCTCGACGCTCTACTACGCGATCCTCCGAGCCGTCGGGGCGATCACCGACGACGAGCTGCTCACGTACCGCAAGTTCGGCAGCATGCTCGAGGGACACCCGACTCCGCTGATCCCGTGGGTGGACGTCGCGACTGGCTCGCTGGGCCAGGGCCTGCCGATCGGCGTCGGGATGGGGCTCGCCGCGAAGTACCTCGACCGGCTTCCTTCGCGCGTCTGGGTGCTCTGCGGCGACAGCGAGATGGCGGAGGGATCGATGTGGGAGGCGTACGAGCACTCGTCGCACTACGAGCTCGACAACCTGACCGCGATCATCGACGTGAACCGGCTGGGCCAACGCGGGGAGACCATGATCGGCTGGAACACGGGCGTCTATGTCGAGCGCGCGCGGGCCTTCGGCTGGAATGCGATCGAGATCGACGGACACAACGTCGAGGAGATCGACCGCGCCTACAAGGAAGCGGCTGAGACGACCGGCCGCCCGACGGTGATCGTGGCGCGCACGATCAAGGGCAAGGGCGTCAAGGCGGTCGAGGACAAGGACGGCTGGCACGGCAAGCCGCTCGACGATCCAGACGCGGCGATCGAGGAGCTCGGCGGTCTCCGCAACATTCACGTTGAGGTCGCCAAGCCGGCGCCTGGCGAGCCGCATCGCTTCCCGGACGGGCCGCTCGAGCTGCCGCGATACGAGCTTGGTCAAGAGGTGGCGACGCGGAAAGCGTACGGCGAGGCGCTCGCGGCCCTCGGGTCGGCGCGCGGAGACGTGGTCGCCCTCGACGGCGAGGTGAGCAACTCGACGTTCGCGGAGATCTTCAAGCAGGCGCATCCGGACCGCTTCTTCGAGATGTACATCGCGGAACAGCAGCTCGTCGCCGCGGCAGTCGGACTGCACGCGCGCGGCTGGAATGCATTCGGGTCCACCTTTGCCGCGTTCTTCTCTCGCGCATACGACTTCGTCCGCATGGCTGCGATCAGCCGCGTGGATCTGCGTCTCGCAGGGTCGCACGCCGGCGTCTCGATCGGCGAAGACGGCCCTTCCCAGATGGCGCTCGAAGACATCGCCTCGCTGCGTGCGATTCATTCGAGCGTTGTGCTGCACCCTTGCGACGCGAATCAGACCGCCAAGCTCGTCGTGGCGATGGCGGACACGAAGGGCATCGTGTTCATGCGCACGCTCCGTCCCAACACACCGGTGATCTACGGGCCGGACGAGGAGTTCGAGGTCGGCGGCAGCCGTGTCATTCGCTCGTCGGACGACGACGACGTGACGATCGTCGGCACCGGCATCACCGTGCACGAGGCGCTCAAGGCGGCCGACTGCTCTCGAGGAAGACGGGATCACCGCCCGCGTGATCGACGCCTACTCGATCAAGCCAATCGATGCTGACGCGCTTCAGGCGGCCGCGGAGGCGACGGGCAAGATCGTCACGGTCGAAGATCACTTCCCCGAAGGCGGCCTTGGTGACGCCGTCCTGGCCGCACTCGCCGAAAAGGACGAGCACGCGCGGGTGCTGAAGCTCGCGGTGCGAGAGATGCCGCGATCCGGCAAGCCGGAGGAGCTCCTGAACGCGTACGGCATCGACGCCGAGCACATCGCGGCCGCGGTGCGTCAGCTCGTCGGTTCGGAAGTCACCACTTCGTAGAGCCTCCGCTGCCGTTCGCGGGCGGCGCGGAACACCTCGACCTTGTCAGGGCGAGGCTCGACCACCGCGCCCAGCGGTGCAGGAGCCGGCGTCTCGCCCAACCGCTCGAGCACGACGACGGCCGCACCCCGCAGCGACGCCTCCTTGACGCCGGATGTCGTGACCGGTCGCCCGAGCGCGTCGGCCATGATCTGCACCCAGTCCGGATCCCTGAGCAGCGCGCCGCCCGTGACGACGATCTCGTCGAGCCGCGGGCATCAAGTCGGCGACCTCCGCGAAGCGGAAGGCAACACCCTCGAGACCGGCCTGGCGCAAGTCGAGCGGCTGTGGTGTCGAAGGTCAGCCCGTGGATCGCGCCCTGCGCGTGCTGGTGCCAACCGGGGCTGCGCTCGCCGCCGAGGAGCGACAGGAACGTCAGGCCGTGCGAGTCCGGGTCGCGACCGGCAAGCGAGCCGCGAGCATCCTTCAAGGTCTGGTCCAGCCAGTAGTGGAGGTTCCCGCCGTCCGACAGCGAGCCGCCCTCGACGACCCGCGTCTCGTCCACCCAGTGCAGGAAGAGAGCGGGGCGAGGCTGCGGTTGGTCCGTCTCGTAGACAACTCGGATCGCCCCCGACGTGCCGACCATCAACGCCGCGCGCCCGCGGGTCACGCAGCCCGCACCGAAGTTGGAACAGGCGCCGTCGAGCAGCGCCGGGTACCAGCCGTCGACCGGCGCATCCGAGATCTCCGGTAGACGCTCGGCGTCGAGGCCGAGCGTGTCGAGCAACTCTTCGTCCCACGTTCTCGTGTCGCAGAGTCGACGCAGGCCCGTCGGCGATGCCATGCCGATGCTCGTCGGGAACCTCCCGTCCGAGCAGCTGTGCGTACAGGTAGTCGCAGAACGAGACGAAGCGGTGCGCGGAGCGAAAGACCTCCGGCTCTTCCTGTGCCAGCCACGCGAGCTTCGCCGGCCAGTAGCTCGTATGGATCTGACAGCCCGTACGTGCATGGACGGCGGCGTTGTCGAGACGGCGCAAGAGGTCAGTCGGCTGCGTCGGCGGAGCGCGTGTCGCGCCAGGACAGAATCGGGGTCAACGGCCGGCCGCGCTCGTCGAGGGCGAGCAGGCTGTGGCCGAAGCAGGACGCGCCGACCGCGTCGACCCGATCTGCGCCACCCGACCTCCTCGATCGCGGCGCGCGCATGCGCGAGGACTCGTCCCGGGTCGTTTTCCCCCGGGTAATCGCGCCGCGCGAGCGGGCCATGCTCCTCGGCGGTCTCGTCGAACCGGCAGGCCCGCACGGAGGACGTGCCGATATCGAGAGCGAGGACACGGGCCACGGGCCGTACCCTTACAGCCGTGGCAGTCGTGATCGCATCCAACCTCCGCAAGGAGTTTTCCGGCGACCCGCTGTTCGACGGCGTGTCGTTCAAGGTCGAGCGCCGTGACCGCGTCGCGCTCGCCGGGCCAAACGGCGCCGGCAAGACCACCCTGCTGCGAGCGCTCGTGGGCGAGACGACCATTCAGGGCGGCGATCTCGCATTCCAGAAGGGCACGCGCGTCGCATTGCACGACCAACGGCCGCCGCTCGAACGGCGCCTGACGCTTCGCGAGTACGTGCTCTCCGGTGCCCGTGACCTGATCGCGCTGGAGGAGGAACTGCGGCGGCTGGAGCGGGCGATGGCGGACGGAGATCACGACGACGCAACGATTCGCAGGTACGGCGAAGCGCAGGCGAGGCTCGAGCATGCCGGCGGCTACGACTGGCGCGAGCGCGCGACCGCCGTCGTGCGCGGGCTCGGCTTCGCGGACGAACAACTCGATCGCCAGCTCCAGACTTTCTCCGGCGGCGAGCTGACGCGCGCCTCGCTCGCGCGTGCGCTCGGCGGCGATCCGGATCTCCTGCTCCTCGACGAGCCGACCAACCACCTCGATGTCGAAAGCCTCGAATGGCTGGAGCGCGAGCTGCAGTCGCTCGACGCGGGAATCATGATCGTGGCGCACGACCGCTGGTTCCTCGAAGCCGTCACGAACGTGGTGCTCGAGCTCGACGCGGGGCGTTCGACGTACTTCAAAGGCCCGTGGCACGCCTGGCGTCTCGAGAAGGCCTCACGGCTTCAAGCGGCGTCGAAGGCGGCCGAGCGAGTCGGCCGGGACATCGAGCGCCTCGAGCGCTTCGTCGCCCGATTCCGTGCCTCGACCGAAAAGATGGCGCGGAAGGCTCAGGTGAAGCTGACCCAGATCGAGCGCCTGGAGAAGGAACGCGCAAAGGCGAAGGGTGAAGTCGATCTGCTCACGCGCAGGACGAGAAGCCTCGGCTTCGAGTTCCTGAAGCCCGCTCGCAGCGGTCGCACCGTCCTCGAGGCCGAAGGGCTTGCGCTTCGGATCGGCGACCGGGTGCTGCTGGAGGACGCGAGCCTTGCGATCGAGCGCGGCGAGCATGTCGCACTCGTCGGTCCGAACGGATCGGGGAAGACAACGCTGCTCGAGACGATCCTCGAGCGGCGCGATGCCGACGACGGCTTCGTACGCCTCGGCCACGGTGTCGTCCCGGCGTACTTCTCCCAGCAGGAGATGGAGCTCGACACGCGCGGATCCGTTCTGCAGTGCGTCCAGCGCGCAACGGGCCTGCAGCGCCCGGACGCGCAGAAGCTGCTCGGCCGCTTCCTCTTCTCCGGTTGGACCGAGCACGAGAAGCCCGTGCTCGCGCTGTCGGGCGGCGAACGCAGGCGCCTCGCCCTGGCCCTCGTCGTCGCGTCCGGCGCAAACTTCCTCGTTGTCGACGAGCCGACGAACCACCTCGACATGGAGAGCCGCGAGGCCCTCGAGGCGGCGCTCGAGGCGTTCCCGGGCACGGTCCTGCTCGTCTCACACGACCGCGCGCTCCTCGACGCAGTCGCCGAGCGAACGATTGCGATCGAAGACCGCCGGCTCAACTCCTACGACGGCGGCTGGGCGGAGTATGTCCGCCAGCGTGAGGCCCGCAAGGCCCCGCCACCTCCCCCGCCGCCGGACCCGAAGCGTGCAAAGCCGCGCAAGCAGCCCGTCAAGGCAAAGAGCTCCCTCTGAGCTCGAGCGAATCGAGGCGCAGATCGCCGAACATGAAACGACCGTCGCCGAGCTCGAGCGGCGTCTCGCGGAAGACTGGAACGATGTCGAGATGCTGGCGGCTCACCGACATGCGCGCGACGAGCTCCAGACTCTGCTCCAGCGCTGGGAACGGCTCTTCGAGCGAGCGCAAACGTGACCGAACCTCCGGCCACCCGCACCGAGGAACCGCCCGCGCCGAGCCGGTGGACCGGGCTCGGGCCGGCGCTCGTACGATTCGGTCTCACCTGCGCCGGCCTCGCGTTGGGGGTCGGCGTGGTCGCAGCGGTGTTCGCGCTCGCGACGGATCACGGCGTCTCTTCCACGATCGCCATCGCGTATTACATCGTCGGGACTTTGCTGTTCCTGATCGGAACGTTCCCCACGGGCGGCTTCTCGCTTCTCCGCGGGACGATGACGCAGCGCCAGCCGACGGGATTCCGAGGAGAGCCGGTCTTCCTCTTCGGAATCGTTCTGTTCGCCCTCGGCGTCATCTTCGACATCGCTTCGTTCTGACCGCTCACTCGAAGGTCGCGATCAAGGCCTCCGCAACCACCTTGAGCGGACGCCCGGAAATCTGGCTCGCCTTGCGCAGCCGCGCGAATGCATCCTGCTCCGAGAGTCCCTCCTTTTCCATCAGCAGGCCCTTCGCGCGCTCGATCGCCTTGCGCGCCGCCAGCGCCTCAGCCAGCGACTCCGCTTCCTCGCGAAGCGCATTGAGCTCCTCGTGCCGCGCACGTGCCGTGCGGATAGCCGGTAGCAGGTCTTGCTCGCGGAATGGCTTGACCAGGTAGCCGAACACACCGGCTTCGGCAGCGCGCTGCACGATCTCGTCCTGGCCGTACGCGGTGAGCATCACGATCGGGATCGGCCGCTCCTCGAGGATCCGGCGGGCCGCCTCGATCCCGTCCAGCTTCGGCATCTTGACGTCGAGTAGAGCCAGATCCGGGCGTTCGGAGCGCGCGAGGGCCACCGCCTCCTCCCCGTCACGGGCCTCGGCGCACACCTCGAAACCAGCGTGCTCGAGCAGGGCCCGCAGATCGAGCCGGATGATCGTCTCATCCTCGGCGACCAGGATCCTCACCTCTGGTGGGTGAGTCTGGCGCAAACCGCTCGGCCGAGGGATAGTGCCGCCCCCCTGCCCGGGCGATTCAGGTGGTGCGGCTCCTCATGTCTGACCAGGAATTCAGCATCCCCAGGCCTCTCGTGCTCCGTGTGGAAATCTCAGCGGAGCAGGCTGCCTCGCTCGCCCCTCTCCTCGGCGGCGAGCTCGTCGGCGCAAGCCAGGAAGAGCACGACCCGACTTCCGTCGAGCGGCGGCTGCAACCGATTTCGGAATACGCGGCGGACGCTCGGACGACGGAGCTCAAGCGCCTCGAGAGTGACCTGGAACTGCGCGAAGCAGAGTTCGAGGCCGACGTTCAGTTCCGGGAGGACCGGATCGAGCGCTGGCGCACCGAGCTCGAAGAGCTCGAGCAGACCCTCGACCGCCGCGAGCGGGACCTCGTCAGCTACGTCGATCAACTCCAGGGCGCCATGTCCGGAAGCGACGGCGCCTGGTGGTCACGCCCCGCCGGCGGCGACGGCGGCGTTCGCTAACTCGCGCTCCGCGCGAAAGCTTCGCTTTCGCTTGGCATTTGGGTACGGCGCTTCGCGCTGAACGTGCGCGGGCAGAGCCCGCACACTCCTTTTGGTGTTGACGCTTGGCGGTTGTCCTCAACCGTGTGGGCACGGGCGCTGAAGCGTCCGCGCCCACATCAGTACGCCTGCGGCTAAGCCGCTTCGCGTCGCTTAGCCTCCGGCTTTGAGGTTTGTGCACTCGACAGCTGAGCGTGGGATGGTTCGTGATGGCGCCGTTTCGGGTGATCTTGCTTCCCGGGAGCGTGCTCCCCGGCGATCTCGCGTACGGCTCCTTGGTAGCGGCACTCGGCTCGGATACTGATGCCGTTGTCAAGGAGCTGGAGGTGTACGCGACACCTGAGGCTCCGCCCGACTACACGCTGGATCTCGAAGTCGCCGGCGTACTGCGCGATGCCGATGAACGCAGCGTGGGAACAGTTCCATCTCGTCGGCTATTCCGGTGGAGGTGCTGCGGCGCTTGCGTTCGCGGCCCGACACTCGGAGCGGCTGGCAAGCCTCGCCCTCCTGGAGCCGGCCTGGGCTGGTCGCCGGGATCTCAGCCCGCACGAGCAGGCGCTCTGGCGCGAGTACGACCGGCTTGAAGCGCTTCCGCCGGACGAGTTCACGCGCGCGTTCATGCGGCTCAACGTCAAGCCGGGAGTGGAGCTCCCGCCGCCACCGACCGGAGACCCGCCGCCGTGGATGGCAAAACGCCCTGGCGGAATCCGCGCATTCATGAAGACCTTCAAGACGTACGAGCTCGACCACGATGCGCTGGCGCGTTTCGACCAGCCCGTCTACTACGCGCTTGGCGGGCTGAGCAACCCCGACCAGTTCGGGGCAGATCGCAACCAGGCTCAGCCGTGTCTTCCCGAACTTCGAGCTCGAGACATTCGAAGAGCGACACCACTTCGACCCGCCGCATCGGATCGAGCCCGAGCGGCTCGCGAACTCACTGAAAGCACTCTGGCGTCGCAGCGATCTCCAGTAAGTCACACCGGAAAGACCACCTCGGCCCGAGTGCCTCCTTCACTGCGTCAGAGCCAGCCGTCCTTGCAGCTCGTCTCGCACCAAGGCCTGCACGATCGAGAGACCTGTTCCCGCGGCATCGGCTTCGATTCCCGAGCCGTCGTCCGCTATCGACAGCACCACCTCACCGTTGCGCTGGGCGAGCTCGATCTGAACGCTCTCGCCGCCGTGTTCGAGGGCGTTCTGCAGTAACTCGCTGAAGACCAGCGCAAGCGCGGTCGCTCTGTTGCCCGCGATCGAGACGGGCTCGAGGTCGGCGTGAACTTCCTTCCCGACAGCCAGGCCCTGCACGAGCATCGCGCGCAACCTCTCGAGCAGCTCGCGCAGCTCGACGACCTCCTCGCGCTGTTCCGTCAGGACTTCGTGCACGGCGGCGATGGCGAGAATGCGATGAACCGAATCCTCCAGCGCCTTCCGCGGATCCGTGTCGGTCGCTCGAGCCTGCAGCCGCAGGAGCGATGCGACGGTCTGCAAGTTGTTCTTGACCCGGTGATGGATCTCCTGCGCAAGCACCCCACGCATGACGGCTCGCCCGTGTTCGAGCGCAACCGCGGCATGGTGTGCGATCGAGACGAGCAGCGCGCGCTCCTCGTCGGTGAAAGGCGTGTCGCGGTCGCAGACGAGCTCGCCGATCTGACGTCGCTTCCAGCGCAGCGGCAGCCGCACGTTGTACGCCCCGGCCCGGCCTTCCGGCCAGGCGATGTTGCCGTCCTCGAGCACGAGGGCCGCGCCGGTTGCGGCAACGGCTTCCATCGTCGTCTTCACGATCGCCTCGACTGACTCCTCGAGGTAGAGCGACTCGGAGACGGCCTCCGAGATCTTGGCCAGAGCCTCGAGCTCGGCGACCCGGCTCTGCGCATGCGCATACAGCTGCGCATGCTGAATCGTCTGCGCGACCTGGTCCGCGATCGCGACGAGCAACTCGATCTCGTCCTGCGTGAACTCGCGCGGCGCGAGCGTGCGCACGTTGAGCGCGCCGGCGAGCTTGTCTCGGGCAAGAATCGGCACCGCCAGGATCGATTCGTAGTCGTCCTCCGACAGGTTCGCGAACTGCTTGAAGCGAGGATCGAGATGCGCCTGCGATGGGATCATCACCGGCGCCCGGTCGGCGGCAGCGGTTCCGGTGATCCCCTCACCCGGACGCATGCGAGGACGCTTGGTCATCTCCTCGACGCTCGTTCCGTACGTGGCGCGGAGAATGAGCTCGTTCGTCCGGTCGTCGTAGAGGTAGACGAAGCAGGCTTCGGTGCCGAGAGCGTCGGCGACCTTGCTGGCGACGAGATCCAGGACCTCTTCCAGGTCGAGCGTGGAGTTCACCGCGGCGATCGTCTCGGTGAGAAGGCGCAGGTGGCGAGCTCGTACGTCCACTCGGTTTCTTAGGGTAGTGGCCGTGGACACCTACGACTGGCTGCTGTTCCTCCATGTCAGCGGAGCGTTCCTCGTCCTCGGCGGCGCTGTGATGGCCGGGATCTTCAACTTCGCGGCGCTGCAACGGGAGCGTCCCGAGCGAGATCGCCGTCCTGTTTCGACTGGCCCGCGTCGCCGTTGTGGCGATCGGGGCCGGAATGGGGCTCACGCTCGTCTTCGGGCTCTGGCTCGTGCACAACGCCGGGTACGGCTGGGGTGAAACCTGGATCGTCCTCGCCCTCGTGCTCTGGGTGCTCGCGAACGCCATGGGCGGCGTCGGCGGCGGGCGTGAGAAGCAGACACGAGAGCTCGCCGAGCGACTCGCCGCCGAGGGCGACGCACCGAGCCAGGAACTGTCCGCCCGCTTGCGCGACCCGATGTGGCTCGCCCTGAGCTGGGGCAGCGGGATCGTCGTGATCGCGATCCTCGCCCTGATGATCTGGAAGCCGGGCGCATGATGCTCGCACTCGTCCGTCCAGACAGCTGGAACTTCCCCCTCTTCCTGCACGTCCTCGGTGCCGGGGTGCTCGTCGGCGCGATCGGCGCGACGGTGATCATCGCGACTCGCGCTCCCACCCTGCGGAGGCTCCTCGTTCGGACGATCGGCTTTCTCGTGCTCCCGGCGTGGGTGTTGATGCGCTTCGCCGGGCAGTGGATCGACTCGCGAGAAGACATCCCCAACGACCCGGCGTGGCTCGGTGTCGGCTTTCTCGTCGGAGACGCCGGGCTCCTTCTCCTGGTGATCACGGCACTGATCGCATGGTGGGGCCTGCGCCGCCCGGAACGCCGCTGGCCTGTCAGAGCCGTTGCGGTGATCTCAGGGCTCTATCTGATCGCCCTCTTCGTCGCGATGTGGGCGATGACGACGAAGCCGGATTGAACGCGGTTAACACAACCCTTACCGCAGACGAGGGAATTTCCTTGCAGACGGGGAATAGGTTCTGACCATGTCCGCACTCCCTCTGAATCTCGTGGACACGGCCGGGTTCCTGGTGGCCGACAATCGAGGCAGGGTCGTCGGGAAGGTCGAGTGTCCGATGTACGGAACGCTCCCCGACGTGCCCGACGCCCTCTCGGTCCGTGCGGGCTTCTTCTCCCGCCACCGCCGCCTGGTTCCGGCCGACACGATTGCCGAGGTCGACCCAACCAGCAAGGTCGTCGGCCTCCGCGTCGCCCGCGAGACCATCCGCCGCTTCCTCTAACCCGGGCCCGAAACGACCACGAGCTGCGCTATAGAGCGGCAGCTCGCAGTCGGCCGTCAGTTGGATCTCGTAGGCCGCAGAGCTCCACGAGACCGGCCGTCATTGTCTCTCTTTCTCAGAGCACGGACAAGTACTTCTTGAGCTCCCACTCGGTGAGCTGGACTCGGTACTCGTCCCACTCGGCTCGCTTCAACTCCACGTAGCGGTCGAAGATGTGGGGTCCGAGCGCCTTGCGGACGAGCTCCGAGCCGGCGAGCGCGTCGACCGCCTCCCCGAGGGTCTCGGGCAGCGAGACGATCCCGCGCTCCTTCCGCTGTTCCGCCGTCAGGTGGTAGAGGTTCGTCTCCATCGGTTCGGGCAGCTCATAGCCTTGCTCGATTCCCTCCAGACCGGCATGCAGCAGAGCGGCGAAGGTCAGGTAGGGGTTGCAAGCCGGGTCGGGACAGCGGATCTCCGCCCGCGTCGCCTGCTCGGCGCCGGGCTTGTAGAGCGGGATCCGAATCAGCGCCGAGCGGTTCCGACGCGACCAGGCGACGTACACCGGCGCCTCGTAACCAGGCACGAGCCGCTTGTACGAGTTCACCCACTGGGCGAACACCGCGCTGAGCTCCCGCGCGTGTCTGAGCTGGCCGGCGATGAATGCCTTCCCGACGACGGAGAGGTTCCAGTCGTCGTCGCCGTCGAAGAACGCGTTGCGCCCTTCGTTGAACAGCGACTGGTGCGTGTGCATCCCGGACCCGTTCTCGCCGAAGATCGGCTTCGGCATGAAGGTCGCGTGGTAGCCGGACTTCTTCGCGATCTCCTTCACGATCAGCCGGTACGTGACCGTGTGGTCGGCCATCGAGAGCGCGTCCGCGAAGCGCATGTCGATTTCGTGCTGCGACGGGCCGACCTCGTGGTGCACGTACTCGATCGGGATGCCCATCCCCTCGAGGGCCCGGACGGTCTCCTGACGCAACTCGCTCGCCGCGTCGAGCGTGGTCATGGCGAAGTACCCGCCCTCGTCGAGCGTCTCGGTGCCCTTGTCGTCGCGGAAGAGGAAGTACTCGAGCTCGGGCCCCACGTTGAACGTGTCGAAGCCGAGCGACGCCATGCGGTCGAGCGCACGGCGGAGCACGTAGCGCGGATCCCCTTCGTAAGGCTTCCCGTCCGGCGTGACGATGTCGCAGATCATCCGCGCCACTCTCGTCTCGCCCTCCTTCCACGGCATCAACTGGAAGGTCTCCGGGTCCGGGATCGCGACCATGTCCGACTCCTCGATGGCGTTGAACCCCGTGATGGACGACCCGTCGAAGCCCATGCCGTCGTCGAGCGCCGCCGCGATCTCGCTCGGGGTGACCGCGAAGCTCTTGAGGTGGCCCTCGATGTCCGTGAACCAGAGAAGGACGAATTCGATCCCCTCCTTCTCGATCCGGCCGTGCACCCGCTTGCGGGAATCCTCGCTCGATGTCGCCCTGTTCCGTGTCTCGACCTGCGCCATGAAATCCTCCCTTGAAACGCGAAAAGCCTCAGGCGCAGACGAGGCGCCCGAGGCTCCATTGCCTCACTGACGGACTGAGTCTATACGGTGACGCCGTGCGCCTACTGGTCACCGGTGGTGCGGGGTTCATCGGCTCGCACTTCGTCAAGCGGATGCTCGCGGCCGGCGAGGACGTGGTGGTGCTGGACAAGTTCACCTATGCGGGGAATCCGGCCAACCTGCCCGAAGGGATCGACTGCCGCCGGGGCGACATCGCGACGCGCGAGGACGTCGACCAGATCGGCCCGGTCGATGCCATCGTCAACTTCGCCGCCGAGACACACGTGGATCGTTCGATCCTGGGTCCGGAGGAGTTCGTGCGCACCGACGTCCTGGGGACGCTCGTCCTGCTCCAGGCCGCGGAGGAGTCGAGCGCCCGCTTCGTCCAGGTCTCCACCGACGAGGTCTACGGCGACGTCGAGTCGGGCTGGTCGTCGCGCGAGGACGATCCGCCACGCCCCTCGAGCCCGTACAGCGCGGCGAAAGCCGGCGGCGACCTGCAGGTGCTCGCAGCAGTGAGGACGTTCGGCGTCAACGCATCGATCACGCGAGGCTCGAACACGTATGGGCCCAACCAGTATCCGGAGAAGGTGCTGCCGCTGTTCGCGACGAACGCCCTCGACGGCGAGCCTCTGCCGCTCTACGGCGACGGGCGTCAGGTGCGGGACTGGCTTCACGTCGAAGACCACTGCGCGGCAATCGAACTCGTGCTCCGCCAGGGAGAGGCAGGCGAGGTCTACAACGTCGGCGCGAGCGAGGAGCACGAGAACGTCGAGCTCACGCGGCTGATCGTCGACCACCTCGGTGTCGATCCGTCGTTGATCCGGAACGTCGAGGATCGCGCGGGGCACGACCGGCGCTACTCGCTCGACACGACGAAGATCCGCTCACTCGGCTGGCAGCCGCGGCGTGACTGGAGTGAGGGTGTGCGCGCGACGATCGACTGGTACCGCGACAACCGCGAGTGGTGGGAGCCGATCAAGCGCTCCGGCGGTTTCCGCGAGTACTACGACAAGCAGTACGCCGCGCGACTGGGTTAGCACTGCTCCTGTGCCTGCTCGCGGAGCCTGTCGATCTCCGCACGATGCCCCTGGATCGACTCGGAGCGGTCGAGGAGCTCGAGCACGCCGTCGCAGTTGCCGAGCTGGAAGCGCGTGAACGCGAGGTTGTAGTCGGCGTACGCCTCGTCGCGTGAGTTCGTGCCCTGGAGCTTCTGCACCGCACGCTCGAGCAACGGCAACGCTCCGGCGTAGTCACCGGCCTGCATCTTCGCGAAGCCGGCGTTGTTCAGTGCGGCACCGCTCGCGAGTCGGGTGTGGCCGCCGTCGGCGGCCGGCTGGCCGAGGTCGTAACCGCGACGGTCTTCTCCACCGTCGTGATCCGTCCCTGAGTCGTCACGCGTTGGATCCTGGTGACCACAGTCGTGGGCGGCGTGTCATTGCGCGTGAGGAAATACGCCAGCAACGCTCCGCCGACGGCACCCGCGACCAGGAGAACGGCGAGCAGCGGCCAGGCGTTGCGCACCGGAGGCGCGTGGGGCCGGTAAGGCGGCGCTCCCCTTGTTCGACTCCGCCGCAGGGTCCGCGTCGCTGCCGTCGGCGGCGGTGCCACCGCGGCCAACTCGCTTGTCGAGCCGGCCGCATCGCTGAATGCAGACCTGAGAGCCGCGACGAACTCGCCTGCGGTCCCGTACCGCTGCGTCGGGTCCTTCGCGAGCGCACGCTCGAACACGGGATCGAGCTCACGCGGTAGATCGCCGGCAGCAGACACCGCGGGAATCGGCGCGTTCACGTGAGCGGCCGCCTCCGCGGTCGGGCTCTCCGATTCGAAGGGGCGTTTGGCGGTGAGAAGCTCCCACGCGACGATCCCCAGCGCATAGCGGTCGCTCGCCGGCCCTGCGCGCTCGCCTCGCGCCTGCTCCGGCGAGAGATAGCCGGCCGTTCCCAGCACGGTGCCGGTCATCGTCAGCGAGTCCATTCCGGCGGAGCTTGCGATCCCGAAGTCGGCGACGTGAACATTGCCTTCGCCGTCGAGCATCAGGTTGGCGGGCTTGACGTCGCGGTGCACGACGCCCTCTCGGTGGGCCACGTCGAGCGCGCGCGCTGCTTCTTCGAGCCACGTGAAGACGCGTTCGGGAGGCTGCGGGCCGCCGTCTCGAAGCACGTCGTCGAGCGAGCCACCGCTCAGATGCTCCATGACGATGTACGGACGGTCGTCGTGCTCGCCGACGTCGTAGATGGTGACGGTGTTGGGCTCTCCCGAGAGACGCGCCGCCGAGAGCGCCTCGCGGGTAAAGCGCTCGCGGACCGCTGTGTCCTGAGCGAAGCGCTCGGCCAAGATCTTGATCGCCACGACACGGCCGAGCACCGAATCCGTGGCGCGATAGATGTCGCCCATGCCACCACGCCCGATCAGCTCCGGGCGGCGGAAGCGAGGCGGCAGGATCGAGATCTTCACGGCCACAGCAGTACATCAACGGATTTGCCCCGCTCTCGGTGACGCAAACGATGAGATGAGGGTTCGGTAAAGAAAACCGCTGCTGATGAACCCCTTTGGTAGCCTCGGTCGCGTCCTTGCCGGGGTCAGCACGATGCGCCGAACCCTCCTACTCGTCTCCCTCCTCCTGCTCGTCGCCGGCTCGGCGGCGCATGGACGGACGTCCGCGCTCGCACAATCCGTTCCCGCCGGAGCGGCGACATTCCTGGTCACCGGCCACGGCTGGGGCCACGGCGTCGGCCTGAGCCAGTACGGCGCCTACGGCTACGCGCAGAAGGGCGTCGGCTACGAGAAGATCGTGCTCCATTACTTCGCCGGAACGGAGCTCGGCGCTGCGCCGGTCTCGCGTGTGCGGGTCCTCCTGACGAGCGGCGCCAATTCACTCGACATCGGATCGACGGCGGATTTCAAAGTGCGCGACGGAACGGGCGTGATGCACACCGTCACTGCGGGGAAGTACACGCTGAAACCCGCGCTCAAGCTTGCGGTGGACGGACAGACGACGGCCCGTGCATTGCCGGGCCCCCTGCTGTTCCAGCCGGGAGCTGCCGCACTCGGACTCAAGCACCGCTATCGCGGCTCGATCCAGATCGACGTCACCGCCGGCAAGCTGCGCGCGATCAACATGGTCGGGCTGGAGCAGTACCTCTACGGTGTCGTTCCGTCCGAGATGCCGTTCACCTGGCTCCCGGAGGCGCTGAAAGCCCAGGCTGTCGTCGCGCGCTCATACGCGCTGGCGACACGCCGGACAGGTGCATTCGATCTCTACCCGGATACGCGTAGCCAGGTGTACCTCGGGATCGAACACGAGAAGCCGTCGACGAACGCCGCTGTCAACGCGACCGCCGGCCAGGTCGTCCTCTACGAGGGCGAGGTCGCAAAGACATTCTTCTTCTCGACGTCCGGCGGACGCACCGCCTCGGCCGAAGACGTGTTTGGAGAGCCCGTGCCGTACCTCGTCTCGGTCGCAGACCCGTACGACTCGATCTCGCCACACCACGACTGGGGGCCCCTCGTCTTCACGGGCGCGAAGCTCGCGAAGGTGCTGAAGATGAAGGGACGCGTCGTGGATCTGCAGCCCGAGCTGAACTCGTCCGGCCGGATCAAGGTGCTCAACGTCGTGGGTACGAAGAGCACGCTCGCCATGCAAGGCGCAGACCTCCGCCGACGGCTCGGGCTTCGCTCGACCTGGTTCAGCGTCGGCGTTCTGTCGCTGACTGCGCCGCCGCAACCCATCGTCTACGGCGGGCGAGGCAAGCTGACCGGCGTGGCCCGCGGTCTGCCGGAGACGGTGCTGCAACGATTGGAAGGAGACAAGTGGACGGAGGTCGGGACCGTCGAAGCCGACGAGAACGGCGTCCTCACGGCGCTGGTCAAACCCACAGTCACTTCGCGTTACCGCCTCTCGAGCGGCAAGGTGACCGCGGAATCCGTGCGCGTTCCCGTCGCGCCGCTCGCGCGCTTCTATCCAGCGCGAAGACCCGACCAGCTCAGCGGGTACGTTCGTCCGGCATCGCTCGCCGGAACGACGGTCCTGATCCAGAAGCAGCAGGGAGCAGCCTGGCCCACGGTCGGCGAGGCGACCGTGGAGACGAACGGAGACTTCCTCGCGAAGCTTCAGCTCACGACCGGCGTCTATCGCGTTCGCGTGAGCTCCGGCCACGGTTTCGTGGTCGGCTTCTCACCGGTGCTCCAGGTCACCAGCTCGTGAAGACAGCTGCTCTGGCGGCGCTGGCGCTTGCCCTGGCGCCGGCCGCCGCTGCGCATGCCGTTTCGCGCCGGGTTCGTCCCGACTGACCCGCTCGCCCCGAAGCAGTACTACCTCGCTCAGGACCACGCCTTCGATGCCTTCCCGCCGGAGCTTCCAGTCGTGAACCCGGTGCGCGTGGCGATCATCGACTCGGGCATCGACGGCGGTCACCCGGAGTTCCGCTCCCGGATCTGGCTGGCCAGGAGCTGGGTCGGGGGAAGGGCGGACACCGATGAGGAGGGCCACGGCACCTTCGTCGCAGGAATGATCGCGGCAGCCATCAACAACAACGAGGGCATCGCCGGCATGGCTTTTCCCGCACAGCTGATCGTCGCCAAGATCGCGCGCTCCGATCAATCGATCGACGTGCGCGACGAAGCCGAGGCCATCCGTTGGGCGGTCGATGCCGGTGCGCGCGTCATCAACTTGTCGATCGGCGGCCTGCGCGATCCGTTCAGTCCCAAGCGCGACACGTTCTCGCGTGTCGAGGCGAGCGCGATCAACTACGCGGTCAGCCGCGGCGCGGTCCTCGTCGCGGCGGTCGGGAACTCCGATGACGCACCGCAGGCGCCATGGCCGTTCGCCAGCTATCCGGCGGCGCTCCCCCATGTGCTCGGAGTGAGCGCGCTGAGCCCCACCGGCAACGTCCCGCAGTTCTCCAATCGCGACCGGATCTACAACGACATCTCGGCGCCCGGGCAGGAGATCTATTCCACCTTGCCTCGCGCGCTGACCTCATCGCGCCCCCTCTGCCAGAACCAGGGGTACTCCGACTGCGGGCCGGATGAGTTCCGCCACGCGGCGGGCACGTCCTTCGCCGCGCCGCAAGTCACCGCGGCGGCTGCCGTCCTCTTCGCGCTGAACCCGGCATTGCAGCCCGACCAGGTCATCAACATCCTCGAACGCACGGCGACGGACGTGAACGCATCGAACGGTTGCAAGCAATGTCCCCTCACCCGCGACGCGTTCAGCGGCTGGGGACGGCTCGACGTCGCGAAGGCTGTCGGCGCTCTCGACGGCGTTCTGCCGCCCCCCGACCGGCTCGAGCCGAACGACGACGCGGGCGGCTTTGCCGCTCGAATTGGCACGAGGGTCACGTCCATCAAGGCGACGATCGACTTCTGGGACGACCAGATCGACGTCTACCGCCTCTATCTGCGAAAGAACCAGAAGCTGAAGCTCACGCTCAACGGGCCCGAAGGTTCCACCGCGAACCTGCTGCTCTGGAAGCCGGGAGCGACACGCGTGAACGAGCTGCGCAACCAGCATCTCCGTGCTGCCCAGTCGGTCGGACCAGGCCCGACCCACGGAATCGGTTACAGGGTGCCGAAGAGCGGCTGGTACTACGCGGAGGTCAAGCTCACCGCACGAGGGTTTGGCCCGTACGAGCTGACGATCACGCGTCGCTGAGCTCGTCTGGCGACACGTCGCGCAGAATGCGCGCTGGGTTGCCCACGACGACGACGCGAGGCGGAACGTCCTTCACGACGACGGCGCCCGCACCGACGAACGCCTCCTCGCCGATCTCCACCGCCGGGCACAGCACGGCTCCTGCGCCGACCCGTGCCCCGCGCCTGATCGTCGGGCCCTTGCGCAGCGCATGCCGTTTCTCGGTCCGCCCCATGAAGTTGTCGTTGGTCGTAATCACGCGCGGGGCGATGAACACGTTGTCCTCGAGCATCGAGTAGGCGGTGATGTACGCGTCAGCCTGGATCTTCGTCAGCGTGCCGACCGTCGTGTCGTTCTCGACGAGCGTGCCGCGCCCGATGACCACGTCATCGCCGATCTCGCAACGTTCACGGACGCACGCCTGGTCGCCGACGATGACTCGCGCCCCGATGCGTGACCCCGCGAAGACGATCGCTCCCGTGGACACGATCGTCCCGGGCCCGAGCTCGAGCGGCGGTAGATCCTCCTGCTTCGCGGTGGAGCGTGGCCCCAGCGTCGGCTGCTTGCCGACGACCGCGTAGTCCAGGACTCTGCAGCCGTCGCCGAGCACGGTCCCTGGATAGACAATCGCGGTCTCGGCGACCTCGGCCTTCATTGCTTAGGCCGTGACTGTTTCGAGCGACGCTTGCAGCTGATCGAGAGCGCGGACTACGGGAATAGCGTCGCGGGCGGCCTTGTGCGGCGCGCCTTCCCCGGCGACCAGGCGCAGGAAGTGCTCGCATTCACGACGTAGCGGCTCTGTCGGATCGACAGTTGGGCTGTAGATGTCGCCCGTGCGGGTGCGCCAGTTGTCGTAGACCGTGATCTTCCGGTCACGCTCCATGTCGTCGAACACTGCCATCCGCTCGTTGCCGACGACCGTAATTCGCCGGATCTTGTGTGGATCCAGCCACGACAGATGCATGTGCGCCATCTTCCCGGATGGAAAGCGCAGATAGCAGAAGACAACATCCTCGACCCCCCGGCTCAGGAATGCGTTGCCGTGCGCCTGCACCTCGCTCGGCTCCTCGTCGATGAGGTAGAGCAGGACGGAGAGGTCGTGCACGCCGAGCGACCAGAGCGCGTTCTCGTTCGTCCTGAACGTTCCGAGGTTCTGGCGGTTTCCGTACACGTACAGCACCTCGCCGAGCTCTCCGGAGTCCACGATCTCCTTCAGCTTCTGAACACCGGGGTGGTAGAGCAGCAGGTGCCCCGGCATCAAGACGAGGCCGCGTTCCTCGGCCAGGTCGCACAGCTCCTCCATCTCCGCACCCCGCATCGCCGGCGGCTTCTCCACGAAGACATGCTTGCCCGCCTCGAGTGCGCGACGCGCGAGCTCGTAATGCGTCGGCACAGGGGTCGCGACCACGACTGCCTCGACCGACTCGTCCGCGAGCACGTCGTCGAAGCTCGAGGTCACCTGAGCCGAGGGATACGACTGCGCAGCCTCGGCCTCGTCGCTCGTCCTCGACATCGCAGAGCCAGACGAGCTCCGCGAGTCGGTCGAAATTGCGCGCGAGGTTCTTGCCCCACTGGCCGAGCCCGACCTGGGCGATTCGTGTCACAACTTCCACACTTTGCCGTTGCCGGTGCCGTTCCTACCGGTGGCGTTCCGGAGGTCGACGACGACCTGCGCGCGCTCGACCAGATCGGCGTAGTCGATGGAGCTGTGCGCGGTGACGATCACGACGCAGTCGAAGCTTTCGGGGGCGTAGTCGACGCAGCGCATCCCGTCGAACTCCTCGACGTGAGGGTCGTGGTACGACACCTCCGCGCCGCCCTTGTGCAGGAGCTCGACGATCTTCTTCGCAGGCGACTCGCGCACGTCGTCGATGTCCGCTTTGTACGAGACGCCGAGGATCAGGATCCGCGAGCCCTTGAGTGACTTCTCGGCACCATGGTTGAGCGCCTGTGAGATCAGCGAGCGGCAGAAGAACGGCATGTTCGAGTTCACCTTGCCGGCGAGGTCGATGAACTCGGTATAGAAGTCGTACTCGCGGGCCTTCCAGGTGAGGTAGAACGGGTCGATCGGGATGCAGTGCCCACCGAGGCCTGGTCCCGGCTTGAAGCTCATGAAGCCGAACGGCTTCGTCTCAGCCGCCTCGACGACCTCCCAGACGTCCACCTCCATGCGCTCGCACAACTGGGCGAGCTCGTTGACCAGCGCGATGTTGACCGCGCGGAAGATGTTCTCCAGCAGCTTCGTCATCTCCGCCGCCTCCGGCGACGAGAGCGGCACGACCGTGTCGACCGCAGAGCGGTAGAGCTCCACCGCCCGCTCGGTACAGGCAGGCGTGAGACCGCCGACGAGCTTGGGCGTGTTCTTCGTCGTCCAGTCGGTGCGTCCCGGATCGACGCGCTCTGGCGAGAACGCAAGATGGAAGTCCTCTCCGGCCTTCAGGCCGCTGCGCTCGAGGATCGGCTGCAGGGACTCGCGCGTCGTACCCGGATACGTCGTCGACTCGAGCACCACGACCTGGCCCTTGCGCAGCCGAGGCGCGATCTCGGCGACAGCGCTCTCCACGATCGTGAGGTCCGGCTCGCGATGTGCGGACAGCGGAGTCGGAAGCGCGATCAGGATCGCGTCGACGTCCTTCATGGCGTCGTAGTCGGTGGTCGCCGAGACTCGACCGGCGTCGACGAGGGTCTTCAGCGTCTCGGAGGGGACGTCGCCGATGTGACTCTCGCCCCGGTTGATCCCGTCGACGACCTCCTGGTCCACGTCGACGAGCACGACGTTTTTGCCGGCGTCCGCGAAGACTCGGGCAAGGGGCATCCCCACGTAGCCGGCCCCCACGATCGCAACGTCTGCACTCATGCGCGCACAAGGCTACTCACGACGAGCCGGCGCTACACTACGCAGCCGCCTGGGGGCCGTTAGCTCAGCTGGTAGAGCAGGGGACTCTTAATCCCAAGGTCGCAGGTTCGATCCCTGCACGGCCCATTCGTGCATTCCAAGTCCCTATGCGGGTTCCCGCCGTCTGAATCGGTTCATCCGGGGAAGAACTCTCACGGAGGGCCACCCGGTGCTCGGACAGCTCGTGCAGGTCGCGAGTCTCTCAGAACGTCTCGGGCATCCGCGAGGTCTACAACACGAGGGATTCGCCGATAATCGGCGCCCGCTGCAAAGGGGCAACGCCGCGTCAATTGCAGCATTGGGTCCTGCTCAACTCGTTTCGACCGGAAGGCCTGCGCGCCGCCACTCGGGAAAGCCGACGTCGAGGCGGCGCGCCTTGAGCCCGCGCGCTTGCAGCAGGCGCACGGCGTCGTCGGCGTAGACGCAATAGGGGCCCCGGCAGTAGGCGACGATCTGTCGGCGGCGCGGCAGCTTGGGCGCAAGCGACGCGAGCGCGTCCAGCGGCACCGACTGCGCGCCCGGAATGTGCCCCGCCTTGTATTCGGGCTCGGGCCGGACATCGAGCACAACGACGTCGCCTCGGGCCAGCCGCTTCTGAAGCTCCTCGGCGGAAACATGCTCGACCCCGTCCCGCTCACCCAGGTACTCGTCCGCCAATTGATTCACCTCTGCGACGTGGCGCACCGCGACATCGCGCACCGCCGCCCAGAGATCGCCTACCCGCTCGCTCGCAAGCCGATAGAAGACCCGCGTCCCCTCCCGGCGCGAGCGAACCAGACCCGCCCGAGCCAGAACACGCAGGTGCTGCGACGTGTTCGCGACGCTCTGCGAGATCTCGTTCGCGATCTCGTCGACCGAGCGCTCGCCCTGCGCGAGCAGATCGACGATCTCCGCCCGGCGGCCGCTGCCGAGCGCCTGCGCCACAGACGCGAACGCGTCGAACAAGGCCACTTTCGCTGCGCCACTTGCCACATTCTCAAGTTATCACTTGAATAGTTGAAGAGCAAGCGTTACGCTCGCTGGCGACCAGTCCTTACTCGCACAGAACGGAGGCGACCATGTCCACGACCACCAATCCGAACAAGGCACTCTGGGAGAAGGGCGACTTCACTCGCATTGCAGAGAGCATGCGCGAGAGCGGCGAGGCGCTCGTCAAGACACTGGGGATCACCGAAGGGCTCGAGGTCCTCGACGTCGGCTGCGGCGACGGGACGACGGCCTTGCCGGCGGCCAGGCTCGGGGCGAACGTCCTCGGCGTCGACATCGCCAGCAACCTGGTCGAGGCGGGGAACGCACGAGCACAGAGCCTCGGCCTCACCAACTGCAGATTCCAAGAAGGCGATGCGTCCGATCTGAGCGAGCTCGAGGATGACAGCTTCGACCTCGTCATCAGCATCTTCGGCGCGATGTTCGCTCCGAGGCCGTTCGACGTGGCAAAGGAGCTCGTGCGTGTGACACGGCCCGGCGGCCGGATCGTGATGGGCAACTGGATTCCCAATGACCCGACGCTCGTCGCCCAGATCCTGAAGATCAGCTCCTCCTACTCGCCGCCGCCCCCGGACGGGTTCGTCAGTCCCATGACCTGGGGCGTCGAGGACAACGTGATCGAGCGATTCGCCGACGCGGGAGTTCCCGCAGAGCAGATCTCGTTCGAGAGGGATACCTACATCTTCAACTTCCCAGGGGCACCGTCGGAACTCGTTGGTCTGTTCAGGGCGTACTACGGACCGACGATGAACGCGTTCGAAGCTGCAGCAGCCAACGGCCGCGAGGCCGATCTGCAGGCCGAGTTGGAGGCCCTCTTCAGCGCCCAGAACGCAAGCCCAAGCGAGGATGCCACCTCCATTCCCGCAACCTTCCTGCGCGTGACGGTCGCAGTGTGAGCGTCCCAGTCCTGGATCGCTGGTTGGGTTGACGACAAGGTCAACAAGTTGAGATCAGGCCGCGGCCTGGACGGACCAGATCAGCAGATCGAGGATTCGCACCTCCGTCAGCCCGTAACCGCGTGTCGTGATCTCCTGCCGGACCGCTCGCACCGCTGCCGAGTTGCGGTCCAGGTCGCGTTTGTAGCCGCGTACGAGCGCGAGCGCGCGCTCTCCGAACGAAGCTTGGGCGCCGAGGTCGTCGTCCCGCAGGTACGCCTGGACGACGCTGTCGAGCATGGGGATCAGCGCAGGGCGCTTTGGATGGAGCGCCTTCGTCATCTTCGAGAAGCCGACCCCTCGAATGTCCGCGAACGCGTCGAAGAGCCGTGTCAGCGTCAGCCATGGCACCGTGTCCTGCCGCGCCGCAAGCGAAGCACTGGAAGCGATTCCCCGTAAGGCTCGCTCGATCGCGCGGCGCCGCTCGAGGATCGCCGCGATCTCGGCCGCTGAGATTCGGGCGCCGCCGCGGTTTGCCAGCCTGAGGTCGGACTCGTCGAACGACCTTGCTCGCGAAGGGTCGCTCACCTCGAAACGCCATGCCTCGAGGAAGCCGAGCACGACTCTCACCGGATCCTCGATGTGAACGTCGTTCCGAAGCACGACCGGCCGGACCGCGTCCGTCGTCACCACATCACCAGCCGCGTTCTCACTCGGCGGCGTCGAGTGCGATCGCGAGCGTGAACAGCTGGGCCCCTCGTCGCGAGGTGAGGGTTCCGCCCGGCCGACATCTCGTCAGACAGTGTGAGCGAAGCAGCAGAGGGCTCTCGACGATCAGCTCCGGCGCTGCTGGCTAAGGTCAGCCCCGATTCGCGATCCGCCCGAGCCCCGATTGGAGCACCGACTGCTGATCCCGACGGTGCTAGTCAGAGTCACCGCCCTACGAAGCCGATCGCCTGACCACTGAGACCCGGACGTTAGAGCGACTTTCCGGGCAGGCGGCAGCTCCAAAGATGGGTCAAATGCCTCATGACGCGGGGCCTTTCCGCTTCTAGCCTCCTTCACAACCAGTCGAAGGAGGCAACCGAGATGCCGAAGGTTTCGAGGGAAAGCGCGACACAGGGCGGGGAGTTCGGACCGGTCACGGATCGGTCCGACCAGCTCGAGGGCTACACGGTGAATTTCACCTCGTTCCACGAGGACATCGACGGGACGCCACTGATGAAAGGGCTTCCGGACGACCGCTGCCAGTGCCCGCATTGGGGCTACGTCGTCAGCGGCAAGCTGATCTTTCGCTACGCCGATCGCGAGGAGGTCTTCGAGGCCGGCGACGCCTTCTACACGCCGCCGGGACACGTCCCGGCGCTGCACGAGGCCGGCACCGAGCTCGTGATGTTCAGCCCCGCCGAGGAGCTGCGCAAGACCGAGGCCGTGATGATGAAGAACATGCAGGCGATGCAGGCCGGCTGAACGGCTCAGGCGGGGACGCCCACGGGAAACTCTTCCTCGGGCAGCAGCCCTTGCTGCATCGCAAACAGGCCGGCGGCGGCACGACTCGACGCGTCGATCTTCGCGTAGATGTGTTCGGCGTGGTTGGCGACCGTCTTCGGAGAGATCACCAGCCGCTCGGCGATCTCCTTGTTGGAGAGCCCCCGCGCGAGCAGCCTGAGGACATCGACTTCGCGCGGCGTCAATCCGGCCGGGCCTTCGCGGCGCCGCGGGACTCGGTGTCCGGCGGCCCCGAGCACGGCCTCGACCGCGTCGCCATCGTAGAGACCGGCCCTCACGTCGGCCCGCAGCTCGACAGCCGCCGCCTCGGCAGAACGCTCAGGCCGGTGAGGACGGGGCTCGCGCATCGACTGGTAGGCGTCCGCGGCGGCGAGGACACGCGCTTCGCGGGAGATCCCCGCACCGGCGAGACCCCGCGGGTAACCGGACCCGTCGAGACGCTCCCGATGCTGCACGGCGATCCGGGCCACAGGCCCGAGGGCCTCGGACTGCCGCAGCATGCGATCGGTCAGATACGGCTGGAGACGGACGCGCTCCCACTCGCCCGCGCCGAGTGGTCCGCGCTTGTCCAGGATGGCGTTCGAGACCCCGAGCCGCCCGAGCCCGTGCACGAGACCGGCTCGCCGCAGTCGTCGCACGTCCGCCTCGGACAGCCCCAACCGTGCACCCGCCTCCGCGGCGAGCTCGGAAACCGCCCGACCATGACCCAGGAAGTAAGGCGACTTCAGATCGACGAAGTTGGCGATCGCCTGTAGGGCGGCATCGAAGGGCTCGCCTATCAGCACCACGGCGAGCGCCGGCTCGGCGTCGATGACGGCATCCCATACTCCGACGGTGTCGAGACCCGACAGGATCACGTCGCCCTCGGCCTCTACCAGATCGGCAAATCGCAGGATCGAAGTCCCCGCCGCGCCGCTCGCGTGCAAGTTGCTTCGCAGCCTCTACTCCCCCCATGCGGTTCGCGACCTCGATGAACTCGGCGACATGTGCGATGCGGGAAGGGAGCGGGACTCCCGCGCCCTCGAGCTCGCCCGGCCAGCCGCGTCCGTCCCAGCGCTCGTACGCGGCGCCGACAGCCGCAACAACCTCGTCCGGCAGGGAGAGCTGCTCCGCCATGGTTCGCGCGATGGCTGCGTGGTGCGCGATCATCCCGTCGACCTCGCGGTGCCCGGAGAGCGCAAACTCGAGCCCGAGTCGAAATCGGTGCAGCGGCGGGTGCCCGGAACCGAGGAAGCGCATTCCCGAAGCGGCCATCCGCAGACTCCTGGGTTCGTGCTCGTACTTGATCGCCTTCAGGGCGATGTCGTCGCCGAACCACTTGGCCTGCTCGTGAGCATCGGAGTGGCAGCCGACGTTGATCAGCAAGGCGGTGTAGTAGACGGCCGCGCGCTGCTCTTCGTCGAGCCCGATTCCCTCGGCCAGCCGCAGTGCGATCAGGCATTGCCGTAAGACGTGCTCCATCGGCTGCCCGAAACCGAGGTCGATGCCGAGAGAGAGCGCGGCCACCAGCTCCGCCAGCCGAACCTGCGTGCGATCGATCTCGCCGGCCACTACTGATCCCATGAGCCCAAGACGATAGGACGAACGCCTCTGCAAGGCGAGCAACTCGACCGGCTCCCATGAGGAAAATGACCGTGCGCGGAGTACAGTCAGAGGGTTCGCCCAACCCCGGGGGTTCTCTTGGCGACTCACATCGAAACAGGATTTCTGGACGACGCCGAGCGGCCATACGCCGAGGATCTCGGGCGCCTGCGACTCCTGCTCGAGGCATCCGCGACGCTCCTCGGGTCGCTCGACATCGAGGAAGTGCTCCCGCAGGTGCTGGCCCTCGCCGGGCGGACGCTCGCCGCCGACGCGTACTCGGTCTGGCAGTACGACGAGGTCAGCGGGATCTGGAGCGTCGGCGCGCGCGAGGGCCTTTCCGACGAGTACGTCACGGCAGCGATGGCCGCGATCCGCGGCAATACCGCGACTGTGTCTCTGGACGCGCCGATCGTCGCCGAAGACATCCGAGAGACCGAGTGGCTGACGGCCGAGCACCGTAGCGCCCACGCCGCAGAGGGCACGCGCTCGATGATGGCGCTGCCACTGCGCTACGGCCAACGGGTCGTCGGGACCCTCGTCCTCTACTACCGAGAGCCGCGGACCTTCAGCGAGGCGGAGAAGAGCATCGCATCGCTTCTCGCAAACCTCGCCGCGGCCGCGATCGGAACCGCAGAGCTCTACCAGGCGCAACGCCGTCTAGCCGACGACCAACGCTTCGTCGCGCAGGCCAGCGAGCTCCTCGCGTCGTCGCTCGACTACGAAACCACGCTCGCAAATCTCGCGACCCTCGCTGTCCCGCACTTCGCAGACTGGTGCGCGATCGACGTGGTCGCCGAGGACGGGTCGATCGAACGGCTCACCGTCGCCCACGTCGACCCGGAGAAGGTGCGCTGGGCGCACGATCTGGCGGAGCGGTATCCGCCCGACCCGAATGCGCAATACGGCGTCCCCAACGTCATCCGAACGCAACAACCGGAGCTCTTCACGGAGATTCCCTCCGACTTGCTGCGCGAGGCGACGGCGGACACGCCGGAGCTCCTTGACATCCTCGAAGAGCTCGGACTGAAGTCGTCGATGTGCGTACCGCTTGTCGCCCGCGACCGTGTGCTCGGCGCGATCACATTCGTCTCCGCCGAGAGCGGCCGGCGCTACGAAGAGCCCGATCTCGCGACCGCCCAGGATCTGGCACGGCGCGCCGCGATCTCCGTCGACAACGCCCGGCTTTTCCGCGAAGCAGAAGCCTCGCGCCATCACGCGCAGCAGTCCCTCGCGGTCGTCGACGCCGTGTTCGCCGCGGCGCCCGTCGGCTTGGCGTTCATGGACACGAACTTCCGTTATGTGCGGGTGAACGACGCACTAGCGGCGTTGAACGGAGTTCCCGTCGAGGAGCACTTCGGCCGCACGCTCCGAGACATCCTCGGAGAGGAGCTCGCCTCGGAGATCGAGCCGCTTCACCGCCAGGTGCTCGAGACCGGTGAGCCCATCCTCGATCTCCACATCGAGCGAGCGTTGCCGACGAGGCCCGACGACACATACAACTGGCTCGTCAGCTACTACCCGGTTCTCGATGTCGACGACCGCAAGATCGGCGTCGGTGTCGTGGTCACGGACATCTCCGAGCGGGAGCAGGCACGCGCGGCGGCGGAGCATGCCCGAGGGCGCCTGGCCGTGCTGGCGGAAGTCAGCCAGACGCTGGCCTCGACGCTGGACTACGAGTCGACGCTCGCAAGCCTCGCCTCCCTCCTCGTGCCGCAGTTCGCCGACTGGTACGCGGTCGACATCCTCGATGACGATGGACACTTCAGACGCCTCGCAGTCGTGCACTCCGATCCGGCGAAGACCGAGTGGGCGGAAAAGTCGCGCGACCTCTATCCACCCGACCTGGAGGAAGCCGAAGGAACGGGACGCGCCGCGCGCACTGGCGAAGCGGTGCTGTACCGAACCATCTCCGACGAGCTCCTCCGCTCCTCGACGAAGGACTCAACGCACTACGAGATCCTGCACGAGCTCGGAATGGCGTCCGCTATGGTCGTCCCGCTCATCGCCGCCGGGCGCACCTTCGGCGGGCTGATGCTCGTCTCCTCCGATCCCGCTCGTCTCTACGGAGAGGACGACCTCGAGTTCGCGAAACACCTCGGCCGACGCGCAGCGGTCGCAGTCGACAACGCGCGCCTGTATCGGGCGGCCGAAGAACGCGCACGTGCGGCGGTCGTCGTCGAGCACGTCGCCGACGGCGTCCTGCTCGTCGATCAGAACGGCATCATCCGGCTCTGGAACCCGGCCGCCGAGGAAATCACCGGCCTCGCCGCGGCAGACACCGTCGGCAAGAGCACGATGGAGGTTTTCTCTCCGTGGGAACCGATCGCGGACCTCGTGGCGCGAGGCGAGCCGCGTCCGCAGACTCAGCCGCTCGAGATCAACGGCCGGGAGCTGTGGCTGTCGATAACGGGCGTCGCCTTCGAAGGCGGGACGGTCTTCGCGTTTCGCGACCTCACAGCGGAGCGCGCAGTGGAAAAGCTGAAGTCGGACTTCGTCTCCACCGTTTCGCACGAGCTGCGTACGCCGCTCGCCGCGATCTACGGGGCCGCGCTGACGCTCCGGCGTGAGGACGTCCCACTCGGCGAGCCGCAGCGCAGCGGTCTGCTGGAGGTGATCGCGAGCGAGTCCGACCGGCTGGCCCGGATCGTGAACGACATCCTCTGGGCGAGCCGACTCGAGTCGGGGACGATGCAGACGACGATCGAGAAGTGCGACGGCGTCGAGATCGCGCGCAGTGTCGTCGACACCGCCCGTCACTACATCCCGCCCAACATCCAGCTCGAGATCGAGGCACCGAAGAAGGCGCCGCTGGTCGCCGCCGACCCGGACAAGGCGCGCCAGGTCCTGACGAACCTCGTCGACAACGCGGTGAAGTACTCACCGGACGGCGGCAAGGTCACCGTCGAGGTCGCGGTCGCCGGATCGCAACTGCGCTACGCCGTTCGAGACGAGGGACTCGGCGTGCCGCCCGCGGAGCACCGCCGCATCTTCGAAAAGTTCTACCGCCTGGATCCCAACCTGACCCGCGGCGTCGGCGGCACCGGGCTCGGTCTCTACATCAGCCGTGAGCTGCTCGAACGGATGGGCGGCCGCATCTGGGTCGAATCGAGCGGCAGCGGCGGCTCGACCTTCTTCGCCGAGCTTCCGGTCGCGGCTGCCTAGAAATCTCGGCCCGGCCGTGAGAGGGTGGTTCGATGGGCGCAGTGGTCTGGGCAGAAGCTCCCGAGGACGAGGGGGACGACGCCGAAACGGAGGCACACGGCGAGGTCGACGAGACCTTCGCCTCACGCAAGCTCAGGCGCTGGCTCAAGGGGATGTTCGGGGGCGGCCCAGCCTCCGCGAAGCCGGCCGACGACGAGCAGGAGCGCTAGCCGCAGATGCAACGAGACGGCCCGGAGGCCGTCTCGTCACAAGCGTCTCCCTAGACCGGCGGTCCGGCCGGCGGAGCTTCGTCCACGTAGGTACGGCGACGTGTCCAGTACCCCGGACCGCCCCAGGACTGCCAGAACATCAGCGCGAGCAAGACGCTCGCCAGCCCGACCCCCATCAGGATCCAACCCACTGTGTGGACGTCGACCGCCCCTGATGTGGCGTTGACCGCAAACGCGAGAATTGCGCCGACCGCGATCAGGAAGATTCCAACTCCGAGTCCCATTTAGCCTCCTTGGTGATTTCAGCAACTAGGTTCCCGGTCCACCCACGCCGGAAACCGCTGCAGCACCGGGGCCGCGTCAAGTAGATTCGCGACGTCCGTGCGTAGGGGCTCGATCGTCCAGCTGATTGTGATCGGCGTCCTGGCCGGCGCCGTCGCGTCTGCCGTTGCGCTCATTCCCGACTGGCTACCGAGCTCGGCGTCACGCGAGGCCGGCCGGATCGACTTCGTCTTCTGGTTCGTAACAGGGATTTGCATCTTCGTCTTCTCCATCGTCGCCGCCGTGATCGTGTACTCCGTCTGGAAGTTCCGGGTCAAGCCGGACGACGACTCCGACGGGCCGCCGATCCACGGGCACACCGGCCTCGAGATCCTCTGGACGGCGGTCCCGACGATCCTCGTGACGGCGATCGCGATCGTGAGCGCGATCGTGCTCGCGAAGGACGATGCGGCGGGCGCAAACCCGCTGCGCGTCAACGTCTACGCACAGCAGTTCTTCTGGAGCTTCAACTACCCGGGCTACGGCAACAAGAGCTCTGCCGTCCTTCGTCTTCCGGTCAATCGCTCCGTCGTGCTCACCATGCACGCAAAGGACGTGCTCCACTCGTTCTGGGTGCCAGAATTCAGACAGAAGCAGGACCTCGTGCCCGGGCTCCACCCGACCCTGCACATCACGCCCAACAAGGTCGGCACCTACTCGCTCATCTGCACAGAGCTCTGCGGCCTCGGGCATGCACTGATGCGGTCCCGCGTCGTCGTCATGCAGCCGGCAGCCTTCGAGCAATGGGCGAAGAAGAAGTCACGATGAGCAGCATCGCCGAGCACCACGAGGGCCAGGCCACGCACCACGGGCCGCCACCACCACCGCGGGGCTGGCGCCGCCTCCTCTACCCGGGGCTGCTCCGCGCCGCGTGGATGGTGCCGCTCTTCTTCGGGATCGGCAGCGCGATCGTCGTGCTCTGCCGCTGGTGGGGCGGCTGGCACCCGATCTGGTTCGGCGAGATCATCGTTCTCATCGGCGCGCTGACGGCCGCGCCGATCGGGTTCCTCGCCGGCATCGGCGCGTTCGACTACTGGGTGCGCTACTCGATCGGCGCGCCGACCGAACCGGAGGACCACTCAGGGCACGGCGCGTACAGCTGGCGCGACTACTTCCGCGTCAACACCGACCACAAGGTGATCGGGATGCAGTACCTGGCGACGACGATCTTCTTCTTCCTCGCGGGCGGCCTCCTCGCGATGCTCGTGCGCGCCGAGCTGGCCAAGCCGGGTATGCAGTTCTTCGACAACCAGACGTACAACGGCCTCTTCTCCGTGCATGCGTCGCTGATGATCTTCCTGTTCGTGATTCCGGCGTTCGCCGGGCTCGCAAACTTCGTCGTGCCGCTCATGCTCGGCGCGCCCGACATGGCGTTCCCACGCCTCAACGCGTTGTCGTTCTGGCTGCTGCCGATCGCCGGGATCATGATGCTGTCGAGCTTCCTCGTCCCCGGTGGCGCATTCGCGGCCGGCTGGACCGGCTACGCCCCGTTGTCCGTCCATCAGCCCATGGGCACGATCTTCTTCAACATGGGCGTCCAGTGGGCGGGCGCGAGCTCGATCATGACCGCGCTCAACTTCCTGGTCACGATCATCACCATGCGCGCGCCCGGAATGACCTTCTGGCGCATGCCGCTGCTCGTGTGGGCGAACTTCACCACGTCGCTGCTCGTCGTGATCGCAACGCCGTTCATTGCCGGCTCGCAGTTCTTCGTCATGTTCGACCGCGTCATGCACACGCACTTCTTCGACGTCGGCGGCGGCGGCTACCCGCTCGGCTACCAGCACATCTTCTGGTTCTACTCGCACCCGGCGGTCTACATCATGATGCTGCCCGGATTCGGCATCGCCTCGGAGGTGATCTCGGCGTTAAGCCGGAAGCCGATCTTCGGTTACCGGCTGATGGCCTTGTCGCTGATGGCCATCCTCGTGCTCGGCTTCTCGGTATGGGCGCACCACATGTTCGTGTCCGGCATGGCGCCCTGGCTGCGCGTGCCGATGATGATCACGACGCTGATGATCGCCGTGCCGACGGGAATCAAGGTGTTCTCGTGGCTGGCGACGATCTGGGAAGGGAAGCTGAATTTCGCGACGCCGATGCTATGGGCGGTCGGCTTCGTCTCGATGTTCGTGATCGGCGGCCTTTCCGGGATCTACCTCGGCGCCGTTCCGATCGACATCCACACGAGCGACACCTACTTCGTGGTGGCACACATCCACTACGTCCTCTTCGGCGGGTCCCTCTTCACGATCTTCGCCGGCATCTATTACTGGTTCCCGAAGATGACCGGCCGGCAGTACAACGAGAAGCTCGGCAAGCTGCACTTCTGGCTCACGTTCATCGGCTTCAACCTGACGTTCTTCCCGATGCATCTGATCGGGACTCAAGGCATGCCCCGGCGCGTCTCGGACTACGACCCGCAGTTCGGCAACTGGAACCTGTTCATCTCGGTGGCATCCTTCTTCCTCGGCGCGTCGACGATCGTCTTCCTCTACAACATGGTCATCAGCATGCGCCGCGGCGCACCCGCCGAGGCGAATCCCTGGCGTGCGCTCACGCTCGAGTGGCAGGTCTCGTCGCCGCCGCCGATCTTCAACTTCGACGAGATCCCGCAAGTGGTGGGGAACCCGTACGAGTACGGCGTTCCAGGCGCGCGCCACGCCGTCTTGAACGGCGATCGCGCACCGACCGAGGAAGAGATAAGGAGCCACTGATGCATCTGCTCGTCGTCGCCAACGAAACAGTTACCGGGCGGAAGCTGATCGAAGCGGTCGAGCGGCGAAAGGGCTCGACCGATCTCCAGGTGACGGTCATCGCACCGGTCAGCCAGCCGCAACGCGGCTACGTCGTCTACGAGGACACTCGCCGGGCAGCAGCGGGCAGACGGCTCGACCGGACGCTCACGATGCTCCGAGACGAGGGCATCTCCGCGCACGGGCTCGTCGTGGAGACCGATCCCGTGACGGCGGTACGTGACGCGCTCGCCCAGCTCGAGCCGCCGGTGGACGAGATCATCCTCGCAACGCACCCGCAGCAAAAGTCTGGCTGGCTGCGCAAGAACGTCGTGGATCGCATCCGCGAAAGCGCAGGCAGCGTTCCCGTCGAGCACGTCGTGGTCGACATGGCGACGGAAACAGGTGCCAAGAACGTCCTTGTGCTCGCGAATGAAACGGTTGTGGGCCACGCGTTGCTGGACCGGATTCGCGAGCGGGCCGCGCGCGGCAGCGCGAGCTTCTTGATCATCTCGCCGCAGAGCGATCCCACGCAGGCAGAACACCCGGAGGCGGAGCGCCGGCTCAGACGAGCTCTGGCCGAGCTGCGCGGCGAAGGGATCGACGCGCACGGCCAGGTCGCCCATCCGGACCCGTTCTCGGCTGCACTGGACGCCATCGCCGAGGAGCGGGTCGACGAGATCATCGTGTCGACCTTCGCGCCGTCGCGATCTCCGTGGCTGCGGAAAGAACCTCGTGCAGCGCCTGCACGACGAGACCAAGCTGCCGGTCGAGCACATCGTCTTCCAGCCGGATCAGGTCGAGGAAGGTCGCCCGCCAACCTGATGTCTCGCGCACGCTGAAGCCCATCACGGCCCGCCGATCGCGAACCAGAGCTCGCGCATCAACTCGTCGGTCCTCGGGATGCTGCTCTTCATTGCGTCCGAGATCATGCTGTTCGGCGCGTTCTTCACGGCCTATTTCTTCGTCCGCGTCGTGAACGGAATCGAATGGCCGCAGCCGCCCTTCGAGCTGCCGGTGTTCGTCGCCGGCGTCAACACCGCGATCCTCGTCACCTCGAGCTTCACGATGCACTGGGCGCTGCAATCGATCAAGCGCGGCAATCGAGCCGGCCTCCAGGCCGGCCTGCTCCTGACGTTCCTGATGGGCCTGGTCTTCCTGCTGACGCAGGCGCGCGAGTACTCACGCGTCGGCTTCGCCCCGCACGACGGCGCGTTCGGGACGATCTTCTACTGCCTGACGGGCCTGCACGGTGCCCACGTGTTCGTGGGCCTCTCGATCCTGCTCTTCATGACGATCCGCGCCTTCCGTGGCCACTTCTCGCCGGAGCACCACCACGGCGTCGAGATCGGAGGGATCTACTGGCACTTCGTGGACGTAATGTGGATCGTCGTGTACTCCACCGTCTATCTCATCTGACGTGATCAACCCGCTCCGCAGCGAGGCCGAGGCGTTCAGGTTCCTGATCGCGTCGATCGTCTACTTCGGGGCGATCGTGATCGCCTCCGTCGCAGGCGGAAAGTGGGTCGGCCTGGGAGTGTTCATCGCGCTGACGGCCGCGGTGGTCGGGTGGTGGTTCCACGCGCGCAGGGACGAGCGGCCGGAGCGGACGGCGCCGCGTCCGCACGCCGCGGGCGAACGCCGGATCCTGGTGATCGCAAACGAGACCGTCGGTGGCCACACGTTGCGTTCCACGATTCTCGAGAAGAGTCTCGACGTCCGCGAGGAGGTGCTCGTCGTGACGCCGGCGCTCAACTCGCCGATCCGCCACTGGGTCTCCGACGAGGACGGAGCTCGCGCGGCGGCGCAGGAGCGCCTCGACCGGAGCCTCGCGCAACTGGCGGAGGCGGGCGTCCAGGCGCGCGGCGAGGTCGGCGACGGCGATCCGCTGCAGGCGATCGAGGATGCGCTCCGGACGTTCGGTGCGGACGAGATCATCATCTCCACGCATCCAGAGGGCCGCTCGAACTGGCTCGAGCGCGGCATCGTCGAGAACGCACGCGAGCGCTTCGCGGTTCCGATCACGCACGTCGTGGTCGACCTGGATCGCGAAGGCCGCTAATACAGCAGCAGCTGCGTGCAGCGGAAGAGCGCCAGCTTCTTGCCGGCCTCGTTCGTCACGGTCGCGTCCCAGACCTGGGTTGTGCGGCCGCCGTGCACCAGTCGCGACTCGCACGCGAGCGTGCCGTCGAGCGCGGTTCCGAGAAAGTTCGTCTTCAGCTCGATCGTCGTGAAACCGGTAGCGCCTTCGGGAAGTGACGCGATACAGCCGTAGCCACATGAGGAGTCGGCCAGCGTGACGACCGTGCCCGCATGCAGGTAACCGTTCGGCGCGAGTAGCTCGTCCCGTAAGGGAAGGCGCATGCGCACATGACCCGACTCGACTTCCTCGACCTCGATTCCAATCAGACCGGGCAGCCTGCCCTGGCCAAGCTCCTTGAAGACGTCGAGGTCGACGGCCACTACTTGCCGGCGTGATCGGCGACGTACTTGGCGACCGCGTTGATCTGGGCGTCGGTGAGGACACCCTTGAAGGCCGGCATGATCCCGCCGCCCTTGATCACCTGGTTCTTGACAATCGCGAAGGGCGGCTTGAGCAGATCGAGATTCGGCCCCTGAGTGCCGGTCGTTCCTGCGTCCTTCAGCGTGTGGCAGCCGCCGCACTTCGTGATGAAGATCTGCTTGCCGTTCGTCCCGCTCACCGCCTGCGGCTCGGCGAAGCCCTGCAGACCTGCATTGGCGGCGACGAAGGCAGAGACGTCGATCGCGTCCTGCCCGGTGACGAGGTTCACCGGCATGTTCGCCTTGAGATAGTCGGAGTTGCTCGCCCGGACCGGGTACTGGCCCGCGAACTTGATCTGGTCGTGGACGATGTCCAGGATCGCCGACTCCTTGAACCCCTCGGAACGCGCCTGCGCGAACGAGTAATCCAGATTAGGGCCGATCGTCCCTTGCGACCCTGCGGCCGCGAGCGCATGGCAGCCCGCACACTTCTCCGTGAAGAGCTTGCGCCCGTTCTCCTTGTCCGCGGCCGCATTGTTGACGGGCCCACCGGTTCCGCACGCCGACAGCAGAAGTGCGACAGCCAACCCCCCGGCGGCGGCTGAGAGCCGGCGTAGCAACATTAGTGTCCCTGCCAGCAATGCACGGCGGCTTCTCGCCCGCGATCACGCGGCGCCAGAGTCCACCCTCGCCTTTGCCAAGGCTCCCAGCCTTGGCCGCACGCGAGTGCGGCCTCTGGCTTGGTGCTCGCGACCGAGAAACTCGCCAGCATCACTGGCAGGAACACTACGCCGGAGGCTTGTCGGCCGATTTCACCTTGGAGACGGCCTCATCGCGGGTCGGGTAGATCGTGAACACGCGGTCGAGCCCGGTGATCTCGAAGATCTTCGTGATGTTCCGGTCGCTGCAGACGAGCGAGAGCTGCCCCTCGTTCGTGCGCAACCGCTTGACGCCACCGACGAGCACCCCGAGGGTGGTCGAGTCGATGAACGTCGTGTCGCTGAAGTCGACGATCACCTGCTTCCCGCCCTGGCCGATCACTTCGAGGAGCTGCTGCTTGAACTCAGGCGCGGTGTACAGATCGACCTCGCCTGCAAGCGAGATCACGTAAGCGTCGTCTCCCAGCTGCTCCGTCTTGATGTCGAAGTTCATCGTCCCCCCGGCGGTCTGTGACGGGCCTCTTCCCGTCGGCGGGCAGTCTAACCGCCTGTGGGGGCCGAGGATTGCTGCAAGATCTTGATCCTCTGGCGGATCTGTGCGGCGGTGGTGGGATCCAGCTTGAACTTCAGGAGCCGCTTGTATGCACTGATCGCCACAGGCGTCTGGCGGAGCGTCTCACCCGCCTGAGCCAGGGAGAAAAACGCCTGCTCGTTGGGCTGAGCCTTCGTGATCAACTGGAAGGTCGTGATCGCCCGGGTGGCCGCTGTCTGGTACTTGACCGACGCCTGCTGCAACGCCGCGCTCGCCTTGACGGAGAGGGCAGCCGCGATCGGGTCCTCGCCAAGCGCCTGCCCGAACTTGTCAGTGGACGAGGGTCGAAACGGAGAGCCGACGCCTGCATCCTGCTGCGCGAGGGACGCCAGCTGTGCTTCGCTGAGATACCGGTCGGCCTGCTGAAGCTCGAGCCGACCAAGATGCCCGAGCGCCGAGACGTCCTTTGGCTTGAGCCTCGTGTACTCCGTCCAGGCGGCGATCGCGTCATCGGTGCGGCCCTTCTTCTCCAACGCGTTTGCGAGCTCCTTGCGACGAAGCGCGTTGAGCGGGCGCTCGTCCACCCGCTTCTGCGCCTCCGAGACGGACGTGCCGGAGCTGCCGCTGTTGCCGAACGCATCGCGGAGGAGCTGGCCGAGGTCGAGCCCCCCGGAGCCCACGCCGAGGAAGACGAACCCGCCCCCGAAAACGAGGATGAGAAAGACGAACGCCCACTTCGCCTGATTGCGCAGGCGGGGGAAGAACATCGTGTTCTCTGCTACGCGCGGGGAGCCGCCACCGGCCTTGCGGCCGGTTGGGCGAGCATGGCGCGCCTCGCGCTGTGCGCGGCGGCGGTCAGCTCTTGCCAATCCATCCCTCCCTTCTCGTAGCGCGCTTCCCCGTCCACGTACGTCGCAATCACGCGGTCGGGCGACCCTCCGAGCACGACTGCCCCGGCGGGGTCCTCCCAGGGTAGATACGACGGGCCCTCGAGGGACACGATCGCGAAGTCTGCCCGCTTTCCGGGAACGAGCGAGCCGATCTCCGCGTCGAGACCCAGGGCGCGGGCAGAGCCGAGCGTCCCGAGCTCGAGCGCCTCGCCGGTGGAAAGGACATCCGGCCGGCCTGCGCGGGCCCGCGCCGAAAGCAGGACGCTCCGTAGCTCCTCGAAGAAGTCGAAGGACGGCGCGGAGGCAGGGCTGTCCGTGCCGACGCCCACACGCACGCCGGCCTCACGTAGCTCCGCCAGCGGCGCGACGCCGCAACCGAGCGCCCCGTTCGAGCGAGGGCAGTGCGCGACGCCGGTCCCGGTCGAGGCGAGCAGGCCGATCTCGTCCTCGTCGAGCACGACACAGTGCGCGGCGACCACATTGGGCCCGAGGAGATCGTGTTCCGCCAACAGATGCGTCCCGGTCTTGCCGGGCGACGCAACGAGCAGATCCTTGTATGCACCCCAGGTGCCTGCTCCGGTGAGCAGATAGTCGACCTCGGCACGACTCTCGGAGATGTGCGTCGCGATCGGCAGGCCGAGCTCGGCGCAGGCTTCATAGAGCTCGATCGAGACCGAGTACGGAGCATGGGGAGAGACACCGGGCCGCACCCGCGCCGAGAACGCATCGCCGACCCGATCGCGTATCCCTGCGAAGTGCTCGAGCGCTCGAGGCGGATCGGCACCGAACACCTCGAGGTAGACGGTGGCACGCAGGCCGAGCTCCGCGCAGGCCACGGCGGTTGCACCGCTGTA
Organism: uncultured Actinomycetes bacterium; assembly: GCA_963779965.1. Taxonomy (GTDB): domain Bacteria; phylum Actinomycetota; class Thermoleophilia; order Gaiellales; family Gaiellaceae; genus 3-1-20CM-4-69-9. The sequence continues at coordinate 223,423 of CAWAAP010000024.1, read as the reverse complement.
ACTGCAGTCGCCGACGGTGGTCACGCCTGACGCGAGGCACTGTGCGGCTCCGAACTTCGCGACGTCGACGTACTCGTCCCAGCCGATCCGCGCCTTGCGCTGGATGTGCAAGGTGATCCACTCGGCAAAGTCGCCGAGACCGTCACCGAAGCCTCCGTACACCGCGTACTCGAGGTGCGAGTGCGCGTTCACGAATCCGGGAACGATCACCGCATCGTCGTAGCGTGTGCCTTCGCCGAGATCGTCGGCCTTGCCGACCGCGGCGATCAGCCCGTCCTCGATGACAATCCCACCGTCCTCGATCGGCGGGCCCTCGACCGGAAGGACCCAGTCGGCTGAGAGCACGCGTTTCACGGCTCGGTAACGCTAGCCGGTTCGGGCCGCGGCGCTCGACGTTCCATCAGTACTGCAAGCCAGATCGACGCTTCGTATAACGCGACGAGAGGAATGGCCTCGAGGGTCGTCGTGACCGGATCGATGCCGGGAAGCAGCACAGCGATCACGGCGACGATGAAGTAGCCGAGCCGCCGGTTCGAGCGCAGCGTCTGCGTTGACAGAACGTCGAGACGCACGAGAGCCAACAGAAAGATCGGCAATTCGAAGACGAGGCCGACCGCGAACAACACTGTCAGGACGAATGAGTAGTAGTCCTTGGCTCTGATCTGGATGTTGAACTGGTTCTGGTCGAAGTTCGTCAAGAAGTGAATCGCTTGCGGCAGCACGAGGAAATAGCCGAAAGCGACACCGACGACCAGGAGAAAGGTCGCGAACAGGACGAACATCAAGACAAGACGCTCGGCATGCGGCTCCACGGCTGGCGCGAGGAAGCTCCAGAGCTGCCAAAGGACGATGGGCAGGGCAAGCGCGAAACCGGCCATGAGGCTGACCTTCATCGCCGTGAGAAAAGGCTCCGCAACACCCAGCGTCACCGGCTTACCTCGGTCCGCAGGAAGCGGAGCGTTCAGCCAGTGCAGGAGATGCCGGTGAAACACGAAGGCCACCGCGAACCCGATCGCGAGTGCGCCGAGCGAGACGAAGATGCGCGAACGGAGCTCATCGAGATGCTCGACGAGCGTCGCCTCCTCACCTTGACGAAGGCGCCGCGGAAGACGCTTCATGGTGGTCTAGACGGGGTCGCGCTCGCGCTCGCGCGCTGCGATCGTCGCGTCGGTCGTCTGCACGGGCAGCTCGGCCGGTTCGTCGTCCTTGTCGTTCCCGCTGACCGAGTCCTTGAACTCGCGCATGCCCTTCCCCATCGAGCGTCCAATCTCGGGGAGTCGCTTGGCGCCGAACAGCAGCAACGCCAGCAGTAGCAACAGGATGATCTCCCACGGGCCGACGTTTGGCATGTGCTCAGGGTAGCGGTTTGGCCGGAGAAGTGGAAACACCCTCTGGACACGCCTTCGCAGCCACTGAGGGATGTTCGGCGCCAGCCTCACATTGGCTACCATGGGGGCACTAGCTGCCTGCCCAGGCCGCTTTCCTACAGGGAAAAGGACGTAACAAACTTGGCTGTGCTCGAGCTGAAGAATCTCCACGTCGCCCTCGAAGACGGAACCGAGATCGTCAAGGGCGTCGACCTCTCCGTCGGGCCTAACGAGGTGCATGCGGTCATGGGCCCGAACGGGTCCGGCAAGTCCACGCTCGCGTACGCCCTGATGGGTCACCCCGCCTACGAGATCACCGAGGGCGAACTCCTCCTCGACGGCGAGAACATTCTCGAAATGGAGGCAGACGAGCGCGCCCAGCGCGGCCTCTTCCTCGCATTCCAGTATCCGCATGCAGTCCCGGGCGTCACCGTGACCAGCTTCCTGCGCAGCGCGATCAACGCGGTCCGGAAGGCCAAGAACGGCGGCGAGGAGAACCCGGTGCCGATTCCGGAGTTCCGCAAGGAGCTACTCGACCAGATGGACCGCCTCAAGGTCTCCCGCGAGCTCGCGTCCCGCTATCTCAACGACGGCTTCTCGGGCGGCGAGAAGAAGCGCGTCGAGATCCTGCAGATGGCGATGCTGAAGCCGCGGATCGCGATCCTCGACGAGACGGACTCCGGCCTGGACATCGACGCGCTCAAGACCGTCGCCGAAGGGGTGAAGGAGCTCGTTGGCCCCGACATGGGGGCGCTCGTGATCACCCATTACCAGCGGATCCTCGACTACATCACCCCTGATTTCGTGCACGTGTTCATCGACGGGCGTATCGTGGAAGAAGGCGGTCCTGAGCTGGCACACAAGCTCGAGGCCGAGGGCTACGAACGCTATGGGGTGGCAGCAGTCTGATGGCAACCGAGACCGAGACCGTTCAGCAGATCCGCGAGGAGTACAAGTACGGCTTCTCGAACCCGGACGAGGCGAAGGATTACTTCTTCAAGTCCGGCCGTGGTATCTCGCACGAGGTCGTCGAAGCGATCGCGGAGCACAAGAACGAGCCCGACTGGATGCGCAAGTTCCGGCACAAGTCGCTCGACTACTTCCTCGCGCGCCCGCTTCCGCAATGGGGCGGGAATCTGAACGACATCGACTTCGAGAACATCTACTACTACATCCGTCCCACCGAGAAGCAGGCTGAGCGCTGGGAGGACCTGCCGGCCGAGATCCTCGACACCTGGGACAAGCTCGGCATTCCCGAGGCGGAGAAGAAGTACCTCGCAGGCGTGGGCGCGCAGTACGAGTCCGAGGTCGTGTACCACAAGCTCCAGGAGAACCTCGAGAAGCAGGGAGTCCTCTTCCTCGACATGGACTCGGGCCTGCGTGAGCACGAGGAGCTCGTCAAGCAGTACTTCGGGACGATCATCCCGCAGAACGACAACAAGTTCGCCGCTCTGAACTCCGCGGTCTGGTCGGGCGGCTCGTTCATCTACGTCCCGCCGGGTGTGCACATCGAGATGCCGCTCCAGGCCTACTTCCGGATCAACGCCGAGAACATGGGCCAGTTCGAGCGCACGCTGATCATCGTCGACGAGGGTGCCTACGTGCACTACGTCGAGGGCTGCACCGCGCCGATCTACTCGACCGACTCGCTGCACTCCGCGGTCGTCGAGATCATCGTCAAGAAGGACGCGCGCTGCCGCTACACGACGATCCAGAACTGGTCGAACAACGTCTACAACCTCGTCACGAAGCGCGCCGTCGCCCATGAAGGCGCGACGATGGAGTGGGTCGACGGGAACCTCGGCTCCAAGCTCACGATGAAGTATCCGGCGATCTGGCTCCTCGGCGAGCGCGCCCACGGCGAGGTGCTTTCGATCGCATTTGCCGGCAAGGGCCAGCACCAGGATGCCGGCGGCAAGGCCGTCCACATCGCGCCGAACACGACGTCGGTGATCACGTCGAAGTCGATCTCGAAGAACGGCGGCCGTGCGGGCTACCGCGGCCTGCTCGAGGTCGCCAAGGGCGCGCGGGGATCGAAATCGAAGGTCGTCTGCGACGCGCTGATCCTCGACGACGAGTCACGCTCCGACACGTACCCGTACATGAAGATCGACGAGAACGAGGTCGACATCGGCCACGAAGCCACCGTGTCGAAGATCGGCGAGGAGCAGCTCTTCTATCTCATGTCGCGCGGGCTCTCCGAGCCGGAGGCGTCGGCGTTGATCGTGTCCGGCTTCGTCGAGCCGATCACGAAGGAGCTGCCGCTCGAGTACGCCGTCGAGATGAACCGGTTGATCCAGCTGCAGATGGAGGGTTCCGTCGGTTGATCGTTGTGGAGCGCACGGATTTCGTGCCGCTGGCTACGCGAGACAAGGAACGAGCGCTCAGGTTTTACGGCGAGACGCTCGGCCTGAAGCGGAACGAGCGGGCGCACCAGGACTGGCCCGAGTTCGAGACCGGCAACGTCACGCTGGCGATCATGGTTCCCGAGCAGGCGGGGATGGAGTTCCACGTCCACAGGAACCCGATCGCCTTTCGCGTCCCCGACGTCGCCGAAGCGCGTCGCTCACTCGAGGAGGCGGGCGTCGAGTTCCGAGGTGAGACGCTCGACACCGGCGTCTGTCACATGGCGTTCTTCTCCGACCCTGACGGCAACGCGCTGATGTTGCACCGCCGCTACGCCCCCTACTCGGACGGTTCAAAGCCCTGATGCGCACCGAGGCACTCGAGTCCTACCGCGCACTGCCCCTTCCTGACACGACGGAAGAGCACTGGCGCTTCACCGACCTCAAGGACTTCGATCCCGACTCTTTCGTGCAGGTCCAAGGGGCAGTCCCTGGGACGATCTCCGCGGAGACGATGCTCGAACTGGACGTGGCCGGAGTGGCCACGATCACCGAGGACGGCGTGCAGATCGAGCGTGCCCCCGAAGGGATCACCTTCGCACCGCTGACCGAGGAGCACGAGAAGCTGTACTCCCTGGTCGGCTGGGAGGAGAAGTTCGCCGCCCACAACGCGGCGGTCTGGGAACACGGACTGCTCGTCGTCGTCCCGAAGGGCGTCGAGCTCGACAAGCCGCTCTACGTGCGCGTCGTGAACTCGAGCGACAACGGCTCCCTCTTCTGGCGCCTGCTCGTCGTCGCCGAGGAGGGCGCTCGCTTCACGCTCGTCGAGGAGGTCACCTCGACCACTCCCGATCTGCATTCGTACACCAACACGGCCCAGGAGTTCTTCGTCGAGCAGGGCTCGAAGTTCGAGTTCGTGTCGATCCAGAACCTCTCGCAGGAGACGTGGCATTTCGCCACGCACCATGCGCAGGTCGGGCGCGACGCCGAGCTCGACTGGATCGCCGGCGGCTTCGGCTCCAAGAAGGGCAAGGTCCGCATTCAGAACGACCTCGCCGGCGAAGGCGCAACGTCGCGGGTGACCGGGGCCTACTTCACCGACGGAGACCAGCATCTCGACTACGACACGTTCCAGGAGCACATCGCTCCGAACACGACATCCGACTTCGCGTTCAAGGGGGCGCTGCGCGACACGTCCACAGCCGTCTGGCGGGGGATGATCCGAGTGGAAAAGGACGCGCAGAAGACGAACGCCTACCAGGAAAACCGCAATCTGATGCTCTCGCCGACGACGCATGCCGTCCCGATTCCTGGGCTCGAGATTCTCGCCAACGACGTGCGCTGCACCCACGGCGCGACCGTGAGCCGCGTCGACCGCGAGGAGCTCTTCTACGCGATGGCACGCGGGCTCTCACGGGGCGAGGCCGAGCGTTTGATCGTGCGGGGCTTCTTCCAGGACATCCTCGACCGCATCGAGTTCGAGGCTGTCCGCGAGTCCCTGGCCGCCGCCCTCGAGGCCCGTATCCCCCAGGGTTAGGCCCGCGAAGGCTCAGTAGGACCGGAAATCGCTCCGGGCCGCGCAATAAGACTCCGTTAAGTTTCTTTCCTCTCGCCGGAGGAAAGCGCATACTTCGCCTGTGGCTCGAGCGCCGCTCTACGCGGTGGCGGCCCTGTTTGCGACGACGCTGCTCGTCCAGTCGGCCGGCGCCGTTGCCAAGGGCGAAGAGCGCGTGCTGGTGGTCCTAGCCACCTCGGGGCCGAAGCCCTACACCGTCGCCGACGTGCAGCAGACGGTGCGACAGGCGAGCTCCTTCATCAGCACGGCCTCATTCGGGCAAACCCGGCTCCGCGCCGACGTCACACCCTGGCTCTCGGCGTTCAACGGCAATCCCGGCTGCGGAGGCACGACGAACCGCAGCCTTGCAGCGGTCGTCGCCCCGGCCAGGGTCGCGGCCGATCGCGCCGGGTATGACGTTTCGCGCTACGACGATGTCGTCTACGCCGTCGCGGACAGCCACTGCGGATTCCACGGCGCCACCTGGGGGAACGAGGTGATGCTGACGCGGCAGCCCTCGCTCCAGCTCGTGGTGCACGAGCTCGGCCACACCTTCGGGCTCGGACACGCCCAGTCGGCAGCCTGCCTGGGTCCTTCACGCGCGTGCGGGCGCTTCGATGAGACCGGTGACCCCTTCAGCCCGATGGGAAGCGGTGAGCTCGACTTCAGCGCCTACGAAAAGACCGTCCTCGGCTGGCTCCGGCCACAGCCGCACGTAACCGTGGCGAAGCGATACGTGCTGGCACCCCCGACGTCCCGGTCTTCACTTGCCCAGGCGCTCGTCGTGGACGTGGACGAGGGCTCATGGTGGATCGAGTACCGCGCACAACCCTTCCGTGGTCTGCTCGTCCGGTTCGTCGACGACGTGATGGCCATGCGGCCATTCGCTGCGCCGGCCGTTCTCGTAACGAGCCCGACGAAGGCGAAGCGACCGTGGGTCGCGCGCGGGGAGTCATACCGTTTGCCCGGATCGTTCAAGATCACGCTGACCAAGGCGAGCGCAACCCAGGCCGAGGTCCGCTTCCGGTAGAACCGCCTCGGTACGATGGCCGGGTGGCCGTAACCGCTCAGACCAAGCTTGATGCGGGCAAGCTCCGCGCCGACTTTCCGATCTTCGAGCAGGAGATCCGCGGCAAGCCGCTCGCCTATCTCGACTCGGCGGTGAGCTCGCACAAGCCGCGCCAGGTGCTCGACAAGCTGCGCAACTTCTACGAGACCTCGTATGCGAACGTCCATCGCGGCGTCTACACGCTTTCGGAGGTCGCGACGGCGGAGTACGAGGGTGCTCGCGAGAAGGTCGCGCGATTCGTGAATGCGCCGGAGGCGCGCGAGTTGATCTTCACGCACGGCGCGACGGAGAGCATCAATCTCGTCGCGTACGCGTGGGGGCTCGACAACCTCGGCCCGGGCGACGTCGTCGTCGTCACCGAGCTCGAGCATCACTCGAACTTCGTCCCGTGGCAGTACATCGCCAAGCGGACGGGCGCAACCTTCACCGCGATCCCGCTCGACGACCACGGCGAGCTCCGGCTCGACGGGCTCGAGGAGATCACACAGATGGGGAACGTCAAGGTCGTCGCCAACAACCTCGTCTCGAACGCGCTCGGCACGATCAACCCGGTCGAACGGCTCGCCGCGTGGGCCCACGAGCAAGGGGCGATCATGGTCGTGGATGCGGCGCAGGCCGCCCCGCACCATGCGATCGACGTTCAGCAACTGGACTGCGACTTCCTCGCGTTCTCCTCCCACAAGATGTGCGGCCCGACGAGCGTCGGTGCGCTCTGGGGCCGGGCAGAGCTGCTCGAGGCAATGGCGCCGTTCAACCTCGGTGGCCACATGATCCGGTCGGTCTCACTCGAGGAGACGACCTGGGGACAGCTGCCGTACAAGTTCGAGGCGGGAACGCAGCCGATTGCGGAGGCCGTCGGTTTCGGCGCCGCGATCGACTATGTCAACGACGTCGGCATCGGAGCGATCGAGGAGCACGAGCGGGAGCTGCTCGTCTACGCGCTCGAGCGTCTCGCCGACGTGCCGGGCTTCGTCGGCTATGGCCCGCCGGCGGAACGGCGCGCGGGAATCATCTCGTTCAACATCGAGGGCATCCATCCGCACGACGTCGCGCAGGTTCTCGACATGGACGGCGTCGCCATTCGCGCCGGGCACCACTGCTGTCAGCCCCTGATGGCCAAGCTGGGCGTCGCAGCGACGAACCGCGCGAGCTTCTACCTCTACACGATCCCGGATGAGATCGACCGGCTCGTCGCAGGCCTGCACAAGGCCCATAAGCTTCTCTCGTGAGCGAATTCGACCAGATGTACCGGGAAGTGATCCTCGATCACTACAAGAACCCGCGCGGGCACGGGGAGCTCGACGACGCCGATGCACAGGCAGAAGGACAGAACCCGCTCTGCGGGGACGAGGTGTCGATCTTCGTCGCATTCGGCGAGGACGGCGACACGATCGACGAGGTGAAGTTCTCCGGCCGGGGCTGCGCGATCTCGCAGGCCGCGACCTCGATGCTCATGGAGATGGTCCAGGGGCGCAGCGCAGGTGAGGTCGCCTCTCTGCCACGCGAGGAGCTGCTCGACGAGCTCGGCATCCCGCTGAGCCCGGTCCGGCTCAAGTGTGCGCTGCTCGGGCTCTCGACGCTGAAGCTCGCGCTCCACAAGGCCAAGGGAACGCCGCTGCCCGAGGAGTGGGCTGGCGCAGCGGGCGACCTCGACCTCAAGTAGGAGTGGCCGAGCTCGACGTCTGCCCGGTCGAGGAGTTGCCCTCTTGCTCGGTGAAGATCGTCTACGCGGGCGAGATCGCGGTCGGCGTCTACAACCTGAACGGCGAGTACTACGCGCTCGAGGATCGCTGCTCGCACGACGACGGGCCGTTGTGCGAGGGTGACTTCGAGTGCGACGACGGCGTGGCGATCTGCCCACGCCACGGGGCGAACATCGACATCCGCACGGGCCGTGCGCTGACACTCCCTGCGGTCGAATCCGTGCGGACGTTCCCCGTCCGCGTCGAGGACGGAATCGTCAAGGTCAAGCTTGTCTGAGCCGACGCGCTGCTGGTCGACGACGGACGAGCTCTATCTCGCGTATCACGACGACGAGTGGGGGCGGCCCGTCACCGACGAGCGTGGCCTGCTCGAACGGCTGTGCCTCGAGGGGTTCCAGTCCGGGCTGTCCTGGCTGACGATCCTCCGCAAGCGCGAGAACTTCCGCGCCGCCTTCGCCGGGTTCGATCCCGAAACCGTGGCGAGATTCGGCGCGCGGGACGTCACACGGCTGTTGAAGGACGCCGGAATCGTTCGGCATCGAGGCAAGATCGAAGCGGCGATCGCGAACGCGCGCGGGACACTCACGTTGCGTGAAGCCGGGACGCCACTCGAGGAGCTCGTGTGGAGGCACCGACCGCAGAAACGGCGCGCGGCACCGAAGAGCTTCAAGGATCTGGCCGCGACCACGCCCGAGTCGGCGGCCCTCTCGAAGGAGTTGAAACGTGCCGGCTTCCGCTTCGTCGGCCCGACAACGGTCTACGCCGCGATGCAGGCATGTGGGATCGTCAACGACCACCTCGCGACGTGTTTCGTTCGCACACAGGTGCAGCGGGAGATCGACGCCACGCTCTAAGGTCCGTCGATGCTCGACGATCGGGTTCGCGCCGTGCTCGGACGCCTGCAACAAGAGGATGCCGAGGAGCGGGAGCGCGGCCTGCCGGCCGCGGAACGCTCCCGCGCGGTCGCGCCGACGACCGGACAGTTCCTCTTCGCCCTGGTCGCGCCCCAGGTGGATTGCGAGGTGCTCGAGATCGGCGCCTCGCGCGGCTACTCCACAGTCTGGCTGGCGGCCGGCGTCCGCTCTCTAGGCGGCCGCGTGCTCTCGCTCGAAAGCGATCCTGCGAAGGCGGCGGCCTGGCGCGCGAACATCTCCGAGGCCGGGCTCGACGAGTGGGCCGAGTTGATCGAAGGCGACGCCAAGCAGACGATTCCGAAGATCGACGATGTGTTCGACGTCGTCTTCCTGGACGCCGAGAAGGAGGACTACGAGGAGCTCTTCCAGGCGGCGCGCCCGAAACTCGAGCCCGGCGCTCTCGTCATCGCCGACAACGTGCTCTCACACCAGGACACGCTCGCGGCATACGTGCAAGCTCGCAAGGCGGACACGACCCTCGAGTCGGTGACGGTCCCGCTCGACCGAGGCCTCGAGCTCACCGTGATCTTGCGTGGCGACCTCTTGGCCGACTGATATTCTGCGGCTAACCGCGGAAAGGAGGTGGTCCGAGAGTGGAGATTTCTAGTTCGGGCAGTGGAGGTACCAGCGGGTAGAGGTGCTGTCCCCGGGACCTACGGGGAAATCGCCTAGCCAGCGTGGGGGACGACGCGTTACGCGCCGCCCGGCCCACTTACTCTCGGGTCGAGGCAGGAAAGCGCTTCTGCTAATCCACCGCTGGTAACCGGAACAGGGGGCCGCTCGCGCGGCCCCCTTTCTTTTCCGGCTGCGTTTGATCAAGCGGCGCGCCGCAGTTGATCGTCGAGCGGGACGAGGGGCAAGGCGAAGATCTGCACGGCATCGTCGTTGGAGACGACGTTGTCCCCGGACTCGAGCATCTTCAACAAATCCCGGGTCAGCGGGATGTCGCCGGGGAGGCGCTCCGTGAGGAGGGCGTTGACTCTCATCAGGCCCACCGGGAGATGGAGGCTGGGGCGGCGAATCCCCCGGGCGCGCTTGAGGCGCTCCCAGAACTCGTTCCAACTGACGATGTCGGGGCCTCCCAGCTCGAAGATGTAGCCAACCGCGTCATCACGGTCGACCGCCTCCGCGAAGTACTTCGCCACGATCATCCGCCCAGATCGGCTGGATGCGCTGGTTGCCGCTGCCGATGATCGGGGTCACCGGAGTCAGCTTCGCGAGCTTGGCGAACGTCGGGAGGATGCCGCCGTCGGGCCCGAAGACGAAGCTCGGCCGGAAGATCACGTACGGGATGCCCGAGCCCTGCACCTGCTGCTCGTTCTCCCACTTCGCTCCGTAGTACGGCACGAGATCCTTCGTCGCTTGGTTCGTCCCGAGAGCGCTCATGTGCACGAAGCGACGAACGCCGGCGTCCTTTGCAGCAGCGAGGAGATCGCGCGTTCCCTCGACCATGATCCGCTGGAACTCCTCACGCCGGCCCTGCCGAATCGCGACGAGGTGGACGACCGTGTCGACGCCGGCGACCGCGGCACGGAGGCTCGCCGGATCGGTGAGGTCGCCCTCCGCCAGCTCGCAACCCCAGGCCTCGAGCTTGGCTCCCCGGCGGGGATCACGGACGAGGCAGCGAACGGGCAGGTCGCGGCCACGCAGCTCCTGCACGACGTGGCCTCCCACGAAGCCCGAGCCCCCCGTGACCAGGATCAACCGGTCGGTTCCTTTTGAAAATTCTGCCAGTACTTCGACGGGGTCGGCCCGCGCTGGCCCTGGTATTTCGAGCCGATGTCGCCGGTCCCGTAAGGCGTGGCCGCGGGCTCGGTGAGCTGCACGAACGAGATCTGGCCGATCTTCATCTCGGGGTAGATCGTCACGGGAAGATTCGCGACATTCGAGAGCTCGAGCGTCACGTGGCCGTCCCAGCCCGGGTCGATGAAGCCCGCGGTGGAGTGGATCAGCAGACCCAGCCGGCCGAGGGAGCTCTTCCCCTCCAGCCGCGCAACGAGGTCGTCCGGTAGGCGAATTCGCTCGAGCGTCGAGCCGAGAACGAACTCTCCCGGGTGAAGCACGAAGGGCGTTCCGTCGTCCACCTCCACGAGCTCCGTGAGGTCCTCCTGCTCCTCACGAACGTCGATATAGGGATATCGGTTGTTGTGGAAAACCCTGAAGAAGCGGTCGACCCGCACATCCACGCTCGAAGGTTGGAGCAGCGAGTCGTCGTAGGGATCGATCTCGATCCGGCCTTCCTCCAGCAATCGGGCGATCGTGCGATCTGCAAGGACCATTGAGGGGCGATTCTACGGCCGCCCGGGCTCTGTTAGTTTTCCACACCTTGCCTACGAGGTATGTCCTTCAGCCTGTCGATCCGAATGCCCGCTCCAAGGTGCGGAGGGCCGAGGCGCGCAAGCGACGCCACAAGCAGCGGCTCATCGCCTCCTGCGCGCTGCTCGCACTCATCGCGGCCGGTGTCGCCGGCGGCGTAATCGCGACCCACGTGAATGGACACAAGACCGTGCGCGCCGCGGCTCACGCACCTCAGACCCCAAAGCCCGCAAATCCTGCAGCCCCGGCCTCTGCCTGACGAGGTTCGCGGGGTGCACGTGACGATGGCGCTCGCAGGTCTGCCCGGAAAGATCAAGGAGTACGTCGCCATGAAGGGGGCGGGACTCAACGCGATCGAGCTCGACGTCAAGGACGAGAACGGAGAGATCGGCTTCCCGGTCAACGTTCCCCTCGCACGCAAGATCGGCTCCGCAAAGCGCTACTACGACGCTGAGCGCACGGTCGCCACAATCCATGCTGCGGGGCTCTATCTCGTCGGCCGGGTCGTCACCTTCGAGGATCCGGCACTGTCGGCCGGCGTTCCCCAGTTCGCAATCAGGAGGGCCGACGGCTCGCGCTGGCTCAACAGCGCCGGTCTCGGGTGGACGAACCCCTACGACAAGCGGGTCTGGAAATACAACGTCGACATCGCCGTGCAGGCCGCGAAGCTCGGCTTCGACGAGATCCAGTTCGACTACGTCCGATTCCCGAGCGATGGCGACATCTCGCAGATCCGCTACCCGGGCAAGCATGCCCAGCCGATGGGCTGGACGATTCCGATGTTCGCCAAGTACGCGCAACAGCGGCTCAAGCCGCTCGGCGTACGCCTCTCGGTGGACGTCTTCGGCCTCTCCGCCACGCGGAACCTCGGGATCGGCCAGTTCCCGCGGCGGATCGCGCGCTACGTGGACGCCATCTATCCGATGGTGTACCCGTCTCACTACGTCTCCGGCGAGTACAACATCGTCGACCCGGACTCGCGTCCGGGCACGACGGTGGCCTACTCGTTGCGCGACTTCCGCAAGGCGGTGCGAGGACACGCGACCAAGCTGATCCCGTGGCTACAGGACTTCTCCCTCGGCCGCACCTACACGCTCGCGGACGTCCGGGACCAGATCCAGGCGGCGAGACTCGAGCACACCAAGGGCTTCATGCTGTGGAACGCCGCCGGCCTCTACACGGTCAAGGCGCTCTCCACGCCCGCGTTCCGCTAGGCGCTGTAAGACCCCTATACAGGTATGCAGTGCGGCCGCCGGCTGCGCTATCGTCAGGGCCATGGCGACGACGAAGGCGATCGAGCTCAGAACGGCCATTCCGGGGCCACGCTCCCGGGAGATCCTGGAGCGGAAGGACCGCGTGATCGCGGACCCGCTTTCCATCTATCTGCCGGTTGTGATCGAACGTGGCGAGGGCGCGACGCTCACTGACGTCGACGGCAACACGTTCATCGACTTCACCGGAGGGGTCGGCTGCCTCAACGTCGGCCACGCGCACCCACGTGTCGTCGACGCCGTGCAGGAACAGGCCGCGAAGTTCCTGCACACCGACTTCACGATCGTCCCCTACGAGACGTACATCACGCTCGCCGAGCGGCTGGTCGAGACCGCGCCGATCTCCGGCCCCGTGAAAGCCGCGTTCTTCAACGCCGGCACTGAAGCAGTCGAGAACGCGATCAAGTTCGCGCGCGCATACACGAAGCGACCCGCCGTGATCGGCTTCGAGGGCGGCTTCCACGGTCGCACGCTGCTGTCGCTGACACTCACCTCCAAGACCCATCCCTACAAGGCCGGTCTCGGCCCGTTCGCGCCCGAGGTGTATCGGTTGCCGTTCGCACAGGACTACCGCGGCCCGAGCGCGGCCGAGGCGCTCGAGGCGCTCGAGCGCGCGTTCATCACGACAGTCGCTGCCGAGAACGTCGCGGCAATCGTCATCGAGCCGGTGCAAGGTGAGGGTGGGTTCGTCGTCGCGCCGCCCGAGTTCCTCGAAGGCGTGCGGCGCATCTGCGACGACAACGGCATCGTGCTGGTGATCGACGAGGTACAGACCGGCTACGGGCGCACCGGAAAGATGTGGGGAATCGAGCACTACGACGTCGAGCCCGACCTGATGACGATCGCGAAGTCGATCGCGGCCGGTCTGCCGCTCTCCGGCGTGATCGGCAAAGCCGAGATCATGGACGCCCCCGGCGACTCCGCGATCGGCGGAACGTACGTCGGCAATCCCGTCGCGCAGGCCGCTGCACTCGCCGTGCTCGACGTGTTCGAGGACGAGAACCTCATCGAACGGGCGGGGCAGATCGGCGAGACCATCCGCAGCCGCATGGAGGGCTGGCAGCAGCGGTGGGACGCAATCGGCGACGTCCGCGGCCTCGGCGCGATGCTCGCGATCGAGCTCGTCCATGACCGTGGCACCAAGGATCCCGCCCCGGAGCTGGCTACGGCCGTCGTCGAGGCCGCATCGGCGCGCGGGCTGCTCCTGCTCAAGTCAGGGATCTACTCGAACTGCATTCGCGTGCTCGTGCCGCTCGTCATCTCCGAGGGCGAGCTCGACGAGGCACTCGGCGTCTGGGAAGACGCGCTCGGCTCCGTTCTCAGCTAGGGGCTGCCGGTTCACGTTCGCGGGGCTCCGCGCCGATAGCCAGGCAGTGGCCGGGTATCTCATCGCCGTGATCGCATTGGCGCTGCCGCTTTCCGTCGGCGCCACCGGCGTCGCGCGGCCGAGGGTCGTGATCGGCCTGGGAGCGGTGATGGCGTTCGGCTGGGCCGTCGCCCTCGTCGCCGGCCGGGCCGAGGACGGACAGGGCAACCACATCGTTCCGGTCTGGTTCCTCGCGAGCCTCGTGGCCATCCTGTACGCCCTCTGGTGCGGAGGCCTGTGGCTCGGTCTGCGCCTCCGCAGGGCGCGCACCCACTGATCCTCGGCTTACGGCAGGGGACGGGCGGGTAGCTTTCGAGCGTGGTGGTCGGGGAGACGATCGCGGATCGATACGAGCTGGAGGAGGTCGTCGGACACGGCGGGATGTCGACGGTCTACAAGGCCCACGACTCGCTGCTCGAGCGCAACGTCGCCCTGAAGGTTCTCCATCAGCAGTACAACGAGGACGAGGACTTCGTCGAGCGGTTCAAGCACGAGGCGCGTTCCGTCGCGCAGCTCCAGCATCCGAACATCGTGACGGTGATCGATCGTGGCGAGGAGGACGGCCGGCAATACATCGTCTTCGAGTTCATCGACGGCGAGAACCTGAAGGAGCTCGTCGTTCGCAAAGGCCGCCTGGACTTGCGCGACGCGCTCGAAATCGCGCACGAGATAGCCCGCGGCCTCGCGTTCGCCCACGACCATGGGCTCGTCCATCGTGACGTGAAGCCGCAGAACGTCCTGCTGAACGGCGACGGACGCGCGAAGGTCACGGACTTTGGGATTGCGCGCTCGCTGGACGTCGACCACGGCGTGACTCAGACGGGGACGATCCTCGGAACGTCGAACTACATCGCCCCGGAACAGGCGAGCGGCCAGCCGGTCGACGCCCATACGGACGTCTACTCGCTCGGGATCGTGCTGTACGAGATGCTCACCGGAGAGTTGCCGTTCCCCGGCGAGAGCTTCGTCGCCATTGCGATGAAGCACATACAGGAGCCGTCGCCCAACGTCCTGGACGTGCGGGGCGACATACCGCTCCGTGTCGCCGAGATGATCGATCGTGCACTCGAGAAGGATCCGGAACACCGATTTCCGACCATGGACGCCTTCGCGGCCGAGATCGAGGCGAGCCTCGCCGAGCTCGACCGCGGTGAGGACGGCGCGGTCACGATGGTGGTGCCGGCCGCGCAACGGCTCCGGCCGCAGAAGCACCGCAAGCCTGTTTCACCTGTTCCGCTCCTCATCGGACTCCTCGGCGCACTCGCCATCGCCGCCGTCGTCGTCGGACTGTTCACGCTGCGCGGCGGTGGCGGCAGGATGTTCCGGTCGGCGCGCGCGATCACAATTGAAGGCGTCGGCGCCTACGATCCGTACGGAGACGGCACCGAGCACGACGCCGACGCGCCCGAAGGCAACGGACGGCAACGTCGCGACGTACTGGTCGACCGAGGACTACAACAGCGGGCTCGAAGGAGTGCACAAGGCCGGCGTCGGGCTCGTGCTCGATGCGACGTCGGTTGTTCAGCTGTCCCGGATCACGGTGTCACGGACACGCCCGGCTTCACCGCCGAGATTCGCGCGACGAACATCTCAGGGCACCCTCGGGCAGAAGGTCTCCGACAGCCGCGTCGTCGGTCGGACAACGCGGTTCGCGATCCATCAGTCGGCGCCGAAGCGTTTCTACATCGTCTGGATCACCGAAAGTTGCGCCCGGCGGCCACTTCCCGCGCACGTGAACGAAGTGCGCGCCTTCGGGAAAGCCTAGTACTCGAGCTTCGAGCGGCGCTCGTGCCGCTCGACGGCGAGCTCGATCAGACGGCGCAGCAGCGACTCGTAGGAAATTCCTGACGCATCGAACAGCTTCGCGTAGACACTCGTCGACGTGAAGCCGGGAATCGTGTTCAGCTCGTTCACGACGACGCGATTGCCGTCGACGACGAAGCAGTCCACGCGGGCCATGCCCTCGCACTCGGTGACGCGGAACGACTCGACCGCCGCACGCTGCACCGCTTCGAGGACGTCCTCGGGCAGGTCGGGCGGGATCACGAGCTCCATCCCGCCTTCGTCGTACTTCGACTCGAAGTCGTACCACTCGTGCCCCAGCGGCACGATCTGGCCGGGAACGGACGCGATGGGCTCGCGGTTGCCGAGCACGCCGACCTCGACCTCGATCCCGTCGAGGAACTCCTCTACGAGGACCTTGTCGTCGTGCCGAAAAGCAAGCCTGACCGCAGCTTGGAGCTCCGCCTCGTCGTGCGCCTTCGTGATCCCGACCGAGGATCCGAGGCGCGCAGGCTTGACGAAGCAGGGAAAACCGAATGGGTTCTCGACTTCATCGCCCTCGCGAAGCGCAATGTGGCGCGCGACCGGAATCCCGCTGTCGCGCAGCACCTTCTTGAACAGGTCCTTGTCCATGCAGAGCGCCGACGCCGCCACGCCCGCTCCGACATACGGCACGCCCGCGAGCTCGAGCAGCCCCTGTACCGTCCCGTCCTCCCCGAAGGGCCCGTGCAGGATGGGCAGGACGACGTCGACAGCGCCCAGGGTGGCAGGCGCGTTTGCGGCCGGAACGGGAAGCGTCTCGGCCACCGAGCCGTCGCCGGAGCCGAGCTCCCAGCGTCCGTCACGGCCGATCGCGACGGTGACGACGTCGTACTCCGCCGGATCGAGCGATTCGAGCACCGAGCGGGCCGACGCGAGCGAGATCTCGTGCTCGGAGGACCGCCCGCCGGCAAGGATCGCGACCTTCAGCCGGCTCACAAGATCACGGCGGGGTGGGCGTCCCGGTGAACTTGCCGACGGCGATCGTCACGATCGTGCCGGGCGCTTGCTGCGATCCGCCGGGCGGGTCCTGGGTCTGCACGATGCCGTCCTGGCTCTGGTCGGTGACCGGCTGGCTGACGATCTTCACGCCGAAGCCCGAGGCCTTCAGCGTCGCCTGCGCATCGCTCTGGGACAGCGTCGTCACGTCGGGCACGGTGGAGGTCTTCGGGCCCTTCGACACCATGACGGTGATCGTCGTGTTCGGCGGCTGGAGCGTCCCGACACCCGGGCTCGTGTCGACGACGGTGTCCTTCGGCGCGTCCGACGTCACGACCTCGCGCTTGACCCCAAATCCCAGTCCGAGCAGGGTCGAGTTCGCCGACTCGAAGGTCGAACCGATGACGTTCGGGACCGCCACCGGTTTCGGCCCCTTCGAGACATTGAGCTTCACCGTCTCGCCCTGCTTCACCGACGCGCCCGCGGTCGGCGACTGCGAGATCACCTGCCCCTCCGGCTTGTTGGACTCGACCTGCACCGTCTTCCCTTTCAGCTTTGCGTCCTGCAGGTCTGACAGAGCTTGGTCCTGCTGCTCTCCGACGACGTCGGGGACCTCAGTCTTCGGCGGGCCTGTCGAGACGTAGATCGTGACGAAGTTGTTCTTGGGAATGTGATCTCCGGGCTTCGGGGTCTGCGAGATGACGAAGGTCTCGTCGACGGTAGTGCTCGGCTGTCGCACGACGTTCGGCTTCAGTCCCTTTGCCCGAATCATCGGAACCACGTCGGCCTCGCGGATCCCGACGTAGTTGCCGACGGCGACCGTCTCCGATCCACTGAGCTGGTCCTGGATCTGGGAGTACAGGAAGTACCCGCCGACGAGCGCCGCCGTCACGAACAGCAGCGCGACGAACCACGGCCACAGCGCGCGCCTCGAAGGCTCGTCGTAGTCGTAGTAAGCGGAGGGCGGTGCGTAGGGAACCGGTGGCCTCGGCGCGCGGGACGTGATCTCCGTGACGGCCGAGGGCGGCGGCCGAGAGATGATCGCGGTCGCTGCCTCCTCGGTGACGGGAGAGATCGCAGTCCCGCGGTTGACGCGGCGGAGGTCCGCGTCCATCTCCTCCGCGCTCTGGTAGCGCTCCGAGGGGTCCTTGCCAAGTGCGCGCATGACGACCAGGTCGAGGTCCCTGGGAATGTCGGCGCGCTTCGACGAAGGCGGCTCAGGCACGGTCGACAGGTGCTTCATAGCGATCTCGACCGGCGTATCGCCCGTGAACGGCACTTCTCCCGTCAGCAGCTCGTAGAGCACGACGCCGACCGAATAGAGATCCGAGGTCTGGTCGACCGGCGCACCCTTCGCCTGCTCGGGCGACAGGTACTGCGCAGTGCCGATGATCGATCCCGCTTCGGTCATCTGACTTACGCCTGCGCGCGCGATTCCGAAGTCCGTCACCTTCAGTCGTCCCTCGCCGTCGACGAGCACGTTGTGCGGCTTGATGTCGCGATGGACGATGCCGTGCCGATGCGCGAACCGGATCGCAGCGAGGATCTGACGCGTGTAGTCAACTGCGAGGTGGATCGGCGCGGGACCACGCGCGACGATCAGCTCCTTCAACGAGCGACCGTCGAGGTACTCCATCGCGATGTAATAGGTGCCCTCCGCCTCGCCGCGGTCATAGATCGAGACGATGTTCGGATGCGAAAGGCTGGCTGCGTTCTTCGCCTCACGGCGGAAGCGCTCGACGAACTGATCGTCGCCGGCATGACGATCGTTCAGGATCTTGATCGCAACGCGCCGGCCGAGCACCTCGTCCTCGGCCAGGTAGACGTTCGCCATCCCACCCGTGCCGAGCTTGCGCAGGATGCGGTAACGCCCGTCGAAGAGCGTGTTGATGAGGGTGTCGGAAACGGCCATGGGCCTTCTCAGAGTAGGGGTTCGCCCCTACCGGAGCAGGGCCTCCATGACCTGCTTGGCGATCGGCGCGGAGATCGTGCCGCCGAAGCCGTTCAGTTGGTTCTCGACCACCACGGCGATTGCCACACGTGGGGCGTTGGCCGGGGCGAAAGCGGCGAACCAGGTCGTGTGGACGTTGCCGCGGCCTACTTCCGCGGTTCCGGTTTTGCCTGCGACACGAATCCCGGGAATTGCGGCAGCCGTTCCGGTGCCGCCGGTCACGACGAGCTCCATCATGCGTGTGAGCTCGTCCGCGGTCTGCCGTTTGATCGGCCGACCGAGCTGATCGGGCTGCAAGTGCGTGATCGTCTTGCCGCCGGGCGAGACGATGCGCTCGACGATCTGGGGGCGCATCTCGGCGCCGTGGTTGCCAATCGCGGCCGCCACCATCGCCATCTGCAAGGGAGTCACTGCCAACCGTTCCTGACCGAACGCAAGGCGGCCCGGGTCGACCTGCGTATCCGGATGCTTCGGATCGAAGAGGCGGCCACGGTTGTACAGACCACTCGCCACGCGCTCGCTCTCCGGCAACTCGAGCGGCGGCAGGGAGTAGAAGCCGAAGCGTTTCGCGTAGTCGAGCACGACTCCGGCGCCGAGAGCCTTGCCGACGTTGCAGAAAACCGAGTTGATCGAATGCTGGAATCCGAGCGTCAGGTTGACGTGGCCGAACGTCTCGGGCGCTTCCGGATTACCGGCGTTGCGAACTTGCTTGCCGTACTCCTCGCAGTAGCCCGGGTCGTAGAACGGCGAGTCCGGAGTGAAGCGCCCCGTGTCGAGAGCAGCAGCCGCGGTGACCATCTTGAACGTCGAGCCCGGCGGATACTTGCCGACGGTCGCACGGTTGACAAGCGGCGCGCCGCACGGAAGGTTCGTTCGCGTCGCCACACCGAAGCGCTTCTCGATCAAGTTCGCGTTGTACGTCGGATTGGTCGCCATCACGAGGACCCGCCCCGTCGACGGTTCGAGTCGCGACAACGGCGCCGCACTTGCCGCGCAGCAGCCGCAGCGCCAGCGCCTGGGCGGCGGGGTTGATGGTCAAGACGAGATCGTTGCCGGTGACGGTCGTCCCCTTCAGCTTGTCGAGAGCGGAGCGGAAGACCGTGTCCAGGTTCGCGTTCGAGCCCGTGAGATAGTCGTTGTACGACTGCTCGAGACCGGTGCGGTTGCGCGTCTGTGTCGAGTACCCGACGACGTCGGAGAAGATCGGGCCGGTGGGATAGCGACGGAAGTACAGCGTCTGCCCGGCACGGTTCCTGGTCACGTTCGTCGCGAGCACCGTGCGGCCGTCGGAGGCATAGATCTTGCCGCGCTTGATCGTGAACTGCGCCACGAGCCGGATGTCGTTGTCCTGCCGGTTGGCGAGGCCCGCGTTCGCCCACGTCTGCCAGTAGGTCGTCGCAATGACGAGGGAGGAGAGCAGCGCGAGCGCCGCAATCCCGATATGCGAGACCTGTTTGTTCACCGCAGCATCTCTCTATTCGCGCGATTCGAGATGAGCAGGAGCCCCGCTAAGAGGACGAAGTTCGCGACGACGCTCGATCCGCCGTAGGAGACGAAGGGCAGCGTGATCCCCGTCAGCGGGATCAACCGCAGGATGCCGCCGACGATGATGAAGGTCTGCAGCGCGAAGCCGAACGTCAGTCCGGCGGCGGCGAGCTTCGAGAAGCCGTCCTGAGCGAGCAGCGCGATGCGCATCCCGCGCAAGACGAAGATCATGTAGACGAGGAGGAGCGCGGCCACGCCGATCAGGCCGAGCTCCTGCGCGAGGGCGGAGTAGATGAAGTCGGTGTTGAGATCGGGGATGATCTGCTTGCCGTTGAGGTTGGTGACCGTCCCCTTGCCGAGCCCGGTGCCTCCGTAGCCGCCGTTGGCTATGGAGTAGAGCGATTTCACGAGCTGGAAGCTCTGGCAGTTCTGGCGCAGGTCGGGCTGCCCCGAGAGCGGGCAGTAGATCTTGTGCTCGGTCCACGGATGAAGCCAGATCGTCACGCGGTCCTGCACATGTGGCGTCACCCTCCACACCCCCACGGCGCCGACGAGAAACAGGCCGAGGCCCACGGCGACGTACGCGATGCGCGCCGTCGCCATGTAGAGCATCGCGAGGAAGATCCCGAAGTAGAGAAGACCGCCGCCGAGATCCCTCGTCTCCAGCAGGACGAGCATCGCCAGCACCCAGATGACGAGAAGCGGCCCCCAGTCTTTGAGGCGCCCCTGTGCCAGCACCTCGCGCTTCTCGCGCATGTACCCGGCGAGAAAGACGATGAGCATGATCTTCGCGAGCTCGCCCGGCTGGAAGCGCAGCGACCCGATCTCCACCCACAAGCGCGCGCCGTTCACCGTCAGGCCGATGACGGGCAGGATCGGCAGGAGCAGCAGAGCGATCGCCGAGATGCCGAAGAGGTACTTGTACGTCTCCAGCCGGCGGTAGTCATGTCGCAGCAGAAAGAGCGTCGCAGCGAAGAGCACGACCGCAACGACGATCCAGACGCCCTGCTTGAACGCATCATCGGGATTGAGCCGGTAGATCTCCGTCAGGCCGATCGCAGTCAGCAGGCCGGCAATCGGGAGCAGATAGGGATCGGCAAACGGAACGGTGTAGCGCGTGACGAGATGTGCCGCGAGATACAGCGCGAAGAAGAAGCCCGCATACGTCAGGGAGGCAGTCGACACGACGTCCTGGCGGGCGATGTAGACGCTCGCGAAGCCGACCGCCGTCAAGACGCCGACGACGAAGAGGAATACGAGCTCACGGTTCCTCGGGCTCAGAGTCAGCGCACGAACCTCAGGTACAGCGCAACCGCGATTCCGGCCGCGATCGCGATCAGGGCCAACCACGCGAGGACCCGCCGGCGCAGGTGGCGGCGTCTCACTGCGCGCTCCCGACGCTCCTTGGCCTCGAGCTCCGCCTGGATTTCCTCCGTGGAGATCACCGCCGTATCGACCACCGGCACGGCATCCGCTTCGGTGAGCGTGTCCTCCTCGTCGCGCGCCTCAACCGGAAGCACGCTCTCACGTGTATCGCCGTCGTGGATCAGCGCCTGCTCTTCTGCGATCTCGAATGCGACCACCGTGATGTTGTCCTCGCCGCCGCCTCGGTTTGCGGCTTTGACCAGCGCCTTCAGTGCCGCATCGAGGTTCTCGCGATTCCGTTCGACCAGCTCTTGAATCTCGCGCTCCCCCACCATGTCGGTGAGCCCGTCCGAGCAGAGGAGGAAGACATCGCCGACCTTTGCCTCGATCGTGAACGTGTCGGCGTCGACGTCGGGATCCGTGCCGAGCGCGCGCGTGATCACCGAGCGCTGTGGATGCGTCTCCGCCTCCTCGCGCGAGAGCTTGCCGCTCTTCATCAGCTCGTTCACCAGCGAGTGGTCCTCCGTCACCTGCTCCATGTGACCGTCACGGATCAGGTAGGCGCGCGAGTCGCCCACGTGTCCGAAGGCGACATTGCCGTTCTCCACGAGCGCGACCGTGATCGTGGTGCCCATTCCCGAAGTCTTGGGATCGGTGCTCGAACGGGCGTACACGCGCCGGTTCGCCTCCTGGATCAGGTCGTAGATGCGGTGCTCTCCGCCGGCATCGGCACGGCTCTCCTTCAGCGCGGCCGCCGCGAGACGCGATGCGACTTCGCCCGCCTGAGCGCCACCCATGCCGTCGGCGATGGCAAAGAGCGGCGGCTCGCAGACGTAAGCGTCCTCGTTCCGGCGCCGTCTGCGGCCCGTGTCCGTGATCACGCCTACGTGCCCGAGGCCGGTCACTGCTCGTACCTGAGGTCGGTTTCGCCGATGCGGACGATGTCGCCGCGACTGAGTCGGCGCGGTCGGTCGAGTCGCGTCCCGTTGAGATACGTACCGTTCGTCGAGCCAAGGTCCTGGACCCAGACGCCGTCCTGGCGGGGCTCGAAACGCGCATGACGCGCAGAGGCGTATTCGTCGGTGGCGATCGCGATGTCGTTCTGATTCCCGCGCCCGATCGTCAGCTGCGCGGAGTTCAGCTCGAAGTCCTCTCCACTCTGGAGATCCGCGCTCTTGACGACAACGAGGTGCCCGGTGTGCAGGCCCGGTCGCGAGGCGTGCATGCCGGCGGCCGCGGAAGGGGCGAGCACGA
Organism: uncultured Actinomycetes bacterium; assembly: GCA_963779965.1. GTDB lineage: Bacteria > Actinomycetota > Thermoleophilia > Gaiellales > Gaiellaceae > 3-1-20CM-4-69-9. The sequence goes on along the minus strand of CAWAAP010000024.1, from coordinate 200,702 downwards.
AGCTCTCCTGGGGGAGGCGCAGATCGCGGCTCGCGGTCCGCACGATCCGCCAGATGAACGTGTAGAGCAGAACGAGGAACGCGATCTTGAGGACGAGCAGGACCTCGTCGACCGCGGCCGAGTCGAAGATCATGTTGAATCCTGGCTGAATGCCACCTCGGTCGAGCCGAGCGTGATCGTGTCGCCGTCGGTGAGCTTGGCCCGCTTCACGCGCTTGCCGTTGACCTCGATCCCGTTCGTCGAGCCGAGATCGACGATCCAGTAGGACGCACCCTCCTGACGCAGCTCGGCGTGACGTCTCGAGACGTTCGTGTCAGCAAGCTGAATGTCGCAGTCGCGCGACCGTCCGATCACCACTCGGCGCTGTTTCACCTCGTAGCGCGTCCCGTCGAAGCTCAGCGTCACCAGCTCAGGCTCGACGCCGAGCTCTTCGGCGCTGACCGCCTGGGTCGCCACGGGGGTTTCCGGCTTGTAGATCATCGTCGCGCCGGGCGCAACATCGCCCTCGGGCTCGCCGGAAGCAGCCCGGCGGCGTTCCGGCTGCACCATCCGGGTTGCAATGCCGAACTCACCCACGTCGAGGTCGCTGTCCGTCTCCATCAGGACGCGCACCGGCGAGAGCAGCGCGTAGTCCTCCCGGCGCGAATGCTCGGAAAGGTACTCCTGCAGCTCGCTCTTCAGGTTGTCTTCGTAACTCGAAAACTGCTCGCGATCGCCCGGCGAGAGGTACACGGTGTACTCGTTCGGAACGTAGACACGGGAGACAGAGACCGTGCGGTGCTCGTCCATCTCCTTTGCGAGCTTGCGCGCAAGCTCGACCGGCTGGACGTTCGTCCGAAATGCGCGGCCGAAAATCCCCTCGAAAAGGGACTCGATTTTTTGTTCGATTGCGCGGAGGACCATTGCCAGGGAATACCCGGCAAGCGATGCTAACGCACCGCTACCGCCAGGCAGGTGGCCCACACGGCCACCACGAGCGGGGCAGCAGCCGCTGCCGGCGCCAGGAGCAAGGCCGCAGCCAGGAACCCCGCCCCGAGCCCGGCGATCGCCCAGAGCCCCCGGGTACGGGCCAGAGGGAGCAGGACCGCGACGGTGGCAAGGACGACGGTCTCGATGGCAAGCGTGGGCCTCGAGAGCAGGGCGTCCCAGATCGCCGCCAGAACCGTGAGCGGATCTCCGCTCGCAACGATCCCCAGGTCGGGCGGACGAGCACCGTCGAAGGGCAGCGGCGCTCCGCGGATCCCAGCCACGATTCCGGCCACCAGCACGGCTGCCGCGGCCTGCACAGCCCGTCGCACGCGTGAGCTCACTGCCAGAGCGGCGAGCGGGAAGAGGCCGAGAGCCTGCGATCGGCGCCAGGACGGCGCCAAGCGAGAAGAGCAGGCCGTGCTTCGGTTCGCGCCACATCGCCACCAGGAGCCCAGCCGCGGCCAGCGCGTAGACCACCGCCGCGCCGAGCGCGAGGTTTCCGAGCGGCAAGACCGGGACGGCAAGCGCGAAGGCGAGCCCAAGACGGGCATTCACGATGGAGGCGGCGGCGGCCAGAGCTGCGAGACCGAGCGGCCAGCCGCTGGGGAAGAACGGCAGCGTCCAGGCAGTCCAGCCGGCCACTGTTGCGGCCAGTAGGGCGGGGACGAGCCGCGGTACCACGGCCGGAACGGCCAGGGTCTGACCCCCGCCTTTCCGGACGCGCCGCTTGCGCGCGGCGAGCCGCACTGTCTCGGCAAGGACTGCTGCACTCGGTCGCCGGGCCGGATCAAGGTCGAGGGCGCCGTTGACCGCGGCGAGAAGCGGCTTCGGCAGATCCGGCCGCACAGTCTCCAGTCGCGGCGCGCCGGCCTCGATTGCGCGCGCCGTCTCCAGGAGGGAGCTCCGCCAGAACGGATGGCGGCCGGCCAGCGCCTCCCAGAGCATCAATCCCACCGCCCACACGTCCGCCGCCTCGGTCGTCAGCGCACCGGCCAGCCGCTCCGGGGCGATGTAGGCGAGTGTGCCCGGCACATCGCCCTGCGCAGTCAGAGTTTCGGCCTGCTGGATCTGCGCCAGACCGAAGTCGAGCACCCTGACGGAAACGTCCCTCCCTTCGGCGAGCAGCACGTTCGACGGCTTGACGTCGCGGTGAACGATCCCGCGCGCGTGCGCGTGCGCGAGTGCCTCGAGGATCTGAGCGCACGCCTCGATCGTGGAGTCGTCATCGAGCTCGCCGCTCCGAAGCGCCTCGCGAAAGGTCCGGCCCGGCACGTACTCGTAGGCGATGTAGACATGCTGGGAGTCGCGTCCGAACCCGTACGCGCGCTGGCAGGAGGGGTGGCGCAGGCGGGCGGCGGCCTCCGCCTCCCGCTCGGCCCGGGATGCCGCCTTGCCCTCCCGAGGGACGATCTTGAGAGCGACGTCGAGCCCGTTCTGCTCGTCCCGGGCAAGCCAGACCGAGCCGGAACCTCCACTCCCGAGCGGCCGCAGCGGGCGGTAGCGCCCGAGGACGAGCTCGCTCTGGACAAGGGCTGGGGCTGCGTTCGACACCGGCTCTCCAGGGTTGGCGGGGGCATCGACAAGTCCTTCACTTGTCGAGAACGGCTGGGGTACGGGTTAGAGTGAACGCCGCTTCGGCTGTGACTCCCAGGCCCTGGCCCCCGCCATGACCGAACACGACTCCGACATCGAATTCGACTTCTTCGACGAGCCCGAGACCGAAGAGGCCTCGGAGCGTGTCCGCACCCCCCGGCGCCCGCCCCCGAAAGGCCCCCGCCGCCCCGTGCGCCCGCCCCAGGGCCTGATCCCGATGCTCCGCCTGGCGGGGCTGATCGCCTTTCTGATCCTGGCCGTCGTCCTACTCGTCGTGGGCGTGCGCAGTTGCGCGTCGAGCGGCAAGCACGCCAGGTACGAGGGGTACATCCAGGACGTTCGCGGCATCGCGAGGCGCAATGATCAGATCGCCAAAGACCTGAACGCAGCCCTGAGCGCGACAGGAATCAAGGAGACCGATCTCGAGGCCAAGATCAACGGTCTCGCAGCGCAGGAGCAGCAGGAGGTGGCCACGGCCAGCCAGCTGAACCCGCCCGGCCCGCTCCGCGTCGAGCATGATCACCTGATCGAGGTGCTCAAGCTCCGTTCGAGCGGTCTCAGCCGGCTGGCCGACGCCTTCCGGCAGACGGCGACGGCAAAGGCGAGCAACTCGGCCGTCTCTGGACGGCTCATCTCCGACCAGGCGCTCCTGCTTGTCGCCAGTGACGTCAACTGGGACTTCTATTTCAGGGAGCCGACACAGCTCGAGTTGCGGAACCAGAACATCAGCGACATCGGCGCGGTCCCCGATTCCAACATCATTCTCAACCCCGAGCTCGCGGGCACTCAGGCGATGACACAGGTGTGGTTGCGCGTCCACGGCGCCGCAACAGGCGGAGGGACGACTAGCGGAAAACACGGCAGCGCTCTCGTCTCCGTCACGGCACTTCCCGACGGCAAGCGGCTCGATCCGAACGGCGCTGCGAGCGACAACCAGATCACCGCGTCGACCGACCTTGCGTTCCAGGTGGCAGTGACCGACTCGGGTGACTTCCAGGAGTTCAACATCCAGGTCACGCTGACCATCCTCAGGTCGCCGAACCCGATCGTGCTGAAGAAGAAGATCGACGTGATCAACGCCGGCGAGACGAAGAAGGTGACTTTCACGAACATCAACCTCACCGGGCTGTTCGGTGTCCCCACGACGATCAAGGTCGACGTCGCGCCGGTGCCAGGGGAGAAAACGACCACGAACAACTCCGCCGAGTACAAGGTCATCTTCTCGGTCGCTTAGCTGATGGGCCTCTCGAGGGGGGAGTGGATCGCGATCGGGGCCTGCGTGGTTGCAGGAGTCGCGCTGCTGGTTGCCGGTCTCGCGTGGTGGAAGCTGCGCGCCGTTCGTGCGTCCCAGCTCGTCCTGCTCGGTGGCGGCAAGCAGGATCTCGTCGACTTCGCCGTTTCGCTTCAGGGACGGATCGATGATCTGCACAGGGCCGTCGACGAGATTGCCGCCGGGCTCTCGCGGGTCGATCGCCGGGTCGACACCGCGGTCTCGAAAACCTCGCTCGTGCGGTACGACGCTTATGAGGGAGCAGGCGGACACCAATCGGCCTCGATCGCCCTCCTCGACGCGGGCCGGAGCGGCGTCGTCTTGACCGCCATCCAGGGACGCGATTACGCCAGGATCTACGTCAAGGAGCTCGACCACGGCCGACCGTCCGTGGCTCTCTCCCCCGAGGAGGAAGAGGCGGTCGAGCGGGCCATGGCTGGGTAACCCCCGTTCACTCAGCTACATTTCCGCCTAGATGCAGCAGGTTCTGGTTTTGAACGCGAGTTACGAGCCGCTGAATGTCACATCCGTGCGGCGTGCCCACGTGCTCGTGTTCAAGGGGAAGGCCGAGGTGATCGAGGAGCTCGACCAGCCGCTGCACTCCGCGACAGATACGTATCCCTGGCCCCATGTGATCCGGCTCGTGGCCTACGTGCGAGTACCGCGCGCCGTCCAGCGCAAGATCTCCCGCCGCGCGCTCTTCGCGCGCGACAGCTGGCGTTGCGTCTACTGCGGCACCACCGCAGGCCGACTGACGCTCGACCACGTCATCCCGAGGTCACGCGGCGGGGAATCCATCTGGGAGAACGTCGTGACCGCGTGCGCGCCGTGCAACCACCACAAGGGCAACCGAACCCTCGAAGAGGCACGCATGGAGCTCGTCCATCCACCGAAGGCTCCCGCGCCGGTCCTGTTCATCCGCCTGGCCGCGCCTAAGATCCCGAACGGCTGGCAGCCGTACCTCGCGCACTTCGGCGGCAACACGGCGACGTCGACCGCCTAGCCGCGCTCGACCGGCAACCCGAGCTGCTCCCACTCGCTCCACGACCCGGGATAGAGCTTTCCTTCGCGGCCGGCGAGGTGAAGTCGATGCAGCAGCACGGTCGCAGTCACACCTGAGCCGCAGTAGGCGACGAGCTCGCCGTCCGGCAACTCCGGCGGCGACTCGTTCCACGGCGCGTTGACCGCACCCGGAATCCGGCCGGGCGTCTTGTCGATCGGATTCGGCTCTCCGCGCCAACGGCTTGGGAGCCGTGCGTCGACGACGACCAGCTGTTCACGCTTCCGGTCGAGCTCCGCTGCTTCGATCGTGTCGTCGTCACGCGGGCGCAGCGTCAACTCCGCCGGCTCGACGTCCTCAACTCCGGAGACGAGCGGGCCGTGCCAGGAATCGAAGTCGATCACCGCGCACTCGTCGTGGCCGAAGTGACGAAGGAGCCACCACAGCCGCTCGGCGCCACCCATGTTCCCGTACGCGACGACGAAGACGTCATCGCCGACACCTGCTCGCGCTGCCGCGCGAGCAAACTGTTGTGGGTCAGGCAGAGGATGTCTGCCTCGTGGCCCGGGCGGCGACGACAGATCGGTGTCGACGTCGAGGAAGCTGGCGCCCGGGATGTGACCGCCGAGGTAGAGCTCGCGGCCGCGGTCCGGTTTCCCGAGCTCCCACCGACAGTCGACGAACTGGTACCTCATCCCGGCGCATCTTTACCCGGGAGGCTCGAGGGCGCCGCTCGAGCTCGCGGCGCCCTCGCAGAAGCGGTCGCTAACCGGGCGCAGGTTCGGGTCGAGCGGCGGGAACCGCGGGAGCAGGCGCAGCGTGCCCGTTCCCGTGGGAGAGACCGAGATGCCCGTGCGTCTCGGTGCCGTACCCACCCGGGACCGGGATGTAGAACTCGGGATAGCCCCACATGCCGTGCTCCGAGACGTCGAGACCGGCCGTCTCCGTTTCCGTCTCGACACGGATTCCCCACACCCGCTTCATCACCCACAACGAGCCGAAGCACGTGGAGAACGTGAACGCGCCCACGGTGACGAGGCCGAGCGCCTGGACGCCGAGTTGGTGGAACGAGCCCGTGTAGACGAGCCCGCCCGTGCCGGTGGCGAGATTGGACGCGAGTGCAGGTACGGCGAAGATTCCCGTCGCGAGCGTGCCCCAGACACCTGACATCCCGTGCACGGCGACGGCGCCGATCGGATCGTCGATGCCGATGCGCTCGACGAACAGGACGCCTGCGACGGCAATCCAGCCCGAGACACCGCCGATCACGATCGCGGCCCAGGGCGCGACGAACCCTGAAGCCGCGGTGATCGCGACCAGCGCGGCGAGGACACCGTTCAGCATCATCGAGATGTCGGGCTTGCGCAGGATCCACCAGGCGCTCGCGAGGCCGCCGACCGCGCCGGCCGCAGCGGCGATGTTCGTCGTCAGCGCGACGTAGCCGAAGTAGCCGATGTGGTCACCGGTGACGACGCCGAGCGTCGAGCCGGGATTGAATCCGAACCAGCCGAACCAGAGGATGATCGTCCCGAGCACTGCGTACGGCATGTTGTGGCCCGGGATCGGGTTGGCACGTCCGTCGCGGCCGAACTTCCCGATCCGCGGCCCGAGCAGGAGCGCACCCGCGAGTGCAGCGAGCGCGCCCTGGTAGTGCACGACCGTGGAGCCGGCGAAGTCCTGCATGCCTTTGCCGAACAGCCAGCCGCTGGACTGCCAGATCCAGTGCGACGTGATCGAGTAGATGAGCGTGAAGACGACGCCGAAGGCCGGATAGACCCAGAGCTTCGCCCGCTCGGCCATCGCACCCCACACGATCGCGAGCGAGACACCGGCGAAGACGACCTCGAAGAGGTAACCGCTGGCGGCGGGGATCCCGGTGAAGAACGAGTACGGCGCCTGGCCGATCGCGAGCAGCTCATTGCTCGACGGGAAGAAGCCACTCGTCCCGATGAAGCTGTTGCCGTCTCCGAAGGCGATCCCGAAGCCGACCGCGTAATAGACGAGCGAGCAGACGGCGAAGATGAGGACGTTCTTGCCGGCGATGTGCGCCGCGTTCTTCATGCGCGTCAGCCCGGCCTCGAGGAAGGCGAAGCCCGCCTGCATGAACATCACGAGGATCGCCGCGAGAACGACCCAGATCGTGTTCGCCGCGATCAGTAGATCCTTGCTCGGCATTTAGGCCTCCACCTCCTTCTCGAGCTTCACGCCCGTTCGGTTGTGCGTCACGTTCTCGACCGGCGTCGTCCACACCAGTCCGTCGCCGGATTCGTTGCCGCTGCGCGCCGAGTCCACGATCGCCTCCACGACTGCCTCGGCGAGCTCGTCCTCGACGATGAACGTGAGCTGAGCCTTCGGCAGGAACCGCGACTCGAAGATGCGCCCGCGATACTCATGTGTGACGCCGCGCTGGCGGCCGTGGCCGATCGCCTCGATCACCGTCACGCCGATATGGCCGGTCGCGTGCTCGACCGCGTCGATGACGGTCTCCACCCGCTCGCGGATGACCACTGCTTCGACCTTTGTCATGAAATGACCTCGCTTCTCGCTCGAGGAACACGGTGTCCCGCCAGATCCCGTCGCGCTTTGCAACGCGCTCGCGCGTTCCCACGACGCGGAACCCACAACTCTCGTGCAGTGCCAGGGAAGCGCGGTTCTCCGGGAAGATCGACGTCTGGATCGTCCAGATTCCTGTGGCCTCGGCGCCCGTGATCAGCTCTTCCAGCAACGCCCGGCCGATGCCGAGGCCCTGTGCTTCACGCGCGACGTAGATGCTGTCCTCGACGACGCCGGCGTAGCACCGCCTCGTCGATGCGGGCGAAAGCGCCGCCCACCCCACGACCTCGCCGAGCAGGTCGGCGACGAGCCGATGGCCCCACAGGTGAGCCGCGTTCCAGTCTTCCCAGGACGGGACCTCGGTCTGGAACGTCGCCAGTCCGTCGCGCATCCCGTCCCAGTAGATCTCCGCGACCGCCGGCCAGTCGTCCGGCTCGAGCTGCCGGAGCTCGACGGACGGCGGAGCGGCAAGCGTGTCATTTGGCCGTGCGCCGAGCTCCAACACCTTCGCCCCTTTCAGCAGTCGTAGTAGAGGGAGAACTCCGCGGGGTGCGGCCGCAGACGCACCACGTCGGCCTCGTTCTCGCGCTTGTAGTCGATCCACGTGCGGATCAGTTCCTCGCTGAACACTCCGCCCGCGGTGAGGAATTCGTGGTCGTGCTCGAGTGCATCCAGCGCCTCGCTGAGCGAGCCCGGCACCTGCGCCACGCCGCGGTCCTCTTCGAAGAGATCCCAGTCCGCAGGCTCGCCGGCGTCGAGACCCTTCTGGATCCCGTCGAGACCGGCCATCAGCATCGCCGAGAACGCGAGGTACGGATTCGCCGCCGCGTCGGGACAGCGGAACTCGATCCGCTTCGCCTTGGGCGAGTCCGAGTACATCGGGATCCGGATGCAGGCGCTCCGGTTCCGCATCGAGTACACGAGATTGACCGGCGCCTCGTAGCCCGGCACCAGGCGGCGATACGAGTTCGTCGTCGGCGCGCAGAACGCGAGCAGCGCCGGGGCGTGCGCGAGCAGGCCGCCGACGTACGCGCGCGCCAGCTGCGACAGGCCCGCGTAGCCCGACCTGTCCGACATCAGCGGCGTGCCCTCCTTCCAGAGCGACTGATGCGTGTGCATCCCCGAGCCGTTGTCGCCGAAGATCGGCTTCGGCATGAACGTCACTGACTTTCCGGCCGCATGCGCGACGTTCTTGACGACGTACTTGTAGGTCATGACCTGATCGGCCATGCGAGTCAGCGGCTGGTAGCGGAGATCGATCTCGCACTGCCCTCCGGAGGCGACCTCGTGGTGATGGAACTCGCACGGGATCCCGAGGCGTTCCAGCGTCAGCACCATCCGCGTGCGGAGGTCGTGGAGCGTGTCGTGCGGGGAAGGCGGGAAGTAGCCCTCCTTCTCGCGCACCGTGTAGCCGAGCCCCGGCTTGCCGGAGTTCCAGTGGCCCTCGCCGAGTCCACCGAGTAGTGCGCGCGGTTGGGGCCGAGCTCGTACGAGACCTCGTCGAAGACGAAGAACTCGCACTCCGGGCCCATGAAGGCCGTGTCGGCGATCCCCGTCGAGAGCAGGTACTCCTCGGCGCGCTTGGCGAGCCGGCGCGGATCCTTGCCATAGGGCTCGCGCGTGATCGGATCCGCGATCTCGCAGATCAGCGAGAGCGTCGGCGCCTCGGTGAAGGGATCGAGGATCGCGGACGAGGCGTCCGGCATCAGGAGCATGTCCGACTCTGAGATCCCCTGCCAGCCGCGGATCGACGAGCCGTCGAAGCCCAGGCCGTCGTCGAAGGCCGACTCGTCGAGAGCCCTGATCGGCAGCGTCATGTGCTGCCAGGTCCCGAGCAGGTCGCAGAACTTCAGGTCGACCATCTGCGCGGTGGTCTCACGTGCCCACTCGAGGGCCTCGCGGGCGTCAGGCGCGCTCGCCTGTCCATTCGCGAGGTAGTGCTTCGTCTCTTCGACCGACATGCCGCTCCTTCCGACTCGGGACCACAAAAAAAGAGCCCAGGACTCTCTGAGTCCTGAGGCTCCATTGCCTCGGCGCCCGCCTTCTGCGGCGGACGACCTGGACAGCACCTTAGCGGGGCGATCGGACCGCGGTCAAGAGCCATGTGCCAGGATCCGCGATGAACATCTGGACCGACGACTGGGACGCGACCGACGACTGGTCGGGAGGAGGCGCGAAGAGCAAGCACCTCGTCGACCGCGGCCCGCTGCTCGGTGCGAGCCTCTACGAGCTCGGCCCTGGGAACTCCGTCGTCTACCACTTCCACCACGGCTCCGAGGAGCTCCTGATCGTGCTGCGCGGACGGCCGACCCTGCGCAGTCCCGAAGGTGAGCGTCAACTCGACGAAGGCGAGTCGTGCACTTCCCGGTCGGGCCGGGCGGCGCACACGGGCTACGCAACGACACCGACGAGCTCGTCCGCTACGTCGTCGCCGGCATCCGTGTCTCGCCCGAGGTGGTGGAGTACCCCGACATCAAGAAAATCACCGCTCAGGCGCGCACCGACTCGCAGACAGGCGAGCGCTCTGGGTGATTCACGACGTCGAGCCCGGCGAAAACGAACCAACCGCTTGACACGTTTGCTACCGTCTTGACGGCATGACGCTCTTCTTCGGCTGATTCTTCACGTCCCGTGCGCCGCCTGCGTTCAGCAGGTGTCTTGCGCGTACCCGTGTCCCGCCGAATCGTAGGAGCTTGAAGTGTTCGCAGTAGAAGTCAACAACTTGCGCAAGGAGTTCTTCCGCCGCGATGCGACGCGAACGCACATGCGCAAGCGGCGTAAGCGCGTGGCGGCGCTCGAGGGCGTGACGTTCACGATGGAACGCGGCGAGTGTGTCGCGATCCTGGGCCAGAACGGCTCGGGCAAATCGACGCTGGTCCGGCTGCTGTCGACGTTGCTGCTGCCGGACGGCGGCACCGCGACGATCTTCGGCCACGACGTGGTGAAGGAGTCGCGTCCGGTGCAGAGGCTGGTCAACCGAGTGTCGGTCGAGGCGTCGTTCTTCAAGAAGATGTCGTCGGAGGAGAATCTCGCCTATGCGGCGCGGTTCTACGGCATCCCGCCGAGCGTCACGAAGACGGCTATTCCCGAGATCCTCGGACGGGTCGGCTTCCCGATCGGGCGCCGGCACGAGCCGATGGAGAACCTGTCGCGGGGCATGCAGCAGAAGGTCGCACTCGCAAGGGCGCTTCTGACCTCACCCGTTCTGCTTCTGCTCGACGAGCCCACGACCGGGCTCGATCCGCGCTCCAAGCTCGAGGTCCAGGAGTTCATTCGCGACGTCTGGACGACCCACGACGCGACGATCCTGCTCTGCACGCACGACCTCCGCGAGGCCGAAGTGCTCGCGGACCGCGTCGGCATCCTCGACCGGGGAAAGCTGATCGCGCTCGCTCCTGCGGACATGGTGAAGGAGCAGTACGGGGTCGAGACGCTCGAAGAGGCCTTCTTCGCAGCGACCGGGCCGGACGTTCGAAGACGAGAAGGACGAAGACGCGGAACGAGGTGTGTTCGCATGAGAGAAGCAGCGGGAACCCTCCGGCACGAGTTCATCGGCCTCTACGGGATGGTCGAGCGCAACTGGTACCTCATCAAGCGCTATGCCTGGTGGGAGGTCGCGTTCTTCTTCTGGACGGCCGCGAACACGCTCACGATCGTCTTCATCGCGAAGGGCGTCGTCGCGGACGGCGGCTCGATCGACCTCGACCGCCTGACCACGATCCTTTTGATCGGTGCGGTCATGTGGTCGTACCTCGGCATCATCTTCGAGCTGCTGATCGAGACCGTCGCGTGGGAGCGCTGGGAGGGAACGATCGAGTACACGTTCATGGCGCCGCTGACGCGTGCCACGCACTTGCTCGGCACCGGCATCTTCGCCATCGGCTACGGGATCGTGCGCGCGTCGATCGTGTTTGCAGCGATCGCGGCGTTCTTCGGACTGCACATGCCCAATGCGAACTTCGTCACGGCGGCTGGTGCTGCTCGCGGTCGCGTCGATCTCGTTCGTGGGCATCGGGATGATGACGGCCGTCCTGCCGCTGATCTCGCCGGAGAAGGGGACGCAGTTCGGCTACGTCGCGCAGGGTCTGATGCTCGTCGTCTCCGGCGTCTACTACCCGGTGTCGGTGCTACCGGAGTTCATGCAGTGGCTCGCGAAGATCTCGCCTGCGACGTACGCGCTCCGAGGCGTGCGATCGGCGATCCTCGACGGTGCGAGCGTCGCAGTCGGTCTGGGGCGACATCTGGCCGATGTTGATCATCGGGATCATCTCGGTGCCGCTGGGAATCTGGGTGTTCCGCCGCGGCGAGCTGCACGCCAAGAAGCACGGCAAGCTCAAGCGATCCGGCTAGAGAGCAATTCGCGCAGGCCCTCCCGCCAGTGCGGGAGGGCAGGCGCGCCCTTCTCGCTGCGCAGCACCGCGTTCGCAGGCCGTTGCGCGGCCCGTCCCAGCTCGGCACTCGAGATGCGACGCACCCGCGTATCCAGGCCGGCCTCCTGGAAGATGGCTTCCGCAAACTCGGCCCACGTCGCATCGCCTTCAGCGGCGACGTGCCAGACGCCGAACGGTCGCTCCAGCAGCTCACGCGTCGCGGCTGCCAGATGGCCGACGTAGGTCGGAGCGGTGCGCTGGTCGTCGACGACTGCAATCTCGTCGCGCTCGCGCGCAAGGTCGAGCATCGTCCTGACAAAGTTCGTCCCGGTCGGGCCGTAGAGCCCTGAGCTGCGCACGATCCACGCCTGCTCTCCGGCGGCGCCCTCTCCGTACAGCTTCGTCCGCCCGTATGCAGACAACGGGTTCGGCGCATCGGACTCGACATAGGGGCCGGCCTTGCGACCGTCGAAGACGTAGTCCGTGGAGTAGTAGACGAGCGGAGCACCGAGCTCTGCGACGTGCCGCGTTCCCCCCACGTTGACGGCGGCCGCCTCTTGCGGGTCGGCCTCGGCGCCGTCGACGTCGGTCCAGGCGGCCGTGTGCAACACGAGCCCGAACGGCTCTCCCAGGTCAGGGGACGGAAGCGTGACGTCCCAGTCCGCGTGGCTCAATGCCACAGCGTCCGGAAACTCGTCCGCGAGCGCACGGCCGAGCTGGCCGCCCGCGCCCGTGATTACGACGCGCTTTTGTCCCGTTCCGACAGGATCGGCGATGTCGTGCTCCAGAGATCGGCGACGCGAGGATCGTTCCACGGCAACTGATGCTCGTCGGGGTCGGCAGGGTCGTACTCCTCCGTGGTGTGGTAGAGCATGAGGACGTCCGTCAGCGCCTCGAAGCCGTGCGCAAGGTTGCCGGGCACGTACACGGCGCCGAAGTTGCCCTCGCCGATGTCCTCGCTGAAGGCCTCGCCCGTGTCACGATCGAGGGCGACGACGCGCGCACGGCCCTGAAGGCAGACGAAGAGGTCGTCCTGGCCGCGCTCGTGGTAGTGCAGGCCGCGGATCGTGCCCTGCCGCGAGAAGGAGACATTCGTCTGGCGGATCGGCTTTGGCAGGCCGCCGGTCCGGGCGATCTCCGTCAGCCACCCCCGCTCGTCCTCGAAGCGGCGTAGTGGGATCGGACGCGGACGCTCCGAGCCGAAATGCGGCCGCCGGACACGCTCGATCACCTCGTGGTACGCATCGATGGACTCGCCGGCATCCCCCCAGTACCCGCCGAACACGTCGTACTCGAGCTTGCCCGCACGGACGTAGTGGTTGTTGACGTCGGTGATCTCGAGCTCGCCGCGGCCCGACGGCTCGAGCTCCGCGATGACGTCGAAGACGTCGGCCTCGTAGCAATAGAGGCCCGTGACGGCGAGGCGGCCTGGTGGATCCGAAGGCTTCTCGACGATCTCCGTGATGCGGCCGTTCTCGATGCGCGGGATGCCGAGATGACGGAGATGCTCGGTCTCGCGGACGTGCGCGAGCAGGACGCGCGCGCCTTCACGCTGTTCGCGGAAGTTGTGAATCGTCTCCGAGATCGACCCTCCGAAGATGTTGTCTGCAAGCATTACGACGACGCGGGCGTCACCGATGAACTCGCGGGCAAGGCCGAGCGCCTCCGCGATCCCGCCGGGGCGCTCCTGGTTTCCATACTCGAGCTCATCGCCGAGCAGCCGCCGGAAGTCGCCCACATGCTCTCCACCGGTGACCAGCATCAGCTCTGTGACCCCGGCTTCCCGCAGAGCGTCGATGGCATACATCACCATCGGCCGGTCGTAGACGGGCAGGAGGTGCTTGTTCGTGATCCGCGTCAGCGGATCCAGACGCGAACCGGTCCCGCCGGCTAGCACGACTCCCTTCATGGCGGACGCGATGCTAGTGGCCTGCGGGCTCGAACGCGGCCCGGGCAGGCGCGCCACGTCTGGATCCCGCTCTGCCGGGGTACTCTGAGGCAATGGAGAAGCGACGACGCGACATGGGGCTCGCCGCCGAGGAGATCGAGCAGCTCTTCGCCGATCTCTGGGAGGTTTTTCCCTTCTCGCGGGGGATGCGTCGAGGCTATCGGCCGGAGGTGGACGTCTACCGGACCGAGGACCCGGCCTCACTCACCATCGTCGTCGAGCTCCCCGGGGTCGACCCGGGCGAGGTCAAGCTGATCGCCTCGCCGCAGGCACTCCTCATCGCCGGTGAGCGGCAGCGACCCAAGGATCACGGGCAGTACCAGCAGCTCGAGATCGAGTACGGCCCGTTTCAACGTCAGGTGACGCTGGCTGTCGACGTCGATCCGGAGCAAGCGACCGCGACCTACGAGCGCGGGTTTCTCACCATCAAGCTGCCGATCGCGCCGAAGCCGGCGCCGGCGGAGCGCATCTCGATCGTGGTGACCTCCTCATGAGCGAAGCGCTGACCGACGCGCTCGTCGAGGAGCCGACCGAGGAGCTGACGTTCCCGGCAACCCTGCCTGTCCTGCCGCTGAAGGACACGGTCGTCTTTCCCGAGTCCGTGACGCCGCTGGCCATCGGCCAGGAGCGCTCGATCAAGCTGGTCGAAGACGTCGTCTCGGGCGACCGGATGCTCGCTCTCGTCACGGTCAAGAACCCGGAGGCCGAGCAGCCCGGCTGGGACGATCTCTACGAGGTCGGCACTGCCGCAGTGATCCACAAGATGATCAAGGTTCCCGACGGGACGCTGCGGATCCTCGTTCAGGGCGTGAAGCGAATCAAGCTCGAACGCAAGGTGCAGGACGATCCGTACCTCGTGGGCGAGTTCGTCGAGTTGCCCGACGAGCTCAGCGAGACGCCCGAGGTCGAGGCACTGACGAGGAACGTCCAGAACCTGTTCGGCCGTGTGATCGGGCTCGTTCCCTACCTGCCGGAGGAGCTGCAGATCGCCGCAGCGAATGTCGACGACCCGAGCGCGCTCTGCAACCTCGTCGCCTCCACGCTGCGCCTCAAGACCGAGGAGAAGCAGCGGCTACTCGAGCTCACCGACATCGAGGCGCGTCTGCGGGACATCTCTGCGATCTTGAACCGCGAGCTCGAGGTCTTCGAGCTCGGGTCGAAGATCCAGTCGCAGGTCCAGGAAGAGATGGAAAAGGGCCAGCGCGAGTTCTTCCTGCGCCAGCAGCTCAAGGCGATCCAGGACGAGCTCGGTGAGAGCGACCCGGAGGCGGCGGAGATCGCCGAGCTGCGTTCGACGTTCGATGCGATGGATCTGCCCGAGGACGTCCGCAAGGTGGTCGACCGCGAGCTCGGCCGACTGGAGAAGCTGCCCACCGCTGCCGCCGAGTACGGCGTGATCCGCACGTATCTCGACTGGATCGCATCGCTCCCGTGGCACAAGACGACCGAGGACAACCTCGACCTGGACAACGCGAAGCAGGTGCTGGACGAGGATCACTTCGATCTCGAGAAGGTGAAGGAGCGGATCCTCGAGCACCTCGCCGTCTCGAAGCTCAAGAACGACACCTCGGGGCCGATCCTCTGCTTCGTCGGGCCGCCGGGCGTCGGCAAGACGTCGCTCGGCCAGTCGATCTCGAGAGCACTCGGCCGCAAGTTCGCCCGGCTTTCCGTAGGCGGCGTCCGCGACGAGTCAGAGATCCGCGGTCACCGGCGCACGTACATCGGCGCGATGCCGGGAACGATCATCCGTCACCTGCGGGATGCCGAGTCGATGAACCCCGTGATGTTGATCGACGAGATCGACAAGATGGGTGCCGACTTCCGTGGCGATCCTGCCAGCGCGATGCTCGAGGTCCTCGATCCCGAGCAGAACAAGAACTTCCGCGACCACTACCTCGACCTGCCGTTCGATCTCTCGAAGACGCTGTTCATCTGCACGGCGAACACGCTCGACACCATTCCTGCGCCGCTGCTCGACCGCATGGACGTGATCCAGCTGTCGGGTTACACCGAGGACGAGAAGTTCGGCATCGCCAAGCGGTATCTGGTGCCGAAGCAGATCGAGGCCCACGGGCTCGGCGGCGACGTTGTCACGATCACCGACAAGGCGCTGCGGCTGATCATCCGCGAGTACACGCGCGAGGCAGGCGTGCGCAACCTCGAGCGCCGGCTCGCCGACGTGCTGCGCAAGGCCGCCCGGCAGGTCGCGGAGGGCAAGCGGCGCGCGAAGAAGCTACGCATCGACGAGAAGCGCGTGCGGGCCGCGCTCGGGCCGCGCCGCTACGAGGGCGAAGTGCGCAAGCGCACGTCCGAGCCGGGCGTTGCGACGGGACTCGCTTTCACCGCGGTCGGCGGCGACATCCTCTTTTTCGAGGCGACGGCGTACCCGGGCAAGGGCCGGCTGACGATCACCGGACAGCTCGGCGACGTGATGCAGGAGTCGGCGCAAGCCGCACTCTCGTGGGTTCGCGCGCACACTGAAAAGCTCGGTCTCGAATCGGACTGGTTCCGCGAGCACGACATCCACCTCCACGTTCCGGCCGGAGCCGTGCCGAAGGACGGACCGTCGGCCGGGATCACGATGGCGACGGCAATCGCCTCGCTGGTTCGCAACCAGCCGGTCTCCGAAGATGTCGGCATGACCGGTGAGATCACACTGACCGGTCAGGTACTCCCGATCGGAGGCATCCGCGAAAAGACGCTGGCGGCGCAGCGCGCGGGCTTGAAGCGCATCATCATGCCGCGAGACAACGAGCCCGACCTCGAAGAGCTGCCCAAGGAGACGAAGGAGCAGATGGAGTTCATCCTGGTCGACACGATCGACCAGGTCTTCGACGCCGCGTTCGACGGCAAAGGCGCAACCCACCCCAAGCCGTCACCCGTCCGCGATCGTCAAGCCGCGGCAAGCCTGAAGGACGTCAGCAAGCCGTCGCAGGCATCGGTGCTGCCGCCGCGCTCGTAGCGGCAGAGCAGCAGGTACTCGGTCTTCCCGCGCAGGACGAAGGCGATCCGCTCGACGAGCTGCTTTCCCTCGGCTGCATATGCGACGTCGTACCTTCGAGCCTTCTGGCCGGCGACCGTGATCGTGCGAGGGTCGCTCACCGTTCCTTGCTGCTGACTCGCGACTCCGGCGGCCGCCCGATCGAGCTCCGGAACGACCTTGTCCCAGAGCGCGGGCTTGAACCGACGGAGTAGCGGGAACCGCGTCACCGAGATCAGCTGCGTGCCCTGCGCGGCCTGAACCTCAGCGCCCTTCCGCGAGACCCCCCACTGGGCTGGGGCCTCAAACGTGAAGCCCGTCCCACGGATGACGTACCCCTTCTGCGCTGCTGTGCTCCCGCACCCTGAAACGATCAGTAGAGTGAGCCCGAGAACGGCTTGTTTGCGTCGATTACACACGGGTACGCAAGAGCTGGCAAACGAGCGAAAGGACACAGGGAGCATGGCCAAGACGAGGGACAAGGTAATTGACCGGGCCAGCGGCGCGAGGCCCTACATCGAGCGAGCATTCAAAGACGAGGATCTCCGCGACAACGTGCGCAACGCCTATGAGTCGGCGCGCGTCGTCTACAACGAATTGATCGGCGGACGCGGCGCGATTCCGGTCGCCACGCGTGTTGCGACGGACACGGACATCCAGGACCACCTGCGCGAGGCGCTCGACGAGCTACGCCAGGCAGCCGACCGTGTGCAGGGCAAGAAGGACCATGGCGGACGTAACGCGCTGCTGCTGCTGACGGGCATTGCACTCGGCGTCCTGTTCAACCCCGTCACGGGAGCGCAGACGCGCAAGTGGTTGTCGGACCAGGTCTTCGGGCCGAGCGACGAGTTCACCTATCAGGGCGGGAACTCGAGCCCCAGCTCGAACTAGGGCTTCTTCGGCTTCTTCGAGCTGAAGTTGTCGGACCTCACGATGAGAGGTCTGACCACACGCTGCAGCGAGCCCGGGACGAGCCCGTCCGCGCTCGAGATGTCGGTCGCGGTAAGAAGGATCGCCCCGGGCTTCGGCGCGTTCCCGAGCGAGTGGAACGGGGCCCACGCGTCGCCGCCCGCGAAGCTGACGTCCTCGAGGTGCTTCCACGCAAGGAGGTACGAGGTCGGGTTGACTGCGCCGTCGTAACCGAGCCCCAGCAGGCCGACGGGATGAATTTCGAAGTGCAAGTGGAAAGGCGTCCCCTGTGCGTCGCCGGTGTTCCCGACGAAGCCGACGACGTCGCCCGCGTTCACCTTGCTTCCGTTCACCGCGAGCGGCGAGAACGCGGAGAGATGTGCGTAGTAGAAGAGATTCCCTTGACCGTCGCGGAGCCAGAGGCGATTGCCACCGATCTTGTTCCAGCCCACCGAGAAGACGGTTCCCGAGGCAACAGCGAGCAGCGGAGCGCCGAGCGGCGCGAAGATGTCGTCGCCGTGGTGCCAGCCGGTCGAGATGTCGCCCCGCAACGCGCCGAAGGTGTCCACGAACGATGAAGGGCCGTAGACGGGGAACACGTAGCCCCCTGCGGTCAGCTTCGGCGTGATGTTCGGCGGCTGGCGAACGGGCGGGAACCCGGGCGTCGGCTCTGGCGCCGGCCCGGACTTCGCTCCGGACTTGTCCTTCGGCGGCTGCGGAACCTGGACTAGCGGCTCGGGCGGAGCAGCCTGGGCCGCAACCTCCGCGTAGCCGACGAGGATCGTCGTCCCGGCCGGGAGACCGCCGTGCTCGGCGGTGAGCCTGATCTCGAGCGCGGTGACGCTCCCGCGGTAGCCGGTCGCGGGAGATCCGCTGGCGCCGCCGGCAACGGTGGTGAGCGAGCCCCAGTCGGCGAGCTGGGCGGACGTTCCCGTCACGGGCTGGCCCAGTGCGACGAGGTCCGTGACCGCCGAGCCGGAGATGTCCCCCTTTGCGGCGCCGGCACGGGCCTCTGCGTGGGCCTGCGCGACGACGCTCGTGGCGGTGATCTCACCGCCGAACACGCTGAGGTTGTTGACCTCCGCAGATGCGGTTGCGTTGGCCGAGGGACCTGCGACCGCGGACGCGCTCGCGTTCGCCGAGCCGCTGGTGACGAGCTTGTTGTAGTCGAAGCTGCCGCTGAAGACGACGGAGTCCTCCGGCGCGGTGACGGTCGGCGTCTCCGCTCCCAGCTGGCCCGGAACGACGACGCGGATTGCATATGCGCGCGCGGTCGCCCCCGAAGCTCGAGCCTGCTGCCAACCGGCATCGGCGGCCGCAGCAGTCAGCAGCAACAGGGCGGCGAGAAGGCCGACAGACGCACGCTTCACGAACATTCCATTATGCAGGCTTTTTCGGCTGGCCGAAGAGCAAAGCATCCAGGGCCGCTGGCAGCATCGCGCCGCACGTCAGACAAGCAGCTGGGCGCCGTCGAGCACGCCCACGCCGCCCACGCCCACTGACGTCAGCCGGCCAAAGCCCGGCTCGTCACTCTTTCGACACGCTTTCGACACACGGGCATCCACACTTTTGTGCATCGCGACAGGGTCGTTTGGGGCGTGACTTTGGGTCAGACCCAAGGACAGGTCCAGACCGGCATGTTCGATCTAGACGGTGGCCGGCAGTGAGGAGCGTCACTCGTTGGCGAGCTGCTTCCGGGCGAACTCCCGGAAGCGGTCCCGGGCGTCCTCGTCCGGGCCGAGCGGCTCGTCGTCTGCGTACTTCGGATCAGCGGCGATCTCCTCCGCGACGGCGCGCACCTCGCGGTGGAGCGCATCGTGGTGCTTCGGGTCACGCAGCAGCGCCTCCACCCAGGTTTCGTCCGCGTCCTCGGCGGCGAGCTCCTGCTCGAAGAGCAACTCGCCGAGCAGAATTCCGACCCGGATGTACGCAAACGTACGGAACGCGAGCACCCGATGCGGCGAGCCGACGAGACGGTCGATCTCCGGATCCTCGGCCTGGATCCGCGCGACGATGTCGCCGACCGGCTCGTCGACGAGCGGAAGCCAGATCTCCTCGGAGCCCGCCATCCGCACAGGATAGGTCAGGATTCGGAGCGGCGCGCGCGCCAGCGGCGGCGCTTGCGCTGCCGCCTTAGAGGACGTGCGGGCTTTGCCCGTGCGTCCGTCTAATCCTCGCCTCGCGAAGAGCTCCGCGATCGGAAAACGATCTGGGCGGCGACGAGAACGAGGAGGCCTGCAAACAGGCGGCGCAGCGTGGTCGCAGGTAACGCCTCGGCGAGTGCGACACCGCCTTGCGCCGTGATCGCCGCAGCCACTCCCAGGATGGCAGCGGCACGCCAGCGGACGTTGCCGTAGCTCGACTGCCGCCAGGTTCCGACGATCACTGTCGGGACGATCGCCAGCAAGGAGGTCCCGATCGCCTCGTGCTGACTGAGGCCCAGCACGAGCAGTGTGGGAACGAAGAGTAGGCCGCCTCCGACACCGAACATGCCGGCGAGCACCCCCGCGGCGAGACCCAGGACGATTGCGAGTGCGTAGGTCACTTCACGAACAACCAAACCGCGACGGCGAGCATGAAACCGGCGAAGAGCAACTCGACCGTTCGTGTGCGCAACCGCTGCTGCAACGCTGTGGCGAACCCGACCGAGCCGGCGGCCGGCAACCCGACGAGTGCCGCGTAGCCGACATTCACGTCCCCATGAATCGCGTACGCGATGACGCCTGACACTGCCGTGATCCCGATCGCCGCGAGCGATGTCGCCGTAGCGGACCGTGCCTCCCACCCGCAGAACAGGAGCAACAGCGGCACGATGACGATGCCGCCTCCGACCCCGAACAATGCGCTGAAGAACCCCGCGACGAGGCCGATGAGGACGAGCCGCACGCGCGTATTCTTGCAGTGTGGATCTGCTGGCCCGACTCGCCGAGGATCCAACGAAGGCGGCGCTGTTCCTGGACGTCGACGGCGTGCTCGCACCGATCGTTCCGAAGCCCGAGGATGCGCGCGTCCCGGACGAGACGCGTGAGGAGCTTCGGCGCCTGAACGGGCGCTACGCACTCGTCGCGTGCATCTCGGGTCGTGCCGGGGCGGATGCGCAGCGAATCGTCGGCATCCCCGAGCTCGTCTATGTGGGGAACCACGGGCTCGAGCTTGACGGCGAGGCAGCCGGGTGGGGCGAACGGCTGCAGCGGTTTCTCGCGGAGGTCGCCTGGCCCGCGACGGAGAACAAGCAGCTCACGGCCTCGCTCCACTATCGCGGCGCCCCGGATGAAGCCGCGGCGCACGCAGCCCTCGAGGACGTGAAGGCGCGTGCGGAGCGCGAAGGCTTCGTCGCACGCTTCGGGCGCAAGGTGCTCGAGGTGCTGCCCCCGCTCGACGTGCACAAGGGAACCGCGGTGCGGCAGCTACTCGCCGAGCAAAGCCTGAGGCGCGCTCTCTACGCCGGTGATGACACGACCGACCTCGACGGTTTCAAGGCACTCGACGGCCTCGACATGTCCGTCCGGATCGCTGTCGCCTCCGACGAAGGCCCAGCGGAACTGCGGGAGGCGGCCGACCTGACCGTCGCAGGACCGCAAGAACTGCTGGCCGTTCTGCGCAGGCTCTAGCCGCGCACCCGTTCTTCCGTCGCGGCGTCGAACAACAGCAACTTGTCGCGCGGGACGGTGAGCTTCAGCTCCTGACCCGCGCCGACCTGGTCCTCGACGGGAAGCTTCGCCTGGATCGGGGTCTCCTTGCGAGTCAGATGAACGAGTTGCTCGTCGCCGAGATACTCCACAACGTCGACGCGCGCGTCGAAGTCGAGGCCGCCGGACCGACCGTTCGCGATCTCGATGTGCTCGGGACGGAAGCCGGCGATACGGCCGGCGCCACCTGCGCCGTCCATGATCTCGGCGGGCACGAGATTCATCGCGGGCGAACCGATGAAACCGGCGACGAACAGGTTGCGCGGCTCGCGGTAGAGCTCCTCGGGAGGGCCGACCTGCTGCAGGACGCCGAGCTTCATGACGGCGATCCGGTCCCCCATCGTCATCGCCTCGACCTGATCGTGCGTGACGTAGATGGTCGTCGTGTCGAGCTCTTGCTGCAGCTTGAGAATCTCAGCACGGGTCTGGACGCGCAGCTGGGCGTCGAGATTCGAAAGGGGCTCGTCCATCAGGAACGCCTCGGGCTCGCGCACGATGGCACGACCCAGCGCGACTCGCTGGCGCTGGCCTCCGGAGAGCTGCTTCGGCTTGCGCTTGATCAGCGGGTCGAGATCGAGAATGTCCGCCGCCCTCCGCACACGCCGGTCGATGTCCTTCTTGCCCACCTTCTGGTTGCGCAAGCCCGAACGCGAGGTTGTCGTACACGGTCATGTGCGGATAGAGCGCATACGACTGGAACACCATCGCGATGTCCCGGTGCTGCGGTGCGACGTTGTTGACGACGCGGTCGCCGATCAGGATACGGCCGTCCGACACTCGCTCGAGACCGGCAAGCATGCGCAGTGCAGTGCTCTTCCCGCACCCGGACGGACCGACGAGGACCATGAACTCGCCGTCACTGACTTCGAGCATGAAGTCCTTGACGGCCGCCGTGTCGCCGAAGGTCTTCGTGACGTGGTCGTAGGTGACGCTAGCCATGCGTTCAGACCTCCCGGGCCGGATTCTGCGGCAGCGCGAAATGCGCCGAGACCAGAAACGAGTACGCGATCGTGAGGGTCAGGAACGGCAGGATCGCCGCGGCGACACCGATTGCGTTGACGAGCAACAGTGCGAGCGCCAGCCCGGCGAATCCCCAGGGGCGACGGGCGACGACGAACGCGGCGTCACGCACGACAGCGCGGAAGGGGCGCGCGTCCTCGAAGACCGCGAGCGGCCACAACGCGAGCTGAAACAGAGCGAAGGCCAGGAGCACGTAGACGCTCAATGCGGCCAGGGGCCACGCCCACGCGCCCGCTTCGGAGTAGAAGGGGACGGCGATCGCACCCAGGATTGCAGCAGCAGCCACGAGGACTCCCAGCACCAGTCCGCGCCGCCAGTGTCGTCTCAGCCCCACCACCACCTCGGAGAGCCGCAGCTCCTCCGTCTGGGCGAGGGTCACCGTGCAGTGCATGACGGCTGCCGCGACGGGGCCGAGCAAAACGAGGAGAAGGAGTGCCGGGCGAATGGCCAGGCTCGCAAGGATGACTCCGACCAGGACCGCGGCGAGCAGCGCATTCAGCACGACGAGCCGCCAGGACTGGTGGTAGAGATCCGTCGCTGCGATCCCAAGTGCGCGAGCGAGGCTCATCCCTTGACTCCGGATGCGGCGACGCCGGCGACGAAGTAGCGCTGGAACAAGACGAAGAGCACGAGAACCGGCAAGATCGCGACCACACTCGCGGCCATCAGTTGCGGCCACAACGTCGTGTAGATCGTCTGGAAGTAGACGAGCCCGAGCGGGATCGTCCGTTGCGCCTCGTCCTGCAGCAGAACCGCCGGCCAGAACAGCCCGTTCCACGAGCCCTGGAAGGTGAGGATGCATACCGCGGCAAGCGCCGGACCGGCAAGCGGCAGCATGACGCGACGGTAGGTCTTGAAATATCCGGCCCCGTCGAGCTTGGCGGCCTCCTCCAGGTCACGCGGAATCGTCAAGAAGAACTGGCGCATCAAGAACAGGCTCGCGGCGGAGACCAGGTTGATCAAGATGACGCCGTTGCGGTTGGTGAAGGTCGCGTTCTGCCAGCCGACATGACCGACCCAGCTCGGCAGCATGTTGACGAGCATCTGATAGATCGGCACCAGGCGCAACTGATCCGGAATCATCAACGTGCCGAGAACGAGCATGAAGAGCACCTCGCGGCCCGGGAACTTGAGTCGCGCGAAGGCGTAGCCCCCAAGCGAGGCAAGGAACAGGTTGGAGGCCGTGATCGCGACGGCAATGATGGCGCTGTTCACCGTGTAGCGGCCGAAGTGGTACTTGTAGAAGACGTCGTGGTAGCCGGCGGTCGTCCAGTGCCTTGGCAACAGCGAGAAACCCTGGACCGTGTCGGCGATCGTCCTGAACGAGGTCGAGACGCTCCAGAGGAACGGGATGAAGAACAGCGCGGCGACGGTGAACATCACCACGTAGGTCAGAACGGTCCGGATCCGATCGGAGCGCTCACGGCCGGGAATGCCTTCGGCGGCCGGCGGCGGCCGGCCGGCTCCTCAATCTCGCAGTGCGAGCCCGCCGGCAAGGACTTCTGGAGTCGTCGGAAGCCGCTCGTCGGCCATCAAGCCACCTCTGCCTTCCCGAACAGCAGCCGTTGGATCAAGGTGACCGTGAAGATGAAGACGAAGAGGACGAGCCCGACCGCAGCGGCGTAGCCGAAGTGCGCACTGAACGCTCGGTTGTAGAGATACAGCACGACCGTCATCGTCGAATAGTTCGGCCCACCTGACGTGCCGCCGACGATGAACGACTGGTCGAACTGCTGCAGCGCTCCGATGATCGAGACGACGGCGACGAAGAAGTGCCCGGGCTTGAGCAACGGGAATGTGATCTTCCAGAACGTCCGCCACGCCCCGGCTCCGTCGATCGCGGCGGCCTCGTAGACCTCAGTCGAGATCGCCTGGAGCGAGGCGAGATAGAACAACATCATCGTCCCGGCCGTCGTCCAGGCGTTCAGCCCGATGATCGAAGGCAGCGCGGTGTCCGTTCGGCTGAACCACGCGTAGCGGTGCTCGTAGCCGAGCACGCCGAGAAACGAGTTCAGCAATCCGTCCGACGCCAGGATGTAGGTCGCGATCGCCACGATCGCGGCGGAAGACGCAAGCGCCGGGAAGTAGAACGCCGCACGGAAGAACGTCCGAAACCGGATCGCGTTGTTCACCACAACGGCGAGGGAAAGGCCGAGCGCCATCTGCAGCGGAACGACCACCGCCGTATAGACGAGCGTGTTCCGCACCGCGTGCTGCCAGAAGACGCTGTCGTGGTAGAGCTGGCGGTAGTTGTCGAAGCCGACGAACGGTCCCCGGAAGATGCCCCAGTCGTAGCGGCTGATGTACGCGGCGTAGCCGATCGGGAAGATGAAGAAGAGGAGGAAGAACGACATCGGGAGCGCGATGAAGCCGTAGCCCACCAGCGCCTCACGCAGACGCTCCGAGCCCAGGCCCCGCACCTTCCTCTTCTTCGCGACCGACACCGCCACGTCAGCTCTCCTGTCGTCGACCCGCTCCCCCGGCATCTTCGACGATGCGCGGGGGAGCAGGCAAACGAACTACGTGGGTCCTACTTCGCGGCTGTCCGCGATCTTCGCGAGCATTCCGTTCACGGTCTGCTTACCCTGGAGAACCGCCGTCAGCTCGTTGTTCGCGACTTCGGTCCAGACATGGCGGAAGTCGACCTGGTTCCCCCAGCCATGAGTGAACCGCGGGTACCTGACGAACGCGCCTCGGCCGGCCACCGGCTTGACGTCGCTCCGCGCCGGCAGCGCGAAACCGAGCGAGGTCCACTTCTTCGCCCCGACCTTGCCGGTCAGATAGCTCAACAGCGTCCAGGCGGCTGCCTTGTTCTTGGAGTCCTTCGCCATCGAGTACGAGACGGTGAAGGCGAGGTTCCCGCGCGTCTTGCCCTTCGGCATCGGCGCGAGCGTGTAGCGGAGGTTCGGGAACGTGTCCTTCAGATACCCGAGCATCCAGTTGCCTTCGAATGCGATCGCGACCTTCTCCTTGCCGAAGGCCTCACCGCACCAACCGGCACCAAGGTTGTCGGCGTCGCCGCGAGACCATCCTTGATCAGGTTGATGTAGAAGTTCACGGCGACCCGGAACGGAGCCGAGTTGTGCGTCCTTGAATTGCCCGGTTCCTCCCGCCTGGTAGACGAACGCCATCAGGCGCGCCCAGTCCGCTCCGAGGCAGATCGGCTTGCCGCCCGCGATGTTGATCTTCTGCGCGACGGACCGAAGCTGCGCCCACGTCTGTCGGAACGCGCTGGCCGTTCAGCAGAGCCGGGTTGACCTGCATCCCGAGAGACGACCAGTCCTTCGGATAACCGTACGTCTTGCCCTTGTACTTGAAGCTGTTCGCCAGGCCCGTGTAGAAGGGCTTCGTCGAGAACTTCGTCTTCTTCGCATACGCGTCGAGCGGCTGGAGGACGCCCTGGCGCACCCAGTCTGCGAAGTCTTCTGCAGCCACGTAGAAGACGTCCGGCGGTTGCCGCGCGGAGAACTTCGCCAACATCGTGGTCTGGTAGTTGTTGAAGCCCGAGTAGTCGACCTTGATGTTCGGATGGGACCTCTCGAAGGCCGCAATGACCTCCTTGAGCAGGTCGTCCTCGACCTTGGCGCCCACCCATCCGTTGAGCGACACCGTGGTCACCTTGGCCGCCCCGAGCTTCTTCGCGGAGTCCGGCACGGAGCCGCCGACCATGGCCTGCGATCCCGATACGAGGACCACCGCGAACAGCATTACGGTCGCAAGCAAGGCCCCGACCGTCAGTCGTTTACGCATACATCCCCCTCCTAATTGGGTCGTACTCCAAGCTCCCGGGGGAAAAGCCCCTTGGTCATTCTGGTGCGGCACCTCCCCGTGCCGTTGCAGCCATGAGGTTGAGCGGCGATTCTACATGGTTTCAAATCGCGTCGAAAGTGGTCCAATGGTCCATCTTTCACAAGGATTTCCTATGCAGATTCGCGCATCAGGACCGCCCAGGTTCGCCGCACGTCGGCCTCGGTCGTGCGCTCGTTGCCGATCGCGAGCCGCAGGACATACCGGCCGTCGAGCCGCGTGTGGGAGATGAAAATCTCGCCGCTTTCGTTGACGCGGGCGAGGAGTCGCTCGTTGTCCTCGTCCGAGCCGGTCCGGCGGAAGCAGACGACCGAGAAGGCCCGCGGGGCACAGACCTCCCAGCCCGGCTCGTCACGCACCAGATCTCGAACAGCTCCGCCAGCCTGACGGCCTCCCTGATGCGTGCCTGCAGGCCCTCGCGCCCGTAGCAGCGGAGCACCGCCCAGAGCTTGAGGGAGCGAAAGCGGCGCCCGAGCGCGGGACCGTAGTCGGAAAGACTCTCCGCTTCGTCACTCGTACGGAGGTACTCCGGTACGAGGCTGAAGGCGGCGCGGAGCGCTTCCGGCTTCCGCGTCCACAGCAGCGAGCAGTCCATCGGCGTGAACAGCCACTTGTGAGCATTCACGACGAGCGAGTCCGCGCGGTCGACACCGGCCTGCGACCAACGGAGCTCGGGACAAACCCACGCCGATCCGGCGTACGCAGCGTCGACGTGTAGCCAGACGCCTGTCGCCTCGCACGCAGCCGCAAGAGCAGGCACGGGATCGACGGCGGTCGTTGACGTCGTCCCGACCGTGGCAACGAGCGCGGCCGCATCGGTGAGATCGAGTTCGCTTGCGTCCAGGCGGAACTCGTCGTCCAACGGCACCTTGCGTGTCTCGAGGCCGAGCAGCCGCGCGGCTCGCTCGACCGAAGAGTGCGCCTCCTCCGAGCAAACGACGACGCGGCCGCCGTTCGACGCCCGCGCGGCGGCGAGGGCAGCGATCGTCGAGATGGAAGCCGTGTCCTCGATGTGGCCGTGCCACCCGGACGGGAGGCCGAGCAGCTGGGCGACCCAGTCGAGCGTGAGGGCCTCGAGCTCAGTGGATGCCGGCGACGTGCGCCAGATGAAGGCAACCGAGTTGAGCGTGGCGGCGAGAAGCTCCGCGAGGATGCCCGGCTCGGCGGCGCTGTTGGCGAAGTAGGCGAAGAACCGCGGGCTCTGCCAGTGCGTCGTTCCCGGCAGCAGGATCTCGTCGAGGTCGCGCAGCACGTCCGCGAACGGCTCGCCGCGCTCCGGCGGCGCCGCCGGGAGGCGACTGCGAATGTCGCCCGGCTCGACCTGCGCGAGCACGGGGAACTCTCCGACCTGCTCGAGATAACGCGCAGCCCACTCGAGCGCGGCGGCTCCGTCCTCGCGAAAGGTCACTTCAGGAGCTTCTCGATCTGCGGCCAGGTGCGCGTGTTCAACACCTGGTCTTTCGTCAGCCAGGCCCGCCGAGCCTGCGCGACACCCATCTCCATGTGCTGGAGCGCGCTCAGCTGATGGGCGTCGGTGTTCACGGCGATCTTCACGCCGGCCTCACCGGCGAGCCGCGCCTGCGTATCGCGAAGGTCGAGCCGATTCGGCTGCGCGTTGATCTCGAAGAACGTCCCGGTCTCCAACGCCTTGGCGACGACGCGCTCGAAATCGATGTTCGCGGCGGGCCTGATGTTGATCTTGCGCGCAGTCAGGTGCCCGATGCAATCCACGTGCGGATTCTCCATCGCAGTCAGGACTCGTTCCGTCGGGTTACGGTCGAAGGCTGCGTGCAGCGACGCCATCACCCAGTCGCGCTTTGCGAGCACTTCGTCAGGCAACGACAGCGAGCCGTCGATGCGGATGTTCACCTCGATGCCTTTGAGGATCCTGAACGGTTTCAGCCGTTCGTTGAGCGCATCGATCTCCAGATCCTGGTCGGCCAGTGTCCCGCGCGGATGATCGGTGACCGCGTAGTACTTGTAGCCGCGAGACCGCGCCGCCAGGACCATCTGCTCGAGCGAGTCGCGGCCGTCCGAGTAGGTGGTATGGCTGTGCAGGTCGCCTTTGACGTCGGCTAGCTCGACCAGCTCGGGCAGCTCGCCCTTGCGCGCGGCCTCGAGCTCCCCGGCGTTCTCGCGCAGCTCGGCCGGAATGAACTGATAGCCGAGACGCTCGTACACCTGTTCCTCGTCGGCGAACTTCAACTCCTCCCCCGTCTCGACCACCGTGATCGAGTACTCGGACACGGAGAAACCGTCCTTCACTGCGCGCTCCCTCAGCGCAACGTTGTGATCCTTGGAGCCGGTGAAGTGCTGGAGCAGGTTTCCATACGACTCCGGCGGCACGACCCGCAGATCGAAGCGCAGCCCTTCGTTGGACAACACGGTGGCCTTGGTCGGGCCTTTCGCCACCACTTCGATCACCCACTTCAGCTTGGTGAAGTAGTCGATCAACGTCCCGGGATCCGTGGCCGTCGCGATGATGTCGAGGTCGCGGAACGTCTCCTTGCGGCGCCGCGCACTGCCCGCCTCGGACACCTTCACCGCGGCGGGGTGTTCCTGCAGCACGTCGACCACGGCAAGAAGCGGTCCTAGCCCGTCGCCGAGCAGGCGCCGGTCCGACGGCTCCTGTTTCTTCTCGGCGAGTGCCTTGAGGATCCGCTCCTCGGTCTTGGCGCCGAGCCCGGCCAGAGTGCGAAGCTGCTCTTGCTCGGCGGCGCTCTTCAGCTCTTCGATGGTGGTCACTCCGAGCTCCTGCCAGATCCGCGCCGCGGTCTTCGGACCGAGCCCGGGCAGACGCATGAAGCTCACGACCTCCGGCGGGATGATCTTCTTGCGTTTCGTCAGGGCGTGCATCTCGCCGTCCTCGACCACCTGGACGATCTTCTCCTCGATCGTCTTGCCGATTCCCTGGAGCTCCTTCGCGCGTCCGGCCAGCGCAAGCTCGGCCACGGAGCCTGCGGTCTCTCGGATCCGCGTCGCAGCGCGGCGGTAGGCGAGCACCCGGAACGAGGCCTCTCCCTCGAGCTCCAGGAGGTCGGCGAGAAGCTCCAGCTGCTCGGCCACGTCGACGTTGCGAGGCAGAGCTCCGGCCACGCATTGAATATACGTCCGTGCAGGTCCCCCAGGCCGTCGTCTGCCTTCCCACGTACAACGAGCTCGAGAATCTCGAGCCGATGCTGCGCGCGCTCGGCGACAAGGGTGTGCGCGTTCTCGTGATCGACGACAACTCCCCCGACGGGACGGGCGAGCTGGCGGACCGGCTCGCGCAGGAGCTCGATTACGTGGACGTCCTTCACCGCGAGCACAAGGAGGGTCTCGGGCCCGCGTACCTCGCCGGCTTTCGCCGCGCGCTTTCGGACGGTGCCGACCTCGTGTTGGAGATGGACTGCGACTTCTCCCACGATCCGAATGACGTGGCCCGGCTGCTCGGGGCGGTCGAGCAGGGCGCCGACCTCGCGCTTGGATCGCGGTACGTCCCGGGCGGCGGCGTGCGGAACTGGGGACTGGTCCGCCGCCTCATCTCCGAGGGCGGCTCCCTCTACGCGCGAGTTCTCCTTGGTGTCGACGTGCGCGACCTCACCGGCGGGTTCAAGTGCTACCGGCGGGCTGTGCTCGAGGCAATCGATCTCGACGCGGTCGACTCGAAGGGCTACGCGTTTCAGATCGAGACGACCTACCGGGCCCTGCGCGCCGGCTTCGAGGTGGTCGAGGTGCCGATCACCTTCGCCGACCGCGAAGTCGGAGGGTCGAAGATGTCGAAGGCGATCGTCGCCGAGGCGATCTGGAAGGTTCCCGGCCTCAGGCTCGCGGCGCTCTTCGGACGCCTTTAGCGCTACCCTGGATTCGTGTTCGAGGTCACCGACGCCAGCTTCGAGCAGGACGTCCTGCAGGCAGACATACCGATCGTGCTCGATTTCTGGGCGCCGTGGTGCGGCCCGTGCAAGGCCGTCGAACCGATCCTCGAAAAGCTGGAGACCGAAACCCGCGGCCGCGTCGAATTCGGGAAGCTCAACATCGACGAGAACCCTCTGACGGCCGCGCGCTACGACGTGCTCTCGATTCCGACCGCGATTCTGTTCGACGGCGGCGAAGCGAAGGCGACGCTGATCGGCGCGCGTCCTCGCTCGCATTACGAACGCGCGCTAGCGGAAGTGCTGCCAGCCGTCTAGCTCGTACGGCTTGCCGCTCAGGGTCAGCGTCAGCCCTTCACCTTCCTCACAGCGCCCTATGACCCTAAACCGACCCGGGTCCTCGACCGCTGCGAGCAGCTCGTAGTCTTCTCCGAAGCCGAGGTCGTCGAGCTCCGCGCCGTCCGCAAGCGGGACGTGTTCGAGGTCGATGACGATGCGGCAGCCCGAGCGCCTCGCGAGGTGTCCGGCATCGACTGCAAGCCCGTCCGAAATGTCGAGCATGGCGTGCGCATGCGCAGCGAGCTCCTTCCCCTCGACCAGCCGAAGTGGAGGACGCACGAACTTCTCACGGCGAAACGCTGCACCGGCAGCACCGAGCGGCCCGGTCACGACCAGCTGATCTCCCGGACGGGCGGCCGCCCTGCCCGGCACGCGCGCCGAGCGGCCGATCGCCGTGACGCTCAGGAACAGTCGATCCGCCTGCGTCGTGTCGCCGCCGAGCACCGGAACCTTCGTCTCGGCGATCCCCTCGTAGAGCTCGAGAACGTTCCGAACCTCTGTCTCGGCCGGGGCTCCCAGGGTGACGAGCAGCCCATCCGGATCGGCACCTGAGGCAGCGAGATCGCTCAGGTTCACCGCCGCCGCGCGCCAGCCGAGATCGCGCCACGAGATCCAGTCGAGCCTGAAGTGCACGCCCTCGATGAGCGCGTCCTGCGTCGCGATCACGCCGCCGTCGAGCTGAGCTGCATCGTGATCGATTCCGCGGGCGAGCCCGCGACGTTCCAATTCGGCGAGCAGGCCGAGCTCGCCCAGCTCAGAGAGCTGCATCGATCGCCGCCCTCAGTGCAGCCGCATCGCGGGCTGCGCGAATGACCGCGACGCCGACGGCTCCGGCGCGAATGCACTCCGCGGCGTTCGCCGCGTCGATGCCGCCGATCGCGATGACGGGAACCGTGGTCGCGGCACAGATCTCCCGCAGCCCCTCGAGGCCAATCGCGGGATCGGCGTCGGCCTTCGACGGTGTCTCCCAGACCGGGCCGACCCCGATGTAGTCCGCTTCGCGGTCGGCATCACGCGCCTCTTGCAGGTTGGTTGCGGAAAGCCCGAGCAGAAGCCCCTGGTCCCTCGCGCGCTCTGCCCCCTTGTCGGTACGGCCGAGGTGGACCCCGTCTGCGCCGAGCATGAGCGCAGCCTCGATGTCGTCGTTCACAACGAAGGTGATGCCGTAGCGTGCGCAGAGGCTGCGCGTGGCACGGCCTCGCTCGACAACGTCCACACGTGGCACGTTCTTCAGACGCCATTGCACGACCGTCGCGCCGCCTTCGACCGCGAGCCGCGCAGTCTCCAGCTCGTCCACGAGGGCGTGCAGCTTCACGAGATCCTCGCGCGCTCGTCGAACGTCTCGGGCTCGAGCCCGGCCAGCGCGTCGTAGAGGCCGACATGAAAAGACCCAGGCCCCTTTGCGTCGCGCGCAGCATCCTCGCCGGCGATGCCAAAAGCCGCCAGCGCCGCCGCTGCCGCCTCGAGGGGCCGGTCACGCCCCACGGCCAGAAAGCATCCCGTGATCGCGCTCGACATGCATCCCGTTCCCGTCACCGAGGCCAGCAACTCGTGCCCGTTGGCGACAGCGAGCACCCGCTCTCCATCGGAGACGTGATCGACGGGGCCGGTCACCGCGGCAACGAGTCCAAGGTTGCGAGCTGCGGTGCGCGCAAGGTCGGCGGGCTCACTCCCTGCGCCGATCGACTCGACTCCCCGCACTTCCGCCTCGACGCCGACCAGTGTCGCGACCTCACCCTGGTTAGCGCGCAGCACGGCGACCTTCACCTCGTCGAGGAGGCGCCGGGCGGTCTCGGTGCGGTACCGCGTGGCTCCTGCGCCCACAGGATCGAGCACGACGGGAATCCCATGCTCGTTTGCCGCCTTGCCGGCAAGGAGCATCGCGTCGACCCAGTGCGGCGAGAGCGTGCCGATGTTCAGCACGAGCGCACCGGCAAGCGCGACCATCTCTTCGACCTCTTCGCGCGCGTGCGCCATCACCGGTAGCGCGCCGAGTGCGAGCGTCGCGTTGGCCGTTTCGTTCATGACGACGTAGTTCGTGATCTGGTGGACAAGGGGCCTGCGCTCGCGTAGCTCGCGGAGCATCTGCCCGGGAGAAGAGCTCATGCGGCTCCTTTCAGATGGAGAACGTCGACCGGACCGTCACCGGCACCGATCTCGGCGAGCCCGTGCCGGACCGCGTCAGAGGCAACCCGCGCCGCATCGCGTGCGGCCTGTTCGAGGGACAGTCCCCTGGCCAGGCCCGCCGCGAGCGTGGCGGAATGGGTGCAACCCGCACCGTGCGTGGCCCGCGTGTCATGGCGCTGCACAGGGATTTTCGACGTGGCGCAACCCGTCGAAGAGATGATCCACCGCCTCGTCGCCGTGTCCGCCCGTCACGACGACGGCCGCAGCGCCGAGTTCGTGGATGCGCTCCGCCAGCTCGCGCCGAGTCCCGTCGCCGACGAGCGCCTCGGCTTCCTGGAGGTTCGGAGTCACAACGGTCGCGAGTGGAAAGAGCCGCGATACGAGCGTTTCCACCGCGTCGCGCTGCAGCAACTCTGCCCCGGAGCTCGCGATCATGACCGGGTCGACGACAAGCGGAATGCTCCGTCCCTCGAGAAAGTCTGCGACGGTGTCGATGACGGCGCGCGAGAAGAGCATCCCTGTCTTGGCGGCGTCGATGCCGATGTCGTCATGGACGGCGTCGAGTTGCGCGCGGATGAAGTCCGGCGGTAACTCGTGTACAGCCGTCACGCCGGTCGTGTTCTGAGCGGTCAACGCGACAAGCGCGGACATGCCGTAGCAGCCTGCGGCCGCAAAGGCTTTCAGGTCGGCCTGGATTCCCGCTCCGCCGCCGGAGTCCGAGCCAGCAATCGTCAAGCAACGTGGAAGCAACGCTCTCCCTTCGCCGGTGCTAACCGGATCAGGTTCTACGGGTGTGATCTCAGCCCTGAAGGGCACCCCGGTCAGAGAAGGGTAACGTGCACGAGAGGATGGGCGACGTCTAGGAGCTTCGACTCGTTCTCACCGTTTCGGACTTCGAGGCGGCAGTCACGCTCTTTACGACCCTCGGTTAACCCAACCCGCTTCAATGGGCGGATGGCCGTGGACGCCGCCACCTGGGACGATCTACTGGACGGCGAGGAGGCCGCCCACGTCGAGACCCTGCCCGCCGCGGAATCGCACACTGCACCGCTTCCGGAGGATCTCCATGCCGGCCTGCGCGAGGCACTGCCGTTCCCGACGCTCTACGTGCACCAGCGCCAGGCGTTCGACGTTGCGGCACGCGGCGAGCATCTGATCCTCGCAACCGGAACCGCGTCCGGGAAGTCACTTGGCTTCAACCTTCCGGTCCTCGACCGAATCGCCCGCGAGCCCAAGAGCCGGGCGCTCTATCTCTATCCGACAAAGGCGCTGGCCCAGGATCAGGCGCGCGCACTGGCCGAGCTGCACGCACCGAACGTCCGCGCGGCGATCTACGACGGCGACACACCGGGCGAACGTCGCTGGCAGATCCGGAAGTGGGCGAATGTCATTCTCACCAACCCCGACATGCTCCACGTCGGCGTTTTGCCTCACCATGATCGCTGGGCCGACGTCCTGCACAACCTGCGTTACATCGTCGTCGACGAGGCACATGTCTACCGAGGCGTGTTCGGTTCGCACGTCGGCAACGTGCTGCGTCGTCTGCGTCGCCTCGCCCAGGTGTACGGAGCCGAGCCGCAGTTCCTGATGGCGTCGGCGACGATCGCCAATCCCGGCGAGCTTGCGCAGAGCATCGCGGGAGTAGAGGCGACCGTCATCGAGGAAGACGGAGCTCCGCGAGCCGAGCGCACGATCCTGCTCTGGAACCCGGAGCTGCTGGACGCCGAGCTTGGTCTGCGCGCGAGCGCGCTGGGCGATGCATCGAAGCTGATGGCCGACCTCGTCTCCCGCGGCCTGCGCACGATCTGCTTCGCGAAGAGCAGGAAGGCCGCAGAGCTGATTCACCGTTTCACGGTGCAGCGAGTGGACGCCGAAGTCGCCAAGCGCCTCGCTCCCTACCGCGCCGGCTACACACCCGCTCAACGACGTGACATCGAACGCCGACTCGTCGAGGGCGAGCTGCTGGGCGTTGCCGCCACCGACGCACTCGAACTGGGCATCGACATCGGGCTGCTGGACTGCGCGATCTCGGTCGGCTTTCCCGGCACCGTCGCGTCGCTGCGCCAGCAATGGGGACGCGCAGGGCGGCGCGGGCCACGGCCTGGCGGTGCTCGTCGCAAGCGAGGACGCGCTCGACCAATACTTCGTCCGCGAGCCGGAGACCCTGCTGAAGCGGAGCGTCGAAGCGGCGATCCTCGACCACGCGAACCCGCGCGTGCTCGACGGACACGTCAGGGCGGCCGCGTTCGAGGCACCGCTCGACGACGACGACCGCGCCACGCTCGGAGACGAGGCGCTGGAGCGCGCTGCGCTTCTGCCCGAGCTGCAGCTGACGAAGAACGGCTACGTCTGGGCAGGGCGGGACTATCCTGCCGGGCAGTTCGGCCTGCGCAGCACGACGCCCGACACGTTCGCGGTCGTCGAGGCGACGAGCGGCACCGTCCTCGGCATCGTCGAGCGCGAGCGCGCGTACTCGACCGTCCACGAAGGTGCCGTCTACCTCCACCTCGGTGAGAGCTACCTCGTGCGAGAGCTCGACCTGCAGAGCCGCACGGCGCTCGTGACGCCCTACAAGGGCGACTACTACACGCAGGCGAAGAAGGACACCAACACTGCGATCGAGGAAACGCTGCGCACCGAGCGGCGTTGCGGCCTCGACCTTCACTTCGGACGCATCTCGGTCACCGAGCGCGTGGTCGCCTACCAGAAGAAATCCATCCGCGACCAGTCGACGCTCGAGACCGTCGAGCTCGACCTGCCGGAGACGAGCTTCGAGACGGAGGCGATCTGGTACGTCCCCGAAGCCGGAGCAGCTGGACGGTCTGGACAAGATGCCGAAGCTACTCGGCACGCTTCACGCTGCTGAGCACTCCATGATCGCGCTGCTGCCGCTGTGGGCGATGTGCGACCGCTGGGACATCGGCGGGCTCTCGACGAACATCCACTTCCAGACTGATGCGCCGACGATCTTCATCTACGACGGGCACTCGGGCGGCGTCGGAATCACCGAGCGCGGGTTCAACGCATTCGAGGGCTGGGTCGAGGACACGGCCCGAATGCTCGAGGGCTGCCCGTGCACCGAAGGCTGTCCCTCGTGCGTGCAGAGCCCGAAGTGCGGCAACCTCAACGAGATGCTGGACAAGGACGGCGCCCTCACGCTCCTGCGCAGGATGGTGGCGGCCGACACCCGCAACGGGTAGAGAACCGCTGAAGTCCCCCGTTTGGGCCTCTAAGTGGCGATGGTCACAGCCGATTTGGGTGGGATGCGGCCAATCCCTCGCGATCGCGTGGTCCAGGATCTCGCGCTCCTCGGGGCCGGAGCGCTCGTGCCCGGAGCGGCTCTCACGTTCTTCGGGCACCACTCGCACAACCTCGGGACGAACGTCCACTTCATCGGCGTCGGCGTCAGCGCCGTGATGGCATCCGCCGCCGCCCTCGCGCTCACCGTGGTCGGTGTCCGTCGGCAAGACGGGCGAGTCGTCCTCGTTGGAGCGGCTTTCACCGTCATGGCCGCGCTCCTCGCCATCCATGGGCTCGCGACGCCGGGCGTCGTAATCGGCGACAACGGCGTCATCTCTCTGACCGGAGCTGCGACCTTGCCGGTCGGCGGCGCAGTCCTCGCACTCTCCGCGCTGCCGGGCCTACGGCGACCGCAAGGCATTCGTTCACTCCTCGTTCTCCAGGTCGTGGCCCTCATCGCCGTCATCGGGCTCGGCGTCGTCGGCATGGCCGTGCCAAGCCTGGTGCCGGCGGTTCCCGAGCCCGCAAGTCCTGCGGCTGTCGTCGCTCTCATCGTCGGAGCGTTCTTCTACTCCCTGCTCATCCTGCGGGCCTTGAAGACCTATCTGCTGACGCAGCGGATCACCGACCTGGCCGTAGTGGTCGGCGTCGCCTGGCTCACAGCGGCTCTGCCCCCTGCGCTCCTCCTGAACTACACGGACCTGGGTTGGTGGCTCGGCCACGGCTTCGAGCTTGCGGGGATCGTGATCGTCGGAACAGCTGTCGCGATCGACCTCAGTCGGTCGGTCCAGTCACGACCGCTCGTGGGCGACCTTCGAGCAGCGGAGCTCGTTGCGAAAGAGGAAGCGTTCCTCGGCGCACGCGTGCACGCGTTGATGCAACGCCTCGCGGAGAAGGACGAGTCGACGGAAGAGCACACGCGACGTGTCGCGATGCGCGCCGTGCAGGTCGGTGAGGAGCTCGGGCTCCCGCCGGGGCATTTGCGCGCACTCGCAATCGGTGGGCTTCTACACGACATCGGCAAGCTCTCCGTGCCGAGCCGCATCCTGCAAAAGCCGGCCGCGTTGGAGGAAGACGAATTCGCCGTCATCAAGCGGCATCCCGAGTGGGGCATCAAGCTCCTGCGTGAGCTCGGCGGTTTCAACTCCTCGGCGCAGGAACTCGTCCACAGCCACCACGAGCGTCTCGACGGCAAGGGCTACCCGCGCGGCCTGAAGGCGAGCTCGATCGGCCTCGACACCCGCATCCTCACCGTCTGCGACGTCTACGACGCGCTTGTCTCACCACGGGTGTATCGAGCCGCCTGGAGCCATGAGGCTGCGCTCGCGCTGCTTCGAGAGGAAAGCGGTTCGGCCTTCGACGAACGCTGCGTGGCTGCGCTCGAACGCGTTCTCGGGCGGGAACAGATGCAGCCGGTCACCCCGGTGTTTCAGGTCGCAGCCGCGGCTGTCTAGCCGCCGAGAGCCTTCAGCGCGTCCGTCAACCGCTGTCTCGTCGTGAGCACGCCGGCATAGAGGTCACCGAGCTTGCGAACTCGCTCGAGCACGACCGGCATCGTGAACGCGAGCGGGTCGAGGTCCTCGTTCACCTCCGACCAGCGCAAAGGCGTCGACACGGGCGCGCCCGGCCGTGGCCGCACTGAATACGCCGACGCGATCGTCTTGCCCTCGCCGTTCTGATTCGCATCGATGAGCACGCCGCGTCGCTTCGCCTTCGTCCACTCCGTCGTTGCCAGACCACGATGCGTGCGCGCGATCGCCCCGGCGACGATCTCCGCGAACTGGCGCGTGTCCGCGTACGTGTAGCGACGCTCGATCGGCACGAGGATGTGCATTCCCTCCGCACTCGACGTCTTCGGGAAGCCGACGAGGCCGAACGCGTCCAGTGCCTGCTTCACCAGCAGCGCGACCTGCACGGTCTCCTTGAAACCGACGTCCGGTGACGGGTCGAGGTCGAAGAGCACCCAGTCGGGACGCTCCGGCCTGTCCACGCGCGAGTACCACGTGTTCATGTCGATGCAGCCCATGTTCACCATCCACAGGAGGGCGAGCTCGTCATTGACGACAGGGAAGTTCACCCACTTCTTCGTCCGCGGCGACGCCCTCGTCGAGACCTCCGTGCGGAAGGTCGGGATCCACTCCGGCATGTGCGAGGGTGCGTCCTTCTGGAAGAACTTCTTGCCCTCCATCCCGTCCGGCCAGCGGACCATCGTGAAGGGGCGTTCCTTGAGGTGCGGCAGCAGCACGGGCGCAACTGCGCGGTAGTACTCGAGCAGATCCCCCTTCGTGACGCGCTCCGCCGGAAAGAAGACCTTGTCGAGATTTGAAAGCTTCAGCTCGCGTGTGCCTTTCCTGACGACATCGGTGATCGGCTCCTCGCGTCGCACCTCCTCCGCGGACTTGTCCTCGCGCAGGCCCTGGTAGGACGGAGCACGAAGGCGCCCGTCGTGCGTCCACTCCGCGAACTCGACCTCGGCGACGAGCTTCGGCTCCACCCAGATGACGTCGTTCTTCCGCACCTTGGGCATCTTCGGGACCTCGCGGAAAGGTGGAGTGTCGCGCCGAAGCGGTCGCAGCTTGTCCAGCAGCTTCTCGATCTCCTTGCTGTTGAAGCCGGTGCCGACGTTGCCGGCGTACACGAGCTCGTTGCTCACGTAGTAGCCGAGAACCAGCGCGCCGAAGCTCGAGGCTCGGCGCCCCGTTCCCTTGGTGTAGCCGACGACGACGAACTCCTGCTCGGAGTGGGTCTTGATCTTCAGCCAGTCGCGGGTTCGCCTGCCCGGCAGATATTTCGAGTCGAGGCGTTTGGCCATGATCCCCTCGAGCCGCTGCTGCTTGGCGGCATCCAGCAGCGCCTGCCCGT
Organism: uncultured Actinomycetes bacterium; assembly: GCA_963779965.1. Lineage (GTDB taxonomy): Bacteria > Actinomycetota > Thermoleophilia > Gaiellales > Gaiellaceae > 3-1-20CM-4-69-9. The sequence goes on along the minus strand of CAWAAP010000024.1, from coordinate 162,172 downwards.
CGTCGAACGTTTCGGAGAGACGCACGATCTTGTTCCGGCGGTCGAGGAGGCCCTCGAGCAGCTTCCTGCGCTCGACGAGCGGTAGATCGACGACCGGTTCGCCCTCGATCTCGAGCACGTCGAAGACGTAGTAGACGATCGGCGTTCCCGCCTTGCCCTGCTGCATCGCCGAGAAGCTCGAACGGCCGGATTCGTCCAGCGCACATACCTCGCCGTCGAGGACGCAATCCGGCGTCTTGACCGCCTTGGGAATCTCCTTCGCGACGTTCAGGAACCGCGCCGTCAGATCGTTTCCGTTCCGGCTGGTGAGCGTGGTGTCGCCGCCGGACTCCGTTGCGATCGCGCGGTAGCCGTCCCACTTCACCTCGAAGGTCCAGCCGGCGCCCCGTGGAACGTCTGCGGCAAGTGTGGCCAGCATCGGTTTGTACGTCTGGCCGCTGCGTCTCGGAGCAGGCGCCGCGTCGTCGCGCTTGCGAAGGATCAGCCAGTTCTTCTCGTTGCCACCGAGATGCGCCGGCACGAGCGTCCACGTTCCCTCGAGCTTCCTCCCGTGCAGCCGAACGGTGAGCCCACCGTTCTTCTTCTCCTCGAGCAGCTCGTAGGTGCCGTTGTCCCAGATCTCGACCGTTCCGCCGCCGTACTGGCCTTTCGGGATCTCGCCTGCGAAGGTCGCGTATTCGAGCGGGTGATCCTCGACGTGCACGGCGAGGTGCTGCTCGCCCGGCTCGAGCGGCACGCCCTTCGGCACCGCCCAGCTCAGTAGCGCACCGTCTCGCTCGAGTCGGAAGTCGTAGTGAAGGCTGCGCGCGTCGTGACGCTGGACGACGAAGATCGGGTCCTTGGTCTTTCCCTTCTTCGCGCCGAAGGGCTCCGGCGTCTTCTTGGGATCGCGCTTGCGCTTGTACTCGGAGAGCTTCTCGGCCACCTAGGAAGCTTTACGCTTCGAAGGGGCCTTGCGCTGTTTCTTCGTCCGCAGGTGTTTCAACCCGGACGGAGCTCGGCAACCTACTACTTCCAAGAAGTGCTCATGTCCTTCGAAAGGCTTCTCCACCCAGCGGGGGGTCGACTCTTCGGGCCGGTTTTCCGGCCCGAAGTCGTACTAGGGTCGGGGGAAAAGGCTGTGGATGTTGTGGAGAGGCGACACCCGTCCATGCCTAGAAACTATCTAAATCTCCGTGAAGCTCACTTCTTTCCACAGGTGAAGCTGTTGACTCAGGCGTAAACGCCCAACGAGCGAAACTTGGCTCGACGCCTGCGCTTGAGGTCGTCCGGCGAGACGGGTTCGAGGTCATCGAGAGCCTCCTGCAGGCTCTCCCCCAGGAGCCGCGCGGCCTCGTCGTGATTCGTGTGGGCGCCCCCCTCGGGCTCGGGGACGATCCCGTCGATGACGCCGAGTTCGAGGCAGTGAACGGCGTCCGGCTTGAACGCGGCGGCCGCCTTCTTCGCCTCGCCGGCGTCCCGCCAGAGAATGGCTGCACACCCTTCGGGAGAGATGACCGTGTAGATCGCGTTCTCCTGCATCAACACGCGATCTGCGACCGCGGTCGCGATCGCACCGCCGGAGCCACCCTCGCCGATCACACACGTGACGATCGGGACTCCCAGTCGCGCCATCAAGGCCTGTGACCGGGCGATCATGCCGCCCTGCCCATGCTGCTCGGCCGCAACACCCGGATAAGCGCCGGGAATGTCGACGAGGCTGATGAGCGGAAAACGGTTCCGCTCCGCGAGCTCCATCAGACGCATCGCCTTTCGATAGCCCTCGGGATACGCCATGCCGAAGTTGCGCTCGCTCCGTTCCTTGATGTCGCGGCCCTTCTGGTTGCCCACGAGCGCGACCGTGCGTCCCTCGAACCGGCCGAGGCCGATCACCAGCGCGTGGTCGTCGGCGCGGCCGCGATCACCGTGCAGTTCGACCCAGTCGTCCAGGAGCCGGTTGACGTAGTCCAGCGTGTACGGACGGTCCTGGTGCCGCGCGAGCTCGACGGAGCGCCAGATCTCCTCGTCGGTCGGCGCAGACTGGATGCGCTCGAGCTGGCGTTGCAGCCTCTCGAGCTCGCCCGAGACGCGCGTGCCGCCAAGCAGGTTGAGGTTGCGCAGGCGCGTCAGCCGCTCTCGCAGCCGCAGCTCGTGGTCAGTCGCCATTCGAGGAAAAGAGCCGCAGGAGTCGCGCGACGTACGGCTTCAGCTCGGGCCGGGCGACGATCGCGTCGATGTGGCCGAAGCGAAGGTTCTGCTCTGCAAGCCCGAAGTCCTCCGGCAGCTTCTCGCGCGTCGTCTGCTGCACGACGCGCGGGCCGGTAAAGGCGAGCAGAGCACCGGGCTCGGCGACGATCACGTCGCCCAGGCTGGCGAAGCTGGCCAGCACGCCGGCGGTGGTCGGATGTGTCATCACGCTGATCAGCGGCTGGCCGGAATCGTGGAGGTCCTCCACCGCACAGACCGTCTTCGGCAGCTGCATCAGCGACAGGATCCCCTCCTGCATGCGCGCACCACCCGACGCCGTCACCGAGACGAGCGGCACTCCCCGCTGCGCTGCACCGTCACAGGCACGCGAAAATTTCTCCCCCACCACGCTGCCCATCGAGCCGCCCATGAACGCAAACTCCATCACCGCAAGCTGGCACGCATTCCCTTCGATCGCCCCCTGGCCGATCACCATCGCCTCGCCCAGGCCGGTCTTCATCTCCGCCTCGGCGAGTCGCTCGGTGTAGGGCCGCAGGTCGAAGAAGTCGAGCGGATCCTCCGACCGAAGATCGGCCGCCTCCTCTACGAACGTGCCCTCGTCCGCCAGCGACGCGATCCGGGCGCGAGCGCGCATGGTGAAGTGGTGCCCGCAATGTGGGCACACCCAGAGCGCCGCCTCGAGCTCATCGTCCCGGTAGTGCGAAGCGCACTGCGGGCATGTGTTCGGGTGCTGCTTTCCCGGCGGCTCTGGGACGTTCCGATGCTCGATGGAGACGTCGATCCGAGAGGACATCGAACTGACGAGTTTAGACTGACATTGCAGGCAAGCCGTTACAGGCCGGCGGCAGAGGCCAGCCTGGCCAGCACGACCACGTCTGCGGGCTCGAAGCCGGCGCCCGTGATTCCCGCACCGAGGACGTTGGTCCGGCTGGAGAGGCCCTGGAGAATCCGCTCGGCGTCGGCGACCGAAAGCCCGCCAGGCTCGGGCATGAACATCGACAGCTCCGAGGGCTCGAGCACGTCGGCGTCGAAGGCGATGTAGGTGCAGTCGGCACCCTCGAGCGCCCGCACAATCCCTTCCTCCCCGACCTGAATCCCCTGCTCGCGGATGAAAGCCTCCTCGGGCGGATCGAGGTTGCGGGCCCCGACGAGAGCCACGTCGCCGGCATCGACTGCACCGGAGTCGATCAGCTTCCTCAGTGGCATCCCCCACAGATTTCCCGACGGGGAGCTCTCGACGGTGTTGAGGTCGCCGTGCGCGTCGAACCAGACCACGGACAATCGGTCCTGGCGGGCGGCCAGACCTTCGACCGCGCCGATGTGCGAGCAACAGCAGCCGCCGAGGATGAGCGGGCGTTCCGGCAGATCCGCGGCGAGGGCAAGATTCTGCTCCTCGAGCGTGTCGGCCTCGATGACGGCGGTCTCCGGATAGGGAAGGTCGAGCCAGGCCGCCTCAGCCATCGTCTCACCGCCCTCCCCCCAGGCCTGCGGTACTCGCACCATTCCCGCCAGATACACACGTCCGCACGAGTGGCACTCGTATTCGGGCCCGAGCGCGACCGCCGTGTAGGTCTTGCAGTCGGGACACTTCGCTCGCAGGCGACTCACGTGAGCTCCTTCCTGAACGCCACGGCTTCGTACGCGATGTGCATCCCCGCACGCTCGTAGAGTCGCGTTGCGCCAGTGGGATTCTGGGCGTCGACTCCAAGCCCGACTCTTCGCTGGCCGCGGCGATAGAACTCTCCGAAGGCATGGCGCAGGAGCGCAAGCCCCAACCCGCGCTTACGCCACGGGCCCAGCACGCCGAGCGCACCGATCCAGCCTGCGCCGGCTCGCTCGGCGTCGCAGCGCAGCACCGCGGCAATCTCGTCTCCCTGGCGGGCGATGAACCAAAGGGTTGGGTCGAAGTCGGGCACGTTCATGCGTCTCTCGGCCCAGTGCTCATACGGCTCGGAGACGAAGTTCCATTCATCCGCGAACGCTTCGTCGAGGGCAGCGTGAAACGCCGGCCCGTCGCCGGGCTCGAAGGTGCTCACGCGAAAACCTTCAGGCCACTCCGGCGCGGGCGGCTCGCCTTCGTGTTCGACGAGCATCCGGTAGAAGCGGCGAACCTCGCGATACCCGGAGCGCTCGAAGAGTTCGCGGGCATCCCTGTCCGGCGCGAGAGACCACGTGAGCGTGGTGGCGAAGCCGAGCTCGCGCGCGCGCTCCTCTGCTTGACGAAGGAGCCAGCTGCCGAGCCCGAGCCTGGTCTTCGACGGATGCACGAAGCCGTCGGTCTCCACGCTCTCGCCATGAGCGATGACGACGGCGTACGCAGCGAGCGCGTCGTCCTCGACGACCCACGAGTTGCCGGCCAGCTCGGTCAGACGCCACCAGTCCACCAACTCGGCCTCCGTCGAGTCGGACCAGCCCTGGACGGCAGTGTCGACTGCGATCACCAACTCGTTGATCGCAGGAGCGTCCTCGACCGTCGCCGGCCGGACGCGGAAGCCTTCAGGCAGGGACGAGGCCATCGAGCGTCTCGGGCAGGTGGGACAGATCGGTGAGCTCGCGCGTGGGCGGCGGGTCGTGTCGTTCGCCGTAGCGATTGATCCAGATCGAACGCAGCCCGAGCTCGTTCGCGGGAGCGATGTCGTGAAAGTGGCTCTGGGCGACATGCACATGCGTTTCACGCGATGCCGCGGTCTCCTCGAAGAAGCGCGACCAGTGCCTGTGCTCAGGCTTGTACGAGCCGATTTCCGACGCCACGATCGCAAGCTCGAACGGAACGCCGATGCGGCTCATCGAGGCGTCGATGAAATCGCGATCGGTGTTGGAAAGGATCGCGAGCTTCCAGCCGCGCGATCGCGACGTCCTCGAGCGACGGCTCCACCTCTGGGAAGGGTTCCCACGAGGGGAGCGCCTCGGCCAGCCCGGACGCTTCGTCCTCCGGTGCTCCAAGCTCCCGCATCGCGTCGGTCATGACCGCGCGATAGCTCCGGGAGCCACCGGCCTGAAGCGACGGCTCGACCTCGTGGTAGCGGTTCAGCTGCTCGTCGGCCTCATCCTCGCCGAAGACACGCGCGAGCTCACGCCGAATGCCGCCGTTCCAGTCGATCAGCGTGCCGTAACAGTCGAACGTCGCCCAGCGGTCTCGCGCCATAGCGCGAACCTAATCTTCTAAGCGTCTGAGCACGATCGATGCGTTGTGGCCGCCGAAGCCGAACGAGTTCGACACGGACACGCGCACATCGGCGTCGCGTGACTCGTTCGGGATGTAATCGAGGTCACACTCAGGATCCTCGACCTCCTGGTTGATCGTCGGCGGCAGCTTTCCGTCGCGGATCGCGAGCGTCGAGAAGATCGCCTCCACCGCACCCGCCGCGCCGAGGCAGTGTCCGGTCGCGCCCTTCGTGGAGGAGACAGGAGTCTTGCGCGCGTTCTCCTCGCCGAGCGCCAGCTTGATCACCCGTGTCTCCGCCGCGTCGCCGAGTGGTGTCGACGTCCCGTGCGCGTTGACGTAGTCGATCTCCGCCGGATCGATGCCGGCATCCGCGAATGCGTTCTTCATCGCCCGCGCCGGGTTCTCGCCCGTCGGGTCGGGCTCGGTCACGTGCTTCGCATCCGAGGACAGGCCGTACCCGGCAACCTCGGCGTAGATCTTGGCGCCGCGGGCCCGCGCATGCTCCAGCTCCTCGAGCACCACGACCGCACCCGCTTCGCCCATGACGAACCCGTCGCGTCCGGCGTCGAACGGCCTGCTGGCCCGGGCCGGGTCGTCGTTCCGCCGCGAGAGGGCGCGCATGGCACCGAAGCCGGCGATGCCGACCTGGTTGATCGCAGACTCGGTCCCACCGCAGAACATCACTTCGGCCCGGCCGAGTCTGATGTCGTCCAGGCCCTGACCGATCGCCATGTTCGACGCCGCGCACGCTGTGCACTCTGACGAGAGCGGGCCGCGGGTCCCGAGCTCCATCGACACCCAGCCGGCACCCATGTTCGGGATGATGCAGGGGATCGCAAAGGGGTTGACGCGGTCGGGGCCCCTCTCCCTCAGCGTGTCGTAGCAATCCTGGAAGGACTTGAGGCCACCGATCCCCGTTGCGATGGACGCGCCGACTCGATCGCCTTCCGAGGCGATATCGACGCCCGAGTCCGCCTCCGCCTGACGAGCCGCCGAGAGGACAAGCTGGGCGAAGCGATCCATACGCCGGGCCTGCTTGCGCTCGATCCAGTTCGAAGGGTCGAAGTCCTTCACCTCACAGGCGAAGTGCACGTTGTAATCGGTCGAGTCGAACTGCGTGATCGGCCCAGCGCCCGATTCACCTGCGAGCAGGCGCTGCCACGTCGTCTCAGCGTCGTTCCCGAGCGGCGTCACCGCGCCGATGCCGGTGATGACGACCTTCCTCTGTCCGTTGACCGACATCTACATCCCCAGTCCGCCGTCGACGAGCAGAACCTCGCCCGTGATGAACGACGCCTGCTCGGAGCAGAGGAAACGTACCGCCCCGGCAACGTCCTCCGGCGTCCCGAAGCGGCCGAGCGGGGTGTTGCCAAGCATCAGTTCCTTCATTTCCTCGGCGATCACCTGCGTCAGGCGGGTGTCGATGTAGCCAGGCGCCACCACGTTGGCTCGTACGCCACGGTTGCCGAGCTCCCGTGCGAGCGCCTTCGTGAAGCCGATGATCCCGGCTTTCGAGGCGGAGTAATTCGTCTGGCCCGGGTTGCCGTGCACCCCGACGATGCTGGAGATGTTCACGATCGAGCCCGAGCGGCGCTTCATCATCCCACGCGCTGCCGCACGGCAGGTATGGAAGACCCCGCTGAGATTCGTCTCGATCACGACGCGCCAGTCCTCGTCGGACATGCGGGCGATCAAACCGTCGCGTGTCACGCCGGCGTTGTTGACGAGGATGTCGAGCTCGCCCACCCCGTCGACCAATGCCTTCGCCTGTTCCGGGTCGGCGACGTCGGCCTCGACGGCGCGTGCCCCGGCTTCGCGAGCGACCTCTTCCGCCTCATCCTTGCCCGAGCGGTAAGTGAGCGTCACGTCGGCTCCGGCACGCGCGAGCTCGAGCGCGATCGCACGCCCGATACCCCGCGACCCACCCGTGACGAGGGCGGTCTTCCCCTCGAGCGACGCGAAACCGTCAGGCAGAGAGAAGCGTCTCCTCGAGCCTGTCGATCTCTTCCGGCGTCGAGACCGAGATCGTCTTCACGTTACGGTCGATTCGCTTGATCAGGCCTGAGAGAACGTTGCCCGGGCCGACCTCGACGAATGTCTGCACGCCCTCCTTGATCAAGGCCTGCCCTGCGTGCGTGAAGCGTACGGGCGCTGTGAGCTGCTCCACGAGCAGCGGGGCCATCCTCTTCGCCGACTCGATCCGCGCGGTCACCGTGGACATGAAAGGCGACGTCGGCTCGACGAACCCCACCTTCTCGAGCGCAGGCCGAAGGCGGTCTGCCGCGCGGGCGACCAGGGGGCTGTGGAATGCACCCGACACGCGCAGCTTCACGGCGCGGCGGGCGCCGGCCTCTTCGGCAGCAGCGCAAGCCTCGTCGACCGCGGGGTTCTCGCCCGAGACGACGATCTGCCCGGGGCAGTTGTAGTTCGCCGGCCACACGTTGAGGATGCGACGGCAGATGCGCTCCACGACCTCGTCGTCGAGGCCGAGGATCGCCGCCATCGAGCCCGGGTGCTTCCGGGCCGCCTCCGCCATCGCGAGCCCACGCTCGCGCACGAGCGCGACGGCCTCTTCGACCCTGAGCGCCCCGGCCGCCGCCAGGGCCGCGAACTCGCCGACCGAGTGGCCGACGACAAAATCAGGCTTGATCCCGCGCGCGCGAACGGCGGCGCACACCGCGAGGCTCGCCGTGACGAGAGCCGGCTGCTGGATCTCCGTCTCGACGAGCTTCGCCTCCGGCCCCTCGAAGCAGAGATGCTGCAGATCGAGGCCGGAAGCCACGCTTGCGCGTTCGAAGACGTCGCGAGCCTCGGGGACGGCCGCAGCGATCTCCTGGCCCATCCCGACCTCGAGCGACCCCTGGCCGGGGAAGCAGAACGCAACCAGACCGGTCTTCATTGCGTCCACTCCATCAGAGCCGAGCCCCACGTGAGGCCTGCTCCCATGCCCGTCATCAACACGAGGTCTCCTTCCTTGAGCCGACCATCCGCCTGCGCCTCCGCCAGAGCCAGCGGGATCGAGCCGGAGGATGTATTGCCGTAGCGATCAACGTTAACGACCATGCGTTCACGCGGTATCCCCAGCCTTCTTGACCGCGTGTTCCATGATCCGGACGTTTGCCTGGTGGGGAATGTAGACGTCAACGTCCTCCACCGCTGCCCCGCAGCGTTCCAGGACCGCCTCGGCAGACGAGACGAGGACGCGCGTGGCGAACTTGAAGACCTCGCGGCCGTTCATGTGGACGTACCCGTTTCCGGTCGCTTCCTCGACGCTGCGTGAGCCGCTGCCCGGGAGTGAGAGGTGGATCCCACCGCCGCCGTCCGCCCCGAGTTCGAAGCCCAGGAAGCCGGGCTTGTCGACCTTCTCGAGCACGACCGCGCCGGCTCCGTCGCCGAAGAGGATGAGGGTCGACCGGTCGGTCCAGTCAAGGATCCGTGACAGGACGTCGCCGCCGACCACGAGTGCGCGCTCCGCCATTCCCGCGGCGATCATCCCGTAGGCCTGCGCCAGCGCGTACATGAAGCCCGTGCAGCCGGCGAGCAGGTCGTAGGCGGCCGCGTCGCGCGCGCCGAGCGTGTCCGCAAGCAGCGCACTCGAGGTCGGGAACATCATGTCGGGGGTCACGGTCGCGCAGAGGACGAGGTCGAGGTCCTTTCCCTCGACTCCGGCCTGGGCCATGGCGGTCCGGGCAGCCGGAAGCGCAAGATCGGTGAGTGCCTGCTCGGGCGCGGCGATCCGGCGCTCGCGGATTCCGGTCCGCTCCATGATCCATTCGTTCGACGTGTCGACGAGAGTCTCGAGCTCGTCGTTCGTCAGCACCCGTTCGGGGACATAGGCGCCGATCCCGGTGATCGAGATCGGCGGCCCTTGCGCCTTGCCGATCACCTTTCCACCGCGAAAGTCAGCGTCGCGCGGCACGCGAGCTCGCCGTCGACCCGCGCCTCGGCCTTCCCGCGACCGATCGGGCCGCGCACTCGCTCGAGGTCGCAGCGCAGCTCGAGCACGTCGCCCGGCTCCACGATCCGCTTGAAACGGCAGTCGTCGATGCCGGCGAAGAGCGCGAGCTTGCCTCGGTTTTCCTCCTCGCTCAGCACGGCAACCGCGCCGGTCTGGGCAAGCGCTTCGACGATCAGGACGCCCGGCATGACCGGCCGGCCCGGAAAGTGGCCGCTGAGATACCACTCATCCGCGCGCACGGTCTTCCGCGCGACCGCCCCCTCACCTGGACGCAGCTCGAGCACCTCGTCGATGAGGAGAAAGGGCTCGCGATGCGGCAGAATCTGCTCGATCGCCTCGCGGCCGAACGGCGTCGCGACTGTCACGCGACGTCCGAAAGCTTGTCGCGCAACCGGTTGCGACCGCGATGTGCATAACACTTCGCCGTCCCGACGGGCATGTCGGCGGCAGCCGAGATCTCCTCGAACGAGAACCCAAGCGCGTCCTTCAGAACGACCACACGAGCCTGTTCGGGCGCGATCTCTGCCAGGCAGCGGTTCAGCTCGCCGCGCAACTCGGCCCGGTCGGCCTCGCGAGCAGGATCCGCGTCGGTGGCTGCTCGTCGATCCTCGAGCAACGGCTCGCAGGCTCGAGCCCGCTGCCGGTTCCCCACGTCTCGGCAGGCGTTGATCGTCAACCGATGGAGCCAGGTCGCAAACTGTGACTCGCCGCGGAACTGCTTGATCTTGACGCAGAGCTTCGCCAGCGCCTCCTGCGCCGCGTCGCGTGCATCCTCCGGATCCCGAAGCAGGTGGCCGGCGAGCTTCTCCACGCGGGGCGCGTGCCTCTCGCAGAGCGCCTCGAGAGCCCTCGCGTCACCGTCTTTCGCTCTTTTCACCAGGATCGGATCACTCAGCCGTGCGTAGGCAAGGGGCCCTTCCAAACGGGAGGACTGTGTGATTTGACGCCGGCGCCCGCGTGGCAGTTGCATCTCTCGGCTCTAGTGTAGGAGCGTGAGCGATTCGCTCGCCCCGGACGTCCTCAAACCCCTCCTCCGTGGCCGCTTCGGCCACGTCTACCGCTACGCCGAGAGCACAGACTCGACCCAGCGGATGCTGGCCGAAGACGCGGCGGAAGGAGCGATCGCCGTGGCGGAGATGCAGACGGAGGGCCGGGGGCGCCTCGGCCGTGCCTGGGAGGCTCCCGCAGGCACGAGCGTGCTCGTCTCCGTCCTCCTGCTGCCCGCCGTGGAGGCGCCGAGGCTCCCTGAGCTGTCACTCGTCGCCGGCGGAGCCGTCGCGCAGGCCATTGCGGAGGTGACCGGGCTCGAGCCGGCGATCAAGTTTCCCAACGACATCCTTGTCCGCAGCCGCAAGGTCGCTGGAATCCTGGCCGAGTCGAGCGAGGGACGAGTCGTCCTCGGGATCGGCGTCAACGTCAACCAGACTCTGGAGCAGCTTCCGACGGACGCGAAGACCGAGCCGACATCACTCCGCCTCGAGCTCGGCGCGCCCGTCAGCCGTGCGCGGCTGCTCGCGGCGATCCTGCTGCAACTCGAGCGCGCCTACGACGCCTGGGTTACGGGTACTTCAAAGTTCGGCTGACGTTCCCGGCTGCGTCTGTCGCGACGATGCGGACAGTGCGCACGCGACTCCCGGGGCGGAAGGAGAAAGCGCCGGCCCGCACGACACGGGTGACGCGTTTTCCGTTCACCGTCAGGGAAACAGTTGCCGGCTCACTCACGCGAAAGCGCAGGCTCCGGAAGGAGAGAGCGCGAAGCGCTGGAGGGACCGTGTCGATTCTGAACAACGCGGTGTGCACGACCGTTCCGATGTCGTTCGTCACGGTCAGGACCGCGGCGTACTTCCCATCCTTCAAACCGGATGGAGTCCAGGCGACCGTCTGCGGGCCGACAGGCAGGTCGGCCGAGTACACGGACGCCAGAGTCTTGCCTGCCTGTGCGATGTCGAGCTGAGCCGAAGCGGCACGGGTGAGCTCGAACTCGAAGCTGAGGTCGTCGCCGACTCCGTCACCGTTGGGTGAGACCGCGGTCGGTGTGACGACGAAGCGACGCACGGTGCGGTCGACGAGGACGGGGACGACTGAGGTGACCGTCACTCGGCCGTCGTATGCACTGAGCACGATCTCGTAACGTCCGTCCGCGATTCCCGCTGCGGCGAACCGGAACGATTGCTTGCCAGGCCGCTTCTGCTGAGAGAAGAGCACCGAGAGATCGCGTCCATCCGGCCCACGCAACGTTGCGGTCACGGTCGCCGGAGCGGTGAGCGTGTAGGAGATCTGGCTGAAGTCGGTCTGCCCGTCACCGTTCGGCGTGATCGTGCGCGGGAGTGCGGTCGCCGACGTGATCGCGAGCGCGACCGCCTTCGCGCCGATCGAGCCGCTGGCCGCGCGCACGGTGTCGCCCGCTGAGATCGTCCAGCTGTACGACCCCGGCACCGCGGTCGCCGCATCCCAGGTCCAGTCGACGGCCTGACTTTGGCCGGTACCGCTCGCGACGACGTTGCCCGTCGCGTCGGCGACGGTCACTGTCCAGGGCAACGACTCACTCAGACGGGCCTGGAAGCGCACCTGGCCGCCGATCGCGCCGCGCACGGTAGGCGTGTAGAGCTTCGGGAGCCCGAAGCTCGAGGCCTGGCGCGCGATGGCGCCGAGCTGGGCGTAGAGTGCCCCGCCCGGACACGTGGTGAAACCGGTGTCACGGTGACCGGAAACCGCGCGCAACAGCACCGGAACTCCCGACGCGAAGCGCGCGTTACCCCCGGAGATCCACGTCAGTGACGACGACGGGTCGACATGGGCGACGTCGAGACGCCACCCGAGGAGATCGGCAAGTGCGGTGCGGGCCACTGCAGGAGGTGCCGACGAACTGTATGTCCCGAGCACGGCAACGCCGACAGAGCCCGTGTTGAACCCTTCCGCGTGCGCGCCGATCACGTTCTTGTCGACGCCGCCGTAGCGACCTTCGAAAACCTGCCCGTACTTGTCGACGAGAAAGTTGTAGCCGATGTCGTTCCAGCCGTTGCCCTTCACGTGGTAGACCTCGATGCCGCGCACGATCGCAGCGGACTGCGAAGCTGTGTACGAGTTTGTTCCGGCCGTGTGATGGACGAGAGCAAACTGCACGCTCGGTGCGTAGCTCGGCGGCGCGCGGCGGATCGCCTCGTTCGCGCCCCAGGCCTCGCGGCCGAGCAGTGGCGGCGAGCCGGCCATCGAGAGCCGGCGAAGCGGGATGCGGATCTCCGGGCTCTGGACGAAGTAGGCGCGTAGTCGCTCGACATCGACCGCGCAGGCGGTAGGCGATCCGATCGGACGAGCCGGTCCAATACGGGTTCCCGAGATGCCAGTCGCGTGCGGCCCGCGTCTCGGCACTCCCGACATCCGGAAGGTCCTCGGCCTCCGGGTCCGCGGAGTGCCAGACACTCCATCGGCCTCCGAGTGACCGCGTTCGGAACTGCACAGTGCCGGTCCCGCGCCAGTGCAAGCCGACCATGTCGAACTGCGGTGTCGCGGCGGCCAGAGTGCGCTCACCGTGCAGCGGCACCTCACGCATCGTCAAGGAAACGCCGCCGAATGCTGCGGCGGGCGCGGCGAAGAATGCGAGCACGACGAGTAGGAGAGACCTCATGGCAACGGCAACCTCGTTCCAGGGTGCCTGTACCCGGCTTCGGCCTCAAGGCCCCACGCCCTGCCCTGATAGAATCCTTACGAGTTGAAGAACGCCTGTTTGCGGGGACTTTTGCTCCTTGGGGCGTTCCTCGCCTTTACCTCTTCGGCTACGGCAGCGACACCGCGCGTCCTGGCGATCCACTTCGATGCGGACGTGAATCCGGTCACGCAGAACTACCTCTGCGACAACCTGAGTCGCGCCGCGAAAGACGGCTACAACGCCGCGGTGATCGTCCTCAACACGCCCGGCGGATTGCTGCAGTCGAAGGACAAGATCGTGCTTTGCGAGTTGAACGCGAAGCTGCCGGTGCTCGTCTGGGTCGGGCCGAACGGAGCGACTGCAGGCTCCGCAGGCGTCTGGATTGCACAGGCCGCCGACTTCCTGGGGATGGCGCCTCAGACCAACATCGGCTCCTCGACTCCGATCGACTCGGGAGGAGCGAACATCGGCTCCGATCTCCGGCGCAAGCTCATCAACCACGAGGCGGCAACGCTGAGAGCGCTCGCGCAAAGCCACGGACGCAATGTCGACTGGGCCGACCGCGCGGTGCGCGTGGCCACGAACGCCACGGCGACGGAAGCGTTGAAGATGAACGTCATCGACGCGATCGCGCCGACACTGCCGTCACTGCTCGAGCAGGCGGACGGCGTGAAGACGAAGCCCCGCGGCTACACGCTCCACGTGGCGGGCGCGCAGATTCATGACGTGCACCTCGGTTTCTTCACGCGACTGCTCAACACACTGATCGATCCGAACATCCTCCCTCTGCTCTTCCTTGCCGGCCTCGCCGGGATCGGCTTCGAGATCTTTCATCCCGGCGTCGTCCTCCCCGGCGCGCTCGGCGCGGTCGCGCTCGTCACCGCGCTCTTCGGCTTTTCCGTCATCCCCATCAGTTGGGGCGGTCTCGCTGTTGATGCTCCTCGGCGTTGCGCTGCTCGTCATCGACGTTCACGTGACGACGCACGGCGCCCTCACCGTGGCCGGGCTGATCAGCCTCGCGGTCGGCTCGATCATGCTCTTCCAGAACGCGCCGGGCTACAACACGTCGAAGCCGCTGGTAATCGGAGTGGCGGTCGTCCTCGGAGGAGTCTGGGTGTTCGCGCTCAGCAAGGCTCTGCAGGTACGGCGGAGCGCAGTCGAGGTCGATCCGCAGCTGATCGCCGGCTCGGTCGGCGAAGTGCGCGAGAACGGCCTCGTCTACGTGAACGGCGAGCTCTGGCAGGCTCGGACCGCACACGGAGAAGAGCTTCACCGAGGTGATCAGGTACGGGTCGAGTCCCTCGACGGGTTGGTCCTCACAGTCCGTCCCGAAGGGACGTAGGATCTTCGCATGGACGTCGCGCTGATCGCCGTCGCGGTACTGATCTTCCTCGTCGTCCTGTTTCTCTTCTCGGCGATCAAGGTCGCCCGTGAGTACGAGCGCGGCATCATCTTCCGGCTCGGCCGCCTGCTGCCCGAACCGAAAGGGTCCGGGCCTCTTCCTGCTCATCCCGGTGGTCGACCGGATGGTCAAGGTCGATCTGCGCACGATCACGCTGACGGTCCCGCCGCAGGAAGTCATCACCAAGGACAACGTGCCGGTGCGTGTCAATGCGGTCGCGTACTTCCGCATCGTCGCCCCGAAGGACGCGATCGTGCAGATCGAGAACTTCATGGTCGCGACCTCGCAGATCGCGCAGACCACGTTGCGCTCCGTCCTCGGCCAGCACGTGCTCGACGAATTGCTGTCGGAGCGCGAGAAGATCAACGGGATCCTGCAGGGGATCATCGACGAGTCGACTGCCCCATGGGGCATCAAGGTGTCGATCGTCGAGGTGAAGGACGTCGAGATTCCGTCCTCCATGCAGCGCGCGATGGCGCGGCAAGCCGAGGCCGAGCGTGAGCGGCGCGCGAAGATCATCAACGCCGAAGGTGAGTTCCAGGCGGCCGAACGGCTGAAGGACGCCGCCGCGGTGATCGGCGAGCAGCCTGTCGCCCTGCAGCTGCGCTACCTGCAGACACTGCTCGAGCTCGGCGCTTCCCAGTCGACGACGATCGTGTTCCCGGTCGACCTGATCCGGCCTTTCCTCGAAAAGAAGGCCGGCGAGCCGACCTGAGCGGCGAGCTCCGCCGCGATCCGGCTTCGGGACGCGTCGCGGTGATCGCTCCCGGCAGGGCCAAGCGCCCCGGCGCGGCGCGGCCGCTGCTCGATCCTCCGAGCCCGGACGAGCTCGCGTCGTGCCCGTTCTGCGCCGGGCACGAGGACATGACACCGCCGCAGACGCTGGTGCTTCCGGAGGACGGCGATTGGAAGGTACGAGTGGTCCCGAATCTGTACCCGGCGCTCGAGCGGCAGGAGGTCGTGGTGCACAGCCGACGGCACATCCGCTCGATCGCGGAGCTGAGCCTTGACGAGACTCGACCTCGTAGCCGAGGCCTGGCAGCGACGTGCGCAGGGACGAGCCGGGCAACGTGTTCGCACTGATCGAACGAGGGCCGCGAGGCCGGGCGCGAGCCTCCCGCACTCCCACTCGCAGCTCGCGTGGCTTCCCGAGCCGCCGCCTCGGCGGGCGCAGCCGCGCGGCGGAGCTCTCGATGGAGAGCGGCGAATTGACGCGTCGTCTGCCCGTGGGCGAGCCGCGTTCCTTACGAGACCGTGATCGCACCGGTCGAGCCGGACGCCGATGCCGTTCGCGAGCAGCTTGCTCGGACCCGCGCTCGAAGTACTCGCCGATCGTGACCCGCCGACTTCATCGCCTCGAAGGGCCGGTGCCGCTCAACGCCTGGCTCGAGCAAGGCGACGGAGACTGGCGACTCGTGCTCTTCCCGCGGCTGACGATCCTGGCCGGGCTCGAGCTCGGGGCAGGGATCCACGTCAACACGTTGCCGCCCGAAGAGGCGGCAGCGAGGCTGGGCTCGGGCTTGACTTAGAGCTCTGGTGCGGCTTCGGGCCGCGGGCCGTGGCTTGCACTTCACGGAAGCGACGGGCCGCGTCGATTGCGGCGCCGAGGTTGAGGCCCTTGTCCTTCGCCTGCTTGATCAACATGACCGTCTCGAGGGCATCGATGTCGTAGATGCGCTGCTTCTTGCCCTTGGTGGGGATCTGCGCCTTGTTCGTCCAGTAGTCGAGCTGCATCTTCGAGATGCCTGCGATCTGGCAGACCTGGCCCAGATAGAGCTCCACCTTGCCCAGGTGCTCGGCAAGATCGATCGGCTCGAGTAGGTCTACCTGCCTGCTGACAGCCATGTTTTCCTCGTCTTCCTGTGGCGGGGACCCCTCGTTTCAAAGGTATATCGCGCTTTTTCCCGAGCGGGAAGGGGTGAGTTCAAAATCTCCCCCTTTTGGGGTACCGGCTAAGGGAGATTTGTGGCCTGCGTCGGCGGCTCCGGGGCAGCTTCAAGACCGTTCGTGGCCTCGCTCTTGTCTTCCGTCTCGACGACCGGCGCCAACGTGGACACGTGCTCGCCCTCGCGCAACCGCATCACGATGACCCCTTGCGTCGAACGGCCTGATCGCTTGATGTCGTCGACCGACATCTTGATCACCGTTCCGCCATCGGAGATGAGCATCACCTGGTAGCCGTCGCGCACGACGCGGGAGCCCGCCAGCTGTCCCTTGGCCTCGGTCAGCTGCACCGTCTTGACGCCGAGCCCGCCGCGGCCTTTCACGGGATAGTCACGAACCGGGGTGCGCTTGCCGTAACCGTTCTCCGTCACCACGAGCACGTCGGCGTCGTCGTGGGCGATGTTGACAGCGATCACCTCGTCGCCGGCGCGAAGACGCATGCCCTGCACGCCGGACGCATCCCGCCCCATCGCGCGGACGTCGGACTCGTGGAAGCGGATCGCCTGACCCTTGCGTGACACCATCAGGATGTCGTCGGTCCCCGAGGCGTGCCGCACACCGACGAGCTCGTCACCCTCACGCATCTTGATCGCGATGATCCCGTCAGAACGTAGCGGTGTGTTGTACGCGGACATCCGCGTCTTCTTCACGACACCGTTCTTGGTTGCGAAGACGAGATTCTCGGCCTCCTTGAAGTCACGCGTCTGCACGACGGCGCGCACCTGTTCGTCCTGCCGGAAAGGCAAGAGGTTCTGGATCGCGCGACCCTTCGACTGGCGTGAGCCGAGTGGCAACTCGTGCACTTTCAGCCGGTAGACCTTGCCGACGTTCGTGAAGAAGAGGATGTAGTCGTGCGTCGACGCGACGAAGAGATGCTCGATGTAGTCCTCGTCCTTCAGATCCATACCCATGACGCCGATGCCGCCGCGTCGCTGCTCGCGATATGCCGTCACCGGTAGCCGCTTGATGTAGTTGGAGCGTGTGATCGCGATCACCATGTCCTCTTCCGCGATCAGATCCTCCAGCTCGAGCTCGTCTTCGGCCTGCACGATCTCCGTGCGGCGGTCGTCGGTCTTGCCGTAGATCTCCTTGAGCTCGAGCAGCTCTTCCTTGATCACGCCGTCGATGCGTGCCGGATCGCCGAGAATCGTGCGGAGCTCCTTGATTCGCTCCTGCAGGTCGTTGAACTCGGCCTGGATCTCTTCCCGCGCGAGCTTCGTCAGCCGGGAGAGGCGCAGGTCGAGGATCGCCTGAGCCTGGATCTCCGACAGCGCAAAGTCGCGCATCAGTCCGCTGCGCGCGTCATCTGTGTCGGCAGCGCCGCGGATGAGCGCGATGACGGCGTCGAGCGAGTCGAGCGCCTTGAGATAACCCTCGAGGACGTGCGCGCGCTTCTCTGCCTGTCGCAGCTCGTACTTCGAGCGGCGCGTGACGACCTCGCGCTGATACTCGAGGTAATGACGGATCAGCTCGAGCAGCGAGAGCGTCTTCGGGACGCCGTCGACGAGCGCGACCGCGTTGTAACCGAACGTCGTCTGGAGCGGTGTGAGCTTGAAGATCTTGTTGAGCGCGACCTGCGGCACCGCTTCGCGCTTGAGCTCCACGTAGATGCGCATCCCTTCCTTGTCGGAGTGGTCCTGAAGGGCGTCGTCCGACATCGGCACCTCGGTCAGGGTCCCGGCCTTGACGAGGTCGGCGATCTTCTCGATCACACCGCCTTCGCCGGCCTTACGGACGCCGTACGGGAGCTCCGTGATGATGATCGCGCTCTTGCCGCCGCGGAGCTGCTCGATGTGGGCGCGGCCGCGCACGTAGATGCGGCCGCGACCGGAGCGATACGCATCACGGATGCCGCCGCGACCGACGATCGAGCCGCCGGTCGGAAAGTCAGGGCCCTTGATGTGCTGCGAGAGCCTCTCGACGTCGATCGCCGGGTCCTCGATCATCGCGATGATCGCGTCGACGACCTCGCCGAGATTGTGCGGCGGGATGTTCGTCGCCATGCCGACAGCGATGCCGGACGAGCCGTTGACCAGCAGGTTCGGGAATCGCGCGGGGAGAACCGTCGGCTGACGCCGCGACTCGTCGTAGTTGGGCTCGAAGTCGACAGTGTCCGCGTCGATGTCACGCAGGAGCTCGGTCGCCATGCGTGACAATCGGCACTCGGTGTAGCGCATAGCTCCAGCGGGATCGCCGTCGACGGATCCGAAGTACCCCTGGCCGTCGATGAGCGGGTAGCGCAGCGAGAAGGGCTGCGCCAGCCGGACGAGCGCGTCGTAGATCGCGGAGTCGCCGTGGGGGTGGTAGTTGCCCATGACGTCGCCGACGACACGAGCTGACTTCCGCGTCGGCCGGTTCGGCTGGAGGCCGGCCTCGTGCATCGCGTAGAGCACACGGCGATGGACGGGCTTGAGCCCGTCGCGCACGTCTGGCAGGGCACGACTGACGATCACGCTCATCGCGTAATCGAGGAAGCTCGTGCGGACTTCCTGGTCGAGCTCGCGCGTCTCGACGCGGCCGGCGCCGAGTGGTTCGTTCGTCAGATCAGACATCCAGGTTTCTTACTTCCAGCGCGTTCTGCTCGATGAAGAGCCTGCGTGGCTCGACCTCGTCGCCCATCAGCCGTGAGAACCAGAGATCGGCCGCGGCCGCGTCCTCGACATCGACGCGGATCAGCATGCGGCGAGCGGGGTCCATCGTCGTTGCCCAGAGCTCGGTCGCGTTCATCTCGCTCAGTCCCTTGAAGCGTGTGATCTGGATCCCGCTCTTCGCCAGCGTGATCGCGCCGTCTCGCAGGTCTTCGAAGGTGAGCGCCTCATGACTGTTCTTCCCGAGCTTCAAAGAGAACGGCGGCAGTCCGCCCACGATCTCTGCCAGCCGGGCGTAGGTCTTCCGCACCCGGTCGTAGATAGGTGATGCGAACAACTCTGCCGGCACGACGATGTTCTGCATCGCGCTCGTCTCGACCTCGATGACCCGGATCAACAGCGACTCCGCGTTCGCTTCCGGCGCCAGCGTGTAGCCGTTTGCTGCTGCTGCGTCGATCGCGGTCACCGCTTCTGCAGGCGTGGACGCGTCGCTTTCGACCAGGCGGTGCGAGAGGACGAAGTCCGCAGCCTGCGGGCCGAAGTCTGCACGCAGGCGAGCGGCCCAGCCCTGATACTCGTTCAGGGTGCGCGTAAACCGCGCGTACCGCGCCTGGGTCAGCTTCACCTCCGCGCCGCCGCGCGCCTCGATTTCGAGATCGCCGAACTTCTCGCGCACGAGCAGCTCCTCGAGCTGCGATTCCTTTTCCAGATAGTTGTGCTGGGTGCCCAGACGTGCGAGATAGAGCGGCGGCACCGCGATGTACACGTGCCCGCGTTCGAACAGCTCCGGCATGTGGCGGTACAGGAACGTCAGGACGAGTGTCCGGATGTGGGCGCCGTCGACGTCTGCGTCCGTCATGACGATGACGCGGTGGTAGCGAAGCTTCGCGATGTCGAACTCCTCGCCGATGCCGGTGCCGATCACCTGGACGAGCAGCTGCACCTCGGAGTTCGAGAGGACCTTGTCGATTCGGTTCTTCTCGGAGTTGATGATCTTGCCGCGCAACGGCAGGATCGCCTGGTTCGACTTGTCGCGCGCATCCTTCGCGGCGCCGCCGGCCGAGTTGCCCTCGACGATGAACATCTCCGCGAGCTCCGGGTCGCGCACCTGGCAGTCCGCGAACTTCTTTGCAATCTCGCCGCCGAAAGCGCCCTTGCGCCGTGTCAGGTCGCGCGCCTTGCGCGCCGCCTGCCGGGCCCGTGCCGCCGAGATCGCCTTCTGGATGATCTGCTTGGCGTCGGTCGGGTTCTCCTCGAGGAACTCGGAGAGCTTCGAGTTGACGCTGGACTCGACGAATCCCTTGACCCACGGATTGCCGAGCTTCGTCTTCGTCTGCCCCTCGAACTGCGGATCCTGGAGCTTCACCGACACCACCGCAGCAAGCCCTTCGCGCACGTCCTCGCCTTCGAGATTGTCTTCCTTCTCTTTCAGCAAGCCCATGTCGCGTGCGACCTTGTTGAGCGTTCGCGTCAGCGCTGCGTTGAATCCCGAGAGGTGCGAGCCGCCCTCGTGCGTGTTGATGTTGTTGGCGAACGTGTAGACCGACTCCTGGTACGACGCGTTCCACTGCATCGCAACCTCGACCTTGCCTTGCTCGTTCTCGCCTTCGAAATACGCGATGCTCTTGTGGATCGAGTCTTTCGCTCCGTTGACGTGGGCGACGAAGTCTCTGATTCCGCCCTCGTAATGGAACTCGATCTCTTCGCCGCCGGCACGCTCGTCGGTCAGGACGATCCGCAGGCCGCGCGTGAGGAAAGCCGTCTCGCGCAGACGCTGCTGCAGCGTTTCGGCCGAGAGCTCGAGCTCTTCGAAGATCTCTGCGTCGGGCAGGAACGAGATCGTCGTACCGGTGTCGCCCTTCTCCGCCTTGCCGACCACTGCCAGGTCCGCGTTGGGCACGCCACGGGTGAACTCCTGGCGATAGAGCTTCTCGTCGCGGCGCACTTCCGCGATCAACCACTCGGAGAGGGCGTTCACGACGGAGACACCGACGCCGTGCAGGCCGCCTGAAACCTTGTACGGAGAACCGTCCGCGCCGAACTTTCCACCGGCGTGCAGCTTGGTCAGGACAACAGTGAGCGCGGAGGTTCCCTGCTCCTCCATCTGGTCGACGGGGATCCCCGAGCCGTAGTCCTTGACCGTCACCGAGTTGTCCGGATGGAGGGTGACTTCGATTCTCTCGTTACGTCCGGCGAGGGCCTCGTCGACGCTGTTGTCGACCACTTCGTAGACGAGATGGTGGAGGCCTCGTGGGCCCGTCGAGCCGATGTACATGCCCGGGCGCAGCCGGACCGGCTCGAGGCCCTCGAGGACGGTGATGTCCTTGGCGGTATAAGTGGCTTCAGTCATGAAAAAAGCCCTGCAAATTCCCTACTTGCGGGCGCCCTGAATTCTAGCAAAACGAGCGGTCGTTATCGTCGCGAGAAAGGCTTGCCGCAACGGCTTTTGCGACCACTTTGCGGAGCTCTTCGTCACGAATCACTCGCGTGAGTGACTCGGCTTTCGCAACGTGTTCCGGAGTCGGTGCAGGAGGCCGCTCGCGGACCTGCTCGGAGCGCTCGACTGGAGGCTCGGGCAGAGGTCCCGGCGCGAACGACACTCGGCGCGGTGCCGCGTTGCCGAGCCGCATGCAAATTTCCTCTGCGCGGGTTGTGAGCTCGAAGGCCCAGATCGAATCCTGGGTATGAACGTGCAGCGTCCCGTCACGCGCGATGCGAGCCGGCCACGCGTTGCGGGCGATCTCAGGACCTACTGCCAGAGGCCACGCCTCGACCACCGGGGCCATTCCCGACGCCGGCCCAAACCGGCCGAGCTCGCGTTCCACTGCGTCGCCGACACGATCCATCACGCAGCCCTCACCGTGCCCGGAGAGACCTCCAGAAGCTGTGCCGGGCGGACAGGAAGCGAGGAGGCCTCCGTCGCGGTGATCAGAGTCTGCCCGGTCCCGAGCACCCGCTCGGCGAGCACTCGCCGACGGTTCGGGTCGAGCTCCGAAAGGACGTCGTCGAGTAGCAGCAGCGGTGCAAAACCGCGGCGCTCGACGATCAACTCGGCCTCCGCGAGGATCAGCGCGAGGACGGTGAGGCGCTGTTCTCCCTGCGACCCGAAGCTGCGGAGATCGCGCGTGCCACTCGTGAGGAGGATGTCGTCGAGGTGCGGGCCAAGGCCGGTTGTGCCACGTTCGAGGTCACGATCGAGGCGAGCCTCGAGCAACTCGACCGTCGGAGGCTCACCTTCGTAGGTCATGCGCGCGGACGGAAGACCGAGCTCGTCCGCACGTTCGGCAAAACCCGGCGCAAGCGAAGCAACGACTTCGGTTCGCGACTCGACGAGCCTGCGTCCGAGCGTTGCAACCTGTTCGGTCCACGGCGCGATCGCCTCGCGCGACGAGTAGCCCGCGGCCGCGCGGCGTAGCGCAGCATTGCGTTGTGCCACCGCTGCGGCGTACTCCACCGAGAGAGTCGCGCGAGCCGGCGTGAGCCTGCCGAGCACGCGATCGAAGTACGCACGGCGAACAGCCGGCCCACCTTTCACGACTGCAAGTCGATCCGGCGTGAACACCAACGTCGCGACTTCGGACCGCAACTGCTCCGCTGCAGGGAGAGCAGCGCCGTTCAGCTTGGCGCGCTTCCCTTCTCCGAGCGCGAGCGTCACCTCCAGCTCGACCTTCGTGTCGCGGCGAACACCGCGCAACGCGATCCGTCCTACTTGCTCGCCGAACCGAACGAGCTGTGCGTCGGCGCGCGTCCGAGGTGAGAAGCCCTGCGTGCCGACGTGCAGCGACTCGAGCAGGTTCGTCTTCCCTGCGCCGTTGGCGCCGACTACGAGCACGAGACCGGGCTCGAGGTCGAGGTCGAGTCGGGCGTACGACCTGATGTTCCGGAGAGAAACCGTGGAAACGATCACTAAGGCGTCGCTGTGCGACGCCGACCATAGAGGGCGTGCGGGCTTTGCCCGTGCGCCCGTTTGCCTTGCATACGCCCCTTCGCTTTCGTCGCCAAACCGGCTCCCGCTCTGACCGATCAGCCAGGCAGCCTGATGGGCATGATCAGGTACGTCGGATCGTCGGCGCCACCTTCGATCACGGCTGGTCGCAGCGGGGAGATCAGGCGCAGCCGGATCTCGTCCTCGGCCATGGTCTCGATGCCCTCACGAAGAAACTCGGCGTTGAAGCCGATCTCGAGCGGCTCGCCGGCGAACTGCACGGGGAGCGACTCCTTGGCCTCGCCGACGTCTTGCGTCCGCGCGAACACGGTCAGCTCTCCCTCGGCGAAGCGCAGCTGAATCGGCGACGTGCGCTGCACCATCACGCCGACCCGGCGAACGACGTCGAGCAGCTCGCCACGCGGCAGCGTCACGTCGTGCTCGAACGCCTCCGGGAGAAGCTGTTTGTAGTTCGGGAACTGTCCGTCGATGCGGCGGGTCGTCAACCAGACGTCGTCCGCAGCGAAGACGACCTGGTTTTCGTGCACGCCCAGCTCGATGCTTTCGCCGGCTTGTGCGATGCGGGCGAGCTCACCGAGCGCGCGAGCGGGAATGATCGCCTCGAGCTCGGGCACTTCGCCGGTCAACTCGGTTTCCTTCACCGACAGCCGGTACGAGTCCGTTGCGGCCATGACGAGCTTCCCGGCTTCGAAGCGCACGAGGATTCCGGTCAGGACCGGCCGCGACTCGTCGCGCGATGCGGAGCGTGCCACCCGCGACACGGTGTCGAGCAGCGACTCGCGATCGACCGTGAACGTCCCGACCGCGTCCAGGTCTGGCAGCCGCGGAAAGTCATCGGCGGTGTAGGTGTGGAGTGTCGACGTGGAGGGGCCCGAGGTCACATGGACGACGGACTCCTCTGCGCGGTACTCGATCGTCACCTCGCTGTCCGGCAGGAGCCGCACGAGATCCACGAGCAGGCGGCCGGGCACGACGACCGACCCCTCTCCCTCGACCTGCGCTTCCAGCGACGAGCGCAGCGACAGCTCCATGTCGGTCGCCGCGAGATGCAGCCGCCCCGCTTCCGCCCTGAGCAAAACGCCGGAGAGGATCTGGACGCTCGCCCGAGTCGAGACCGCTCGAGCAACGACACCGAGTTTCTGCGCGAGCTCGTCGCGTTGAGTTACGACTTTCATCCCCGTCCTTACTATGGTGTTGGTTTCAATCATTTAAAACCTCTTGTAGTAATAAGGGGTGTTAGGACCGGGGAGGAAGGGTCCCTCTCCCTTGACAAAGCCATTCTTGCAGGGGACGCAGATGGTGGACAGATCGGGGTTCTCAACAGGCACCGGGCCTCAGCGGACCTGTTTCACACGTGCGGTCAATTCCTGCACAAGGTTGTAGACAGATCTGTCCTCACGGATCAGACGCGCGATCTTGGAGGTCGCGTGGATGACGGTGGTGTGGTCGCGGCCGCCGAACTCCTTGCCGATCTTCGGCAGTGAGGAGTCGGTGAGCTCGCGCGAGAGGTACATCGCGACCTGGCGCGGGTAGACGATGTTCTGGGAGCGCTTCTCGCCGCAGAGCTCGTCCAGTGTCAACTGGAACCGCTCGGAGACGAGCTCCTGGATTCGCTGGATCGAGACCTCTGCTGCCTCTCCCTGGGGGAAGACGTCCTTGAGCACGTCCTCTGCGAGCTCCACGGAAAGGGCGCGGCCGGTAAGAGACGAGAACGCGACCACCCGGGTGAGAGCACCTTCGAGCTCTCTGATGTTGGTCGAGATCCGGGAAGCGATGAAGGACAGCACCTGCGGGTCCGGCACGTGGATCCCATCGGTCTTGACCTTCTTGCGCAGGATCGCGATCCGCGTCTCCAGATCGGGCGGCTGGACGTCGGTGATCAGGCCCCACTCGAACCGGGAACGCAGTCGCTCCTCGAGCGTGGCGATTTCGCGCGGCGGCCGATCCGAGGACATGACGATCTGGGAGCCCGCCTCGTAGAGGGAGTTGAACGTGTGGAAGAACTCCTCCTGGATCCGCTCTTTGTGCTCGAAGAACTGCACGTCGTCGACGAGCAGGAGGTCATACGTGCGGTAGCGCTGCTTGAAGCCCTCGATCCGCTTGTCGCGGAGCGAGTTGATGAAGTCGTTCATGAAGGTCTCGCTCGTGACGTAGCGGACGGAGAGGTCGCCCGAGTGCTCGGCGACGTACTGGGCGATCGCCTGCATGAGATGTGTCTTGCCGAGCCCGGTCCCTCCGTAGATGAAGAGCGGGTTGTACGCCTGCGCCGGCGCCTCGGCGACGGCCAGGGCGGCAGCGTGCGCAAAGCGGTTCGACGAGCCGATCACGAAGAGGTCGAAGGTGTACTTCGGGTTCATCCCCGAGTCCATCGCGCCGCCCGAGCGGCCCTTCGGTGCCTCGGCTGGGGCGGGCGTGGCGGCCGGGAGCCGCTCCGTCACGGAGAGTGCAACGCGCCGCTCCTGACCGGTCACGTCACGGACGGCTGCGCCGATCAGACCGAGGAAGTGACCCTCGATCCACTCGCGCGTGAAGTCGTTCGGAACGCCCAGGACGAAGGCGTCGTCAGAAAGCTCTGTTCCCTCTGCCTCCGCGAACCACGTGCGGTACGTGGTCTCGTTGAGGGCCCCCTTGAGCCGACCAGCTACCTCGTTCCACAGGCTCTCCGCAGTCAGCTCAATTGGGCGATCCACGCCGCGGTACCACTCCTCTCCGGCTCGGGAAGCGGCGAGCATAGCAGCGTGCTCGAGCACCTACAATGCGTGGAAACTGGGGATGAAATAAGCGAGATTTGCAGCACTTTTCCCAACTCCACATGTCTCTCCACACCTGTGGATCAACTCTGACAGTTGGTCACATTTGGAGGCACTTCGTACGCGTACCCGTGTGGATAACTCTGTGTACGAACGCTCATCTATACTGGCCCGCCACGGCCCCTCTTCGGGGCACTTTTCTTCCTCTTCGACCTCGTGAAACGGACCTACCAGCCCAACGTACGCAGGCGGAAGCGCAAGCACGGATTTCGTGCGCGCATGGCTACGCGTGCGGGCCGCGCGATTCTGAAGCGCCGGCGCGCGAAGGGCCGGAAGCGTCTCTCCGCGTAAAGCAAGCACCGCTGTGCAACGCCGGAACCGCCTGTCTCGCTCGCGAGACTTCGATGCTGTGTACCGCCAGGGGCGCTCGACCTCGACAAGGTTCCTGGTCCTCTACTGGTTCGAGCGGGAGGAGGATCCCGGCGAGCCGAGGCTGGGTCTTGCGGTTCCGCGCGCGGCGGGGAATGCGGTTGCCCGGAATCGGATCAAGCGGCAGTTGCGGGAGGTGTGGACCAAGCGTCTGGAAGGTGTTCCTGTCGGCCGCGACTATGTCTTGATCGCCAAACCCGGGCTGCCGGAGGCGGTCACCGCGAACGGTTTCGACTGGCTCGCGGAGCGGGTCGACGAGGTTCTCACCAAGGCCGCGGCATGAGGTACATGGGGGTTGCCGCAGTCTGGGCCTACCGCTTTACGCTGGCGCCCTTCCTGGGTGTCGGGCAGTGCAAGTATCACCCGTCCTGCTCGCAGTACGCGA
The DNA here is from genome assembly GCA_963779965.1 of uncultured Actinomycetes bacterium. Taxonomy (GTDB): domain Bacteria; phylum Actinomycetota; class Thermoleophilia; order Gaiellales; family Gaiellaceae; genus 3-1-20CM-4-69-9. The sequence goes on along the minus strand of CAWAAP010000024.1, from coordinate 135,771 downwards.
TCGACGCGTACAAGGAGTTCGGCTTCTTCAAGGGGACGCTTCTCGCGGGCTGGCGCCTGCTCCGCTGCAATCCGTGGAGTCGCGGCGGCGTCGACTACGCACGTGACCAGAAGGTCTTCAAGTGATCGTCGCGAGTCCATCCTCACGCCGCTCGAGGACCTGCTTCGGCACATCCTCAACGCGCTCCACTCGGTCGGCCTGCCCTGGGCGTGGGCGATCGTCGGGCTCACGATCATCGTGCGGATGCTGCTCGTCCCGCTGACCGTGAAGCAGATTCACTCGATGCAGAACATGCAGGCGCATGCGCCTCAGATGAAGGAGATCCAGCGCAAGTACAAGGGCGACCGGACGAAGCTCAACGAGGAGCTGATGAAGTTCTACAAGGAGAACAACATCAACCCGGCTGCGTCGTGCCTGCCGCTCCTGGCGCAGCTGCCGATCTTCATCGGGCTCTTCTACACGCTGCGGGCATTCGCGAAGAACCCGCCGGGCGGTCAGGCCGCGATCGACCGTGGCGACTTCTCGTGGCTGCATTTCGTGCCCGACATCACCAAGCATGCGAACAGTCACTGGTCGGGCTACATCCTGCTCACGGTCTACGTGCTCAGCCAGGTGGCCTCGACGTACTTCATGTCCGGGACGATGCAGAAGTCGCAGCGCTACCTGATGATGATCTTGCCGATCGCCTTCATCCCGTTCATCCTGCGCTTTCCGACCGGGCTGGTTCTGTACTGGATGACGACGAACCTCTGGACCGTCGGGCAGGGGCTGATCACCCGCCGGCTGATTCCCAAGGTCGGCTTGCCGGGCGGGCCTTCACCGTCCGGGCCCAAGCGGTCGTCGCGCACTCCGCCGAAAGAGCCGCCACCCGAGGTTGAAGAGCCGGCCGCTGAAGCGCCGGCTCCGAAGCCGAGCAACGCCCAGCCTCGACGCGTGAAGCGGAAGAAGAAAGCGCGCCGCTAGATGAGCACGCAGGAGATCTCGGTGGAAGCGACCGGCGAGACGGTCGGTGAGGCCAAGTGGGCGGCACTGCGGGAGCTCGAGAAACAGCATCCGGGCCTCGACAAGGCGGCCGTTCATTTCCAGGTGGTGACCGAGGGCGAGCGGGGCCTGCTCGGCGTCGGTTTCGCGCCGGCCAAGGTGGTCGCGACCGTTGCCGCGGCTGCCGCGGTGGCCGATGCCGTCGACGAGTCGGAGCTGGCTGCGGAGACACGCGAGCTCGTGACGCGAATCGCGGATGGGATCGGCGTCACCGGGCGGATCGACGTCGACGAGTCCGACGAGGCGATCACGGTCTCTTGTGTCGGCTCTGACCTCGGCATGCTGATCGGGCGGCACGGGCAGACCATCGACGCCGTCCAGTACCTCGCGAATGCGGTGATGTGGCGACGCCACCCGGAGGACCGCAAGGAAGTCATCGTCGACGCCGCCGGCTACCGCGAGCGCCGTCGTGTCGCGCTGGAAGCCCTGGCTTTGCGCTCTGCAGACCGCGCGCTGACGGATCGCGAGCCGGTCGAGCTGGAGCCGATGACAGCGGTCGAACGGAAGGTCGTTCATCTGAGGCTCAAGGAGTTCGACGGGGTCGAGACGACGAGCGAGGGCACGGAGCCGAACCGCTATGTCGTTGTTCATCCGGCGGCGGAGCCGCCTGTCCGCATTAGCGGACCAGGGAGGGTCGGGAACCGGAGGTTTCCCGGGCCCACACCTTGCTTGAAGACTGGCTCGCAGCGCTCGTCGCTACACCTGGTCTGACCGGGATCGGCGATCTCGCGGAAGCGCGCCGCATGTTGCTGGAGGACTCGTTGCGCGGTGTAGAGGTCGTCGCCGGATTCGAAGGGCCGATCGTCGACGTGGGCTCCGGCGGCGGCGTTCCGGGAATCCCGCTCGCTGCGTCCCTACCGGATCGCGAGGTGACGCTGCTCGAAGCGATCGGCCGCAAGTGCGACTTCCTGCGCGAATGGGCTCAGCCGAACGTCCGCGTCGTGCAGGGCCGGGCAGAGGAGCAGCAAACGGACGTCTACGGAGTGGCGGTCGCAAAGGCGCTGGCGAAGCCACCCGTTGCCGCCGAATGGTGTCTGCCGCTCGTTCGTCCAGGCGGAGCGGTGGTGCTCTGGGTGGGGCCGACCGCTGACACTGCGCGTGTCGCCCGGGTGGCGGAACAGGTTGGCGGAGAACTTGCGGAATCGCGCGACGGGCTGCTCGTTTTGCGCAAGGTGGGGCCGACGCCGGAGGGCTTTCCACGGCGAACCGGGGTGGCCAGTAAGCGTCCGTTGGACTGAGTACCCTGGCAAACGTGGCGAAGGTCTATGCGGTGGCGAACCAGAAGGGCGGCGTCGGCAAGACGACGACCGCGATCAACCTCGCCGCGTGTCTGGCGGAAGCGGGCGAGCCGGCTCTCGTCATCGACCTCGATCCACAGGCCAATGCCACCTCGGGGCTCGGCGAGCGGGCGAACGGCACGTCGACGTACGACCTGCTCGACGGCGCGCCGCTCCGAGACCTGGCGAAGCCGACGAAGTTTCCGAACCTCCACCTCATTCCCGCCAAACCGGATCTTGCGGGCGCGACGGTCGAGCTCACGCAGCACAGCGCCGGGGAGACGTATCTGCGCCAGGCTCTTGCTGCCGGCACCGAGGAGTACTCCTTTGTCTTTCTCGACTGCCCGCCCTCGTTCGGTCCTCTGACGGTGAACGCACTCGCGGCGGCGGACCGTGTGTTGATCCCGGTGCAGGCCGAGTACTACGCGCTCGAAGGCCTGTCACAGCTCGTGCACTCGATCAACCTGGTGAAGGCGCGGCTGAATCCGAGGCTTGCCGTTGGCGGAGTCCTGCTGACCATGGTGGACGGACGCACGCGCCTGTCGGCAGATGTCGAGGCGGAAGTGCGCAAGCACTTCGGCGAGTTGGTATTCACGCAGACGGTCCCGCGCTCCGTGCGTCTCGCGGAAGCACCGAGCCACGGTTTGCCCGCAATCGCGTACGACCGCCGCTCGCGCGGTGCGGACGCCTACTGGAAGGTGGCGATGGAGCTTGTCGAGCGCGCCTGAACGCAGAGGCCTCGGCCGAGGCCTGGAGGTTCTTCTCGGTGGAGCGACGGCGACGGAGCTCGCCGAGCTTCCCGTCGATGCGATTCATCCGAACCCTCGCCAGCCGAGGCGCCGCTTCGACTCCGAAGCCGGTGCGGGCCTCGCGGACTCGGTGCGCGCACAGGGCGTCGTGCAGCCGGTGCTCGTGCGCCCGCGGGCGGCCGGCGGCTATGAGCTGATCGCCGGCGAGCGGCGCTGGCGTGCGGCTCGCGACGCGAAGATCAAGACCGTGCCCGCTGTCGTGCGCGAAGCGGACGACCGCGACACGTTGCTTCTCGGCCTCGTCGAGAACGTCGCGCGTGAAGATCTTTCGCCGATCGAGGAAGCGCGTGCGTTCGCGGTCGTCCTCGACGAATTCGGGCTCTCGCTCGGCGAGCTCGCGGAGCGCGTCGGAAAGTCGAAGCCTGCGGTGTCCAATCGGGTGCGACTCCTCGAACTGCCCGAGGACGTGCTCAAGATGGTCGAGCGCGGCCAGCTGAGCGAAGGCCATGCGCGAGCCGTGCTCGCGGTGCCGGACCACGAAGGCCGCCGCGCGCTGGCTCGGAAGATCGTCCAGAAGGGCATGTCTGTCCGTGCCGCCGAGCGGGCCGCCCGCTGGGCCGGCGCGAAGACGAAGCAGCGGCGGCAGACGACGAAGCTCGACCCTGCCCTCGTTGCGCGCGCGAAGACCGCAGCCGACCGAATCACCGGTTTCTCCAGCCGGATCGTGTCGAATCGTCTGGAAATCTCCTTCGCCGACGAGACCGAGCTGGAAGAGCTGGTCGAGGCGCTGGAGAAAGTCTCGAAGTAGCCGTATCCCGTTCGACGCCGGCGGCGTTGCACGGGTGTCATGCTCGGACTGTGGCTGAATGACATGGAGTCCCTCGAGGCGATCTCTCAGGACGACGAGGCGAAGCGGATCTTCCTCCGCATGGCCGCGATGTCACGAGACGGCCGGATGAACAACTTCCTGACCGAGCTCGCCCACGACGAGGATCTCGACGACGAGACGAAGGGCACCCTGAAGGAGCTCGCGGAGGACGACGCGTTTCTGCTCGCCCTCGAGGACTATCTTCAGCGCACGACCGTCCTTCACTAGACTCGCACGCCGAGCGATCACGCAGTACGACTACGGCGATCGTCGGCGGTCAGTGTTGAACCGCTGAGCCCGAGGGCCATGTCACCGAGCGTGTCGGTGTATGCCGTTGTCAGCTCTGACGAGTTCCGGATGAAGGCGAAGTACTCGCCGATCTCCCACAGGATCGCCGTCACTCCGCCGAAGCCGACAACCAGACCGAAGAGCTCGACGCCCCTGATGTGGGTTCGCGCCAGCGCCGCCGCGAGCGCGCCGCTCAGGAGCGCCCAGTTGACGAAGTGGTTTGCGTCGTCCCACCAGTCGATGGTGTCGTAGAGATCGAGCGCGTTCCCGATCGTGTCGATGAGGAACGGCAGGACGAAAAGGATGTCGCTCGCGTAGGGATAAGGGAGCGCCGACCACGAGCAGCCCAGATCGCCGGCACGATGAGCGCCGCGATCGAGTAACCAATGAGTCGCCAGCCGAACGCCTTGCCGGCGAACCGCTCGAGCCCGGAAAAAGCCCCGAAGGCGAGCAGAAGAACGAGCGACGCCTTGACAGCGATGTTGAGCCAGAATGCCGATCGCATAGAGGGCGATCTTCGCAGCCGCGCTCGACATGCGCGAGCGCGGCACAAGACGTCAGGGCCGCAAGTCATCATGGCCGCGAGCGGCGGATTTTGCGGTATGGGCGATCGTGGATTCGAACCACGGACCTCCGCCTTATCAGAGCGGCGCTCTAACCAACTGAGCTAATCGCCCGCGAGGGGCTGGATTGTAGCGATGCGGCATTCGCAAGACGATGCCGAGTCCCCTATGCTCGCGCGCATGGCAACGCTCGGCGAGGTGATGACGAAGGACGTGCTCTCGGTCGCCCCGGAGGACACCATCGGCGAGGCGGCTCAGAAGATGACCGACCAGGGGGTCGGTGCGGTGGTCGTTTCCGACTTCGGCCGGATGATCGGGATCTTCACCGAGCGCGATCTGATGCGCGCCGTTGCCGGCCGGGTGCACTCGAGCGAGGCGCGCGTGCGCGAGTGGATGACGCCGGATCCCGTGACCATGACCGAGGACGCATCGGTCGAGGAAGCGGGAGAGACGATGATCGAACGCGGCTTCCGCCACATTCCGGTCGTTGCGGGCGAGCGTGCCGTCGGCATCGTCAGCATTCGCGACGTAGCCGAGTGGCGCTTGAAAGAACACTCCGAGTAAGGGATGCCGCAGAGCCACCGGGGTGCCGATGCTCCTAGCGGCGCTGTTCGGCCACTGCGGCAATGGAGATCGGAGACCTCGTCACCTACCAGGGTCGTGCCTACGTGCTCCGTGGGCTCGAGCCGATGAGCGTGCCCAACCGGCGCGTGGAGCTCGAGGATCCGGAGAGCGGCGAGGTCATCGTCGTCCCCCTTGCGGAGGTTTCTCCGCAAGACCCCTGAGCTACCATCAGAGCCAGGGCCATGCAGGAGATGCAGATCTACGGGGTCAGCTTCGATCTCGTCGGCAAGCAGCCGATCGTGTTGCTCAAGACTGCCGAGGGAAACAAGTTTCTCCCGATCTGGATCGGCCATCCCGAGGCCGCCGCGATTCTCATGAAGCTCCAGAGCGCCTCCACGCCGCGTCCGATGACGCACGACCTCGTGACCGACATGCTCGACCAACTCGGTGCTCAGGTGACGCGCATCACCGTGACCGAGCTGCGCGAGAACACGTTCTATGCGCAGATCACCGTTCAGCTCGACGGCTCGGAGATCGAGGTGGACTCGCGGCCGTCCGATGCGATCGCGCTTGCCATTCGCGCCGAGGCGCCGATCTTCGCCGCCGATGACGTGATCGAAGAGTCCGCGATCGAGTTCGAGGGCGAAGAGGTGACCGAGGAGGAAATCGAGTCGAGGGTCTCGGAGTTCAAGCAGTTTCTCGATGAAGTGACGCCCGACGAGTTCGCGATCGAGCCCGAGGAGGATTAGTCGGTCAAGGCCGGCCGGGCCATTTGAGCTTGACCGGTTCGTTGCTGCGCGGCAGCGAGATCAGCACGAACGGATACGTCACTCGGGGTTGCACCGAATCGGCGAGAGAGGGAGTTCGCTCGTGCACCACGACGACAATGTGGTCGCCCTCGTCCCGAACGCTCACGATCTCCAGCGCGTAGCCGGTGCTGGAGCGCGGCCCGGCGGCAACCAGGTAGATCTCCCGGCGGGCGAAGTCGATGTTCGGGAGGTGAATGGGGCGACCAGGGTTGTTCCGCTCGAGCACCTCCAGCAAGGCGGCGCGGCTCCGGAAGACGTCCCGCGTGATGCGCGTGAACTCGAGCGGGCCCGTCTGCCGCGTCAGGTCGGTGTACGGGACGTCGCGCGGCGTGCTCCCACAACCGGCGGCGAACAGCAGGGCGATTGCGCACGCAGCCGTGGCTGGCCGGGTAAGGCGGGACGGACGGGTTGCCGTGGATCGCATAGCCACCCGTGAAGTACAGCGGGTCATAGAGGGTTCCGAGCGGGCTGGGGTCGAATCCGCCCACCTTGCGGTACACGGCGAACCGCCCGACCGGCGTGAACGCGCCCGCAACGCCTGCGCCGTGAGGGTTGCGTCCAGCGGCCCGCTGCGTACGTGTGCTCGGCGAGACGCCCTTCGGCCGAGGTGCCGTCGCCGAAGTCCCAGCGGTATACCGCCGCGTCACCGGTGGCCGAGAACGTGACGTGCAACGGAGCCGCTCCGGCGAGGGCGTTGCCTGAATGGAAACCACGGGCGTTGCTCCCGCCGCGGCCGGGACCAGGATCAGAAGGGCGACAACACAGGCCAGACCGCAGCGCACGCGCCGAGAATATCCGCCTGCGGTTTGCCTGAAACAGCAACGGTGAGCGCGACTGCGTTGAAGAGCCCGTGAACGATCATTCCCGGGTAGACGCTGTCGACTCTGCTGCGCAGATACGCAAGCCCGAAGCCGAACGCCGCGAGGAGTGGAAACGCGTCGACCAGGCCGTGGGCCAGCGCAAAAGCGAGGCCTGTGCCGATGATCGCCACCCAGCGTCCGTACCGGGCGAGCACGGAGTAACCGAGGCCCCGAAAGGTCAGCTCCTCGACAATCGGCGCGACCATCACGATGACGATCCCGTTCGCGATGTACGCCGCCGCGTGCTCCGGCTGCCAGGTGTCGGGGGTGACGCCCTGCTCACGCCCGGGCTCGAGGAGCGGGGTGAGGATGATGGTGAGGATGAGGATTCCGATCCCGACACCGATCCCGATCCGGATCGCCGTGCGCCACGAAGTCGGTCGACGTAGCGCGAACACTCCCCGACGATCGCCGGAGAGACCGGCGATGCCGTAGATGATCGCCGCGATGATTGCGAACTGGAACAGTGTCCCAGCGACGGTCGACCACTTGTAGAGAAGGTCTTTCGGCGGCTTGCCACTGGTGAAGCGGAGCGTGTAGCTCAAGGTTGCGAACGCCACGACGAACGTGCTCCAGAGCGCGAGTGGGGCTCTCACAGGATCGTGGCCATCGCAGCGGGGACCGGTGCGGGCGCAAATCGCATGCCGGCCGCGGCGGCGGCATCCCGATCGGCGTCGTCATCACCGATGTGCAGTGCGCGTGCCGGATCGACCTGCAGCTCGCCCAGTGCGCGAAGCAACCCGTCAGGCGCCGGCTTCCGCGCGGCGTGCACCACGATCCTGAAGTACGGCGCGAGCCCGGCCTCTCCGAGTAGCGGTTGCAGGCTGAGGTCCCAGTTCGCGACGACCGCCAGCTCGAGGCCGAGCGCACGCAAGCGCTCGAGCGACTCGAACACTCCTGGCAGGACCTCGAAATGGAGCGCGCCGACGTAGGCGGGCGCGAACTCGTCAGGGTCGAGCTCCGCGCCGACTGCTCTGAGGAAGACATCGACGCACTCCCGTTGCAGTCGTGCCAGGCTGGCTTCGTCGTGACCCTCGCTCGCGCGCGGAGCGTAGTGCGCGACTTCGGTTCGGAAGCCGGCGAGGACGGCCTGCTCGCTGCGCTCGACACCGCGTTCGGACAGCACGCTCATCAGTTCCGGAACGGGATCGGCGAGGGTGACGAGTGTGCCGTACGCGTCCAGTGTGACCGCGTCGAGTTCGGCGAGCTTCATGCGACCCACTGCCAGAGGGCCCACTGCACGACCGCGATTCCCAGGAACAATCCGCTGCAGGCAACGACCGCGGTGTGCAGTCGTGGCCTGGTTGCGGTTACTGCAGCGAGGGCGAGGAAGAGCGGGAAGATGACGAGCCCGAAGCGCGGTATGGACAGCAGGGGCCAGCGTGAGCTGGGATAGCTGAGGGGAATAGCGAGGCTCAGCGTGGCGAACAGCCCGTAGGGTGCGCCGAACCGCCGCCACGCCACGACGGTGAGCGTGATGAAGAGAACGAGAAACGCGAACGCCTGCACGTTCTCCGCCGCCGCGTGCATCGGATTTGCATCTGGGACGTGTGTGCCGTGGCCGACCACGAACTGTTCCAGGCCGCGCCACGCCGCGACGAGACCGTCCCAGATCCCACCGAAGGGCCCAGCGCGTGACAGGTGCCGGTGCCAGCGGTCCTGCGCATCCGCGAATGCCCAGGGGTCACCGACCTGTTGCCAGAGCACAAGGGGATAGACAGCGGCAACAGGGACCGCGATCGCGATCCCCGCGAGGGCTCGTAGGCGGTCGCGGTGGTGCCAGGCCAGCAGGGCGAGCGCCGGGAGGAGCGCGAGCCCGGCCGCGCGGGTCAGGATTGCGAGCCCGGCGACGAGCCCCGCTCCCGCGAAGCGGTTGCGCTCGGCGAGCGCGAACGCGCCGAGGACGAGCAAGAGGAAGAGCGACTCGCTGTAGACGGCCTGGAGGAAGAGGGCCATCGGAAAGACGGCGAGGTAGAGAACGCTGCGCACTGCGCCTTCAGCACCCAGATGCTTCTCGGCAAGGCTGTGCAGCAGGACGAACGAGCCGAGGCAGCAAAGCAGGGAGATCACGAGCCCGGCCAGGACATAGTGACCGAAGAAGACGCGCCCCAGTGCGGCGATCAGAGCCGGGTACAGCGGGTGGAATGCAGCGGACGCATCGTCGTAGCCGTTCTGTGCGATGCGAAGGAAGAAGTCGCTGTCCCAGCGAGCCCAGACGTCGGTGAAGTAGCCCAGGTCGTGCAGACGCGCCGTGTCCCAGCGGCCGGCGTTCGGATGCCGATTGGGCTCGAAGTAGAAGAAGGCGAAGATCGCCGCGACCCAGATCGCCGCGCGGCTCCAGAGGTAGATGTCCAGCGCTTGCCTTTGACCCGCGCGCACGGCCGCATGATCATATTGTCGAATGCCCCGCACCTTCACGCCTGAAGAGGCCAACGAGGCCCTGGTCGAGCTGCGGCCGATCGTCGAGCGAATGGTCGAGCATCGCCGCAATCTCACCGCGGCTCAGGTTCAGCAGGCCGAGCTCGTCACGCGTATCGCAGGAAACGGTGGCGACCTGGTCCCGAGCGACCTCCACGAGGCAGCTGACACGATCCAGCGCGAGGCCGCTGCGATCTCCGACTGCGCGGAGCGCATCAACGCCGCCGGCGCGGAAGTGAAGTCGCTCGAGGAAGGGCTGCTGGACTTTCCTGCAAGGCGTGGCGATGAGGTCGTCCTGCTCTGCTGGAAGCTCGGCGAGGACGAAATTCACTACTGGCACCGAGTCGACGAAGGATTCGGCGGACGGAAGCCACTGCCGCTGTGAGAGTGGGCGCGCTCGACGTTTCGATCCTCGTGGACGCCGAGGGAAGCTTTGCGACCGTCGCGGAGGCGTTTCCCGCGCTCAGCAGCAACGACGAGTGGCGCCTTCCGATCAACGCGGTTCTCATTCGCGGGGACGGCACGACAATGCTCGTCGACACCGGGCTCGGGCCGGAACCGCGCGCATTCATGCCGGATGGGGGAGCGCGCCTGCTCGAGGAGCTCGCGAGCGCAGGCGCGAGCCCCGACGATGTGGATCTCGTCGTGCACACGCACCTGCACGTCGATCACGTCGGCTGGGACGGCTTCTTCCCAAATGCCCGCTACGTCGTCTCCGACGCCGAATGGTCGTACTTCATGTCCGAAGAGTCGCTCGCGCAACGGCCGCACCTGCGCGACCGCGTCGAGCCGTTGCGTGACGCCGGCTCGGTGGTCCTCGTCGACGGCGAGCTCGAGGTTGCGACCGGCGTGCGGCTTGTGCCGACGCCCGGGCACACGCCGGGTCACACGAGTGTCTTCATCGAGTCCGAAGGTCAGGAACTGGTTGTGCTCGGTGACGTTGCGGTGCACGAGCTGCAGCTCGCGGATCCAGATCTTGTCTACGTCAGCGAGCACGACCCCGAGCTGTCGGCGGCGACTCGGAAACAAGTCCTCGGAGGGCTCGCCGACAGGGGTACCGCCGCGATCGCCGGTCACTTCCACGGCCCGGGACGGTTCAGTCGAAGTGGCGAAGGATTCCGCTGGTCGAGCCTCGCGGAGGAGCGCGAGGCTGCCGTCGAATAGAGAGCCATGCACCCCTGGTACCGACTGATCGTCGCCGGCATCGTGATGGTCGCCACAGTTGTGCTGGCACGCATGATCGATCGCCGGATCGCGCGGCGCGATCTTCCGCCGGAAGCAATCACGCGCTATCGCGTTCTGCGTCGCAGCATCACGACGACGATCATGTTCGTGGGTCTTCTGAGCGCCCTGTTGGTGATCCCACAGGTGCGGGCGGTTGCGGGGGGGTTGCTTGCGTCCTCTGCGGTGATCGGCATCGTCATCGGCTTCGCATCCCAGCGCACCCTCGGGAACTTCGTTGCCGGCCTGCTGATCGCGTTCAACCAGCCGTTGCGCCTCGGCGACAACGTGGTGATCGACAACACCGAGGGAACGGTGGAGGAGATCGGGCTCATCTACACGTTCGTCCGGACCGAGAACGGCGACCGGCTCGTGATCCCGAACGAGAAGCTGGCCTCGGATACCATCCGCAACTCCACGATCCGTAGTCGAGAGAAGGTCGCCGAGATCAGCCTCCAGGTTCCACTAGGTCAAGACCTCGGTGCCGTCGTGGACCGGCTGCGAACGATCGCCGGCGACGGCGAGGTCTTCGTCAGCGACCTGTCCGACGATCCGACGGTCGTCGTGCAGGCGCCGGCAGACGATCGCTCCTCGGCCGAGCGGCTCGAACGCGAGCTCCGCCTCCGTGCTTACGAAGTGCTGCGCGCCGAGGGTGTCTACGGATGACACCGCCACCTCGTAGAGGGCGCGCGCAGCCGGACACGTTTCTGCTCGACCGCCTGAGAAAGCGACGCCGGAAGCGCGTCAAGAGCCGGCGGAAGAGAGTTGGCAAGGTCGTATTCGGGGTGCTCATCGGCACGGTGCTCTTCCTGGTCGTGTCGAGCTTCACGGGTGCGGCAGTCTGGATGAACAGCTGCGATCTCGACACCCTCAATCCGGTCGAGGTCGGGCAGAACTCGTTCGTCTTCGCGGCCGACGGATCTCTGCTCGGGTCGATTCCGGCGGAACGGAACCGCCAACCGGTCGGGCTCGACCAGATCAGCCCCTGGGCGCCCAAGGCGACGATCGCGATCGAGGATCGACGTTTCTACAACCACGGTGCACTCGACTGGTTCGGGATCGTGCGCGCGCTCGCCGCGGACATTCAAGCGGGAAGAGTCGTGCAGGGAGGGTCGACGATCACCCAGCAGCTCGTGCGCAACCTCTACATCAAGGAGAAATCGCAGACGCTCGGACGGAAGGCGACCGAGGCATGCCTCGCGATCAAGCTCGCGCGTCAGAAGTCGAAGACCTGGATTCTCAACGCGTACATGAACCAGGTCTATTACGGCAACCACGCCTACGGGATCGAGGCGGCCGCGCAGACGTATTTCTCCAAGCCGGCCCGCGAGCTCACGCTGAACCAGTCGGCGCTGCTGGCGGGACTGCCGCAGGCGCCGTCCGTCTTCGACCCGTTCCAGCGGCCGGCGCAGGCGATCGCTCGACGCGACGAGGTCTTGAGGGCGATGCTCGCGAACGGGAACATCACGTCGAGCCAGTACGCCAACGCCGTCGCCAAGCGGAACCTCCGCCTCAAGGCCGGCCGGCTGTACTCGCGTATCCGCGAGCCGTACTTCTTCGGCTACGTCCGCGAGGAGCTTCAACGCCAGTACGGCGCGAACACGGTCCGGTCGGGCGGGCTGAAGGTTTACACGACGATCGACCCGCGTCTCCAGAGGTTCGCACTCGACGCGATCAAACGCACGTTGCCGTACTCGAGCGATCCTGCCGCGGCGATCGTCTCGATCAACCCGCACAACGGGGCGATTCGCGCGATGACCGAGGTGAGTCCGGGGAATCCCAAGAACCAGGTGAACTTCGCATCGTCGGCACGCCGCCAGCCGGGGTCGACATTCAAGACGATCGTTCTGACAACCGCGATCTCGCAGGGGATCAGCCCGTCGACGACCTATCTCTCTGCGCCCTTCAAATACGACCCGACCGAGACCGGCTCGTGCGATACCAATCCGCCGACGGCGTGGTGCCCGCAGACGTACGACCACTCCTACGTCGGCCCGACGTCGATCGAGAACGCGACGCTGCGCTCCGACAACAGCGTCTACGCTCGGCTGTCTCTCGACGTCGGCCCCGAGAACATCGCGGACATCGCCTACCGGCTCGGCGTTCGCACCGACTTGCTGACGAGCGATGGGGCGTACGTGCCGTCGATGGGCCTCGGCTCGCGTGTCGTGACGCCGATGGACATGGCGTCCGTGTACTCGACTCTGGCGGCGGGCGGCGTGTACTCGAAGCCGATGGCGATCCGCAAGGTGATCCTCCCCGGTGGCAAGGTCGACACCGAGGCCGGGTGGGGCGTTCCCCAGCGCAAGCGCGCGGTTCCCGACTGGGTTGCCGCCGAAGTCGTGCGGATCCTCGAGGAGAACATGACGAGCGGCACCGGCGTAGGGGCCTACTTCGGCAAGACTTCGGCCGGTAAGACGGGAACGACCGACAACTACGCGGACGCCTGGTTCTGCGGCTTCACCCCCGGGCTCGAGGCGACGATCTGGATCGGTTATCCGCGGGGAGAGATCCCGATGACGTCCGTGCACGGCATCTCGGTCTCCGGCCCGACCTTCCCCGCGACGATCTGGAAGCTCTTCATGGAGCGGGCCGCGAACCTCGCGCCGTTCCCGAAGGAGTTCCCCACGCCGAAGACCTCGCCGGTCTGGATCACGCACAAGCTCCAGTACGCGCTGACGGGCGGGTACTACTCGCCGAGCTCCTCGGGCAGCTACTCCTCGGGGGGACAGACGACCACGAGCTCGGGGAACGACAGCGCCGACGGCTTCTCCCAGGTCCCTGGTCCCCCGTAGGCGCTGGCTGCAGCCGGCCGCTGCTGCGATTCCGATCTATCTCGCGGCCTGCGCCGTTCCGGACGGTGGCCTCTTTCGCGCCGAGCGATTCCGCGACGTCCACCTCTACCAGGGATTCGCGGAGGCGGTCCTCGACGGGCGCGTGCCCTACCGCGACTTCTTCATGGAGTACCCGCCCGGAGCGCTCGCAGTGTTCCTGCCGCCTGCGGCCCTCGGCTCTTCACACTACAACGCGACGTTCAAGTTCCTGATGGCGTTGTGTGGGGTGGCGACACTCCTCCTCGTCGCATCCCTGCTCGTGAGGCTGGGCGTTTCGACGGCTCGCCTCTGGGCCGCCGTCCTGCTCTTCGCGCTGTCGCCGCTTGCGCTCGGTCCGATCTCGCTCAACACCTACGACGCGTGGCCGGCGCTCCTCACGCTTGCCGCGCTCGCGCTACTGCTGGCGGGGCGGGACCTGGCCGCCTTCGCGTTGCTCGGCGCTGCGTTTGCGGCGAAGGTCTATCCGGTCGTCCTCGTTCCGCCGGCGGTGATCTTCGTCTGGCGCACGAGTGGCCGCGGGCTCGCGTTGCGAGCTCTGGCCGCCTTTGCCGCGGTGGCAGCTCTCTTCGTCATGCCGTTCCTGGTGCTTGCGCCACACGGTCTCGCGGAAAGCTTCCGCGCGCAGGCGGCCAGGTCGTTGCAGGTCGAGAGCCTGGGCGGCTCGTTGCTTGCCGTGGCCGACCGGCTGGGCCTGTACGGCGCCACCGTCGTGCATCGCACCGGACACGCGATCTCGTACGATCTCGTCGGCTCGTTGCCGGAGACGTTGGCCGTGCTGAGCTCGATCGCGCAGGCTCTCGCCGTCCTCGCCGTTGCCTGGCTCTATCTCCGTGGCCGCGATGACCCGAGACGGCTCGCACTTGCATTCACTGCCGCAATCGCAGGCTTTCTCGCGTTCACCCGCTTCTTCTCGCCGCAGTATCTGGTCTGGCTCGTGCCGTTCGTGCTCCTGCTCGAGCCTGCCGCGTGGCTTTTGGCGGCGGCAGCGCTCGTGCTCGCGCAGGTGTGGTTCTTCCACTACAGCGATGTGTTTGCGCTCGGCGGCTACGTCTGGCTCGTGCCGATCCGCGACCTGCTCATCCTCGCACTGTTCCTGCTGGCGTTACTCAGGCTACGCAGCCTTGCGCCGGAAGACGAGGATCCCGTCCTCCTCGAACACGAGCTGCCATTCCGAGCTTCGTCGTAGCGCGGCCAGTTGTGTCGCAGTGGGGATCGGCGCGTAGCGATCCGCGTAGCCGGGTTGTGTCTCGTCTGCGGCAATCCATTTCGAATCCTCGAGGTACGGAAAGCTGAGCACGCGGCGGCGCGCGGACAGGTGCGCGCCGAGCGTGTTGGTCGCGCTGACGACGTCGCCGCCCGGAATGAGCCGGAGCGCGCGCTGCGCGATGCGGTCGTGCTCGGTCACGCGTCCAGCCGTGGCCTGGAATGTTTGCCCGCCCGGGACATGGCGCCAGCCCGGGATCGGCCCAAGCCGATAGTTCCCGACGAGCGCTGCGAGGACGATCGCCGCTGCGACCGGGAACGTCCAGCGCGACAGTCGTTTCGCGCCGAAGATCGCGGCGATCATGAGCGGTGGGATCAATCCGGCGGTGTAGTGGAAGTGGATCGACGTCTGGGTCGTCGTCGACGAGAGCAGGTTGATCGCAAGCTCCGGCAGCGCGGCCACCAGCACCAGCGGTGCCAGCAGGCAGAGCGCCGCCAGCGGTGCAACGAGATCGAGCAGGTAGTGGAGGTCTCGGCCGCTGAGATGCCGCCTCGACGATTCGCAGCGGATGAGTGAAGGTCGTTTTGAGGATCCCGCCCGCGGACCCGCCGACTTCGCTGTAACGGCCGTAGAAGTCGGACTCGGCGCCGGCGTTGTAGTGCGGGATCACGACACCGATCGCGACAGCGGCCCACGCGACCGCCGGCGAGCGCGATCGCCGATACCCGTTACCCAACTCCTGTGCGCGACGGCGTACCAGATGCCGAAGCCTGCGACGACGAGCGCGATCTCCTCCTTGCAGGCCGACGCCGCGAGAGCGAACAGGGCGAACGGGAGCAGGCGTTCTTCGTCCAGGTACCAGAAGGCGAAGAGCAGGAGGGGCGTCGCGAGCGCGACCGGATGAAACTCGTTCAACGTCAGCCAGCCGGTTGCGGGATACAGCAAGTAGGCGAGCGCAAAACCGAGCGCGGCCGCGTGCGAAGCGAGATGCTTGCGGGCGAGCAGGAACACGGGAATCGCGCCGAGCGCGATCGACGCAGCCTGCACGACGAGGAGCATGTTCGGGCTCGGCCAGAGCCACCAGAGCGGTGCGAACAGCACCAGGATCGGATCGACATGGGCGGCCAACCGCGAGATCTGGTCGCCGTGCAGAGACGTCATCTTCAGGGGGTCGCCGTGCGCGGTCGACCACACGGCCTGCACCATGTTCCCGAGGTCGAAGCGACCGGTGACGAAAGCCTCGTGACGAAGCACGAGAGCGCGGCGAATCCGGCCGCATACGCGGTGATCCCGACCGCGAGCAAGACGCGCACACTTGGGCGGAGGTTTGAGGGTCGTCTCACAGACAATCCCTCGATGATCGTGCGCCAGCGGGCGCCGAGTACGGCCTCGCTCGCTTCTCGCTCGTAGGCGGCGCGGCCGCCGGCGGCAATGCGCAGGGCTCAGTTCGGAGTCAGCAGCCAGGCGGCGCACTGCGCCGCGCAAGGGCCCCCGCGTCGCCGGGCGGGACGAGAAGTGCGCTCTCCTCGTCGACGAGCAGCTCGCGGGCGGCCGGGCGTGTCGGCAGTGACGAGCGGCGCCGCGCATGCGATGGCCTGGAATGCCTTGTTCGGGATGACGCGCCGCGCCTTGCCGCCGGTCGCCGAAGATTCCGAGCGAGCAACCGGCGCGCTGGATCTCGGCCGGCAGGAGCTCGTACTCGATCCACGGCACGTGCTCGACGTTCGGCGGCCGCGTCGCCAGTAGACCCTCGAGCTGCCCGCTGCCGACGAGGCGGAAGTCGATCTCCGGCGCCTCCCTCGCGGCCGGCCAGGATCGTCTCGACGCCGTGTAGCGGGATCAGCTTGCCGACGAAGAGCGCGACGAAACGGTCCGGCGGCGACCAGTCCGGTCTTGAACAACCGGTCTTCGGCGCCGACGAAACAGACCGGTACTTCATCGAGGCCTGCAAGCCCGGCGAAGAAGCTGCGCATCGCCCGCCGTGTCCGCGACGACGACGTCGGCGGCGCGAAACGCCCGGCGGTCGCGGCCTCGAGAGCGCGTGCCGCGAGTGAGCGCGGCCGGAACCGACCGCGATCCGTGACGAGCGTGTCCACGAGTGAGACGAGCGGGTTGAAGATCGACCGGTCGGCCTCGCGCCGCACGTCGAGCGGCCGGCAGGTCGAAGTGTCCGGGATAGCCGACGAGAACGCGTCGCCGTCGAGTCGCCGGCGCCTGAGCAATCGCGCTTGCGCGCCGGCGAGCCGGAATGCACGGGTCGGCCCAGCTCCCCAGCCGTGCCGGTCGTCGTCCCAGACAGAGACATGCTCCTCGACGACTTCCACGCCTGCGCCGCGCAGGCACGAGATCACCTGCGAGTTACGCGGATAGCCGCGCTCGTAGGTTCCGAAATAACAGACCTTCAAAGTGAGTGTCGTGCCGGCGCCGCGCGCAGGTGTATGAGCGAGCGGGTTGAAACGGCCGCACGGGCAAAGCCCGCACGGCCTCTATACGGCGCCGCCAAGTCGGCGCCTCAGGAGAGGACTTCGTCGACGAGCAGCTCGGCGCGGTCGCGCTCCTGCGCTCGCTCCTCGTGGTGGCTCGTGATCATCTCGCTGATCAGTCCCGAGCGAGAAGAACTGCATTCCGATCACGACGAGCAGCACCCCGAGCATCAGAAGCGGGCGTTGTCCGATCGCGTGTCCAAGCGCTTTGATCACCGTGAGGTAGACGAGAATCGCGGAGCCGATCAGGCCGAGCAGGAGCCCGAACCCACCGAAGAGATGCAGCGGCCTGTGGCGGTAGCGGCCGATGAACGAGACCGTCAGCAGGTCGAGGAAGCCCGCGCAGGTAACGCTCGACGCCGTAGCGCGAGCGGCCGTGCTCGCGAGGGCGATGGTTGACGGGTAGCTCCGCGATGCGGAAGCCGCGGTAATGCGCGAGCACCGGGATGAAGCGGTGCAGCTCGCCGTAGAGACGCAGGCCGTGCACGACCTCCGCCCGGTAGGCCTTGAGCCCGCAGTTCATGTCGTGCAGACGCACGCCGGAGAACGCGCTCGTAACGCGGTTGAAGAGGCGGGAAAGAAGCCGCCGCGAGATCGGATCGCGGCGATGCGTCTTCCAGCCGGAGACAAGATCGAAGCCCTCGTCCAGCTTGGCGAGCAGTCGCGGGATCTCAGCGGGATCGTCCTGCAGGTCGCCGTCGATGGTGACCACGGTCTCTCCCTGAGCCTGGTCGAAGCCGGCCACGAGTGCGGCGGCCTTGCCGAAGTTGCGCCGGAGTCGAACGACGCGGACGTTCTGCTCGGCGTTGTGCAGCCGAGTGAGCGCGGCGAATGTTCCGTCGGTGGAGCCGTCGTCGACGAAGATCGCCTCCCACGGGGCGCCGAGCGGCTCGAGCGCAGACCGGAGCTCGTCGTAGAGCAGTGCGACGCTTCGCTCTTCGTCATGCACCGGTACGACGACGGAGATCACGGGCGCGAGGTTATACGCTGGGCGCAGAATGGCTGAGCTGCTCTCGCTCGAGGAGGCGCTGGAGCGCATTCTCGGGCGGGTGACACCACTCGGGCCCGAAGGCGTGGAACTGTCGGCAGCGGCGGGCCGCGTACTTGCCGATGACGCGGTGGCGGCCGTCGATCTGCCCCCCTTTCCCAGCTCTGCCATGGACGGCTTTGCGGTGCGCTCGGAGGACACGCCGGGGCGGTTGCCGATCGTGGCGCGCATCGCGGCCGGCGTGCCCGCACCACGCGCGCTCGAGGCGGGCGAGGCGATGGCAATCGCCACCGGAGGCGTCGTTCCGCCGGGGTCCGACTCCGTCATCCCCATCGAGTACGTTGTCGAGGATGACAACAGCGTGGAGATTCCCGAGCATGTCGTCCAGGGTGACAACGTCCGCCCTCGTGGTGGCGACGTTGCTGCGGGCGACGTCGTCGTGCCGCGTGGCACTCGCCTGGGGCCGGCGCAGATCGGAGCGCTTGCCGCCGCCGGGCTGGATCGTGTCGTCGCCGGGCGACGCCCTCGCGTTGCGGTGCTTTCGACGGGTACGGAGTTGCGCAGGCCGGGCGAGCCGCTCGGCCCAGGGCAGGTGTACGAGGCGAACGGTGTGCTGCTGGCGGCAACGTTCGCCTCCGTCGGCGGTGACGTCGATGCGTTACCGGCCGTCGCCGACGACGAGTCTTCGCACCGCGCTGCGCTCGAGCGTGGCCTCGCCGCCGATGTGCTCGTCACCTCGGGCGGCGTCTCCGTCGGTCCGCACGATCTCGTTCGCCGGATCCTGAGCGACCTCGGCGTCGAGGAGATCTTCTGGGGCGTCGCCGTCAAGCCGGGAAAGCCGTTGGCGTTCGGAGTGCGCGGGTCCACCCTCGTGTTCGGGCTCCCGGGCAATCCGGTTTCCTCTCTGGTCGGTGCCGAAGTCTTCGTGCGGCCTGCTCTGCTCGCCCTCCAGGGTGCGACTGTTCCTGGCCCTGTTTTCTTCGAGGGCCGGCTCGGAGCCACGGTCCGGCGCAACGCTCACCGCGATGAGTTTCTCCGTGCACGCTCCGCCGCGTCCGAGGACGGCGTTCTGCTCGACCCGGTCATCGGTCAGGAGTCACACATGATCGCTCGCGCCGCTGCCGCCGACGCGCTCGTGCTCGCGCCCCGGGGCGAGGGCGAGCTCGTGGCCGGCGAGAGGGTGCGCTACTTGCCGCTCGCCTGAGCGGTCAACTCGTACGGCTTTGCCCCGCGAGGCTCGACGCGCAGCAACTTCGCATAGGCGATGTACCGGTGCGACGCGAAGAAGCGAGGGTGGCATGCCTGTAGCTCGACGAGCTCGTGACGGGGCGAGCGCAGCACCGAGAGATCGGTCGACTTCACGATGCGATGTCGTGTCACGGCGTAGATGAAAGTCCCGTACGGAACCTCGATCGTCACGCGGTCGCCACGACGTAGACCGGTCGATGTGCGAGAACGGCGCGAGGTACGTCGTGCGGTGCCCGGCTATGTAGACAAGGCGGTCTTCTCCTGGCATGAACGTCCGCCCGTCGCGCCCCGGTCCTTTCTTCAGCGTGTCGTGGTCGGTGCCGTTGACGAGCAGCATGTTCACGCCCATTCGCGGGACGCGTAGGCGGCCGATCACCTGGCCGCGTTTCGAGCTCAGGCGGTACAGCTTTGCCTCACGCGCGATGCTCTGCGCGCTCCGCCTTCACCGTCGGGCCTGAGATCGTCGTCGTGAACGACCTGTGCCCGCTTGTCGTACTGCGAGGCGAGCTGGTGCTGCTTCCACGTCGTGTAGAGCGCGGTGAACGGGTCCTGCCACTGCCAGACGAGCAGTGCCCAGACGAGCGTCAGCGCGCCCGCGACGGCGAGAAGCGTTCCCAGGAGATGAACTCGCCCGCGCATCTAACCCTCCAACGCTTCTGGCACGCCGACAGGTCCTCGCCGTCGCCGATCGCGCAGCGCGAGCGTGGTGGTGCGCACGACCTTCCGAAGCGGGCCGCGGGGCGGCAGCTCGGACGCAGCCGGATACGGCGCGTAGCGTCGCGTGGCGAGAGCGGCGAGCTGCGCGGTCCCCGCCAGCCAGACGACCAGGAGCGGCATGACGACGAATGGGACGTAGCCGACCGCCCTGAGCTCTGCGAGATACCAGAAGGCATCCCAGCCGAGCCCGAACCGCCACGCGAAGGAGCCGACCAGAAGCGCCGGGCCGGCGAAGCCCAGGGCGAGCACACCGAGCCTGACACCGAGCTGGCGCGCCACGCACCTGCGGGAGCCAGAGCCAGACATGGAGTGACGGCAGCAGGAACACGAGTGCGAAGGGGTTCGTCGCAACCACCAGCAACGAGAGTGCACCGAGACAGAGAAGCGAGACAGTGTGACCGGCGAGCTCCTCTTCCAGTGTGATTGCGCGGCGAGGGATCAACCGCTCGCGTGCGACGAGCCAACCGAGCAGGGCGAGCACCGTAAGCGCCAGGAGTCCCTTTGCCGGCCAGTGATGGGCGAGCGCGCTCGTGGGCGGGATCGGGCGCGTGGAGTTGTGCGGCCACACACCCAGCAGCGTGAAGAGCTCGAAGAGGCCCACGACCCAGACCCAGAAGACAAGTCGACTGCGGTACGCGCGCAGGGCGGGAGCAAGGGGGATACGCCTTCGCCGGCAGCGCGCGAACAGGTCGATTGCTGTTGCCAAAAACGGCAACAGACAGGCGATCAGCACGAGCTCGATGGCCCACCCGCGAATCAGGCGCGAGCCGAGATACAGATACGTAGACGTCCCTCGCGTGAACTCGAGACCTTCGTCCAGCGTCCCGAGCGCATCCTGTGCTGCGCGCCCGACCTGGGCGAGCTTGTCTGCGCGCAACTGGTCTTTGGTGTCGTTGACCGGATCGGGAGGGTTGTCACCCGCAGTGGTGAGCGTGACGGCCGCGATGCCCTGCGCGAGGAACGGCGCCTGCTCGTACAGGGAGAAGGGGAAGCCGAGATCGATCAGTTGGCGCAGCGCGCTCGGCCGAGCAGGCAGCCGCCCGGTTTGCGCCGCGATGCGTGCCGCGATCGTCTGCAGGAAGATTCCCGAGGGCTCGCGAGGAATGTCGCCGCCGAACTCGAGCCGGATAGCGCCCGCTGCCTCCGACCGAGTCCAGGTTGATGACTCCGGCGATGTCGTTGCGAAATTGGTAGTGAGCCGCGAACCAGGCGGCGCCTACGCCCCCGAATGCGCCCCCATCCGTCGAGAGAAAGAGGATCGTGTGGTTCGGACGCAGCTGGCCGGAGGGCAGCCCGCGCGGTGCGCCGTACGTGCGCGCGAGCTGAATCAACATCGCAGTTCCCGAAGCGTTGTCATTCGCGCCCGGGCCGCGTCCGTCGTTGTCGCGATGCGCCATGACGACGATCGTGCCCGGCGACGGCCCGACCGCTTCGGCCACGATGTTCTGCAGCTCGACCCTTCCGCGTCCCGGGTATGACCGCGCTGAACCGCTCGGTGTGGATCGGCAATCCGTACGGCTGAAGCTGTGCGCGGAACCAGTCCGCGGTCGCCAAGGATCCCGGTAGGCGGAAGGGCCGGGCGGCGTCCTTCGCGAGTGTCTTGGTCGCTTCGCCGTCAAAGGCGGGGAGAAACGCGCGCGGCAACGGGGTCGGTCGCGCGACGCTGAAGGCTGCCACCAGGAGCGGCAGCCCGACGAGCATCCAGGTCCCCCGGTAGAGACGCCCGTTGACCGGTCGCTGCAGTGAGCCGGGACGGGCCCGGCGCCGCTCGGTCCGGGGCGGAACGGAGGCCATCCGGGGCTATAGTAGGCGCCGTACTACCCGGCAAGGATCGTCCCGGCAGGCACTGTTAGCCGAGCACGACATGCCCGACTCCTCGACCATCCTCCTCGTCGACGACGAGGACTCCATCCAGAAGCTTCTCGCCTACCCCCTGGAGCGCGAGGGTTATCGGGTCCTGCAGGCGCGGGACGGCGTGGAAGCGCTGGAGCAGTTCGCGTCGGAGCGCGTCGACCTCGTCGTCCTGGACATCATGCTGCCGAAGCTCGACGGGCTCGAGGTCTGCAAGCGCCTGCGCGCCGAGAGCGAGGTGCCGATCATCATGCTGACCGCTCGCGACGACGAGCTCGACAAGGTGCTCGGCCTCGAGCTCGGCGCAGACGACTACATCACGAAGCCCTTCTCGATCAGGGAGTTTCGGAGTCGCGTTCGCGCACTTCTGCGCCGCGCGGCCGTCTCCCGGCAGTTCGACGAGGACGGCGAGGTGATCTCGGCCCAGGGTTTGACGATCGATCTCGCCCGGCGCGTGGTCGAGTTCGGAGGAAATCGGGTGCAGCTCACGTACGTCGAGTTCGAGCTCCTGCGCATCCTTGCCTCGCATCCGGGCCGCGTGTACAGCCGGCGGATGCTGCTCGAAGCCCTCTGGGGCGGCGCCGACTACCGGGAGCCGAGGACGATCGACGTGCACGTCCGGCACCTGCGCGAGAAGCTCGAACCGGACCCGGCCGAACCGGAGTACATCCTGACCGTGCGGGGTGTCGGCTACCGGTTCCGCGACCCGTGAACCCTCTTCGTAGTGTCGGCGCCCGCCTCGGGCTGGGGCTGGCGGTCGTCGTGGCGGCTGCGCTCGTGCTGGTCGACGTGATCGTCGTGCCGTCGCTCGAGCGCAACCTCGTCGACGCCAAGCTCGCGCAGCTCACCGAGGCCGCACCCACGGTCGGCTCCCGACTCTTGAATACGCCTCGCGAGACGCTCGACGACGCGATCCAGACGGAGGCATCGAGCGCGGACGCCAGAGTCATCTACTTCACTGCCCTTACCTACAACCCCCCGAGCATCCTCGTGGCCGGGGACTCCTTTCCGGTGACCTCGACGGACGTCGAGGACGACCCGGTTGCGTTGCGCGCCTTCGCCGAGGAGCGGCCCGTCAACGGCACGGTCACGACGGGCGGGGTGCGCTACGCGGAGGCGGCCTACCCCCTCCTCGGCGGCCCGGTCGTCCTGCTGCGCGCCTCGCTGCACGACTCGCTGCGCAGCATCCACCTCGTCCGCAGACGGCTCGTCGTGGCGGGCCTGATCGCCCTGGCAGCCTCTCTCCTGGTCGGGTACCTCGCCGCTTCGATCTTCGCTCGCCGGATTCGCCGGCTCGAGCGCGCAGCCGATCGGATTGCGAGCGGCGACTTCGGCGAGCCGGTTGTCGACCCGGCGCGGGACGAGCTCGGCCAGCTCGCCGCCGCATTCGAACGGATGCGCCAACGGCTGGCCCAGCTGGAGCACGCCCGCCGGGAGTTCATCGCGAACGCGTCCCATGAGCTGCGCACACCGCTGTTCTCGCTGGGTGGGTTTCTCGAGCTCATGGCCGATGAGGAGCTCGACGCCAAGACCCAGGCCGAGTTCACGGCCACGATGCGCGAGCAGGTCGCACGGCTGACGAAGCTCGCAACCGAGCTCCTCGACCTCTCACGACTCGATGCAGGGCGACTCACCGTCGAGCGCGAGCGTCTCGACCTCGACGCGCTTGCCTCGGTCCTGGCGGAGGAGTTTCGCGCCGTCGCCCGCTCGACCGGCCACCAGCTGTCCGTTCGAGGGATCGGCCCCACAGAGGGTGTGGGGGACGCGGAGCGAGCGCTGCAGATCGGGCGCATCCTCGTCGAGAACGCGCTCGTCCACACGCCCCCCGGTACGCCGGTGCGGCTCGGGACGGCGCGTCGGGACGGCTCCGTCCTCCTGACGGTCGAGGACGAGGGCCCGGGGATTCCCGCCGACCACGCGGTCCAGGTCTTCGAGCGCTTCTACCGCCTCGAGGGGGCGGTGGCATCCGGCAGCGGTCTCGGGCTTGCGATCGCCAAGGAGCTGGCGGAGCTGATGGGCGGTTCGGTGGAGCTCGCCGCCAGCGATGGCCGAACCAGATTCACCCTCGTGCTACCGGCTTTCTCGGACGCGCTGCCGTTTTCACGCGAAAACGAACGCCTGGAAGAACCGTCGCTACAGTGAGCCGGATGCGGCTCCCGGCTCTTGCCGTCGCGACTGTCGTCGCCGCCGCTCTCGGCGGCGGCGCTGCGTTGGGCATCGGAAAAGGCGCGGGCTGGCTCGACCAGGGGACGAAGACGGTCGTCGTGCGTGCGCAGGGTGACAAGCCGGTGGCCCTGCCGGCCTCGGCGACCTCGAAGGCGGCCCCGTTACCAGGCAGGGGCTTCGATCCGGAGCGAATCTTCGCCGACCGCTCGCCGGGGGTGGTGACGATCTTCGCCTACTTCGGCGATCCCGGCCCCTCGACCCAGATCTCCCAGGGCTCCGGTTTCGTCATCTCTCCCAAAGGGCTACGTCCTGACGAATTCGCACGTGATCACGAATGCCGGCGACGGGTCGCGCGTGCAGGCCGCAGAACATCTCTTCGTCGAGTTCGCGGACGGCGATCGCGTCGAGGCGAAGGTGGTCGGCTGGGATCTCTATGACGACGTCGGTTTGCTCCGCATCGATCCGAATGCGCACCGGCTCTCGCCCGTGCCGCTCGGGGAGTCGGCTTCCGTGGTGGTGGGCGAGCCCGTGGCCGCGATCGGAAGCCCGCTCGGCAACGAAAACACGTTGACGGTCGGAGTTGTCTCGGCCATTCACCGCTCGATCGACGCCCTCACCGTCCGGCTCTACAACATCGTCGACGCCATCCAGACCGACGCCCCGATCACGCACGGAAATTCGGGCGGCCCGCTTTTCGACGCGCGTGGGCGTGTCATCGGCATCAATGCGCAGATTCGCAGCGCCAACGGGACGGGCAACGACAGCGGGATCGGCTTCGCGGTCCCGATCGACGCGGCGAAGTTCTCCGTCGCGCAGCTGATTGCGAAGGGTGAGGTGACATACGCCTACGTCGGCATCACCACCGAGACCCTGACGCCTTCGCTGGCGCGGGCGCTCGGCTACAAGGTCGACCACGGCGCATTGATCGTCACCGTCAAGGGCGGGCAGTCCAGCGGATGCGGCAGGTCTCCGTGGCGGCATCCGGGATGCCAACGTCCTCGGCCGGACGGTGTCGACCGGAGGAGACGTGATCGTCGCGATCGACGGGAAGCCCGTCAACGGTGCCGACGATGTCGTTCGATTCGTGTCCTTCTCGCTGAGGCCGAAGGACGTTGCCGTCCTCACGATCGTCAAGCCCGGGGGCCAGCGCAAGAAGGTGGCCGTTACGCTCGCGGAGCGGCGGCTGCCTGCAGGTTAGTCCTGGCTGCGCCGAGGGCATAAGTGCCTTGAGAGCGGTCGATCGCTCGAAGAGCTCTCAGTAGCTTTCGGTAGTTTATCTTCGGTTTACCTGGGTAAGGCTCTTTCGTGGCGGTCATCCATGACAACCAGCGCTAACGGCGATGCCGTCACGGTTCGCCTGACGATCCCTGCCCGGGCGGAGTACATCACGCTTTGCCGCCTTGCTCTCACGGGCATTGCGCGCCTTCGCGAGCTGTCCGACGAGCTCCTGGCGGATCTGAAGCTGGCGCTCACCGAAGCCGCGTCCAACTCGGTCCGCCATGCGTACGGCGACGAGGACGCCGGCGTCGTGGACATCTCGTACCAGTTGTTCTCCGACCGGCTCGTCATCGAGGTCAGAGACGAGGGCGAGGGGTTCGATCCTGCCGAAGCGGAGGGCAATGCCGCCGAGCTATCGGAGGGTGGTCTCGGCATCGCAATCATCCGCGCGATCGCGGACGAGGTCGAGTTCGGTGCCCAGCCCGGTGGTAAAGGATCGCGGTTGCGTTTCGAGAAAGCCCTGAACTAGCCCGCCCGGGCTGTATTGTCGCGACCGTTCGTCTCGAGAAGCGCGCCCAGACCATGCTCCAACTCGTCAATGCCGGACACAAGTCGCTCGCCGATTACGCGACCATCGCGACGCGTGGGCTCATGGATGAGATCAAGCGGCTGGCCGAACCGCTTGCCGGGAAGCGTGTCGTGCACCTCTCGGCGACGGCCTTCGGAGGCGGTGTTGCGGAGATCAACTACACCCTCATCCCGCTGATGCAGGATGCCGGCCTCCAGACCGAGTGGCGGATCATCAAGGGCGCCGAAGAGTTCTGGAACGTCACGAAGACGATCCACAACGCGCTTCAGGGCAATCCGCAGGGCCTGACCGACGAGCAACGCGAGATCTTCCGGCGCTACCAGGAGCTGAACGCGCGCGAGTTCGAGGACGACTACGACTTCGTCATCGTCCACGACCCACAGCCCGCCGGGATGATCGACTACTTCGAAGACTCGCGCGCGCATTGGATCTGGCGCGGCCACATCGATTTCTCGACGCCGAACAAGGAAGTCTTCGACTTCATCCTTCCCTCGATCCGACGCTACGACGCTGCGATCTTCCACATGCGCGAGTACGTGCCGAAGGCGGAGGGCCTGCCGCCGTGTTACATCTGGCCGCCGGCGATCGACCCGCTGGCGCCGAAGAACATGGCACTGTCGCCGGAGGACGCGGCGTACATCGTCGACCAGTTCGGGATCGACGTCGAGCGGCCGATGTTGACGCAGGTCTCCCGCTTCGATCCCTGGAAGGACCCGCTCGGCGTGATCGACGCCTACCGGCTGGTGAAGAAGGAGTTTCCAGACGTGCAGCTGGCACTCGTCGGCTCGATGGCGCACGACGATCCGGAGGGTTGGGACTTCTACAACCAGACGGTTGCGTATGCCGGCGGCGACCCGGACATCTACATCCTGTCCAACCTGAACAACGTCGGGTCGGTCGAGGTGAACGCGTTCCAGGTGAACTCCGCGGCTGTGATCCAGAAGTCGATCAAGGAAGGCTTCGGCCTCACCGTGACGGAGTCACTCTGGAAGACGCGTCCAACCGTCGCCGGCAGAGTGGGTGGGATCATCACCCAGATCCAGGATGGCGAGACAGGATGGCTCGTGGACTCCTCAACCGAATGCGCGGAGGCATGCATCGAGATCCTCCGCAACCCGGGAGACGCGCGGCAACGAGCGCTCCGCGGGAAGGAATACGTGCGGCGACACTTTTTGACGCCACGCCTGCTGCGCGACTGGCTCGTGCTCATGAACCGGTTGCTCGGCAACGATACGTCCGGCGCCGAGGTTCCAGTCGTCGCCGCCGTCTGACGTTCCCGTGCGCCGCAAGCTGATCGTCGTCTCGAATAGAGGTCCCGTGTCGTACGGCCGCGCCGCCGATGGGACCCGGACCGCGAGGCGCGGCGGCGGCGGGCTCGTAACGGCGCTGCGCAGCCTCGTGCAATACCACGACGTCACGTGGATCGCGAGCGCGATCACGGAAGAGGACCGCGCGGCCGCCGGTGAGACGTTCGATGAGACCGCGGCTGACGGCTCGCCCTACAGGCTGCGCCTCGTCGCGCACGATCGGCAAGCGTACGACTGGTACTACAACGTCGTCGCGAATCCGATGCTCTGGTTCGTCCAGCACTCGCTCTGGGAGCTGCCGTACGCACCGAAGATCGACGCTGCGTTCCATCGCGCCTGGGCTGAGGGCTATGTCGCTGTGAATGCGAGCTTTGCGGCGGCGGTCGACGCGGAGCTCGAGCGAACGCCCGACGCTGCCGTGTTCTTCCACGACTACCACCTCTACCTCGCTCCCCGCATGGTGCGCGAGCGGAGGCCTGACGCCGCGCTGATGCACTTCGTGCACATCCCGTGGCCGCAGCCCGACTACTGGAGCGTCTTCCCGAAGGAGGCGCGGTGTGCCATCCACGACGGGTTGACCGCGAACGACGTCATCGGCTTCCACACCGAGCGCTGGCGCAGGAACTTCATCTACAGCGTGCGCGAGTTGCTCGGCGAGGACGTCACGGCGAAGACCGTCACGGCGCCCATCTCGGTCGACGTCGCCGAATTCGCCGGGCTCGCGCAGAGCGAGGCGGTGCTGCGCGCCGAGCAGGAGATTCTCGCCGGCCGCCCGGAGAAGCTCGTCGTGCGCGTCGACAGAACCGATCCGTCGAAGAACATCGTGCGGGGCTTCCGCGCCTTCGAGCTCTACCTCGACGCCCACCCGGAGATGCACCGGCGGGTCGGGATGCTCGCTCTGCTGGATCCATCACGCCAGGACATTCCCGAGTATGCGGAGTACCTCGGCGCAATCCAGCGCGAAGCACGTCGCGTCAACGATCGTTTCCAACAGAGCGGTTGGCGGCCCATCGACCTGGAGATCGCCGACGACTTCGCCAAATCGGTGGCGGCGTACAAGCAATTCGACGTCCTGCTCGTGAATGCGATCTTCGACGGCATGAACCTCGTTGCGAAAGAGGCGCCGCTCGTCAACGAGCGTGACGGTGTTGTTGTCCTATCTGAAAACGCAGGCGCGCATGCCGAGCTGGGTGAATGGGCGTTGACCGTCAACCCGTTCGACGTCGAGGGCCAGGCCGAGGCGATCGAGAATGCCTTGGCGATGGATGCCGACGAGCGGCGGCGGCGGCTCAACGCCATCCGCACGCACGTGCGCGAGCACGACCTGAATCGCTGGACAGACACCTTGTTGGCCGCGCTCGACCGGGTGGCCGCGCCTGCTCGTAGTTAGGATCGTCCACGGCATGGGCGAGTTGAGCCACGTCACCGAGGGGGGTGACGTTCGCATGGTCGACGTCGGCGGCAAGCCGCTCTCACGGCGCCGCGCGGTTGCGCGCGCCACCGTGCGGATGGCACCGGAAACCGCCCGGCGGTTGCGCGAATTGCCGAAGGGCGATGCCCTTGCGACTGCGCAGGTGGCGGGAATCATGGCCGCCAAGCGGACCGGGGAGCTGATCCCCCTGTGTCATCCACTGCCCTTGTCGCACGTCGAGGTGTCTCTCGAGGTCGGTGCGGACGGTGTCGAGATCACCGCCGTCGCCGAGGCGACCGCGCAAACCGGAGTCGAGATGGAAGCGCTGACGGCGGTCTCCGTTGCGGCGTTGACCGTGTACGACATGGCGAAAGCGATCGACAAGGCGATGTCGGTGACCGAGATCACGCTGATCGAGAAGACGAAAGAGCCCGTGTGAGGGCGGCTGTCCTCACGATCTCGGACGGCGTTGCGGCAGGGGAGCGCGAGGACGAGAGTGGCGCGTTGCTCGTGGAGCTGCTCGAAGGCGAGAAGTACGAGGTCGAGCACCGCATCGTGCCCGACGAGCGCCCGCAGATCGCCGCCGCGCTGCGCGCGTTGGCCACGAACGCGCGCGTGATCCTGACGACCGGCGGCACGGGCGTGTCACCCCGTGACTTCACGCCGGAGGCGACGGAGTCCGTGATCGAGCGCCGCGTGCCGGGGATCGCTGAGGCCCTTCGTGCAGATGCAATCCGGCAGACGCCGCACGGGCTGCTCGGCCGCGGCCTTGCCGGCATCCGTGGTCAGACCTTGATCGTGAATCTTCCGGGATCGCCCGGCGGCTGCCGCGACGGCTTCGCCTTGATCAAGCCCGCGTTGTCGCACGCAGTGGAACTGATCGCAGGGGGCCGCTCGGAGCATCGGCCGACATGACCACCGCGGCCGCGCTTCCTCGCCGTTTCGCCTCGCTCGTGAAGATCGAGCACACCGTGTTCGCGTTGCCGTTTGCCTATATCGGCGCGTTGCTCTGCGTCCACCGGGTTCCTTCGGCGCACGATCTCGTCTGGATCACGCTTGCGATGCTCGGCGCGCGGTCGCTTGCGATGGGGCTGAACCGGGTGATCGATGCGGAGATCGACGCCCGCAATCCGCGCACGGCCGATCGCGAGTTGCCGGCAGGACGGCTTTCGCGTGTGCAGGTGACCGCCTTCTGCGCACTCGCGCTTGCGCTCTACCTCGTGTCGTGCTTCCAGCTCGACCCGATCGTGCGCTGGCTATGGCCGATCCCGCTCGTCGGGTTCGTCGTCTATCCGTACCTGAAGCGCGTCACGTGGCTGAGCCACATCTGGCTCGGGCTCGTCGACGGGCTCGCACCGGTCGGCGCCTGGGTCGCGATCACCGGCCGCCTGCCGTGGGAGGCGTGGGCGCTCGGCGCGGCGGTTGCGGTCTGGATCGCGGGCTTCGATCTGTTCTATTCGTTGTTCGATCGCGAGTTCGACGTCGAGCAGGGCCTGCACTCCGTGGCGGTGCGCTTCGGCGTGGAGGGCGTGTTCTGGGGGGCGCGCCTGTTGCACGTGCTGACGGTGGCATTGCTCGCCGCGGTGGGCATCGGCCTGCACCTCGGCTGGTTCTACTGGCTCGGCGTCGCAGCGGTCGCGGCGCTGCTCGCCTATGAGCATTCGTTGGTGAAGCCCGGCGATCTTCGGCGTCTCGATGCAGCGTTCTTCACCGTGAACGGTGTGATCAGCGTGGTGTTCTTCGCGTTCGTGCTTGCCGAAGTGACGCTCTAGCCGAGCTCGAAACGGCAGGCACTCCACGGCCAGTCTTCCGGCTCTTTGCAGAGGCCTGCGCGGACCGGGTTTTCCATCACGTAGAGGCAGACGTACTCGAGCTCGTTCTTCGTCGAACGATCTGCACCAAAATCGTTCACCGAAGACGTGTCCCCAGCGGCCATACTTGCCGTTGAACCCCTGGGCGTAGTCGCCGTTGAGAAGCTGCATGCCGTCGGAGAGATATTCTGGCGTGTCGTGTCGAGCACCAGGTGGTAGTGGTTCGTCATCAGGCAGAACGCGTGGCAGGTCCACTCGAATTGGTGGACGGCAAGGGCGAGGAGGCTGAGGAAGTTACGCCGATCGTTGGCGTCGTGGTAGATCGCCATCTTTGCCACCCCACGGGTCGTGACGTGAAAGAGACCATCCGGAAAGACGCATCGGGAGCAGCCGCCGCATCAGCGTGCAACCTAAGACGGGCGTCTGTTCGCGATCCGTGCTCCGCCAGAGTCACCTGTAGGCAAATCGTCCCCATGTCGATGCGAACTCCATGGCCGAACCAACCAGTTCGGGCCATGTCTACCCAGAAGATGTCCAGGGACAGTCCCGGCCATGTGCCGTGCAGTCCGGTCGGAAGAGGTGGAAGAGGTCACGTCGAGGACAGTCCCCGCCGTGTGACGCCGCGCCTGGTCTGGAAGGGGCGCGGGTGTTTCGTTCAGGCTGGCTGAGCGCGACTACAGTGGCCTGGTGATTCGGGCTCGGGGATTGGAGAAGCGCTACGGCGACAAGCGCGTTCTGCGCGGCATCGGGTTCGACCTTGCGGCTGACGGCTTCCTGGTCGTCACCGGACCGAACGGATCCGGAAAGACGACGCTCCTCCGGCTTTGCGCCGGGCTTGCGATTCCGACTGCCGGCGAGCTCGAGGTCACACTCGAGCGCGGACGCATCGGGTACCTCGCGCACGAGCCGCTCGTCTACCGCGAGCTGACAGCGCTCGAGAACCTCGACCTCTACGGAAGGCTGTACCGCGTTGCGGAACGGCGTGAACGCATCGGCATGCTGCTGGAGCGCTTCGGGCTCTGGGACGCACGGCACGAGCGCGCCGACTCCTACTCGCGGGGAATGATGCAGCGGCTCGCTCTCTGCCGGACCTTGCTGCACGATCCCGAGCTGCTCGTGCTCGACGAGCCCTACAGCGGCCTCGACGAGGAGGGTGCGGCGCTACTGGATCGTGAGCTGGAAGACCGCCGCCCTGGTTGCGCGTTCCTCGTCTCGACACACGACCCCGGACGCATCGACCGCTTCGCCACGTCGAAGCTCGCCCTGGCGTGATGTACCTCGCCGACGTCGGTGCGCTGGCGCGCAAGGATCTTCTGCTCGAACTGCGGGCGCGAGACACGCTGCCGGCGATGCTGCTCTTCGTTCTCTCCACGCTGGTCGTATTTCACTTCGCCCTGCCCGGCAACTCGTCCGAGCTCGCGGCGACCGGCCTGCTGTGGGTGGCGATCGTCTTCACGGCGCTGCTCGGCCTCGCGCGCGCCTTCGCCGCCGAGCGGGAACAGGGCGTCCTCGACGGTCTCGTCCTCGCACCGAGCGACCGCAGCGCGATCTGGCTCGGCAAGGCGCTCTCCGTCCTCGCGTTCCTCGGACTGGCAGAGCTCGTTGCCCTCCCCGCCTTCGCGCTCTTCTTCGCCCCGGTCGACGGCCCGATGATCCTCGGCGTCGTCCTCGCCGACCTCGGCATCGCCGCAGTCGGGACGCTGCTCGCCGCGATGGCGGCCGCGAGCCGGGCTCGCGAGCTGCTGCTCCCTCTGATCTTCCTTCCTCTCGCCATCCCGATCATCATCGGCGGCGTCGGTACGAGCGTCACCGACGATCCCGCCCGGTACGTGTGGTTCCTCGTTCTCTACGACGCGCTCTTTGCGATCATTTGCTGGGCTTCCTTTGAGTACGTCGTTACGGAATAACCGCCTGGCCGCGCTCGCCGCGCTGGCCTTCACCCTCGTCACCGTCTCGGTTGCGCTGGTCTTCTTCTACGCGCCGCTGGACGCGGACGGGCTGAACCAGAAGATCTTCTACTTCCACGTCGGCATTGCCATCACTGCGTACGCCTGCTTCGGCTGGGGAGGCTGGAAGGCGTTGCGTGTTCTCTGGAAGCGGGACGAGGACGCCGATCTCGAGAGCTACGTCGCGATTCACCAGGGTGTCATCTTCGGTGCGCTCACTCTCGTGACGGGGTCGATCTGGGCTCGCTACCGGTGGGGCCACTGGTGGGAATGGCACGAGGACCAGCTTGTCTTGTTTCTCGTGCTCTTTCTCTTCTACGCCGCGTACTTCATGCTGCGGTTCTCGGTCCCAGCCGGGCCTCGGCGTGCGAATCTCAGCGCCGTCTATGCGCTCTTCGGCGTCGCGCTCGTGCCGGTGAGCATCCTCGCGATCCGTCTGTCGGAACGGTTCATCCATCCGGTCGCCTTCGACCGACACGGCCCCAACATGTCGGGCTCCCAGTTCTTCACGTTCTGCGTCTCGCTGGCGGCGATGCTCGTGCTCGCGGCGACGCTCTACCACGTCGAGCTCGCCGGCAAGCGCATCGACGTGCGCCTCCGCGAACTGCGAGAGGCGCTGCGATGACCTCGGAGGAAAAGTACGTCGCGGCTGCCTACCTCGTCATCTTCGCCGTCGTGCTCGCGTACGTCGTGATCATTGCGTTGAAGCTGCAGCGCCTCGAACGAGAGCTGAGTGAGCTCGCGGAGCTGGCGCGCACGAAGCAGGAAGAGCGGAAGGCGGTCCCGGTTGGCTGAGCTGCTCTTCTGGCCGGCGTTGCTCGCTTACAGCGAAGCTGCCGTCGCCTACCTGAATGACGTGCGCCATCCCGGAGTCGCAGGCCGTCTCGCTACGTGGGGCGTGCGGGTCGGATGGCTCGTGCAAACGGCACTGCTCGCCGTGCAGGCCACGCGCGCGAACGGCTTTCCGTGGTCGACGTGGGGCGGTTCGCTCAATCTCTTCGTCTGGCTCGTCGTGGGTGCGTATCTGATCTGGGGCTGCCAGCCGCGCTACCGCCTGCTCGGGCTCGCCGTTCTCCCCCTCGCCGTCTTGCTGTTCATCCTCGCGCGCGTCGGCGGTGGAACCGGGGTCGGCAGCAGGAGCCACTACTCGAACCTCTTTCTCGTGCTGCACGTCGGGCTGGTGCTCGCGGCTTTCGCGGGCTTTACGCTCGCCGCCGCGCTTTCGGCGCTCTACCTGTGGCAGGAACGACGACTGAAGCGACACGAGAGCTCGATCCTTCGTGTGCGCGCACCCGCGCTCTCGCGGCTGGACGAGGTGGCGGCGCGAACGATTGCCTTCGCCCTTCCGGCGCTCACGCTCGGGATCGCGGTCGGCATCGCACGGCTGCGCGACCGCGGAGGCGGCTTCGACGCCTTGATGGCGGTGACCATCGTCACGTGGACGGTTTACGCGGCCTCTCTTGCGTTGCGATATCTCGCCGGCTGGCGCGGCCGGCGTGCCGCGTATCTCGTCCTCGCCGGCTTCGTGCTCGTCGCCGTCGTTCGTCTCGCACTTCCCGTCACCCACTTCGCGACATGAGCATCGTTCTCGTCGGCATCTCGCATCACCAGGCACCTGTCGAGCTGCGCGAGCGCGCTGCGCTCGACCGGACACGCGCCGCAGAGCTGGCGCAGGCGCTCGCCGGCGGCCAAGGCGAAGCGGTGTGCCTGTCCACGTGCAACCGCACTGAGCTTTACCTCGCGGACGAGTCCGGGGACGCAGCTGAAGAGAAGGCCGAGGCCGCGCTGCTCGCGCTCGAATCGGAGCTCGGCCCTGCCCTCTACCGGCTCCGCGACGAAGAGGCGGCGCTCCATCTCTTCCGCGTGGCCGCCGGTCTCGACTCGATGATTCCGGGCGAGGGAGAGATTCTCGGACAGGTGCGCGTCGCGCACGAGGCCGGCGCGACGGGGCCGTTGCTCGACCGCCTCTTTCGCCAGGCGCTTCAGGCCGGAAAGAAGGCGCGCTCCCAGACCGCGATCGGAGAGAGCCCGGCATCGGTGTCGTCGGCCGCCGCGGCGCTCGCCGAGCAGGTGTTCGGAGATCTCGAGGGACGCACCGTCCTCGTCGTCGGAGCGGGAAAGGTGGGCGAGGCGGCCATCAGGAACCTTGTTTCGCGTGGGGCGACGATTGCGTCGGTCGCCAACCGGACCGGAGAGCGGGCCGAAGAGCTCACACAGCGGTTTGGCGGCGAGGCCCTGTCGCTCGACCGAGTCGAGGACGAGCTCGCGCGCGCGGATGTCGTGTTGTCCTCGACGAGCGCTCCCGGTTGGGTTCTCACGCGCGAGCAAGTCGAGCAGGCGTTGCCTGCTCGCAAGGGACGCCCGCTGTTCCTGATCGATCTCGCGGTGCCGCGCGATCTCGACCCCGCCATTCACGAGCTCGAGGGTTGCTACCTGTACGACATCGACGACCTCGAAGCCGTCGTGGCCGAGACGCTTGTCGGCCGCCGCCGCGAGGCCGATCGCGCGGAGACGATCGTCGCGGAGGAAGCGGATCGGTTTCGCGCGTGGCAGGCGTCGCTGGACGTCGTTCCCGCGATCACCTCCCTGCGTGCTCGAGCCGAACAGATTCGCGACGCGGAGCTTCGCCGCGCGAAGCTCAACGATGCGGAGCGTCGCGCTGCCGAGTCGGTGACCGCGGCAGTTCTGAACAAACTCCTGCATCTGCCGACAATCCGGATGAAACAGGCGGCCGCGGCAGCCGACGGCGTGATTTATGCTGATGCGGTGCGTCACCTCTTCGGTCTCGAGGACGAGCGTTGAAGTCGGCGAGCCTGATCGGCCGCCCGCTCCCCGTCCAGGCGCCGACCGCCTTCGTGCGCGTGCGCAGGCGTCGGCTGTGCGGTCAGACGCGCGCCAAGCGCACCTGGTGCCGTGCTGATCCGCGTCGGTTCCCGCGGCAGTAGGCTCGCGCTCACGCAGGCCGAGCTCGCTGCGGCGCGCCTGCGCGGGCCGGGCATCGAGATCGCGCTCGTTCCCATCACCACGGCGGGCGACCGTGACCGCACGAGTCCATTTGGTGAGATTGGAGCTCGCGGTGTCTTCGTCAAGGAGCTGGAGGAGGCGCTCCTCGACGGTCGCATCGACGTTGCCGTGCACTCGGCGAAGGACATGACCTCGACGGATACCCAAGGCCTCGCGGTCGGTGCGTACCTCGAACGAGAGGATCCTCGCGACGCGCTCTGTGGGACTGCTGAGCTGCGCCCGGGCATGCGAGTAGGGACGGCCTCGGTCCGGCGCAAGGCGCAGCTGCTCGCCCTCGAGCCGACGCTTTCGATCGAGCCCATGCGCGGCAACATCGAGACACGCCTCCGCAAGCGTGGCGAGCGAGGGCTCGACGGGATCGTCCTCGCTGCGTGCGGGCTCGACCGTCTCAACCTTGCGGCCGAGATCGGGCACCGCTTCGAGCCGGACGAGATGGTCCCGGAAGCCGGGCAGGGCGCACTGGCGCTTCAGGTGCGGGCGGGCGACGAGCACCTCGTGGGTGCGGCCGACCACGCCGAGACGCGACGGCGGGTGGAAGCGGAACGCGCCTGTGTCGCGGTGATCGGCGGCGGCTGTCTTGCTCCGATAGCGGCGTATCACGACGGCGTGCTGCTGACAGCCCTCGTCGCGGCCGAAGACGGCAGCTGGATCGAACGTCGCAGCGGTGAAGACGCCGGCGAGGTGGCAGCCGCGCTGATGCCGTTCGTCTCGGTCTGACATGCGTGTGATCGTCACGCGGCCGCAGGCGCAGGCCGAACCGTTGCTGAATGCGTTGCGCGCGCAAGGCTTCGAGCCGATCGCGTGCCCGGTGATCGCGACCGAGCCGATCGACGACGGTCCGATCGACGTCACCGGTTACGAGTGGGTGATCGTCACGAGTGCGAACGGCGCCGCAGAACTTGGGGCGCGCCATACCGGCGTTCTCCCCCGCGTGGCGGCCGTCGGGGAGCTGACAGCAGCTGCGCTCGAGGCGCAGGGGATCGCCGTCGAGTTCGTTCCCACTCTGGCGTCGCAGGAAGGGCTCCTCGCCGAGCTCCCGCGGCCGGTAGGTAGAGCGCTCTTCGTCGGCGCCGAGGGCGCCCGACGACTCCTCGCCGACGAGCTTCCGGCGGACTTCCGCGCGGTCTATCGAACCGTCGAGCTGACGCCGGCGCCTCCCGACGGCGACCTCGTCCTGCTCGCCTCGCCTTCCGCGGCGGCCGCCTGGGCGAAGCTCGGCTCGACCCTGCCCGCGATCACGATCGGGCCGCAGACGACGGCCGCCGCGCTCGACGCAGGTCTCATCGTTGTGGCGGAGGCGGACACGCAGAACGTCGCCGGCCTCGTAGACTCAGCCGCGGCGTGGCGCGCTTCATTACGTTCCTGACGGACTTCGGCCTGCAGGACGACTTCGTCGGCACCTGCCACGGTGTGATGAAGCGGATTGCACCCGAGGTGGAGATCATCGACATCACTCACGGCATCCCGCCTCAGGGCGTCCTCCAGGGGGCGTTGACCCTGGCCAACACGCTGCCGTTCATGCCCGAGGGAGTTCACCTCGCCGTCGTGGATCCGGGAGTTGGTGGCGCACGACGCCCGCTGGTGCTCCGCGACGCAAATGGGCGCGTCTACGTCGGGCCTGACAACGGGCTGCTGATTCCGGCCGCCGAGAAGCTGGGCGGGATCACCGAGGCACACGAGCTCGCGAATCCCGACTACGCGCTCGAGTCGGTCTCGCGCACGTTCCACGGCCGCGACCTGTTCGCTCCTGCGGCTGCGCACCTTGCCCTTGGAGTTCCGCTCGGCGAGCTCGGGCCACCGGTCGATCCGGATGCCCTGGTTCGTCTCGACATCCCGCAGCCCGACGTCGGCACGACACGGATCCACTCGACAGTGTTGTCGATCGACCGATTTGGGAACATCGGGCTCAACCTCGACCGCGCACACCTCGAAGAGGCGGGTGTCGTGCCCGGGACACGCGTGGAGTTGCAGACCGGTCCCGAGCGGTATTACGCCGTCGCTGCGCGGACGTTTGCCGACGCGAGGCCGGGCGACATCATCCTCTACGAGGACGCCTACCGGAACATCTCGATCGCGATCAACGGCGGCAATGCCGCGGAGATGTTCGGGATCAGGGAGGGCCAGGACATTCGAATTCACCTGGACACGTTTTGAACAGGCGGGCTCTCGGCCAGAAGTTTGCGCGTTTGTCGACGAACGCTGTCCTACGCAGCCCGAGCCTCTGGAGATTCTTCCGGCCGCTCGTTCGCAAACAGTTCGACGCGATCGCGGGGGATTGGGACACGATGCGCGATCCCACGCACCTCGCACCGTACGAGGCTGCGCTGGCTGCGGTCGACCCTGCTCCGTCCAGTGCGCTCGACCTCGGAACCGGCACCGGGCAGGGTGCGTTTGCGATCGCGCGTCGCTTTCCGGACGCGCGAAGTCGTCGGGGTCGATCTCGCGGAGGCGATGCTCGCGGAGGCGAGGCGCAAGACGCCGGCGGAGCTTGCGGAACGCGTGCGGTTCGAGAACGGCGACGCGTCGGCGCTCCCGTTTCCCGACGCCTCGTTCGACCTCGTCGCGCACGCGAACATGATCCCCTTCTTCGACGAGCTCGCCCGCGTGCTCGCGCCGGGGGGTCACGCGCTATTCGCGTTCTCGCTCGGCCCGGGGACGCCGATCTACGTCCCGCTCGAACGGGTCAAGCGAGAGCTTGCTGAGCCGTGGATTCACGGAGTTTGCGGAGTTCGCCGCCGGCAAGGGGACAGCGCTGCTTGCCCGTAAGGGAGACCGCCCGTAAGCTTCGGGCACAAGGTCGTTCGCGGCGCGGTATCACCGGTCCGGACGGCCTTTCTTTATGGGCGGGTAGCGGTGCTAGTTGCGTTCGAGCACGACGTTGAAGCCGCGCGCATTTGCCTGAGCGGCGAATGCTTCGGCTTCACGTTGATCCTCGAAGCCTGCGAGGTAAGCCTCGAACCCGCCGCAGGGATCGTTGCGGAGCTTGAGCCCGGGAAACCCGGCCGCGGCCGCGCGATTCACGATCGCCGTCGCAGTGGGGCGGTCACGCCCGTGGCCGAAGATCGCCTCGAGCCGGCCCAGCGGCTTCGCCTGAATGCACTCGAGCGTGACTGCAAAACCTTCGCGCCGTGCTTCGTTCTGGAGGTCCACTCCCACATCGAAGGTGTCGATGCCGCGAACGACGACCCGAAAGCCGTCGCAGCCCTGGATGATGTTCGCGTTCACGAACCCGCGAGCAGTCACCTGAGTGCGGAACGTCAACGCCTGCTGGTGCGTCTTGCGCCGCCCGAAGACCGCCTCCAGCCCGCTGATGAACTCGAGTCGTCCTCCGCAGGCCTGCTGGGCCGACTCGAACGACGTCGAGCGCGACAGGCCCAGAGACGGCACCGAGCCGGCAAGAACGCAGGCAAGGCAAGCCAGCACGAAAAGACGAGCGACCCTCACGGGGCACAGTCCTAGCAGACCCCTAGGCGGGCGGTCCCACTCTTAACGAATCCTTTAGATCCAGCGCCGAGCTCGCGGAGTGGCGAGGGCCGGAATCGAACCGGCGACACCACGGTTTTCAGCCGTGTGCTCTACCAACTGAGCTACCTCGCCCGGGCGGCCCGCAGTCTAGCCCGACACGACAGCTGCTTTGGCGGCAGCGAGCCTTTCCATCAAGACATCGACGAACTCCGCCTTCATCAGGACGGCG
This sequence comes from uncultured Actinomycetes bacterium, assembly GCA_963779965.1. Classification (GTDB taxonomy): domain Bacteria; phylum Actinomycetota; class Thermoleophilia; order Gaiellales; family Gaiellaceae; genus 3-1-20CM-4-69-9. Next base: position 96,622 of record CAWAAP010000024.1, on the reverse strand, counting down.
TCTGCACCCGCCTCCGTCACTGCCTTGTGGAGCGCAGGATGCTCGTCACCGGTCAGTGCGATCACGCACATGCTCGGATGGTCGCGTCGAAGCCGGGCGACCGCCGAGACACCGTCGAGCCGCGGCATGTGCAGGTCGATGACCACCGCGTCGGGTGACAGCTCGTCCGCGAGCTCGATTGCGGCGAGGCCGTCGAGAGCGGTGCCGACGACGGCAAGCGCAGGCTGGCGCTCGATCAACGGCGAGAGCGCTTCCAGGAAGGGGGCATCGTCGTCGGCAAGGAGAACTCGGATGGTGCCCGCCGCATCGGCCTCCTCCATGGATCCGCAAGTTAGCCTTGTTCGCCGTGTCTTTTCAACCACCCCGCCGCAAAGTCGCCGTCATAGGTGCCACGCTCGACCTCGGCGCCGGGCGTCGTGGCGTTGACATGGGTCCTTCTGCGATTCGCTACGCGGGGCTGGCAGCGCGTCTCGGGGACCTCGGCTACGAGTACGTGGACCTGGGCAACGTCGAGACGGCGGTCGCAGAGGCCACGGACGCCGGTGACGAGCACGCCCGCTTTCTCCCGCAGATCAAGGAAACGTCCGAGCGGGTCGCCCAGCTCGTATGGCGTGCGGCGCGCGACGGATTCTTTCCGGTTGTCCTCGGTGGTGACCACTCGGTCTCCCTGGGAACGTTGTCGGGCCTGCGGGAAGTCGCACGGTCCGGGCGGCACGATCTGGATCGACGCGCACGGCGATCTGAACAGTCCCGAGACGAGCCCAAGCGGGAACGTGCACGGGATGGTGCTGGCCGCGGCGCTCGGTCTCGCCGGCGATCGCTTCCGCGGCGAGGGCTGGGGTCTGCCGGCGCTCGAGCAGGGACGCGTTGCGCTCGTGGGAGTCCGCGCACTGGACGAAGGCGAGCGTGAGCTGCTCGGCAAGCTCGACGCGAAGGTGTTCACGATGAGCGATGTCGATCGCCTTGGCATCGAGCGTGCGATTCGCGAGGCGCTGACACACGTCGCCGGCCCCGGGTTCGTTCACGTGAGCCTCGACATGGACGCGATCGATCCCGACGTCGCACCGGGCGTGGGGACGCCGGTACGCGGCGGGTTGTCCTACCGTGAGGCCCACCTTGCGATGGAGCTCGTCGCGGAGTCGGGCCTCGCGTCCTCCCTCGACGTCGTCGAGGTGAACCCTGTGCTCGATCGCGAGAACGAGACGGGAAAGCTGGCCGTGGAGCTCGTTGCGAGCGCGCTAGGAGCGCGCATCCTCTAAGAAGCGGTCGATCGCGTCCGCGGTCTGTTCGTACGCGTCCCAGTACACCATGTGACCGCCCGGAACCTCGACGACTTCGATCAGGCTCGCCGAGTGCCGCCCGGTAGGCGTCGATCTGTTCCTCGCGCACGAGGCCGAACTCGCCGGCGTGGACGAGCAACGTTGGTACGCGCAGCGTCTCGGGCGGCGGCGGCGGAGTGGTGAGCTCGCCGTACATGGAAACGACCGCGCTCTGGCAGTAGCGGAAGCGCAAGCGGCCGTCGGGGTGCTGCAGCAGGTGTTCGCGCATCTCCTCCTCGAGGTGCTCGCGCGGTGTCGACGCACCGCTCTCGAGTCGCGCCACGATTGCATCCTCTGCGGAGTCGAAGGCGTGATCGGCACGCTCGCGTTCGGCGAAGTCGAAGCCGACGTGTGGCAGAAGCTGGATCGCGGGATCGAGCAGCACGGCCCGCTCGATGCGGTCCGGTGCAAGGACAGCGAGTTCGAGAGTGAGGCGGCCGCCGAACGAGTGGCCGACCCACTGCGCACGGCGAACGCCGGCGGCGTCGAGCGTCTCGAGCACATCGTGTGCATGGGTGGCGAAGGTCCAGGGTGGTTCCCACCCGGAGTTGCCGTGTCCGCGCAGGTCAGGAGCTAGAACGCGGAAGCGATCTGCCAGTCGCTCCTCGGCGAGCCTGCGAAAACGGCGCCCGTGTGCGCTCACGCCGTGGAGACAGACGATCGGTGGCGAAGAGGGATCCCCCCACTCGTGCAGGTTGAGCTCCATCAGCGCACCTGCTCAACGTTCGAGCAAACGATCCTCACGTGTGGAAGCCTAGTGAGCGATGCTCGCCGCCCTGTACGACATCCACGGCAATCTGCCTGCCCTGGAGGAGGTGCTCAAGGATGCCGAGGCTGCAGGGGCCGACGCCTACCTCCTCGGCGGCGACTTCGGGTCGTGGTCACCGTGGCCGCTGGAGACGATCGAGCGCCTGCGCGAACTGCCGAACACGACCTGGATTCGCGGCAACGGTGAGCGCTGGCTGCGCGAGCCGCCGTCTCGACCGGCCCGAGGTGATGGCGCTCTTTGCCGCGCACGAGCTCCGGTCTCGGCACGGACGAAGGGCTGGCTCTACTCCCTCCAGGCGCATTGCGAGTTGGACGGTGTCCTTTACGTCCACGGCTCGCCGCTGTCGGACGTCGAAAGCTTTCCGCCTGAGCCGGCCGAGGACGACGAACGGATGCTGAACGGCGTCCGCGACAAGACCGTTGTCTTCGGCCACAGCCACCAGCAGTTCCGCAGGCCGGGGCCGAACGGAACGACGCTCATCAACCCGGGCAGCGCCGGCATGCCGCTCGACGGAGACGTGCGTGCGGCGTACGCGTTGCGTGCCGACGACGGCGAGTTCGAGTTTCGCCGCGTCGAGTACGACGTCGAACGTGCCGCGCATGCCTGGGAAGAAGACCGGCGGCACGTTCGGAGAGCTTGCGGCCCAGCGGGTCCGTCGCGGTTCCGACTAGTCCTGCGACTCCTCGCCGCTCCCTGACGGCTCGTAGTACGTCGTCCCCTTCAGCTCGTCCGGGAGGTAGTCGACGTCGAATCCGGAGGGATCGGAATGCGGGTAGACGTAGCCCTGTCCCTTGCCGAGCTTGCGTCCGTAATAACTGCCATCGGCCAGGGCCTTGGGCGGCCGGATGTTTCCCCGTTCCTGCACGTCCTTCGTCGCGCGTTTGATCGCTTCATAGCTCGCGTTCGACTTTGGAGCGCGGGCGAGGTAGATCGCCGCTTGCGAGAGGTTCAGGCGCGCCTCCGGCAGCCCGACGTGCTCGACGGCCTGGGCAGCGGCAACTGCGACCAGCAACGCGCGCGGATCGGCGTTGCCGATGTCCTCGGAGGCCAGCACGATCATTCGCCGCGCGATGAAGCGCGCGTCTTCGCCGCTCTCGAGCATTGCAGCGAGGTAGTAGACGCTCGCGTCGGGATCGGAGCCGCGCATCGACTTGATGAACGCCGAGATGAAGTCGTAGTGAGCATCGGCGGTCTTGTCGTAGAGAAGCGGGCGCTTGCGTGCCGCATCGTCCACGTGTGCCTCCGCCAGCGGCTCGCCGGCGGCCTGCGCTGTCTGCAAGGCGAGCTCGACGATGTTGTGGACGGAACGCGCGTCACCACCGGCGCGAGTGGCTATGAGCCGGAGCAGATCGTCGGGGATCTCGGCGCCCAGCTCAGCGGCCCCGCGGCGGGCCACCGTCTCGAGCTCCTCCACGGACAGTGGCTCGAGCTCGTAGACCTGAGCTCTCGAGAGGAGAGCGGAGTTGACCTCGAAGTAGGGGTTCTCCGTCGTCGCGCCGATCAGCGTGATCACTCCCTCCTCGACACCGGGAAGGAGCGCGTCCTGCTGCGCCTTGTTGAAGCGATGGATCTCGTCGAGGAACAGGATCGTGCGTTGCCCGTTCGCACCGAGTCGCTCGCGCGCGCGTGCGAGAACTTCACGCACCTGGCCGACGGTCGCCGAGACGGCTGACAGCTCCTCGAACGCAGCGCCGGTGGCATGCGCGATGATCCGCGCGAGCGTCGTCTTTCCGCTGCCGGGCGGCCCGTAGAAGATGGCCGAGCGGACGCGGTCCTCCGCAATTGCCAGTCGCAGCGCCGAGTTCTCGCCCAGCACATGCCCCTGGCCGACGAACTCTTCGAGCGTCTGGGGTCGCATCCGCAATGCAAGTGGCGCGACACCTGGGAGCCGCTGCTCCGCCGCGTCCGAGAACAGGTCGCTCATTGCAGGGAAGTATGCTCCGCAGGCCCTTGGCGACCGAGACTCACGAGGACTTCTCAGAGCCGATCCTGCCCGGCAAGGGGGCGTCGGACTACGAGCGCTACCTGCGCACGGACGAGCTGCTCGCGCTGCAGAAGTCGCCGGACGAGCAGGTTCACCCTGACGAGCTCCTGTTCCAGACGGTGCACCAGTCCTCGGAGCTGTGGCTCAAGCTCGGCACCTCCGAGGTCGCGCGAGCGACCGTGCACCTCCGTGCCGGTGAGCTTGCGGCGGCTCTACGGCTGCTCGCTCGCGCGTCGCTCTGCCTGCAATTCATCACGCGCCAGCTCGACATGCTCGAGCAGATGTCTCCGTGGGAGTACCAGGTCGTCCGCCGCGTTCTGGGACACGGCAGCGGGTTCGACTCACCGGGCTTCCGAGACGTTCGCCGGGTGACGCCACCGCTCGGCGAGGCCTTCGAAGCGGCGGTGGCCGAGGCCGGACTCGATCTCGTCGAGGTCTACGTCCAGGGGCGCGACCACGAAGAGCTCTATCAGCTTGCCGAGGCGCTGGTCGAATGGGACGAGCGGATCACCATGTGGCGGATCCGTCACTACAAAGTCGTCTCACGGATCATCGGCGACCAGGTCGTCGGGACTCAGGGCACTCCGGTCGAGGTGCTCGGAAAGATGATCCACCACAACTTCTTCCCGGCCCTCTGGCGTGCGCGGAACCAGCTGACCGCCCGCTCGAAAGAAGAGGAGGAATAGCAGTGGCGACGGTTTCGCTTCGCGACGAGGTGACCGAGCTTTTGCAGGAGCTCATCCGTGTGAACACGACCAACCCGCCGGGCAACGAGACCGCCGCGGCAGAGCTTCTCCGCGAGTACCTCGAGGAAAATGGCGCGCAGGTGGAGCTGTATGCGCGGGTGCCGGAACGAGCGAACCTCGTTGCGCGTATCCCTGGTCGCGGCGACGGGCCGACGTTGCTCTTCCTCTCACACACCGATGTCGTGCTCGCGGACGCGGCCGAGTGGAGTGCGGACCCGTTCGGCGGCGAGTTGCGCGACGGCTCGGTGTGGGGCCGTGGGGCGCTCGACATGAAAGGGCAGGTTGCAGCCAGTGCTGTCGCGCTCGCATCGCTCGCACGTGAGGGCTTCGAGCCTGCGGGCGACCTCATCTTTGCCGCGACCGCCGATGAGGAGGTCGGTGACGGATTCGGTGCCCAGTGGCTGTGCGAGACGCACCCGGACGCAGTCCGTTGCGACTTCCTCGTCAACGAAGGCTCGGGTGAGCGGCTCGAGCTCGGCGGCAAGCCGTTCTACACCTGCTCGGTCGCGGAGAAGATGAGCGCGCCGTTCCGTCTGCGCGTGCGTGGACGGAGCGGACACGCGTCGATGCCGGGAATCGCGGACAACGCGCTCGTGAAGGCGGCGCCACTCATCACTGCGCTCGGTGAGTACGTGCCCGAGCAACACCTGACGCCGGAGGTGGAAGCGCTGCTCGAGGCAGTCACCGGCGAACGGCCGGCGTCGCCAGAAGAAGCTCTCGAACGGGCGCGGGGAATCGGGGAGTTCTTCGCCGAGATGGTCGAACCGTTGCTGTCGCTGACGCTTGCTCCGACGATGATCAGCGCCTCGAAGAAGCGGAACGTGATCCCGGCGATCTGCGACGTGATCGTCGATTCGCGGTTGCTCCCGGAGACCACGCCGGCCGAGCAGCATGCGATCGTGCGCTCGGTCCTCGGAGACGGTGACTACGAGCTGGAGAGCCTCGAGGCGCACGGAGGAACGCGCTCGCCGATCCAGACTCCGCTCTGGGACGCGATCGCCGGCTGGATCAGCGAAGTCGAGCCGGAGGCGAGACCGGCGCCGATCTGCGTGGCCGGGTTCACCGACAGCCACTGGTTTCGTGAGGCCTTCGGCACCGTCGCGTACGGCTTCTTCCCTCTTGCGCGTGATGGATGCCGAGCTGGCGGCCCGCTTGATCCACTCCGCCGACGAGCGCATCCCGGTCGAGGACCTCGAGCTCGCGGTGAGCTTCATGAGGCACGCGGCTCAGGCGATGCTGGCCTGAGGACGCCTCGATTTGCGGAATTCGACTCTGAGTCGATAACCTCGATTCAATGAGCGATGAGAAGCTCCGGCTCGGCGGGATGGCACTCGCCAACGGCGTGCTCGTGCACGGGCCCAAGTCCTGGGCGTGCGCGATCCGCACGGAGGACGGCGAACTGCAAGGTGGCGGCGCAACGCAAAGGCCAGTGGGCGAGCAAGGTCGAGAGCCCGTTCCTGCGCGGGCCGGCCCGCTTGCTCGATGCCATGGCGATCATCCCGCAGATCAGGCGCGCACTCCCAGAGGCGAAGCTGCCGTTCCAGCGTCCCGCGGTGGTGGTGGCGATGGTCGGCAGCGCCACGGTCGTAAGGCTCGTGCGCGGCTCTCGCTCGATCGGCCCGGCGACCCAGGAGATCGTCAGCGGCCTGCTCTCGATCGCACCGGCCGCACTCGCCCTCCGCACTGCGGACGTTGCCGCGTATCACGGCGCCGAGCACATCTCCATCGGCTCCTACGAGCAAGGAGAGCGCGCAACGAAGGAGCACAGCCGCTGCGGATCGCACCTGATCGGCCCCTTGCTCTTGACGACCGCAATCGGCAACACGCTGGCGGCGCGTGCGCCTGCCCACGTCCGCAAACCCATGAGGCTCGTGGCGCAGGGCGTCGCGTTGGCCGCTTCCACCGAGATCTTCGGCTGGATGGTTCGTAACCCGGAGAACCGGCTCGCGCGCGCACTGGCCAAGCCCGGCCACGAGCTACAGCATCGCATTGCGACCGCAGAGCCGACGCCGGAGCAGATCGAAGTCGCCGAGGCCGCGCTCGCCGCGTGCCTCGAGCTCGAGAAGGAATAGTCATGGCCATTCAGGAGCGGATCCAGAAGCGGCTTCCGCCCGAAGTTTTCGATCTACCCGTCGAGAAGATGCGCGAGGGCTACTACGCCGACGCGTACTTCAACCATGCGCGGGCAACACTGCTGCACGACGGACGGCGGCCGCGCGTCGTGATGCAGGTGTTCCAGAAGCGGGACGCGTATCTCGGCGGTATGGACGAGGCAATCGCGATTCTCAAGCTCTGCTCGTACGACTGGGACGAGCTCACGGTGCACGCGCTCTACGACGGTGACCGTGCCGCGCCCTGGGAGACGGTGATGACGATCGAGGGCGACTACACCCTGTTCGCCCACCTCGAGACGGCGTATCTCGGCGTCCTTGCGCGTCGCACGCTCATCACGACGAACGTCGTGCGGGTGCTCGAGGCCGCCAACGGCAAGCCGATCATCTTCATGCCGGCGCGGCACGATCACCACCGCGTGCAGACGGGGGACGGCTACGCGGCACATGTCGCGGGCCGCGTCGTCGGAGCTCCGATCGGCGTCACCACCGACGAGCAGGCCTCCTGGTGGGGCGGTCGCGGGATCGGCACGGTCCCCCATTCGTTGATCGCCTCATACGGGGGCAACACAGTGCTTGCCGCGACGAAGTTCGCGGAGTGGGCCTCGGACGACGTCAACATCACCGTCCTCGTCGACTTCGACAACAACTCCGTGCAGACCGCGCTCGAAGTCGCACGGACACTCGGGCCGAAGCTGTGGGGCGTGCGCCTCGACACATCGGAGATGCTCGTCGACCGGTCGCTGTGGGACGAGCTGGGAGACTTCAAGCCGACGGGCGTCAACGAACGTCTCGTGCACAAGGTGCGTGACGCGCTCGACAACGACGGTTTCGAGCACGTGAAGATCGTCGTCTCCGGCGGCTTCACGATCGACAAGATCATCGAATTCGAGGAGAAGGGCGTACCGGTGGACGCGTACGGCGTCGGCTCGTCGCTGATCCGGGGCTCGAACGACTTCACCGCCGACATCGTGCTCACGGACGGGCGCCCGTCAGCGAAGACCGGCCGCACGTACAAGCCGAGCCGGCGGCTCGAGCTCGTCGCGTGACCGTCCTCTGGGACGTCGACACTCAGGTCGACTTCATGCTGCCGGACGGGAAGCTCTACGTCCCCGGCGCCGAGCAGACCATTCCCGCGATGCAGCGCCTCGTCGATGCTGCGCGCGCCGCCGGGATCGTGCACGTCGCATCCGCCGACGATCACGAGCTCACCGATGACGGAGATCGCTGACGATCCCGACTTCCGCACGACCTATCCGCCGCACTGCCTTCGCGGCACGCGCGGCGCACGCAAGATTCCGGAGACGGAGCAGGAGGATCCCGTTCCGATCACGCTCGAGCTTCTGCCCGAGCACTACCTCGAGGGCCGCGAGTTCCTGATCCTGAAGAAGAACTTCGACGTCTTCACGAACCCGAACACAGACCGGCTTCTCGACCGGTTGAACCCTGACGAGATCGTCGTTTTCGGCGTCGCGACGGACGTCTGCGACGACGCGGCGATCCGCGGTTTCCTGGCTCGAGGGTTGAAAGTGCGCTTCGTCGAGGACGCTGCCCGCGGGCTCGACGACGAGCGGGTGGCGATCTCCACGGCCTTCTGGCGTGAACAGGGGGTCGAATTCACCACCGCTGAGGGAATTGTCACCACTTTCTAGTTGACGCGGCGCTCCAGGTGGAGATGATGAGTCAGGGATGCCGGGGGTGGATCTACATAGCTTCATGGTCGCGCTCAGGGACTTCGTGGTCAACTGGTGGCCACTGCTTGGGCTGACGTTCTACTGCGTCCTCCTCTACATCTTCTGGCGCATGCTGCAGCTGATGCCGCGCGTCAAGCCGGCGACCGTCATGGTCGACCCGCGCACGGCGATCGAGTGGGCCGACATCGCCGGTGCGGACGAAGCGAAGGCCGAGCTCGCCGAGATCGTGGAGTTCCTTCGCGACCCGAAGCGATTCGAGGAGCTCGGTGCGGTCGTGCCGAAGGGCGTGCTGCTCTACGGCCCGCCCGGAACGGGAAAGACGCTGCTCGCACGCGCGGCGGCGAACGAGTCGGGTGCGAAGTTCTATGCGCAGAGCGCATCCGCCTTCGTCGAGATGTTCGCCGGCCTCGGAGCAGCGCGCATTCGCAAGCTCTTCGACGAGGCGCGGAAGCATGCGCCCGCGATCATCTTCATCGACGAGCTCGACGCCGTCGGTGCAGCCCGAACGGGGCACGGCTTCAACCGCGAGCAGGATCAGACGCTCAACCAGCTGCTCGTCGAGCTCGACGGCTTCTCCTCAGGCGCCCAGGTCGTCGTCATGGCCGCCTCGAACCGTCTCCAGGATCTCGATCCGGCGCTGCTGCGCCCGGGTCGCTTCGATCGCCAGCTGCTCGTCGCGCCGCCGGATCGCAAGGGTCGCGAGGCGATCCTGCACGTGCACACCCGCAGAAAGCCGCTCTCCTCGGACGTTCAGCTCGATTTGATCGCGCGGCAGACCTCCGGCCTCACCGGTGCGGACCTCGCGAACATCGCGAACGAAGCGGCCATTCTCGCCGGGCGGCGCGATGCCAAGTACGTCAGTGCGCTCGACTTCGACAACGCGCTCGAGCGTGTGGTCGCCGGCCTGCAGCAGAAGAAGGTCCTGACGGACAAGGAGCGGCGAATCCTTGCCTACCACGAGGCGGGCCACGCGCTCATGTCGCATCTGATGGGCGAGCTCGGCCACCTGCAGAAGGTCACGATCGTCTCGCGTGGCACCGCGCTCGGCTACACGCTCCACCTGCCGAACGAGGATCGATACCTCGAGTCGAAGGAAGAGCTCGTCGACATGCTGAAGATCGCGCTCGCGGGACGTGCGGCGGAACAGGTCGTCTTCGGGCGCGTGACGAACGGCGCCGCAAGCGATCTGGAAAAGGTGACCGAGATCGCGCGCGCGATGGTCTTCGAGTGGGGGATGTCGGATGTCGTCACGTCGCGTACCTTGCGCGCAGACAACTACGGGCTCTCCGAAGAGACGAAGCGCATGCGTGACAACGAGCAGTCACTCCTGACCGACGGCGCGTACGCCGAAGCAGTCCGCCTGATCGAGAAGCACCGAGCCTCGCTCGACCGGTTGAGCCAGGCGCTGCTCGAGAAGGAGACCCTCATGCGCGAAGAGGTGTTGCTTCTCCTGACGGACGTCGAGCCGGAGTCGCGCGCCTCCGAGACCGTCGGCACGCCTCGCGCGATCATCGCCGTCCCCCGCGAGGGCTAGACAGCTCAGCCGATAGCATCGCTCGCGTGCAAGCGCGGGGGATCCACCATCTAGGGGTCGCGGTCGAGGACCTCGATTCGGCCCTCGTGACCTACGAGCGGTTGTTCGGTGCGCAGATCGAGCACCGCGCGACGGTAGGAGATCAGGGAGTCCGGGCGGCGTCGGTCCGTATCGGCGAGAGCCGCGTCGAGTTGCTCGAGCCGCTCGGGGAGGACACTCCCGTCGGCCGCTTCCTCGCGAAGCGAGGGCCGGGGATGCATCACGTGGCCTACGAGGTCACCGATCTCGAGACGGCGCTTGCCGAGCTCACGGACGCAGGCGCAGACCTGATCGACGAAGGCCCGCGTGCGGGCCTGTTCGGCCTCGAGGTCGCGTTCGTCCACCCGGATTCCGTCCATGGCGTTCTCTCGGAGGTGGTTACAGGTGGCTGAACCGGATCGGGTACGAATCGAGATCGCGTTCGACGGCGGCCAGATCATGGGCGCTCTCGTCTCGCCGTCCGGCGCAGATGCCCTCGAACAGGCGCTCGGTTCCGCAGATCTCCGCGCGGGCACGGGCGAGGCAGCCTTGACACTCGACGCAGAGGACGGCCGGTACACGATCGCCCTGCAGCGAGTCGTCTATGTGAAGAGGTTCGCGCGCGAGAGTCGCGTCGGGTTCGGCTCGGCTGCCGCTTGAGGCCGGTCTTCGAGTTACAGGCGCTGCCTACCCGGGCATTCCCGCGTTGATGGCCGAAGAAGCCACTCCGGCTGCCGCGCGTTCTGCAAAGGACTCGACCGCCCATGTTCGTCGTCTCGTCGAGCGCGGCCAGCAGGGTGACCGGGCCGCGCTCGAGGAGCTCTACCTGCTCCATTTCGATCGCATCTACAGCTATCTGCACATGAGCGTCGGCAACAGGCACGACGCCGAGGATCTGACGACGCAGACGTTCCTCAAGATGCTCGAGTCGATCAAGCGGTTCAGGTGGCAGTCTGCGCCCTTCTCAGCGTGGCTCTTCCGGATCGCGCACAACCTCGCCATGGACCACTTCCGCGCGAATCGTCGCTGGCAGCCCGAAGAAGAAGTGCCTGAGCCTGAAGGCGAGAGCGAGCCTTCGGCCGAGGCGGCCGCGCTGCAGTCGATCGGGCGGCAGAGCATGCTGGAACTGATCGACGGGCTCTCGACCGAGCAACAGCAGGTGCTGACGCTCAAGTTCGTCTTCAATCTGCCCAACGCAGACGTGGCGACGATCCTCGACAAGACCGAGGGCGCGATCAAGTCACTGCAGCACCGTGCGCTCGTCTCGTTGCAGAAGCAGATCTCCCAGACCGCGGAGCCGTAGCCTTGGCGCTCGAGGTTGGAATCGTCGGGCTGCCGAGCTCCGGCAAGTCGACGCTCTTCCATGCACTCACCGGTGCCCGGGCGACCGGAGACGTCGGGATGGCGGGCATCCCGGATCCCCGGCTCACGCAGATCGCCGGCGTGATCAAGCCCCGCAAGGTCACGCCTGCGGCGATTCGAGTCGTCGAGGTGCGGGGCACAGGCCCAGAGCTGCTGGGGAATCTGCGCCAGGTGGATGCGCTGCTCGTCGTCCTCGACGGCTTCTCGGGCACCAGGGTTCCCGCCGACGACCTGGAGACGCTGCGGCTCGAGCTACTGATCGCCGACCGGGATCACGTCGAGCGACGGCTGGAGCGCGTCACGAAGCAGGCGAAGTCCGGCGAGCTGAAGTTGAAGCAGGAGGTCATCGAGCTCGGACGGGTACTTGCGCATGTCGACGCCGGCGGAACTCTCGCCGACTGGCCGTCCGAGCTGCCGTCCGGGCTCGAACCGCTGACGACGAAGCCGCTGATCGCAGTCGAGAACGGCCCTGCCGGCATCGATCTCAAGCTCGAGGCCGAGCTGGCGGAGATGTCCGGCGAAGACGCGGCCGCGTTTCGCGAGGGGGCATCCGCGCTCGAGGAAGTCGTGCGGCGTCTCAGCGACGAGCTCGGACTGATCAGCTTCTTCACCGCGGGCGACAAGGAGACTCGCGCCTGGTCGCTGCGACGCGGGCGGACGGCCCTGGAAGCGGCGGAGACGATTCACACGGACATCGCGCGCGGCTTCATCCGTGCAGAAGTGATCCGATGGGAAGACCTCGTCGAGGCCGGTTCACACGCGGAGGCCGCGCGAAGCGGCCTCCAACGTCTCGAAGGTAAGACGTACGTGGTCCAGGACGGCGACGTCCTGAACATCCGTTTCAACGTCTAGCTGTCCCTGGCTAGCAGCAGCCGTCGGGGCAGCAGTCTGGCGGGCAGTCGCAAGCGGCCATCGCTCCTCCTTTCATCGATATCTGTCGATGTTATATATTGAAATTCGTCGATGAAGTCAATTGCCCTACTGCCCACGATCTGCTGCGGCCCGGAGACGGAGCCGCTCACGCGTCCCCGAGCGGGACGAGCTCGCCGCGCGGTTCAAGGCTCTTGCCGACCCGACGCGGGTCGCGATCATCAACTCTCTCTCGGCGGCTGACGAGGTCTGCGTGTGCAACCTGACCGAGACTTTCGACCTCTCGCAGCCGACGATCTCGCACCATCTGAAGATCTTGCGCGAGGCCGGTCTCGTCGAGTCGTCACGACGCGGAACATGGGCCTACTACCGGCTCGTGCCTGAAGCGATCGCGGCACTACGTGGAGCGCTCGGCGCGTGAACGTCCTGTTCGTCTGCAAGCAGAACGCAGGCCGTTCCCAGATGGCGGGCGCGCTCTACGAGCGAGCGCGGCGGCAACGCGCGCTCCGCTGGCACGACTCCGGCAGCGCACGTGCACCCGGAAGTCGCCGAGTTGATGCCCGAACTAGCTGATCGCGTGCCGAAGAAGCTCGACACGGCCGACGCCGAGTGGGCCGACATCGTCGTGACGATGGGCTGCGGCGATGCGTGCCCCGTCATCCCGGGCAAGCGCTACATCGACTGGGAACTGCAGGACCCTGCGGGCCAGGACGTCGAAACGGTGCGCAGGATCCGCGACGAGATCGAGCGTCGCGTCGCTGAGCTACCGCTCTAACTGAGAACCGTTGCTAGCCGGCTGAAATGAGTGCCACGCCGGCAAGGGTCAACGCGATCCCCACCTCCTGTGAGCGTGCAACGCGTTCCTTCAGGACGAGGCGCGCCAGCATGACCGTGACGATCGGATAGAGCGACGCGAGCACCGACGTGATGCTGACGAGCCCGCTCGTCGATGCTGCTGCGAAGAGGAGGTTGCCCAGCATGTCGCCGATCCCGATCAGAGCCAGCACAGGCACCTGGATCGGCGCGACCGCAAGTGACGGGCGCCGGATCGCGACCGCCGCGAGAATGATCGACGTGGAGGTCATCCGGAAGATCAGGGACGCCCACCAGAAGTCGGCAATCCCTGCTTCGTGCATGGGAGGGAAGTAGCCGCCGAACCCGATGGCGGCGAGTAGCGCGAGACCGACGCCGGCCGCGACCCGGCCGCCGCGGCCGGGCTCTACTGATGCGAGGAAGACGCCGCCGAGCGCCGCGGCGATCCCGAGCCACTGCCAGGGCGAGGGCCGGTCGCCGGTGATGATCCCGAAGATCACGGGTATCCCGGCGGAGATCCCTGCGATCGGCGCCACGATGCTCATCGCCCCGACAGCCATGCCCCGGTAGTAGGCGTAGAGGCCGAGCGTGCCCGAGATCGCGGCGGGGATCGCGTAGAGCGCGCCAAGGTCGGCAGGCCCTTTGCCTCGGATCGCGATGATCAAGGCGATCACGACGAGCCCACCGAGCTGCACGTACACCAGCACGCGCAGCGTGCCGAGCGTTCGCCCCTTCAGCGGCCCGAAGAAGTCCGCGAATCCCCACGTCAGGCTCGCGCTGAGCGCAAGCGCGATCGATCTCATCGCCGGACGTTAATTAGTCGGGTATCGGCCGCGTCGCGGCGACCGCGTCGAGCTGGTTCGCGTGATACAGCACCGACGCCTCGGCCGTGCGCGCAGACCGTGCGTCGTGATGACAGGCGATTGCATGCAGCAGCTCGGAGCGCGCGTCCGGCTGCATCCCGCTACTCCGCTCCTCGACCATGCGCAAACCGAGGTGGACGTGCCCGAGCAGACGGCCTTCGTCGGTTTGCCTGAACGTCGGGCCCGAGGTCAGCTCGGCCACACGGCCGACGTCGTGCAGGAGTGCCGCTGCGAGCAGCAGATCGGAACGCAGTCTCGGATGCAGTTGAGCCGTCTCACGACAGATCGTCGCCACGCCCACCGTGTGCTCGAGCAGGCCGCCCGCATACGAGTGGTGATTCTCGGAGGCAGGGAGCCGCCGCAACGAAGCACGCAGCACGTCGTCGGAGAAGAACCGCGTCACGATTCCCGCGAGACCCTCGTGGGAGATCTCGCCGGCGAGGAACTCCAGGAAGCCGTCCAGCTCGTCGGCATCTCGCCGCAACGTCGGCGCGAACTCCGCTGGATCCGCCTCCGGCGCCGCCTCGAGCGTGCGGACGTCGACCTGCAGCCGGTTCCGGAACTTCTCGACGCGGCCGAGGACTCGCACCGCGTCGCCCTCCGCGAAGCGGGCGTCGAGCAGCTCGACGTCGTGCCAGACGCGCGCGTCGATGCGACCGCTGGGATCGACGAGCTCGAGGGCGAGGTAGGGAGCACCGCCCTTCGTACGTAGCCGCTGCTTGCGCGCGACCGCGTAGATGCCCTCCACGACCCGCTCTTCGGACAGCTCTGCGATTGCGCTCATCGGCCGTCCTTTGGCCGATGAGCCGGGGAAGGGGCGTAAGGGGAAACCGGGAGGTTTCCCCTTTTTTCTCCTCAGTGCGCGCGGCGGCGGTCGTCATGCCGCGAGCGTTGAGGCGATTTCTAAAGAAGGGGGCACGTGGGGGAAACATGGTTTCCACCGCGGGAACGAGCCGAAGGCGAGTGACGCTCACGACGTGAGTCTAGGTCCGAACCCGGATGCTAGGGTCGGCCCAGATGGCAGTGGTCAAGCCGTTTCGCGCCGAGCGCTACGACGAGTCGAAGGCAGGCCCGCTGGAACGGCTGGTCGCGCCGCCGTATGACGTGCTCTCGGCCGAGCAGCGCGAGGAGTACCTGGCTCGCAGCCCCTACAACGTCGTCCACCTGACGCTTCCCGACGACGAAGAGCAGGCCGGCCGTGACGTGACGGACTGGCGCGAACAGGGCGTGCTGGCCAGGGATCAGGAGCCCGGCTACTGGCTCCTTTCACAGGACTATGTGGGCCCGGATGGAGTTTCCCGAACGAGAACGGGGTTGGTCGCCTCGCTCCGAGCAGAGCCCTACGAGAACGGAGTCGTCCTCCCGCACGAGCGCACGCACAGTGGGCCGAAAGAGGGCCGGCTCCGGCTGCTCCGGGCCACCCGCACGGAGCTCGAGCCGATCTTCCTGCTCTACGAAGGGGATCCACTCCGGCCGCCTGCGCGCGAGCCCGATCTCCAGAGCGGCGGGGACAAGCTCTGGCGTGTCGAGGACGCTCCGAACTTCGAGAGCACCGAGCTTCTGATCGCGGACGGTCATCACCGTTACGAGACCGCGGTTGCATATGCGCAGGAGGGCGGCTCGCCCTACCTGATGGTCGTCCTCGTCCCGACGGAGCAGGAAGGGCTGACGATCTTCCCGACGCACAGGCTGGCCGAGCGCATCAACGGTGCCCACGGCATTCCGATCGAGGAGCCCGGCGACGTTCTGCCCGGTGTCGTCATGTATCGCGACGGGCAGTACGAGCTGCTGAAGGGCGACGGCCTCGACGTCGAGATCGTCGAGCGGATCGCGCCGGACGGCGTGACGTACACGCCGGAGCGCGCCGAAGCAGTTGCGACAGTTGACCGCGGCGACGCCGAAGCGGCGTTCCTGCTCCGTCCGACCAGGATCGAGGACGTCTGGGCGGTCGCGCGACGCGGCGAGACGATGCCTCAGAAGAGCACCTACTTCTATCCCAAGCTCACCTCGGGCCTGCTCTTCCACCCGCTTGACTGACTGGCTCGGCCTCTGCCGCGCGGCGGTCGAGGACGTGCGCGGCGTGCTCGTCGAACTGCCGCTGCGCTCCGACCGTGAGCCGGTCGTCGGCTCCGGCAAGGGCGGCGACGAGACAACGGCGATCGACGCGGCAGCCGAGCGCGCGATCCTCGCTCGCTTCGCAGGGCTCGACGGTTTGACGATCGTGTCCGAGGAGGCCGGCGTCATCGGCGACGGCGCGACGTTCGTCGTGATCGATCCGATCGACGGCTCGCTGAACGCGAAGCGCGGCATCGGCTTCTTCGCGCTTTCCATTGCCGTCGCTTCCGGCCCGACGATGGGCGACGTCGACTTTGGCTTCGTGCATGACTTCGGCACGGGGGAGGAGTGGACTGCCACGCGCGGTGCAGGGGCGACGCTCGGCGGCGTGCCGCTCGACGGCGACCGCCCGAAGGAGCAGATCGAGATCCTCGCGTTCGAGGCGACGCTCACGTCCTCGGTCGCCGAGAAGGCGGCGGCCGTCGTCGATCTCGCCTACCGCCTGCGGATCATGGGCTCCCTGGCGCTCTCGCTCTGTCACCTCGCCGCCGGTCGTATCGACGCCGTCTGCTCGCTCAAGCCGGCGCGCGCGGTGGACATCGCCGCGGCCCAGCTGCTCGTCCTCGAGCGCGGCCTCGCGATCGAGCTTCCCGAGGCACCTCCGTTCGCGACCGCGCCACTCGACCTCGAGGGGCGTTCACGGGTCGTCGCAGCGGGAACGCCCGACGTATGCCGACAGCTCGCCGCCGCCCTTGGTTGAGAAGACCGTCAAGCTGAGCTCGCCGGACCGCGTTCTCTATCCCGAGGACGGGATCACGAAGGGCGACGTCTTCGAGTACTACCAGCAGGTCGGCGCCGACGATCGTGCCGCATCTGCGCGACCGTCCGTTCACGATGAAGCGCTACCCGCACGGGATCACGGGCGAGGTCTTCTTCCAGAAGCAAGCGCCTAAGCACCTGCCGAGCTGGATCCCGACGCGCCAGTTCCGCACGTGGCCACGCGAAGGAGGTTCGCGGCTCGTCGACTTTGCACTCGTGAATTCGCCCGAAGCCGTGCTCTTCATGGTGCAGAACAACTGCATCGACATGAACGCGTGGTACTCGCGCGTCGACAAGCCCGATCGTCCGGACTTCGTCCTCTTCGACCTCGATCCGCCGGACGATGGGTTCGAACTTGCAATCGAGGTCGCGCACCTGATCCGCGAGCTTCTCGATGAGCTCGAGCTGCCGGGCTACGTGAAGACGAGCGGCGCAGATGGAATCCACGTCGTGGCGCCGATCACACGACGGTCGACGTTCAAGCAGACCTATGACTTCGCAGAGAAGGCGTCACGCCTGCTCGAGCAGCGCCATCCGGGCAAGGTCACGACGGAGTGGCTGAAGAAGAAGCGCGAAGGAGTCCTGGTCGATCACCGGCAGAACGGCCACGGCAAGACGATCGCCTCCGTGTACTCGGTTCGACCGAAGCCGGGGGCTCCGGTGTCCACACCGCTTCACTGGGAGGAGCTGACGCCGACGGTCAGGCCGCGCGACTTCGGCATGAAGGAGGCGCTGCAGCGGATCGAAGAGCACGGCGATCTCTACGCCCCGGTGCTGGAGGATCCGCGTCCGCTGGCGCCTGCGGCCAAGAAATTGGAACGGCTAGGCTCAGACTCGTGAGCGAACCAAACCGCGACCTGATCATGAAGGCGCTCGAACGCGTCATCGACCCGGAGCTCCGCAAGCCTGTGACGGAGCTCGACATGGTGCGCGCCGTCGAGATCGACGGAGGCGATGTGCGTGTCACGATCGCCCTGACGATCGCGGGCTGCCCGCTGCGCGATTCGTTCCAGCAACAGGTGGCCGAGGTGCTACGGGACGTGCCCGGCGTCGAGCGCGTTGCTCTTGGCTTCGACGTGATGACGCCCGAGGAGCGCCAGGCGTTGACGACGAAGCTGCGTGGCGGGCTGCAGGAGCGCTCGAAGGGGCTCTCGCTCGACGCAACGACACGCGTGCTCGCCGTTTGCAGCGGCAAGGGCGGCGTCGGCAAGTCGACGCTCACCGCGAACCTCGCCGTGGCGCTCGCGCAGGCCGGCAAGCAGGTCGGCGTGCTCGACGCAGACGTCTACGGACATTCGATCCCCCACGTGCTCGGTATCCGCCAGAAGCCGGTGCTCGTGGACAAGATGATCGTCCCGCCCGTGAAGCACGACCTCAAGCTGATGTCGATCGGCTTCTTCCTCGACGACAACGCACCCGTGATGTGGCGCGGCCCGATGCTGCACCGCGCGCTCGAGCAGTTTCTCTCGGACGTCCACTGGGGAGCACTCGACGTGCTCGTCGTCGACATGCCACCGGGAACGGGCGACGTCGCGATCTCGCTGGGACAGCTGCTGCCGCGCGCCGAGACGATCGTCGTGACGACGCCGCAGCCGGCCGCGCAGGAAGTTGCGTCGCGCGCCGGGGTGATGGCGCAGAAGACCGGCATGCGGCTCGTCGGCGTGGTCGAGAACATGACCGGTGACGTCTTCGGTTCCGGCGGCGGCGAGCGTCTCGCAGCCGAGCTCGACGTTCCGCTGCTCGGCCGCGTCTCGCTCGATCCACTGGTGCGCGAGTGTGGCGACGCGGGCGAGCCGCTGATGGTCGACCGCGCCCGATTCGCAGAGCGCCGGGAGCTCCGTCAGATCGCCGACCAGCTGCTCGCGCTCGACCGCGGCACGATCGTCAAGCCGCTGACCCTCGTCTCGCGCTAAAGCAGGTCGGACGCCGGGCCGTCTTCGAGCGGCCCGTACTTCGCGTACGCGTCCTTCGGTGATGACGTCTCCGTCTCCACGCCCGCGCCGTGCCGAACCGCGGTCTCGTCCACCGGATACGACGCCTGGCCCTTCCGCGCGCCGACGGCGAGCACGAGCGACGGACCTTCGCCCGCGCCGAGGATGACGTGCTTCGTGTGCGGCGGGCAGTGGACGAAGTCCCACGCTTTCAGCGGACGCTCCTCTCCCTCCACGATCAGCAGCGCCTCACCCTCGAGGACGAGGAAGTCCTCCTGCCCGGGCTCTTCGTGGTACATGGCCATCGGGACGCCCGGGTGCAGGGCGTTGAGGTTGATCCCGACCTGCTCGAAGCGGACGTCGCCGTCTTCGAAGTTGCAGTAGCCGCCCATCTCGTTCCACACCCATCGCGCGTCGCGGGCATTGACGACGAACCAGTCGGCCATGACGCGAAGTATCCTCATTTTCGGTGCAGGTCGAGGAGCGGATCCGAGCGCTCGGTTTCTCGGAAGAGGACACCCGCACGCTTGCCGACCACTTTCTCGACGCCGAGCGGCGCGGCAAGCGCGGACACGGGTTCGCGCGTGTCGAATGGCTCGAGACCTTGACCGGCCTCGATCCGGCTGCCGCGCCCGAATGTGTCGTCGCGGAGGCCTGCTACGAGCGCTGGGAGGGCCGCGGCGCACTCGGCTACCTCACGCTCGCGGCGATCTGCGCGGGCCAGCTCGAGGACCCGCCCGAGGCCGCGCGGCTGATCGTCGCGCACGACTGCTTCCCGACCGGAGTGCTCGGCTACTGGGCGCGCCGCGTCGCCGCAGGCGGGCTCCTGGCCGTGCTGACGGCCACGTCGCCGCCGCGGCTCGGACATCCCGAAGGAGGGCCGAAGCTCACCGGGACGAACCCGCTCGCCATCGCGATCCCGAGCTCCGACGGCAGGCCGATCGTCAGCGACGTCTCCATGGGACGCGTGACCTACGGGGACGTGATCGCCGGCGCGGCCTCGGAAGAC
Source organism: uncultured Actinomycetes bacterium (assembly GCA_963779965.1). Lineage (GTDB taxonomy): Bacteria > Actinomycetota > Thermoleophilia > Gaiellales > Gaiellaceae > 3-1-20CM-4-69-9. The sequence continues at coordinate 76,725 of CAWAAP010000024.1, read as the reverse complement.
GAGCTGGTGCCGTTCGGCGGCGAGCACGCGCACAAGGCCTTCGCACTGGCGCTCGGCCTCCAGCTGCTCGTCGACTCGCTGACGGGCGACGGTTACGGCGCCGTGATGCTCGTGGCGCGGCCGACGGCGGATCCGGTTCCCGCCCTGCGTACCCGGGCCGCCGGCTTGCGTCTCCCGGGCGACGCGTGATTCAGCCGGACTGCTTCCGCAGCGCGCCGAGGACGACCGGGTCGATCCGCTCGACCCCGTCGACACGTTCCTCGAGGTTCTCCGTGCCGGCCCAGTCGTTGAAGGCCCTGCCGAGCTCGCCGTCGTAGCCGAGTCTGGCGAGACGGTCGCGAAGCTCCGCTGCGAGAGCGCTCGTCGACGGCGACCCAGTCCTCGGGAGGCGTGATCCCGAAGATCTCGTTGTGCAACCCGTAGAGCCGGCGCAATTCGACGATCGGGCGCTCGTGGTCGTCGACGCGGAGATCGACGACGACGTCGGACAGGTTCGCGTAGCCGGCGTCCTTCTCCACAACCAGCAGCGACGCCGACTGCTGGCCCCGCCGGTCGCCGCCTGCGGCTTGCGCAGCGGCCAGGCACTCGATCAGCCGTTCCGCGAGGGAGAGGTGCCCGTTCTGCTCGAACGTCATGGCCAGCGCATCGACGGTCTCCTCGGAGACGAGGATGTTGCCCTGGGCCGCGTAGCCGTCACCCGTGCGGCCGCCGGCCCAGTCGTGGCACGCGTCCCCCGTGAACGTGGCCGCGTGGCCATGCCCGTCGACGATGCCCACCTGCCGCTCGGCGCGGCCGTCGTCCGCGGCCGTGAGCGCCTCGACTACCTCCGCCGCCGAGCCTCCTTCACGTAGAAGGGCGAGCCCGTCGGGGCCGTAGCGCGGGTTCGCATACGACTGTGTCGCGATCGCGCCGACGTGCGGCTCGGCCCATGGAACAACAGAGCCGACGGCGAGGAACTTCGATTGCACGGCGACGCCCCATTGACCCGCGTCGAGGTCGCACGCGACAATCGAGTACGTCGCGACGACGGCGCTACGGGCCATACGTCAGTGCGCGCAGGTCCAGGTCGAGCAGCTCGCGGCGGTCGGCCGGGACCAGCGCCGACGCAACCTCCGGGTGGGCAAGGGCAGCCTTGACCGCCTCCGCCGAAGCGGCTCGTACGACGATCGGCTGCCCGGTGGCGTGCGCTTCCTGCAGCGCGCGCTCATCGGAAACGTCGTCGAGCACGAGCGCCTCGCCCACGTCGAGCTCACCTTCGACGGCGATCTCCGGGACGCGCCGTCCCGTCGCTCCGAACCAGCGCTCTCTCACAGCTCGATCGACTCCCCAGGGTCGATGGCGTGGACCTCGACGCCCTTGGCCAGTTGCTTCAACTCGTCAGGCGTCCCGGCCAGGAGTGGGAACGTCCCGTAGTGGCAGGGAACGACACGCTTCGTGCCGAGCAGCTCGCACGCCACCGCGGCCTCGCGCGGGTCCATCGTGAAGTGCCCGCCGATGGGAAGCACAGCGACGTCCGGGGAGTAGATGCGACCGATGAGCTGCATGTCGCCGAAGACGCAGGTGTCGCCTGCGAAGTAGATCTTCTTGCCGTCCTCGAGCTCGATCACGATCCCGGCGGCCTCGCCGAGATACGTACCGTCGTCGGCAGAGCTCGAATGGAACGCGTTCGTCAGCGTGAACTTGACGCCTTCGACCTCGACCGTCCCGCCCTTGTTCGGGCCCGGAAGGTCGTCGGTCTGCGCCCCCTGCCCCTGTCAGCCAGCCCTTCAGCTCGATCATGGCGACGATCGGTATCGAACCGAGCTTCTCGGTGATCGCGACGACGGAGCCGACGTGGTCGGAGTGACCGTGCGTGACAGCGATCACGTCGCAGCGTTCCGGGTCCTTCTCGTTCGCAGGGCACTTCGGGTTGTCGAACCACGGGTCGACGTAGATGCGCTTGCCTCCCGGAGAGTCGAGGCGGAATGAGGCATGTCCCAGCCAGGTCAGCGACGCAGCGGTCATCGGTCTCCTGTCTTTCGTAGGGGCGGCGCGGAGCGTAAAGGAACGTCCGAGGTGGGGGCGAAGCTTGTGGGATGTCCCGCCGCTTGCTCCCGGCCCTGCTCGTCCTGGCGGCCCTGCTCTCCGATGCCGGCGGCAGCCACGGCCTCGCGCTCGCATTGCTGCTCTTCGCAATTCCGGCGGCGTTCGTATTCGCCCTGGACTGTTACGGAGACGCCCTGGAGTCGCGGTGCAGCGGCTGTCCGGCCGGCCCTCGCAGGGCTGTCGCTGCTCCTCCTCGTGCTCAGCGCGGCGCTGCGGAGCCCGGCCGTCATCGGCGGAGTCCCGAAGTTCGCCGTGTCGGCGCTCGTGCTGGTCCTGCTGCTCTACGCTCGTTGTGCTGATTGGAGCGTTGCTGCCCTCCGGGCGCACCGTTCCCGAGTCCGCCTGACGGCGTTCACAGTTGCGTTCCGTGTCCCGCCGCGCCCAGGTCAGAAGCAGACCATGCTCGCTCGCCTCGCCCACCTCGTCCACCGCCGGCGCGGCCGTTTCGTCGCCCTCTGGGTGTTGCTGACCGCATTCGGGGTGTTCGCAACGATGCGTGTCTCCGATCGCTGGTTCGAGTCGTTCTCGATTCCGGGCTATTCCGCCTACGAGACGAACCAGAAGGCGGTGAAGACGTTCGGGTCGGGTGAGCAGTCGCCGCTCGTCGCGGTCTTCCACTCGAGCGGCGACATCACGACAAAGGATCTGGAGCCGGCCATCGCGAAGGCCGCGGCGGTCAACCCGGGCTCGCGTGTCAACTCCTACTTCGACACACACGACAAGGCCTACGTGTCGAGTGACCACCACACGACGTTCGCGGAGATCTACCCACCGGGTCAGAACACGTTCTCGACCACGCCTCGCATCAAGACCGTGCGAGCCGCGCTGCAGGCGAACGCGCCGCCGGGAGTCGAGACGCACCTCACCGGGCTCCTGCCGCTCTACGACGCGTCGAGCGGGGGCGGGACCGGCCCGAGCGTGCTGACCGAGGCGCTGATCGGGGGCGTCGGAGCGCTGGTGATTCTCATGTTCGTGTTCGGGACGCTGCCGGCGGTCGCGATCCCGCTCGCCATTGCGCTGACCTCGATCCTCAACACGTTCACCCTCGTGTGGCTGCTGACGTACGTGACGGACGTCTCGATCATTGTCCAGTTCCTGATCGCGCTCGTCGGACTAGGCGTAGCGATCGACTACGCGCTCATAATGATCTTCCGCTTCCGCGAGGAGCTGGCGACCGGCGAGGACGTCGAGACTGCCCTGGAACAGACGATGACGCATGCCGGCCGTTCGGTCATCGTCTCGGGCTCGACGGTCGCCGTGGGGCTGCTGAGCATGGTTCTGCTGCCGCTGCCGTTCATCAGGTCGATCGGCATCGGCGGCATGCTGATTCCGGCGGTCTCGGTGATCGTCTCGATCACGCTCCTCCCCGCGCTGCTCTCGTTGCTCGGGCATCGCATCAACAACCTGCGCGTGATGCCGAAGCGCGTTGTCACCGTCAACGATCCCGAGTCGGGCTGGTGGGGCAAGTGGGCGGGTTTCGTCGTCCGCAGGCCGCTTCCCGTGGCTGCCGTAGGCATCGTGATCGTCGGCGTGCTGCTCGCGCTTGGACTCCAGCTCAATCCGAGCGAGGCTCAGGCCAAGGACTTTCCCGGCCAGGGCGATGCGATCACCGGACGTCAGGTGATCGCGGACGCAGGCATCTCCCCGGGAGTGATGAAGCCGTTCATCGTCTTGACGCCGACAGACAAGGTCGCCGCGGTGGTTCAGCGCGTGGGCGGCGTCGAGGGAGTCGTCGGCGTGACGGCGCCGGACAGCTGGCGGAAGGACGGTCTCGCCCTCGTCGAGGCGATCCCAAGCGTGGACGGCTCGAGCAAGGCGGTGCGCGGGACGATCTCGCGCGTGAAGGACGTCTTGCCCGCCGGTGCGAGCCTCGGCGGCGTCGCGCCGGAGGACCGCGACTTCGTGCATGCGGTGTACGGCAACTTCCCGTACGTCCTGCTGTTCGTCGTCCTGTTGACCTACATCCTGCTTGCACGCGCGTTCCGGTCGCTGCTACTACCGCTCAAGGCCGTGATCTTGAACCTGGTGTCGCTCGGAGCGGCCTACGGCATCATCGTCTTCATCTTCCAGCAGGGTCACGGCTCCGAGGCGATCTGGGGCGTGCCCGCGACGCAGTCGATCATCCCGTGGATCCCGCTGATGATCTTCGCCTTCTTGTTCGGGCTCTCGATGGACTACGAGGTCTTCATGTTGACGCGCATGCGCGAGGCCTACGACGAGAGAGGGAGCACCAGCGACGCGGTCAGACTCGGATTGGCGCGCACCGGGAAGCTCGTCACCAGTGCGGCGCTCGTGCTGATGTTCGCCTTCTTCGTGCTCTCGACGGGCCCGGGCACCGACATCAAGCAGTTCGGGATCGGGTTAGCAGCCGGGATCATCTTCGACGCCACCATCATTCGGGCCCTGCTGGTCCCGGCGATCATGATGCTGATGGGCCGGTGGAACTGGTGGCTGCCGGCCTGGGCGGCACGCCCGCTGCGCACGGAGCCGAGCGAGCCGGTGCTCGAGCGACCGCCGGCTCCCGCGACGGAATCAGCCTAGGGCACTAAAAGGGCAGCGAAGACGCGGCGTGCTTCGCCACGTCGACCAACGGCTCGACGACGAAGAAGGAGCCGACGGTGACGACAAGGCAGACGAAGACGCCCGTCTGAAGCAGCGCCTCGCGCGGCGGTGAGCCGCCGATCGGCGCCAGTTGCAGATCCTCACTGCGTCGCATGAACATCGCGCGCACGAGACCCAGGTAGTAGTAGAGGCTGACGAGCGTGGCGAGTACGCCCACGATCACGAGCCAGGTCCAGCCGTGCCTATAGGCGGCCGCGAAGACGTAGAACTTGCCGATGAAGCCGCCCGTGAGCGGGAAGCCGGCAAAGCCGAGCATGAACGTCCACATCGAGATCCCGAGCAGCGGCCGCTCCCAGCCGAAGCCGGCCATGTTTTCGAAGGTGACCGGCACCCCGAGCTCACGTTCTCGCGCTGCGACGACTCCGAACGAGCCGAGCGACATCGCCGCGTAGGGAACGAGGTAGTAGAGCAATGCGCGCGCGCCGAGGCTCGAGTTCGAGGCGACCGCGATCAGCATGAAGCCGGCGTGTGAGATGGACGAGTAGGCAAGCATCCGTTTCACGCCCTTCTGGACGAGTGCGGCGAAGTTGCCGACCACGAGCGAGGCGACGGCGATCGCCGCCAACGCGCGCGTCCAGATGTAGGCGTCGGCTGGGAACGCGGTGACGAGGATGCGGAGCATGACGACCAGCGCGACCGCCTTCGTGGCGGCCGCCATGAACGCCGTCAGCGGGGTCGGCGCACCCTCGTACACGTCCGGCGTCCACATGTGGAACGGCGCCGCGGAGGCTTTGAACGCGAGCCCGGCGATGATCATGGCGAGACCGAAGACGAGCAGCGCGTCGTGCTCATGGCCCGCGGCCGCAATCCCGGCAAGGTCGATCGCACCCGTTGCGCCGTAGACCAGCGCCGCTCCGAACAGCAGAATCGCGGAGCCGAAGCCGCCGATGATCAGGTACTTCAGCGCCGCCTCCAGACCGCTGAGCCGGTCGCGATCGATCGCACAGAGGATGTACAGACAGATCGAGAACCACTCCAGCGCCAGGAAGAGCGTGATCAGGTTGTTCGCGCCGACGAAGAAGACCATCCCGCCGCCGGCTGCTGCAAGGAGCGCGTAGTACTCGCCGATGTGATCCTCGCGCCAGCGCTCGCGATACGAGATCGCGATCGCGATCAGACCCGTGCCGGCGACGATGATCGCAGTCAGCTCCGCGAGGCGGTCGCGGCGGAAGGCGTCCACGACGACACCGTGTCCGTGTGCCGACTTCACGTAGAGGGCCACCGCGAAGCCGAGCGCCGTTGCGTAGCCGAGCGCGCACAGCGTTGCGGTCACAGCCTTGCGTGTGCGACGGGGGGCAAGGACAGCGCAGAGGAGGGCTAGCGCAGAGGCCGCCAGCAGCGAATTGACAGGCGCGAGCGCGAACCAGTCTATGTGCGGCTGTGGGATCACTTGAAGCCCTGAGCCACGTCGGCCTGGCCGTGATCGTCATGGAACGAGTGCTGCGTGATTGCCGCGGGCCACGCCGAGAGTGCGAGCAGACATGCCACGAGCGGCACCACGACGCCGAGCTCCGCCGGGCGAAGGTCGAGCGCCGCATCGGACACCGCAGCTCCGATGTCGCGATGGAGAATCGCCGACACCAGGCGCAGCACGTACGCCGCTGCGAGGACAATTGCCACAGCGCCGACCACGGACCACGCCCAGCCGTGCCGGAAGACTCCGGCCAGGACGAGGAACTCACCCGCGAACGCCGAGGAGAGCGGGACCGCGAGCGCGATCACGCCGGTCGTGAGCAGCACCGTGGCAAGAATTGGGCGGCCGCGTGCCATGCCGCCGAGCCGTGCGAGCTCTCCCGTGAGCGTCCGCCGCTCCACCATTCCGGCCAGCAGGAACAGCGTCGTCGAGACGAGACCGTGAGTCACCATCATGAGCACCGCACCGTCCAGCCCGAGGTCGTTGACCGAGAAGACGCCCATCGTGATCAAGCCCATCTGCGCGAGTGACGAGTACGCGATCACGCCGCGGATGTCCGGTGCGCGAAACGCGAGCAACGAGCCGTAGATCAACCCGACCGCCGCGAGGGCGAGGATGGCGGCGCGATAGTGCTGCGTAGGCTCGGGGAACTTTGCGATCGCGATCCGGAGAAAGCCGTACGCGGCGGCCTTGGAGACGACGCCGGAGAGAACTCCGGCAACTTCGGGCGACGACTCGCGGTAGGCATCCGGCAGCCACCCGTGCAGTGGAAAGAGCGGCGCCTTGATCGCGAATGCGGCCACGAAGCCGAGGAAGATCCAGTTGCTCGAGCTCTGGCCGATCTCCACCAGGTCGAACGTGTTCTGCGACAGGCCGTAGACGACGATCGAGGCCAGCATGAGCAGGGACCCGGCCATCGTGAAGAGCACGAACTTCAAAGTGGCCGCCAATCGCCCGGGCCCGCCCCAGACCCCGACGAGCACGTAGAGCGGGATCATCATCGCCTCGAAGAAGGCGTAGAAGAGGAGCAGGTCCTGGGCGGTGAAGACACCGACGACGGCTCCCGTGAGGAAGAGCATCAGGCCGAGGTACGCGCGCATCCGCTCGCGGCCGGCCCAGAATCCGTAGGCGATCGCGGCGGCCATCGCAACGACCGTCAGTCCGATCAACCACACGGAGAAGCCGTACACACCGACGTGGTAGGACACGTGCAGATCGCTGAACCAGTTCCACTGCTGGGCGAACTGGAGGCCGCCCTGGCCGAAGTCGTAGCGGACGACAAGCTGGATCCAGACGCCGACCTCCGCGAGCGCGGCGAGGAGCCCCAGCGCACCGGCCGAGACGTCGTTGAGCGGCAGCACCCAGATGATGAGAGCGGCCGCGAGCGGAAGAACGATGAGGACGGTGGTCATCTCCCGACCGCGACGAAGACGACGGCGAGGACGGCGACGCTCGAGGCGATCGCGAGGGCATAGGTGCGTAGAAGACCTGTCTGGGCTCGTGCGACGACGCGGCCGAGATCTCGCGTGTCCTGTCCGAGCGAGTTCGAGGACTCGTCGACGAGGGGGTCCTCGACCCAGCGATACAAGCCCTTCGCAAGCCAGACGGTCGGACGGTAGAAGACCGCGTCGTAGAGCTCGTCGAAGTAGAACTTGTGCTCGAGCACGCGCTGCGCGAACGCGAAACGCGGCACAGATCGTTTCTCCGTCGCGCCGTAGAGGAGCCACGCGACATACATCCCGCCGATGCCGAGCAGCAGCGCGAGCGCCGAGCTCACCCAGTCCTGCCAGTTCTCGGGAGTGACGGTCGGCTCCGCGACCGTCTGGAGCCAGGTCTCGATCGGGTGCCAGTACGGCTCCCACTGGATCCAGCCGCCGATGACGGACAGCACGGCGAGGACTGCGACGGGTACGCCGAGCGACAGGCCGACGACGTCACGCTTCGGCGCATGGAAGTGCTCGCGCACGAACGGGCTCGGTTCGCCCCAGAAGACGAGGAAGAGCAGCCGGAAGGTGTAGAGGCCCGTGAGAAACGTGCCGGCCAGGCCGGCGGCCCAGAGGACGTAGCCGTAGGCACCGCTGTCCAGCGCAGCCGCAAGGATCGGATCCTTCGAGAAGAAGCCTGCAAACGGGAAGATGCCGACCAGCGCAAGCGAACCGATCAGGAACGCCTGGTACGTGCGGGGCATCAGCTGCCGAAGGCCGCCCATCTTGCGAATGTCCTGCTCGTCGGCGAGAGCGTGGATGACGATGCCCGCGGCCATGAACAGCAGCGCCTTGAAGAACGCGTGCGTCATCAGGTGGAACATCCCGTTCCCGTATGCGCCGAGGCCGACGCCGAGGAACATGTAGCCGATCTGCGACATCGTCGAGTACGCGATCACGCGTTTGATGTCGACCTGGACGAGCGCGATGAGGCCCGCGACGAGCAGGGTGGCCGCGCCGAGCCCGGCGGCGAGATCGGCGACGTGCGGAGCCGACTCGAAGATCGAGTGCGTGCGCACGATCAGGTAGACGCCGGCGGTCACCATCGTCGCTGCGTGGATGAGCGCGCTGACCGGGGTGGGGCCCTCCATCGCGTCGGGCAGCCATGTCTGCAACGGCAGCTGCGCCGACTTCGCGACCGCCCCGCCGAGCAGGCCGAGCGCAACGAGGGTCGCGACCGTCGAGCTGTAGTCGCCGCCGAGGACGAAGAACTCGACCGACCCCGCCTTCTGGATCAGCAGGAAGAGCGCGAGCGCCATCGTCGCGTCGCCGATCGCGTTCATGACGAACGCCTTCTTCGCGGCAGCGATCGCGCTCGGCCGCTCGTGCCAGAACCCGATCAGCAGGTACGAGGAGAGGCCGACCATGCCCCAGCCGGCCAGCAAGAGCAGCAGGTTGCCGCCCTGGACGAGCAGGAGCATCGAGAAGACGAACAGCGACATGTAGGCGAAGTAGCGCCGCTCCTCCTTATCGCCGTCCATGTAGCCGATCGAGTACGCGACGATGAGCCCGCCGACGCCGGAGACGATCAGCATCATGAAGACGGAGAGCGGGTCGATCATGATCTCGAAGCCGGACCGGTAGGAGCCGCCGGTGATCCACGTCCACGCCGTCGAGACGATGCTGCGCTGTTCGGCGCTGCGTCCAAGCAGGCCGACGAAGGTCGCGACCGCGCCGCCGAAGGCCACGAAGCACGACAAGGTCGCGAGGTAGCCGGCGCCCCGGCGGGAGAGGCGCTCGCCGGCCAGCGTGATCAAGCCGGCGGCGGCGAGCGGCGAGAGCAGGCAGATCCAGGCGCCGGAGATCACTTAGCCGCGGAGCGAGCTGAGCCGGTCGACGTCGAGAGGAACGCGCTTGCGGTTGAGTGCGACGATCAGGCCGAGGCCGACGACGACCTCCGAGGCTGCGATCGCCATCACGGTGAGCGCGAAGATCTGCCCGTCGCCGTTGTTCAGGTGGCGCGCGAAGGCGATCAGCGCGAGGTTCGCGCCGTTGAGCATGATCTCGAGCGAGAGCAGGATGATCAGCGGATTGCGCCGGATCAGGACGCCGAGCGTGCCGACGCCGAACAGGAAGCCGGCGACGCCGAGATACCAGGCAGTGTTCGGTCCCATCACAGCGGTGGCACCTCGTCCGTGGCCGTGCGGGAGTGCGCTCCGAGGATGACCCCTCCGATCGCGGCGACCAGCAGGACGATCGAGGTGATCTCGAAGGCGAGCAGGTGGTCGGTCAGGAAGAGGCGCCCGATGTAGCTCGGGGTGCCGAAGTCGCCGCCGACGTCGTGGGAGTGTGCGAGAGCGCCGCCTGCCTTGAGGCCGATCACGACCACGATCTCCACCAGGATCGCGCCCGCGGCCAGTACGGATCCGATCGCCTGCCAGCTCGGCCCGCCCGTCCATGGTGACTCCGTGTCCGGCCCGACATAGGCGATGACGAACAGGAACATCACCATCACCGCGCCCGCGTAGACGAGAACCTGCGCGGCGGCGACGAACTCGGAGGAGAGCAGTAGGTACAGGACCGCGAGCGAGCCGAGGTTCCCGATCAGGGCGAGGGCCGAGTAGAACGGATTCGAGAACGAGACGACTGCGACGGCAGAGCCGAGGCATGCGAACGCGGCGACGACCCACACAGCCCACACCAGAACGTTGCCCACCGAGGCGACGATCACGAGTGTTCCTTGTAGTACGGAATCGGCGTGTCGTAGAGATCGCGGTCGGCGACCGGAATCTTCTTGATCGGTTCCGCGAGGAGCATGTCCTTCGTGTAGATGAGGTCGTCGCGCGAGTACTCGGAGATCTCGTATTCGTTGCCGAGCGTGATCGCGTCGAACGGGCAGGCGAGCTCGCAGTAGCCGCAGAAGATGCAGCGGCTCATGTTGATCTCGTAGATGCGCGCATAGCGTTCGCCCGGCGAAACGCGATTCTCCGGCGTGTTCTCCTCCGCCACGACACGGATGCAATCCGCCGGGCAGGCAGCGGCACAGAGCGAGCAGCCGACGCACTTCTCCAGCCCGTTGTCGTGCAGGTGCAACCGGTGCCGGCCGCGGAAGCGCGGGTAGACGGGCCGCTTGTACTCCGGGTATTGCTGCGTGATCGGCTTCTTGAAGAGCTGCCGGAACGTGACCGCGAAGCCCTTGACGCTGTCGAGCGGCTGCGGACTCACGAGACCCACACCACCAGGAGCGCCGTGATGACCGCGTTGATCGTCGCGACGGGCAGCAGGATCTTCCAGCCGAACTTCATCAGCTGGTCGTAGCGCAGGCGCGGCACCGAAGCGCGGATCCAGATGAAGACCGAGATGAAGACGAAGACCTTGAGGAGGAACCACAGGGGGCCGAGCGGCGCATACGGTCCGTGCCAGCCGGCGAAGAAGAGCGTCACGGCGAGCGCGGAGAGCGTGATCAGGTTGATGTACTCCGCCGTCTGGAAGAGGCCCCAGCGCATGCCGCCGTATTCGGTGTGGTAGCCGGCGACGAGCTCGGTGTCGGCTTCGGGCAGGTCGAAGGGCGGCCGGCTCGTCTCGGCGATCATCGCGAAGAAGAAGACGAGGAGCCCCGCGAGCTGCGGTATGAAAAACCAGATCGTCGTGCCCTGCTTGTTGACGATGTCGACGAGGTTGAGCGACTGGCCCATCAGGACGACGCCGAGCACCGACAGCGCAAGCGACACCTCGTAGGAGACGAGCTGCGCGCATGTCCGCATCGAGCCGAGCAGCGAATACTTCGACTGTGACGCCCAGCCGCCGATGATCGCGCCGTACACGCCGATCGAGCCGAGAGCGAAGATCAGGATCAGCGCGATCGACACGTTCGCGATCTCACCGTCGACGTGGTAGTGCCAGATCTGCCAGCCGGCACCGAAAGGAATGACCGCGAACGCCGCGAGCGCGGTGAACATCGAGATGATCGGCGCCGCGATGTAGAGCGGGTGGCGGGCGGCGACCGGGAAGAAGCTCTCCTTGCGCACGAGCTTGACCAGGTCGGCAATAGGCTGCAGCAGCCCGAACGGGCCTGCGCGGTTCGGGCCGTAACGGTTTTGCATGCGTCCGAGCAGCTTGCGCTCGAGCCAGGTCGTGTACGCGAACGCAAGCATGATCAGGTTCACGATCACGCCCGCTTTGATCAGGGAAATCCACCAGGGCTCGCTCACTTCGAGATCTCCACGCTCGGCTGCAGGTCGCCTGCGAAGTCCTCGGGCACGCGGACGACGCCGGGCCGAAGCTCGCGGCTCAGGCGTGCGCGCAGTGTGACGGAGGTGCCGTTCGATCGGACCGTGATCTCCTCGCCGTTTCGGATCCCACGCGCGCGCGCGTCCTGCTCCGACAGCTCGGCCTCGGGCTGTGGCCGCTGGAACTCCAGCTGAGCCACACGGTCGACAGCCGGGCCGGAGAAGAGAGGGCGGTAGCGGACGAGCCGAAGGCCGCGGTCGTCCGCCGTCGGCTCGGCGGGCACTTCGATCGGAGCGCTTGTGCCTGTGGGCGCCGGCAGGGGAGCGCGCTCGCCGATCTCGCCGAATGGGATCCCGCCGAAGGCGATCGCCGAGACCTCCTCGAACACGAGCGACGGATAGGGCGAAAGCTCCACGTCGAAGCGCTCTGCGAGCTTCGAGATCCACGCCAGCTCGTCGGGCACAGGTGGGATGACGGTGCGGCGTAGCCGCTGGATGCGTCCCTCGAGGTTCACGTACGACCCGTCGCGCTCGAGGTAGCTCGTTCCCGGGAGGACGAGATCCGCCCAGCCTGCTGCGAGGCCCTGGAACATCGAGATCACGATGACGCGCTCGGCTTTCTCCGCGAGAGCGCGCACGTCCGGGTTGGCCGCGGCCTCGTCGCCGGAAACGATCAACAGGCCGATCGGGTCGGGGCTCGCAGATTCGGCATCGTCGGAGCACGACCACGCATCGCAGACGCCCCGGCCATTCGCGGTGTCCGGGATGTAGAAAGCGCCGTTCGCGCCGAGGCGCTGCGCGAGCGATGCAACGGTCGCGCCGCCGTGGCCGCCCGGACCGCACCAGATGAGGATCGCCCGGTCGGCGCCGCGCACCGCCTCCTCGTCGAGCTCGTACAGCACTCGTGCGCCTCGCCGGCGAGCTTCCTTGATCCAGAGCTCGACGATCGGAGCGTGTTCGACCACCGGTGCGTCTCCCAGCACCGCCACGACATCGGCGTCGCGGATGGCGGAAAGCGGGACGCGGAAGGCGTCGAGCGCATCCGACATCTCTTCAGGGAAGAGAGCGGTGTGTGCGCCGAGCCCTCGGCGCAGGAGCTTGCCGAGTGCGTACGCCTGCTCGACCGTCTCGGACCCGGAGAGTGCTGTGACGATACGTCCGTCCGCCTCGCGCAGCAGCCGCTCGGCTTCGTCGAGTGCGCGCTCCCAGGACACTTCCTCGAAGCCGCGACGCCGCACGCGCAGGATCGGATCGCGCAGTCGGTCCTCCGCGTGGAGGTGCGCGTACGCGAAACGACCCTTGTCGCAGAGCCAGCCGTCGTCGACCTCGGGATGGTTCCGGGAAAGGATGCGCTTGACCTTGCCCTCGCGCGTCGTCGCGTTGACGTTGCAGCCGACGGGACACATCCCGCAGACGGTCGGGACGTCCTGGATCTCCCATGGCCGGGCCTCGAAGCGATATGTCGTGGACGTGAGCGCACCGACCGGGCAGAGCTCGATCACGTTGCCGCTGAACGGCGCCCGGTAGGGCTCGTCCCCGAACGTTGCGATCATCGAGCCGGCGCCGCGGTTGACGGCGACGAGCTGGCCGTCCTCGGCGACGTCTTCGCTGAAGCGAGTGCAGCGATAACAGAGGATGCAGCGCTCGCGGTCGAGTGCGATCAGCGGCGAAACGGGGATCGGCTTCTCGAACGTGCGCTTCGGAAAGGTCATGCGCGTGTTGCCGGGGCCGTAGCGGAACGTCAGGTCCTGCAGCGGGCACTCGCCGCCCTTGTCGCAGACGGGACAGTCCAGAGGGTGGTTGACGAGGATGAACTCGAGCGTCGCGTTCTGTGCCTCGGCGGCGACCTGCGACGTCAGCGCGGTGCGCACGACCATCCCGTCCTGTGCGGTGAGCGTGCAGGCGGCCTGCGGCTTCGGCGGGCCGGGCTCCACCTGGCAGAGGCACATCCGGCAGGCGCCGACGGGCGGCCCGAGCCGGGGCTCGTAGCAGAAGACGGGAATCTCGATCCCGGCGGCCAGCGCGGCCTCGACGAGACCCGTCCCCTTCGGCACCTCGACCTGCGACGCCGTCGATCGTGAGCGTGACGGTCTCGGCCGCGCTCATCGTGACGTGCCTCCAAAGGCAAGGGTCTGACCCCAGCAGTTCGAGACGTGGCTCACGCCGGCACCGCGGAGCTCGGGGAATACAGATGCATCGCGACCGGCGCGAGCACGTCATGCAGCGGCGACGAGTCGCCGAACGGACAGCCGCCCTGCTCGACGTGCGCGATGAACTCGGCGCGGAACTTCTCGACGTAGCTCGCAACCGCGATGGCCGCGGTCTCTCCCAGCGGGCAGAGGCACTTGCCGTTGATGCGGTCGCACACGTCCAGCAGCAGGTCGAGCTCGGACTGCACCGCGTCTCCCGACTCGAGCCGGCGGAGGATCTGCGTCATCCACCGCGTCCCCTCACGGCACGGCGTGCACTTGCCGCACGACTCGTGCTCGTAGAACTCGGAGATTCGGATGCCGAGCTGCACCATGCAGCAGCGGTCGTCGAGCGCGACGACGCCGGCCGATCCCATCGCCGTGTTCAGCTTGAGAAGAGAGTTGAAGTCGTAGCCGACGTCGATCTCATCGCCCTTCAGGATCACGGTCGACGAGCCGCCGGGAATGACCGCTTTGAGCTGGCGCCCGTCCGGAATGCCGCCGCCGAGGCCGTAGATCAACTCGCGCATGCTCGTGCCGTTCTCGATCTCGTAGTTCCCGGGCTTCTCGACATGTCCTGAGATCGAGACAACTCGAGTTCCGCGTGAATCCGGCACGCCGAGCTTGGCGTACTCGGCGCCGCCCATCTCGATGATCGGCGGGAGAGTCGCCATCGTCTCGACGTTGTTCACCACGGTGGGTGAGGCGTCGAGGCCCTGCACCGCCGGAAACGGAGGCTTCGTGCGCGGTTGGCCGCGCTTTCCTTCGAGCGACTCCAGAAGCGCGGTCTCCTCGCCGCAGATGTAGGCGCCCGCGCCTCGGTGCAGCACGATCGTCACGTCGCCGCGCAGATCCGGACGCCCCTGCAACTCTTCGAGGGCGGAGCGCAAAACTTCGTAGGGCCCGGTGTACTCGCCGCGGATGTAGACGAAGACGCTCTTCGACTCGACCGCATGAGCGGCGATGAGGCAGCCCTCGATGAAGCGGTGCGGAACCCGCGCCATGATCTCGTTGTCCTTGAAGCTGCCGGGCTCCGACTCGTCCGCGTTGACGACGAGGTAGTGCGGATTCGGGTTCTGATCCGGCTTCGGGACGAAGGACCACTTCCGTCCGGTCGGGAAGAAGGCGCCGCCGCGGCCTCGGAGCTCGGATGCGATGACTTCGTCGATCACCGCGTTCGGCGACATCGCGCGTGCCTTCTGAAGCGCCTCGTAGCCGCCGATGCCCTCGTACTCGGCGAGCTTCGTGAGGTCACGCTCGTCCGTGCCTGCCATGACGATCATCCGCTCACTCGCCACTGCGCAGCTCCTGCACGATCGCGGCCACGTCGTCGGGCTTCACGTGCGTCCGGTAGTGGTGGTCGACCGAGACGACCGTCGCCCAGCCGCAGCCACCGAGGCACTCGATCGGCCGCAGCGTGACCTCGCCGTCCTCAGTCGTCTCACCTGCGCGGATGCCCAGCTCTTGCTCGAAGCGCTCGAGCACCTGTTGGGCGCCTACGAGCGCGCACGAGACGTTCGTGCACACCTCGACCATGTGCCGGCCGATCGGCTCGAGGTGGAGCATGTCGTAGAAGGACGCAACCGCTTCGCAGAACGCGGGCGTCGTGCCGAGCGCGTCGGCGCACTCACGCAGCGCGTCCGCCGAGAGGTAACCGTGCTTCTCCTGCGCGAGCCGCAGCGCCGGCAGCGTCGCGGAGCGCCAGTTCGGATACTGCGCCTTGATCTCCTGCACGTCCTCGTAGTACGTGCTCACCGGTCGACCTCTCCCATGACGGTGTCCAGCGAGCCGACGATCGCGATCATGTCGGCGACGAGCGCCTGCCGCATACAGGTCGCAGTCGCTTCCAGCGCGACGAACGACGGAGCGCGGAACTTCACGCGCCAAGGCTTCGGCCCGCCGTCAGACACGACGTAGCAGCCGAGCTCGCCGCGCGGAGATTCGACCGTCACGTACACCTCGCCTTCCGGCACGCGGAAGCCCTCCGTGACGATCTTGAAGTGGTGGATGAGTGACTCCATCGACGTGTGGAGCTCCTCGCGCGGCGGCAGCACGACCTTGCGGTCGTCGGAGATCCATGGGCCGTCCGGCATCCGCCGCATTGCCTGTTCGACGATCCTCACGGACTCGCGCATCTCTTCCATCCGCACGCGGTAGCGCGCGTAGACGTCGCCCTCCTCGTAGACGGGCACCCGGAAGTCGACCTGGTCGTAAGCCAGATAAGGCTGTGCCCGCCGAAGGTCCCAGTCGACGCCGGAGCCCCGGAGAACCGGGCCGGACTGCCCGAGGGCGAGAGCATCGTCGGCCGACAGGAGGCCGATGCCCTGGGTGCGCTCGAGCCAGATCTCGCTGCGATCGATGAGCGTCTCGTAGTCGTCGATCGCCTTCGGCATCACCTCGACGAACTTCGCGCATTCCTCCCAGAAGCCCGGCGGCACGTCCTCGGCCAGGCCGCCGACCTGGAAGTAACGCGTGTGCATCCGGAAGCCGGCGACGAGCTCGAAGAGATCGAGGATGCGGTCGCGCTCGCGGAAGCAGTACCAGAACATCGAGATCGCTCCGAGCTCGAGCGCGGCCGTCCCGAGCCACACGAGATGCGAGTGGATCCTGTTCAGCTCCGCGAGCAGCATGCGCATCCAGGTCGCACGTGCAGGCACCTCGATGTCGAGCAGCTTCTCGACTGCCAGGACGAACACGAGCTCGTTGTTCTGGAACGACACGTAGTCGATGCGCGGCGCGTACGTGATCGCCTTCCACCAGCTCTTCTGCTCCATGCTCTTCTCGAAGCCGGTGTGCAGGTACCCGACGACGGCGGCGAGCCCGACGACCTCCTCGCCGTGCAGATCGACGACGAGCCGCAGCACTCCGTGCGTCGACGGATGGTTCGGCCCGAAGTTGACGGTGAGGACGTCCTCCGACGTTCTCAGGTCCTCGCGTACCTCGAGCACGCTCGGGATCGGCGAGGGGATACGCGTTCCCTCGTAGATCTCCGGACGTTTGGGAGCGATAGCCATCACTCTTCTCCCGAGAAACGGACCGGCTCGCCGCCGATCGGGTAGTCCTTGCGCAGCGGGTGGCCCTCCCAGTCGTCGTCCATGAGGATGCGCCGGTGGTTCGGGTGGCCGTCGAAGCGGATGCCCATCAGGTCGAAGGCCTCACGCTCGTGCCAGTCTGCAGTCGGCCACACGCTGACGAGGCTCGGCACGTGCTCGCCGTCGGCGACCCACGCCTGCAACCGCACGCGCGGTGCGCCCGCACGAACCCCGAGCAGGTGGTAGCTGACCGAGAACCGGTTCGGCTTCGGCTGGGGTAGACGCTGGAAACCCTGCGTCGCAGGCTCGTTCAGGTCGCGACCGCGCGGCGTGCCGATGTAACCGGAGACACCCTTTGCACCCCAGCCGAGGTAGTCGGTGGCGGCGACGTCCGAGAGGTAGTTGAAGCCGAGCTCGTCCCGCAGATGGAGGGCCGCCTCCACGAGACGCGGCGTATCGACGACGATCGTCGTCTCGCCGTGTCGTTCCAGAACCTCCACCAGCCCGGGGACGCGGTTGTAGCTCAGGACGCGACTCCGCGAATCTCGTAGGCCGGCGGGACCCCGGCCATGACCTTCTCGTGGAGCCGGACGATGCCTTCCATCAGCGCTTCCGGCCGCGGCGGACATCCCGGCACGTGCACGTCGACTGCCACGATCTTGTCCACGCCCTGGAGCGTCGTGTAGTTGTTGAACATGCCGCCGGAGCTTGCGCACGCTCCCATGGCGATCACCCACTTCGGCTCGAGCATCTGGTCGTACACCTGGCGGAGCGGTGCGGCCATCTTGTGCACCACGCGTCCGGAGACGATCAGCAGGTCGGCCTGGCGCGGCGACGAACGGAACGCCTCCATCCCGAACCGCGCGATGTCATAGCGCGCCGAGACGATCGACATCATCTCGATCGCGCAGCACGCCAGCCCGAACGTGTCCGGCCACATCGACTTCGTCTGCGCCCAGGCGACTGCCTTCTCGAGCGTCGTGAGACCGACGGCCTGCTCCATCGCCTCGACTTCTTGCTCGAACACGCCCGGGCCCTTCGTCGGCCAGAGCAGGCGCTCGGACTGAAGGCCGTAGTCGCGGAGCTTCTTGCCGTCCTCTATTGCCAATCGAGCGCACCCTTTCGCCAGACGTAGACGTACGCGATCACGAGGATCGC
Organism: uncultured Actinomycetes bacterium; assembly: GCA_963779965.1. GTDB lineage: Bacteria > Actinomycetota > Thermoleophilia > Gaiellales > Gaiellaceae > 3-1-20CM-4-69-9. The sequence continues at coordinate 58,572 of CAWAAP010000024.1, read as the reverse complement.
AATGAAGAACAGGAACTCGAGGAAACCGAACCACGCAAGCTCGTGGAGGATCACAGCGAGCGGATACAGGAACACGATCTCGATGTCGAAGACGATGAAGAGCATCGCCGTCAGGTAGAAGCTGACCGTGAAGCGCTGAACTCTGGGCGCGCCGGTCGAGACGCCGGACTCAAAAGGGAGCTCGCGCCGGCGTACATGCTTATGCGGGCGCGTCGCAAAGACGAAGGAGAACCACATCATCGATGCGGGAATGATCAGCGCGAAAACCGCGTAGATCAGGAACGGCAGCCAGTTATCGAGCACGCGTCCTTCCTTGGGCGACGAGGAACCTAACACGTTCCTCCCGGACGGCACGAAGCATGGCGAAAACCGCTCAACCGTGCCTGAGACGAGTGTTACAAACTGCCCCTTCCGGAGTACCCTGGGAACCGTCCACGTTGCTACGATCAGAACACGATGGAGCTCCAGGAAAGAGTCCTACCGCTGATGACCGTCACCGAAGCCGCGGCTGTCAAGATCAAGCAGCTGATCGCCGAGGAGGAGGACGTCAGCGTTCTTCGCGTCGCCATCCAGGGTGGCGGCTGTTCGGGCTTCCAGTACGGCCTGGGCTTCGACCGCGGCGCCGCGGATGGTGATCTCGAGTTCGAGATGCACGGCGTCCAGGTCGTCGTCGATCCGTTCAGCGCGCCGTACCTCAAGGGCGCCGAGATCGACTACGTCGACTCGATCCAGGCAGCCGGGTTCGCGATCAACAACCCGAATGCCAGCTCCTCCTGCGGCTGCGGCCACTCTTTCCAGGTCGAAGAAGGCGCCGAGGCCGAAGGTGCCGTCGGCGGCTGCGGCTCAGGCTGCTCCGCCTGACGCGGCACTAGCATCGCCCTGATGAGCGGGCCGCTCCGTGTCGCGGTCGTTGGTTCCGGGCCGGCCGGCTTCTACGCCGCGGGCGCGCTGCTCGACGCGGACGTCCCGTTCGAGGTGGACATGATCGAGCGGCTGCCGACGCCCTGGGGCCTGGTGCGGCTCGGCGTCGCTCCCGACCATCCGAAGCTGAAGACGGTCTCGCGGGCCTTCGAGCGAATCGCCCTGAAGCCCGGCTTCCGGTTCTTCGGCAACGTCGAGGTAGGCCGTGATCTGACCCACCAAGACCTGACGCAGCTCTATGACGCGGTCATCTACGCCTTCGGTGCGCAAAGCGATCGCCGGCTCGGCATCCCCGGCGAGGAGCTGCCCGGCTCGTGGTCGGCCACCGAGCTCGTGGCCTGGTACAACGGCCACCCCGATTTTCAAGAGCTCGAGTTCGACCTGAACGTCGAGCGCGCCGTCGTGATCGGGAACGGGAACGTCGCTCTCGACGTCGCCCGGATGCTCGCGCTCACCCCGGAGGAGCTCGCCCCGACGGACACCACGGACCCGGCGATCGAGGCGATCGGGGCGTCCACGATCAGCGACATCGTGGTGGTGGGACGCCGCGGCCCGGCGCAGGCCTCGTGGACGACACAGGAGCTGAAGGAGCTCGGCGAGCTCGCCGGTGCCGACGTCGTCGTCGATCCCGCAGAGCTGATCCTCGATCCGGCGAGCGAAGCATCGCTCGAGCAAGACACGAATTCGAAGCGGAACATGGAGGTGCTGCGCGACTTCGCGGCGCGCGAGCCGACCGGCAAGCCCGTGACCGTTCGGCTCCGGTTCCTCGCATCGCCCGTCGCGATTCACGGCAACGGCCGCGTCGAATCGATCGACCTCGTACGGAACCGGCTCGAGGAGCAGGACGGGCGCCTGGTTGCCGTGCCCACCGACGAACACGAAACGCTCGACTGCGGCCTCGTCTTTCGCAGCGTCGGCTACCGGGGCGTGGGGCTCCCCGAGCTTCCCTTCGAGGAGCGGCGAGGGACGATCCGGAACGAGCTCGGCCGCGTCGTGGACGCAGACGGCAGGCACGTCGCGCAGTCGTATTGCGCCGGCTGGATCAAGCGCGGCCCGACCGGGATCATCGGCACGAACAAGAAGGACGCAACCGAGACGGTCGCGCAGCTGCTGGAGGACGTTCGGTCGGGACGGGTCGCTCACAGGGAGGAGGCCACGCCCGATGCGGTCGAGGCGCTCCTCGCCGAGCGGGACCTTCGAGCGGTCATGTACCCGGGCTGGACGTCGATCGACGAGCTCGAGCGAGCCGCCGGCGAGAAGCTCGGCCGCCCGCGGGTGAAGCTCCGCACCTGGGACGAGCTGCTCGAGGCCGCAGAACGGGTTGCCGCAGAGAAGGCCTGAGGCCCTCCCCCGGTCGGGGGACGCCGATCTGTGTCGCTCGACGAAGATGAGCCCATGGAGACGCTCGTTGTCGAGTGCCTCCGCTGCGGTAGTCACAGAAAGCTGGCACCCAATCCGCTGCGGCAGGCCAACCCCGATTGCCTGCGCTGCGGGTACGTCGGCTGGGCTCCGGTCAACGCTCTCAGCGAGGACGAACGCCGGGTGATGCGTGGCCGTCCGCCCGAGCGTCGCCGGCTCAGGCTTGCCTGAGCGCTTCTACAAGGAGCTCCGGTTCGAGCGCGTGCACGGTGTTGCCGTCTCGGCCGGTCATGGTCTCGGCGGCGAGCATCGCATTGAGAATCGCTTCCTCGGTCGACTCGATCACCGCGTCGTAAAACGGGCTGATCTCGGAGTCCGAGAGCATCTGGAGCGAGATCACGCCGTCCGCGGCGAGGCCGCGGTTCCCGGTGGCGAAGGCAAAGAAGAGATCGCCGCTCGAATGGGCAGCGGTCCCGCCCATCCGACCGACGCCTAGACCGGCTCGCTGCGCCAGCCGGTCGCACTGGTGCGGCAGGAGCGGCGCATCCGTCGCAACGATGCCGATGATCGAGCCTGATTCATCGCCGCGAGTCGGCTCGGGAATTCTGTCGCCGATCAGCTGTCCAACGGGGACGCCGTCGACCCGGAAGCGTCGGCGCCGACCGTAGTTTGCCTGGACGAGAACGCCGACGACGTACCCGTCCACCGTGCGCGAGGCGGTTCCGATCCCACCCTTGAACTCGTGGCACACCATGCCGGTGCCGCCGCCGACGTTTCCCTCTTCGACCACGCCGTCGTGCGCGCCTTCGAGCGCGGCGTGCGCGTGCTCTGCCGTGACGTGCTGGCCCCGGATGTCGTTGAGGAAGCCGTCGAAGGTCTCGCCGACGACGGGTAGCGACCACGCGTCCTCGTCGGCGGAAGCCGCGGCGATCGCGTCGCGGACAACACCGACGCTGAAGGTGTTCGTGATGCCGATCGGTGTCGTGAGGAGACCCGACTCGCGCACCCACTCGAGCCCGGTCAGCTCGCCGTTGCCGTTGAGCCGGTGGCAACCTGCGAAGAGGGGTGTCTCGGGCGGAACGACCACCGTCACACCGGTGCGCACCGAGTCGCCTTCGATCAGCGTCGTATGACCCACTTGCACGCCCGCGACGTCGGTGATGGCGTTGTTCGCGGCCGGGACACCGTCGCCGATCGCGATGCCAAGGTCTCGGGCTCGCATCACGTCAGTAAACTCGATTCAATGGCCAAGACGGAAGCGAAGCGCGAGCTTTGGGGGCCCGAAACGACCAAAGCAGTTGGCAATTTTCCTGTCTCGGGCGAGCCGATCCCGTCTTCAGTTGCGCGCTGGCTCGGACGCATCAAGGCCGCGGCCGCGCGCGTCAACGCCGAGCTCGGGCTGCTCGACGACGAGAAGGCCCAGCGAATCGCCGAGGCCGGCGATCGGATCGCGTGCAGGCGAACTCGACGACCAGTTTCCGATCGACGTCTTTCAGACGGGTTCCGGAACCTCGTCGAACATGAATGCGAACGAGGTCATTGCGTCGCTTGCCGGCGAGGGCGTGCACGCCAACGACGACGTGAACATGGGCCAGTCTTCGAACGATGTCTTCCCGTCGGCGGTACATCTCGGTGCGCTCGACGAGATCACGAACGACCTCTTGCCCGCGTTGCAGCAACTGTCGGAGTCGCTCCAGGCAAAGGCCGTGGAGTTCGACGACGTCGTCAAGGCGGGACGGACCCATCTGATGGATGCCGTTCCGGTCACGCTCGGCCAGGAGTTCGGGGGCTATGCAGCGCAGGTTCGCCAAGGTCACGCGCGCGTGACCGCGACACTCGAGCGGCTCGGCCAGATTCCCCTCGGCGGCACCGCGGTCGGGACCGGCCTGAACACGCATCCGGAATTCGCGGAGCGGGTGCGCCGCCGCCTGTCCGAGGACACGGGCCTGCAGATCTCGGCGCCCGCGGACCCTTTCGAGGCGCAGGCTGCTCGCGACTCGCTTGTCGAGACGTCCGGTGCGCTCAAGACCGTTGCCGTGTCGTTGACGAAGATCGCGAACGACCTCCGCCTGATGGGCTCCGGCCCTCGGGCCGGGCTCGCCGAGATCTTCCTGCCCGAGTTGCAGAAGGGCAGCTCGATCATGCCGGGGAAGGTCAATCCGGTCATTCCGGAGGTCGTGACCCAGGTCGCGGCTCAGGTGATCGGAAACGACGCCGCCATCACTGCCGGCGGAATGCAGGGGCACTTCGAGCTGAACGTGTTCGTGCCGATGCTCGCGCGAAACCTGTTCGACTCGATCAAGCTGCTCGCCTCCGCCTCCCGGCTGCTCGCCGACAAGTGCGTCGACGGGATCGAGGCAAATCGCGAGACGTGCGAGCGGTACGCGGAGCTGACGCTCTCAGCCGCCACCGCACTGAACCCCTATATCGGCTACGACGCCGTCGGCGAGATCGTCAAGGAGGCTGCTGCATCGGGGCGCTCGCTGCGTGAGATCGCCCGCGAGCGCGGGGTCGCCGATGACGTGCTCGACAAGGCGCTCGACTACCGCGCGATGGCGAAGCCGCCCGAATCTGCTGCGTAATCTGCCGCTCAAGGGCAGATATTGAAACCCATTCGGTAGTCGATCGGAATCTGGCTTCCTCTATAGAGAAAGCCCGTGCTACTGTCCGCCCGCCCCAAGGGGCGGAAGCAGCAGGGGTGAGGCGCCGTGGGGGGCGCCGGTAGGTCAATCAATTTAGGGGGAGGACATGCACAGACTCTCAGGAGCCTTGGTGGCATTCGTCGTGTTGGTGCTGACGATCGCCGTCGCCGGGGCAACCGCAGGCAGTGGCACCGTCTCGGACCTCGGGACCACCGGTCCCTCGGTCGACACCTCGAGTGCGATCGTCCAGTTGAACGGCGATCCGCTCTCGACGTACGTGAAGACGAAGCCGGCACCCGGCAAGAAGGTCGATTTTTCCAGCAACACGACGAAGTCCTACCGCGCCCAGCTGTCCGCTCTGCGCAACGACTTCAAGCAGTGGCTGAAGGCGAACGCGCCGGCGGCAAAGGTCACCGGTGAATTCGATATTTCGCTGAACGCAGTGGCCGTGCAGCTGAACGGCGCGAAGCTCGGCACGATCGCCTCGGCGCCGATGGTGAAACAGGCCCAGTACGAAGGCCTGTACCGGCCGATGGACAACGCCGATCCCGACCTGGCACTGATCCATGCAATCGACGCGTGGACAGCCGCCGGTGGCGCGGCAAATGCCGGCGCCGGCGTCAAGGTCGGCATCATCGATACCGGCATCGACCAGACACATCCGTGTTTCGCCCCCGCCGGCTACTCGTATCCGGCCGGCTTCCCGAAGGGCGACCGCTCTTTCACGACGCAGAAGGTCATCGTCGCGAAGGTTTTCAACAACCAGTCCAACAAAGGCGACTACACCTCTGAGGCAGTTCAGGAGCACGGGACGCACGTTGCCGGCACGGTCGCGTGCAACCTCGACACTCCGGCGGTGGTTGCAGGCGTGTCGATTCCGTATGGCGTCTCCGGCGTCGCGCCCAAGGCGTGGCTCGGGAACTACAACGTCTTCCCAGGTCAGGACGACAACGCGCGGAGCGAGGACATTCTCAACGCGCTCGACGCGGCCTACGAGGACGGGATGGACGTCATCAACATGAGCCTCGGCGGCACCCACGGGAAGAGCGGCAACGCGGGCTTCGCTGACCTACTCATGAACGCCGTCAACGATCTCGACCAGGCCGGCATGGTGAGTGCGGTCGCAGCCGGAAACAGCGGCCCCGGCCACTCCACCATCGAGTCGCCCGGTGCCGCAGAGCGCGCACTGACGGCCGGTGCCATGACGGTGGGTCACTTCGTGGCTGCTCCGGTCACAGTCGGCGGGAACACGTACGCCGCTGTCTCGGGTGACTTCGCGACCGTGTCGAGTGATCTCACGGCTCCGCTCGGAGTCGTCCTCGACGGCACCGCTCTGAGCACCGCCTGCGCGGCACTTCCTGCGGGTAGCCTCACGGGGAAGATCGCGTTGATCTCTCGCGGCACCTGCACCTTCTCGATGAAGATCCGCAACGCCGAGACGGCGGGCGCTATCGCCACGCTCGTGGTGAACAACGTCGCTGGTGACGCAACGGCGATGGGCCAGGACGGAACGCCGAACCAGCCCACTAAGCCGGCGTACATGATCGCTCTGGCCAGCAAGGCCGCGCTCATGGCCGCCAACGGCCTGGCGACGACGATCGGTTCGGGTCTGGCGTACTTCACGTCGCCGAACTCGAACATCATGGCGGGTTTCTCGAGCCAGGGCCCGACCGACGTCGACTTCCGCATCAAGCCGGATGTCGTCGCGCCGGGCGTGAACGTCCTCAGCTCGATTCCGGGCAACAAGTGGGCGTTCTTCCAGGGCACATCGATGGCGACTCCGCATCTCGCCGGTTCCGCCGCCGTCGTGATCGGCCTGCATCCGACGTGGTCGGCTGAGGCCGTTCGCTCGGCGATCGTCAACACGGCGGATGAAGGCGTGCTGCTCAACTCGAACGCCACGACCGTGGCGACCGACCCGAACCTCATCGGTGCCGGCAGGGACAACCTGTTGTCCGCGGTGAATGCACGTGTCGGGCTCGATCCGGTCAGCCTCAGCTTCGGCGCGGTTCCGTCGGGCGCGGGGCAGGCGACGATCAAGACGATCGCCCTGACGACACTGTCGGGCTCCGCCCCGACAGCGGTCACTATCAGCTCGAGCAGCGGCTCGGGCGTGTCTTACGGCGCCACTCTGTCGGGTGGCTCGATCTCCGTGACGATGAGCGCTGCTAAGGGCGCGTCGCCCGGCGATCACCAGGCCACGCTCCGCGTGTTCTCCGGCGGGACGGAGATCGCGCACGCCGTGGTCTACACGTTCGTCAAGTAGTAGAGCGATCCAGAAGTCGACGAAGGGCCGCCTCCGGGCGGCCCTTCGTCTGGTCCCGGTGAGTCTTCTAGAGGGGTTGCACCGATCGATTGGCCTGCCAACCGCACTCCGAGCAGGAGCGGTAGCGGGTTTGTAATCTCCGGATAGCCCGGCGTATATTCGGGCGTCCCGGGAGGCGGCCCGAACCCTCGTGAGGCCGCGCCCACTCGAACAAGGGGAGAGAATGAGATCAAGAGGAGGGAAGACGAAGCTCGCGCTGGGTGCGATTCTCGCAGTCGCAGTGTGCGCTTTGACAGCGTCAGCTGGCACAGGCCTCGCCGCGAGCGCGACGAGCTTCGTGCCCCGCGCCGGCACCGGCTCGCCGCAGACCGGCAACTTCACGCCTTCGGGCGCCGGCGACGTCACCGACGCGGAGTTCGCCGGGGAGATGGATTCCGAGGAAGGGCCCGAAGGGTTCGACGGAACAATTGTCGACCGGAGCCTGTCGACAGGACACGGCCACGGCCCGATCGTGGGCACCTCTGTGAGGGCCAAGTCCGCCCCGCAGTTCAAGACCGGCTTCGAGGGCCTGAACCTCTTCCAGCAGCGCTACGCGCGCGGCGGGAACCAGTTCACAGTCGAGCCGCCTGATCAGGGACTCTGCGTCGGCAACGGCTACGTGTTCGAGGCCGTCAACGACGTGGTCAACATCTACAACGAGTCCGGGCAGTCGGTCCTCCCGGACAACACGAGCACGAACATCGTGACCGGGTTTCCGACGGACGTGAACCATGCCGTCGACCTGAACTCGTTCTACGGCTACGCGCCGGCGATCAACCGCTCGACGGCGTCCGCGCCCAGTTCGTCACCGATCCGACGTGCATCTACGACGCTGCGACACAACGATTCTTCGTCGTCGTGCTGACGCTCGAGACCTTCCCGAACGGTGCGTACACGCACGTCAACCACCTCGACATCGCGGTGAGCCAGACGTCGAACCCGACGGGCGGCTGGAACATCTACCGCATCGACGTCACCAACGACGGAATCGCACAACCGAGCGCGTCCAATCCGTGTCCCGTCCTGGGCGACTACCCCCATATCGGCGCGGATGCGAATGGCTTCTACGTCACGACCAACGCGTATCCGTGGGGCGGCAACGGCTTCAACGGCGCACAGCTCTATGCGTTCTCGAAGGCGCAACTCGCTGCGGGCGCCGCGAGCGTGACGATGCAGCACATCGACACGTTCGGCATGGTCAACGTTCCCAGTGATGCAGGGATCGACTCAGCCGGGCTTCACTGTGTGGCCGGCCCAGTCGCCTGGAACCACGTCGTTCAACCTCAACAACGGCGGCACCGAATACTTCATGAGCTCGAACGCAGCCGACGAAGCGACGCACCCTGTCGCGGGCACGGGCGGCACCTATGAAGGCGGACCAGATCATCGTCTGGACGTTGACAAACACGTCGTCGTTGAATTCGGCGACCCCCGCCGTGACTCTCAACAACACGGTCGTGGGCGTGAACGACTACGCGATTCCGCCGAAACAGCACCAGCCGGGCTCCGGGACGGCGCCCAGCACCGATGTGCCGCAAGGCCATCTGCATCAACGACACCACGACGGCCACAATCGCGGGAGTCGGCTGCTGGCGCCTCCTCTTCGCCGGTGAGCCGGCGCACAACGAGGTCGTATCGACACCGATTCCAATGACACGAGGATGCAGCAGGTGATGTTTGCCAACGGCAAGCTGTGGGGTGCGCTCGACACTGCCGTAACCGTTGGCGGCACGAATCGAGCCGGCGTGGCGTACTACATCGTCAACCCATCCTCGGGCAAAGTCGTGAAACAGGGCTACGTCGCGGCCGCGGGTGCGGACCTGACGTACCCGGCCATTGGCGCAACGGCGAGCGGCCGTGGTGTCATTGCATTCACGTACACGGGAGACGTCACGAACCCGAGTGCCGCGTACGCGCCGCTCGACGCGCTCGCTGGAGCGGGTGAGTGGTCGTTCGCCGGTCCCGGTGGAGAAGGAGCCGCCGTCGACGATGGCTTCACGAGCTACAAGTCACAGGTCGGCAACCCGCCACGCACCCGCTGGGGTGACTACGGGGCGGCTGCCGTGGACGGGAACTCGATCTGGATTGCCAGCGAGTACATCGCACATGCTTGTGACTACGCCACGTGGGGCGGTCGGTTCTTCGGGGCCACCACCGGCGATAACAAGCTGGGCACATGTGCTCCGTCGCCCGGAGCTGCCGGACCGCGGGCTGCGCTCGGCAACTGGTCGACACGGATCAGCAAGCTGACGCCGTAACACGAATAGGCGTCTGAGAGAGGCGAAAGGGCCGGCCGCAAGGCCGGCCCTTCTTTCGCATCTACTATGAGGACATGAAAGTCGTCATCTCCGCCGTGTCGCTTGCGCTGGTGATTGTTGCCGGAGCCGGCGCCCAGACCACCGCCCTCTCGAGTGGCCTTCGTGGAGCCGTCGTGCGTGGCCCGATTGCGCCGGTGTGTGTCGCGGAGGAACCCTGCACGGAGCCTGCCAGGAACGTCACCCTGCTTTTCTCTCGCAACTCGCGCATCGTCGGCCGTGCCGTCACGGACAATGCCGGCCGATATCGAGTGCGCCTTCCTGCAGGCGTTTATGCAGTACGACGCCCTGGCTCAATGGGGATCGGTCGGGGGATCGAGCCGAACCGCGCGCGTGTCTACGCCGGCCGCTTCGTTCGCGTCGACTTCTCGATCGATACCGGGATCCGCTAGTACGCGACGGCGCCGCGGCCGGTCTCGGCGGCGTGGCGCTGCTCATCTGCCCGGTACGACGAGCGCACGAGCGGGCCGGAGAAAACCGAGCCGAAGCCGAGTGCCTCGCCCTGCTCCCGGAACCAGCGGAACTCGTCTGGATGTACCCAGCGGTCGATCTGCGCGTGCTTCGAGCTCGGCTGGAGGTACTGGCCGATCGTGACGACGTCCACGTCGTGGTTGCGCAGGTCGCGCATCGTCTCGACCACTTCGTCGTTCGTCTCGCCGAGCCCGACGATGATTCCGGACTTCGTCAAGACCGGATAGTCGGCGATCTCCTTCGCGCGCTGCAGAAGCCAGAGCGCCTTGTCGTAGCTCGCCTTCGCGCCGCGCATGCGCGCGTGCAGACGGCGAACCGTCTCGATGTTGTGGTTGAAGACGTCCGGGCGCGCACCGATGACCGTCCGAAGAGCTTCCTCCTCGACACCGAGGAAGTCAGGCGTCAGCACCTCGACGGAGGCGTCCGGGAGCTTCTTCTTGAGCGCGCGGATCGTTGCTGCGTAATGACCGGCGCCGCGGTCGGGGACGTCGTCGCGATCGACCGACGTGACGACGACGTGCTTCAGCTCCATCTGCGAGGCGACGTTCGCGAGCCGCAACGGCTCGAGCGGGTCGGGCGGGCTCTCAGGCTTGCCGCTGTGCACGTAGCAGTAGCGGCAGGCACGCGTGCACGTGTCGCCGAGGATCTGGAAGGTCGCCGTCCCGCGCCCCCAGCACTCGCCGATGTTCGGGCAGCGGGCTTCCTCGCAGATCGTGTGCAGGCTCGCTCCGTGGATGAGCTTCTTGACGTCGAAGTAGCGCGAGTCCTGGCTCGGCGCGCGGACCTTCATCCAGTCCGGCCGGCGAGGTCTCTCAGCTACGGGCAGCGAGGTTTCCATGAATGGTCTGGCTCCAGAGGCCGTGTCCATCTTCCGCCGGGAGCTCCTCGAAGGATAGGCCGAACACCTCTGCCAACGCTTCGCGCGCGAGCGGCCTGACCTCGTCGACGGTCACGGGCCGCCCGAGCTCGCGGGCGATCGTCGTGAAAGCCGCATCCTCGAGACCGCACGCGGTGATCCACTCCGTGAAGGGCGCGGGATCGAGATCGACGTTCAGGGCATATCCGTGCGTCGTCACCCACCGGGAGATGTGCACGCCGATCGAGGCGATCTTGCGCGGGGGGCGGTGCAGCCAGACGCCGGTCAACCCCTCGATCCTCGTCGCCTCGAGACCGAGCGGTTCGAGTGTCCGGATCAGCGCCTCTTCGAGATCGCGGACGTACTTCTTGACGTCCTTCCCGTGGCGCTTCAGGTCGAGGATCGGGTAGCAAACGAGCTGGCCCGGACCGTGGAAGGTCGACTTGCCGCCGCGGTTCGTCTCGACCACGTCGACCTCCGCGCCTTCGGGCACGTGCAGCTCGCCGGCATCGGCGCGGCGGCCGAGTGTGACGACCGGCGGATGCTCGAGGAAGACGACGGTGTCCGGGATCGCGCCCTGCGACACAGCCCCTGCCAGGGAGCGCTGCAGGTCCCAGGCCTCCTGGTACGGCACGAGACCCAGATCGAGAAGGTAGGCCCCGCGTCGCATTCATGCAGCCTAGCGGCGCCTACTATCTGCTCATGACACGGTGCCTACGCGCTCGCTGCCTGCGCTAGTAGGCCGACTCGTCCCAGCTCTCTAGCTTCTCGCGCAGGTCGCGCAGGAAGCGGCCGGCGAGTGCGCCGTCCACGAGGCGGTGGTCGTAGGTGAGCGTGAGGTTCATGATCGGGCGGATCGCGATCACGTCCTCGCCCATGTCGTCCTGGATGACCCAGGCGCGCTTCACGACCGCGTAGGTGCCGAGGATCGCGGCCTGCGGCTGGCTGATCACGGGCGTGCCGTGGAAGGTCCCGAAGCCGCCGGGGTTGGTGATCGTGAACGTGCCGCCCTGGACCTCGTCGGGCAGCAGCTTCTTGTCGCGGGCGCGCTGCGCGATGTCGGTGACGGCCTTGGCCATCCCCAGCAAGTTGAGCGTCTCGGCGTTCTTCACGACCGGGACGATCAGGCCCTTGCCGTCCTGCAGCTCCACGGCGAAGCCGAGGTTGACGTAGCTACGCGTGACGATCTGGTCGCCGCGGATCTCGCCGTTGACCCAGGGGTACTCCCGCAACGTCTCGGTCGCTGCCCGCGCGACGAAGATGAGGTAGGTCGGGTTGACGCCGTAGCTCTGCTGGTACTCCTTCTTCAGCTTCGTCCGGATCGCCGCGACCTTCGACATGTCGACCTCGATCGCGCTCGTGACGTGCGCCGAGGTGTCGAGCGAGCGGCGCATGTGCTCGGCGATGCCTTTGCGCATCGCGCTCATCGGCTCGAAGCTCTCGCCGACCTGTGCCGCCGCGGGAGAGACGGCAGCCGGAGCAGGAGCCGCCGGCGTTGGCGGCGCAGCGGGCGCCTTCGGCGCCTCCGGCTGCGCGGGGGGCGCTGCCGGCTGTGCAGCCTGGCCGCCCGACTCGATGAAGTTGAGGATGTCCTTCTTCGTCACCCGGCCGCCGCGTCCGGTCCCCGGCACCTGGCTCGGATCGACGCCGTGCTCGGAAGCGATCTTGGCGACGACGGGTGAGACGAACGTCTTGCCGTTGCTGGACGGCGCCTCCTCCTCGTCTGTCGTCTCGCTTGCAGGAGCCGGCGCAGGCTTCGCCTCGTCCACCGTCTCGGCTGTCGGCGGTGTTGCGGGCGCGTCCGAGACGGCGGCCGATTCGGCCGCGGCCTGGGCAGTCGCGGGCTCGGGCACGTCCTCCTTCGGCGCAGCGGCGGCCCCGTCGCCACCGATGACGGCGAGCTTCGTGCCGACATCGACCGTCTCGCCTTCCTGCACGAGAATCTGTGTCAGCGTTCCCGAGGCCGGGCTCGGCACCTCGGTGTCGACCTTGTCGGTCGAGATCTCGAGCAGGGACTCGTCTGCCTCGACCTGCTCACCCTCCTGCTTCAGCCACTTGGTGACCGTGCCCTCGGAGACGGACACGCCCATCTGCGGCATGACGACGTCGATTGCCTCCGTGGTCGCCACCGCTCTCTCCTAGTACTCCGCCAACTCGCGCAGGCCGGCGGTGACGTCGTCCACCTGTGGAATGAACGCCTTCTCGAGCGGGGGCGAGAACGGAACAGGGGTGTCGGGCGCGGCGATGCGCTTGACGGGCGCGTCGAGATCCTCGAACGCCTCCTCCGCCACGGTGGCCGCGATCTCCGCGCCGAAGCCGCCCGTGCGCGTGTCCTCGTGCAGCACGAGCACCTTTGACGTCTTGCGCGCCGACTCGAGCACGGCGGGCTTGTCCCACGGCATCACGGTGCGCAGATCGATGATCTCGACGGACACGCCGTCCGATTCGAGCTGTTGCGCCGCCTCTTCGGCGGTGTACACCATCGCGCCCCAGGTGATCACGGAGATGTCGTCGCCTTCGCGGTGTGTGCGCGCCTTGCCGATCGGCACCGTGTAGCGCTCTTCGGGCACCTCGCCCTTGATGCGGCGGTAGAGGTGCTTGTGCTCGAAGTAGAGAACGGGATTCGGATCCTCGATCGCGCTGATCAGCAGTCCCTTTCGCATCCTCGGGGGTTGCAGGGCAGACGCACTTGAGCCCTGGGATGTGGGCGAACGAGGACTCTGGATTCTGCGAATGGAACGGGCCACCGGAGAAACCGCCGCCCGAGGGCAGGCGCACCGTGATCGGCACCGGCGTTCCGGCGCGGTAGCGCTGCTTCGCAGCGACGGTGACGAGGTGGTCCCACGCGCAGGAGATGAAGTCCGCGAACTGCATCTCTGCGACCGGGCGCATGCCCATGATCGCCGCGCCCGTGCAGGCGCCGACGATCGCCGTCTCGGCCAGCGGCGCGTCCAGGACGCGCCATTGCCCGAACTCCTCCTGGAAGCCGAGCGTGACCTTGAAGGCGCCGCCGTAGACGCCGACGTCCTCGCCGATCACGAAGACGCGCTTGTCGCGCCGCATCTCGGTGCGCAGCCCGTCGGAGATCGCTTGCAGGTACGTCAGCTCGGCCATTACTTGTGGTGAGGTGTGTCGAGATCTTCGGGCGTTGCGTAGACGCCTTCGAGCAGCGTCGCCGGATCCGGCAGCGGCGATTCCTCGGCCCGCTTGAGGGCGTCGTTCAGGGTCTTCTTGACCTCGCCGGTTATCTCGTCCTCCTCCTCGTCGGACATGTCCGCGTTGGTTCGCAGCCACGTACGGAAGCGCTCGATCGGGTCGTTTTCCGCCCACTTCTCGAACAGCTCCTTCGGGACGTAGAAGGCGTCGTCGTGGACGGCGTGGCCTTCCATCCGGAGCGTGACGCACTCGATCAGCGTGGGGCCGCCGCCCTCGCGCGCCTTCTCGATCGCGCGCTTCGCTTCGCGGTAGACGGCGAGCACGTCGGTGCCGTCGACGACGATTCCCTCGAAGCCGTACGCCTCTGCGCGGTCGGCGACGTGCTGCGTCGCGAACTCGAGGTGTGTCGGCGTCGAATAGGCCCACTGGTTGTTGTCGCAGATGAAGACCATCGGGAGCTTGCGCACGCCGGCCAGCGTCATCGACTCGTGGGTGTCCCCGCGCGCCGAGGCGCCTTCGCCGAACCAGCCGACGGCGACGCGCTTCTCCTCGCGAATCCGGAAGGCGAGCGCGCAGCCGACCGCCACCGGGAGCATCGCCGGTAGATGGCTGACCATCGCGATCAGCCCAAGCTTCGAATCCGCCATGTGGACGTTGCCGTCTCTGCCCTTCGTCGGGCCGTCGGCCCGGCCCATGAACTGCGCGAAGATCCGCCACGGCTCGACGCCACGCACGACGTGGACGCCCATGTCGCGGTGCAACGGCGTGCCGACGTCGTCGGGGCCCATCGCGGTGGCGACCCCGACGGCGGCGCCCTCGTTCCCGCGACCGGTGTAGAACGAGCCGGGGATCTTGCCCTGGCGATAGAGGATGTGGCCGCGCTCCTCGATCCCGCGGCTCATGACCATGTTCCGGTAGACGCCGAGGAGATCCTCGCGGAGGAGGCCCGCCTCGCGAACCTCTTTCAGAGAGCCAACCGGCTCGGCTTCCCGGGCGATCGCCATGCGCCAGCACTCTAACGACTGGCGTTACCATCGCTCCCGTGCCGGACGAGCGCTTCGCCCAGGACCGCCTCCGCTGATGGGCAAGGCCTCGGACTGGCTCCGCGAGGAGCGCCGCAAGGTGCTCGGCGACTGGGTCGCGTTCTGCCTGGGTTGCGGCGCCGCGCGGCGCTGGTTCGACGACTTCGAAGCGGATGTCCCTGAGGAGTGCCCCCAGTGCGGCGGCACGATGCTGCGTCGCTGCCCATCCTGCTCGGCTCCTTTCAGTTCGACGTTCGCCGTGAACTGCGAGTCGTGTGGTGCCGAGCTACGGGAGCCGGAGCTCTTCGGGACGAAGATCCGAAGGGGCTAGCTCTTCGAAGTGGCGGGCGGTCAGTCCTTGATCTGCGAGAAGCGGATCACGGTCACCGTGTCGTCCGGCGTGACTTCGCGGTTGTAGAGCTGGCTGAGGAACGACGCCATGTCCTCCGTGCGGCGGATCTCCGGGTTGTCGTGCTCGATCTCCCGAGGGGACAGCTCCGACAGCGCCTTCACCTCCACCTTGTCGATCACCGCCGCGAACACTCGCTCGCGCGGACTGAAGCGCATGCCCGCGAGCACCTGGACGATCATCCCCTTGCGGTACTTCGCGGACTTGTCCCCGAGCCGGATCGTCGCGGTCTTTCGTCCGCTACGGAGCTGTTCCGCGACGATCGGCGAGTAGAAGTTGAGCGCGTACATGGCCTCGGTCACGTTGGCCCACGCCAGCGTGTGCGGCGGCGGATGAGGAATGCGGTCACGATTCCGAGCACCCAGCCCGCGATCGCACTGATGATGACGAGCCAGACCAGTCGCGCCTGAGTGTTGCCGAAGACGTAGTCGACCTTCACCAGCCGCGTATTGCGGGCAACCAGCAGGATCAGGAAGACGATCGTCGCGATCGCGATGACGAGGGCGACGTAGAGACCGGTCCGGTGCGAATAGCGGATCCCGCGCCGGAGTCGGGTCTCGACAGCCGGCGTCGGTGCCTCCGGGGCCCGTGCCTCGACGGTTGGCGCCTCCTGCTCCGGCTCGCTCACGCGCGGAGCCTAACGCGAGAGACGCTCCAGCGCCTTTGCCGCCATCTCCCGCTCGCCCTTGTACGCAAGCAGGTCGGGCGCCTCCTCGAGCGGGAGCCAGCGGGTCTCCGCGACCTCGTGGACGTGCTCCGGCGGAATGTCGCCGAGGCGCCCGGCGCGGTAGTGGAAGAGGAAGAAGCTGACCACCTTGAAGACGCGCTCGCCGTCCCACGTGTACACGTAGCGGACGTCCCCCAGCTTTTCCACCGGGGTCGCCTCCACCCCTGTCTCCTCGAGCACCTCGCGAAGCGCAGTTGCCTCGGCCCGTTCGCCGGGGCCGATCAGGCCCTTGGGCAGCGCCCAGGTGCCTTCCGGCTTGCCTGCCGGCCGGATCGCGGCCAGCACGGGACGCCCACGCAGGTTCCGGACGACCACGCCTCCCGCGGAGAACTCGCGGCGCATCCAGACTTTGTAACACAGCGCCACCACTGCCTTGCAGGCCCAGGGCGAGGCACGCTAGAATGCCCTGGCACTCACACCATGAGAGTGCCAATGGATGTCACAAAGTCGTCTTGACAGGAGGAATGTGGATGAACCTGCAGCCGCTTGGTGACCGCCTGATCGTCGAAGTCCTCGAGGAAGAGGAGCAGACCATCAGCGGCATCGTGCTGCCCGACACGGCGAAGGAGAAGCCGCAACGCGGCCGCGTCCTCGCCGTAGGTCCCGGTGCCCGGGACGAAGACGGGAAGCACATTCCGATGGACGTCGCCGAGGATGACGAGATCATCTTCAGCAAGTACGGCGGAACGGAGATCAAGGTCGGTACCGACGAGGTGCTGATTCTCCGCGAGTCGGACGTTCTCGCAAAGGTGATCGGCGACCGCGAGCTCGCGGGCGCTAAGTCGTAACCAGCAAGTAACGGAGGTAGAGAAAACACATGGCTCACAAAGAGCTGAAGTTCAACGAGGATGCCCGGCGCGCTCTCGAGCGTGGCGTGAACATCCTCGCCGACGCGGTCAAGGTCACCCTTGGCCCGAAGGGGCGTTACGTCGTGCTCGACAAGAAGTTCGGCGCGCCCACGATTACGAACGACGGCGTCACGATCGCGCGTGAGATCGAGGTCGAGGACGTCTTCGAGAACCAGGGTGCGCAGCTCGTTCGTGAGGTCGCCACGTCGACGAACGACGTCGCCGGCGACGGCACGACGACCGCAACCGTTCTCGCTCAGGCGATCGTCAAGGACGGTCTCCGCAACGTCGCCGCCGGTGCGAACCCGATGGCGATCAAGCGCGGCATCGAGCGTTCCGTCGAAGCAGTTGTCGAGAACCTGAAGTCGCAGTCCAAGGAGATCTCCGGCAAGGAGGACATCGCCCGCGTGGCGACCGTTTCCTCTCGCGACCGTGAGATCGGCGAGGTCCTCTCCGACGCGATCGAGAAGGTCGGCAAGGACGGCGTCGTGAACGTCGAGGAGGGCCAGACGTTCGGCCTCGAGCTCGAGTTCACCGAGGGCATGCAGTTCGACAAGGGCTATCTGTCGCCGTACATGGTGACCGACCCCGAGCGCATGGAAGCGGTGCTGGAGGATCCCTACATCCTGGTCGCCAACCAGAAGATCGGTGCGGTCAAGGATCTCCTGCCAGTTCTGGAGCAGGTCATCCAGGCCGGCAAGCCGCTGCTGATCGTGGCGGAGGACGTCGAGGGCGAGTCGCTCGCGACGATCGTGGTCAACAAGCTGCGCGGCACCTTCACGGCCGTCGCGGTCAAGGCTCCCGGCTTCGGCGACCGCCGCAAGCGCATGCTCGAGGACATTGCGATCCTCACAGGCGCCGAGGTGATCACCGAGGAGATGGGCCTCAAGCTCGAGAACACGAAGATCGCGCAGCTCGGTCACGCACGTCGCGTCGTCGTCGACAAGGACACGACGACGATCATCGACGGGGCCGGCGATCCGGATGGGATCAAGGCCCGGATCAAGCAGCTGAAGGCCGAGATCGAGAACACCGACTCGGACTTCGACCGTGAGAAGCTCCAGGAGCGGCTCGCGAAGCTCGCCGGCGGCGTTGCAGTCGTCAAGGTAGGCGCTGCGACCGAGACGGAGATGAAGGAGAAGAAGCACCGCGTCGAGGACGCTCTGCAGGCGGCACGTGCCGCCCTTGAAGAGGGCGTCGTTCCCGGCGGTGGCGTTGCACTCGTGAACGCCATCGACGCGATCAAGCTCGACGACTACGAAGGGGACGAGCGCACCGGCGCGACGATCGTCGTCCGCTCGCTCGAGGAGCCTGTTCGCCAGCTGGCGAACAACGCCGGCCTCGAGGGCTCGATTGTCGTCGACAAGATCCGGAACGCTCCGAAGGGGCACGGGCTCAACGTCGAGACCAACGAGTACGAGGACCTCGTCAAGGCCGGGATCACCGACCCGACGATGGTCGTTCGCTCGGCGCTCCAGAACGCCGCTTCGATCGCCAAGAACATCCTCACCACCGAGGCGATCGTCGCCGAGGCGCCCGAGAAGGCCGGCGCTGGTGGCGGCATGCCTGGTGGCGGCATGGGCGGCATGGACATGATGTAAGCGAGCCTTCGCTCGCTTGACTTCGAAGGCCGGCGCAAGCCGGCCTTCGTCGTTCCTGAGTTCGAAATTTGACCCGGACCAGCAAAACGGCCCGGGGAGGGCCGCTTTGCGAGGGGGATTAGGGGGAGGTGGTTCGCATGAGATATCGGTCACCTGCGCGCCCGGCCTTCTCCCTCAAAGGGGGGAAAGCGAAGGGGCGCCTTGCGGCGCCCCTTCGTGGTTCGAGCGATCTCGTTCGACGCTCTACGGAGTCTTGTCCCCGTAGATGTCCTGGTCGATGCCGCCCGCGTGCGGGCAGCGGTCGCCGCTCCACGATTTGATCGTGTTGCCCTTCTTGTCCGTGGAGGATCAGGTGACGCGGCACTGCTACGACGTCGGCGCGTCCCGGCGTCCTCGTCCTCGGGGTCTCGCGCGGATCCGTGCCCTGGACGGTGTTCCGCCAGTCGGTCCAGACGCCGTAGGCGATGTCGCCGAGCGACGTGACCCAGAGATAGTCGCCGGCGAACGGCACGGCGCGGTTGTCGAACTGCTCGTAGTTCGGGTTCGTACGTGACACGTCCGTGACGCGACGTCTGTCCCGGTCCAGGTATCGCCCTGGTCGGTCGACTTCGCCGCGAACACGTCGAGAGACGGCACCGTGGTGCCGATTGGCGCAGTTGCCGATCGGCCGCAAGACGCTGTAGCACGAGTCGAGGCGGCTGTCCCACCAGATCGCGTGCAGGATGCCGCCGTCCGCGGAGATGTCCGGGAACACCTGGTGACCGGTTCGCCTGGTTGTCGATCACGGCCGGAGTCGTGTGACTGCCGTTCGCGCCGTCGTAGCGGACGAAGAACGTGGCCGCCTGGCCGACCTCTCCCGGCTCCATCGTGTGATACGTCGAAGTGGTCGTGGTCTCGGTGCCGGGCTTCGTCGCGTCGTAGACGATGTAGACCCACTCATGCGGCGAGTCGAGCTGGTCGGCGGTCGAGCGAACCTGTGTGTCACGGCGGAAGAACGTGAAGCCGGACGTGCAGTGCGTCGCTGAAGTCGCCGCAGTCCCGAGCCGTGCTCGAGCCGGCGCTTCGCTCCGCCTCCTCGCTGAAGCTCGGGATCGTCGAGCTGCGACTGCGGTTGTGGCATCGGCTCCGGCGTCGACTGACGTCCTGCGCGTCGTTCTCGATGAACGTCGTCACGAGCTGCGGTGCGGAGAACGTCTGGCCGCAGTCGGTCGACTTGACGATCATGACCGCGTTCGGATCCTTGCCGCCGTCATCGAACTGGCGGAAGGTGACGTAGACGTGGCCGTTGCCGGTCACCGAGATGTCCGGGAACTGGACGTCGTGGATCGACGGCGTCAGCTTCATCGGCGATGGAGAACGTCACGCCGTGGTCGGTCGAGCGGGCGAAGTAGATGCCCACGCCGCCGTTGCCGGTGAAGCGCGACCACGAGAAGTAGACGTTGCCGTCACAACCGGGGTGCCGGTGCGGTCGGCCTCGATCGCCGTCTTGTCGTTGAACTTGCCGAGCAGGTTCGGCGCGGACGAGCCCTTGGCGACGACGGTCGTGCCGTAGTACTCGAGCCCGTCCTTCGTGTCGTGGTCGGCTGCATCGGTGCCGTCCGGATTGCGGAAGCGAGCGACGAAGACGTCGCCGAAGGTCTTCGGCGTCCCGGCCGGATCGTCGGAGCTCTCCGAGCCGAAGAACGCGCGGCCGTGGTTGTCCCAGGCGATCACCGGGTCGCCGGCAGCTTGCAGTGCGAGCCTGCGAGAGCGCCGCGTACGGCGACGTGGTCGTCCGGGTACCCCGGGACGAGCGAGCTCGTAAAGCTCGCGCCCTGATCCGTCGAGCGGTAGTACCCGAGCCAGATCGGCCCGACTGCGCCCGCGGCTGCTCCGCGGTTGTAGACGCCGCAGTAGTCGTTCGAGCTGCCGAGCAGGACGTTCGTGTTGCGCGGGTCGACCTGGCACTGCCGGCTCGTTCTCCCGCCCTCTCGAGACCGTGCATTCGTCGAGTGTCTGGTCGGTGTACGCATTGCCCGTCGCGAGCGTGTAAGCGCTGACGTAGCCAACCCCACAGGTCGCGGTCGCCGCAGTACTCGGCGGACTGACATCGGGATGGCAGTCATTCGTGAGCCGAACGTCGGCTCCCGGTGTCGATGCGCCGGCGAGTGCCACGGCGAACAGCGCAACGGCCGCAAGCATCGCCGACGAGTGCAAATCGTCTCATCAACTCTCCCCCTTCGCTTGCCCCTCGGTTAGCGGCGGAGAGCCTATCTCAGAAGCTATACCGCTGTTCCTTCCAGTAGTCGGCGTCGTTGTGGTAGCCGTACCGCTCCCAGAAGCCCGGCTGATCGGCGGAGAGGAGCTCGATGCCCCGCAGCCACTTGGCGCTCTTCCAGAAGTAGCGCGAGGGGACGACGAGCCGCAGCGGCCATCCGTGCTCCGCCTCGAGCGGCCGGCCGTCGGCCTCCCAGGCGATGAGGGCGTTGTCGTCCTCGAGCGCCTCGAGTGGCACGTTGGCGGTGAAGCCCTGCTCCGCATGCGCGAGGACGAAGCGCGCGCTCGGCTTGGGTCGCACGAGCTTCGCGAGCTCGCGCCAGTGCACGCCCTTGAACGACGTGTCGAACCGGCTCCAGCGCGTGACGCAATGGATGTCGGTTGTGATCTCCGTCTGCGGGAGCGCCTGCAGCTCGTCGTAGCCGAGCGCGAGGGGCTCTTCGACCTCGCCGAAGACCTTGAAGTCCCACGTCGCGAGATCGGTCTGCGGAACGGTGCCGGCGTGCAGGACGGGCCACTTCTCCGTCAGGTACTGCCCGGGCGGAAGTCGAGCGGGATCGAGCCCTTTGTCGACCAGCTTCTGCTCCGCTTTGGACCGGAAGAGGCTCACTCGTACCTACACTAATTGTCGTGGAAAGCATTACGTCACCGGCCGTTGCACGTTTCCCCCGCGCGTACCTGCGCGTTGCCGGACCCGACGCCGCCGACTACCTGCAGCGGATGGTCTCGAACGACGTCGAGGCCCTCTCCGTCGGCGAGAGTTGCGAGGCCCTGCTGCTCACCGCGAAGGCCAGGGTGATCGCGCCGCTGCGCATCATCCGGCGTGCCGCCGATGACTTTCTGCTCCTGACGGAGCCGGAGCTCGGCGAGACCGCTCGCGCGGAGCTCGTCCGGATGCGCTTCGCCGCGAAAGCGGAGATCGAGGCCGAGGAGCACGAGTCGTGGCTGGTCCTCGGCGGCGAAGAAGTGCTCGACGAGCGGCCGGCGGGCGAAGAGGTGGATGAGGAGCAACTCGAGCGCTGGCGGATCGAGTCGGGCATCCCACGCTGGGGCCGAGAGATCGACGATCGCATCCTGCCCGCAGAAGCAGGTCTCGACGAAACGCACATCAGCTTCAGCAAAGGCTGCTATCCGGGCCAGGAGCCGATCGCGAGACAGCGCTACCGCGGCAAGGTGAATCGCAGAAGCTGCGCGTGCTGGAGATTGACGGCGACGCTGCTGCCGGGGATGAGTTGCTGCTCGACGGAAAGAAGGTCGGCCGCATCACGAGCGCGGTGCCGGGCGTGGCACTCGGCTATGTGCGAGTAGAAGTTCCGGACGATGCGCAACTAGAACTTGGCGCGAAGCCGGGCTTTGCCCGGCTTCGCTGAACAACGTTCCTCGGACGAGACTCCGCGCGAAAGCATCATGGCCCGCGAAGCGGGCCGGCTTTCGCGCGGGTATGCGCCCGGCAAGATTCGAACTTGCGACCTCTGCCTCCGCAGGGCAGCGCTCTATCCCCTGAGCTACGGGCGCTCTGACGACGGGTCAGTGTAGCGGGGTAGGAGGGGCGGTTAGTTCGAAATTCCGGTTGCGTCGTGTGCTGCGCCTACGGGCTTCGACTCCGGCGAGCCGCGTTGGCGGAGGTAGATCGTGAAGACGGCCATGGAACCGATGGCCAGGAACTCGGACTGCCAGTTTTGAAGGCTGCGGTCCCAGAAGTCGGCGTTCCCCCAGTACTCCCCCCACGTGATCGTCGACTCCTTGTGCTCGAGCTGCTGGTGGTTGTACGCGCGCCAGCCGTTGACCGACTGGCAGAGCCAGCTCCCGAAGAAGCAAAAGGTCATCGCGAGGATGAGGGAGTTCTCGTAGAGGAAGCGGCGTGGCCCGCTCGCCTTTGCCCACGCCGGCGAGTTCCGCTTCGCGTAGCGGCCGACGAGCTGACTCTTGTCGCTCATCAATCCCAGGTCGTCCGGGCTCTCCGACTCGCTCGACCCGCGCTGCAAGAGCCAGACTGTGCTCAGGATGTAGAGGGAGAACTGAAGGAACTCCGACTGCCAGTTCTCCATCACGTCTCCGCCGAATTCGGACGAGGTCACGTATCGAAACCACGTGTACGTCGACTCATGGTGCGTCACCGCGTCGGCATTGAACTGATGCAACCCCGCGAAGGACTGGCCGATCAGCGAACCGAGCAGAAGAACGCCGAAGAAGAGGGAGAGGCTGTTCTCGCGGAGGAAGCGCACGGTCAGCGGTTGGCGATGCCGACGTAGAAGCAGAACGCGAAGCCGGCCAGGATGAAAACCGAGTACGCAATGAACATCGCCCGCATGACGGACAAGGTGATCGGATACGGCCTTCCCTAAACGGGATTCAGAACGCTTTGGACGGGAAACGTGTGATTCTCGTGCGGAACCGAAAGCCGACCGATCGGTTACCGGGAGTCGTTCTGGCCTTCCTGGTGCTTGCCCTCGCAGGCTGCAACGGGGGGACCGTCGACAGGCACGCGCTGAAGCGCGACGCCGAGAACGTGGCCTCGCTCGCGAGCGAGGGAGGTCTCATGGCCAACGACGTATCGAGAGGCCGCTCGACGAAGTACTTCGTCCGCGTTCACGCGAAAGAGCTGTCGCGCAAGGCGTCGAATCTCGAGGATGCACTGGCCGAGCGCCAGACCACGCCGGGGATTACTTCCGACGTGCGCAAGCTCTCGAGGCTCGCCGGAAAGGTTTCGCGCGAGCTCGAGCTGTTGCACCTTCATCCGACGGATCGCGGCGTCGCGGTGTCGCTGAAGAAGCCGTTGAGTGACGATGCCGACGCGGCCGACGAGCTCGCGAAATGAAGATCTTCAAGGTCGCGCTCGGGATCCTCGCAGCGATCGGCGGCTTCGTCGACATCGGCGACCTCGTGTTCAACGTCGCCGCGGGCGCGACGTTCGGCTACCAGTTGCTGTGGGTGGTCGTCATCGGAGTGGTGGGGATCATCGTGTACTCGGAGATGTGCGGCCGAGTCGCTGCGGTCTCCGGGAAAGCGGTCTTCGACGCCGTTCGAGAACGCGTCGGTTTCAAGGCCGGACTTGCAGCGCTGGTCTCGGCGCAGGTTGTCAACCTGCTGACGCTGACCGCAGAGATCGGCGGCCTCGCGATCTGCCTCCAGCTTCTTTCGGGGCTTCCCTACCGCCTGCTGATCCTCATCGCAGGCGTGGGGCTCCTCCTCGTCGTCTGGTTCGTTGCGTTCGAATGGGTCGAGCGGATCTTCGGCTACGGCGGGCTCTGCATGCTCGTGTTTGCAGTTGCAGCCGTGAAGCTGGATCCAGCGTGGGGCGCTGTGGGACACGGCTTCGTGCCGCACATGGAGACGCAGAGTCCGGTGCTCTACGCGTACTTCGCCGTCGGTCTGTTGGGCGCTGCGATGACGCCGTACGAGGTGTACTTCTACTCGTCCGGCGGCGTGGAGGAGCGCTGGGGCCCGAAGGATCTCGGCTTGAACAAGGTCAACGCGATGATCGGCTACGGGCTCGGCGGCTTTCTGTCGTTCGCGCTGATGATCGTCGGCGGCGCGCTCTTTCTCGGCCAGGGAATCGAGCCAGAGTTTCTCGGGACGATCGCGCTCGGCGCAGAGGTTCCGCTCGGGCAGATCGGGCTGCTGCTCGGCCTGGTCGGCATCCTGTTCGCGGTGAGCGGCGCCGCGATCGACACGCTGTTCTCAGGCGCGTACAACCTCGCGCAGTTCCTCGGCTGGGAGTGGGGCCGCTACCGACACCCGCGCGGCGCCCCGAGGTTCACCGTCACCTGGCTCGTGCTTCTCGTGCTCGCATTGGGCGTCGTCATGACCGGCGTCGACCCGGTGCAGCTCACCGAGTACGCGGTGATCTTCTCGGCGGTGGCGCTACCGCTCACGTACATCCCGATCTTCCTCGTCGCCAACGACAGGACCTACATGCGCGAATACACGAACGGTCCGATTGCCAATGCTCTGGGAATCGTGTATCTCGTCGTCATCATGGTGATCGCCGTGAGCGCCGTTCCGCTCATGATCCTCACGAACGTGGGACAGAATTGACGAAGACGATCGACCTCGGCCTCAATCTGCTCGACCATCAACTGCTCGATGCCGAGGGACGGCGTTGCGGGAAGGTCGATGACATCGCGCTGGAGGGCGGACCCGGCGAGGGCCTCGAGGTAGTCGCGATCTTGTGCGGCCCCGGAGTCTGGCGGGCGCGGGCGGGACGGATCGGACGGATCGCCGCCTGGCTGGGGGGCGGCGGGCGCGTGCGCGTCCCGTGGGAAGAAGTGGACGGCGTCGACTCGCACGTGAAGCTGCGTAAACGTGCGCAGGAGCTTGGGCTCGGACGCGGAGACGATCGGCTCCGACCGTACATCGAGAAGATCCCGGGATCCGATCATTGAGGACGTTCTCGTCCATGGTCGGCCGCGTAGTCGAGACCGAGTCGGGGCGCCGACTCGGTCGTTGCCGAGACATGCGCGCCGTGCTCGGAAATGGGATTCCGCGCGTCGAAGAGCTCGTAGTCGGTCAGAGGGGCCGGCTGGAGCATTTCGGGATCGGCACCCCGAAGGCACACAGCCCCAACGCCGTGCCCTGGGAGGCTGTTCTCCGCATTGAAGGCGAGCAGGATCGTCGTGCGAGACGGCACCGAGCTCGTGTGACGCTCTTCCTGTCGGAGGACGACGTGCAGCAACTGCTTGCGCCATCGGATGCCGTCGAGGCCGTCGAAGGGTCGTTCCGAAGGATGGCTGCCGGGGCGGTGGAGATCGCACCGCGCCGCCGACTTGGGCTCCAGGAGGGGCGCCTCGCAGACATGGCCGCTTCCGACCTCGAGCTCGGATATGCGTGCGTGAAGACCTATGCCGGGTTCGCGGAGGGCGTGGCCTTTCTCGTTGCGCTCTTCGCGACCGACCGGCCGGAGCTGGTTGGTCTGATCGAAGCCGACCACCTGGGCCGGTTGCGGACCGGAGCGGCGAGCGCGGTCGCGGCCAAACACCTCGCTCGCGAAGGTGCAACGTCGTTGGGCGTGATCGGCTGCGGCACTCAGGCCGAGACGCAAGTCCTGTGCATTCGCGCCGCCGTTCCGACGATCGAGCGTGTGGTTGCGTATTGCCGCACGGAGCGCAATCTGCGCGCATTCTGCAAGCGCGTCGGCGCGGAGCCTGCGGAAAGCAACCGCGAGGCGGCGGAGCAGGACGTCGTCGTGACGATCACGACCTCTCGCGATCCCGTGCTTCGCGGCGAGTGGCTCCGGCCCGGCGCTCTGGTCTGCGCAGCAGGCGCGAACAACGGTGTGTCACGTGAGCTCGACAACGTGGTTCTCGAGCGCGCGACATTTGTCTGTTGCGACTGGAAGGAGCAGGCGCGGCTCGAGTCCGCCGATCTGATCGAGCCGATTCAGCAGGGTGTCCTCGACTGGCTCGAGGTGCATGAATTGCACGAGGTCGTGTCCGGGGAGCTACCTGGCCGCCAGTCTCCAGACGACATCGCTCTCTTCAAGTCGAACGGCATCGCAGCCTGGGACGTCGCAATTGCAACCGCCGCGGTTGAGCGGGCGCGAGAGCGAGGCGTCGGGACCGAGCTCTAGTTGTGCCGCTAACCGGCGCGCGCGGATTCGAGATCGCGCCGAGTGTCCTCGACCGTCTCGTCACCGAGGGCCTGGATCAGCTCGGGGCGATCGAGCATGCGCAGCCGTTGCTGCGGGCTGAGCCGGTTCTGCACGTACCGGTCCTCCAGGATCTCGCTGAGCGCCCGCCCTCGCCCGTGCTCGCGGATGACGTACGCGACAACACGCTCCTCCATGCTCGAACGGGCAAAGAGAAAGGAAAAGGGCGAGCGCAGCAAGCCTGCAAGTCGCTGCATCGGGCGATTGTATCCTTGTCGCCGTGCGGCGGAAAACGACGGAGGGTCGCTTTGCCGAGAGAGTCGTCCACGGGGTCGACGACGCGGGCGCCGCGGAGACAATAGTCATCTGGATCGAGCGCAAGCAGGGCGCGATCTGGGCTGTGGGCCGGGCGGTCAACCCCGAGAATCGGGCGAGCGACGAGCCGCGTCGCGACGACTACCTCTTCGAAGGCTACGAGCTCGACGACGCGCTGGACGCTGCGAACGGCGCACTCGAGGACGACCTCACCGTTTCCGAGAGCGACGGCCGCCCCGAGAACCTGAAGCCGTTCACCCGCGGCGAGCTGTTGAAGCCTTTGGAACGCTGGTTTTTCGGTCGCCGCTAGGCCACTCGAGCTTCGCGTTGGGGATCGGGTCCCCGTGCGGGTCGTGGGTCGGGAATCCGAGTGCCTTGTCGATGCGCTCCTCCAACTCTTCCGAGAGTGCGTGCTCGAGCCGTTCCGCTTCGCCGTGCACTTCCTCTACGTCGACGCCGAGCGTCTCCGCGAGATAGAGCTCGAGCAAGCGGTGGTGCCGGATGACCTCCAGCGCCACCTTCTCGCCGGCGTTCGTGAGTGCAATGCCGCGGTACGGCTGGTGAACCGCGAGCTCGAGCGCTGCGAGCTTCTTCACCATCGCGCTGGCTGACGCGGGCGAGACGCCCTGCCGTTTGGCCAGCGCCGTCACGGACACGCGGCCGCCGTCTGCGCCGAGCTTGTAGATCTCGCGCAGGTAATCCTGAATTGCGTCTGACAAATCCGGCTTCGCCACGACCACACAGTCTGCCAGGTGCCGCCTCCGGCACTACCGTCGCGTCTGCCGCGTCACGCGGCCCGCCTCGCCCTTAGCGGCGACCACCTTGCTGCGCATCCGCATCGGCCACTCCGCAGACCCAGACGACGCATTCATGGCCTGGGGCCTCGTTTCCGGCCGGGTGGACCCACGGGGATTCGAGTTCGAGTTCGTGCCGGAGGACATCCAGGTGCTGAACGAGTGGGCGCTCGAAGGCAGGCTGGAGGTGACCGCGTTGTCGCTCGCCACCTATCCGCTCGTGCAGGACCGCTACGCGCTGCTGCCCCACGGCGCGTCGATCGGGTCGGGCTACGGGCCGATCGTCGTCGCGCGTGAGGAACTGTCGCCGGACGAGTTGCGTGCTGCCGAGATCGCCGTGCCCGGGCGCTTGACGACCGCATTCCTCGTTCTCGGCATGGCACTCGGCGGCCCGTTCGCCCATCGCGCTCTCGCCTTCGACGCGATCCTCGACGAGGTCAAGTCGGGCCACGCCGAGGCGGGCCTGCTGATCCACGAAGGTCAGCTGACCTACGCGGACGAAGGACTCGTGAAGGTGCTCGACCTCGGCGAGTGGTGGCTGCTCGAGACCGGTCTGCCGTTGCCGCTCGGCGTGAACGTCGCACGCCGGGACGTGGCGCGACTCGACGAGCTTTCCACTGTTCTCCTTGACTCCATCGCCGCCGGTCTCGCGAATCGCGAAGAGGCAACGGAGTACGCGCTTGGTTTTGCACGCGATCTCGACGCAAAGACCGCGGACCGGTTCATCGAGATGTACGTGAACGACCTCACGTGCGACTACGGGGACGAAGGACGCCGGGCCGTCGCCGAGCTGTTGCGGCGGGCCGAGGAGGCGGGCGTCTACGAAGAGCCGGTACGGATCGAATTCGTCGGAACGTGAGCCGCGCGGTCATCCTTTCTGGGGTCCGCACGCCGATCGGGCGCAAAGACGGAGCGCTCTCTGGTGTTCGACCCGACGACCTCGCAGCGACCGTGATCGCGGCAGCCGTCACGCGCGCGGGCGTGCCGCCCGAAGAGGTCGAGGACGTCTACTTCGGTGCCGCGAACCAGGCCGGCGAAGACAACCGCAACGTTGCGCGCATGGCCGTGCTGCTCGCAGGCTTGCCGGAGACGGTGGCGGGCATCACGGTCAACCGCCTCTGTGCATCGGGGCTATCGGCGGTTGTCTCCGCGTGCCATGCGATTGCGGCGGGAGACGGTGAGCTGTTCGTCGCGGGCGGCGTCGAGTCGATGAGTCGTGCGCCGCTCGTGACGGCGAAGCCGGTGTACGGCGATGGAACCACCTACGACACGCAACTCGGATGGCGGTTTCCGAATCCGCGGCTCGCGGAGAAGTTTCCGCTCGAGTCGATGGGCGAGACCGGAGAGAACGTCGCGGAACGTTGGCAGATCTCGAGGGAAGAGCAGGACGCTTTCGGACTACGCTCGCAGCAGCGTTGGGCGGCCGCTGCCGACGCCGGTCGCTTCGACGATGAGCTCGTCCCGGTGAATGGCCTCGAGCGCGACGAGCATCCACGTCCGGATACGAGCGCAGAGAAGCTTGCAAGCCTGAAACCGGCGTTCCGCGAGGGCGGAACGGTCACCGCCGGTAACGCCAGCGGCATCAACGACGGCGCCGCCGCGCTCGTGATCGCGAGCGAGGAGAAGGCCCATCAGCTCGGGATCGAACCGCTGGGCCGCTTCGTCGCCAGCGCGGTTGCCGGCGTCGATCCGCGCGTCATGGGGATCGGTCCCGTCCCTGCGATGCGAAAGCTGCTCGATCGCGCGGGCGTGTCGGTCGGCGACCTCGACCTCGTGGAGCTGAACGAGGCGTTTGCATCGCAGAGCCTGGTCGTCATCCGGGAGCTGGGTCTCGACGAGGAGAAGGTGAACGTGAACGGAGGCGCCATCGCAATGGGCCATCCGCTTGGAATGAGCGGCGCACGGCTCGTCGTGTCGCTGCTGCACGAGCTGCGACGCCGCCAGGGAAGACTTGGCATCGCGACGCTCTGCGTGGGCGTCGGCCAGGGCCAGGCTGCCCTGTTCGAACGGGTTTCCTAGCTCCAGCCCAGAAGTCCTACAGCGGCCCCGGCTCCAGGCCGATGCCTTTCTCATGGAGCGCAGGCCGCAGAGCTCCAGGCTTACCTGGCTTGCCGTCGCCCTAGGCGCGGGCGCTTGCGCACTCCTCGGGAGGATCGGCGGCGACGCCAGATGGCTCGCTGCGCTGGGGCGGACGATTTTCGCCCAGGGCTCGATTCCGACCGGCGTTCCCTATGCCGCATCACCTTCCGTCGACTGGGTCAACGTGCCTGTCCTGGGCGAGCTTGTCTTCCATGGCTTGCAGCTGGTAGGCGGGGATCGGGGCCTGCTCCTGGCCCAGGTCGTCGCCGCGACCGCGGCGCTCGCGCTGCTCGGCCTGGGCATGCGTGCCTACGACGCATCCGACGCGGCCGGCGCGCTCGTGCTCATGCTGGTCTTCTTCGCAGCGCTGCCCTCCTTCATCCTCGTGCGCGCGCAGCTCTTTTCACTCGTGTTGTTCTGCGCCACCCTGCTCCTCGTCCGCGCCGAGGCGCGCACACCGAGCCGGCGAGTCTGGCTCCTCGTCCCCGTAATCGCGATCTGGGCCAATCTTCACGGTGGGGTGCTCGTCGGACTGGCGGTCGCAGCCGCGTATCTCGTCATCGACCGTCTCCGTCGCGAGCCAGCTGTGGCGGTGAGCGTCCTCGCTGCCTGCAGCGCGGCGCTCTTCATCACACCGGCGTTCACGAAGTCGGGCACCTACTACCTGGGCGTCCTCAAAAGCGAGTCGGCGCAGCGCGGCGAAGGGATGTGGGCGCCGCTCTCCCTGCACAGGCCGTTCGACGTCGTCTTCATCCTGCTGGTCATTCCATTGCTCGTCTTTGCCTACCGGTCTGGCCTGAGGGTTTGGGAGTTCGTCTGTGTTGCGGCATTCGCCGCGATGACGTTGCAGGCAGGGCGGAACGCGATCTGGCTCGCCTGCTTCATCGCAGCTCCCGCTGCGCACGGTCTCGGGAAACGGTTCCTCCGCGACTTCACGGTTTCTCTGCGCCCGCTCGTGCTGTGCGCCATGTTGCCGGTCGCCTTCCTCGTCATCGGGGTGGTCCAGACGCCGAAACAGGACGGTGCGGGCGCACGGGTGCGCGGTGAGGCTGCGCGACTGGCCGCCGGTAAGCCGATCCTCGCCGACGGCGTGGACGCGGAACAGCTCGCGCTCGACGGGCGGCAGGTGTGGATCGCGAATCCGCTCGACGCGTTCTCGCGCCGTGACCAGCGCCGCTATCTGGATTGGCTGGATGCCAGCCCGGCCGGAGACGTCTTGCTGCGCGAAGCGACGGCTGTCGTCGTCACGCGTGGCAGCGCGCCGCAGCAGCGGCTCGAAAGGGATCGGTTCCTTCCGGCGAGCGGCTGTGGATGCAAGGGCCGTCGTTTACGTTCGCGTTCCCTCGAACGAGTGATTCTGTGCATAGCTTCGCAAGTTTGCGGGGAGAAGGCGTTCTTCTCCGCCAATGCGACGCGAATTCCTCACTGCAGTCCCTGACCGTGAAGTCGTGCGCGTGCTCGTCGTGGACGACCACGCGCTGTTTGCAGAGGCGCTGATGCTCACGCTGGGGATCGAGCGCCGCATCGAGGTCGTCGGTTCCGCATCGAGCGGCCTCGAGGCTGTCGCACTCGCGGAAGCGCTGCGCCCCGACGTCGTGCTGATGGACCTCCACATGCCGAGCATGGACGGCATCGAGGCAACCCGGCGCGTGCGAAAGGTCTCACCCGCCTCACGCGTCGTCATCGTCACGGCGGCCCGCGTGCGGGAGGTCGCCGCCCAGGCACTTGCCGCGGGCGCGGAGCGCTGCCTGACGAAGGACACGCCGGCGCTGAACCTCATCGACGCGATCCTCGACTTCCCGCACAGAGCAACCGTGACCCCGCTCGTACCCCGCGAAGCGAGGATCGCCTGATGAGCGGTGTCGTCTCCACGAAGCCTGTGCCGACCCTGGAAGGGCTCGCTGAGCTCGCGCGCCTCAGCGCCGATGGCTCGAACGAGGCGATCGAGCGCATCCTCTCGCTGGCGCGAGCTGCGCTCGACATGGACGTGGCGCTCGTGGGTGCATTCGACGGCGACTTCGTCGTGGAGGCCATCGATGGTGACAGTGAGTGGTTCGAACTCGAGGTCGGCTCGCGCATTCCCGCCGATCAGACCTACTGCGGGCGCATGGCTCGAGGCAAGTTGCCTCACCTCATTCACGACGCGGCCGCAGACGAACGAACGGCCGATCTCCCGATCACGCGCGAGACCGGCATCGGCGCGTACGTCGGCGCACCGATCCGGCTCTGGGACGGGACTCTGTACGGCACGCTCTGCTGCCTCAGCCGCTCAGCCGAGCCGTCCCTCAACGACCGCGACGTGCGCTTCCTGCGCGTGCTGGCCGAGATCGTCGCGGATCAACTCGATCGCGGGCAGCTCGAGAGCGAGAAGCGCAGGCTGGAGTGGTCGCGCATTCGCTCGATCCTCGATCGAGACCAGGTGGACATCGAGTTCCAGCCCATCTTCGACCTGCTCGATTGCCGCATCGTCTCGCTCGAGGCTCTCGCGCGGTTCTGGACGGAGCCGATGCGTGGGCCCGCGGTCTGGTTCGCCGAGGCGAACGAGGTCGGGCTCGGCGTGGAGCTCGAGCTCGCGGCGATGCGGGCCGCCCTGTTGCGTCTCGACGAATTTCCGCCCGAGGTTGCGATTGCCCTCAACGTGTCACCTGCGACCGCGCTCGATCCGCGCTTCTGCGAACTGCTGCTCGACGTCGCCGGCAGGGTCGTGATCGAGATCACCGAGCACGCCCAGGTTGACGACTACGACGCGCTGCGCGATGCGCTTGCACCTCTCCGTGAGCGCGGCGCTCAGCTCGCAATCGACGACGTCGGCGCGGGCTTCGCGAATCTCCGGCACATCCTGCGGCTCGCGCCCGACCTCGTGAAGCTCGATCTGAGCCTCACGCACGAGATCGCGCGCGACCCGGCCCGTGAGGCGCTCGCATCTTCGCTCGTCGGGTTTGCCGAAGGCGTCGGAGCCCTGATCGTGGCCGAGGGCATCTCGAGCGACGAGGACCTCGCACTCCTGCGCTCGCTCGGCGTCGACTACGGCCAGGGGTTCCACCTGGCGAGGCCGAGTGCCCTGCTCAACTGATCCACCCCCCAGCCGTGGACGTCCGCTGCCGCAGAGGCGTCCACGGCGCCCCTCTTGCAGAAACCACAAATCTCTCCCAAAGTGAGTGTGCTTGAGCACTGCCCTCGCCCAAGTCCCGCCGGCTGACGCGACTCGCCAGCTCTACGAGCGGCACTCGTCGCGGATCTTCGGCTTTTGCCTGAGCCGCCTCGGCTCGCGTGAGGAGGCAGAGGACGCGGTCCAGACGACGTTCCTCAACGCGCAACGCGGTCTCGGCCGCGGGGTCGTTCCCGAGTACGAGCTCGCGTGGCTCTTCAAGATTGCGCAGAACGTCTGCCACAACCGACATCAGTCCGCGCGCCGGCGCGGGCGCGTCGAGACGGCACACGACCTGGATGCGCTGCAAGACGTCATCGCCTCGCCGGACCGCACCCCCGGGGTCTCACTCGGCGAGTTGACTCAGGCGCTGGGAGCCATTCCCACGCGGCAACGCCGGGCACTGGTCCTCCGTGAGTTTCAGGGGTACTCCTACG
Organism: uncultured Actinomycetes bacterium; assembly: GCA_963779965.1. Taxonomy (GTDB): domain Bacteria; phylum Actinomycetota; class Thermoleophilia; order Gaiellales; family Gaiellaceae; genus 3-1-20CM-4-69-9. Next base: position 25,324 of record CAWAAP010000024.1, on the reverse strand, counting down.
AGGAGATCGCGAACGAGCTCGGCATCTCCGTCGCAGCCGTCGAAACGCTGCTCTTCCGGGCCCGGCGCGGGATCGCGCAGCAGCTCGAGCAGTCCGGGGCGACGGCAGGCACGCGGCGTGGCGCGGCAGCATCGGTTGTCGAGCTCTTCCGCTGGTTCTTCGGCGGCGCGGCCGCACCACTGAAGCTCGCTGCCGTCACGGCCGCAGTCGCGACGACTGCGACGCTCACTGTTGCAGCCGGCCACAAGCCGGCTCCGGTTGCGCCTGCGATCGTGAAGCATCGTGCCGTTGTTCCTACGAGCACGGTTCGGCCCCGAGACGTAGCTGGTCCGAGCGCGCATCCCGCGAAGGCGCGGGCTGCGGCCGAGCAGGGCCACGGCCCGACGCTTGCCGTGCCGAATGTGCCGGCCGTGCAGGGCGCGTCGAACGGACCGCACAGTCAGCCTGTTGTGAGTTCCGCCGCGGCCAAACCGGCTGTCGCGGCGGCGGTGCCCATTGGCTCGCTCCCGGAACCGACGGACCTCGAGGTCACGGTGCCTGCAGTGGCCGTTCCCGAGATAACCGTTCCGGCGATAACTGTTCCGTCGGTGACGGTGCCGCCGGTCGTCCTGCCCGACGTGCAGCTGCCGCAGCTTCCGGACTTGCCGAAGCTGCCCTAGTCAGCTCACCGGCGGGCGAATGTAGATCACGCCCTCGTGCTTCTGGGGCACGAAAGGTGCGCCGAGGCTCTGGATCATGTGCTCGGTCTGCGCGAGGAGCTCGTCGGAAGCATCGTCGGTGTCGGAGCCGCACGGCACCTCGATCGAGACCTCCCCGACGGCCCGCGCGTCGAGCCCCGCGTCCCGCAGCTCGTGGAGCAGCCGATCCCGGTCCGGAATGCGCGCAGCCTCGACCTGGACGCTCTCGTCCGCCATGCAACGGATCCTACTGGCCCTTCCCACCGCCGAACCCGTATCCTCAGCGGCCGATGGCCGTCGCAACCGAGCGCGAGTACGGGCTCTTCATCAACGGCGAGCTCGTCGAGCCCGCGTCAGGAGAAATTCGTGACCTGACGGAGCCTGCGACCGGCGATGTGCTGGGACGGGCTGCGATGGCCGGCGAGGCGGACGTCGATCGAGCGGTCGAAGCGGCACGCGCGGCGCTCGACGGGCCGTGGGGGAAGACGCCGCCGACCGAGCGCTCACGACTTCTGCACGCGCTCGGAGACGCGATCGTCGCGAATCGCAAGGAGCTCGCGGAGCTCGAGGCCCGCAACGTCGGCAAGGCAATCGCGTCGGTCAAGGCAGAGGTGAACCAGGCCGTCGAGAACTTCCGCTTCTACGGATCGGCGATCGCGTCGATCGCGGGGCGCTCGAATCAGATCGGTGGGTCGCTGCTCTTCTATTCCCTGAAGGAGCCCGTCGGCGTCGCCGGCCAGATCGTCCCTTGGAACTACCCGCTGATGATGGCGACCTGGAAGCTCGCGCCGGCTCTTGCAGCCGGCTGCTCGGTCGTGTTGAAGCCCGACGAGGCAACGCCGCTGACCGCGCTGAGGCTGGGAGAGCTTGCGTCGGAGGTCGGCTTCCCTCCCGGCGCCATCAACATCGTTCCCGGCCCAGGCAAGACGACAGGCGCGTACCTCGTTCGTCACCCAGGCGTCGACAAGGTTGCGTTCACCGGCTCGACGCAGACGGGCGGCGAGATCATGCGGCTCGCATCTGGGCCGATCAAGCGGGTCACGCTGGAGCTCGGCGGCAAGAGCCCGAACCTCGTGTTCGCGGACGCGAATCTCGACGATGCGATTCCGAGCTCGGTGTGGTCGATCTACTACTCCGCCGGTCAGAGCTGCGAGGCCCGCTCGAGGGTTCTCGTCGAGCGTTCGATCTACGACGACTTCGTCGCAAAGTTCTCCGCGCTTGCGCAACAGCTGCGTGTCGGCGATCCGCTCGATCCGGAAACGCAGGTCGGCTCGCTGATCTCGACGGCGCACCGTGACAAGGTCCACGGCTTCGTCGAGCAGGGACGCGGGGAAGGCGCCGAGGTCGTCACCGGAGGAGCGATCGGCGATGGCAAAGGCGCGTTCTATCCCCCGACCGTGCTCGCGGGAGTCGAAAACGCGATGTCGGTCGCACAGGAGGAGATCTTCGGACCGGTCGTCACCGTGATCCCGTTCGAGGACGAGAAGGATGCGATCCGCATAGCGAACGACGTGCGGTACGGGCTGATGGCGACAGTTTGGACGGGCGACCCTGGTCGCGGACACCGCGTCGCGAGCCGCATCAAGGCCGGCACCGTGGGGATCAACATGCCCTACACCGCCTTTCCGGGTATCCCCTTCGGCGGCTACAAGCAGTCCGGATTCGGCCGAGAGCTCGGCATCGACACGCTCGAGCTCTACCTCGAGACGAAGAGCGTCCTCGTTTCGACGAGCCCGAAGCCGATCAACCCGTTCGGCCTCTAGCGCGCGAAGCTGTCACAGAGTCGTACCCGTGCCTGGCACCGGTACGTGTCCCTTGGCGTCACGCCAAGAGGGATGATCGCGCCGTGCGCGTGCACGAGCGTCTAGACGAGCTCTACGCCATCGGCGGCGGCGTCGGCGCGAACCGTGTCGCCGGCACCGAAGGGGAGGATCGCGCGCACGAGCTGGCCGCAGGATGGATGCGAGACGCCGGGCTCGACGTCGAGGTGGATGAAGCCGGGAACCTCATCGGTCGCACCGGGGAGCCGAGCGTCTGGACCGGCTCGCACCTCGACTCGGTGCCGTACGGGGGCAAGTTCGACGGTGCGCTCGGGGTCGTCGCCGCGATCGAGGCGGTCGAGCGCGTGGACAAGGGTGCCGTCGTGGTCTTCAGGGACGAGGAGCGCGGCTGCATCGGCAGCTCGGCCTTCGTCGAGCGCGGGGCTCTGCCCGCATGCTTCCTCGAGGTGCACATCGAGCAGGGGCCGGTCCTGGAGCGAGCGGGCATCCCGTTGGGCCTGGCGATGGGGATCGTCGGCATCGTTCGCGGCGAGCGCACCTTCGTGGGACAGGCCGGCCACGCGGGCACCGTTCCGATGGCGGGCCGTCTCGACGCGCTGACGGCGGCGGCCGAATACATCCTCCGCGTGCGAGACACCGCGAGCGCCGTCGACGGCGCGGTGGCCACCGTCGGCCAGGTCGACGTCGAGCCGGGAGCCGTGAACGTGATCCCAGGGCGGGTGCGCGTCTCCGTCGATGTCCGCGCCCCCGACCGCGAGCGCCTCGACCGCCTTGTAGCCGAGCTCGATGTTCACGCAGACTTTCGGCTCGAGCCGGTACCGATGGCCGAGCAGCCGATCGGCGCCTTCCGCGCGGAGCTGGAGGAACGGGGCCTGCCGATCCTCGAGCTCCCGTCCGGAGCCGGGCACGACGCGGCGATCCTGGCGGCTGCAGGCGTCCCGACGGCGATGCTTTTCGTGCGCAGCCTCAACGGCGGCATCAGCCACTCGCCGCAGGAGGAGTCCTCAGAGGCGGACGTCGAGGTGGCTGTCGAAGTCCTGACGGGGGCCCTGGCGAGGCTGACCGCCGAGCCCTAGGCAGCAACCGTCGACCGCCCTATAGTCGCGAGCGGCACCCCCGGGAAGAGGAGAGAGGAGAACATGAGGAAAAGGAAGTTCGCTTTTGCCTTGCCGCTCGCGCTCGTCGTTGCGCTGCTCCTGGCGCTCGGCGTCTCGACCGGCTCGGCGAAGACGCAGAAGAAAGCCGCGGCGCTCAAGGCGGCCTGGATGTATGTCGGTCCGCACAACGACAACGGCTGGTCGCAGGCGCACGACAAGGGTCGCCTTTACGTGCAGAAGCAACTCGGCTCAGCAGGTCGAGACGACGTACAAGGAGCTCGTGCCGGAAGGCCCGCAGACCACACAGGTCATCGAGAGCCTCATTCGAGACGGCAACAAGATCATCTTCGCCACGTCGTTCGGTTTTCAGCCGGCGATGGTGGCAGCGGCGAAGAAGTACCCGGACGTGAAGTTCGAGATGGCAACAGGCACCGCGCAATCCGCGAACATGGCGGAGTACTTCGGGGCAGGAGAGGACGGGATCTACCTCTCTGGAATGGCGGCCGGCGCCGCAACGAAGAAAGGTGTCATCGGGTACGTCGTTCCGTTCCCGATTCCGGAGATCATCCGGCACGCCAATGCGTTCGCGCTCGGTGCACAGGCGACCCATCCCGGCGCAAAGGTCAAACTGATCTGGACGAACGCCTGGCTCGACCTCGGCAAGGAGAAGAAGGCGGCACAGAGTCTCATTGCCGCAGGCTGTGACGTCATCGGCCAGAACGTCGACAGCCCCACCGCAGGTCAATACGCGGAGTCCAAAGGCGTCCCGTGGGTCGGCTACGACTCCGACGCTCGCAAGTTCGCTCCCAAGCAGTGGCTGACCGCTGCGGTCTACAACTGGGGTCCCTACTACCTGCGCAAGACGAAGGCGTTGCTGAACGGAACCTGGAAGACGAACTTCTACTACGGCAGCATCAAGGACGGCATGATCGGCCTCGCCCCTTACGGGCCGAAGGTGAGGGCGAAGACGAAGGCTGCAATCGCGAAGAAGAAGAACGGATTGGTCAAGGGCACGTTCTACGAGTTCGCGGGTCCGCTCTACGACCAGAAGGGCAAGCTGCGTGTTCCGAAAGGGAAGCGCTTGACCGTCAAGGACCTCTATGCGATGAACTGGCTCGTCAAAGGCGTGATCGGCAGCGCCAAAGGCTGATTCCGTGGGCGGGGAAGTTCAGGCTTCCCCGCCCGATCCTCCCACCATGCCGGCCGCCGTTGCTCTGCGGGGAATCACGAAGCGGTTTCCCGCGGTTGTAGCGAACGACCAGGTCGACTTCGAGGCTGCAGAAGGAGAAGTGCACGCCCTTCTGGGTGAGAACGGCGCCGGCAAGACGACGCTGTCCAACATCCTCACAGGCCTCTACCGGCCGGACGAAGGCGAGATCCTTCTCTCCGGACGGCCGGTCGACTTCCACTCGCCACGCGATGCGATCGCAGCTGGGATCGCGATGGTGCACCAGCACTTCCGTCTCGTGTCGCCCGTTCACTGTCGCCGAGAACGTTGTTCTCGGCGACCAACGGGATATCGGCCGGGCATTTCTGTTGCGACCCCGTGCAATCGAGCAGCGAGTGGCAGAGCTGTCGCGTCGGTACGGGCTCGCCGTCGACCCGCACGCGCGCATCTGGCAGCTCTCGGTTGGTGAGCAGCAGCGCGTCGAGGTCCTGAAGGCGCTCTACCAGGATGCACGCATCCTCATCCTCGACGAGCCAACCGCCGTGTTGACTCCTCAGGAAGCTGACGCGCTCTTCGAGACGGTGCGCGCTATGGCGGCGGACGGTCGCACCGTGATCTTCATCTCGCACAAGCTCCACGAAGTGAAGGCGGTCGCGGATCGAGTCACCGTGCTGCGTCGCGGACGCTCGCTCGGAACCGTTGCTGCGTCGGAGGCGACGCCACGGTCGCTGGCCGCGTTGATGGTCGGTCGCGAGGTCGAAATCGGGCGGCGTCACCACGAGCGACCGGCCGTGGGTGACGCTGTGCTTGGAGCTCGACGGCGTCTGGGCCGACGGCGACCGCGGAGTGCCGGCCGTCAAGGACGTCTCGCTCTCGCGTCCGCGGCGGCGAGATCGTCGCGGTCGCGGGCGTGGCGGGAAACGGTCAGCGTGAGCTCGCCGAGACGATTGTCGGCATGCGGCCGGCGACGAAGGGAACGATCGAGATCAGCGGACGTCGCGTGCGAAGCGGCGATCCACGCAGCGCGATCTCGGCCGGCGTCGCCTACGTTCCCGAGGATCGTCTGGGCACCGGCGTCGCGCCCGGTTTGAGCATCGCGTCCAACGTCGTGCTCAAGTCGTACCGTCGCTCGCCCGTGTCACGTGGGCCCTTCTTGCGTTTTGCACGCATTCGCGATCTCGCGGATCGCGCGATCGACAAGTACGACGTTCGCACGTCTGGGTGTCAGGTGCCCGCCTGGCAGCTCTCCGGTGGGAACGTGCAGAAGATCGTGCTTGCGCGCGAGTTCTCCGGCGAACCTGCAGTTCTCATCGCGGCCTCGCCGACGCGCGGTCTCGATGTCTCGAGCATCGAAACCGTTCACTCGTATCTGCGGGAGGCGGCCTCGACGGGAGTGGGCGTGCTGCTCCTCAGCGAAGACCTCGATGAGATTCTCGCCTTGGCCGACCGCATCGCCGTGATGTACGAGGGCGCGGTCGCGGGCGAGCGCGAGGCGGAGTCGGCCACCGTCGAGGAGCTCGGCCTGCTCATGGCGGGCGGTCGGGAGCACGATTGATGCGGATCGAGCGCCGCCTTCGTCAGCCCTGGTGGCTGACAGTTGTCGTCCCGGTCGCCTCGCTCGCGGTCGCGTTCTTGTTATCCGCCGTCATGTTGTTGGTGACGGGCCACCCTCCGATCCATTCTTTCCACCGTTTGTTCGATGCGGCATTCATCGCCCACGGCGCACTCAGCGACACGGTCGTCGCTGCGACGCCGCTGGCGTTCACGGGGCTGGCTGCCGCGGTCGCTTTCCGGATGAACCTCTTCAACATCGGCGGCGAGGGCCAGCTCTATGCAGGGGCGATCACCGGGGCGACGATCGCACTTCTGATGGCCGGCGCGCCGTCGCCGGTCGTGATCGCCGGCATGATCGCCGCCGGCGCTGTTGGGGGCGCGCTGTTGGCGGCAATTCCCGCGGTCCTCCGGGCGTTCTTCTCGACGAACGAGATCATCACCTCGCTGATGCTCAACTACATCGTCGCTCTCGTTCTCGAGTATCTGATCTTCGACAGCCACTCTTACCTGCGCGACACGAGCGGGTTTGAAGCCAGCGTCTTCCCGCAGGGGAAGATGCTGCCCGACGAGGCCACCTGGCCGAGTTGGACTGTTCACAGCGTGGTCCTGCCACTCGGCTTCCTCGTGGCGATCGGAGTCGCCGTCATCGTCTGGGTGCTGTACACACGAACGCGCTTCGGGTTCGAGGTGCAGGTGATTGCTGACTCTCCGCGCGCGGGACGCTACGCAGGAATGCGGACACGGCGAAAGATCCTGGCCGTCATGTGCCTGTCCGGTGCGATCGCAGGGATCGGAGGAGCGAGCCAGGACGGCGACTTTCGCCATCAACTCGATCCGCGTGGGCTACGGCAGGCGAACTACGGGTACACGGGCATCGTCGTCGCAGCACTTGCGCGCTACAACCCGTTGGCTGTCGTACCGGTGGCATTGCTGATCGGTGGGTTGCAAAACGCGGGCTTTGCGCTGCAGGGCGTGGATTTCCCGAACGGCCTCGTAGGCGTCATGCAAGGCTTGATCCTCTTCTGCGTTCTCGGCGGCGAGCTGTTCGTCCGCTACCGCGTCCGCTTCGAACGTGGGCCACGCACAGCCAAGACGCCGGCTCCGGAGCCCGCGTCGTGAACAACAGCCTCGTTGTGGTCGTGCTTGCTTCAGGTGTTCTCTACGGGACGCCGCTCCTTTACGCAGCGCTCGGCGAACTGCTCGCCGAACGCTCCGGCGTGCTCAATCTCGGCGTCGAGGGAATGATGCTCGTCGGCGCAGTCATGGGCTTCTGGGCAGTGCAGCGACTGCCCGGCGCGTCGGCCGTCGTGCTGGCCGCGGGAATCGGTGTGGCGGCGTTGGCCGGCGCCGCGATGGCGGCGATTCACGCGTTCCTCGTCGTGACGTTGCGTGCGAACCAGATCGTGTCCGGTCTCGCGCTGACGATCTTCGCCGGCGCTGCGGGGCTCTCGTCGTACCTCGGTAACGATCTGAAGCTGACGGGCTCCCCCGCGAGACATCAGTTCCAGGAGGTCTTCCCCAAGTCGTTCCAGGACTTGCCCGTGATCGGTCCGATTGTCTTCGGGCAGTCGATCCTGGTGTACGCGTCGTGGGTCTGTGTCGTCCTCATCGCGCTTTACCTCACGCGGACACGAACCGGTCTCAACGTCCGCGCGGTCGGCGAGTCTCCTGCCGCGGCCGATGCGATGGGGGTCAACGTCGCCGCCTACCGCTACGCCCACACGCTCGTCGGCGGAGCTTTCGCAGGCATCGGCGGGGCAGCCTTCAGCCTCTCGATCACGCCGCAGTGGGCCGACGGCCTGACGGGAGGAGCCGGCTGGATCGCGATTGCGCTCGTCATCTTCGCCTTCTGGCGGCCCACCCTCTGCCTCGTCGGTGCCTACTTCTTCGGTGCGTTCACGGCGCTCCCGTTCGCTCTGCAAGGTCACGGCGTGACCGTCGCGCCGGAGCTGTTCCAGACGCTGCCGTACGTCGCGACGATCCTGGCGCTCGTGCTCGTCTCGTCGCGGGCGGCGCGCTTGCGGTTCGGCGCACCGGCGGCGCTCGGCTTACCGTACGTAGCGCGAAGAGCGCTGAAACGCTAGAAGCCGTCGAAGACGGGGTAGCGGCTCGTTCCGTCGATGCAGTCAGCCGCGAAGAGCGCCGTGCCGATGTCGCCGGTCCACAACGAGTAGCGGCCGCGACCGTGCTCGGCGCGAAGCCGTTCGACTTGCTCGAGCGCGTGCATCGCAAAACGGCGCGCGCGCTCGAGCCATTGCTCGTCGCCCGTTCGCGCGAAGGCCTTGAGGAACGCGTACCCGTTGCCTGCGGTGCCGTGACAGATGCCCGGTCCCTTCTCCAGACCAGGAGGGCCGGTGTGCCACGCGAGCTCCGCTCCGGCGCGGACGAGCTCCTCGTCGAGATAGGTCGCGGCGCCGATGACGATCCCGGGTGCGCCGGCACACCACTGCACGCGAATCTGGCCATCCGGCCCCGGCAGCTCGGGACGAGGCCGGGGCGGCCAGTTCGCCAACCCGTCGGCCCGCACGGCATTCCCCGCCAGCAGTGCGGCGGCTTCGCGTTTCAGTGCGTCGGCCCGAGCTCCGTCGAGTAGCGGGAGGAGCGCCTGGACGTTCCCGACCAGGCCGTGCGGCGGCGTGAGGCCGCCGCGCAACTCCTGGCCGTAGAGACGCTGGGTCCAGTAGCCCTCCTCGTCACGGCGTGACAGGAGCGCGTCCGCGCTCTCGTTCCACGCGTCCTGCCACCGCTCGTCCGCGGTCCACTCGAGCATCGCCTGGGCGGCGAGCAGCGTGCCCGGCGTTCCCCACATCACCTCGTCGGCCTCGTTGTCGACGTTGGCCCGCACGCGCTCGAAAAGTTCGTCCGCGAGCTCGGGGCTCGGGGACAGGCGCCAGGCGACGAGAAGAACTCCCGTCTCCCCGGTGAGCAGCGCGGAGTCCCGGAGCGCCGGAAGCTTCATGCCCTTCATGTAGTCGGGTCGCTCCCGGAACAACTCGACGTTGCGCTGCGCGAGGCTCGCGAGGTCGAGCTTGGTCTCCGTGTACCCGCGCCGGCGCAGGCGGTCGAGAGCCCAGAGCACTCCGGCCGTGCCCACATAGAGGTTCTTCATCGGGCTCGTCCCGTGCCAGCCGTCCCACTCGTTCGCCCGCCAGAAGAGTCGCGGCCCGCGGAAAGCGGCATCGGCGTCCTCGACGATCGAGCGGATTGCCGCCCGAGCGCGCAGCTCGCTCCAGGGCGTGTCGACCAGCGGCTCGAACGCCTCCGGCCGGTAGAGCATCAGACCTCGCGGAACGTGATCGCCTGCGCGCCTTCCCAGAGGGTGCGCCGGCCCAGCTCTTTGAGCTGCTCCCGCCCCTCGACGAGCGTCGCAAAGTGGTTCGCCCACAGGTGTCCCGCCTTCGACGCGAAGGAGCAGTACCCGTAAGGAAAGAGCAGCTCCGTTTCGCTTTGACCGCCCGGGTAGAGAGCGAGCTCGCCTGGGTGCGGGTACGAGGTCGCGTTCTCCGGCCCGATCCCGAGGTCGCGGTCGCCCCAGGGAATCCAGTTCGACTCGCCGCTCCAGCGGCAGTGGATGATTCGCTCGTCGAAGGGGAGGATGCGTCGGAACGCAGCCACCGTCTGAGGTGCGAGCTCTTCCTCGAAGCGTGCGAGGAAGCGGAACTCGCCGGTGGTGATCTCCAGCATCGGGGGCACTTAGGGGATTCTCGCTCCTTGGGCGATCCAGCGTCCGAGGAGGTCGCGCTCGGCCTTGGTCATACCGGTGACGTTTCCGAGTGGCATCGCCTCAGTCTGCACGGCCTGCTGTTCGATCGCAGACGCCTGGGCCTTGATCTCCTCCGGCGTGTCGAGCTTGATCCCTCGCGGCGCCGCGTTCACCTTCGTCGGGTGTTGGGAATGGCAGGCGGTGCAGCGCTGATCGACGATGCGCGCGACCTGCGCGAACTGCACAGCCGGGGTTCCAGCCGCGGACTCGTTCTTCGGGCGGATGAGGATCGCGAGCACGGCGATCGCGATCGCCGCAGTCACCGGGATCCACCACACGGTCCGTCCCATGTGCCGCAGGTTGAAGAAGTGGCGAACCCATGCACCGATGACGAGCAGCACGACGAGGATCAGCCAGGAGTAGCTGTGCCCGTAGGTGAACGGGAAGTGGTTCGAGAGCATCGTGAAGACGACGGGCAGGGTCAGGTAGTTGTTGTGGACTGACCGCAGCTTTGCGCGAGCATTGGCCGCGGGGTCAGGCTCGCGTCCGGCCTCCTTCGCGCGCACGAGCTCCCAGTGCGCCGGAATGATCACGAAGAAGACGTTGCCGACCATCATCGTCCCGAGCATCGCGCCGACCTGGATGTACATCGCGCGTCCGCTGAAGAGGTGGCCGATGCCCCAGGCGGCGAGCGTGATCAGCCCCAGCAGCACCGCGGCAAGGACGAATGGTCTCGCCGCAAGCAGGCGGCAGAGACCGTCGTAGACGAGCCAGGCCGCCACCAACAAGGCGATGCTGATCGCGACCGCCTCACCGGTCGAGAGGTCGGCGACGCTCTTGTCGATCAGGTACGTGTCGGCGTTGAGGTAGTAGAGGACGATCATGAGCGCGAAGCCGCTCAGCCAGGTCGTGTACGCCTCCCACTTGAACCAGTGGAGCGTCTCCGGGAGCACGCGCGGAGCGACGAGGTACTTCTTGATGTTGTAGAAGCCGCCGCCGTGGATCTCCCATGTCTCGCCGCCGATGCCGGCTTCCCGTTCGCGCTCGTCCTGCGGCGGCCGGAGGTGGTTGTCGAGCGCGATGAAGTAGAAGGACGACCCGATCCAGACGATGCCCGCAATGACATGGAGCCACCGGGTCAGCAGGTTGAGCCAGTCGGTGACGTACGGGTCGAGGGCTAGGAGCGACGCCACCGGTCCTCCGCGATCGCCACCAGTTCCTGCACGGCCGTATCGAGTTCCTCGTCGCGTGTTCGCTCGAGCCGCTCGCGCAGGATCGGGACGATCTCGCTCTTCGGGCGGCGGTTCACGAAGACGACGAAACGAAAGCCGAACCGCTGCTCGTACTCGGCGTTGAGTCGTTCGAGGTCCGCCAGCGTGGTCGGGTCATCGTCTCCACCTTGTTCGGCAGCCGAACGCGCGGACAGGGTCTTCGCGCCGATCGCCGGATGTGCGTTGAGCGCTTCGAGCTTCTCGTCCTGGGTCAGTTCAGCGATCACGGCGTGCGCCGAAGCGAGCGGGTCCTGGTGCTCGGCCAGCTTCTCGACGAATCGCGTGCGCCCTTCGAAGAGCTCTGCGAGCTCGTCAACAGTTAGCTGCCGCGGTAGGTCGTGCACCCGTAGGAGGAGACGAGCAGCGGGATGTGGTAGTGGCCGTCCTCGAGCTCGACCTCGACGCCGATTCCCTTGAAGAACGGCGAGGGAGGACGGAAGAGCAGGCGATAGACGCCGGGCTCGAGATCCGTGGCGAGTGGGGCGATGCGTCCATCGGTGTCCGTGTCACTCGCTGTGACGAGGTCTTCACGCCAGAGCTCGACGCGTACGCCGGTCGCCGGCAGCCCGCGCTCGATGTCGAGAACGTGAGTGGAAAGCGAGATGCTCATGAAGCGAATCTTTCCGCCTGGACGCGATGTTCCTTTGCGATCTCGCCCTCATCGGCCCGGACAAGGTGGCCGTCACGCACGACTTCTTCGCCGTTGACGTAGAGGCGATCGACCCGATGCGGCCCCGAGAAGACGAGCCCGGCGACGAGATCGTCGGCACCGCCGAGCTCGAGCCCGTTCGTCCGCCAGACGGCTACGTCTGCGCGCTTGCCGGGCGAGAGCTGCCCGATGTCGTCGCGGCCGAGCACGGCTGCGCCGCCTCGCGTGCCGAGCCGCAGGGCCTCGCGCGCAGTCATCGACTTCGGCCCGCCACGGGCGCGGGCGACCAGCAGCGCCTGCTTGACCTCCATGAAGAGATCGCTGCGCTCGTTCGAGGCCGACCCGTCAACACCCAGCCCAACACGTACCTTCGCGTCCAGCAGGTCGCGCACGCGCGCGATGCCCGCTCCGAGTCGCATGTTCGAGGTGGGACAGTGCGCGACCCCTACGCCTTGCGCGCCGAAGGTCTCGACGTCGTCATCCGAGAGGTGCACGCAGTGCGCGCACCAGACGTCGTCGGCGAGCCAGCCCACCTCTCCGAGGTACTCGACGGGCGTGCACCCGTAGAGCTCGCGGCAGTAGTCCTCCTCCTCGACCGTCTCGGCGAGGTGTGTGTGCAAACGCAGGCCGAGCCTGCGTGCAAGCTCCGCCGACTCGGTCATCAGCTCGCGGGTGACGGAGAACGGCGAGCAGGGAGCAACGGTTATCTCGACCTGGGCACCGTCGGCGAGCGCGGCTGCCGCTTCCGTCGCGGCGAGCGCATCGTCGCGCGACTCCACCACCGAATCGGGTGGCAAGCCGCCCTGCGACTCGCCGAGGTCCATCGACCCTCGGGACGCGACGATTCGGACTCCGAGCTCGCGCGCCGCGCGAATCTCTGCTTCGAGCAGCCCCGTCACGCCCGGGGGGAACAGGTAGTGGTGGTCGAACACGGTCGTGCAGCCCGAGAGGGCCAGCTCGGCGAGGCCGACGCGCGCTGCGGCGTACTCGGCCTCCTCGTCGATCGCAGACCAGATCGGGTACAGAGCTTTGAGCCAGCCGAAGAGGTTCTCGTCCTGCGCACGCGCACGCGTGAGGTTCTGCCACAGATGATGGTGCGTGTTCACGAGCCCGGGAGTCACAACAGCTCCGCCAAGGTCCTGCACGTCGTCGGCCTCGGGCCGCGCGCCCGCGCCGGCATCCTTCACGACGCCGTCGTCGACGAGGACCCAGCCGCCCTCGTACTCGGTGCCCGCGTCGTCCATGGTCACGACGTGGGCATTGGTGAGCAACGTGCTCAAATCTTCAACGGCACGATCTGGAAGCGGTCGACGTCGACGAGACCGCGATCGGTGATCTTCAGGCTCGGGATCACCGACAGGCCGAGGAACGACAGCGTCAGGAACGGCGTCGCGCCCGACCAGCCGACGTCGCGGGCCGCGTCGTTGCACGCCAGGCTCTTTTCGATCACCTCGGCGAGCGGTGCGTCGGCAAGCAGCCCGGCGACGGGAAGCGGCAGCTCGGCCTTCACCTCGCCGCCGTCCACGACGACGATGCCGCCGCCGAGCTCACCGAGCCGCTCCACCGCCCGTGTCATGTCTTCGTCGTCCATTCCGACGACGACGATGTTGTGCGCATCGTGTGCGACGGTCGACGCGAGCGCGCCGCGCCGCAATCCCGAACCGCGGACGAAACCGTGTCCGATGCGGCCCGTTCCCAGGTGGCGCTCGATCACCGCGATCTTCGCGAGGTCATTGCCCGGGTCCGCGACTGCGAAGCCGCCCACCGTCGTCGGCTCGACCTCGACCGACTCGGTCACCACCTGGTCGGGGACGAGCCCGATCGCGCGCGCCTTGCCGGCATCCCACGGGATCTGGAAATCCTCCGTGCTCACCGGCTTGTTGCGGACGGAGTGCTTGACCCATTCCGGGACGTCCGGCTCCGGAATCTCCTCGACCGGCCGGCCGGCCTTCAGCGTCAACTCTGGCTCGAACCGCTCCAGGTCGGGCAGGAGGAGCAGGTCGGCCTGGTACCCCGGTGCGATCGCTCCCAGGTGCCAGAGCCGATGCCAGGTCGCGGGATTGATCGTCGCCAGCACGATCGCGTCCTCGGGCGTGACGCCCGCCGCGACCGCCTCGCGCACCATCCCGTTGATGTGGCCGTTCTCGGCGATGTCCTCCGGGTCGCGGTCGTCGGTGCAGAACGCGATGCGGTTCGTGCCGAACTCCTTCACCAGGGGCAGGAGGGCCTGCAGGTTGCGCGCCATCGACGCCTCTCGGATCAGAAGCCACATGCCGCTGCGCAGCCGTTCACGTCCTTCCTCCACCGTCAGGGCTTCGTGGTCCGAGCGGATGCCCGCTGCCACGTAAGCGTTGAGCGCCTTGCCGAGCAGCCCGGGCGCATGGCCGTCGACTTGCACGCCGTTCGCGAGCCGCAGCTTGTCCAGCTCACTTGCATCGCCGTTGATGACGCCCGGGAAGTTCATCATCTCGGCGAGCCCGAGGACGCGCCGGCGTCGGAGCAGGCTCTCGAGGTCGCCGCTCAGCAGCGGGCGCCGCGGCGATTCGAACCGAGACGCGGGAATGGACGACGAGGCCATGAAGTAGAAGTCGAGTGGCAGTCCTTCGCAGGCGTCGAGCAGCCAGTGCACGCCGTCGGTGCCGAGGACGTTCGCGAGCTCGTGCGGGTCGAGGACGACTGCAGTCGTACCAAGGGGAAGCACGAGCCGGGCGAATTCGTCCGGCAGCAGCTTCGTCGACTCGAGGTGCATGTGTGCGTCCAGGAAGCCGGGGACGACGTAGCGCCCCGACGCGTCGACGACCTCGGCTCCCTCGTACTCGCCCAGCCCGGCGATCCAGCCGTCCGCGATCGCGATGTCGGTGTCGAGCCACTCGCGCGTGAAGACGGAAAGAACCCGACCGCCGCGCACGACGACGTCGGCAGGCTCGTCGCCGCGGGCCACGGCAAGGCGTCGGGAGAGATCGCTGGACACGCCGAGGCGATTCTCCCATGACGGCGAAGTACGCTTGGCTCCCGTGGACGTGCTGACGCCCCGCACCCTCGAAGAGGCGTTGCGCCTGAAGGCGGAGCGTCCCGACGCCGTGCCCATCCAGGGCGGGACTGACCTGATGGTCGACCTCAACTTCGACCGTGCCAGGCCCGTCGCGCTCCTGAACCTCAACGAGGTGCCGGAGCTTCGAGGCTGGTCGCGGCAGAACGGGACGGTGTGGCTCGGTTCCGGCCTGACCTACTCGGAAGCCATGGAACGGCCGCTGGCCGAGGCGCTGCCTGCTCTGGCGGAGGCAGCGCGAACCGTTGGCGGACCGCAGATCAGGAACCGCGGGACGATCGGCGGCAACCTCGGGACTGCCTCGCCTGCAGGAGACGCGCTGCCGCCGTTGCTCGTATGCGGCGCCGAGGTGAAGGTCGCGAGCGTTCGCGGTGAACGAGTCGTCCCTCTGTCGGAGTTCGTCGTCGGACCGAAGCGAAACGTCCTCGCCGAGGATGAGCTCATCCTCGGTGTCTCGGTCGACGCGACGGAGAGCCGGCAGACGTTCATGAAGGTCGGCCCGCGCAACGCGATGGTGATCGCAGTCGTCTCGCTCGCGGTACGCGTCGACGGGGAACAGCTGCGGGCCGCGTTCGGCTCGGCCGGCCCGGTGCCGACGCTGGTGCTCGCCGGCCTCGGGGACTCGGATTCGTTCCCGCAGCGCGTCGCCGAAGCGGCGAGCCCGATCGACGACGTGCGCGGTACGGCGTTGTACAGGCGGCACGCGCTGCACATCCTGACGAGGCGCGCGCTCGACCGGTGTCTCGCATGAGGATCGAGTTGAACATCAACGGCGAACAGTGCGAAACGGACGTGTGGGAGGGAGAGAGCCTCCTCTACGCCTTGCGCGAGCGGCTGGGCTTTCCCGGCTCGAAGAACGCATGCGAGCAGGGCGAGTGCGGGTCGTGTTCGGTGTTGCTCGACGGAAAGCTCGTCTGCGCCTGTCTCGTGCTCGCCGCTCAGGCCGAGGGGCACGAGATCGTGACGGTCGAAGGGCTGGCAGAGGACGGACGGCTGCACAAGGTGCAGGAGGCGTTCGTCGCAACCGGCGCCGTGCAGTGCGGGTTCTGCACGCCGGGACTTGTCGTTGCGACTGCCGACCTGCTCGCGCGCAACGTGTATCCGAGTGACGATGACATCCGCGAGGCGCTCTCCGGCAACCTTTGCCGCTGCACCGGGTACGCGAAGATCTTCGACGCCGTGCGAATGGCGGCCGCAGCGTTGTGAGCGAAACCGCGGTACCGAAACTGGAGCTAGGTCGCGTCGGCGAGAGCGTCCCGCGCGTCGACGGCATTCCGAAGGTCACCGGCGCGTTCGCCTACTCCAGTGACCTGCAAGCCGCCGGGATGCTCTGGGGCCACACCGTGCGCAGTCCTCATGCCCACGCTCGCATCGTGTCGATCGACATCTCGGAGGCGGTCGGCATGCCCGGCGTGCACGCGGTGCTGACGCACGAGGACGTTCCCGGCGAGAAGCGCTACGGGCTCGAGTTCCAGGACCAGCCCGTCCTTGCCTACGAGCGCGTGCGCTACTTCGGAGAGCCGGTTGCGGTCGTCGCGGCCGAGCATCCGGAGCAGGCGCGCAGGGCGGCCGAACGGATCCGCGTCGAGTACGAGCCGCTCGAGCCCGTCGTCGACCCGGAACGGGCGACGGAACAGGACCCGCTCCATCCCGACCGGCCGACGATGGGCCACGGCTACCGCGACGATCCACGTCCGAACATCGTCCGCTCGCTGCTCATCAGGCACGGTGACCCCGAAGCGGAGGGCGACGTGACGGTTTCCGGCGTGTACGAGGTCGGGATCCAGGACCAGGCATTCCTCGGGCCGGAGTCTGGGCTCGCGGTACCGGACGGCGAGGGCGGTGTGGACGTCTACGTCGCGACGCAGTGGCTCCACGTCGATCGCGACCAGGTCGCTCCCTGCCTGAACCTGAAGCCCGAGCAGGTGCGTATCCATCTCGCCGGCGTCGGCGGCGCGTTCGGCGGCCGCGAGGACCTGTCGATGCAGATCCACGGCGCGCTGCTCGCTCTCCACACGAATCGTCCCGTGAAGATCGTCTACAACCGTGAGGAGTCGTTCGTCGGCCACATCCACCGCCATCCCGCGAAGATCTGGGCCGAGCATCGCGCGACGCAGGACGGAAGGCTCGTCAACGTTCGCGTGCGCATTCTTCTCGACGGCGGTGCGTATGCGTCGAGCTCGACTGCCGTTACGTCCAACGCTGCCTCGTTCGCGGTCGGGCCGTACGCGGTCGACAACGCGCTCATCGAGAGCACGTGTGTCTACACGAACAATCCTCCGTGCGGCGCCATGCGCGGCTTCGGCGCGGTCCAGGTCTGCTTCGCCCACGAAGCGCAGATGGACAAGCTCGCGGACGCGCTCGACATCGACCCGATCGAGTTGCGCCTGCTGAACGCGCTCGGGCCCGGCGGCTTTTTGCCGACCGGACAGAGGATCACCGGGACGCTTCCCGTTGCCGATGTGATTCGCCGGGCAGCCGCGCTCGACGTTCCCGAGCCCGAGGAGCTCCCGCGCGACCCGATGCGTCTTCCAGGAGGTTCGGGCAACACGACGCGCGGTGAAGGTGTCAAGCGTGGCGTCGGCTTCGCGGTCGGCTTCAAGAACATCGGTTATTCGGAGGGTTACGACGACTACACCGCGGCGAGAGTCCAGCTTCATGCCGACGGCAGCGCCACGGTCCATTGCGCGGCCGCCGAGGTGGGTCAGGGAGTTGCGAACGTCATCGTCCAGGTCGCGCGCACCGAGCTCGGCACCCACGACGTCGTACTTGCGCCGCACACGACTGCGACTGTCGACTCCGCCGGCTCTGCGTCGGCTTCGCGCATGACCTGGATGGCCTCGGGCGCAGTGCGCGACGCGTGCCGGGCGGCACTGGAGGAGCGCGAGACGAAGGGCGGCGGGGAGATCGACGTCGAGCGGATCTACCGCCACCCGCGCACGACGCCGCTCGATCCGGAGACGGGCCAGGTGACGGGGGAGCGCGCGCACGTTGCGTACGCGTGCGCTGCGATGCGCGTCGTGGCCGAGGTCGACGTCGAGCTTGGGACTGACTCGAGTCGTGTGGATCGGGACTGCGCAGGACGTCGGCAAGGCGGTGAATCCGCAGGCCGTGACGGGACAGATCGAAGGCGGGACGGCGCAGGGGCTCGGCCTCGCGCTGATGGAGGAGATCCAGACCCGCGACGGGCTGATCACGAACGCGAGCTTCACGGACTATCTGATCCCGACGACGCTCGACATGCCGCCCGTCGTCTCGGAGCTGATCGAGGAAGCCGAGCCGGATGCGCCCTACGGCGTCAAAGGCGTCGGCGAGCCGCCGACGGTCGTCTCGACGGCGGCGGTCGTGGCCGCGCTCCGCGCGGCGACGGGGCGAGAGCTCACGCGTGTTCCGGTCCGGCCCGACGACATCGTCGGCCTCTGAGCGCAGCGCGTCCTCCTGACGGAACGGTGTCTGACACCACGCCGTCGGATGCCGACGCCGTGCCGCGCGGAGGCGGCTCTGGCTGCGGCGAGTTCGGCCGAGCCTGTGGAACGTCCGTCACACCTCCGTCAGAGTGTCTGACACCTGCCGTCGACGCCGTAGTCGGCGCATGGCGGGAGAAAGTCAGCTGCTCTTGAACAGCGAGAGCGCTGCGCCGGCGCCCAGTAGGACGAGCCCGAGCGCACGCGTCCACGTGATCGCGATCTGATCGAACCCGAACCAGCCGAAGCGGTCGATCAGCGCGGCGACGCCGAGGTTGAACGCGATGATGATCCCGATCGTGGCGGCGAGGCCGATGCGCGGCGACGCCACCGTGATCGCGAGGATGATCAGCACCGACAGCGCGCCGCCGCTCCACAGCCACACCGGCTGACGCGCAACGTCGCCGAGCCCACGAAAGCTCTGCTTCACGGCGAGCAGGAGAGCGAGCCCGATCACCACTGCGACGACCCCCGAGAAGGCGAGCGCGGGGAACACTCCCACGCGCCCGCCCAGCTCGCCCATCACCGCCGCCTGAACGGCGCCCGCGAGGCCGGCGGCGACCGCGAGCGCGATCGCCACTCCGGTCACGCTCCCGGTGCTCCTTCCGGCATCTGCACCGATTCGTCGGTCTGGAACAACCCGAACGGATTGCCTTCGGTGTCCTTGCAGCGGGTGAACCAGCCGACTCCGGGAATCGGCTGCTTGTCTTCCGCCTCGCCGCCCGCTTCGCGCACCTTCGCGATGTCGGCGTCGATGTCGTCGCCTCCGTAATAGACCAGCGGGCCTCCGTCGCCTTCATAGACGGCTCCGCCCTGATCTCCCTCCTGGTACATCCGGTAGTCGACCCCCGGCATGTCCATGCCCTCGATCGACCAGCCCCCGACGGCCTCCCAGAACTTTTCCGCGCGATCCAGGTCCTGCGCGGGAAACTCGATGTGCACGATCTTCTTGCCCATGCTGTCCTCCTTTCGGGGATGAAGCTATACGCTCACGCCGTCTACGACGAGGGAGAACCCATGGTTCGCGCGATCGTGCTGTACGAACAGGAACCGGACGCGGCCCGCTACGAGCAACACGTGGAGCTGTGCCGCAAGGTGCCGGGCGGAACGTTCCGGC
Organism: uncultured Actinomycetes bacterium; assembly: GCA_963779965.1. Lineage (GTDB taxonomy): Bacteria > Actinomycetota > Thermoleophilia > Gaiellales > Gaiellaceae > 3-1-20CM-4-69-9. The sequence continues at coordinate 5,794 of CAWAAP010000024.1, read as the reverse complement.
ACGGACGCGTCTTCGGTGCGCCGATGGGCGAACCGGCGTATCGCTACTACGCCGAGTGGGAGTGGCCGGACAAGGATGCCTTCAAGTCGGCAGCTCGCAGCGAGGAGTTCATGGCGACCGGCAAGGATGCAATGGAGATGGGCGGGAAGTTCACCGTGATGTTCGCCGACGTTGACTGAGCCAACGCATCCAAGCCCTACCTCGCCGGACGAGCTCGGCTTCGAGTCGATCGTCTACGAGAAGGCGCCGCCGCGCGCGACGATCACGCTCAACCGTCCCGAGGTGCTCAATGCGTTCGACTTCCGGATGCTGCGCGAGCTCGCGCGCGCGTGCGAGGACGCTTCATGGGACGACGAGATCCGGGTTGTCGTTCTGACCGGTGCGGGCCGCGCATTCTGCGTCGGCGCCGATCTCAAATCATGGGCAGCCGACTACCTCGGCAACCCGAAGGAGTACTGGAAGTGGTTCGGCGCGTTCAAGGACGCGCACGACAGGCTGCGCGAGATCGGCAAGCCGACGGTTGCCCGCATCAACGGGATCGCGGTCGGCGGCGGCAACGAGCTGCAGATGGCCTGCGATCTCGCCGTGATGGTGGAGGACGCGTTCATCCGGCACGTCGGCCTCGAGCACGGTTCCGTGCCGGCAGGAGGCGCGACACAGTGGCTGCCCGTATTCGTCGGCGACCGGCGCGCGCGCGAGATCATCATGCTCTGTGAGGAGCTCCCTGCAGCGAAGGCGGCGGAGTGGGGGCTGATCAATCGCGCCGTCCCGGCAGCCGAGCTCGATGCCGCGGTCGACGAGTACGTGGAGAAGCTCGCGACGAAGCTCCCGCAGACGACGCGGTACGCGAAGCAGCAGCTCAACTTCTGGCGTGACCTCTCGTGGCACGAGACCGTGAACCACGCGCGGGACTGGCTCGCAATGTCGATGCTCGGCGACGAGGCGCAGGAGGCGGTGAAGGCATTTCTGAAGCGCTCGTCCTCGTAGAGCGCGCCGACCCGATCGCGGTCGTGCTTGCTCAACCGCCCGCAGCAGCTGAATGCCCTGTCGGGCGAACTGATGGAGGAGCTCGTCGCGGCTCTACAGAAGCTCGACGAGGACGAAGCCGTCCGCTGCATCGTCCTCGGTGGCAACGAGCGCGCATTCGCCGCGGGCGCCGACATCGCCGAGCTGGCCGCGGGAACTCCGGTGTCGCTGTACCAGAGTCGACGCCTCGACCAGTGGGACGCGATTCGCAGCCTGCGCACGCCGCTCGTCGCGGCCGTCTCCGGCTTCTGCCTCGGCGGTGGGTGCGAGCTTGCGATGGCGTGCGACCTGATCGTTGCCTCCGAGTCGGCCAAGTTCGGCCAGCCCGAGATCAACCTCGGGGTCATGCCCGGCGCGGGCGGCACGCAGCGCCTGACGCGCGCCGTCGGCAAGGCAGTGGCGATGGACATGATTCTGAGTGGCCGCATGCTCGGCGCGGAACAAGCACGCGATCTCGGGCTCGTCGCCCGCGTCGTCGCGCAAGAGGCCTGGCTCGAAGCGGCGAAGCGCGTCGCGAGGGAGATCGCGGCGAAGAGCCCTGTCTCGGTGAGGCTCGCCAAGGACGCGATCGACCAGGCGTTCGAGACGCCGCTCTCGGCAGGGATCGAGCTCGAGCGGCGCTCGTTCTTTCTCGCGCGCGCGTCCGAGGATGCAGACGAGGGCCTGTCCGCGTTCGTCGAGAAGCGCAAGCCCGACTTTCGCGGGCGCTAGCCGGCTAGCCCTCGAGCTCGGCCGGCACGAGCTCGAGCTCGCGCTCGCGTCCGCCACGCACGACCTTCGCGCGAACGGCGCGGCCGATCACCTCGCTGACGACGACGCGCTGGAGGTCGTCCATCCCTTCGATTGGCGTGCCCTCGAGCTCGACGATCAGATCTTCGGCGCGCATCCCGGCCAGGTCGGCTGGACCGCCCTCGACCACCTGTGCGATCTCGACTCCGCTCTTGCGGCCGAGCTCACGCGCGAGTCGCGGCGGCAGAGGCCTGGGGCCGCCGGCGATGCCGAGGTACGCGCGCCGGAATCGTCCTTCCGCCATCAGCGCTCCGACGATGCGCCGGGTGGCGGCATTGATCGGCACGGCAAGGCCGAGGCCCACGCCCGCAACGGCGGTGTTGATCCCGACGACGCGTCCACGGCCGTCGGCGAGCGCTCCGCCCGAATTGCCGGGATTCAGCGCCGCGTCCGTCTGGATCACGTTGTCGACCACGCGCACGTTTGCGCCGGAGCGCGTCGGCAGTGAGCGCCCGAGCGCCGAGACGACGCCGGCCGTCACCGAGCCGGTGAAGCCGTGCGGATTGCCGATCGCGACGACGAGCTGGCCGACCCGCAGCCGCTCAGCGTCGCCGAGCTCCGCCGGCACCAGGTCGCGTGCGTCGACGCGAAGGACCGCGAGGTCGGAAAGCGGATCGGAGCCGACGACCGCGAACTCGAGCTCGCGCCCGTCGACGAAGGAGGCACGCCCTTTGCCCTCGGTGCGCGCAACGACGTGCGCAGACGTGAGCGTGAAGCCGTCAGGTGTGATCACGACGCCGCTGCCGCCTCCGTCCATGATCCGGCCGCCGCGGACGCGTCGGGAGACACGGAGGTTGGCAACCGACGGGGAAAGCCGCTCCGCCACAGTCGTCACGGCCAACGAGTAGGCGTCGAGCGCTTCTTCGTCGGAGACCTCACCGGGCGAAGAGGAGATGAAGGTGAGCTCCATCCGGCCAAGCTAGCAATGCCACCAATGGCTACGTCGATCTGCGAAAGTCCTCGCGATGGCCGAGGTCGAGACGAGTCGCGAAGGCGCTGTCCTCACGATCACGCTCAACCGCCCGGACGTTCTCAACGCCTTCAACACCGACATGCACAAGGCTCTCGCAGCAGCGCTGAAGGAGGCCCGTAGTCCCGACGTCCGCGCGGTCGTCATCACCGGTGCGGGACGTGGATTCTGCGTCGGCCAGGACCTGACGGAGTTCAGGGAGGCGTCGGGCGACATCGGCTCGCGTCTCCGTGAGACCTATCACCCAAATGTCCTCGCGATCCGCGCGCTCGAGAAGCCGGTGATAGCGGCGGTGAACGGGCCTGCCGCGGGCGCGGGAATGTCCTTTGCGTGCGCGTGCGATCTGCGCATCGCTGCCGACTCGGCGAGCTTCGTGCCGGCCTTCATCAACATCGGCCTCGTCCCGGATTCGGGCGGGTCCTACTTCGTCACGCGCATCCTCGGCGCGGCGCGGGCATTCGAGTGGCTCACGTCTGGCCGCAAGCTCACTGCGGCTGAAGCGCATACGTGGGGCCTCGTTTCGGAGGTTGTCGAAGCAGACGCGCTCGCGTCTCGTGCGGCTGAGGTTGCGGCGCAACTGGCCGCGCTACCGACGCGCGGCATCGGGATGACGAAGCGCCTGATCGACCACGCGCTGACCGCGACGCTGGAGCAGCAGCTCGAACGAGAGGCTGAGCTCCAGGCCGCAGCCACCCAGACGGAGGACTTCAGGGAGGGCGTCGCAGCGTTCCTCGAGAAGCGTCCGCCTTCATTCCAGGGGCGCTAGTCCTTGTTACAGACCGACATGCCGAGCTGGCTCGCCAGGGCGTTGCTCTTCGAGTTGTGGTCGGTCGCCTTGGGGACGACTCCCCGTACGCCATCCATGTCGTTCGCCTTCGCCTTGTCGCGTATCTCCTGCAGATCGTCCTTGAGATTCCCCACCTGTGTCAGCCACTGATCGGAGAGCGCCTTCTCGCTCGCGGGCGGCACGAGCTTGCTGAGGTCGCCGATCGCCTGATCGAGGACCGACAGCGTCTTGTCGGCGACCTTCGCCAGGTCGGACAGGTTCGTCGGGTTCGCGAACGACGTGATCTGCTCGTTGTACTTGCCGCAGATGGCGTCGGCCTTCGACGCGTACTCCGCCTTGGTGAGCGGCTTGCCAGTTGCGCCGCCGCATCCGGTGAACAAGAGGGCGAGCGCAGGCGCAATCAGAAGTGCCCGCCTCATAGCCACTACGGTATCGAGCGTGGCTGACGGTCGCGTCCGGGTCGAGGCCGGTGAGCCCTTGCTCCGACGGCGGCTTCCCGTCCTGCTCAGATCGGTGCTCGTCATTCCGCACTACATCGTGCTCTCGATCTGGAGCCTGGTCGTCGTGCCGGCCGTTGCGGTCGCCTGGCTCGCCCTTCTGATCGAGGGTCGACTGCCGTCCTTCCTTCATCGATTCCTCGGTGCGTTCCTTCGCTATCAGGGACAGGTCGCGGCGTGGTTCGACTTGCTCTCGACGAGGTACCCGGATCCGCTGCACACAGGAGAACATCCGTTTCGAATCGAGCTGCCCGACCGGCCGCGGCAACCGCGACTCGTAACGGTGTTCCGGCTGCCGCTCGCCCTGCCTGCGCTCGTGCTCGCGAGTGCGTTCAGCGTCGTGCTCTCGCTGGCCGCGGTCGCGGCCTGGTTCGTCGCTCTGGCACTCGGCCGGACGACCGCGGGCCTGGTCGAGCTCGGGACGTTCTGCCTTCGCTACCAACTCGAGACGCAGGCGTACGTGACGTTGCTCACCTCGACCTATCCGCGGCTCGCGCCGCCGGAGGCTACGACAACGCCCGAATGATTTCGTCGTGCTCCGGGAAGCGGCCTTCCTTCTGCTTCGAGAAGATCAGGTTCCCGTCGGCGACGACGTCGAACTGACTCTTTTCGCCCGAGACGGCCTCGGCCTGGTGAGCGGTGCTCTCGTTCAACTCGGCCGCGAGACTCGCGGCCCGGCGGTCATAGCCGTCTCAGACGGGGCAGTAGAAGATCTCGACCTTCATCTGGCCGAGCCTAGCGAAGCGCGCGGCCGTTCCCGAGGAATACAGGCGAGCAACACCGTGTTATGAATGGCGGATCGCGATCCCTGGACCGGGTCGCACAACGATCGGGGAGGCTTCATGAGCACACCCGCTTCAGATTCGGCTTCGGCCGAAACCATCGTCCTGATCCACGGCATGTGGATGACTCCGCTCAGCTGGGAGCACTACGCGAGTCACTACATCGATCGTGGCCATCGTGTCATCGCGCCCGCGTGGCCCGGGCTCGACAAGGAACCGGCTGAGCTTCGCCGCGATCCCGCGCCGCTCCGGGGCCTCAGCATCAAAGACATCGTCGATCACTACGACAAGATCATTCGCGGGCTCGACCGGCCGCCGATCATCATCGGCCACTCGTTCGGCGGTCTCTTCACGCAGCTCCTGCTCGACCGCGGGCTGGGCGCCGCCGGCGTCGCGCTGTCGACGGCTGCTCCCAAGGGCGTGCTCAAGCTGCCGTACTCGACACTCAGGGCTGCCTGGCCGGCGCTACGCAACCCGGCCAACCTCAACAAGGAGACGCCGCTGACTCCGGAGCAGTTCCACTGGTGCTTCACCAACGCGCTCAGCAGGGAACAATCGGATTCCGTCTACGAGCGCTACTACATCCCGGGGAGCGCGCGGCCCTTCTTCCAGGCCGGGTTCGCGAACTTCAACCCGAATGCCAAGAGCAAGGTCGAACTACAAGAACCCGGCGCGGGCGCCGCTACTGCTCGTCACCGGCGCAGAGGATCGGATCTGCCCGCCGTCGGTGAACATGTCGAACTTCAAGCAGCAGCGGAAGGCTCCGTCTGCGACCGAGCACAAGGAGTACCCCGGCCGGTCGCACTGGCCCGGCCAGGACGGCTGGGAGGAGCTCGCCGACTACATGCTCAACTGGACGACCGAGCATGCGCGATCGCGCGCGGCACAGCCTGCCGCCGCGGCGCGGGAAGAGGCGTCCATCTCGCAGAACTAGATCGTCTTG
>CAWAAP010000023.1:0-106168 GCA_963779965.1 uncultured Actinomycetes bacterium | reverse complement strand
CCGAAGATCCACAAGAAGAGCATGTTGAAGATGATGTGCTCCCAGCCTCCGTGCATGAACATGGAGGAGAAGGCCTCTTCGTACCACGGGATCTGCGCCTGCAAGGCGAGTCCGAGGCACGGTCCGATGATCTGGCATGGGTAGTACCCGTAGTGGGTGACGTCGGTTTCGACGGATGTCCCGGTGTACTCCCAGATCCAGACGATCGCGTTCACGACGATGATCCCGACGGTGACCACCGGGAACGTCCTCGTCGGAACGTTGTCCTTCAGCGGCAGCATGGCGCGTGAGTCTTAACGAATCACGAGAGCCATCAACGCCTTCTGGGCGTGCAGGCGGTTCTCTGCCTCGTCCCACACGGCCGACTGCGGGCCGTAGAGGACGTCCTCTGTGATCTCCTCGCCGTAGTGGGCGGGGAGGCAGTGCAGGACGATCGCGCTCTCGCCGGCCTGCTTGACGCAGTTCCGAGTCGATCCCGAAGCCGGTGAGGTCTTGCAACCGCTGCTGTCGCTCGTCCTCCTGTCCCATTGACGTCCAGACGTCGGTGTAGAGGACATCGGCGCCTTCGACGGCGGCGCGCGGATCGTCGGTGAGCTCGACCGTTCCACCAGCGTCGCGGGCGATGCGCACTGCCTCCTCGTCGGGCCGGTAACCGGAAGGCGTCGCGGCGACGAAGTCCATTCCCAGCTTGGCGCACGCGACCATCAGCGACGCGCACACGTTGTTGCCGTCGCCCAGATAGACGACCCTCAAGCCTTCCAGACGGCCGAAGCGCTCACGGATCGTCATGACGTCTGCGAGTGCCTGACACGGATGAGAGCTGTCGGTCAGACCGTTGATGACCGGGATGGACGCGTTGGCCGCGAGCTCCTCGACATCGGACTGCGCAAACGTCCGGATCATGATTGCGTCGAGATAGCGCGAGAGGACGACGGCCGTGTCCTTGATCGTCTCACCGCGCCCCAGCTGGAGATCGCCCGCGGAGAGGTAGAGGCCTGTGCCGCCGAGCTGATAGATCCCGACCTCGAACGAAACCCGCGTTCGAGTCGACGGCTTCTGGAAGATCATCCCGAGCGTTCGGCCGGGGAGGAGGTGGTGCTCCTCGCGCGCCTGCTGTCGACGCTTGAGGTCGTCGGCCAGGTCGAGCACCTCGAGCAGCTCGTCGCGGCTCCAGTCCGCGACCCGGGTGAAGGAGCGCCCTTTCAGGCTGTCGGCGACGGCGATCATCCTGCGCGATCCTACGGGCGGACCCTCGTGCCCGCGGTTCCTGCGAGTGCGTCTGCGCAGCGCATCGAAGCTCGTGATCAGCGTCTCGCCGGCGAAGCCGAGCGCGGCTTCGATCTTCGGGCGCATCGAGCCTTCCGCCAGCTGCCGGCAGCAACGCCTCCGCATCATTGCGAGAGAGCTCGCGGATCTCTTCCTGATCCTCGTCTCCGAAGTTGCGATAGACCGCCGGCACCTCGGTGAGGATGATCAGGCGCTCCGCCTCGAGCTCGCGCGCGAGCAGCGCCGAGGCTCGATCCTTGTCGATCACCGCGTCGACGCCTGAGAGCCGACCCTCGCGCCGGGCGACGGGAATGCCGCCGCCGCCGCATGCGATCGTGATCGTCCCGGCTTTGACGAGCCGACGGATCGCGTCCAGCTCGACGATCTCGAGCGGCTCTGGTGAAGGGACGACGCGGCGATGGCCGCGGTTTGCGTCCGAGACGAGCGCCCAGCCGCGTTCGCGCTCGAGCAGCTCGGCCTGCTCGGCCGAATAGAACGGGCCGATCGGTTTCGTCGGCCGGTCGAAGGCAGGGTCGTCGGGCGAAACGGTCACGTGCGTCAGGAGGCACGCAACCTCGCGGCCGTCGAGTGCCGGGCGCAACTCGGCGGCGATGAGTGCGCCGATCTCCGCCTGCGTCTGCGCGACCGCGAGCCACAGCGGGAGCGGTGGAGCTTCTGCCGCGGCGCGCTCCTGCCGCAGCAGCTCGTTGCCGACCTGCGGGCCGTTCCCGTGCGTGATCACGAGTCCCTCGGTCTCCGCGAGCAGGGGACGTAGCGCGGTGACCGCGCGGCGAAGATTCGCGAGCTGCTCGGCCGCGGTGCCGCGCTCGCCGGGCCGCATGAGCGCGTTCCCGCCAAGGGCGACGACCGTGCTCACACGAGTGCTGTTTCCAGCAGTCCCTTCTCGGCGAGCACGTCCTTCAACGTGGGCTCGCCGATCTCCTGAAGCTTGTACGTCACGCGCATGGCCGGCTTGTCGAGATCGATCAACTTGCGCAGGTCGATCGGGGTGCCGATCAGAACGAGATCGGCGTCGCAGCCCTCGATCGTCTTGCGGAGATCTTCCATCTGCTCGCGTCCGTATCCCATCGCCGGGAGCAGCGTGCCGACGTTGGGATATTGCTCGAACGTCTCGGCGATGGAACCGACTGCGGACGAGCGTGGGTCGACGAGCTCCGCGGCGCCGTACTGCTTCGCAGCGAGAACGGCGGCGCCGTAGGTCATCTCCCCGTGCGTGAGGGTCGGGCCGTCCTCGACGGCGAGCACGCGCTTGCCTCTGATCTCTTCCACGTCACCTTCGACGTGGAACGGCGACGCGGCCAGGACGATCCTTGCGTCCGCGTTGCTCTCGTGGATCGAGTTGAGGACGGCGTCGATGCCCTCCTGCGTCGCGCTGTCCATCTTGTTGACCACGCAGACGTCCGCCATGCGGAGGTTCGTCTCACCCGGGTGGTAGCGGAGCTCGTGTCCGGGCCGGTGCGGATCGACGACGACGATGTGCAGGTCGGGCTTGATGAACGGTGTGTCGTTGTTGCCTCCGTCCCACAGGATCACGTCCGCTTCCTGCTCCGCCGCGCGCAGGATGCGCTCGTAATCGACGCCTGCGAAGACGAGGTTGCCCTCGGCGAGTGCGGCTCGTACTCCTCGCGCTCCTCGATCGTCGCGTCTGCTGCCTCGAGATCTTCATAGCGCTCGAACCGCTGTACCGCCTGCTTGGTCAAGTCGCCGTAGGGCATGGGATGGCGCAGCACGGCAACGCGCTTCCCGGCTTCGCGGAGCAGTTCTGCGACGCGCCGCGTCGTCTGGCTCTTACCGGAGCCCGTGCGGACGGCGCAGATCGCCACCGTCGGCTTCGACGAAGCGAGCATCGTCTGCCGAGGGGCGATGAGTTCGTACGACGCGCCCGCCGCCAGCGCGCGCGAGCCGATGTGCATGACGTGCTCGTGTGTCACGTCCGAGTAGGCGAAGACGACCGACGTCGATCTCGTGCTCGCGGATGAGCTGCTCGAGCGCGGACTCGGGCAGGATCGGAATGCCCTCCGGATACAACGATCCCGCCAGCGCGGCGGGGTAACGGCGATCGTCGATGTTCGGAATCTGCGTCGCGGTGAACGCCACCACCTCGTGCGCCGGGCTGTCCCGGTAGACGAGGTTGAAGTTGTGGAAGTCGCGGCCCGCTGCGCCCGCGATCAGCACTCGAGTTCTGGCCATGCATAAAGCTTATGCATCCGGTCGGATCCACGCGAAAGCTTCGCTTTCGCGTGGCGTTGGTGACGGCGCTTCGCGCGGATCGTGCGCGGGCGGAGCCCGCGCACTCTCAGTTTGGCTTCCGGTGGGCGGTTGATGCTCAACCGCGGCGACGGCGGCGCCGAAGGCGTCGCCATCGCCTTGAAGTTCGGCCTGCGGTTAGACGGCTAGCGCCTTGTCTAACCTCCGGCCTGTGGGATCAAGGGCAGGTTGGGAGCCTTAGACCGCTCGTCCTGCGTCCAATTCGAAGGCCGGAGGCTAAGCGACGCGAAGCGGCTTAGCCGCAGGCGTACTGATGTGGGCGCGGACGCTTCAGCGCCCGTGCCCACACGGTTGAGCGCAATCGCCGACCGACGCCAATAAGAGCCCACGGGCTTTGCCCGTGGGCGTTCCCCGCGAACGCGGCGTACCCAACTGAACTGAGCGAAAGCGAAGCTTTCGCTCAGCGTATCAGCGGAGAACCTCGCGAACCCGGTCGGCGACGGCTTCCATCTCGAGGGTGGAGCCGGTGACCTCCTTGAGCATCTCCTCGGCGCGCATCTTCTGGCCCTCGCCCCAGAGCTCCCGGAGGAGGGAGCCTGCCTCGCGGGTCGCGAACCACTTCGAGCCGAACTTTTCCTTCAGGTAGGCGCGCAGTTGTGCCTCGAACGCCCACGAGCGGAGGTAGGACGACACGTAGAAGCCGGAGTCGATGTCCGCGATGTAGTTCGTCGGAGTGACGTCGATCTTCAGGGCGTCGCTCAGCAGCTCTGCATAGCGGCCGCGCAGTGTCGTCACATCCTCTGCGGCGTGAAATTCGACCTCGTACAGGATCTTTGCGGCGTAACGGCGCACGAAGTACAAGAGTCCGGTTGCGCCTTCGATCGCGTACTCATTGGGACGCGGAAAGTCGAGTCGGCGCGTCAGCCACTCGGGCTCATCCGTCAGATGCTGCAGCAGCATCGCCCAGCCTTCGGTGACGGCGTTGTCGCCGAGTCGCTTCTCCTCCATCGAGAGGTCGCGCGACGTGTGAGCGAAGTGCTCGGTGTGGCCGCCTTCATGGAAGAGCGCCCGCCAGTCGTCCGGGCCGCCGATCGGCTGGATGACGAGCACGATGCGGTCCGGCACCTCGATCGGTGCGCAGAAGGCGCGCGGGCTCTTGTTCGGCCGCTCCTCGAGGTCGAGCGTCACGTTCTCCTGAGAGCTCAGGTCGATCCCCAGGTCCTCGAGTGTGCCCTCGAGCGCCGGCACCATCTTGTCCGCAGGGAACATCGGGTCCCACTCCGGGGCGCGGAAGAGACGCGGCACGTCCCAGCGCTGCGCCTCGGCAAGCGACACGCCGACACGCGTGCGGAAGAGCTTGTCCGCCCAGGTCTCATAGAGCTGCTCCGTCGAGTCGAGGAATGTGCGGCACTGCGCGGCGAGGTCGTCGAGTGCAGAGGTCGGCAGGGCCTTGCGGTAGAGCTCGAGGTAGTTGTCGAACCCGAGGTCGTGTGTCCCCTGTTGCACCGTCCGAGCGGCGTCCAGGTGAAGCGGGTTCATGTGCTCGTCGAGAAGAGCGTTGCCGCGCGCGTCGAGCTCACGGCGCTTGTCGCGATCAGGCTCGTTGGCGAGCGCAGGGCGGATCATTCGATACGGGATCTCCTCGCCGTCGACCGAGATCGAGAGATCCGACTCGAGCTCGGCGAGCTTCTCGGCGTGTTCCCGGGTCAGCTCTCCGAAGTACCCTTCGCACGCGAACCGCCAGAGCTCGCGGGCTCGGTCGCCGCCGTTCACTGCCAGGCCGATCGACTTGACCTGGTCGAGCTCGGTCAGGTTCTTGTGGCGCTCGTAGATCTGCGCCAGGTCGAAGGTCTCCTTCAGTCCGGCGTAGTGGAGGTAGAACTCCTCGTCGAGCTCGGCGATGAACCGGTCTGCCTGCTCGCGGTAAGCGTCGAGCTCCCGGTCAGAGGGCGGGGCGGGAGGCATCTGTCTCGTAGGATACGCAAGTCGTGCAAGAGATCAGCATCAAGACCGACCGCCGTACCCAGCTCGTCGACATCACCGAGCTGGTGCAGGAGGCGCTCGGTCCGCTCGAACGGGGCTGCCGCCGCCCTCGTCTACGTTCCGCACACCACTGCGGGCGTGACGATCAACGAAGGGGCGGATCCCGCTGTGGCTCAGGACCTCGAGGCGGCGCTGGAGAAGGTGGTGGACGACGGCTGGGACTGGAAGCACGTCGAGGATCCGGACGGGCCGAACGCGCCGTCGCACATTCGCGCGTCGTTGATGAGCCCGCAGATCCTCATTCCGCTCGACGGCGGCAAGCTCGCGCTCGGCAAGTGGCAGGGAATCTTCTTCTGCGAGTTCGACGGGCCGCGCGAGCGGAAGGTCTACGTCACTCCGCTCAGCTAGCTAGCCAGCCCCCAGCCCTGCCACGGAGCCGCGCGGCCGGGCGTGATCGTCCAGTAGTCGTGCTGCTCGATCACGCGGCCGTCCTCCCGGAACGTGAGCCAGGATGTGCCGGCGAGCGTGACGAGCTCGCCGCTGTCCGTGAGCGCCGCCCACCACTCGACGGCTGCGCGGTTGCCGGCGACGAGCGGTTCGCCCCACCAGAGCTCGAGGTCGTCGTCCTCCTCGGCGAACGCCCAGCGCGCGTAGTCGAGCGGATGTTGCGGTTCGCGGTCCGGACGGGAGCGGTGTGCCGCGTCATCGGAGTAGACAGCCGCGAGCAGATCTTCGTCCTTTGACCGCCACGAGCGGTCCCAGGCGTCCACCCAGGCGCGTGCCGCTGCTTCGGCGTCCACGGAGCGATCGTACGGCTTTCCGTACCTCGAGACACCAGCGGGCCACCTTCCTCAGGATCGGCGCTGCTGTGCAGCGTCTGGGCATGCAAACGATTGCCTAGGAGGCCACCATGAAGACCGAAGCGGTTGTACTGCCCCACGATCCACGTTGGAACGAAGCACGGGTTGCCTGGAATCTCGCCGTCGACCAGCAGCCGGCCGCAGTGGCGCTGCCCGAGTCGGCCGCAGATGTCATGGCGGTCGTGCGCTGGGCGCGCAGCCGTGGACTTCGGGTGGCTCCGCAGGGAACCGGGCACAACGCTGCAGCCATGGGCTCGCTCGCGCACACGGTGCTCGTGAAGACCGAGCGGATGCGCGGCGTCGAGATCGACGCCGAAGAGGCGCATCGCCCGAGTTGAAGCCGGCGTCCTGTGGGCCGAGGTCAGCGAGGCAGCCGCCGAGCACGGGCTTGCGGCACTCGCGGGATCCTCGCCCGACGTCGGCGTCGTCGGCTACTCGCTCGGCGGCGGGATCAGCTGGCTTGCACGTCGTTACGGGCTCGCAGCGAACAGCGTCACCGCCGTCGAGTTGGTGAACGCCGACGGCGAGCTCGTGCGCGCGGATGCGGACAACGAGTCGGAGCTCTTCTGGGCGCTCCGTGGCGGCGGCGGCTCGTTCGGAGTCGTCACTGCACTCGAGTTCCAGCTCTATCCGATCGCCGAGGTGTACGCGGGCGTCCTCTTCTTCCCGATCGAGCGTGGCAAGGAGGTGCTGCACGCCTGGAGGCATTGGGTCGAGGACGTGCCGGACGAAGTCACGTCGGTCGGTCGGTTCCTGCAGTTCCCGCCGATCCCGGACATCCCGGAGCCGCTGCGCGGCGGGTCGTTCGTCGTGGTCGAGGCGACCTCGCTCCTCGACGAGGCCGCAACGGACGAGCTCCTCCGTCCGCTGCGGGAGCTCGGGCCGGCCATGGACACGTTCGCGACGATTCCGATCGAGCGCCTGAGCTCGCTGCACATGGATCCCGAGCATCCGGTGCCGGGTGCGGCTGACGGAATGCTGCTTCGGGACTTCCCGGAGGAGGCCATCGACGCCATCGTTGCCGCCGCGGGTGCCGGTTCCGGCTCGCCGCTCCTCTCCGTCGAGGTGCGTCACCTCGGCGGCGCACTGGGCCGCATGCAGCCGGGCCACGGCGCGCTGGCCACGATCGAAGCCGGATTCGCGATGTTCGCCGTCGGAATGGCGATGACTCCCGAGCTGGGTGCGGCCGTGAGGGCGCACATCGAGATCGTCCAGGCGGCGCTTGCTTCCTGGGACGCGGGCCGCGACTACCTCAACTTCACCGAACGTCGTGAGCGTGGCGAGAGGCTCTTCGGCAGCACCACGTACCGCCGCCTCCAGAGCGTGAAGGGGAAGGTCGACCCGGAGGACGTGTTCCGCTCCAATCATCCTGTCCGGCTACCGGGGGGACGGCTCCGCAAGGCTGCGTAGCGCATACCCTGGTCGGTAGTGGCCGCGCCCGTCACAAAGGACCAGGAGCTCGAGCTCACCATCGACCGCCTTGCATTCGGCGGGAACGGTGTCGCGCGCCTGAACGGCTTCGTCGTCTTCGTGCGGCGCGGTCTTCCGGGCGACACCGTTCGGGCGCGCGTGACGAAAGTGCAGCGCCGTCACGCCGAGGCGCTCATGACCGAGGTGGTGCATCCGAGCCCGCTGCGCGTCGACGCTCCCTGCAAGCACTTTCCGACTTGCGGCGGCTGCCGGTTCCAGGACCTCGCGTACGAGGCGCAGGTCGAGGCGAAGCACGCTCAGGTCGGAGACGCCCTACGCCGGATCGGCGGGTTCGCGGAGCCGCCGCTGGAGGAGATCCTGCCGGCGGAAGAGATCTTCCATTACCGCAACAAGCTCGAGTACTCGTTCACGCAGCTCGAAGACGGGCCGACGCTCGGACTTCCACAAGGCCGGTCGCTGGGACGAGGTGCTCCAGATCGACTACTGCTGGCTCACGACCGACCTCGGCAATGCGATCCGCAACGCGGTGCGTGAATGGGCGCGCGGCGACAAGCTCGTTGCCTACGACCAGGCAGAGCACACGGGCTACCTGCGCCATCTCGTCGTGCGCGAGGGTCGCAACACGGGCCAGGTGCTCGTCCAGCTCGTCACCAGCCCGGGTGAGAAGTTCGACACGGGTGGCTTCGTGGACACGCTGCGGCAGTTCCCGGAGGTGCGTTCGATCCACTGGTCGGTGAACGAAGGGCAGGCGGAGGTGACGACGAACCTCCCGACGAAACTGCTGTGGGGGGAGGACGCGATCGAGGAGCAGTTGTGCGGGATGCGTTTCCGCGTTCGTCCGAACGCGTTCCTGCAGACGAACACGCTGATGGCGGAGAAGCTCTACGAGACCGCGCGGGAGTTTGCGGGACTCACCGGTAACGAGACGGTGTACGACCTCTATTGCGGGATCGGCACGATCGGGCTCTTGCTCGCGCGGGACGCACTCACGGTGTGGGGAATCGACGTCTCGGAGGAGTCGATCGCGTGCGCGCTCGAGAACGCGGACCTGAACGGGATCGGCAACGCCGCGTACTTCGCCGGCAACGTCGGTCAGGTTCTTCAGGAGCTCCATGAGCGCGCGGGCGATCCCGATGTCGTCGTCGTCGACCCGCCGCGCGCGGGGCTCGCCGGCAAGGCGCTGAAACGCCTGGGCGAGATCGGCGCGCCGCGCATCGTCTACGTGAGCTGCAATCCCACGACGCTCGCGGGCGACGTCAAGCGCCTGCGCACGGAATACGGCTACGAGCTCAAGCGCGTGAAGCCGGTGGACATGTTCCCGCACACCCCGCACGTCGAGGCCGTGGCCCTGTTGGAACGTCACACCTAAGGCACGGTGTCTGACACCGGCCTGGGGAGGCTCGTTGGCACGAGTTTCCGCCTCTGCGCAGGGCATTCGCAGGATCCGGCGAGGCCACGGCACACTTTCGACACGGTGTCTGACACCTCGCCTGAAGGGTTCGACCGGCGCGAGTTGCTCGTCCGCGCGGGACGGGTCGCGGTTGGCGCCGGTGCGGCGGTTGCGCTTCCCGGCTGGATCACTGTCGGTGCGCGATCGACCGTGGACGCGCGGCTCGTCGAGCTCGCGCAGCTCGTCCAGGGCACGGTCGTCACTCCGCAGGACGCCGCCTACGACTCGGCACGGCGGCTCTACAGCCCTCGCTACGACGGCGTGCGTCCCGGCGCGATCGTCTTCTGCGAGACGGCTCAGGACGTGTGGCGAACGGTGCGCTGGTCGCGCCGGCACTCGATCCGCGTCGTCCCGAGATCGGGCGGCCACAGTTACGCGGGCTACTCGACCTGCAAGGGAGTCGTCGTCGACGTGACGCGGATGAACGCCGTCACCGTGAACCAGGCGGCCGGCACCGCGACGATCGGCGCGGGGGCGAGGCTCGTCGACGTCGACCAGGCGCTGTTCCAGCAGGGAGTGATGGTCCCCGCCGGCTCCTGCCCGACCGTCGGCATCGCCGGTCTGACGCTCGGAGGCGGTCACGGGTTCTCCGGCCGCAAGTACGGACTGACCTGCGACAACGTTCGCTCGCTCATCATCGTGACCGCTGCCGGCCAGGCGCTTCTCGCGAGTCAGACGCAGCACCCGGACCTCTACTGGGCGTGCCGCGGCGGCGGTGCGGGGCAGTTCGGCATCGTGACGAGCTTCGTCTTCAACACACATCCCGCGAGCGACGTCGTCACCTACCGCGCGACCTGGAACTGGAGCGATGCGGCAGCAGTCGTCGCCGCATGGCAGGCGTGGGCACCAACCGCGCCGGACGAGCTGTTCTCGATGTGCGACCTGATCGCGACCGACGGGCCCGGCGGCCCGATCGTCGCGTCGAACGGCCAGTACTTCGGGAGCGAGGCTGCGCTGCAGTCTCTCCTGCAACCGCTGGTGAACGCTGCGACTCCGCAGACGATGACGATTCGCACGCGCTCCTTCATCAATGCCGCCCTGGATTGGGCCAACTGTTCCGACGTCGCCCGTTGTCACATCGGGGTGCCGAGCGCGGAGGTCGGCCGCTCCGACTTCCTGGCCAAGTCGGACTACGTCGCGACGGCGCTGCCGGCCGCGGGAATCCAGGTGATGATCCAGAAGATCGCGCAGCGCCAGAACGATCCGGCGCTCGGCGGCGGGAGCATCCTCATGGATGCCTACGGCGGCGCGATCAACCGAGTTCCGAAGGACGCGACGGCATTCGTGCATCGCGACCAGCTCTTTTCGATCCAGTACGTGGCCGGAGCATCCACCACCGCCGATGCGGACTGGTTGCGGGAGTTCCGCGCGGCGATGGCGCCGTACGTCTCAGGTCAGGCGTACCAGAACTACATCGATCCTGAGCTCGAGCACCCGAACATCGCGTACTACGCGACGAACCTGGCGCGGCTTCGGACGATCAAGGCTCGCTACGACCAGAAGAACGTGTTCCGCTTTCCTCGAAGCGTCGTGCCCGCTCCTGCCTGAACCGCGTCCAGATCAGGTCGCCGTTCGCGAGTAGGAACCCGAGCGCGAGCAGCGGCAATGCGGGCAGACCGTCGAGCTCACGCCAGACGGCAAGGGCGAGCGTGGCGCCGAAGGACAGCGTCAAGAGCAACCAGGTCAGCCTCGGGCGCAACTCCCAGCGGGCCGAGGCAGCGAGGAAGAGAGCGAAGAACAGGAGATCGGGCAGGCCGAGGTTCGCGGCCGACGTCTCGCCGGGAATCGCGAAGGCGAACGAGAAGTTCGTGAAGACGTCGCGGTGCTGGTCGACGATCACCTTCGTCGGCCCGCGCCAGACCGAGTACGCGTCGACCCAGGGAATGATCAGGGCGACGAGCACGACCCAGTTCAGGGTCTCGAAGTACCGCAGGAACCAGAAGCCGACAGCGGTGACGCCGAAGAGCTTGCAGAAGTTCTCCGGTGTGTTCCAGCCTGCGACATGAAACAGAAATGCGAGCACGCCGAACGCGAGACCCACCCCGAGTAATCCCGGCATGTTGCGCAGCGGGAGCACGAGCCACACGAGTGCGAAGCAGGCCGGAATCAGGACGAGCGCGATGAAGGCGATGTCCCACCACGTCGACGCGTTCCACAGCCTGTCGTGGAATGCGTAATAGAGGGCGAGCGCCGTCCCGAGTACTAATAGGGCGGCAGCTCGGCCCACCATTGGCCGAGTGGCTTGAAAGCGTTCCAAAACTGAGTCTTCGCCGGAGCTTCGTCGAGCGACGCGTCGATGTCGGGAACAACCAATACCTGGACCGTTGCGGTGAACCGCTGGAGCTCGCCCGGCTTGTACTCCACGGTATCGGCAAGCGGGAACTCGATCGCGTTGAGGAACTCGACGACGCCCTCTCCCATCGCCACGATCAGCTTCGGCTGCACGATGTGCAGCTCGCGAGTGAGGAACGGCCGCGACTCGTCCTCGTCGCCGTCGGCGAACTTGATGCAGTTCGTTCCGTACACGGACATCGGATCGACGTGGAGCCGCTGAAGTGACTTCAGGATCGCCTGGCCGGCGCGGCCGTAGAAGGCGACGCCCTCCTGCACCTCGGCCGGCTGCGGCTTGAGTTTGAGCAGCATCACGTCTGCCAGCGGATGGCCGGAGCCCACGACGGGCACGCGGGTGCCGCCGCCGGCCTGGGCCACCTCGTGGGCCAGGTCGTTGATCTCGACGATCGCCTTCTGGAGGTACTTCTCGTAGATCTCGTCGGTGGTTGACACTGCTCAGACCAGGTTCGGGACTAGCGAACCCGTTCCTTGGCCTGGGCCATCCACTTGAGGGATTGGAGGTACACCAGCGACCTCGGGCGGCGCAGAATCTGGGCCGAGCGGAGGCTGAGCATGAACTCCTCCGGGCCCTGGAAAGCCCGCATCCGCACCCCGCCGGTGCCGACTCCCTGGAGCACGTGCGCGTCCGAGCCCGCTCCCATCGTCAGGTTGTACTTACGGGCGAACCGCAATGCCTCGTCGTTGTAGGCCTCGAAAAGGAGACGAGCGTTGTAGACCTCGAAGACGTCGATGTCCGCGAGGTGACGCTGGAGCGTCGCCGGATCGGCAATCGAGTGCATGCGATCGAAGGGATGCGGGAGATAGACCAGGCCGTCCTGCTCCTTGATTGCCGCCACGGTGTCGGCGAAGGACAGGCCGCGCGGGATCTCCTCGCGGAGGAACAGCCCGATCACCTCTCCCTGGCCGTCCGTCTTCACCTCCTCGCCCGGGATGACGACAAGGTCGTGGTCCCGGGCGAGTGTGCTCGTCTCGAGCGCGCCGCCGAACACGTTGTGGTCGGTGACGGCGATCGCGCCGAGCCCGATCGCCTCCGCGTGCATGATCAGGTCGGCCGGGTCGACGGCGCAGTCGTGTGACCAGCTCGTGTGCATGTGCAGGTCGCAGAGCACCCACGGGCGGTCCGCCAGCGGATCGTCTGACCGGTGGGGCGCCTGACGCCGTTCCGTCAGCGAGCGGTAGAGCCCGTCGAGCTCGCGCGCGACGTCAGCGAAGCTCTGGCCTTCCGCGTCGGCACGCGCACGTTCCGCCTTGCGTTCGCGGAACTCCGGGTCCTCGGCGAGTCGCGCAACTTCGGCGCCCGCCAGCTCGGGCTGTTCGCGGGTTCCAGGCGGGGAAGCGATCGCGCACGCCGACGCCGATGCTTCGAGCCGAACGCGCTCGAGGCCCGCGAGCGCCGGCACGAAGATGCTCGCCTCCGCGAGCAGCGGTGCTCGCGCTGCGCCCTCGCGCGCTGTTCGCACGTGCACACGGTCGCGCAGGAGACGCGGGATCGTCGGACGGCCCGCGAGCGGCTTCGTTCGCAGGAGGACGAGCTCCCAGTCAGTCAGTTCCTCCAGCGCACGGAACACGCCGCGCAGGAGCGCGCGCTCGTTCGGCCGCCACTCGAGCACGATCAGGTTGCGCTTGGGCCCGCGCCGGAAGAGCTCCGGGTCGACGCCCTCGCTGACGACGCGGTACTCACCCGGGAAGCGGATCGCGGCCGCCTCGGCCGTCTGTTCGTTCGTGACGACGAGCGCGTCGATGCGTCCCAGCAAGCGATCTCGTTGTGCCCGACCGGGCGGATAGCCGAGCCGTTCCGCGTTCAGGAAGGTCGCGACGGTCATGGCCTGCGCGTCACGCAATGCCAGATACGAGAGCGAAGGAAGGCCCGGCTCGAAGCCGTGGACGATGTCGAACCGCCCGAGAGCGAGCGCGAGCGAGAGGTTCGCGCGGACGCCTACCGGCACGCCGATCCGGCTGCGGCGCGAGATCGGGACGGCCGGGCCCAGGGCGACAACTTCCGCGTCGAGCCCGTCGAGGAGCGCGCGGCGTCCCGCGGCCAGATCGCGAGCCCGGTTCGACGACGCGAGCACGGTCACGGTGTGGCCGAGCGAGCGTAGCTCGCGTGAGATCCCTTTCACGTGCTCGTTGACGTCGTGCGGCTGCGACCAGGCGAAGGGAGTGACGAGGCAGATCCTCAAGCCCATCACGTCCGAGTGTAATGAGGGGGGCCCGGCCGTCACGACCGGGCCCCCCAAAGCGGGCCTACGCGTCCGGAATGCGCAGGAGCATCAATTGTCCGCCCTCGCGCTTGTTCGTCCAGTCAGGCGCGGCCGACTGCTCTATCCAGAGCGTGTGCGCCTGGACGTTGATCAGGAACGCGCCGGGCCCGAAGACCGACGACGCGTCGACGACACCGGTGGACTCCCAGGAGCCCTGGGCTCCGAGCGACGTCGAGGAGTCGACGTCCGTCGGGCCTTCGTCCGCCGACTGATTCACGACGGCCACCGGAGCGTCCACACCGGTCGTGAAGTTGTGCTGCCAGAGCCGTGCGGGAGTCGCATTCGGATCGGTGGAACCGATCGGGAACTGCTGGCTCGAGCCCGGATCCTCGGTGATGTAGAGCCCGTTCTGCGTGGTCTCGACGTTGTCCGGCTGGTGGATCTCGCCGATCGTCTTCACAACGTGGTCGTCGCCTTCGATGAAGACTGAGAGCGAGAGCACCTTCTTCGGGTCGGTCGGGTCGAGGACGAGCTTCCAGATGCGCCCGTTCGTCGACGCAAACGGGTTCGTCCCGGCGGAATTGGAACCGCGGCCCGTGTCGGCGATGTAAACGACGTTCTGCATGCCCGGCCGCTTGTCGGTTGCGATGTCCTCGAGCCGTACGAACTGGAACACGTGGGCCGAGTCGGACGCCGACTCCAACGCATTCTGGTCGCCTTGCGCGGCGGTCTTGTCGATCTTCACGAAATGGCCGCTCACGGACATCGACGAACCGACCGGGAAGTCGTAGTAATCGTCGACCGCCTCGTTGTCCGAGACGAAGCCGTAGAGGTCGCCGTCGTCGTTCCACAGGGCGTTGGCGCTGTCGGCCACGTACGAGTACAGCTGCGATCCGGCCGGGTTGCTGACGAACGTGTCGTCGCCGGAGAGCACGACCGGATGGCCGTACCCTGGAACTGCAACGTCGTTCTCGTGGTTGAGCCTCCCCATGCCGTAGATCACCTTGTGCTGACCCGAGCGAATGTCGTTTGCGATGACGACCCCCGCCTGCTCAGCGCCGGTTACCGGTGGGAAGGCCTGTCCGGTGCGGTTGACGAAGTCGCTCGTCTCCTCGTTCGTGAAGAGGATCGGCCGCTCGAATCCTTCCTTCGACGTTGCGAGGAAGTTCGAGCAGAACCGCTGGAAGTTCTCTGCGCTGGTGATCGTGAGCTCGCCCTTGAGCACTCCTGCGCTGTGCTGGTTCAGGCGTAGCTTGCTGAGCTGCGCGTTGTCGAAGTCGTTCTGGTTGGCGGCACCTGCGCCCGCCGTAAACGGGAACGGAACTGTCGAGGTCTCGTGATTGACGTAAACGTCGACGGTGCCCTGCCCGTTCGGATCGAGCGAGATCCCGTCCGGTATCGCCTCGAAGCGATAGCCCCTGACCGTGTCTCCGACCGTGATGATCGGCGTGACGGTCGAGCCTGCCACGAGCGGAGTGAGCATTGCCGGCTGGCTCGTCTTGAAGCCTGAATCGTTGTCACCGGCCCCTGCGCTGCCGGCCGTCAGTGTGACGCCGAGCACCACGAACAGGACCGCGAGTGATCGCTTCATCGATCTTCTCCCCCTTCACCCCTGTTACAGAAGGGGGAGATTGTTTCATACTGGTGACGGTCGCTTAGCGGGTGGCCTGCGTCGCCTCTGCCGGCGCGGGCTTGCGCGCGTTGTCCCGGATGAACTTCTCCGCCGCGTCGTAGGCCTCGTCGTCGGGGACCTGCTTCGGCGGCGACTTCATCAGGTACGAGCTCGGCCCCTCGAGGGCTCCGGCGACGCCGTTGTTCAGCGCCAGCTTCGCGAGCCGGACCGCATCGATGACGATGCCGGCCGAGTTCGGCGAGTCCCAGACCTCGAGCTTCAGCTCCAGGTTCAGCGGCACGTCGCCGAAGGCCGAGCCCTCCATCCGGATGTACGCCCACTTGCGGTCGCTCAGCCACGGCACGTAGTCGGACGGGCCGACATGGACGTTCTTCGCGCCGAGGTCGTAGTCGAGCATCGACGTGACGGCGTTCGTCTTCGAGATCTTCTTGGACTCGAGCCGGTCGCGCTCGAGCATGTTGAGGAAGTCGGAGTTGCCGCCGACGTTCAGCTGCATCGTCTTGTCGAGCCGGACGCCGCGCTCGCGGAAGAGCGACGTGAGCACGCGGTGCGTGATCGTCGCGCCGACCTGTGACTTGATGTCGTCGCCGATGATCGGCAGGCCCTTTTCCTCGAAGCGGCGCTGCCAGTACGCCTCGCGCGCGATGAAGACAGGCATGCAGTTGACCATCGCGCACCCGGCCTCGAGCACCTGCTCCGCGTACCACTTGGTGGCGGCATCGGAGCCGACCGGCAGGTAGTTGACGACGACGTCCGTCTTCGTGTCGCGCAGGATCCCGACGACGTCCGCGGTCTCACCGGGCGCCTTGGTGACGACCTCGGAGATGTACTTGCCGAGCCCGTCGTGGGTCATGCCGCGTTGCACCTCGATGCCGGTCTTCGGCACCTCTGCAAACTTGATCGTGTCGTTCGGGTGCGCCCAGATCGCTTCCGACAGATCCTTCCCCACCTTGTCCGTCGTGACGTCGAACGCGGCCGTGAACTCGATGTCGCGAATGTGGTACCCGCCGAGGTTCACGTGCATGAGGCCCGGGACGAACTGGTCGTCGGGCGAATCCTTGTAGTACTCCACTCCCTGAAGCAGCGAGTTGGCGCAGTTGCCGACGCCGACGAGTGCGACGCGGACGCGATCGTCCGGGCGCCCTTGCCCGTTTTGCTTACCGTTCTCGTGAGACATGGTCAGGAACCTCCTATCGCAAGCTTGCTATGACCGGAATATAGCAGGCTTGCGATGTGCGCTAGGGAAGCTGGCGGGCTGATGGGCCCGTCATTCCCCGCCCCTGGACGAACCGGCGGTAGAGGTACAGCAGCAGCACCGCACCCAAGAAGGCGAAGATGAGGCCGCCCGCCGTGCCGAGAAGGACCCGCGCGATGGTTCCCCCGATCAGCGAGCCGCCGAGACCGAGGCCGATCGTCGCGTACCAGGGCATCGGATCGGGGCCGGGAAGCGAGAGCCGGGCCAGGCCACCGACGATGAAGCCCCACACGATCAGGCCGATGATGAAGAACAGCATGGGCGGGTTACCTCCGCTCGATTAGTTGCTTGCGGACAAAGAGGATGCGCTGCAGGACAGTCAACCAGGCCGTCGCCGTGAGCAGATAGATCGCCCACGGCAGCACGCCCCAGGGCGCGAGCACGAGCCCGGCCGTGATCACGATGACGCGCTCGGCTCGTCGAGCCGAGGCCGACGTCGCCGCGGAGGCCGAGCGTCTCCGCCTTCGCGCGTGTGTAACTGACGAGGAACGAGCCGGCGACGGCGGCAATCGCCGCGCCCAGCGCGACCTCATTTCCTTGGCGCGCGAAGATCAGGGCGATCGCACCGAGCATGGCGCCCTCTCCGACCCGGTCGGTCGTCGAGTCGAGGAACGACCCGAACGGTGTCGTCTTGCCGCCGGCCCGAGCGAGCGCGCCGTCGAGGATGTCGAGGATCGAGCCGACGACGAAGACGAGTGCGCCGAGCCAGTAGAAGAGGAGCTTGTTGTGGTCCTCGAAGTACACGAGCACTGCGGCGGCGAGGCACAGCGAGACGCCTGCGGTCGTGAGCGCGTTCGGAGTGACGCGCGTGCGTGCAAGGCCGACGATTGAACGGGACGCCAGCGTGCGCGCCCCGGTCGTGTAGCCCTGCTTGACGCGTTGCAACACGGCGGTTTCTCTCATGTTCTCGCCCATCGCATTCCTGCTATGTCAAACTATAGCAGGCGTGCGATGACGCTCTTGAAGCGCGCTCGGTACACGATCGCGAGCGCGATCACGGCAAGCACGATGCCGGCGACGACATCGAGCCAGAAGTGGTTGCCGGTAGCCATCACGGAGAACCAGACCCACGCGGGCCAGAGCAGCCAGACCACTTTCCAGATGGGATGCCGGACGACGGATGCGAGGATGACGCCTGCGATCAGCGCGTCCGCGGCATGCAGGCTCGGCATCGCCGCGTAGGGATTCGACGCGAATTCGATGAGGCCGCTGCCGTGATTCAGCCCGCCGAACGTGCTCAACGTATCGGTGAAGCCCATCGACGTGAAGAACCGCGGTGGCGCCGTCGGCAGGAAGACGTAGCCGAGCAGGCCGAGCACGTTCGCGAGCAGGATCGTGTTGCGGAATCGCGTGAATGCCTCGTTGCGCCGGAAGTAGACCCAGAGCAGCGCAAGCCCGATGACGGTGAACTCGGAATTCCAGTACGTCCACGAGACGAGGGTCTCGAGCACCTTCGACGATTGTGTCCAGCCCTGCAGCGTCAGTTCGCCGAGGCCTGCAAGCCGCTGCTCGACGTCGATCACACGCCAGCCGTTGGCGAAGGCGCGAGAAGGATCGCGGTCGGCCACGCCGCGCGCCACCTGGTAGGCGGCGAGAAAGCCGAACCAGATCAGCAGCTGATAGCCGAAATCGGCGTAACCACGCGGGAACAGACGCCTTCCGGCTGCAATGGCGGCAGTCATGACCTACGAATTCTAAACGTCGGGGACGCTGTCAGAAATCCCCCGCATGTGGCCTTATCCGCCTATTTGCGACATTGAACGCGAGGCTCGCACGAATCCGGGGTCGTTGATCCTGTGTTTCAGCTCCTTGTGCCGCACGGCGAAACGGAGGAGCTCGACCAGTTCCTGGTCGCCTGCGCCCTCGCGCAAGGGCGTCTTCAGGTCCCATTCCCTTCGTGAGAAAAGGCACGTACGGAGCTGCCCGTCGGCAGTGATGCGGATGCGGTCGCAGCTGGAGCAGAAGGGCTCGGAGACCGGATTCACGAACCCGAGCTCGCCCGCGCCGTCCGCGAAGCGGAAGCGTCGGGCCGTGGAAGAGGCCTTGGCGGGGAGCTCGACCAGAGGGCCGTGCTCGTTCTCGATGATCCCGCGGATCTCCGCGCCCGTCAGAACGTCGTCTTCGCGCCAGGCCTCGTCGGCGTCGAGCGGCATGAACTCGATGAAGCGCACGACGTACGGCTTTCGCCGTGCCAGCTCGGCGAGCGCCGGAACCTCCGTCTCGGTGAATCCCTTGACGGCGACGCAATTGATCTTGATCGGTCGCAGCTCCGGATAGCGCTCTGCTTCATCCAGCCCTCGTAGCACTGCGTCGAGTGCATCGCGTCGGGTGATCTCCGCGAAGCGCACGTGGTTGAGCGAGTCGAGCGAGACGTTCAGGCGCTGCAGGCCGGCTTCGACCAGCGGTCCGGCGAGCCGGTCCAGCAGGACGCCGTTGGTGGTCAGGGAGAGATCGCGGACGCCTTCGGTCTGCGCGAGCATTCCGACGAGCACCGGCAGGTCGCGGCGCACGAGCGGCTCGCCGCCGGTCAGCCGCACCTCGTCGACGCCGAGGCGCGCAAGCACTCCGACGAGGCGCGAGATCTCCTCGAAGCTGAGGATCTCCTGCCGGCCGAGCCATTGCAGACCCTCCGCGGGCATGCAGTAAGTGCAGCGGAAGTTGCACTTGTCGGTGACCGACACGCGCACGGACTTGATCTCCCGGCCCCACGAGTCGCGCAGCGGATCCATGGAATGAGCTTAGCCCAAGGATTTGGAGAGAATCGCGCGGTGAAGCCCCTGCTTGCGCTGATCGTCGTCACCGCGGTCTGGGGCGTGACGTTCGTCCAGGTCAAGGACGCCGTCGCGATTTACCCGCTCTTCGCCTTCCTCGCGGTCCGCTTCGCGATCGCGAGCGCGACGCTCGCGTTGCCGGCGGCGAAGCGAGTGCGCGGGCTCGGCCGCAGCGGCGTCGCCGGCGGCGCGTTCCTCGGCCTGCTGCTCGCCGCCGGGTACGCGCTGCAGACGGCAGGGCTCGAACGCACGACGGTCTCGAGCACCGGCTTCATCACCGGGATGTACGTGGTGCTCACCCCGCTGATCGCCCTCGTGCTCTACCGCTCGCGGATCGGGCTCCAAGCCTGGGCGGGAGTGTTGGTCGCGACGGCGGGTCTGGCGATGCTCTCCGGGATTCACGCGGGCTCGGTCACCGGAGATCTTCTCGTGCTCGCTGGGGCGGCGGTCTACTCGCTGCAGATCGTCCTGATGGAGCGGTACGCGCCGCGGTTCGATGCGCTGGCTTTCACGTTCGTCGAGATGGCGGCCGCGTTTCTCGGCCTGCTCGTCGTCGCGCTCGCCCTCGGCGATCTCGGCGTGCCGCGTGGGTGGACGGTCTGGGGCGCGCTGCTCGTGACGGGCGTGTTCGCGAGTGCGCTCGGATATCTCGTCCAGACGTGGGCCCAGCGGCGCACGTCGGCCACGCGCACCGCGCTGGCGTTCACGATGGAGCCGGTCTGGGCGGCGTTCTTCGGTTACACCCTCGCGGGCGACCGGCTCGGTGCGCTGGGGTGGGGAGGCTGCGTCGCGATCATGGCGGGGATCCTGCTCGCGGAGCCGGCGGCCGCGGCCGCGCTCGCGCGCCTCGTTCGCCGTCCGCTGGCGGGAGCAAAACTTGATATGATGCGGCTTAGATTTTCTCAGTAGACCCACAAGGAAAGGCGAAACCAGGTATGGCAAAGACAATCGGCATCGATCTCGGTACGACCAACAGCGCGATGGCCGTGCTCGAGGGCGGCGAGCCCGCCGTGATCCCGAACGCCGAGGGCGGCCGCACGACGCCGTCGGTCGTTGCGTTCACGAAGGACGGCCAGCGGCTCGTCGGGGCGCCCGCGCGGCGCCAGCAAGTGACGAATCCCGAGAACACGGTCTTCTCGATCAAGCGGTTCATGGGCCGCAAGTGGGACGAGGTCTCCGAGGAGATGACCATCGTCCCCTACGAGGTCGTGAAGGGACCGAACGGTGATGCGCGCGTGAAGGCGGGCGGCCAGGAGTACGCACCGCCGGAGATCAGCGCGATGATCCTCCAGAAGCTGAAGGCGGACGCCGAGGCGTACCTCGGCGAGCCGGTGAGCGACGCTGTCGTCACCGTCCCCGCCTACTTCAACAACGCGCAGCGCGAGGCGACGAAGGACGCGGGCAAGATCGCGGGCCTCAACGTCGTTCGCATCATCAACGAGCCGACGGCCGCCGCACTCGCGTACGGCCTCGACAAGGAAGGCTCCGATCAGACGATCCTCGTCTTCGACCTCGGCGGCGGCACGTTCGACGTGTCGATCCTCGATCTCGGCGAGGGCGTGTTCGAGGTGAAGGCCACGAACGGTGACAACCACCTCGGGGGCGACAACTTCGACAAGGCGGTCGTCGACTGGATGGTCGCCGAGTTCAAGAAGGATCAGGGCATCGACCTCGCGGCCGATCGGATGGCCCTGCAGCGTCTCTACGAGGCGGCGGAGAAGGCGAAGATCGAGCTCTCGTCCACGATGACGACGCAGATCAACCTCCCGTTCATCACCGCGACGCAGGAGGGCCCGAAGCATCTCGACCTCCAGCTCACGCGCGCGAAGCTCGAGGAGATCACCGCCGACCTGCTCGAGCGCACGGTCGGCCCGACGCGGCAGGCGCTCGAGGACGCCGGCATCGACAGGTCGAAGATCGATCATGTCGTCCTCGTCGGCGGCATGACGCGCATGCCCGTCGTGCAGGCGAAGGTCAAGGAGCTGATCGGCAAGGACCCGCACAAGGGTGTGAACCCGGACGAGGTCGTCGCCGTCGGCGCCGCGATCCAGGGCGGCGTGCTGAAGGGCGAGGTCAAGGACATCCTCCTGCTCGACGTCACGCCCCTGTCGCTCGGCATCGAGACGAAGGGCGGCGTGTTCACGCGTTTGATCGAGCGCAACACGACCATCCCGACGAAGAAGTCCGAGACGTTCACGACGGCGGAGGACAACCAGCCCTCCGTGGAAGTGCACGTCCTGCAGGGCGAGTCGGAGATGGCGGCGTTCAACAAGACACTCGGCAAGTTCCAGCTCGTCGGCATCCCGCCGGCGCCGCGCGGACTGCCGCAGGTCGAGGTCTCCTTCGACATCGACGCCAACGGGATCATCAACGTCTCGGCGAAGGATCTCGGCACCGGGAACCAGCAGCAGATCCGGATCGAGGGTGGCTCGGGCCTCAAGGAGGAGGAGGTCCAGCAGATGATCCGTGACGCGGAGGCGCACGCCGACGAGGCGCGCCGCCTGCGTGAGGTCGCGGACACGAAGAACAACGCCGAGCAGCTCGCGTACCAGACCGAGCGTTCGCTCAAGGAGCACCGCTCTGCTCTGGACGAAGCCGACGCTGCGACGATCGAGGGCCGGGTCATGGAGCTCCGGCAGGCGCTCGAAGGAGACGACGTCGGCGAGATCCGCGCGAAGACCGAGGCGCTGCAGGAGGCGTCGCACAAGCTCGCGGAGGCGGTCTACGCATCCGCCCAGCAGCAGACGACGTCGACCGCGTCCGCAACCGGCAACGGTGGCGGGTCGGATGACGAAGTCGTCGAAGAGGGTGACTACGAGGTCATCGACGAGGAGCAGGAGGCTCCGAAGGCGTAATGACGGAGGAGCACGCCCACAGGTCACAGGAGCAGCCAGGCTCAGGAGAGCGGCGACGACGTCGACGCTCTCCAGGCTGACCGCGATCAGCTCTTCGACCGGCTGCAGCGGCTCGCGGCGGAGTTCGACAACTTCCGCAAGCGGAACGCGCGCGAGCAGGCGGCGTTCGCCGAGCGTGCGAGCGAGCGGCTCGTGAAGGAGCTGATCCCGATCCTCGACGATCTCGGGCGCGCGCTCGAGGCTGCGGCGGAGCACGAAGAGGCGAAGCTCGAGGACGGTGTCCGGCTCGTGCATCGCTCGCTTGCCGACCTGCTGCAGAAGCAAGGCCTCAAGGAGATCGATACAGAGGGCAAGTTCGATCCGCACGTGCACGAGGCGCTGCTCTCGCAGCCGTCCGACGCGGAGGAGGGCTCCGTGATCGAGGTCGTGCAGAAGGGCTACAAGCTCGGCGACAAGGTGTTGCGACCGGCCCGGGTCGTCATCGCCGGACCGTCGGAGGACTAATTGGCGACCTTGTACGACACGCTCGGGGTGAAGAAAGGCGCCTCTGCGGCCGAGATCAAGAAGGCCTACCGCAAGTTGGCGGCACAGTTCCACCCGGACAAGAATCCCGGTGACGACGCCGCGGAAGAGAAGTTCAAGGAAGTGCAGAACGCGTACGACACGCTCTCCGATCCGGAGAAGCGCAAGCAGTACGACGCGTTCGGAACGACGAACGGGCGACGGACGGCTGGGGCCGATCCGCGCGACTTCAACTTCGGCGACGGCGGCAACTTCACCATCAACGATCTCGGCGATCTCGGCGACCTGTTCGGCGGGATCTTCAACCGCGGCCAGGCTGGGCGAGCAAGGCGGCAGCCCGAGCGCGGAGCGGACATCGAGGTCCCGGTCAGCCTGTCGTTCGAGGATTCGCTCCGCGGTCTCGAGACGAAGATCCCGGTCGAGGTGACGACCGCCTGCCGCGAATGCGGCGGAACGGGCGCAGAGCCCGGAACATCGCCGGTGATCTGTCCTCAGTGCAACGGCCGCGGGGTCGTGGCCGAAAGCCAGGGGCTGTTCGCGCTGTCGCAGCCGTGTCCGCGCTGCCGCGGGAACGGAACGGTCATCGAGAAGCCGTGCAAGAAGTGCAAGGGCACCGGTCGTGAGCGGCGCACGAAGCACTACACGGTGAAGATTCCTGCCGGCGTGAAGGACGGCACGCGGATCCGTCTGAAGGGCAAGGGCGAGATCGGCGAAGGCGGCGGGCCGGCGGGCGACCTCTACGTCGTCACGCGGGTCGAGCCGTCGAAGAAGTTCGAGCGGCGTGGCGCGGACCTCGTCATCGAGGTTCCCGTCACGTACACCGAGGCTGCGCTCGGCGCGACCGTCGAGGTGCCGACGCCGTACGGGGACCGCGTGTCGTTGAAGGTTCCCGCGGGCACCCAGGACGGGCGACAGCTCCGCATTCGCGGTCACGGCGCTCCGAAGCTGAACGGGAGTGGAAAGGGCGACCTGATCGCCCGCCTGCGTGTGAGCGTCCCGAAGAAGCTGTCGAAGAAGGAGCGCGAAGCGCTCGAGGAATTGCAGAAGCTCTCGCACGACGATCCGCGGGAGGCGTTGTTCTCGTGAAGACCGCTGCGATCGTCCTCGTCGGCGTCGGCACTGTCGGCGTCCTCGTGATGTTCGTGATCATGCGCCGCAGGCTCGAAGAGCTGCGGCGGCTGAAGGACGGCGAGTGATGGACGATCGTCCGCGTTACATGATCTCCGTCGCCGCCGACATCGTCGGCATGCATCCGCAGACGCTGCGGATCTACGAGAGCAAGGGACTGATCCGCCCGAAGCGCACCGCCGGCAACACGCGCCTGTATTCCGAGGCGGACATCGAGCGGCTGCGACTGATTCAGCAGCTGACGAACGACCTCGGCCTGAACCTGGCCGGGGTGGAGCAGGTGATGCAGCTCGCAGGACGAGGTGGAGCGCATGCGGCGCACGCTGAACCGGATGGAGCGCGAGATGCGCGAGGCGATCAGCCAGGTGCATCGCCAGTACCGCCGCGACCTCGTCCCGTGGAAGGCGCCCAACGACCTGATGCCGACGCGTCGCTGATGGACTTCAACAAGCTGACACTCAAGAGCCAGGAGGCCGTCGCGGCTGCGCAGGAGCTTGCGCGCCGGATGGGGAACCCCGAGCTCTACCCGGAGCACCTGCTGCTGGCGCTGCTCGACCAGGAACTGCCGCAGCAGCTCGTGCCCGACTCCGCGGAGTTGCGCGCGCAGGCCGAGGCTGCGCTGCGCGCGAAGCCGTCCGTACAGGGGATGCAGCAGCAGCCGAACGTGTCCGCCGCCTTCTCGCGCGTGCTCGACCAGGCCGCCGACGAGGCGAAGCGGATGGAGGACGACTACGTGTCCACCGAGCACCTGCTGCTCGCACTCGACGTCGTTCCGCGCGACCAGCTCGAAGCGAAGATCAAGGCCGTGCGCGGCGGGCAGCGCGTGACGTCCCAGGATCCGGAAGAGACCTACCAGGCGCTGGAGAAGTTCGGACGCGACCTCACCGCAGCGGCGGAGGAGGGCAAGCTCGACCCGGTGATCGGGCGCGACGAGGAAGTACGCCGCGTGATCCAGGTGCTCTCACGCCGAACGAAGAACAACCCGGTCCTCATCGGCGACCCCGGCGTCGGCAAGACCGCGATCGTCGAAGGGCTTGCCCAGCGCATCGTTGCCGGCGACGTGCCCGAGGGGCTCAAAGGAAAGCGCGTCTGGGCGCTCGACATCGGCGCGCTGCTCGCAGGCTCGAAGTACCGAGGCGAGTTCGAGGAACGTCTCAAGGCGGTGCTGAACGAGATCCAGTCCGCGGAAGGGCGGATCATCCTCTTCATCGACGAGCTGCACACGATCGTCGGCGCCGGCGCGGCGGAAGGCGCCGTCTCCGCCGGCAACCTGCTCAAGCCGATGCTCGCGCGCGGCGAGCTGCGCGCGGTCGGCGCGACCACCCTCGACGAGTACCGGAAGCAGATCGAGAAGGACGCCGCGCTGGAGCGCCGCTTCCAGCCGATCTTCGTCGGCGAGCCGTCCGTCACCGACACGATCGCGATCCTGCGCGGATTGAAGGAGCGCTACGAGGCGCATCACGGCGTGCGCATCCGCGACGCAGCGCTCGTTGCGGCTGCGGTGCTCTCCGACCGCTACATCACCGACCGCTTCCTGCCGGACAAGGCAATCGACCTCGTCGACGAGGCGGCGTCACGCCTGCGCATGGAGATCGACTCGAGCCCGCTCGAGCTCGACGAAGCCGATCGCCGCGTGCGGCAACTCGAGATCGAGCTCGCGGCGATGCAGAAGGAATCCAAGGACGTGCGCCAGCCCGTCGAGCGCGAGCTCGCCGAAGCGAAGGAACGCCACGCCGAGCTCGCGGCGCGCTGGTCGCACGAGAAAGAAGCGCTCGACCGCGTGAAAGAGATCACGCAGCGCATCGACGAGCTTCGCTCGGAGTACGAACGCGCCGAGCGCGCGGGAGACTTCAATCGCGCGGCCGAAATTCGGCACGGCGAGCTGCCGCAATTGGAACGCGAGCTCGCGGAGCGCGACGGCACGCAGCTGGAGAACGCGATGGTGAAAGAGGAGGTAGACGAGGACGACGTCGCCGCCGTCGTCGCGCGCTGGACCGGCATCCCGGTCGACCGGCTGCTCGAGGGCGAGACCGAGAAGCTGATCCACATGGAAGAGCGTTTGCACCAGCGGGTCATCGGCCAGGACGAAGCGGTCGAGGCAGTTGCGAACGCATTGAGACGCGCGCGCACCGGCCTGCAGGATCCGAACCGCCCGATCGGCTCGTTCGTCTTCCTCGGCCCGACCGGTGTCGGCAAGACCGAGCTCGCGCGGGCGCTCGCGGAGTTCATGTTCGACGACGAGCGCGCGATGTTGCGGCTCGACATGTCCGAGTACCAGGAGCGGCACACGGTGGCGCGGCTGATCGGCGCGCCACCCGGTTATGTCGGCTACGAGGAAGGCGGCCAGCTGACCGAAGCCGTGCGCCGGCGTCCGTACTCGGTGAT
The DNA here is from genome assembly GCA_963779965.1 of uncultured Actinomycetes bacterium. Taxonomy (GTDB): domain Bacteria; phylum Actinomycetota; class Thermoleophilia; order Gaiellales; family Gaiellaceae; genus 3-1-20CM-4-69-9. Next base: position 79,847 of record CAWAAP010000023.1, on the reverse strand, counting down.
CCTCCTCGACGAGATCGAGAAGGCGCACAACGAGGTCTTCGACGTGCTGCTGCAGATCCTCGACGACGGCCGCCTCACCGACGGCCAGGGCCGCACGGTCGACTTCCGCAACACCGTCCTGATCATGACCTCCAATCTGCGCTCGCAGGAACAGATGCGCGAGTTCTTCCGGCCGGAGTTCCTGAACAGGATCGACGAGATCGTGGAGTTCAAGCCGTTGACGAAGGATCAGCTCGCCGAAATCGTCGAGCTGCAACTCGAACGGCTCCGCGCAAGACTCGCCGAGCGTGGTATCGCGCTCGAGCTCACCGACGAGGCGAAGCACGTCCTGGCCGAAGCCGGTTGGGATCCGACCTACGGCGCGAGGCCGCTCAAGCGTGCGATCCAGCGGATGATCGAGAACCCGCTTGCGCTACGGCTGCTCGAAGGGGACTTCGGCGAGGGCGACAGGGTTCGTGTCGACGCGAAGGACGGCGAGCTCGTCTTCGAGCGAGCCTCCGTACGCGAGCCTGCAGTCGCCTAGCGTGCCGGAGGACCACTTCGGCGAAGAGGTCGCCGCTCACTACGACGCGGCGGCGGAACACGACCCGATGTTCTCGCCGGAGGCGATCAACCCGGTCGTCGACCTCCTCGTCGAGCTCGCGCGTGACGGGCGCGCACTCGAGCTCGGCATCGGCACCGGTCGCATCGCGCTGCCGCTCGCCGAGCGCGGCGTGCCTGTGCACGGCATCGATCTCTCCGAGGCCATGGTCGCTCGTCTGCGCGCCAAGCCCGGGGCCGACAAGGATCGAGGTCACGATCGGCGACTTCGCGACGACGAGGGTGGACGGCGCGTTCGCGGTCGCGTACCTCGTCTACAACACGATCCAGAACCTCACGACGCAGGAGGCCCAGGTCGCGTGCTTCCAGAACGTCGCCGCGCACCTGGAGCCCGGCGGCTGCTTCGTGATCGAGGTCGGGCTTCCGGACCTGCAGCGCTTGCCGTTCGGTGAGACGATCCGCCCGTTCCGTCTCACCGAGTCGCATCTCGGGTTCGACACGTACGACGTCGCGAACCAGGGCCTGATCTCGCACCACTACACGCGCGACGCCGACGGGCGCTTCGAGTATTCGTCGGGCCCGTTCCGCTACGTGTGGCCGTCGGAGCTGGACCTGATGGCGCGGATCGCGGGCCTGACGCCGCGCGAACGGTGGAGCGGCTGGAAGCGCGAGCCGTTCACGAGCGTGAGCGAGAAGCTCGTCGGCGTCTGGGAGAAACCCGCGAGCTAGAGGTCGCCGGGGTCGTCGAAGAAGTCGGCGCCCTCCTGCTCGGGCGGAGCGCCGTAGATGTAGAGGACGAGCTCCTCGCTGCCCTCGTTACGCACTTGCAGTGGCGTGCCCGGCTCGACTGCGACGACACTCTCCGGCCCAACGTCGATCCGTTCCGGCGGATCGCCCAGGAGCATCGTCAGCGCGCCGGAGATGACGACGAAGACTTCCTCCTGCGCCTTGTCGGCGTGGCGGCGGCCGCGGGTCCCGGCCGGATAGCGCCAGACACGCCCGCGCGACTGCTTCAGCTCTGCCGCCGTCGTCACGTCGGCGGCCTGGCGCGGGGCCTGGCCCTCGACGCCCGGGGGCCGGTCTTCCCACTCCAGCTTCGACGCGTCCGCGACGTGGTAGCCCACGGCGCGATCATAAGAAAAAGGGCCGCTCCCCACAGCGGCCCTCCGTCTCGCAGCTGAATGCATCCTGAATGCCGAATGTTTGGTGGTCGTGAGGATTCCCTGAGAAAATCAGGGCGTGGGTCTCTACAGCGCCGCCAGTCGGAAGCTCCAGGACCGTTTCGACACGAGGCGGCTCGCCGATCGGATCGAGGAACGAATCGTTCACGACCGCATCGACGACGGCGATCGCGCGTTCATCGAGGCGCGCGACATGTTCTTCATCGCGACCACCGACGAGGAGGGGCAGTCCGCAGTGCTCCTACAAGGGCGGCGAGCCGGGCTTCGTCCGCGTGCTCGACGACACGACGATTGCCTTCCCGATCTACGACGGCAACGGGATGTACCTGACGGCCGGAAATCTGGTGGCGACGAAGAACGTCGGTCTGCTCTTCATCGACTTCGAGGGCCGCAAGCGGATGCGCCTGAACGGCGTCGCGTCCGTCGACGACGGCGACCCTCTCCTGGCCGACTATCCCGAGGCGCAGCTGATCGTGCGCGTGAATGCGACCGAGGTCTTTCCGAACTGCCCTCGCTACATCCACGAGTACAAGCTGGTCAAACGGTCGCGATTCGTCCCCAAGGCGGAGTGCGAGACACCGGTGCCTCAGTGGAAGCAGAGCGACTGGGCTCACGACGTGTTACCCGAGAACGACCCGGCCAACGATCCGTCGCGCGAGGTCATTCCGCGCGGGTGAGGGAATGACAGGGGTCTCACGGCGCGAGTTGCTCGAGCGCGCGAGTGCGCTCGTTGTGGGTGTCGCGGTGCTCGATCGCCTGCCGCACGCGCTTCGACTCCAGGGCTGGCTCGAGGATGCGTACGCCGCGACGCCGAACGTCGTCCAACAAACCATGAACGGTCTCGTCGCGTTCGTCGTGCCGGGCCGTGATCGTTACTCGCGTGCGCAGGGAACGAAGTCGAAGACCCCGGGAGGGATCGAGGCGGGGACGACGCCGGCGTTGATTCGGACGCTCGACCGATTCCTTCCCGGGCCATTGCCCCTGTCGGCGACGGCTGCGACGATCCTGAACGGGTACGCGATGCAGGTCGATGCGACGTCACGGCAAGGAACGTTCGCGTCGCCGTTCGCAAACCTCTCCGTCGCCGAGAAGGCGCGCGTCTTCCAGACCGTCGAAGCCCTGCAGGTGGAGAGCGCAGGGTCGATCCGCTTCCTCGTCGGCAACCTGCCCGACCTCGTCGCCTTTCTCGCCTACTCGGAGGCAGGCGTCTACGACCCGAAGCGCCGGCGCATCCGGCGCCGGCCGGTCGGCTGGCGGCTGACGCGCTACGCCGGCGTCGCAGACGGGCGCAAGGAGCTCAAGGGCTACTGGCGGGGGCGGAAAGCCGCCGATCCCAGTGCGTGACGTCATCGTCGTCGGCGCCGGCGGCGGCGGTCCTGTGGTGGCGAAGGAACTCGCCGCACGCGGCCTCGACGTGCTCCTACTGGAAGCCGGGGCCGCCTTCGAGCACAGCGAGAGCGAGTGGTCGCACTTCGAGAACGAGGCGAACAATCCGGCCACAGGCGTCTTCCGCTTTGGCCCCGGCGACCGCACCCAGCCGCCCTGGGCTCGCGATCTGCCTCAGAACTGCTTTCTCTGGCAGACGGCGGGTGTCGGCGGTTCCACCTTGCACTACTTCGCCAACTCGCCTCGCGCGATGCCTGGAGCTTTCTCGGACTACGCCGGCCCCAACGCGGAATCGTACGACCGTGATCACGTCGCGCCTTTCGGTTACCGCGAACTGATCCCGTACTACGAGTGGGTCGAGCACACGCTTCCAGTTCAAACGGCTGCGATGGGAACGAAGGAACAACGGTTTCTCACGGGCGCAGCCAAGCTCGGGCTGCCGCACCAGACGTCGAAGGACATCACCGGTGCTGCGTACCGCCCGCAGGAGAACGCGATCCTGCAGCCGCAGGGAACGGCAGGGAGGACGAACGATCGCAAGAAGCTGACATACCCCGCAGCGAAGGGCTGCACGTTCTGCGGCTATTGCCCGCAGGGCTGTGTCGAGCCGGTGAAGTCGCCCCGCAACCTGCGCGCGAAGAGATCCACGCACACCAGCTACGTCCCGATGGCCCTCACCGCGGATCGTTGGACGCACGGGAAGGCGGTCACGCTGCTCCCAGACTCCTTTGCGGTACGCATCGAGACGGACAATGCAAATGCGACGGGCATCACCTGGCGCAACACTCGCACGGGCCAGTTGACGACGGAGGAGGCGAAAGTCGTCGTGCTTGCCGCCGGGCCGGTCGAGACGCCGCGGCTGTGGCTGAACAGCGACCTGCCGAATCCCAACGATCAGGTCGGCCGCGGCCTGACTGATCACCACCTGGACTATCTCGTCGGCAGGTTCACCTCGTACACCGGCTCGTCCAAGGGTCCGACGTCAGCGGCACGATTGGACTTCCCCGGTTTCGGCGGGCTCGAGCAGGCGGGCGTGTCACCGGGGCTGCAGGGTCAAGCTCTCACCTCGAGCGATTCGGGGATCGCAGGCTTCTACGACAACGGCGCTCCGGTCGGCGCCTGGGGAGCGAATGCCGTCGGCCGCCTCGTGGGCGAGCGGCTCAAGCGTTTCATGAAGGACGTCGACCGGTTGATCGGTGTCGCGTTGATCACCGATGACGACGTTCTGCCCCAGAACCGAGTGACGCTCTCGACTGCCATGGCTCCCGACGCACATGGCCCGATTGCGCGGCTCGAGGTGAGGGCGCGCTCACCGAGAACGCTGAAGAATCGCGAATACCTTGCCTCCCGGGCGGTCGAGCTGCTCCGCGCGGCCGGTGCGCGCGAGGTCGTGCGCGCGAACTTCCCCGGTCTTCTCCTCCACCTCCACAGCACGATGCGGATGGGCATGAGCGCCGTCCGACTCCGTCCTCGACGCCGATGCGGAGGCGCGCTGGGTCAAGCGGTTGTTCGTTGCCGACAACTCCGCGTTGCCGAACGCGCTCGGACGGGCCGAACCCCACGCTCACGACACAGGCGCTCGCAACCCGCACCGCGGAGAAGATCTTCGTCCGCTACTTCGGCGGTGACCCGTGGGTCGGGCGCGAGTCACCGGTGTCGTCGGTGGACGACACGGTGACCCAGGCGGTGATTGCGGCCGGTCTCTAGCTAGAGGCAGTGGCGCATGGCGCCGATGAGCGCGCCTGCGTAGCGCATGCCCTCGGTGTCCGGCTCGCGGCCGAGGAAGCGCCAACGACGCTGCTCGTACCAGAGGCAGGCACGGAGCTCCTCGAGCGTTCGCGGGACCTCGCCCGTCCGTCGCCAACGCGCGAAGGCGTCGCTGGCGGCCTCGGAGCACAGGTCCCGATCCCGAGGTGCAAACGTCACGGCGAACCTGGCGTAATCGCTCCACTCGCCGTAACCGGCCGGTAGATCGGTCTCCCGCAGCTCCCCCGTTTGGATCTGCATGGCGTACATCTCATACCTCCGAAATACGCAAAGGGCCGCTGCCGCGGCCCTTTGTGGGAATGGTTTGCCCCCTCGGCCTGCGGCGGGCGTCAGGGGCGGCTTGCTGCTGGTGCTTTTACTCTGAGACGCCGGAGGTGGGCGGATCTTGCAGGGGTACCGAGAAATCCCCCTTCAGGGTGACCCGGGTGTGAAAGGCAAGAGCCGCCCCTGCGGTGGGCGGCTCTCTTGTTGTCATCGCCGCCGGTAGAGGGCCTGCTAGCGGCGAATGTGCTGCGGCTACCAGTTGAGATGCCTGCCCTCGGCAATCCTTGCACCGGTTCACCCTTTGAGGTGACCCGGCTACGGTTGCCCGCATGATCCTCGTCGTCGCCGCAACCGAGCGCGAGCTCGCGGGTGCCGCAGGCGCAGCGACGCTCGTCTGCGGGATCGGCCCGGTCGAGGCCGCCGCCGCAACCGCGGGCGCACTCGCAAGAGGGCCGCGGCCGGATGTGTTGCTCCACGTCGGGATCGCCGGTGCGCGGGGGATTCCCGTGGCGCAGCTCGTGATCGGCTCCGAAGCGGTGTACGAGGACGCCTTGGCAGGGGGCCTCGTTGCGGAGCGTGAGCGCCCGGCCCCGCGTTTGGTCGATGCGGTGCAGCGCGCGCTGCCGGACGCGCGCGTCCTGCCGATCGGGACGAGCGCGCGGGTGGGCGGGACGAGCAGTTGCGAGGTCGAGGCGATGGAAGGCTTCGCCGTGTTGCGTGCGGCGAGGCTGGCCGGCGTCCCTGCGGTCGAGGTGCGCGCCGTTTCGAACGAGATCGACGAGCCGGATCGAACGCGCTGGCGCTTCGACGATGCGCTCGCCGCGCTCGACGCCGCCTTGCCGCGGCTGCTCTCTGAGCTCCACGGATGAAGCGCGTCTGGCTGCGAGCGGCGGCGCTCGCGCTCGCCGTCGTCGGTGCGGTCGCCGGGTTGACTGTCTACTTCAGCACGGAGAACATCCCGCGCTGCCTCGTCTCGGGAGTGAAGACGTGGCGACCGCCGACAGATGGTCGGACGCACCGCTACGAGGTCGTGATCCTCGATCGCTCCGCCTGCTTCTTCGACATGGATCAGCAGCACGCGACTGGTCGGCGCGTTGTCTCTTTCGCAGGCGCACTGGCTCTCGGCCGCCGTGCCCGCGGAGTCCGACACGCTCCGCGTCACCGATTCCGAGCACGGAGTCGTGTTCGTGACTCGTCGCGGTCTACTCGGGGTTCCGCGTGCTCGACCTTCGTACCAAGCGCCCCCTCTACGTCGACGCGCTTCAAGGGCTTCACCTGGAACCCGCGCTTCGGGCCGGACCCGCCGAGTCACGGGCTCTCCCTCGCACCCGACCGTCCCGAGCTCTGGGTGCTCGACGCCCCGAACAGCGTTGTGCATGTCTTCGACGTGAGCGAGCTTCCCGGCAGGCCGCCGCAGCGGCTGGAGGACATCCGCCTCTCGAAGCCGATCTCCGGCGACGAGAATCCGTGCCAGCGTGCGTGCGGTCGCATCGGCTCGCTCCTGCACAGTGCGGACGGGCGCTTCGTCTATGTCGGCGACGCGGGCGACGTGATCGACACGCGCACGCGCGAGATCGTGGCCAATCTCGAGGCGCTCCACAATTCGCGTGTGCAGCTGGAGGTCGACTGGGTCGGCGGCAAAGCAGTGTTCCCGGGTCGTCAGTAGATTCGACCGCGTGCCGCCTCGTACGCCGCTGCCGCCGCCGCTTCCACCCGAGACCCGCACCGTCGGGCAGCTCGTCGCGGAGGCGCTGAAGCTCTACGGCGCTCGCTTCTGGCCCGCGCTTGCCCTTGGCGTCGGGCCGGGGATCTTCGGCGTGGCGGACAGCGAGCTGGGCGGAGCAGCCCGAGTGATCTTCGACGTCCTGGTCGGCCCGCTCGTCTTTGCCGCGTCGTACGCCGGCGCGGTTGCGCTCGTGAAGCCCATCGGGCGCGGTCGTCACGTCGTCGTCGCGCTGGCCACCGGCTTCCTCGCGTTCCTGCCGATCTGCCTGGCAAGGCTCTTCAGCGACTTCCCGGGGATCAACCTCATGGCGGTCGCGTGGCTCGCGTTCTTCTGTCTCGCAGTTCCTGCGGCGCTCGTCGAGCGGCGCGGCTTCCTCGACGCGCTGCGGCGAGGCGTGCAACTCGCCCGCGCGGACTACATCCACGTGCTCGGCTCACTCGCGACGCTTCTCATCACGATCTTCCTGACAGGTCTCGTGTTGTTCTTCTCGTTGCGTGCGCTGAGCGACCAGGCGTTGCGTGTCGCGGCGCTCCTGGCGCTCGTCGTCCTCACTCCGGTCTTCATGCTTGGCGCCGCGATCCTGTACGTCGACCAGGAAGCGAGAGTAGAGTCGAGCCCCCGACCGAGGAGGAAGCGCGATGCCGACATACATTCTGCTTTCGAGTCTGACGGCGCAGGGCGTTCAGACACTGAAGGCAAACCCTGACCGTCTACGCGAGGTCAACAAGGACGTCGAGGAGCTCGGCGCCAAGGTCCTGCATCAGTGGGCGACGCTCGGCGACTACGACTTCGTGAACATCGTCGAGGCGCCGGACGCAGCGACGATCGCACGCGTTTCCGTCTCGCTCGGTGCGCGTGGCAGCACGAAGATCCGCACGCTCACGGCGCTCACGATCGACGAGTTCCTGACGGCCCTCGGCTGAGTCAGTCTGCGCGCTCGCGCAGAACGGTGATGCCCCAGGCGCGCCCGGACTCGAAGAGCTGGTCCGGATCGACCTCGTCCGCCCAACCGAGGAAGTGCTTCTCCGGCTCGTCGTCGGTCGAACCGTAGACCGCGCGCCGGCCCGGCGTGTGGGGTAGAGGCTCGAGGCTCTCGCCGCGCGCGATTGCGTCTCGGCGCGCCTCTGCTTCTTCGGCGACCGGCCCTTCCTCGTAACCGCGTGGCACGAGACTGAGTGTACGCTCGGCGCCGTGTCCGCAGCGCTCGCCGTCAGCGGCCTCGTCAAGCGTTACGGCGCGATCGAAGCGCTCGGCGGAGTCGATCTCGAGGTCCGCGAGAGCGAGTTGGTCGGTTTGCTCGGCCCGAACGGTGCCGGGAAATCGACGCTCGTCAAGATCGCGTGCGGTCTCGTTCGGCCGACGACGGGGCGCGCGGAGGTTTGCGGCGCGCGCGCCGGCTCGCGCGAGGCTCGCGCTGCACTCGGGTATCTCGCCGAGTTGTTCCGCTTCCCCGGCTGGATGACCGCCGACGAGCTGCTCGAGCTGCATCAGCGACTGGCGGGCTCGCACGGCGGTGAGAAGGAGCGCGGTGACCTTCTCGAGCTGGTCGGTTTGCAGGAGGCGCGGCGGCGACCCGTCGAAGCGATGTCGAAGGGAATGCAGCAGCGGCTCGGGATCGCGCAGGCGCTCGTCGGTTCGCCGCGGCTGCTGCTGCTCGACGAGCCCACGAGCGCGCTCGACCCGGTCGGCAGGCGGACCGTGCGCACGCTGCTCGAGGAGCTGCAACGGCGCGGTGTCTCCGTCCTGCTCAACTCGCACCTGCTCAGCGAGATCGAGCTCGTCTGCGACCGCGTGGTCATCCTCCTGGGCGGACGAGTGGTGAGCGCAGGCACGCCGTCCGAGCTGGCGAGCCCGCGCGGTGTCGAGATCGAGACGGACGGAGGCAAGCGCACCTATCCCGACGCGGGACGCGACGACATCCCGCGTCTGATTGCCGAGCTCGTGCACGCGGGTCAGAACGTCTACGGCGCGCGTCTTCTCACTTCGACGCTCGAAGAGGTGTATGTCGAGGCGGTCGGCGGTGAGACGTCGTGACCGCGATCTTGACGATCGCCGGTTACGGATTGCGCGAGGCGCTGCGGCGCAAGGTCTTCGTCGTGGTCTGCTTCCTGAGCGTCGCGTTCCTCGGTTTGTACTGGCTCGGCGTGCGTTACGCGTTCCACCACGTCGCGAACGTGGAGCCGCCCGCCGGCGTCGATTCGCGGACGTTCGCGGGTGCGTTCCTCTTCGGCATGGCGATGTTCGGAACGCTTTTCCTCGGTGTCGTCCTGGCGATCTTCCTGACGCTCGGCACCGTCCGCGGGGACGCGGAGCGCGCACTGCTTCAGCCGCTGGTCGTGCGCCCGATCGGCCGCTCGACGCTTGCTCGTCGCGCGCTTTCTGGGAGCGGCGGCCGTGTGCGTGCCGTACGTCCTGATCCTCTACTTCGTCGGGATGCTGCTCACGGGGCTCGAAGGCTCGTGGTGGCCCGACCGGATTGCGACACCCGGGCTGGAGCTTGCCGGCGGCGTGGTGATCGTTGCCGCTCTGTCGCTTCTCGGCTCGGTGTTTCTGAGCTCGATCGCGAACGGGATCGCGATCTTCATGATCTTCGGTGCGGGACTCGTCGCCGGGCTGCTCGGCAACATCGGCCACGTCCTCAACTCGCCCGGCCTGATCCATGCCGCCAAGATCGCGGCCTGGGCGATTCCGTTCGAGGCGCTCTACCAGGACGCGCTGCGCTCGATCACGGAGAAGACATCCGGCCTGACGGGCTTCCTGCTGCGACTCGGGCCGTTCGGTGGGGCGGAGCAGGGCGGGATCGGGCTGCGACTCTGGGCGGTCGCATACGTCGTGCTCGTCGGTGCACTCGCTGCTGCAGGCTTCGCCCGGCGAGATCTGTAGCGCACCTGTCCGAAACGTGATTCGGACCGCGGCGTGCCGCCGTCAAACGTATGCGGGGTTCCGCGGAAAGCCATGTCCCGGCGAACCGGCTGTGGACGAGAAGTCACACACTCGTCACACCCATCCCGTCCAAACCGGACCACAGCGGGACATGTTCGCTGCAGGCGTGTCTGGGGACAGTCCCCAGACGTGGACTACCGAGACGTGGGCGTCTGAGACACGGCGACCTCTGCAGCGAGGCGCGGCGTTCGCGACGACGAGATCGCGGTTCGCTGCGAGCGTCCGGCCGCCGCTGTGCTCGTGCAGGTACGTGAGGACGAACGGCGTAACCGCCTGGCCCGTTGCTCCGGTGCGCGCTGCTGCCTCGAGGGCTTCCTCGATCAGCGGCTCGACGTCGTCGAGGCTGTCGTCGGGTGGGCGCGCGAGCAGAAGCCCGCCGCCTTCCAGGTCCCAGTGCGCCTGCGCGATTCGCGCGGCCTCTGAAGCGGACTCGACTCGAGCGGGCACGGCCGGCCCGCCGTGTGCCGAGTAGAACAGCGGCAACGTGTCCGTGCGAAAGCCGAGCACCGGCACGCCTAGTGTCTCGAGCACCTCGAGTGTCGCAGGGACGTCGAGCAACGATTTGATTCCGGCGGACACGACCAGCACCTTTGTGCGCGCGAGCTCGCCGAGGTCGGCAGACACATCGGGTGGCGGACCGGGAAAGCCGCGGTGAACGCCGCCGAGCCCGCCCGTCCCCATGAAGCGAATGCCTGCAGCGCGGCAGACCGCGAGGGTTCCGCCGACCGTCGTCGCACCGACAGCGCCCTGCACCACGCACGCCGCGAGGTCGCGCGGGCCTGCCTTGCGTGCGCTTCCGTCGAAACGTGCGAGCTCTTCCTCGGAGAGCCCAACGCGGATCTTCCCGTCGAGCACGCCGATCGTCGCAGGCACCGCGCCCGCCGCGCGAACGCGGCGCTCGGCCTCGAGCCCGACGGCTAGACCGTCGCCCGCAGGAAAGCCGTGCGCGACGAGCGTCGTCTCGAGCGCGACAACCGCAGCCGCCTCCCGCACCTCGTCCGAGACGACGATCACGGCATCGCCCCCGGCTTGGCGACGCAGCGTGCAGCGGCCTCGAGCGCAAGCTCAGGTCCGCCGACGAGAAAACCCGCTGCGAGTGCGTCACCGGCACCGGTCGCGTCGACGACCGGGCCATCGTGAGCCGGCAGCTCGACCCGCTCCTCGCCGAGCACGAGCAGGCCGCGGGCGCCGCGCTTCACCACCGCCGTCGGTGCGAGCCCGTAGGCAGCGCCGACGATCTCCCACTCCGCCTCGTTGGCGAAGATCACGTCGGGCGCGAGCTGCTCGACCTGCTCGCGGAACCGCACCGGCCCGTATTCGCGAATTCTCGTCCAGGCCGAGAGATCGACGCTCACACGAGCGCCGTTCCCGCGCGCCAACGTCGCCGCCCTAAAGGCGGCGCCGTCGATCGGCGTTGCCAGCAGCGAGTAGCCGGAGATGTGGAGACAGTCGCACGCGAACCACGCGGGGTCGAGGTCGTCTGCCGAGAGGCTCGGCGCGACACCGCGATCCGACGCCATCGTGCGCTCGCCGTCTGCCCCGACGAGGGAGACGACGATGCCGTTTCGGCCTCCGACCGCCGGACCGGCGACCTCGACGCCGCGTGCCTCGAGCTCCGCCGTGACGAGCCGACCCGCGAGGTCGTCGCCGCGCTTCGAGACCGTCCGTGCCTGCGAACCGAGCGCTGCCGACCACGCAGCGACGTTCGCCGCCTGCCCACCCGCGGCTGTCTCCGTGGTCGCCAGCGCGTCCGCTCCAGCGGAAAGCGGCTCGCCGAGTCGCACGATCACGTCGAGGAGCGCATCGCCAAGAGTTACGACCAGCACGACCTATGATCGTCCCATGGACGGCGAGCAAAGGGGCGGCAAGCTCGGCTCGTTCGTCGTCGGCGGGGTGCTCGGGGCCTCCGCAGCCCTGGCGGCAGCACGTCGCAGACGCCGGCTGTCACAGCCCGACCGACCGGTTTTCCAGGGGCTCGAAGCGTTCGAGGGCGCGCCGTGCTACCGCGAGATCGTCGAGAAGGAGCGCGACGAGCTACAGCAGTGACTCGGCGCGCAGCAGCGTCCGCAGGTTGATGTCCGCGTCGCCGATCTGGAGCCTGCGGCCGAGCCGCATCACTTCCTCCGACACCGAGAGGTAGCGCGCACGGGTCACCAGCGGACGCCGCGAGCGGATCACGAGGAACGGGCCGTAGGCGCGCGCCTCAAATGCCGAATGTGGGCTCGGGGTCACAAGCGGAATCGTCTGTCGCTCCTTCACGTTCGTCGTGTCGCTCGCGTCGAAGACCCAGACTCCGCGGCCGAGCGGCTCCGGAATCTCCTTCAGGGACGACGCGAGCAGGGCCGGATCCGCTCGGGGGAGCGTGTGGCCGGAGAAAGAACGGTTGCTCTCCCAGGCCTGGAGGTACACGGGCTCATAGCCGAGCAGGACGTCGCTGGGGCGATACGTGGCCGCGAGCCAGGCCCCGGCCGCATCGCGCGCCTGCGTCTCGCCCGGTGGGTCGCCGTCGAAGAGCGGCGGCGTCTTCTGGTGCGTCCAACGCACCTCTCCGGTCAGCAGCACGGCGACGGCGATGAGCGCGGCAGCAGGCGCCAAGCCGTCCACCGCGACGGCCGAGCTCGACGATCGGTAGCGGCGAGCAGGACGCTGAAGAACGGCAGCGCGAAGATCAAGTGGCGTGCCTCCGGTGACGTCGTCGAGTTCAGCGTCGCGAGCATGAACGCGATCGCGGGCACGGCGATCACGCACGCGAACAGGGCCAGACTGTCGCGCCGGCGTCGCCAGAGCAAGACCGCGCCGACCAGTGCCAGCAGGAGCACGGGCGTCGACCAGGCGTGATGGCCTGCGCTGAAGTCGCCGGCGACCCACCAGAAGTAATGCAGAACGGACGTCGGCGAACCGAGTCGCGGCCCGCCGCCGCCGACACCGACGTCGAAGCGATCGCGCAGCACGAGGTCGGCCCACCAGAAGGGGATGCCGAGCGACGCCCACAGCAGCCAGCGTCACGATTGCTTCCCGCAGACGCCGACGGCGGAGCAGAATGAAGAGCCCTTGCGCGGCGACGACGAGCACCGCGTACGGATGGCTCGCGAGCATCAGGAGCAGCGCGGCTCCCCAGAGCGCGAACCGGCGCCGCCCACCACCGTCGAGCGCGGCCAGCAGCGCGAGGAACGAGAGCAGGCTCGTGAAGAGGAACAGGCTGTACATCCGCCCGTAGATCCCGTGGAACATCATCACCCAGCTTCCCGAGGCGAGGGCGGCTGCGACGACGCCCGTCATCCGGTCCGCGAGCCGCGCACCAAGAAGTGCGATCAGCGGAACGCTCGCCACGGCGAACACGAGCGAGACGATGCGGAGCCCGGTCAGTCCGCCGCCTAGGTGCACGACCAGCCACGCGAACACCGAAGTGGAGCGGTGCTCCGCCGCGTTCCGCGACGACCGTGTGCAGGACGTGGCCGAGCGAGCCTCGGCCGACGAAGAGCGCAAGCGCTTCGTCCTCGTGAGGTGGCCAGGTGCGGAGAAACCAGCCGAGGACGCCGGCCAGCGCGGCCGCCACCGCAGCCGTTGCGGGCCAGAAAGCGTCCACCTCCCGGCGACGCGTCGGCTTTCTTTTTACGGGGTCCAGGCCGATACCGCTGCTAGCGTCCTAAATCTCGTGCCCACGTACGAATACAAGTGTCCGAACGGGCACGTCTTCGAAGTCTTCAAGCGCATTGCCGATCCCCCGCCGGAGGCGTGCCCGGTTTGCGGGGCATCGCCCGTCGAGACCGTTCTCTATCCCGTCCCGGTCCATTTCCGCGGCTCCGGTTTCTACTCGACCGACTACGGCCGTGGCGGGCGCAAGAGGGACCGGGCGAAGGAGTCGTCGTCGGAGTCCGGATCCGACTCGGGCTCGGGCGACAAGAAGGACAAGACGGACACGTCCACAGACAAGAAGAAGGCCGCCGAGGCCTAGGTCAGCGGAACTGCCGGTTGCCGACGACGCAGCCCGGCCCGTATTGACCCGAGCCCGGGCGGGGCGGCTGGGGCGCCGCGCGACCGGTGACCATCTGCACCACGGAAAGGTTGTCCTCGTTTCCGACGATCACCGACGCGCCGCCGATCGACGTCGCCGTCCCGCCGAGCCGGCAGTGCAGCGCGTTCTTCTGGCCTGCGCGCTTCAGCACCCAACCGAGCTGGGTGAACTGCCACGCACTGAGATCCGTGGTCAGAGGGTTCAGGAGCGAGTCGCCGTTGAACGGGAGCTTCAAGACCGTCCCGAAGCCGAGCAGCTTGGCCATGACGGCGCGTATCACCGCCTGCTGCCGCAGGCCGCGGGTGATGTCGCTGTCCGCCGGATTGAGCTGGTTCTCACGGATGCGCGAGTAGATGAGCGCGCGCTGTCCGTTCATGTGCTGCGTCCCCTTGTTGAACCTATAGCCCTGCCAGCGCGCACACCGTGACGCGCTGTACGGGCAATCGAACTTGTTGGACAGGATCGGCGCAGGCACGTTCACGTCGATGCCGCCGACGTTGTCGATCAGGCTCTTGAAGCTACGGAAGTCGACGATCATCACGTGGTTGATCTCGAGTCCCGTGAGGTTCTGGATCGTCCGGATCGTCGAGCGCCGCGCCGCCCAGCGGGAACGCCGAGTTGATCCTCTCCTCGCCGTGGCCGGGGATCGGGACGCGCAGGTCGCGCGGGATCGACAGATAGACGAGCCGGTGGCGACTCGGGTCGGTGCGCAGGATCATGATCGAGTCGGAGTTGTTCAGGCCGACGCGCTGGTCGGTGTTCTCGTGGTCGCGGCCGAGCAGGAGCATCGTCGTCGGGTTCGAGAGGAGTAATCCGTTCTGATTCGCGAGGACAGGCGGCACTGACTTGTCGAGCCGTGCGTTTGCCTTCTCGACTCCGTTGCGGAAGGACAGATAGCCCGCAATCCCCCACACGGTCGCGAGCACCAGCAGCACGAGGAGGCCGACCCCGAGCCGTCGCTTCCAGCCCCAGCGCCGGCGCGGCCTGCGGATCTTCGGTTCACGCGGCTTCCGTCCATTCCGGTCGGGACGTGCCCGCTCCGGGCGCTCCAGCGGCACCTTGCCCTTGGTGCGTCCGCCCCGGTAGACGCGGTAGGGCTTCTCTTCCGTCGGCATCGAGCCAGTAGGGTAGCCGCGCGGTTTGAACGAAAAACGCGTCATCGGCCTCGACCTCGGCGGCACCAAGATCCTTGCGGGGGTCGTCGACCGGGAAGGGCACGTGGAGCAGCGACGCGAGCATCCGACCCCGACCGCCTCCCAGGACGAGCTGCTGGCGGGGCTGGACACGGCTGTCGAGGAGCTGCTGACCGACGGGATCGCGGCGCTCGGGTTCGGTCTCCCGTCTCCGATCGACCAGCGATCCGGCCGGGCACTTCAGGCGGTCAACATCCCGCTGAAGGACATCGACTTCCGTGCCAGGATGAAGGAGCGATTCGGCCTTCCGGTCGGGATCGAGAACGACGCGAACGCGGCCGCCTATGCGGAGTTCCAGTTCGGGGCCGCGCGCGACGTCGAGTCGATGATCATGCTGACGCTCGGCACGGGCTGCGGCGGCGGCGCCGTCATCGACGGGAAGCTCTTTCGCGGCTGGGCCGAGTTCGGGCACATCGTGATCGAGTACGACGGACTGCCCTGTCAGGGGACGTGCACCGGCCGTGGGCATCTGGAGCCCTACGTGACCGGGACCGCCGCCACGAAGCTCGCGCAGGCGGAGTTCGGGCCCGCAGTCGATGCGCACCGGCTCGTCCGGCTCGCGAACGAAGGAGAAGCGCGCGCGGTCGAGATTCTCGCCGGCATCGGCCGGCGGCTCGGAGCCGGCATCGGGAGCCTCGTGAACATCTTCAACCCGGAGCTGGTCGTGATCGGCGGCGGGTTCGCGGCTGCCGGCGACTTCGTGCTCGATCCCGCGCGCGAGATCCTGCAACGCGAGGCGCTCGCGGGCGCGGGCTATCGCGTGCCGATCGTGCGTGCAGAGCTCGGGACGGCGGCGGGGTTGATCGGCGCCGGTCTCGTCGCGTTCGACGCAGTCGGTTAGCGTCGTGACGCTCGCCGTCTGCGCGACGCCGATCGGGAACCTGGACGACGTCACACTGCGCCTCCTCGAGGAGCTCCGGTCCGCCGACGTCATCCTCTGTGAGGACACGCGACATACCCGCGTGTTGCTGGACCGCCACGGGATCGCCGGCGCGAAGCTCCTCTCCTACCACGAGCACAACGAGGCGAAGCGAATCGCGGAGCTGCTGCCGCGGCTGGAGGCGGGCGAGCGCCTGGCCCTCGTCAGCGACGCGGGCATGCCCGGCATCAGCGATCCCGGAGCCCGGCTGGTCGAGGCGGCGCTCGAGCGAGGTGTGCCCGTGACCGTGCTCCCGGGCGCGACGGCAGTGGACACAGCGCTCGTTGCCAGTGGGTTCGCAGCCGATCGGTACCAGTTCGTCGGCTTCCTGCCGCGGAGGGCGAGGCGCCCTGGCGTCTCTGTGGCATGAGCTTGGAGGCTGGGCCCATCCCGTGGTCGCGTTCGAGTCGCCGAAGCGGCTGCCGGCGACGCTCCGATCGCTCGCCGACCGCGCTGCCTGGGCGGGAGGTCGCGGTCTGCCGTGAGCTGACGAAGAAGTTCGAGGAGGTCGTGCGAGGGCCGGCGGCCGAGGTGGCGGCGCGCTTCGCGGAGCCGCCGAAGGGCGAGATCACGCTCGTCCTCGGGCCTGGCGGCGAGGAACGCGATGCGACCGGCGCGGTCGCGGCCGTCGCCGAGCTCGTCGGCGCCGGAGTTCCGCGCCGGCAGGCTGCCGATGTCGTGTCGCGACTCACCGGCACGTCCCGTAACGAGCTCTACCGCCGTACTTTGTAGCCAGTATTGACAACAGGAGACCGGGCTTGCTACGGTCGCGGTGTTCTCAAAATTGGCAACAAGGAGGAATAGTGCGGCGACTTGCGGTCCTGATCGTTTGCGCGTGTGCGCTCCCCGTCTCGGCTGCGCAGGCCTGGACGTGGCCCGTCGACGGCCCCGTGCTGCGGCCTTTCCGGTTCGACCACTCGCACCCTTACGCGGGCGGCCAGCACCGAGGTGTCGACCTTGGCGCGCCCAGCGGCAGCCCTGTGCTCGCCCCCGTAGAGGGTGTGGTGTCCTTCGCGGGGACGGTTCCGACGGGCGGGAAGACGGTGTCGATCCAGACGTCGTTCGGATACACGGCCACGCTCGTCCACCTCGGGTCGATCGGGGTGGCGCGCGGCGCGCTCGTGGGAGAGGCGTCGGTGGTGGGGACAGTCGGTCCGAGCGGCGTCGTCGACCTGCCCGATCCGTACGTGTACTTCGGCGCGCGCGTCACGAGCGATCCACAGGGCTACGTCGATCCGTTGACCTTGCTGCCTCCGCGGCTCGCGCTGCGCCGCCGCCGGCTCTGCGCGCGTTGCAGCCGCGGCTGTGCGCCGGTGCCTGCTGATCGGTGCGGGCGGAGACGCCGTCGCCGGCTCAGCGCCGCGACCGCCCGCGGCTCCGAGGCCGCGCCGCTCGCCCGGCTCGCCGAGCGCAGCCGAACATGCGACGGCGGTCGACGCCTCGCGCGGTTGCCGAAGTCGCCGAGCGAGCCGGTCGGGCGCCGCAGCGACGCCGGTCGAGCCGACGATCGCGGGGACGCGGCGCAAGCGCGGTCGACCGAGCAGAGGCCTCGCCCGAGGCGTCCGAATGCCGGCACGCCGGAGCGTCGGCGCGACGGTGCAGGCGCATCGCGCGTCCTGTCGCGCAGCCACGTCGCTGCGGACCAGGGGTCGCGCGGCGGCAACCGCAGAATCGCCGCTGCGTCTGCACCGTCGACCGCGAACCGTTTCGGCTGGCATGACCAACGCACCGACGGTGCGCACGATCGGTCGCTGCTCGCGGCTGGCCTTCCGCAGCGCTGGCGTGTCGTAGCGGTCGCGGATCTGCTCGCGTTCCGCGGTCGGTCGTGCGACGAGAAGGCCGCTCGACACGCTCCCTATCATGGATGCAGGTGACACAGCTTCTACATCACGACACCGATCTACTACGTCAACTCGACGCCGCACATCGGCCACGTGTACACGACGATCGCGGCCGACATCCTCGCGCGCCATCACAAGCAGCGCGGCGACGAGACGTTCTTCCTGACGCGGAACCGACGAGCACGGCTCCAGGTCTACCGGGTGGCCGAGGAGCAGGGGCTCGACCCGAAGACGTATCGTCGATCAGATCGCCGAGTCCTGGAAAGAGCTGCCTAGGCTCGTCGATGCCGACTACGACTTCTTCATCCGCACGACCGACGAGGGCCATAAGCGCTTCGTCCAGGACGTTCATCCAGCGGATCTACGACAACGGCTACATCTACCAGGACGTCTACGCCGGGTCTTTACTGCGTCGACTGGAAGCACGTTCAAGACCGAGGCGGAGCTGTCGACGGCAAATGTCCGATTCACGGCGACCGAGCCCGAGTGGATCGAGGAGACGAACTACTTCTTCCAGCTCGTCCGCCGTTCTCAGCAGCCCTGCTCGACCTCTACGACGCGCGGCCCGGACTTCGTCGCTGCCGCGCTTCCGTCTACAACGAGGCGCGCTCGTTCATCGACGGGCGGCCTGCAGGATCTTCAGCCTCAGCCGCGCGGGCCAGCCCTGGGGCGTCCCGGTCCCCTGGGACGAGGAGCAGGTCGTCTACGTCTGGGTCGATGCCGCTCATCAACTATCGTGAGCGCGACTGACCTACGCAGCGGCGACGGCGAGGACCTGGCGCGCGTAGTTCTGGCCCGAGGTCGACGCACCTGCTCGGGCAAGGACATCCTCGCTTTCACTGCGTGTTCTGGCCGGCGCTGCTGCTCGGCGGCGGGCTACGAGGTTGCCGAAGCAGCTGCTTCGTCCACGGCTAGCTGCGCTCGACGACCGAAGATCTCGAAGTCGGTGGGCAACATGATCGACCCGCTCGAGCTCGTCGCGTCTACGGCAGCGACGCGGTGCCGCGTTCTGGGCCGGTGCGCTGCTGTCTCGTTCGGCCAGGACGGACAACGTCACGCTCGACGAGTCTCCAGAGCGATACGAGCGCGAGCTCGCGAACGATCTCGGGCAATCTCGTCTACCGCACGACCGCGATGATCGCCCGCTACTCGAGAGGGACGCATCCCGGCGAGTCACCGACGAGGACCGCCAGGTTGCTCGAGGCGATCGAGGCCGGTTCGAACGCGACGTGCCGATCGCGGCTCGACGTGTTCGACGTCACCGGTCGCGGAGTGAGCGTCGAGTCTGGGCAACTCGTACGCTCGCTCAACAAGCACGTGGAGGAGATCGAAGACCGTGGGAACTGGCGAAGGACGACGCGCGCGCGCTGCCGAGTCTCGATCGCGTCCTCTACGACGCTCGCCGACGGTCTCGCGTCGCGGCTGTCGCGCTGCTCGGCGTACCTGCCGCAGGACCTCGAGTTCCGCGAGATCCTGGAGCGCGGTCGGCACAGTCCGCGACGACCTCGCGTGGGAGAACGTCGGAGCCGGGCCGCACCGTCCCGGCGGAAGAGATCGCGCCCGGCCGCCGCCGCTCGTTCCCGCGTCGTCGACGAAGCTCCGTCTCGCCGCGGCGTGATCGACACGCACGCGCACCTCGACGCGCTCGACGATCCAGCAGCAGCAGTGGCCCGAGCCCGCGAAGTCGGGGTGACGCGGATCATCACGATCGGAACCGATCCGACCTCATGGGCCAAGACGCTGCCGATCGTCGAAGAGCAGGACGGTGTCTACGGCGTCGCGGGCGTCCATCCCCACGAAGCTGCGTCGGACTTCGACGGCGCCACGCTCGAGCGTCTGCTCGAGCATCCCAAGATCGTCGCCGTGGGGGAGATCGGGCTCGACTATTACCGTGACTACGCCCCGCGCGATGCCCAGAGCAAGCTGTTCATCTACCAGCTCGGGCTCGCAAAGCGGGCAAAGCTGCCCGTCGTGATCCACAACCGAGCTGCTGACGACGACACGGTCTCGATCCTGGGCCAGTGGTTCGACGGCACGGTGGTGCTGCACTGCTTCTCGTCGTCGACGCTCCTCCCCGAGGCCGTCGAGCGCGGCTGGTACGTCTCGTTCGCTGGCAACGTCACCTATGCAAACGCGGACGACCTGCGCAACGCCGCGCGCGCCGTCCCTCCGGAGCTGATTCTCGCCGAGACCGACTGTCCGTATCTCGCGCCGCAGCCGGTGCGAGGCAAGACGAACGAGCCCGCCTACGTCGTTCACACGCTCGCCGCGCTTGCCGACGCTCGCGGGGAGGACCCGGACGCGCTCGCCGCGCAGATCGACGCGAACGCGAGCGCGGCGTTCGGACTGCCTTGACGGTGCGCGCGAAAAAGAAGTTGGGGCAGCACTTCCTGGTCGACGAGAACATCCTCGGCGTGATCGGTCGGCTTGCGGAGCTCGATGCTGAGGATGTCGTGCTGGAGATCGGCCCCGGCCTCGGCATCCTGACCGCGTATCTCGCGGATCGTGTGTCCCGGGTCTACGCGATCGAGCTCGACGCCTCCCTCGGACCGGAACTGACGGAGCGTTTGGCAGGCCGGTCGAACGTCGAGTTGCGCATCGGCGATGCCGTGAAGCTCGATCTGGCCGAAGTAGCGCCAGGCGCGACCAAGCTCGTGGCGAACCTCCCGTACAACGTCGCCACGCCGCTGGTCGCAGAGAGCCTCGACCGTCTGCCCGGGATCGAGCTCTGGACCGTGATGGTGCAGCGCGAGGTCGCCGACCGCTTCTTCGCAAAGCCTTCGACCAAGGCGTACGGCGCAGTCTCCGTTCTCGTGCAGCTGGTGGCGGAACGAACGGGATTCCATCCCGTGTCTCCAGCTGTGTTTCGGCCGCGGCCGAACGTCGACTCTGCGCTCGTCGCCTTCCGCCGTACCGGTCTGCCGCACAACTTCCGTCGCGTCAAACGAGTGGTCGAAGGCTCGTTCGCCCATCGGCGCAAACGGCTCGCGAACTCGCTCGAGCTCGCGGGGGTCGCAGCGCGCGGTCCCGCGGAGGAGGCGATCGCACTGATCGGCAGAGCACCGAACGTTCGCGCCGAAGAGCTCGCGCCGCAGGAGTTTCTCGCCCTCGCCGAGGCCTTGAAATGACGCGCGCACCTGCGGCCGCCAAGATCAACCTGTCGCTCGTGGTCGGTCCCGTCCGTGCGGATGGCAAGCACGAGGTCGTGACCGTCTACCAGCGCGTCGCGCTCTCCGATCGGATCGCGGTCGAACGCTCACCCGAAGTGCGTGTCGCCGGCTTCGCCGACGACACGCTCGTTCGCTTCGCCCTCGAACGCATGTCCGACGGAAACGGCGGGAGCTTTGCCGCGCGGATCCAGAAGCGTATTCCTGTCGCCGCGGGGCTAGGTGGCGGCAGCTCCGACGCGGCGACCGCGTTGCGGTTGGCGAACGCGTTGCGAACGGAGCCTCATCCGCCGGAACGGCTCCGCGGGTTCGCGCGCGAGCTCGGCGCCGACGTGCCGTACTTCTTGGAGGACGGACCGCAGCTCGGCACGGGCGACGGCTCTGACCTGGAGACGCTCGACCTTCCTCAGGATTATTGGGTCCTTCTCGTCTTGCCGCGCAAGCTCACGAAGAGCTCGACAGAGCGTGTGTACGCCGACTTCGATGCGCGCGGAGGCGAGCGCGGCTACGAGGAGCGGCGCGTCGCGCTGGTCGACGCGTTGGAACGAGTGAAGCGCCCGCGAGACCTCGCAGCGCTGCCGCTCAACGACCTGGCATCGTCTCCGCTGGCGCGGCAGCTCGTCGCGCTCGGTGCGTTCCGGGCCGACATCACGGGCGCCGGGCCGACGGTCTACGCACTCTTTCTGCACGGCCAACAAGCGCGCGCAGCACAGAAGAAAATCTCCCGCGAAGGGCGGTACATGGCTCACGACACCAGCGTGGTACCGTTGATCACATGGCGTACAGCCAGCCCATAATCGAGGGCGGCGGCACACGGATCGGCCGTTGGCTGCGCGGACGACGAGTGCGTCTCGCTCTCTGGGTTGCTGTGATCGAAGGCCTTCTCGTTGCACTCACACCGGACCTGACGAAGTGGACCGTCCTCGTCATCGGTGCGATCCTGCTTGCCTTCTACATGGTCGCAGGTCGCAACATGAGCTGGGATGTCGGGCGTCAGTTGTCGTGGATCGCTGCGGCCTCTCAGGCGCTCGCGATCCTCGTTGTGATCTTCGCGTTCGTTTTCAAGCTCGTGGCGATCGTCGCGGTCGTAATCTTTGCGCTAGTCGCTCTTGCCTATCTCTTCTCGGACTCTCGGCGCACTTAAGCTCCCAACTGCGGGGCGTAGCCAAGTGCTGAGGCGCCGCTTGCGGCGCCGACCGTCAAGGCCGTGGCGGCTTTGCCGCCGCGGCCGCCTCGGCGGCGTTGGGAGCAGTTCGCTGCGACACTTGCAGAGAAACGGTGTGATGGGGCGTAGCCAAGTGGTAAGGCAGCGGGTTTTGGTCCCGCGATCCCAGGTTCGAATCCTGGCGCCCCAGTTCTGAGTGCCAAGCGATCTCGCAGCCGTCGTCATGGCGGCCGGTATCGGCTCGCGGATGAAGTCCGCGACGCCGAAGCACCTGCACCCGCTGCTCGGGCGACGGCTCGTCGACTGGGTCGTCGAGGCGGTGCGTCCGCTCGGTGCGGATCCGCTCGTCGTCGTCCTCTCGCCGGAAGCAGCGGGCCAACTGGACGGCGTGACGGTCGCGGTCCAGCAGCAACCGCTCGGCACCGGTGACTCGCTCCGTGCCGCACGCGAGAGTGTCGGCGACGCCAAGACGCTGCTCGTGGTGTCGGGCGACCATCCGCGCGTCAGCTCGGACTTGCTCAAACAGCTGGTCGCAGAGCATGGCTCTGCGACAGCCGCAGCGACCGTGCTCTCGTTCGAGCCGCCCGATGCACGCGCGTACGGCCGCATTGTGCGCGACGGCGGCGGCCGCCTGAAGGCAATCGTCGAGGATGCAGATGCCGATGACGCGCAGCGCGACATTGGAGAGGTCAACTCGTCGATCTACGTCTTCGAAGCTGACAAGCTGTGGCCCGTGCTCGAACGGATCGAGCCTGCGAACGCGCAGGGCGAGCTCTACCTGACCGACGCGGTGCGGCTCCTGGTCGAAGGAGGAGAGGAGGTTGTCGTGTTCAAGGCTCCGGAGGCGGATGAAGTGGAAGGAGTGAACACGCGTGCGGAGCTGGCCGACGCAGCTGCTTTCCTACGCGCGCGCGTGAACAGAGAACACATGCTGGCAGGCGTCACGATCGTGGACCCGCAGACGACCTGGATCGATCCCGACGTCGAGCTCGAGCCCGACTCGACGATTCATCCGTTCACGATCCTGCGCGGCCACACCCGCGTTGCGGCCGGCGCCGAGGTGGGCCCGCACGTCGTCGCCGATGACGCCGAGATCGGCCCCGATGCCAAGGTCGGCCCGTTCTGTTACCTCCGGCCCGGCACGAGGCTGGGGGCGGGCGCGAAGGCAGGGACGTTCGTCGAGATCAAGAACTCAGAGATCGGTGCCCGGACGAAGGTGCCGCACCTCTCCTACATCGGCGACGCCGAGGTCGGGGAGGACTCCAACCTCGCGGCCGGGAACATCACCGCCAACTTCCCCCACCAGCCCGGCCGGCCCAAGGGGAAGACCAAGATCGGGCGGAACGTCAGGACCGGCATTCACAATGGGTTCGAGGCGCCGGTGGAGGTCGGGGACGATGCTTGGATTGCAGGCGGTTCGTACATAACAGAAGATGTCCCTCCCGAATCGCTCGCCGGCTTCCCGCCGAAGCAGATAACGAAAGAGGGCTACCTCCGTGGAAATCGCAACGACTGAGCAGCCGCGCCTGACCGGGCTCGAGGTCGCCGAGACCAAGCCCGAGCTGAAGCCTGAGCACTGGATCGAGCGCGGGCCGTCCAAGCGGCTCATGCTCTTCTCGGGCCGCTCTCATCCCGCGCTGGCACAGCGGATCGCGGAGAAGCTCGGCATCCAGGTGGGCGACGTATCGCTGCGCACCTTTGCCAGCGGTGAGACCTACTGTCGGTACGAGGAGTCGATCCGGGGCGCTGACCTCTTCATCGTCCAGACGAGCTCACCGCCGGTGGACCAGCACCTGATGGAGCTGCTGATCATGATCGACGCCGCGAAGCTCGCCTCGGCGAAGCGCATTACCGCGGTGGTGCCGCTGTATCCGTACTCCCGCCAGGACAAGAAGTCGCGGCCGCGCGAGCCGATCACCGCGAAGCTCGTGGCCGAGATGATCCAATCGGCAGGAGCGGACCGCGTGCTGACAATGGACTTGCATGCCGGCCAGGTGCAGGGTTTCTTCGAAGTTCCCGTCGATCACATGACGGCGCTACCGATGCTGGCTCAGTACTTCCGCGATCTCGGTCTGCCGGAAGAACTTGTCGCTGTCGCCCCTGATACGGGTCGCACGCGACTGGCGAGCAAGTTCGCCGAAATGATTGGCGGCGACCTGGCGGTGTTGCAGAAGGACCGGCCGGCGCACAACGTCGCGCGAGTGACGAACGTCATCGGCGACATCGACGGCAAGTGCGCGATCATGACCGACGACATGGTGGACACTGCCGGCACGCTGGTAGCGGGCGCGCAGTTCCTGAAGGACCGTGGCGCGAAAAAGGTCTACGCGTGTGCCACGCATGGCATCTTCTCGCCGCCGGCGATCGAGCGCATCGAAGAGAGCGCGCTCGACAGCGTTGTCGTCACCGACACAGTTCCGATCGACCCGTTGACGAAGCCCGAGCGGGTGACGGTGCTGACCGTCGCCGACATCCTGGCCGAGACGATCCACAACGTCTTCTCCGATGATTCCGTCTCGGCGATCTTCCAGGACATGAACGCCCTGTTCTAAGCGGGCGTTTCCGAATCCCGAAGCCGGGTTAGGACTCCACCATGCGAAGAGGACGAGGAGTAAGTCTCCTAGGGCTGGTGTACGTGGGCGTCGGGGTGGCCATAGCCGCCAACCACAACTACTTCGACAACATTCACGGATGGCGGGGTGTGCTGTCGGCCATCTTCGCCGTCTTCCTCTGGCCTCTGATCCTGCTGGGGATCGACCTTCACATAAAGAAGTAGCTACCATTCGCCGCCGAAAATGGCGGGCGAGCGAATCAAGCTGACGGTGAAGGAGCGCGAGTCGCGCGGCTCCGCCGATTCTCGGCGCCTGCGCAAGCAGGGCTTCATCCCCGGCGTCCTGTACGGCAAGGGGAAAGGCTCCTACGCCATCTGCGTGCCCGAACGCGAGCTGCGACGTGTGCTGACCGGCGCCGGCGGCCTCCACGCGATCCTCGACGTCGTCCTCGAGGGCCAGGCGACGACCCATGCATCGATCCTCAAGGACTACCAGCAGGATCCGATCCGCGGCCACATCTCGCACATCGATCTCCAGGAAGTGCGGCTCGACCAGCCGATCCAGGCGAGCGTCACCGTCCAGTTGATCGGGGAGCCGGCCGGGGTGAAAGAAGGCGGTGTGCTCTCGCAGATACAGCGCGAGATCAACGTCGAAGCCCTGCCGATGGAGATTCCCGAGCACATCGACCTCGACGTCACCGGCATGGCGATCGGCGACACGCTGCGCCTGGCCGACCTCGCTCCGGTCGAGGGCGTCACCTATCTCGACGATCCGGAGGAGACCGTGCTCGCGAGCGTCGGCCTCCCGGCGCGCGAGATCGAGCCCGAGCCCGAGGAGCCCGCAGAGGGCGAGGAGCTGGCGGAGGGCGAGGAAGCGCCAGAGGGCGCCGAAGGCGCTGCCGAGGGCGAGGCCGCAGAGGCGGGCTCGGACTCGGGCGAGTCCGGCACTCCCGAAGGCTAATGCGCCTCCCGTGGCGTCGAGGCGACCGAGCCTCGTCGCTCGAGTTGCTCGTCGTCGGCCTCGGGAATCCCGGTCGCGAGTACGCCGGCAACCGCCACAACGTGGGCTGGATGGTCGTCGAGGAGCTCGCGCGCAGGCACGGTGCGTCGTGGAAGGGGAAGTTCTCCGGCCAGTTCGCGGAGCTGCGACTGGACGGTCATCGCGTCGGGCTGCTGAAGCCCGAGACGTTCATGAACGAGTCGGGCCGGTCCGTCAGTGCGGCGGTGCGTTTCTTCAAGCTCGAGCCTGACGCGGTCCTCGTCGTGCACGACGAGATGGATCTGGAGCCGGGACGATTGCAGGCCCGCAGCGGCGGGGGCCTGGCAGGCCACAACGGTCTCCGCTCGATCGCCGCACATCTCAAGACCCCCGACTTCCTGCCGTCTGCGCGTCGGCGTGGGACGGCCGGGCCGGGGAGATCCACGCAAGGGCGCGGACTACGTGCTCTCGAACTTCACGGCGGAAGACGACGCGGACACAGTCGTCGCGCGTGCCGCCGACGCCGTCGAGAAGCTCGACGCGGAAGGGCTCGAGCAGGCCCAGGCGCAGTACAACTGACGCCTCCGGAACCGGCACCACGGCTAACATCGAAGAGCCGAACCCGCGGGGTTCGGCCTTTCGTCATGGACCAGTCGATCCTGCACCCGTTCGTTGCGGAGCTCCGCGCGACCGAACGCCTCAAGAGCTTTGCCGAGGCGTTTCCAAAGCCCGCCCGCGTCTCGGAGCCGGCGCTGCCGTTGCTGCTCGCGTCGCTCCACGAGGAGCTCGACCGCCCGCTCGTCCTTCTGGCGCCGGAGGATCAGGACGCCCGCGACGCAGCCGAAGGCGCGGCCTGGTTCCTCGGTGACGAACGCGTCGCGATGCTGCCGAGCCGGGGCGTCCACTGGGGCTCCGGGCTCGAACCCGCGCCGCACCTCGTCGGCGAACGCGCTCGCGCGCTCGATGTGCTCGCCGCCGGCGGGCTCGTCGCCGCGTCGGCCGCGGCGCTGGCCGAGCCGATGCCACCGCCGAACGCGCGGCCTCAGCCGATCCGGATCGCGCCGGGCGACGGGATCAGCCTCGAACAGCTCTCCGAGACGCTTGCGCTCGCCGGCTACGAACGTGTCGAGCGTGCCGACGAGCGCGGCCAGTTCGCGGTTCGCGGCGGGCTCGTCGACGTCTTCCCGACGACCGGCCGCGAGCCGCTTCGGATCGAGTTCTGGGGCGACGACATCGAACAGATGCGCGCGTTCTCGCCGTTCACGCAGCGCGCACTCCATCCGGTCGAGACGGCGGTCATCTATCCAGCCGTCGAGCGCCGCCTGGATCTCGTCGAGCCAATGCTCGTCGACGACGGCAAGACGATCCCGGTCCCGACCGATCTGGTGCGGCCCGTGCCGCGCGGTCCCGATCTCGTGTGGCAGGCCGACGAGGTCCGCATGGTCTGGGAGGAAGAGGGGCTCGAGCCGGTGCCGTTCGGGAAGGCGGCCTTGCTGGACACGCTTCCCGCGGGTCAGCCGTTCGCCTTCGAGGCTCAAAGGCCGGCGCTCGTTGCCCGTGGACTGGCGGAGGCCGAGAACGAGCTCGCCGCGTTCGTGCGGTCGGGTCAGCGCGTCGTCGTCGCCTTCCCGCACCTCGGCGAGGCGCTTCGCCAGAAGAACCTTCTACGCCGCATCGAAGCGCGCGTCGTTGCCGAAGGAGAGGAACTGCCACGCGAAGCGGGGCTCATGTTCGCCGTCACGCCTGCGCGACGCGGCTTCGTCTGGCGCGACCTGGGCATCGTCCTCCTGCCGGACACACAGGTCTTCCGCAAGCGGCCGCCGCGTGAGCGGCGAGTCGGCGGTCGCGCGCTGCAGTCGTTCGCGGATCTCCGCAGCGGCGACTTCGTCGTCCACGAGGACCACGGCGTCGGGAAGCTGCTCGGCTTCGAGACCAAGGAAGTGGCCGGCGTCACGCGCGACTACCTCTTCCTCGGCTTCCGAGGCGACGACCGGCTGTACGTTCCGCACGAGCAGCTCGGCAAGGTGTCGCGCTACATCGGCGCGGACAACTCCGCGCCCGCACTCTCGAAGCTCGGCGGCAAGGCGTGGGACAACCTCAAGAACCGCGCGCGGGAGTCGGTGCGAGAGCTCGCCGGCGAGCTGCTCGCGCTGTACGCGCAACGGCAGCAGGCTCCGGGCGTGGCCTACGACCTGCGTCACGAATACCTCGAGCGGCTCGAGGCGGAGTTTCCCTATCGAGAGACACCGGACCAGATGGCTGCGATCGAAGCGGTGAAGGAAGACCTGGAAGCGCCCCGGCCGATGGACCGCCTCGTGTGCGGCGACGTCGGCTTCGGCAAGACCGAGGTTGCGATCCGCGCAGCGTTTGCGGTTGCCGTCAACGGCCGCCAGACGCTGATGCTCGCGCCGACGACGATTCTCGCCGAGCAGCATTGGCACACGTTCCGCCAGCGCTACCGCGACTTCCCGGTTCGCGTCGAGATGGTCTCGCGGTTCCGGCCCCCGCGAGAAGTCAAGCAAGTGCTCGCGGACTTCAAGGAGGGCAAGGTCGACGTCCTGATCGGCACGCACCGGGTCCTCAGCCGCGACGTCATCCCGAAGGACCTCGGGCTCGTCATCCTCGACGAGGAGCAACGCTTCGGCGTCGCGCAGAAAGAGCTGCTGCGTGCTCTGCGGCTCGAGGTCGACGTGCTGACATTGAGCGCGACGCCGATTCCGCGCACGCTGCACATGTCGCTCTCCGGGCTCCGCGACATCTCGATCATCGAGACACCGCCTGAGGGACGCCGCCCCATCCGCACGACGGTCGGCGAGTACGACGAGGAAGCGGTCAAGCTCGCCCTCGAGCGCGAGGTGGAGCGTGGCGGCCAGGCCTTCTACCTCCACAACCGCGTCGAGACGATCGACGAGGCGCTGGAGAAGCTGCAGCAGCTCGCGCCGAATCTCCGCTTCCTCGTCGCGCACGGACAGATGCGCGAGCGGGAGCTGGAGGAGAAGATGCACGCCTTCCTCCGCGGCGACGCGGACGTGCTCGTCTCGACGACGATCATCGAGTCGGGTCTCGACATCCCGCAGGCGAACACCCTGATCATCGAGCGGGCGGACCAGCTCGGGCTGTCGCAGCTCTACCAGATTCGCGGGCGGGTCGGCCGCTCCGACGTGACCGCCCATGCGTTCCTCTTCTATCCGGACATGTCAGAGCTGAGCCCGGAGGCACGCGCGCGCCTTGCCACTCTCGCGGACCACACCGAGCTCGGCGCGGGCTTCGCGATCGCGATGCGCGATCTCGAGATTCGCGGCGCCGGCAACCTGTTGGGCGACGAGCAGTCGGGCCACGTCGCGGCACTCGGCTTCGAGCTGTACGTGGAGATGCTCGCCGAGGCCGTTGCCGAGCTCTCCGGCGAGCGCCGCGTCGCCGCCCGCCCCGTCCGCGTCGACGCGCGAGTCGACGCGTACGTGCCGCCGGACTACATCGCGTCGGAGGCGCTCAAGATCGACCTCCACCGCCGGCTCGCGTTGAGCGAGTCCGAGGACGAGCTGCGCGAGCTGCAAGCAGGGACGGAGGACCGCTTCGGCCCGCTGCCCGAGCCGGTCGAGAATCTCTTCCTGATCCAGGAGGCAAAGCTGAAGCTGGCGCGTGCCGGCGCCGATTACTTCGTCTTTCGCGGCGGCAAGGCGAGCGTCGGTCAGATGGTGCTCGGCGCCGAGGAGCTCCGCGAGCTGCGACGCCGGATCGACACCGCCGTCTACACGATCGCGAACCACGAGGTCTCTCTGCGTGAGGAGGGCTTTCCGCAGGCGCTCCGACTGGTCGACGCCATTCAATCCGTGCGTGCTGGAAACGGCGCGTAATCCGCCACGAGTTCCGAGCCGCGACGGGAGTATGATCCTTTCGTAGCAACCTAACGTGTTGCCGCACCCGCTTTTTCGTCCTCCAACACAAGGGGAGCAGATGCTCAAGCGACGGAATCTCTGGATGCTGCCTGCCGCGATCGGCGCGTCCTTGACGTTGATGGTGGCCGGTGCCGTCCTTGCGAACGGCTTCCCCAAGGTTTTCTCCGATGAGACTGCCTCCGCGACACCGAGCGTGGGCTTCGCGAGCACGGTCATCGCCCGGGGTACCTTCGCCCAGAACTACACCTTCGGAACACCGAAGGTCGTCACGATCACGCGGAAGGTCAGAGTCAAGACGAAGAGCGGGTTTGTCACGAAGACGATCAAGATCAAGGTCGATTCCCTCGACAGAGCCATCACGTGCGACCCGACGAATCCCTGTGACACGGCGTTTCAGCAGGCAACGGTGCAGCCGGGAGGGTCATCTGGCTGGCATACGCACCCAGGCGCAACCTTCGTCGCCGTGGGCCAGGGGGAGGGCACGCTCTATCGCGCCGTCGGCTCCGACTGTCCCGCGACGAAGATCGGTGTGGGGACGGGCTTTGCTCAGATGCCGACCGAGCTTCACATGGTCCGGAACGAGGGGACGGTGCCGTTCGTCGTGTACACGCTCTACGTCCTCCCGCCCGGAACGCCGAACACGGGAATCAGAATCGACCAGCCCCAGCCGGCGGCCTGCCCCTCGATTCACTAGACGGCTCCTAATCCCAGGTTGAGCGCGTGGCCGGAGCCGGCCTGGGCGCGCATGGAGCAACAGGCGGTTGGCGAGTCGCTGCTATACTGGCCGCGCGTCGGGCAGCGTGACGAATCCGCTGCAAATGGCGCATTTTCCATGAAACGATCCATTCTTCTTACGCTCTGCTCGCTTGCGCTCGTCGCCGCGGGCTGCGGTGGCACCTCGACCGCGTCGCTGAACTCAGATGACGCCGCGGTGGTCGGCTCGCAGGCGATCACCAAGGACGAGTTCCAGGGGCTGATGGACCGCGCGAAGGCGAGCTATGACGCGCAGAAGAAGCCCTTCCCGAAGCCGGGCACCACCGCGTACGAGCAGCTCAAGGGCCAGGCGGTGACGTACCTGATCCAGCAGGCCGAGTTCGAGCAAGAAGCCGACTCGATGGGGATCAAGGTCACCGACGACCAGGTGAACAAGTACCTCGAGAAGCTGAAGAAGCAGTTCTACGGCGGCAGCGAGGCGCGCTACCAGAAGGCGCTCAAGCAGCAAGGGCTGACCGAGCAGCAGGCCAAGGACTCGACGCATGCCCAGCTGATCTCCGAGGAGCTCTTCAAGAAGGTGACGTCAGGCGTCACGGTCTCGCAGGAAGAGGTCAAGGCCTACTACAACTCCCACAAGTCGCAGTACGGGCAGCCGCAGACACGCGAGGTGCGTCACATCCTCGTGCCGAAGAAGGCTCTCGCCGATTCGATCTATGCGCAGCTGAAGGCCGGCGCGAACTTCGCGAAGCTGGCGAAGAAGTACTCGAAGGATCCTGGTTCCGCTTCGAACGGCGGCAAGCTGACGATCTCGAAGGGGCAGACCGTCCCGGCTTTCGACAAGACCGCCTTCGCCCTGAAGAAGGGCGAGCTGTCACAGCCGATCCATACGCAGTACGGCTACCACATCATCCAGGCCCTCTCCGAGGTCAAGGCCGCCCAGACGACCTCGCTGAGCAAGGTCGAGTCGTCGATCAAGCAGCAGCTCGAGCAGCAGCGCAAGAACGACGCGATGACGAAGTGGGTCGAGACGAAGAAGAAGAGCTACTGCAAGTCGGGCATCAAGTACCAGGTCGGGTACCAGCCCAACCCGGACCCGTGCGCGACGCTCACGGGCGCGACGACCACGACGACGCAGTAAGTGAGCCTCGCCGAGGCGCTCGTCGACCTCCAGGACTCTGACCGAGCGGCTGCGCCGCGAGTGTCCCTGGGATCGCGAGCAGACCGAGCGCACGATCGTTCCGCATACCGTCGAGGAGGCGTATGAGGTTGCCGACGCGGCAATCGGCGGGGATGACGCAAAGCTTGCGGACGAGCTCGGCGACCTGCTGTTCCAGGTGTACTTCCTTGCCCTTCTCCTGTCGGAGAAGGGCCAACTGGGGTTGGAGGACATTGCTCGTGGCGTGCACGAGAAGCTTGTGCGTCGCCATCCGCACGTTTTCGGCGGGACTGAGCTCGACACGCCCGGTGAAGTCCGGCGCACGCTGGGAGTCCAGTAAGCGAGACCTGGAAGGTCGAGCAGGCATCTTTCACGACGTGCCGGAGTCGCTTCCCGCGCTGCTGTATGCGCGCAAGGTGCAGCGGCGCGCTGCTGCGGTCGACTTCGAGTATCCGGACACTGCCGGCGCGCTCGCGGATCTCGACGACGAGGTGCGCGAGCTGAAGGAGGCGCTCGCCGAGACGGGAGAGATCGCCTCGGAGACAGAGCCGCCTGCGCACGTGTTCGCCGAGATGGGAGATGTGCTCTTCGCGGCCGTCAACGTCGCGCGGCGCCTGAATGTCGATCCCGAGCTCGCCCTGCGTGCGATGTCTCGACGCTTTGTCGAGCGCGTCGAACGTGCCGAGCGCTCCGCGGCAGGCGAAGGGAAGTCGTTTGCCGAGTTGCCGCTGGAGGAGCAAGACCGCTACTTCGATCGCGCCAAGGAGGAGTTCGAATGAGTGCATCCTTGATCGCACGAGTGCACGGGCGGCAGATCCTCGACTCGCGGGGCAATCCGACCGTTGAGGTCGATGTCGTGCTCGAGTCGGGTGCGACCGGGCGCGCCGCGGTGCCTTCCGGAGCGTCCACCGGGCAGTTCGAGGCCGTCGAGCTGCGCGACGGCGACGAGCGGTCGTATCGCGGCAAGAGTGTTCTCAACGCCGTCCGCAATGTCGAGACGGAGATCGCCGGCGCCGTCACCGGGCTCGATGCCGAAGACCAGCGAACGCTGGACCTGACGCTGATCGAGCTCGATGGAACGAAGAACAAGTCGCGCCTGGGAGCCAACGCCATTCTCGGCGTCTCGCTGGCCGCGGCGAAGGCCGGCGCAGCCCATGCAGGCGTGTCGCTATTCCGGTGGATCGGTGGGGTCGGTGCGCACGTCCTCCCGGTGCCGATGCTGAACGTGATCAATGGCGGCGCCCACGCCCAGAACTCGCTCGACCTGCAGGAGTTCATGGTCGTCCCCGCCGGCGCGGAATCCTTTGCGGAAGGCCTGAGAATCGGTGCCGAGACCTTTCATGCGCTCAAGGACGTCCTGCACGAACGCGGACTGTCCACCGGAGTCGGTGACGAGGGCGGCTTCGCGCCGGAGCTGGAGTCGACCGAGGCGGCGATCGAGGCGGTGCTCGAGGCTGCCGAGCGAGTGGGGCATCGCGACCGCGTTGCGATCGCGCTCGATCCTGCGTCGTCCGAGCTCTACCGCGACGGCGGGTATCACCTGGAGCGCCAGGGTCAGATCATGAGTGCCGACGAGCTGATCGATCTCTACGCGACGCTGGCGGATCGCTACCCGGTGGTCTCGATCGAGGACGGGCTCGCGGAAGACGAGTGGGGCGCATGGAAGACGATGACCGATCGTCTCGGCGATCGCATGCAGCTCGTCGGCGACGACCTCTTCGTGACCAACGTGGAGCGGTTCCAGCGCGGCATCGACGAGGGAGTCGCAAACGCGATCCTCGTCAAGGTCAACCAGATCGGAACCCTGACCGAGTCACTCGATGCGATCGAGCTCGCGCGCGCCAACGGCTACGGCGTGGTGATCTCCCACCGCTCCGGCGAGACCGAGGACACGACCATCGCCGACCTGGTCGTGGCGACGGGCGGGGGCCAGATCAAGACGGGTGCTCCCTCGCGGACCGACCGCGTCGCGAAGTACAACCAGCTGCTGCGGATCGAGGAGGAGCTCGGCGACGCAGCCGTCTATCCGGGGTGGTCGGCGTTTCCGCGTACTCGGCGCTGACGCAACGCTGACGTACTCCGGCGCTACTCTGAGTGCATGGCTTCGATGACGCCGCGTCGGACGAAGATCGTCGCGACGATCGGCCCTGCGTGCTCGACGCCCGAAAAGGTTCGGGAGCTCGTCGACGCCGGGATGGACGCGGCGCGGCTCAACCTCTCACACGGGACTCATGAAGATCACGCGGCGAGAGCGAAGCTCGTCCGCGACGTCCAGAAGGAGGTCGGCCGGCCGCTCGCGCTGATCGGCGACCTGCAGGGGCCGAAGTTCCGCGTCGGAGGCCTCGACCAGCCGTTGGTCCTGACGCAGGGCTCAGAGGTGACGGTGGTCACGGGCGGAGACGGCGCCGGCAGCGGTGAGCTGCCGGTTGCGCCGGCCGCCATCGGCGAGGTCTTGCGTCCGGGACACGAGGTGTTGATCGACGACGGGATGATCCGGCTCCGTGTCGATGCGGTGGAGTCCGGCCGGTTCCGGTGCGGCATCGTCGTGGGCGGGACCGTGACGTCCCACAAGGGCGTGAACCTTCCCGGCGTCCCGATCCCGATCCCGTCGCTGACGCGGAAGGATCTCCAGGACCTCGAGTTCGCGCTCAAGCTCGGGTGCGACTTCATCGCGCTGTCCTTCGTGCGATCGGCTGCCGACGTCCGCGACCTGAGAGCCCTGATCGAGCAGGAGGGATCGACCGCCCACGTGATCGCGAAGATCGAGAAGGCGGAAGCGGTAGACGCGCTCGACGACGTGCTCGTGGAGGCCGACGCGGTCATGGTCGCCCGGGGCGACCTGGGCGTCGAGATCGGTCGCGGAGCTCGTGCCGCTCGTGCAGAAGCGGATCATCGCCAGAGCGCTCGAGCGCGGGAAGCCCGTGATCACCGCGACGCAGATGCTGGAGTCGATGATCCACCATCCCGAGCCGACGCGCGCCGAGGCCAGCGACGTCGCGAACGCTGTCCTCGACGGCACCTCCGCGATCATGCTCTCGGGCGAAACTGCGATGGGCGAGTACCCGGTGCAGGCGGTGCAGACGATGGACCGCATCGCGCGTGCGGTCGAACCGAGCCTGGGTTACCGCCATCAGATTCCTGAAGCGACCGATGACCCGACGATCGGGAACGCCATGTCCAACGCTGCGTGCGACCTCGCCGAGGCGCTCGGCGCGAAGGCGATGCTCGTGCCTACCTTCACGGGACGCACGGCGTCGGCCGTTGCGAGGCTCCGCCCGCGGCGGCCGATCGTCGCGCTGACCCACAAGCAGTGGTCGGTGCACCAGATGGCGATCGAGTGGGGCGTGACGCCGATCTGGATCCCTGAGTGCAAGGACGTCGAGGATCTCTGGAACCGTTCTCTGGATGCGGCGAAGGAAGCAGGCCTGATCGAGTCGGGCGACACGGTCGTGATCACCGCCGGGACGGCGGTCAACATCCCGGGCTCGACGAACGTCATCAAGGTCGACGTAGTCATCTAAGAGGAGGCGGCAAGGGCTTCCGCGAATCCTGCGCTCATGGCCGCGCGGGCTTCACGTCGTCCACCCCTCGCCACGCTCGCGCGGCGCTGGCTGGCCGTCGTGCTGGTCGCGGTGATCGGCTACGCGTACTACCACCCGATCAAGAGCTGGATCGAGACGCGCGACGAGCTCTCCTCGCGGCGTGCCGAAGTCGGTCGGCTCGCGAACGAGAAGCGCGCTCTCCAGGACCGGCTCCAGTTCTCGGCGAGCAGCGACGCGCTCACGCGTGAGGCGCGCAGGCTGGGGTACATCCGGCCAGGCGAGCACCTCTTCATCGTCAAGGGCATTCAGGCCTGGAAGAAGGCACACACTACGATCGACGGTGATGGAAAGTGATCGCGCCGCCGTCGAGCGCCAGCTAGGCCGGCCGCCGCGAGCCTTCAGGCGCGTTGTCGTCCGCTGTCCGTTCGGACATCCAGCGGTCACGGAACAGCACGCGTACGACGACAGCGGCGAGCCGTTCCCGACGACCTTCTGGCTCACGTGCCCGCAGTTCGTCGCGGCGGTGTCTCGGCTCGAAGCGGCCGGAGGCGTTGAGCGCTGGACACGCGCCGCCGCCGAGGATCCCCGGCTGGCTGCGAGCCTCGAGGGTGCGCATGCACGGCAGCGCGAGCTGCGCCCGGAGCTCGACCTCGGCGTGGGCGGTGCGCGTCCCGGAGCGGGAGGCCTCAAGTGCCTCCACGCCCACGTGGCGTTCGCGCTGGCCCAGCCGGGCTACGAGCTGGGCGATCAGATCCTCGCGGAGGTCGACTTCGCCTGGCCGCCTGTTTGCTGCGCTTCGTAACGGATAGGTTCTTCGCCCGTGTCGGTAGTGATCGATGTCGCCAGACGAGAGTGGGAAGACGGCTACCGCCGCTTTCAGGTGGCGTCGCGTGATCCCGTCGCCGCTGATCGCCTGAGCGAGCAGCTGGAGGTCGTCACCGCAGAGCTGCGCCGCCGGATCGGTCAGACGTTCACCCTCGAGGAGTTGGTGGCCCTCTACGAGCGCGCCGAAGCGTGGGTGCGCGACTCGGTCTCCGAGCACGCTCCGACGCCGGGATGGCCCCGCACGCTCGCAGTCGTCGAGGACACGGCCTTCCACCTCTACCAGCGCGGCGCGGTCGACTACAAGCCGTGACGGCGCTGACCCCGGTCGAGCGGAACGAACGCCGCCGGCTGCAGCGGCGCCGGGAGGTGATCCGGTGGAGCATCCGCGTGCTCCTGGTCGTCCTGGTCTTTGCCCTGGGCGTCGCCCTGGGGCAGGCGATCCAGGACAACCCCCGGCGCCGGCCAGACGGTCACTTTCGACCGGACGCTCCACGTTCCGACCACCGGAAAGCAAGGTTCGACCATTACTCCCTGAGCCGCGGTGTTAGGAAGGCGCACGTTTGGGTAGATTCGAGGGATGGCGACGCGCGAACCGGGTCCGCGGCGGGCTGCCGCCGGCGAGAGCGACTGGCTGACGCTCGGCCAGGCGGCGAAATTCCTGGGCGTCGCCCAGAGCACGATCAGGAAGTGGTCCGACGTCGGACGGGTCCCGGCCTTCTACACCCCCGGTGGGCATCGCCGGTACAAGCGCCACGACCTCGAAGCCTTCCTCGAGCGCTCGGGGCCCGGGAAGCCCGCGCGCGGTCCGCTCGTGCTGCTCGTCGACGACGACCCGCAGGTGCGCGAAGTCGTGCGCATCAACCTGGAGATGGAGGGCTACGCCGTCCGGGAAGCGGGGAACGCGGAGGACGGGCTTGCCGCGCTCGAGGACGAGGCGCCCGACCTGATCCTGCTCGACGTGATGATGCCGCAGGTCGACGGCTGGGAGATGTTGCGACGCGTGCAGGAGCGGCACGGTGTCGGCTCGATCCCGGTCGTGATGTTCAGCGGACAACTCGATGCAGGGGCTGAAGCCGTCCAGCGTGGGGCGCAGGGCTTCGTCGGCAAGCCGTTCGACCTGCGCGCGCTGATCGAGCAAACGAAGCAGATCGTTCCGGCCTGATCTCGGTCGACCGGCAGCTCGAGCGCTGGGTCGTCCACCATCGCGCGGGCTGGCTGAATCCGGTCTTCGAAGGGCTGTCGTACGCGGGCCGGCTCGGGATCCTCTGGATCCTCATCGCGCTCGTGCTCTGCGCGGCCTACCGGCGCTGGGGCGTCTTTGCCCTGACCGTGATCGCGGTCGCGCTCGCGGACTGGTCCGCGACGGGACTGAAGGCGCTCGTCGACCGGCCGCGTCCACCGCTGCGTTACGCCGAGCCGAAGACGCTCGTTCCCGTGCCCCACGATGCGTCGTTCCCGTCCGGCCATGCGGCGACGAGCTTCGCGGCGGCGACGATGCTGTCGTTCGCGTTCCCGCGCCTCGCGCCGTTCCTGTTCGTGCTCGCCGCCGCAGTTGCGTTCTCGCGCGTCTACGTCGGCGTTCACTATCCGCTCGACGTGATCGGCGGCGCCGTTCTCGGCGTGCTGGTCGCCGTCGTTCTCAGGTTCCTCGTGAGCCGGCGCGCGCAGCCAGGTTGGACGCTCCCGAGTAGCGTCCGATTCAAAGGCCGGAGGCTAAGCGACGCGAAGCGGCTTAGCCGCAGGCGTACTGATGTGGGCGCGGACGCTTCAGCGCCCGTGCCCACACGGTTGAGCGCAAACGCCGACCGCAGCCCGATAAGAGCCCACGGGCTTGGCCCGTGGGCGTTCCCCGCGAAGCGGCGTACCCAACTCCCGAGCGAAAGCGAAGCTTTCGCTCGGTTAAAGCTCTTCGCCGGCTCGTAAGAGGCCGGCAGCGATCACGAGCGAGCGATGCGATCAGGCTGATGAAGATCCCGATCCCGCGCCCTCGCCAACCGAAGAACTCGTCGGGAACGCTGATCAGCCGGATGAGCACGAAGATGGTCGAGAGCGCCCCGAGCGCGATGATGACCAGGCTCTCCGGGACGGTGGCAGGCAGCTCGATGCCCGCCTCCCGGAGGATCACGAGGGCCAGCACCGCCAGCCCGATCACGAAGACGAGCTTCCCCAGGGTGCCTGTGTGCCACCCGATCACGCTCGTGGTCGGCCCCGGCCCCGAGCCGACGTACCAGCCGGTGAACGCCGAGATGGCCAGGATCAGCCCGGACACCCAGGTGAGCATCTGGCCGAGGCCCGAGAGGTCTTGGAACGTGCGAGAGGGCCTGGGCTGAGGGGTCATCCAGTCGTCCTCTTGGGGCTCAGGCGGGGGATAGGGGTCAGGGGTTTGCACGTATGGTGGCCGGAGAGGATGAGGCGCGGATTTCACGCCGAAGGAAGTACTCTAAGGGGGTCTGGATGATGGAGGGCTTGGGAACGTCTCGAACGGCGCCCGACGATTACGTCGAGTTCTGGACGACCGGCCAATCGGTCAAGGGTGAGTTCCACTGCGCGGCAGTGTGGTTATGGAGTCACGATCGTTCGTGCGCTCCCCATCTGCCCGATGTGCGGCGGCCGCTCCTGGGAGCAATCCACCTGGAGCCCGTTCGGGAGAGCTTCGGCCCTGTTGTAACTAGGTCTAGAGCCCGAAGACGTTCTGGACCTGGTGCCAGATGGTCAGGATCAGGAACAGGGCCAGCCCGGCCAGGACCGCGAACGTGAAGTAGAAGCGCAGCCGTGCGTGGGCCTTCTCGCGCTTGCGCCGAACCCGCGCGTTTCGCCGAGCGCGGTGGTAGTGATAGGCACGGTCGATCGCCTCGGGGTCGACAGGTGACTCCTCGGCTGGTTCCGCAGCGTGTCGTCTGGCTGGCTGGGCCATCAGGGGAGTCTATTGCTGGTCTCTGGCTACTGGATCGCCCCTCGACCATACTTTGGCGGGGTCGGGATGGCTGTGCGTCCAGAACAGCGGGAGGTCGAGGTCGCCGTGGGCGGCCTCGATGCGCTTGCCGAGGCCGCGTTGGCGCTGGGGCTGGCCGGCAGCCTCTACGAGGCCATGCAGATCGTGGCCGAGGCGGCGGGACGGGCCACCGGTGCCGAGGTCGTCGTCGCGCGCGTCGCCGACGAGGCGCGCCGCTCCCTGAACGCGTGCGCGGTGGCGACGAGCTCGGCCGCGGTCGGTGCCGAGCTCGAAGGCTCGCGCCTCCCACTCGAGGACGTGCCGGAGCATGAGGTCGGCGACCTCGAGCGGTTGCCCGAGAGTGTGCGGCGCGCGGCCGAGCGAGTACGAGCCTCGTCGGTGCTGCTGATTCCCGTCCAGGTCGACGGACGGGTCGAGGGGAGCCTCGAGTTCATGCGTCGAGGCGACAGCTTCGAAGCAGGCGAGCGCCGGCTCGCCCGCCTCGCCGCGGGGCAAGCGGCGCTCGCGATCCGCGCGTTCGCCGATCGCGCCGCTGACGGGGAGGTCGACACAGGGGTCACGCTGGGCCTCGCGGGTGAGGCGCTCGCTGCGGGCGCTGACGAGCTCCGCACAGCGGAGGAGATCACTCGCTTCGCGACCGAAGCAACGGGAGCCCTGGCGGGCCTCCTGTGGCGTCGCAGCGCTGAAGGGCTGCTCGAGCTCGTCGCCTCTGTCGGCAGGGTCTCCAATGACCAGGCATTGCAGCCGGCCCTGGCGGCCGCGGAGCGCGGACTGGTCGGCCGTCAGCCGGTCACTGTGGAACAGGTGAGTGGGCTACCGGGACCGGCAACGCTGTCCGCGACGCTGCAATTGGGGCAGCCCTCGATCGGCGCTCTTCAGCTTCTGTTTTCGCCCGACGGCGAGCCGACCGACGTCGCTCTCGCAACGCTTGCGACGTTCGGCGTGCGCGCCGCACACGCTCTGCGTGCGAGCCTCCATGCCCGCACGGTTGCGCTCGAGCTCGAGCGAACGCGTGCGCTCCTGGCCGTCGTCGGCCAGGCAATCAGCGAGCTGTCGCTCTCGCACACGCTCGAGACTGCAGTCGCAAGGGTCGGCGAGCTGCTGGAAGCCGACCGGCTCGCCGTCTATCTGCGCGAAGACGACAAGCTGTACGCCGCCGCGGGCATCGGGCTGGCCGGCCCGCACGTGCGACTCGCCAACCGGCTGCTGGAGCTCGCGCTCGGCCCGCTCCGCTCACGGGGAGTGCTCGTCGTCCCCGACGTCGCTTCTGATCCCCGGCTGGCCGGCGTGGGGGACGCGGCCGCAGAGACGGGAATCGAGGCGGCGATTGCGGTCCCGCTGCTGGCCCGGGCCGACGTGATCGGTCTACTCGGCGTCTTTCCCGCGAGGGGCCGCGTGCTGACGGAAAACGAGTCTGCACTTCTGTCCGCGCTCGCCGCGCAGCTCGCGGTCGCCGTGCAGAACGCGCAGCTGCACGAACGTGCGAAGCAGCTCGGTGAAGAACGTGAGCGTGCACTCGACGCGGAACGTGCAGCCTCGAAGCAGGTGCGGGCGCTGTACGAGATCTCACGTTCGTTCGCGCAAAGCCTGTCGCTGGAGGCGACGCTGGAGGCCGTCGCGAGCACGGTCGTGGACGTGCTCGGCGTTGACATCGCGCTGATCCGCATGCCCGACGAGCGGCGCGAGTGGCTTCTTCCGAGAGCGATGAAGGTCGCCGAGCCGCGCCTCGCGGAGGCCGCACGCTCGATCCTCTACACACCCCAGGCGTTCGGCGCCCATCCGGTCCAGTTGCTGTTTCGGGACGGCGAGCCGTTTCTGA
This sequence comes from uncultured Actinomycetes bacterium, assembly GCA_963779965.1. GTDB lineage: Bacteria > Actinomycetota > Thermoleophilia > Gaiellales > Gaiellaceae > 3-1-20CM-4-69-9. The sequence continues at coordinate 39,305 of CAWAAP010000023.1, read as the reverse complement.
TCACGCGTGAGACCGCGGAGGCGATCGGAGCTCCGGAGACCGCGCTCTTGCCTTTCCTCGAGCGGGGGTGGACGGGCGCCGAGGTGCCGATCGCGACGCCGGCGGAGGTGCTCGCGTCGCTGACGATCCTGTCGGTGCAACCCGGCTCCCCCGTCACCGGCGAGACGATCGACCAGGCGACCGCGATCGGCGGCCAGGCGGCGCTCGCAATCGACAATGCACGCCTGTACCAGCAGCAGAAGCAGTTCTCGGACACGATGCAGCGCTCGCTGCTGCCGCGCTCTCGTCCGAAGCTGCAAGGGCTCGAGCTCGGTGATGCGTACGAGTCGTCGGCGCGGGTCGAGGTCGGCGGCGACGTCTACGACTTCATGGAGCTCGGCGACGGGCGACTTGCGGTCGCGCTCGGCGACGTCACGGGACACGGCATCGAAGCTGCCGCGGACATGGCGATGGCGAAGTTCGTCTTTCGCTCGCTTGCACGAGAGCATCCCGAGCCGGGCGACTTCCTGCAGTCGGCGAACGAGGTCGTCGTCGGCGAGATCGCGCCGGGCAAGTTCATCACTCTCGTGTACATCCTCGTCGACGGCAGCAACGGTGAAGTGGCCGCGGCGGGGGCGGGACACCCACCGCCCCGGATCATGGGCGCCGACGGTTCGGTGACGGGGCTGGAGGCACGAGGGCTCGTGCTCGGCATCGAGCCGGCCCAGCACTACGAGGAGGTGCGCGCGTCGCTGGATGTCGGTGGCGCGGTCGTGCTCTACACGGACGGAGTCATCGAGGCGCGGCGCGACAGCGAGCTGTACGGCGTCGAGCGTCTGGACCGAGTGCTGTCCGAGAGGCGTGACCTGTCGGCGAACGAGCTGGCACAGGTCGTGCTCGACGACTGTCGGGCGTTCGCGCGCGGTGAGCTCGCGGACGACTGCGCTGTGGTCGTCGTCAGACGGACCGCTTGATCCAGCTCCGTCGACCGGAAGGCCGTTTCGCACGCGTCGGTCACCGCGGCGCTTCCGCGCTGGCGCCCGAGAACACGTTGCAGGCGCTCGAGCTCGCGGTGGAGCTCGGCTGCGACATGTTGGAGTTCGACGTTCTCGACCTCGCCGACGGGACTCTCGTCCTCGCGCACTCGAACGATCTGCGCGAAGTGAGCCATGGGGCAGCGGGCGGCCGCGTGCGCAGTCGCGATCTCGAAGGTCTGCGGCGCGTCGCGCCCGATCTCCCCACGCTCGACGAAGCACTGGCGTTCTGCGCCGACCGCCTGCCCGGCATCGGCCTCCAGCTCGACCTGAAAAGGCTGGGGACCGAAGCGGCGACCGTCGAGGCCGTGCGCAGGCACGGCGTCCTCGATCGCTCGTGGATCAGCACCTTCGAGGCCCGGTCTCTCCGGCGTCTCGCGGAGCTCGAGCCGGAGTTGCCGCGCTCGTACACGCTGCCGCGGGATCGCTTCGGGATCTCGAAGCGCGGTCCGCTCGCTCCGGTCGTCCGCGCCGCACTGGGCTCGATCGGCACTTCATTGCCGCGTCGCCTCCCGGTTTTGCTCGCCCGGGCCAGGGCGGTCGCGGCGACCCTCCACTACTCGATTGCGTCGAGGGCGGCGATCGACTCGGCCCACGAGGTCGATGCCGCCGTCTACGTCTGGACGGTCGACGACCCGAGGCTGGCCGAGAGGCTCGTGCGCGACGGCGCCGACGGAATCATCACAAACGATCCGCGGATCTTTACGATGTTCACGGCGTGAAACGCGTTTCGCTCCTTCTCTCGATCCTGGCCGGCTTCGCGGTCGCCGGTGTGCTCGCGTCCGCCCCGGCGGCGGCGGACCCGCCCGCGACGATTCCGCTTGGAGTCACGATCGGAGGAGTACAGGTCGGCGGGCTGACCCCCGAGGCGGCCGCCACGGCCGTCCAGCAGGGGTTCGATACGCCGCTCGAGCTCCAACTCGGTTTGACGCGGATCCTCGTCACCCCGGACGTCCTTGGAGCCACGCCGGTGATCGACAAGGCGATCGAGCGCGCGCTGATCGCCGAGCCGAACAGCGTGATTCCTCTCGGAGTCAGCGTCGTTCCCGGAACCCCTGCCGCCTTCATCGCCACGCTCGCGAAGCGCTACGACCGTCCGGCCGTCGACTCGAAGCTCTTCCTCAGGAACCTGCGGCCGTGGCTGTCGAAGGAGCGTGCCGGCCTCAAGCTCGACCGTCGCACCGCGGTGCACGACGTTGCAACGGCGGTCGCCACCGGCGTCAGGACCGGGATCACGCTGACGCAGTCAAAGGTGCGCCCGAAGGTGACGCGGGCGAACTTCGGGCCTGTGATCGTCATCCGTCGCAAGTCGAACAGGCTCTTCCTCTACAACGGGATGCATTACCAACGCGTCTTCGCGGTCGCGACCGGTCAGCATCAGTATCCGACCCCGCTCGGCCGCTTCGGGATCGTCGTCAAGTGGAAGAACCCGTGGTGGTATCCCCCGGACTCGCCGTGGGCGAATGGGCAGGATCCGATTCCGCCGGGCCCAGGCAATCCGCTCGGCACGCGGTGGATGGGGCTCTCCGCGCCGGGCGTCGGCATCCACGGCACACCCTCGGACGGCTCGATCGGCTACTCGGTCTCGCACGGGTGCATTCGGATGCACATCCCGCAGGCGGAGTGGTTGTTCAACCACGTCGACGTCGGGACGACGGTCTTCATCGTCGCTTCCTGATGGCGAGGCCGGCCAGGCTCGCTGCGCAGGGGCTGGCGGTCGCGCTGGTCGCGGGGTTGCTCGCGTTGCTCGTCTGGCGCGTGGTCAACGACAACGGCAAGGGCGTGGCGCAGAAGCTCGATGACGGCGAGCATCCGACCGCGCCGGCGTTCGACCTGTCCCGCCTCGACGGCCGTGGACGCATCGATCTCGCGTCGGTACGGGGACGGAAACCCATCGTCCTCGACTTCTGGGCGTCGTGGTGCGTCCCGTGCATCCAGGAGTCGAAGCGGCTCGAGGCCGCGCGGAAGGAGTACGGCGACCGGATTGCGTTCATCGGCGTCGACACGAAGGACTTCTCGGGCGACGCGAGGCAGTGGCAGAAGAAGCACGGCATCACGTACCCGAGCGTGCACGACGGCAACGGCAACGTCTTGAGCGACTGGGGCGGCCTGCCCATCCCGCGCATCTTCTTCGTCGCACGCAGCGGCAAGGTGGTCGGTCAGCTGGTCGTCGAAGAGGACCTGCCGCGCTACCTGCGACAGATCGCCGCGTCGTGAGACGTCTCTTCCTGTTGGTGCTGACGGCGCTGATCCTCGTTCCCGTGGCGCGCGCGAGCGAGCAGCATCCGACGCTCGCCGAGCTCGAAGGCGAGGTGATGTGTCCGGTGTGCGAGACGACGCTCGACCAGTCGAGCTCGCCGGCTGCACAGCAGATCAAGCGCGTGATCGCGAGCCGCATCGCCGCCGGGGACACGAAGACCCAGATCAAGGACAGGCTCGTCGCCGAGTACGGAGATGCAATCCTCGCGGCGCCGCCGCGCAAGGGCTTCGGGCTCGTTGCGTGGTGGCTGCCGGTGATCGGCATCCTGGCGGCCGCCGTGGTGGTCGGTGTCGGAGCGTGGCGGTGGGCTCGCGCGCGCGAGCCCGCGCCTGTCGGGCCGCCGCTCGATCCGGCGCTGGAGCGGCGTCTCGACGACGAGCTGCGGCGCTTCGAGGGCTGATGGAGAAGGCGGGCGCACTCTTTCTCCTCGGGTTCGCCTCGATCGCGTTCCCGTGCGTGCTGCCGCTCGTGCCGGGCTATCTGTCTGCGGTGTCGGCGGTCGAGGCGCAGCGACTCGGTGACCCCGGCGTAGGTCGGCGCGTCGCACTCGCGAGTCTTCCGTTCATCGCCGGGTTCGCGATCGTGTTCGTGGCGCTGGGCGCCGCAGCGAACCTGATCTCGGGCGTGCTGAACGACCAGGCGAAGCAGGCGGTCGCCGGCTTCATCCTCGTCGTCGCCGGCCTTGCCTTCATGGGCCTGCTGCCCTGGACGGATCGGCTCGTCGCAGGCGGGCTCATTCAAGGCGCGCGAAAGAGCGGCTCGCGCGTCCTGCTCGGCGGCGCGTTCGCGATCTGCGCCGCGCCGTGCGTCGGGCCGTTTCTCGCGGGGGCATTCGCCGCGGCCGGCAACTCCGACACCGTCATCCGCGGCTCGGCGTGGCTGGCCGCCTACTCTGCCGGTCTCGGCGCCGCGTTCCTCCTGGTCGCCGTCTTCTTCGTGCGCGGGATGACGCTGTTTCGGTGGATGCGCGACCAGTACCGCGTGTTCTCGATCGTCGGCGGCACGATTCTCGTCGTGCTCGGCCTGCTTCTCTTCTTCGACGAGTTCTATCGCGTGCAGGTCTACACGCACCGCTTGCTCGAGGCCATCGGTCTCGGCGACCTCTAGAGGCGCGGCGCAGGGAGATCTAGCGAGCCCGACTCGTGCAGCTCGCGGAGTTGGGTGAGCAGCGGCTCGAGCTCGATGCCGCGATGAGCGGGCGCGTACGGCGCCAGCCGGCGCAGCGCCTTTCGAGCCCGTGAGGGCGAAGTTCAGCCGCGATCGCCTTCGCGAGCTGCCGCTCGGTGCCGATCTTGCGTCCTCGCCCGGCCTGGTACCACGCGACCGCGACGTGCACGAGACCCTGGAAGAAGTCGCGCTCCTCGGCGGGCGCCGCGCGCCACGCGTCCTCGAGCTCCTCGTGCGCGGCGAAGTACTCGCCGGCCCGAATCAGCTCGACGCCCGCCTGAAATGCGGACTCGAAACCGTCCTCCACTCGGGCGACCCTATCCAAGGGCTTGAGTCGGCCCGCCCGGGCGCGATACCCTCCCGCCGTGGCGACGATCCTGCTGTGTGGGGTCGATGTCTACTTTCGGGGCAAGCTCGAGGCGTTGCTCCCTGGACATCATTTCGTCACGACCGACAGCGCGGACTGGCCCGATCTCGTGATCGCCGACATCAGCCGCGTCGACCCGATCGACGTCGCCGACTCGTATCCCGAGATACCAATCCTCGGCTTCGGGGGACACACCGATACGGCCGGCCTCCGGCGCGCCCACGAGGCGGGCTTCGACCAGGTGCTCGTGAAGAACGCGCTCCAGGAGCGCGCAGCTCAGGTCGTTGATGAACTGATTGCTTGAGTAAAGTAGGTCGCCGCCAGTGACCTACATCATCGCCGAGCCCTGCATCGACATCAAAGACAAGTCCTGCGTGGACGTCTGCCCTGTCGACTGCATCCACGAAGCCGAGCGCATCCTCATAATCGATCCCGAGGAGTGCATCGATTGCGGTGCATGCGAGCCGGAATGTCCGGTGGAGGCGATCTTTCCGGAGGACGCGCTACCGGACAAGTGGGAGCCGTTCGTGAAGATCAACTACGCCTACGGCGACTTCGACGTCGTGAACAACCTCACAAACGAGTACGCGACCGAGCACAACGTCCAGAACCCACCCCTGGAATAACCCTCGCGAAAGTGGGTAGTCGGCAGGAGTCGTCTACCCAGGAAGGGGGTTTGTCACATGCCACAGGGAGCGTGGAGCGACAAGCGCGAACGTCAGTACGAGCACATCAAGGACTCGGAGAAGAAGCAGGGCCGCTCGACGAAGCGCGCGAAGGAGATCGCGGCGGCTACCGTCAACAAGCAGCGGGCGGAGGCCGGCGAGACGAAGAAGAAAGGCTCGTCTCGGTAGAGCGGGTACCCGCAGGTACGCTGGCGACGTGAAGCCCAAGACCTTGGATCACGTCGCCTTCTGGGTCGCGGATCGCGAGCCGATCGTGGATTTCCTGACGCAGAACGTCGGGATGCACGTCATCGACCGGCAGGACGCGTTCACCCTGGTCGGCTCCGACGCGCGGCGTGGAAAGCTGACGCTGTTCACGGCCGAGGGCCCGCGCGAGCCAGGCGCGTTCAAGCACGTTGCGCTGCGCGTGTCGGATCTCAATCGTGCGCGCGCGGGCCTTCCCGACGGTGTGGAGGCCGAGCTCGGCGAGGGCGTGCGAATACGCCTCGTCGAGGCGCCGACGGACGTCGAGTACGACCTCGACCACGTTGCGCTCTATTCGGTCGACCCCGAGCAGACGGCCCAGGACTACACGGCGCTCGGCTTCAACGTTGCCGAGCGCTCGATTGAGGGTCATCCGCGTGTCGAGGTCGGCGGCGCATACGTCGAGTTCCATCACGGCGACCCGGGCGACTCCGAGAAGCCGTTGCTGAACCACGTCGCCGTGCTCGTCGACGAGGTCGATCCGGTGATTGCAGAGGCAGAGAAGCGCGACATCGTCGACAACGTCGTCGACGCCGCGAACACGCGCGCGGTCTTCGTGTGGGGCCCGGAGCGGGTGCGCATCGAGTACGTCGAGCACAAGCCGGGATTCGCTCTCGAATAGTCATAGCGGGCGCGGGGATGGCGGGGCTGTCCGCGGCTGCACGCGCACGCGAGCTCGGGGCGACGCCTCTCGTGTTCGAGAAAGGAACACGGCCGGGCGGCTCGATGCTCCTGTCGAGCTGCGTCATCTGGCGTTTCCGCGAGTGGGACGACTTCCGTGCGGAATGTCCGACCGGCGACGAAGAGCTGCAGCGCGTCGTCTGGGAGCAGCTCGACGACGGGATCGCGTGGCTCGAGTCGCTCGGCGCGCCCGTCGTGCAGCACGAGACGGGGAACCCGCGCACGATCGGCAAGCGGTTCGACCCGCGCGGGTTGACGGACACACTCGTTCGCGCCGCGGGCGACGTTCGCCTCGGCGAGACGGCAGCCGAGCCAACGATCCTTGCGACGGGCGGCTTCCAGGGGAACGCGGAGCTCGTCGCGAAGCACATCCATCCGGCCGGCACGCTCAGGCTGCGCGCGAATCCTTGGAGCAGCGGCGACGGCATGCGCTACGCGCTCGAACGTGGCGCGGAGCTCTCCGGAGGGCTGGAGGAGTTCTACGGGCGCAACATGCCCGACGCGGACTTCTCAGAGGAGCAGTTCGTCCCGCTTGCGCAGCTGTACGGCCGGGTTGCCCGCGTCTACAACGAGCGCGGCGAGGAGTTCTTCGAGGGCGAGGTGTCGTGGTCGGAGAACGACCTCGTGCAGGCGACGGCGCAGCAGCCGGGCGCGCGCGCGTGGTACGTCCTGGACGACGGCGCGCTCGATCAGCCGGTGCGCGACCGCACGGTGAGTGACATCGTGGCGCTGGCGCCGACGCGGGTGGACCCGGCCGAGCTGCCGTTCCCGGCGCCGCCCGGTGCGCGCGTGGCCGTTCGCGTCTCGCCGGGAATCACGCACACGATCGGCGGCCTTCGCATCGACGAGCAAGCGCGGGTCGTGGGTACCGACGGTCTGTTCGCCGCGGGCGCCGACGTCGGCGGCATCTCGACGGGCGGTTACGCGAGCGGCCTCGCCGCCGCGCTCGTCTTCGGACGGATCAGCGCCGAGAGTGCCCTAGACCGCTTGTAGGTACGCGCAGGGCCGAGGATCGTTCGGCAGCGGCGAAGGGCCGACCTTGATCACCAGTTCCTCGAGGTCGTCGACCTCCACCTGCGTGCCGACTGCAGGTGCGTCGCCGTCAGCCTCGCGCAGCTCGTAGCCGCTGGGCTTCGAGACGAAGAGGAGATGCTTGCCACCGTTCACGACCATCGGCCGCGCATCCTACTCGGACGTGCTCCGAACAGCTGGGGTCAGACCCTGGCCTAACGGGACGTCGCGTACGGCGGGAGTACGAGCCGGACGGTCGTGCCGGCGTTCTGGCCCTGGTCGACCGTGAGCTCGCCGTTGAGCGTCCGCGCCCGCTCCTCCAGTTCTTCGAGGCTGCGGCGGCGGCGCTCGCCGGGCGCGTCGTCCGCGATCGCCGTCTCGATGCCGCCGTCGGGCGTCTGCCGCATCGTCACCGACAGCGTCTGCGGCGGGCCGCGGTGCACCGCCTGGTCCAGCGCCTCGCGGATGATCTGGTAGAGCGCCGCCTGCGTCTTGTCGGCGAGTTGCTCGGCGGCCTCGACGTCGACGTCGACCCGCACGTTGTGCGCGAGCTCGATCTGATCCGTCAGAGCGCGCACCGCCGGTGCGAAGCCCTGGTCGCGCAGCACGACGGGCTCGAGGTTGAAGGAGAGGTTGCGCAACTGGCCGATCGTCGCGCGATGGCGCTCGAGCGCCCGGCCGATGATCTCCTGCGCTTCTCCGCCGCGGCCTTCCTCGATCGAGTTCAGCCCTGCGTCGAGCATCAACGCGACGCCGGAGAGCGACTGCACCGCGCCGTCGTGCAGCTCGTTCGCAAGACGTCGACGCTCGTCCTGCTCGGCGGTGATGAGCTGGTCCGACAGCCGCGAGCGCTCGGCCTCGCGCACGCGTGCGTCGTCCAACAGCTCTGCGTTCTCGTGCTCGCGTGCGGCGAAGTCCGCGAGCACGGTCGCGCGCACGACGTCGTCGCGGTCGAACGGACGCTGACGGGTCAACCGCAACGCGCCGATCTCCTCGTCGTGCGCGCGCAGCGGAATCACGATCGCGTTCTCCGCCGGCGCTTGCGCGCGGCCGCTCGCCCGGGCCGAGCAGCAACGCACGCGCCTCGAACAGCCGCTCCGCCTCCTGGCGCGTCCGCTCGAGCACGTCCGCGCCGCCGGCGATCGATCCCATCGTCTCGACGAGCGACTCGAGGAAGCGCGCTTCGCTCGTGAGCTCCCGCTCCGCCGCCTCGTGCCGCCGGCGCTCCGTCACGATCAGGAACGCGGCGACGACTCCCGCGAGCGCGATCGTCAGCGCGAGCGCCGACGATGGTCAGTGGATGGCTGCTCGCCGCCAGTGCCACAACCGCCAGCAACGCCGCGGCGGCAAAGGCCAGGACGAGCAGTCCGGCTCTAGTCGATGATCGCTTCGCGAAGCGCAATCGCAACCGCTTGCGTCCGCGTGTCCGCCTCGAGCTTGGCGAGGATGTGGCGGACGTGGCTCTTCACGGTCTCCTGGCTGATGAAGAGCTTCGCAGCGACGTCCTGATTGGACATGCCGTCCGCGAGCAGCTGCAGGATCTCCCGCTCGCGCCCGGTCAGCATCTCGTCCTTGTCCTTGCCGGTCAGGAACGCGGGCATCAGTGCCGGGTCGACGTACCCTTCGCCGCCGGCGACCTTCTCGATCGCCCGCAACAGCGTCTGGTGCGGCGCCTCCTTGAGGATGTAGCCCTTCGCGCCCGACTCGAGCCCCCGCCCGAGCAGCGACCGTTCGCTGTAAGCGGTGAAGATCAGCACGGCAGACTCCGGAACCTTCTCCGTCAGGATCTTCGTCGCCTCGAGCCCGTCCATGCCGGGCATGCGCACGTCCATGATCACGACGTTCGGCTTGCGCCGCTCCGCCAGGGCCACCGCGCTGGCACCGTCGGACGCCTCGCCGATGACGCGGATGTGCGGCGCCCGCGACAAGCGACAGCCGCAGCCCTTCTCGGACGACCTCGTGGTCGTCGACGATGAGGCAGGTGATCTCGGAGGGGGTGGAGGGGGTGGACACCCGCGACGGATGATATTCGCGCTAGACGGTCAGCGATAAGCTGCTCGGGCTCCGGGGGAGGAGCGAGGCGGACCTTGCGGCGGTCGCGGATCCCGAACTCCCGCGCCAGCTTTGAGACCTCGTCACGCAGCGGATTTCGCTCGTCGGCGCCCAGGTAGGCACGCCGGCGGGCGTAGAGACGCTCGTAGAGCGGCAGCTGCTCGGGCCAGTCCTCCGCGAGATGCTCGAGGAAGTGCTCCCGTGTACCGGGGCGCAGGAAGAGGAGGTTCGCCCAGATCCCGGTCGCGCCCGCCTCGCGCGCCGCCCGCACCACCTCCCGCAGCTGCTCGGGCCGGTCGGAGATGCCGGGCAGGATCGGCGCCATGCCGACGCGTCGCCTTCACGCCGGCGTCGACGAGCGCCTTCACGGCCTTCAGCCGCTGACGTGGATGCGCGGTCGACGGCTCGGTGCGCTTCCAGACCTCGTCGTCGAGCGTCGGGATCGAGAACGTCACGCTCACGTCCGCGCGCCGCGATGCCTCGACGAGCACGTCGAGATCGCGCACGATCATCGGCCCGCGCGTGATGATCCCGAACGGATTCGCGGCGTCGCGGAACACCTCGAGGCACGCGCGCGTGAGCTTGTACTTCCCTTCGACCGGCTGGTACGGGTCGGTCGCAGCGCCGACGGTCACCTGCTCGTACTGCCAGGTCGCACGCGCGAGCTCTTTCCGCAACACCTCGGCGACGTTCGTCTTCACTCGGATCGACGTCCCGTAGCGGTCGTCCGACGGCCGGTCCGAGCGCTTTTCGAAGTGCTCGCACGTAACAGAACGTGCAGCGGTGGACGCAGCCCATGTACGGGTTCAGGGACCACTTGAAGCCCATGCCCTTCACCGGGTTGAGGGCGCTCTTGCAGGGCTCTTCGCGATACTCGATCCGCATGTCCTCGGCAGGGAGTATAGAACAGACGTTCGTACCGCTCGAAGACGATATTCGGCGGCTGACGCTGCCGCTGCCGACCGGCCCGAAGCACGTCCACTGCTACCTCGTCGACGGCACGCTCTTCGACACCGGCCTCGGGCTGGGAGACGCGCCGTGGGAGTCGGTGCGAGGTCGAGCGGATCGCGATCACGCACTTCCATCCGGACCACGTCGGCGGCGCCGCGGCGGCCGCGCAGCGACAGGCGCCCCCGTCTACCAGGGCGGCCTCGACTACGCACAGTGCGAGCGGGTCTGGGGAAGCGACGATTGGCCGGAGCGAATCGCAGCCTGGTTCGTGCGACACGGCGTGCCCGTGGATGTCACTGAAGACCTGATCGTGCAGGGGCACGCCTTCGCGCCGTTCATCCGCTACGCGATCGACCCCGAGCTGCTGTACGAAGGCAGCGAGCTCGGCGGTTGGCAGGTCCTCGAGCTTCCCGGTCATGCCGACGGGCACCTCGGCTTCCTTCGCGACGGCGTACTCATTGCGGGCGACCACCTGCTGCGGAGGATCACGCCGGCCGTCGGCCTCTATCCCGAGAGCCGACCGGATCCGCTCGGCGACTACCTCGCCTCACTCGAGCGCACGATCGAGGTCGCTCCGCGCGTCGTCTATCCGGGCCACGGCGAGCCCATTCACGACGCGCCGGCACGTGCGCGTGAGCTGATCGAGCACCACCGGATCCGGCTGGACGATCACGTTGCCGCCCTCTCCGCCGAACCGCGCACCGCCTACGAGGTCTCGCTCCACGTGTTCGGGAACGAGCTCGCGCCGACGCAGCGCCGTTTCGCGGTCGCCGAGACCCTGTCCCACCTGGAGCGGCTTGTCCGTGAGGGCCGGGCTGCCCGCAGCGGTGACGACAACCGTGTTTCCTATACTTCTCCGTAGTTGGACGACGAAATCCCGCCTAGTACCAACGCCCACGGGGTCGGGGCGTGACGATCCTCTTCGAGCTCGTCGCCGTCGGCGTTCTGATCCTGCTGAACGCCTTCTTCGTCGCGGCCGAATACGGCCTCGTCACCGCGCGGCGGACCCGCATCGTCGAGCTGCAGCACAAGGGGGACCGACGTGCGCGCGACGTGCTGCGCATCACCTCCGACCCACCGCGCTTCATCGCGGCGATGCAGCTCGGCGTGACGCTCACTTCGCTGGGCATCGGCGCCCTGGGCGAGGTGGCGCTCTCGCGTCTCTTCGACCGAGCGATTTCGACGGTGCTCGCCGTGATCTTCGCCTACCTGATCCTCACCTTCCTGCACGTCGTGATCGGCGAGCTCGTGCCGAAAGGAATCGCGCTCGGGCACTCCGAAGGCACGGCGCTGTTCGTGTCGGCGCCGGTGCGTTTCTTCTTCATCGTCATGCGGCCGGTCGTCTGGTTCCTCGAGGCCGCGACGGAGATCGTCCTGAAGTGGCTCGGCCTGAAGCCGCCGGGCGCGGACGACGACGTGCTCTCGGAGGCGGAGCTGCGCATGCTCGTCTCGCAGTCGACGGAGCACGGCGAGATCGAGGAGCAAGAGCAGGAGATGCTCTACAAGGTGTTCGACTTCGCCGACAAGGAGGCGAAGGACGTGATGGTGCCGCGGCCCGAAGTCGTGGCCCTCTCCATCGATCTGCCGCCGGAGCAATGCCTCGAGGCGGTGATGGATTCGCCGTACACGCGCTATCCGGTCTACCGGGAGTCGCTCGACAACGTCGTCGGGATCCTGCACGTGCGTGACCTCTTCCGCGCCCTGCGCGACCGCGGGATGCACGAGGTGAAGGTGGAGGACATCATCAGGCCCGCGCACATCGTCCCCGAGACGAAGGACCTTGCCGCGTTGCTCGCGGAATTCCGGCGCGCGAACCAGCACATGGCGATCGTCGTCGACGAATACGGCGACATGGAGGGGATCGTCACGCTCGAGGATCTCCTCGAGGAGATCGTCGGCGACATCGAGGACGAGTTCGACCTGCCGGACGAATCGATCGAGCAGATCGACGAGGACACGATGATCATCGACGGGACCTTCCCGATCGACGACTTCAACGAGCGGTTCAAGACCGAGATGCCGGACGAGGACTACCACACCATGGCCGGCTTCGTCTTCGGCCTGCTCGGACGTCAGCCCGAGGCAGGTGACACGATCAACCACGACGGCATGCGCTTCGACGTGCTCGAGATCGAGGGCTCGCGCATCCTCAAGCTCGCAGTGACGTTCGAGCAGCGCCGTGAGCAGCGCGACCGTGACGACGTCGAGCGCGAGGCGCTCGAAGCCGAGCTCTTCGACGCCGAGAACTGAGTCGGTCGCCGAGAGTCGTCGGTACCATGCCGAGGACGTTCTGGGGTCTGAACTACTCAACAAGGAGAAGCATGCTTCGCACTCGTCTCGCATTCGTCGCGCTGCTCGGCGCCGCACTCGTCATCGTCGCCTCCGCGTCTGCGGCTGTGCCGACGCTCAAGGGCACGGACGGCCCTGGGTTCACGATCACCCTGAAGAAGGGCACGACCAAGGTCACGAAGCTGAAGGCCGGCAAGTACAAGATCGTGATCAATGATCTGTCCAATATTCACAACTTCCATCTGACTGGGCCGGGGATCAACAAGAAGACCGGCGTCGGTCCCAAGGGGACATTTACGTGGATCGTCACCCTGAAGAAGGGCACCTACAAGTACATCTGTGATCCCCACGCGGCGATCATGAAGGGCAGCTTCAAGGTCACTTAACACGTCCAAGAAACCGCTTCGAGCCCCCTCGCGTATGGACGTCCGTCCACGACAACAGCGAGGGGGCTCTTTCATGTTCCGAACGACACTGTTCGCGCTAGCTGCGGCCGCCGTTGCGGTTGCAATTGTTGCTTCTGCTGAGGCCAGGTCGTCGTCGACCAGGCTGATCGGCACCGTTGGGCCTGGCTACACGATCACCCTCAAGAAGGGCACGGCGAAGGTGAAGACCCTGAAGGCGGGCAAGTACACATTCGTGATCGCCGACAAGTCATCGATCCACAACTTCACGGTCGAGCGGGAGAAGGGCGGCCCGAAGATCGAGAAGGAGCTCACCGACACCTCGTTCCAGGGGAAGAAGACGGTGACGGTGACGCTGAAGAAAGGGAGCTGGAAGTTCTACTGCTCGATTCACGAACCGCAGATGTTCGGCTTCTTCAAAGTTACGAGCTGACCGGAATCTCTTCGATCCGGCCGTCTTCGATCCGGAAGGCGGCCAGATCGTCCTTCTGGATCGAGTAGACGAGGTAGGGCTTCCCTGCCCAGAGCCCGATGTTCTCGACGTCGGTGCGCGACGGACGCGCGGGCGCGGAGATGTGCGAGTGAAAGACGGCGAGCTCGTAGCCGGCGTCCTCGGCGAACCAGATCTCCGGGTCGTCGAACTCGAGCTCGAAGCGGTAGGGAGATGAAGCGGCGTTGCGACCCGGCTCGTAGCGCTCGGCGCGGCCGTCGCGCAGGAGGACCAGCCCGCACGCCTCATTCGGTGCCTCACCTTCGGCGTGCGCAACGAGCGCTGCGCGCACGTCGTCCGGGATCACCACCAGACGGTGCGCTCCATCGCCTGCTCCACGTCATCCGCGTCCCAGAAGTCCGCCGAGAGGTACTTCCACCCGGCATCGGCGAGGATCGCCACGACGACGCCTTCGTCCAGCTCCTCCGCGAGCTTGCGCGCGACGTGGCCGACGGCTCCCGCGGATACGCCCGCGAAGAGCCCTTCCTCGTCGAGCAGCCGGCGCACCTCGCGCACGGACTCCTCGTTCGACACGAGAACCTTGCGGTCGAGCTTCGACACGTCGAGGATCGGCGGCACGTAACCATCGTCGAGCGAGCGCAATCCCATCACCGGATCGCCGGGCAACGGCTCGGCCGCGGCGACGACGACGTCGGGAAACGACTCACGCAGGCGCTCGCCCGTCCCCATCAGCGTTCCACCCGTTCCGAGCCCGGCAACGAGCACGTCGACACGGTCGAGTGCCTCGGCGATCTCGGCACCGGTGCCTTCGTAGTGCGCACGTGGATTCGCCTCGTTCGCGTACTGGAACGGCATGAAGTAGCGCGGCTCGCGTTCGGCGAGCTCGAGCGCAAGGCGCACGGCACCGTTCGACCCTTCGCCGCCAGGTGAGAAGACGATGTTCGCGCCGTAGAGCCGGAGCAGGCGCTTGCGCTCGTCAGTCGCGTTCTCGGGCATCACGCAAGTGAGGGGATATCCCTTCAGCTTGGCAACGAGCGCCAGCGAGATGCCAGTGTTGCCGCTCGTCGGCTCGAGCAGCTCGCGTCCGGGCTCCAGCTCACCGGAGGCTTCGGCCGCTTCGATCATCGCCTTGGCGATCCGGTCCTTGATCGAGCCGGTCGGGTTCTGGCCCTCGAGCTTCGCGTAGATCTGGACGTCCCCGACGGGCTTGAGCTCGACGAGCGGGGTGTTGCCGACGAGCTCGAGGAGGTTGCGCGCGACGCGCGCGCTAGCCACCGGCCATCGCCGGCAGCAGGATCACCGTCGAGCCGGGCGTCACTTCGGTCTCGAGCCCGTCGAGCGTGCGCACGTCCTCGCCCTCGACGTAGACATTGACGAACGGCGCGATGTCACCATCCTCGACGAGCTGCGTGCGCAGTCCCGGAAAACGGCTCCGATCAAGATCCCGAGCAGATCGCGAACGTCGTGTCGCCCTCGGCCGCCACCTCGCGCTGGACCTCCCGCCTTGCTCGCGCAGCGTCGGTGGGATTCCTGCACCTTGCGTCATGCCGGCTCCCTCGTCCCTGCGCAGAACTCGACGTAATCGACGTACTCGGTGATCGTCGGATGCTCTCCGCAGACCGGGCAGTCCGGGTCGCGCCGCAGCTTCACCTCGTCGAACGTTGCGGCGAGTGCGTCGAAGAGAAGCAGCCGGCCGACGAGCGGCTCGCCGATCCCGAGCGCGAGCTTCAGCGCCTCACTCGCCTGCAGCGAACCGATCACGCCCGGCAGCACGCCGAGCACTCCGCCCTCTGCGCATGACGGCGCGAGCTCCGGCGGCGGCGGTGTGGGGAAGAGGCACCGGTAACAGGGGCCTTCGTACGGCTTGAAGACTGTGACCTGTCCCTCGAAGCGGTAGATCGACCCGTGGACGACGGGAATCTTGTGCCAGATGGAGGCGTCGTTGACGAGGTAGCGCGTGGGGAAGTTGTCCGCGCCGTCGACGATCACGTCCCAGCCGTCGGCCAGGATGCGCTCGATGTTCTCCGAGGTGAGGCGCTCCTTGTAGGCGACCACCTCGACGTCGGGATTGAGCGCTTCAATCGTGCGCTTCGCCGACTCGACCTTCGGCTCGCCGAGCGACTCGGTCGAGTGGACGATCTGCCGCTGCAGGTTCGACTCGTCGACGACGTCCGCATCGACGATGCCGATGCGGCCGACACCGGCTGCGGCGAGGTAGAGCGAGGCGGGCGAGCCGAGGCCGCCCGCGCCGATGAGCAAGACCTTGGAGTCGAGCAGCTTCAGCTGCCCTTCCTCGCCGACCTCCGGAATGAGGAGATGGCGGCTGTAGCGCGCGCGGCGGGGAGCGTCCAGGCCGACCTGGAGCTGCACGGGGAACCCGTTGCGCTTCCAGTCGGTGAAGCCACCCGCGAGGGAAACGACGTCCTCGTAGCCGAGCTCCTCGAGCGTCTTGGCGGCGAAGACAGAACGATTGCCTTGCGAGCAGTAGACGACGACGGGACGGGCGGCATCAGGGGCCAGCCGCTCGATCCGGGACTCGAGATGCCCGCGCGGGACGTGGACGGCGCCCGGGATATGGCCCTCGTCCCACTCGTCCTGCTCGCGGACGTCGACGACGACCGGCTCGCCCGACTCGATCCGCTCGCGGGCGTGGGTGGCGTCGATCTCCGAGATCTCGGACCGGACCTGCTGCAGGAGCTCTCGATAGTTCGCCATCGCTATAGGAAATATAGCTTTGCGCAGTTAGCTAGCGTCGCCTGCGATGAGCGCGCGCGCCAGGGTCTGGATCATCGTGGCGCTCGCCGCCGCGGCCGCTGCGGGGACCGTCGTCGGAGTCACGCTCGCGACCCGAAACGACGTCCAGCAGCAGTCGAGCAAACCGCCGCCCTTCGCTCCGGATCCGACCGCCCCGCCCGAAGTGGCGCAACAGGTGCGCGAAGCACTGCAGGCCTGGCCGTCGGGCACGGCTCGGCGGCTCCGGATCCTCGCCGAGCGCTACCCGCACAGCGCCCTTGTCCAGCTCGAGCTCGGCCTTGCGCTCGCGCTGTCGGGCCAGCAGGCCGACGCGACGCGGGCGTGGCAGGCGGCAGAGCGAGCCCAGCCGGACTCCCCGTCGGCCGTCAGAGCCCAGGATCTGCGTCATCCCGGCAGCCCGCCCGGCCTGCCGCCGTTCGTGCCCAGCTTCACGCGCGTGACGAACGCTGTCGAGTCCCTCCTGCTGCGCGGCGCCGCCTACCAGCAGGCCCTGCGTCCGGTCTCCGCCGAACGGGAGTTCGCCGCGGCGGCGAAGGCTGCTCCGAACAACCCCGAGGCGCTGACCGCGGCGGCCCTCGGCCTCTACGACAAGGATCGGCCCGCCCTTGCTTTCTCGCGTCTCGGGCCGCTCGCCCGCCGTTTCCCCAAGGCGCAGACCGTGCGGTTCCATCTCGGGCTACTCTTGATCTACTTTGGGGATCTGCCTCGTGCTCGTCGCGAACTGGCCCTCGCCCGCGCGCAAGGCCCACGGACACCGCTTGGAAAGAGGGCCGAAACGCTTCTTAAGGCAGGTCGGAACCCGTAGGACCATCCGGCACAAAGATGAGCCGTTCGGCCTATGGCGCCCGTCCGATTCAACTGGCACAGTGCGGCATCGCTAGAACGCCGTCCCGGAGGGGGGAACGGAGTGAGCGCAACTGAGGTTGCCGTAGCACCACCGAAGACCGTCACGGATCTTCTGGAGACCGATGACGCAAAGGCGCTTCTGGATGCCGCGCGCGAGAACGGGCGTCTGAGTGCCGACGAGATCGCCGTCGCTCTGGACGAGCTCGATCTCGAGCCGGCCCAGATCGACGACTTCTACCACGCTCTCGAAGAGCTCCAGATCGAGGTCGTCGCCGCCGAGGAAGAGGAGCAGGCGGTGGAGGAGCCGCGCGAGGTCTCGACCGACGCGCTTCAGCTCTTCCTCAAGGACATCGGCAAGGTCGACCTGCTCACCGCCGCTCAGGAGGTCGAGTTGGCGAAGAGGATCGAACGCGGCGATCACAGCGCGAAGCAGGAGATGGTCGAGGCAAACCTTCGTCTCGTCGTCTCGATCGCCAAGAAGTACCGCAACCAGGGCTTGCCGTTCCTGGATCTGATCCAGGAGGGGACGATCGGCCTGGTTCGCGCAGCGGAGAAGTTCGACTACCGCAAGGGCTTCAAGTTCTCGACGTACGCGACGTGGTGGATCCGCCAGGCGGTCGCGCGAGCCCTCGCGGACAAGGCGCGCACGATTCGCATGCCCGTCCACGTGGTCGAGAAGCTGAACAAGATCGTCCGCTCCGAGCGGAAGCTCCGTGCCGAGCTCGGCCGCGAGCCCACCGCCATCGAGATCGGCAAGGACCTCGATCTCACGGGTGAAGAGGTGGAGCACATCCGCCGCAGCGCCCAGACGCCGGTGTCGCTCGAGAAGCCGGTCGGTGACGAGGACGAGTCCGAGTTCGGGCACTTCCTCACCGATGCGAACCTGCCGCTGCCTGACGAGGAAGCCGAGATCACGATGCGCAAGGAGACCCTGCGCCACATCCTCGGCACGCTCTCGAGCAGGGAGCGTCAGGTGCTCGAGCTCCGGTACGGGCTCGACGGCCAGCATCCGAGGACGCTGGACGAAGTCGGACGGACGTTCAACGTCACCCGGGAACGGATCCGGCAGATCGAGAACCAGAGCCTGAAGAAGCTGCGGGCGCTCGCCGACGCAGGCAAGCTGCGCGACGTCGCCTGACGAACTAGAACGAGTCCACGTAGACTCGCCGCCCGTGGAGCACCAAGGCGTCGCTCGCGATGCCGACCTTAGAGGCCGTGCCGGCTTGGCCGGCGCGGCCGTTTGGGTGTAACTACACTCGCCGCCCATGACGTCCCCCACCGCTCGCCTCACGTAGTGGATCCCTCCTGGGTGGAGGAGCTGCGCGAGTTCATCGCGATTCCGAGCGTCAGCGCGGACCCGGCGCACGAAGCCGACGTGCGCCGGGCGGCGGAATGGGTGCGCGACTTCGTCAAGCGCGCAGGTGGTGAGGCCGAGCTAGTCCGGTTCGGAGAGCGAGAGCTGGTCATCGGCGACATCCCTGCGAATGCGAAAGGCGGCGGCGATGCGGCGACCGTGATGATCTACGGGCACTACGACGTCCAGCCGCCCGCCCCGCTCGACCTGTGGGAGACGCCGCCGTTCGAGCTCTCCGAGCGCGACGGCTGGTACTACGCACGCGGGATCGCCGACGACAAGGGTCAGCTCTTCACGCTCCTCAAGGCGGCTCAGTTGCTTCGAGAGCAGAACGCGCTTCCCGTGAACATCAGGGTCGTCTCTGACGGTGAGGAGGAGATCGGCGGCCACACCGTCGTCGACTTTCTCGAAGCGGACGAGCGCGGTGCCGACGCGTGCATCATCTTCGACGGCGGCATGACGCGCCCCGAGCAGCCGGAGTTCGGGTTGGCCACGCGCGGGCTCGTTGCCTTTCAGCTGAAGGTGAAGACAGGTGAGCGCGACATGCACTCCGGCTACTACGGCGGTGCGGCGCTGAACGCGATCCACGTGCTCATGCAGGGACTGTCGGCCGTGATCGCGCGCGACGGACTGTTGCCCGACAAGCTGCGGGTCGGCCGTGCGTCGCTGAGTCAGGCCGAGGTCGACAGTCTCAAGCTGCTGCCGAAAGGCTGGGAGATCCTCGATGAGGCGGGCGCGACGCCGCTCGACCCGAAGGCGGCGGACGACTTCTACGATCGGACGTGGGCAGAGCCGTCCCTCGATGTGAACGGCATTCGCGGCGGCAAGCCCGAATTCCTCAACACGACCCTGATCGTCGAGGCCGAGGCGCGCTTCACGATCCGCCTCGCGCCCGGCCAGGATCCCGAAATCATCGGCGACACGGTTGAGAAGCTCGTCCGCGCGGCGATGCCGGACGCAGCCGAGGTCGAATTGATCCGCGAGAACTCCGCAGCGCCCGGCGTCTTCGCTCCGGACTCGAAAGCGATCCAACTCGGGATGGAGGCGTTCAAAAAGGCGACCGGGGTCCGGCCGCTGCTCGTGCGTGTCGGTGGCACGCTGCCGATCTATCCCGCCCTGGCGGCGAAGGGCATTCCGACGATCGGGACCGGCTTTGCGCTCCGCGAGAGCAACGTGCACTCGCCGAACGAGCGCCTGCGTGTCGTGGACATCGACCGTGCGGTCGCCGCCGCTATCGAGCTCTATCGCGGATTGGCCGCGCTTGACTGACCCGCGCTATCCGACCCCGGTCGCCGCCGAGCTCGCTGACGACGTGCTCGAGCGCTTCCTGCGCTACGTGCAGGTCGACACGCAATCGGACGACGACTCGGAGACGTACCCGAGCACGGCGAAGCAGCTCGACCTCGGCAAGATGCTCGCCGAAGAGCTGCGGCAGATCGGGCTCGAGGACGTGGAGCTCACCGAGTACGGCTATGTGTTCGCGACCCTTTCCGGGTCCGCGGGCCCGACGGTCGGGCTGATCGCACACATGGACACGAGCTCCGACGAATCCGGCGCGAACGTCAAGCCGCAGGTGATCCGGAACTACGACGGCGGCGACATCGTCCTCCCCGGCGATCCGCGCAAGGTGCTGCGAGCAAGCGAGAATCCGATCCTCGCCGAGCAGGCGGGCCACGACATCGTCACGACCGACGGCACGACACTGCTCGGCGCGGACGACAAGGCAGGCGTGGCCGAGATCATGGGCGCGGTCGCCTACCTCGCGGCGCACCCGGAGATCGAGCACGCTCCCATCCGTGTCGGCTTCACCGTCGACGAGGAAGTGGGGCGTGGGGTCACCCACTTCGACATCGAGCAGTTCGGCGCCGACTTCGCGTACACGCTCGACGGCTCGGAGATCGGCCGCATCGACGACGAGACGTTCTCGGCCTCCGAGGTACGCATCCGGATCGAGGGACACAGCGTCCATCCCGGCACGTCGAAGGGAAAGATGGTCAACGCGATCAAGCTCGCCTCCCGGATTGTCGAGCGCTTGCCGCAGAACGAGCGCTCGCCCGAGACGACGGAGGGACGCGAGGGCTTCGTCCATCCGACGCGGATCACAGGAACCACCGCAGAAGCAGAGGTGCGCTTCATCGCACGCGACTTCGATGCGCAGAAGCTCGAGGAACACGAGCAGCTCCTCCGCTCGCTGGCGGACGACATTGCCGCAGAAGAGCCGCGCGCTCACGTGACGGTGACAGTGGAGGAGAGCTACCGCAACATGAAGGAGTTCCTCGACGCGGATCCGGCGGTCACCGAGGCCGCGTTCGAGGCTGCGCGGCGCACGGGCATGGATCCCTGGCGCGAGCCGATCCGCGGCGGCACGGACGGCTCGATGTTGAGTGCGCGCGGATTGCTGACGCCGAACATCTTCACCGGCGGCCACCAGTTCCACTCCGTGCTGGAGTGGGCGTCAGTTCAGGAAATGGCGGCATCGGCCGCGACGATCGTGGAGCTCGTGAAGCTCTGGGCAGAGCCTGACTGGGTCAGTCGGTCAAGTACGCATGGCCGAACCGCCGCATCTCCTCGATGATCGGCAGCAGCGCGTCGCCCTTCTCGGTGAGCTCGTACTCCACGCGCGGCGGCGACTCCGCGTAGCTTCGCCGCAGGACGAGACCCTCGTCCTCGAGGGCGCGTAGACGCTCGGAGAGCGTGCGCGGGCTGATCCCGGCGCACGAGTGCTCGAGCTCGGAGAAGCGGCGTGCACCTTCGGAGAGATCGTGCACGAGGAGCGCCGTCCACTTCGCGCCGATGATCGCCGCGCACGCAGCGACCGCACATGAGGTCGACTCGTGGACCGGGTTCATCGTGCGCATCGCTTTCCGAATTGTAGTCAAGCTTCTAATTCCAGGGAGGTGGGTTGTGCACCCAGCGGCCGCCGAGCATCGTCGCGACGACGTTGAGCTCCGGGAGCTCCTCGTCCTCGAGCTCGAACGGGTCGCGATCGAGGACGACGAGATCGGCGAGATAGCCGGGCAGAAGCTTCCCGCGACGGTGCTCGTCGCTCGCGAGCCACGCGGGATTGACCGTCGTCGCCTCGAGCGCCTCGGTCGAGCGTAGTCGCTGTTCGGGATGCCAGGGCCCGCGCTCGTCGATCGTCCGCAGAACGCCGGCGCAGACTCCGGCCCACGGGTCTAGTTCCTCGATCGGCGCGTCGGAGCCGTTGGCCAGCAGCGCGCCGGAATCCCGCAGCGAGCGGTAGGCGTAGGCACCTTGCGTCTTGTCGGCCCAGAAGCGGTCGGCGAGGTCGCGGTCGGACGGAGCGTGGCTGAACTGCACCGAAGCGGCGATCCCGAGCTCCGCGAAGCGGGGGAGATCTTCCGCTGCGAGTACCTGGGCGTGCTCGATGCGGTGACGGAGACCGAGCGCCTGCCACTCGGCGCGGGTCTCCTCGAAGGCATCGAGCGCCTCGCGGTTCGCGAGGTCGCCGATCGCATGGACCGCGACCGGAAGGCCTGCCTGCGCACCGCGACGGATGATCTCAGCGAGCTGTTCCCTGCTCGTGATCTGGACGCCGGTGCCGTCGAGCATGCGCGCCGTCTGCGAACCGAGGGTTCCGTCCATGAACGCCTTCAGGTAGCCGATGCGCACGAGGTCGTCGCCGAAGCCGCTCCGGATGCGCAGGTCGGCGAGCTCGTCGACCTGCTCCGCCGGTATGGATTGCCAGACGCGGAGGTGGAGCGAGCCTTCGTCGCGGAGGCGCTGCCAGACGCCGAGCGCGCCGAGCCAGCCGTCCTTGTCGTGCACCGCGGTGACCCCTCGCGCGATTGCGATGCGCACGCCCTCGCGTGAGGCTTCGACCATTTCGTCCTCGGTCGGCCGCACATAGGTGTCACGGAAGTGCCAGGCGCATTCCTCACGGAGCACGCCGGTCGGCTCACCGCGCTCGTCGCGGACGACGACACCGCCCTCGGCCTCGAGGTCGCCGTTTGCGTGCGCGAGCGCTGCCGAGTTCAGCCAGAGCGAGTGGTAGTCGCGCGCCATCAGGGCCGTCGGTGTGTCGCCGGTGACGCGGTCGAGTGCCTCCTTCGTCGGCTCCGTCGGCGGTGACCAGTCGCCGGCGCGCCAGCCCATGCCCCGCAGCCAGCTTCCCGGCCCGACTTCGAGTGTCGCTGCCGCCACGCGCTGCAGCGCTTCGTCCAGCGACGCTGTTCCTTCGAGCCGGACCTGGCGTTGCGCGAGCGCCCAGGTCGGGAAGTGGACGTGCGAGTCGTTGAAGCCCGGCAGGACACAGCGGCCACCCAGGTCGACCCGGTCGGGGCTTGCGAGCGCCGTCTCGTGCGTTCCGACGCCGCCTGCGACTCGGTCGCCGGCGATTGCAAGAGCGCGGGCGACGGGCAGCGTCGGCGCCATCGTCCGGACGATCCCGTTCTCGAGGATCACCGGAGGGACTGTAGACGTGGCAGAAACTAGACTCACGGCGTGGCGTACGAGCCGCTGAACGAGGAGCAGCGCGAGATCCGCGATCTCGTGCGTCAGCTCGCGCGCGAGCGGATTGCGCCGAGGGCAGCGGAGATCGACGAGAGCCACGAGTTTCCCTGGGACGTCGTCGAGCTCTTCCGCGAGAACGACCTCTTCGGGCTCTTCTTCGACGAGGAGTACGGAGGGCTCGGGACGGGGACGCTCCTGGCGCTCGTCGCGATCGAGGAGGTCTCGAAGGTCTGTGCCACGAGTGGCCTCATCCTCGCGGTGCAGGAGCTCGGGTCGCTCGGCCTCAAGCTCGCGGGGAACGAAGAGCAGAAGCAGCGGTATCTGCCGCGCCTCGCGTCCGGAGAGTGGCTCTGTGCCTACGCCCTCACCGAGTCCGGCTCCGGGTCCGACTCGGCGGCCATGCGCTCGACGGCGCGGCGCGAGGGTGACGAGTACGTCCTGAACGGATCCAAGCGGTTCATCACCAACGCGGGGGTGGCGCAGCTGTACACCGTGTTCGCGAAGACGGATCCCGACCAGGGGCATTCGGGGATCTCGGCGTTTGTGGTGGAGGCCGACACGCCGGGGTTCGAGGTGGCGCGCGTCGAGCCGAAGATGGGGATCAAAGGGTCGACGACCGGCGAGCTCGTCTTCGAGGATGCCCGGGTGCCGGCGGCGAACCTGCTCGGCGAAGAGGGAGATGGGTTCAAGATCGCGATGCGCATCCTCGACCGCTCGCGGCCCGGTGTTGCGGCGCAAGGGCTGGGACTGGCGCAGGGAGCGACCGACTACGCGCTCGAGTATGCAAAGACCCGGGAGACGATGGGCAAGCCGATCGGCGAGCATCAGATCATCGCGGCGATGCTCGCGGACATGGAGACGAAGTGTGAGGCGGCGCGCGGGCTCCTGTACAAGTTCGGCGCGGCCGTCGACGAGGGGATCGAAGGGTCGGAGCTGACGAAGCTCTCCGCGATGACCAAGCTCTATTGCACGGACGTGGCGATGGAGGTGACGACGGACGCCGTGCAGGTACTCGGCGGCTACGGGTACATCTCCGAGTACCCGCTCGAGCGGATGATGCGGGATGCGAAGATCACGCAGATCTACGAGGGGACGAACCAGATCCAGCGGCTGGTGATCGCGCGTGAGATGCTCAAGGAGCAGCGCGCGTTCCTGCTTGCCGGTGTTGGCTAATTGGGAGGAACCATGAAACGCAGCTTCGGCGCAATCAGCATCCTGGCCTTGATCGCAACTCTGGCTGTGGTCGGCACAGTGGGGGCGGCATCGCCCATCAAGGGCTCGTTCAAGTTTTGCAGCGACCCGACGTTCCCGCCGATGGAGTACAAGACGGCGGCCGGCAAGGCGGTCGGATTCGACATCGACATGGCGAACGCGATCGCGAAGAACTGGAAGATCAAGGCGAAGTTCGTGGAGACGGGCTTCCCCGGACTGCTCCCGGCCCTCGCAGCCAAGCGCTGCACGGTCGTGATCAGCGGGATCTTCATCACGCCGGACCGGCTCAAGCAGTTCCCCGCGGTCGCGTACATGAAGACGCATCGCGCACTCGTCGTGCAGGCCGGCAACCCGAAGCGGATCAACGGCCCGAACGCTCTGTCGGGCAAGACCGTCGCGGTGCAGGCGGGCACGAAGTACGAGGAGTACCTCAAGGCGCTCAACGATGAGTTCAAGGCCGCGGGCAAGCCTCAGTTCACATTGCAGAGCTACCCGGGCGACACGGACGCGGTGGGCCAGCTCATCGTCGGCCGCGCGGACGCGGTGCTGACGCAGGACACGTCGGGCGCGTACCAGAAGAAGCAGAACCCCGGCAAGCTCGCAATCGCGTATCTGTTCCCGGAGACCGATTCGTTCGGGATCTATTACCGGAAAGGGGAGACCAAGCTGGGCACGGCGCTGAAGACGGCGATCAAGACGCTGAAGAAGAACGGGACGCTGAAGAAGATCGCCGCAAAGCATCAGATTCCGGCCACTGACGTGAAGTAGGTCGCGCAGCGGGTGCTCGCCAGCTTCGACACCCACGTTTTCTGGGAAGCGCTCACTTCCAGTCCGTACTGGCATGGGGCGATTCTCGCGCTCGAGTTGACGCTCGTTTCGCTGGCGACTGCCTGCGTGATCGGGTTCTTCCTCGCGTTGGGTCGCAGCAGCCGCTTCAGGTGGGTGCGCAGCTTCGTGTTCTTCTACAACTGGATCTTCCGCGCGACGCCGACGCTCTTGCAGCTGTTGTTCATCTGGAACGGCCTGCCGCAGATCTGGAGCACGTTCGCAAGCGACTGGTTCAAGCCGTTCCTGGCGGCGTTCATTGCGCTGTCGTTGAACGAGGCGGCGTACATGTCGGAGATCATCCGCGCCGGCCTGCTCTCGGTCGATCCGGGCCAGGAGCTGGCCGGCCGGGCGCTGGGGATGACGCGTCCACGCATCCTGCGCCGCGTGATCGTGCCGCAGGCGATCCGCATCGTCATCCCGCCGACGGGAAACGAGTTCATCACGCTGTTGAAGCTGACGAGCCTGGCGTACGTCATCTCGCTGCACGAGTTGCTGACGGCGTCGCAGGTACGCGGCGCCGCTGACTTCCACTATGCGGAGGCTTACGCGGCGGCGGTCGTCTACTACCTGGTGATCGTCAGTGTCCTGATGGTGATCCAGGCGCAGCTCGAACGGCGCTACACGTGGACGTCGGCAGGGCGGCGACGTGGTCGTGCTCCCGTTGTCTCGGTCGCGCAGGATGCCCGATGACCGACGTCGTTCTCAATGCGGAGGGCGTGCACAAGTCCTACAACGGGCTCGAGGTGCTGCGTGGCGTGTCGATCGAGGTCGGCCGCGGCGAGGTGAAGGTGATCATCGGGCCGTCCGGCTCCGGGAAGTCGACGTTGCTGCGCTGCCTTGCGCTGCTGGAGCCGGTGGATTCCGGCTCGATCTTCCTGGAGAGCGCCCGCCTGAGTGGCCTGCGGGAAAAGCAGCTCGCGGCGCATCGGTCGGAGATCGGGATGGTCTTCCAGCGGTTCAACCTCTTCCAGAACATGACGGCGCTCGGAAATGTCATGTGCGGGCTCGTCGAGGTGCGTGGCCTGAAGAAGCGCGAGGCGCGCGAGCGTGCGCGCGAGTTCCTCGAGCGCGTGGGCCTCGCCGACAAGGCTGACAACTATCCCGAGGAGCTGTCCGGCGGCCAGCAGCAGCGCGTGGCGATCGCGCGTGCGCTCGTCATGCGTCCGAAGGCGATGCTGTTCGACGAGCCGACGTCAGCGCTGGACGTCGAGCTCGTCCGGGAGGTGCTGGACGTGATGGAGGGACTGGCGCGCGACGGGATGACGATGGTCGTGGTCAGCCACGAGCTGCGCTTCGCGCATCACGTGGCGAGCTCGATCCTGATGATGGACGAGGGCCAGGTGATCGAGGAAGCCCCGCCAGACCGTTTCTTCTCAGCTCCGAGCCACGAGCGAACGAGGCGCTTCCTCGCGCTGGTGGAGTGAGCCGCAGCGACCGAGTTGTTCCAAACTCGGCGCAATCCCGTCACGTTTCAAGCCGTACCGTGAAAAAGCCTCACTAGTCCAACGCCAGCGGACACGTCACATGCCGACGTGTCCTGGGGTCTGACCCAAAGACAGCGCCCGAAAGGACAGGATGCCTCGTCCTCTGCGCCCCCAGGTCGCGGGCGGGATCTATCACCTCGTCAGCCGGGGTGTTCGGAAGTTGCCCATCTACACCGATGACGAGTCGCGCCGTCGCTTTCTCGGGCTGCTCGACGAGACGATCGGGCGCTACGAGTGGGAGCTGCATGCCTGGTGCCTGATGACGAATCACTTCCACCTGCTCGTGACCACCGTCGAGCCGACCGTCTCGGAAGGCATGCAGTACCTGAACGGCTGCTACGCGCAGTGGTTCGACTGGCGGCACGGTTACGAAGGTCACGTCTTCGAACGGCGATTCTGGTCGGCACTGATCGAAACCGACTCGCACCTTTCGCGAAGCCGGCCGGTACATCCTCCTGAATCCCGTCCGCGCGGGACTCTGCGCAACGGCAACGGATTGGCAGTGGAGTAGCTATCGACAGACGATGGGGCTCACGACCAAGGGGCCCAACCTCTCGACCATGCTGCTTTACGAGTTCGGCCGCCGCCTCGAAATCTGTCGCAAGCGGTTCGCCGCCTTCATTCGCGAGGCGGAATGAATCTCCGGATCCAGGTCGCCACCTCGAGGACGAAATCCGGGTCGATCTGGTGGTACATCTGCGTCTCGCGGTAGAGGACTTCCGCACCGGCGGCTTCGAGCACCTCCCGCGCCTGGCGGCCCCACTCGACGCCGATCACCGGATCCAGCGTGCCGTGGCCGATCGCGATCGGCGGCAGCGGCGGCGACAGGTCGAGCTCGAACCCCTCGACGGTCGGTAGGAACGAGCTGAACACGGCGAGCGCTGCCGGTCGCGGCCTCCCGCTGCCCAGGCCCAACGAATACGTCATCACGCCGCCCTGCGAGAAACCGCCCAGCACCAGCCGGTCGTGCCCGAGACCGTGCTCCGCCAGGAAGCCGTCCAGCCACTCCGTTGCCGCCGCGTAGCTCAGATTGAACGTCGCCGCCTCGGGCGTGCCGATCCCACCGAGCGCGTACCAATGCGCGCCACCGGGCGGCAGCGACAAGGGCCCGCGCGGCGTCGCGCCGACGAGATGGCGCCCCGGGTCCAGCCCATCCAGCAAGGGAAAGAGATCGTTCTCGTCCGCGCCGCGCCCGTGGAAGAGGACCAGCGCGCCTTCCGGTTCGCCGGCCGCCGGCCGCAGACGGGCAGTCAGTGCCACGCCGTAGATCATGACTGCCGGGATACAGTCCAAGCGGCGATGCGCTTCGAAGGGATCCACCACATCACGTGCATCACGGGCAACGCGCCCGGCAACGTCGACTTCTACGTCCGCGTGCTCGGCCTGCGGCTCGTCAAGAAGTCCGTCAACCAGGACGACCCGACCGTCTACCACCTCTTCTACGCCGACGAGAAGGGGAGTGCGGGAAGTGACCTGACGTTCTTCGAGTACCCGCAAGCACGCCCCGGACGCGCAGGGGCGGGGATGGTGCACCGGATCGTCTTCCGCGTCGCCTCCGACGAGGCGCTCGCCTTCTGGGAGGAGCGGCTCACCCGAGAGAACGTCCCGATTCAGCCCGCCGAGACCGGCCTTCGCTTCGAGGATCCGGAGGGCCTGGCCCTCGAGATCGCCGTCGCCGCGACCGAGGACGAGCCGCTGATCGCAGACCATCCCCAGATCCCGCGCGAGCTTGCGCTGCAGGGATTCGACGGCGTCCGCGCCTACGCCGATCCCGAGCCGAGCCGCCGCTTCCTCGAGGAGACGCTCGCCTTCGAGCCGAAGGGCGACAGCACCTGGGAGGTGCGCGGCGCGAAGCGCGGCTCCTGGTACGCGTACGACATTCCGCCCGGAGACCCGGGCATCCCCGGCGCCGGCACCGTCCACCACGTTGCGTGGGCCTCGCCGCCGGAGGAACACGAGGCCTGGCAAAAGCAGGTTGCGGCCAGCGGCGCGCACCCGACGCCCGTCATCGACCGCTTCTACTTCAAGTCCATCTACTTCCGTGAGCCGAGCGGCGTCCTCTTCGAGATCGCGACGACCGGGCCTGGCTTCACCGTCGACGAGCCGCTGGAGACACTCGGCGAGCGACTGTCGCTGCCGCCGGACTACGAACACCTGCGCGACAAGGTCGAGCCGCTGCTGACGCCGCTGCCGAACCCGCGCGAGCTAGTCCAGGGCTAACGCCGGATACCGCACGCGGATCGAGTCGACGAAGCCGGCCATCCGTTCGGCGAGCGCCGCGTCTTCGATCTCGAGCACGTTCTCGGCGTTCGTCTCGCCCGAGTGCGACAGATTGAAGCTGCCGATGAACACCGTGTCGTCGGCGACGACCACCTTTGCATGCATGTAGTCGTGCACAGCGCCGGGCGCGTACGGCGTCGAGCGCTTGCCGGTGAACGTCGGGCGCTCGAGCAGGAATCGCAGCGACGGGCCTTTCCAGCTCAGGTTCCCGTTCCGACGCCACTGCTCGAGCACCTCAGCGATCTGCGTCGCATCGACGACTCCGGCCAAATCGACCTTGCCGTCGGCAGCCACCTCCGCCAGTGTCCCGAGGATCGGCCCCGAGGAGATCACCGGTGAGGCAACGCGCACCCGGCGGTTTGCCGCGCCGATGCGATTCGCAATGCGGTGTGCGAGCTTCTCACCGC
Organism: uncultured Actinomycetes bacterium; assembly: GCA_963779965.1. GTDB lineage: Bacteria > Actinomycetota > Thermoleophilia > Gaiellales > Gaiellaceae > 3-1-20CM-4-69-9. The sequence goes on along the minus strand of CAWAAP010000023.1, from coordinate 10,092 downwards.
GCTTCGGCGAGAACCAGGTGCCCACCTCCGCGTCGCCAACGGGGATCGGATCGCTTGCGACTTTGCCCGACCCCTCGACCTTCCGTTTCTTCCACAGCTGCGCAAAATCCTCCTGGAAGCGAATCGCAACGCCCGTCGACGCGACGACGACGATGACGTTCTCCTCCCGCGTCCACGAATCGTCGGTCCAGTTCGTCGAGCCGCTCCAGACCGCATCGCGGTCGCGCACGACGTACTTGTGGTGCATCAGGTCCGGCCAGCCGGGAACACGCCGCGGTCTCGAACGGGAGCGACTCGATCAGGTCGGGCTCCGTCTTCGGCGGTGGCGGCACCGGAGGACGATCGTCGATCTCGTCGACGTTGTAGACGAGCCGCACGTGCACGCCGCGCTCGTGTGCGCCGACGAGCGCATCACGGACGATGTCGCCCGTCTCATCCTTCAGCCGGATGTCGTAGAGCGCGAGCTCGAGCGTCTCGCGTGCGACGTCGACGAACGCCGCGATCTTGCGCGCGACGTCCAGTGACGTCTGGCCGCCGTCGGTGAGCGTGTGAACCTGGATGTTCGACATGGGCGCCTACGATACGTCCGGATAACCTCACGCCGTGTCCGTCCACCAGCTCGACCGGGTCGAGGCCCGGCGCATCGCGATTCGCGCCCAGCTCCTGGACGCGCACCGGCCGAGCGACCTGCTGACGCTCGTCGACCACCTGACGTTTCTGCAGCTCGACCCGACAGCCGCGATCGCGCCCAGCGCCGACCTCGTTGCGTGGACGCGACTGGGCGACGCTTACCGCCCGGCCGACCTGACCAAGGCGTTGGAGCTGGACCGCACCCTGTACGAGGTCCGCGCGATTATTCGGCCGACCGCGGACCTTCGGCTGCACCTCCCTCAGATGGCGGCCTGGCCGTTCGCGGACGAGGCGAGGCGCCGGCGCGCGGTACCGGGCGCGGGTGCCGCCAGGTGGCTCGAGGCGAACGACGCCTTCCGAAGGGACATCCTCCGCCTGCTGCGAAAGTCCGGGCCGCTGCTGTCCCGCGACATTCCGGACACGAGCGTCGTGCCGTGGCAATCGACGGGCTGGACCGGCAACCGCAACGTCACGCAGATGCTGGAGTTCCTATCCGCGCGTGGCGAGGTTGCGACGACCCGGCGTAGCGGACGGCAGCGGCTCTGGGATCTCGCCGAGCGCGTCTACCCCGCCGTCACCGAGGTCGTCCCGTTGGACGAGGCCCGCCGCGTCATGGCAGCGCGAAGACTGCGCGCACTCGGCATCGCCCGGCCCGAGGTGATCGGTGTCGCGGGGGAACGGAACTACGAAGAGGTCGCCGGAGAGCCCGCCGAGGTCGAGGGAACCTCGGGCGGCTGGGTGGTCGACGCGGCGGCCGTCGGTCAGCCGTTCGAGGGGCGCACGGCACTGCTGTCGCCGTTCGATCGCCTGATCCACGACCGCGTCCGAGCCGAGGAGCTGTTCGACTTCGAGTACTACCTGGAGATGTACAAGCCGAAGGACAAGCGTCGTTGGGGGTACTTCGCGCTTCCCGTCCTGCACAACGACCAGCTGGTCGGCAAGCTCGACGCGATCGTCGATCGGAAGGCCAAGGTCCTCCGGGTCGACGCGATCCACGAGGACGTTCGCTTCACGCGCGCCATCACCAAGGCCGTCAACGCCGAGATCGAGGCTCTGGCGTCATGGCTCGGTGTGGACGTGAGCAGCTAGGGCTGAGTCAGGAAGAGCCGCTTCTCACTACCAAGGTGCGATGCCCATGCGAGCCTGTCGGCGCCCGCGAAGCCGAGATACGCGCGCAGTGCGTCACGCATCGCGTCGACGAACCCGTCAGCACGGCGTGGCGCGAACCCATCCTCCCACCAGACACCGAGCACATCCACGCGCGCCCTGTCCCGGTCGATTCGCGGCTCGATCCGGCCGACGAACCGGTCCCCGAAGACGATCGGCAGGACGTACCAGCCCCAACGGCGCTTCTCCGGCGGAAGGAAGAGCTCCCAGACGTAGTGGAAGTCGAACAGGCTCCCGAGGAGGGCCCGATCCCACACGATCGGATCGAACGGGGGAACGAACGCGACGGACGGCGGCGGGTTCGGCGGCGCCGCCAGGAGTTCGGTGTCCTCCTTGATGACGAAGCGTTTTCCGCGGACGCCCTCGACGTCGACGGGAACGAGATCTCCGCGTTCGACGAGCTCGTCGCGTAGAGCGTTCCGGCCTGGGTACCCCGGCCACCGCTCGTCCGGCTTCGCAGGCCCGATCCCGCCGAAGACATCTCCAGCGCCGCTGATGCCGAGCAGACCGTGCGCGCGGTACCGCGACAGGAGCTTGTAGCGGATCTGTTCTTCCAGCGGGAGCTTTGCGAGCAAGCGCTTTGGCCGGGAGCAGCCGTTCGAGCAGGTCGTAGTACCTGCGGTTCCCGTCGCGGCGCGCGAGGCCGAGCACTCCCGTCACGGCATACGCCTCGAGCACGGCGCGGACGACGTTCGTCGCCGCCCCGAACCAGTCGGTCGTGCTTCCGCGCTGACGCTCGAAGTCGAGCGATGACAACGGCCCCTCTGCGCGGATCCGCTCGAGGACGTGCGCGGCCACGTCGGCATTCTCGTCGAGGGTCTTCGGCGCGCTGCGGCTCAGATTCCCGCGGAACCACGCAAACTCGCTCGTCGGCACGAAAGACAGACCTTTGTTGTACGCCTCGAAGATCTCGCGGCGTTCGTACAGCAGGTGACACCAGGCCGGGTCGTAGTCGGCCACCCGCGCGTGCAGCACGAGGTCGTGGTTCCGGCCGGCGACGGCAAGCGGGTCGAACTGGACCGACCCGAGACGGCGGAAGACTTCCATAACCGCGTCAGGCCCGCCCCTCAGAGAGCGGGCAGGCGCGAGCAGTTGGCGCGCGACGAGGAAGCGCCGGGCGGCGTCGGCGGGAACTTTCACGGCACTTCAAGACTGTCAGAAGGGCGAAGGGAGCGGCCGATGCCGCTCCCTCCACCAACCTCTTCAGTGCACGAACGCGAAGTACTGCGTCTCGATGTAATGCTCGACGTCGCGACCGAGGTTCGCCGCCTGCACGTCCGCGTTTCGGAAGTGAATCCCCGCCCAGATGCGAGCTCCGACGATCTCGTTCGTCAGATCGGAGAAGCGAGTGAAGGGTCGCTGCTCGCCCGGGAAGCGGCTACTTGTTGCGTAGAACGTCATCTCGTCGGTCCCGAAGAACGACGCGAAGGCGTGCATGCTGGCGCTGGCGTACGTGGTCGCGCCCGACACGTGTTCCGGGTACGGCGGCGTGATCAGCGGGGGTCCGCTACCCCCTATCGCCGGATCTAGTGACGGATCGAACAGCGGCGTCCACGTCGGATCGGTGCGTCGGATCGCCGTGATCGGTCGCCAGAAGTTCCAGTGATACTTGTCGTTCCAGGCATTGATTATCGCGTCGGCCGCCGAGAGATCGAGCAGGGCGAACAGGCGCGCGCTATCAGTCACGTCGAGCGAGAACTGGTCGACGAACCTGCGCGCCATTGCGTTGTAGTTCGCCGCCGGGTTCGTCTGCCAGAAAGGCGCCGCGTGGGTCTGGTAGGCATTGCGTGTGGTGCTGTTGATATCGCCGAGCGACTTGACCTCCGCGAGGTCAGCCGCATACTCGGGACTGTCGAGCGCGTACGGGCCCGCGGTGCGGAATTGCGACGGGCTCTTCAGCACGAACGGCTTCGCGTTTGCCACCCACACCGTCGGGTCGCAGAGCGGAGTTCCGGTCGGCCCAGCCAAAGGCTGCCACACGCCGGGCAGGCCGGACCCGAACGTGCACCCGATCACTGTGCGGCTGTCGTGGCCCTCCGCGAGCATTGCGGCGGCCGCCAACCCACCGACCTCGATGCCCTGCTCCTTGCTCGCGCCGTTCGGAATCGCGTCAGGAGCGACGCGTCGTACGCCGTCTGCAGCGCCGTGTGGTTCGTCGCCGAGAACAACGAATCGAGCACGCGGAACGCCGCCGTCGCGGCCGCAGCGTCCGCCGACGCTTTCGGATAGCTCCGGTCGACGAGATACGGACGCCCGTGGCGGTCGACCGCGTTCACCGCGCCGTAGACGGCCCCTTGCACCATCGCCAGGAGCACGCCCCCGGCGGGCGGCGCCGACGTGACCCCAGCCGGCTGTCCGTTGATCGTGCCGACGGCGATCTCGTTCCACTTCGTGACCTCGTTGGCCTGCGCCAGCGCCGGAATGGCCAGCGCAACGGCTGCGCCTAAGACGGCGAGCCGTCCAAATCGTGCAAGTTTCATGCCTGCCCCCTTCTCAACCCCCGGTTGTATTCGGCATAGAGCTTCCTCCTCTCGGCGCCACGGAGTCAACGCCGGTGGAAGTCGTGCTGTTCTGCTTTTAAGCTCATGACGGCGCTCGAGGGTCGAGTCGCCTTGACGGTCAAGCCGGCATAGGGCGTTAGCCACTCGAGCCATCGCAACGTACGCTTCGCCGGTGGTTACATGCTCATCATGCGGCTCGAAGAATGTGGCAGAGGCGAAGTTCTGCTCCGAGTGCGGAGCGCGCCTCGCCTCGGCTTCCCGGCCGATTGAGGAACGCAAGATCGTCACCGTCGTGTTCTGCGACCTCGTTGGGTCGACGGCACGCGCAGAGCAGCTGGATCCCGAGGACGTGCGCGCGGAGCTGTCGTCGTATCACGCGCGCGTCCGGTCGGAGCTCGAGCGTCATGGAGGCACCGTTGAAAAGTTCATCGGCGATGCAGTCGTGGCCGTCTTCGGAGCACCTCTCGTGCACGAAGACGACGCCGAGCGCGCAGTGCGTTCGGCGTTGGCCATTCGCGACTGGGCGCTGGAGGAGGACGCCGTCGACGTCCGACTCGCCGTGAATACCGGGAGGCTCTGGTCAGCGTCGACGCACGCGCGGACGAGGGCCTGGTCGCAGGGGACGTGATCAACACGGCGGCACGACTTGCAGACGGCGGCGCCTGTCAACGGGATCCTCGTCGGCGAGAAGACCTACCGAGCGACCGACGGACGCATCGACTACCGCGAGAGCCGGCCTGTCGCGGCGAAGGGGAAACAGGATCCCATTCCGGTTTGGGAGGCGGTATCCGCGCGGTCGCTCTTCGGCGTCGACGTCGACCTGGAGCCGTCCACTCGACTGGTCGGTCGCAGGCGCGAACTGGATCTGCTGCTCGACGCGCTCGGACGCGCGCGCGCGGAGCACGAGCCGCAGCTCGTCACGATCGTCGGTGTTCCCGGCATGGGGAAGAGCCGGCTCGTGCAAGAGCTGTCGGCCCGGATCGAGGCCGACCCCGAGCTGATCCGGTGGCGCCAGGGCCGTTCACTTCCGTATGGCGAGGGCGTGAGCTACTGGGCGCTGGGTGAGATGGTCAAGGCGGAGGCCGGGATCCTCGAGAGCGACGCCGCTCCTGTCGCGGAGTCGAAGCTCCGCGAGACGCTCGCACGCATGTGCGGCGAGGGAGAGGTCGAGTGGCTACGAACGATGTTGCATCCCCTCGTCGGAATCGCCGACGAGGCCTCCGGCGGGGACAGGCGCGTCGAGGCATTTGCGGCGTGGCGTCGTTTCGTCGAGGGACTTGCCGCGGAGCGCGGAACCGTCCTCGTCTTCGAGGATCTGCACTGGGCCGACGACGGCCTGCTCGACTTCGTCGACTCCCTTATCGACTGGGCCACCGACGTGCCGCTCCTCGTCGTCGCTACTGCGCGCCCCGAGCTGCTCGCGCGTCGTCCCCACTGGGGCGGTGGCAAGACGAACGCCGCGACACTGTCGCTGGCGCCGTTGTCCGAAACGGACACTGCCGAGCTCGTACACGCGATTCTGGAGCGATCGGTCCTCCCGGCAGACGTGCAGTCGGCTGTCCTGGCCCGTGCCGGCGGAAATCCGTTGTATGCCGAGGAGTTCGCGCGGATGGTCGTGGAACGCGGTGATCTGCACGAAGGCAGGGACCTCGATTTGCCCGATTCGGTTCAAGGTCTCATCTCCGCACGCCTCGACTCGCTGACCCGCGCAGAAAAGGAGCTACTGCAGGACGCCGCGGTCATCGGGAAGGTGTTCTGGCCGGGCGCGCTGACCGTCAACCGGGACGCATCTTCGCTCGGCGACGCCCTCCGAGGGCTCGAGCGCAAGGAGTTCGTGCGCCGTGAGCGGCGGTCGTCGGTGGAGGGCGAGCTTCAGTACGCGTTCCGTCACGTCCTGGTGCGGGACGTCGCCTACGCGCAGATTCCGCGAGCGATGCGCGCGGAGCGACACGAGCAAGTGGCCGAGTGGATCGAGCGGCATGTGCGCAGCGAAGACGCGGCCGAACTGCTCGCGCATCACTACTCGAACGCCCTGGAGTACGGGCGCGCGGCCGGTCGCGACGTAACCGAGGTGATCCGCCGCGCGCGTGTCGCGCTGCGCGACGCGGCCCGGCGCGCGGTCGCCTTGAACGCGTTCATCAACGCCGCGCGGCTCTTCGAGGCAGCCGTCGAGCTGACGCCGGAGGACGATCCGGAGTGGCCGCGGCTCGTGCTCGAGCAGGCGGAGGCAACCGTCTATGTCGACCTCTCCAGCGACCGGCGGCTCAGCAGCGCTCGCGAGTTGCTGCTTGCAGGCGACGTGCACGATGCCGCCCGAGCGGAGATGGTGCTAGGTGAATACCGCTGGCTGCGGGGCGACCAGGCGCGCGCGAAGGAGCACTTCATCGTGGCCGAGGGGTTGGCCGAGCGCATGACGGACGAGAGCGCCAAGCTGCGCGTGCTCGCGAACCTCGGACGCTTCGCGATGCTCGGCGACGAGAACGAACGTGCCGTGGCCCTTGGTCGACCGGCGCTCGCGTTGGCGGAGAAACTGGGCGACGACGAGATGCGCGCGCACGTGTTGAACAACATCGGCGTTGCCCGCTTCGCGCTCGGCGAGCGGGAGGGCCTCGACGATCTCGAAGCCAGCCTCGAGATCGGGCGCCGTGTGGGCGGTCCCGAGCATGTGCGTGCCTGCGGGAATCTGGCCTCGGTCCTCGCGTGCGAGGGACAGCTGCGACGTTCAGCGGTGCTGCATCGGGAGGGATTGCAGATCTCGCAGGAGATCGGTTACGAGGAGCCGACGCGCTGGCTGGCGACCGAGATCGCGAACGATCACATGCTCGCTGGCAATTGGGGAGAAGCGCGGCAAATCGTCGACGAGCTCATTCCCGGTTTCGAGGAAACGCCGTTCTGGATCGAGCCGCAAACGCGGGTTTGCCGCGCCCGCATGCTGATTGCAGAGGGTGCCGTCGAAGCTGCGGTCGTCGACGCCAACCGGGCTGTCGCGGCCGTGGAGGGAACCTCGGCGTTCCAGGGTCTCTGCAACCCGCTCGCTCTCCGCGCACGACTCCATGCCGAGCTCGGGAGAACGAACGACGCAGCGCGAGTCGTAGCTAAGCTCCTGGACGTCTGGAAGGAGACGCGGTCGGCGTATGTCGAGAGTTGGGTGCTCGACCTCTGGTTTGCGGCGTGGTCTGCCGGGGAGGAGGCGCGCGTGACCACGGCGGTCGGCGAGTCTCCGGTTGTCGTCCCATGGCTCGAAGTCGTCAGCGCGTTCATCGAGCGGGACTTCGACCAGGCCGCTGCCCAGCTGGAGTCGATGGCTGCCGCCTCGGCCACCGCGCAGGCAAGGCTGTGGGCGGGAGAGTGGTTGGTCGGAGAGCAGCGTCACGCGGACGCCGCTGTGCAGCTCGAGCGCGCGCTTCCTTTCTGGCGTTCGGTTGGAGCGTGGCGGTATCTACGCAGGTGCGAGTCGTTGCTCGCTGCCGCCTCCTAAAGCTCGACAGCCGCTCTCAAGCGACGCTCACGATGAGGTCGAGCAACTCGTCGAGCCGATAGCCGTGATGCTGGGCGAGCTGAACTAGGTCTCTCGCCTGTGCGGTGAGCGCACTCTGGTCCGGCCCGGCGAGCACGGTTACGCCACGGCCACGTCGGAACTCCAACAAGCCTTCGTCCCGCAGTTGGCGGAGGGCGCGGAGAACCGTGTTGGTGTTCACATCGAGGACGGCGGCGAGATCGCGCGCTGGTGGCAGTCTCTCGCCTGGCTTGGCCTCACCTTCCGCGATGGCGCGGCGGATCTCGGCCGCCACTTGCTCGTGAAGGTCGATCGACTCCGTGCGGTTGATCTTGACGCGATGATGGTGCTAGTCATAGTAGCGTCATAATAGGATGACCGTCACTGCCCCTCCTCGCCCGCCGAGTCCAAGCGCTCCCGACCCCGAGGCGCTGACCGAGGAAGCGCGAAGACGCGCACGTCGACGAAGGCTGTGGTACGCAGCGGCCGCGCTGCTCGCAGCGTCAGGTTTGGCGGCTGTCTTCGGGCGGGGACACGGTGGCGGCGCGCAACGGCCGACGGCTCGCGGTGAAAGCCCGGCGAGCAATGGGCAGACCGGCGTCAGGACCCGAATAGCGCCTGTCGCACAACCGGGCCAGCTGACGATGATTGGCGCCCCGGCGAATGACGGCACAGGGGCGCCAGGTTGGTACGAGTTCTCGACGGTGGTAAACGGTCGCTTGCACCCGTTCATCCGATGCCCCCACCACGCCGAGTGGTGTGGGGACATCCTGAGCCTGGCCTGGGCACGCGATGGCGCGCGGATCGCCTTCTCGGTCACATCGTACGGAGGGAACGCCCAATTCAACGGTCTTCACATCGTCACCCTGAGAACTAGTCGGGACCTCTGGACACTGCTTGTCGACCCACCAATGGGGACTCCGTCGAATCTGGAATGGGCGCCAGATGGCTCCAAGCTCGTGTTCGACGCCTCGGGATCGATCTACGTCCTGTCCGTCCAAGGTTTTCGCCTGAGGCGCCTTCGGACAGGCACTCCGGGCGGGGCCTTCGACTATTCGCCATCGTGGTCTGCGGACGGAACGCGTCTCGTCTTCGCGACCAAGCAGCACCAACATTCGTCGATCTCGGTGATCGACCTGGACGGGTCTCACCGCAGGCTGATCGCGACACACGCAAGCGCCCCCGCCTGGTCGCCTGACGGCAGGACGATCGCCTACCGCACGCGCTGCGGCATCAAGCTCGTAACGCCGAGTGGGAAAGACGTCGACCCCGGCGAATCCACCCTTCGCGTGTCACGCGATTGGACTCGCAGGAGACCCAGTTTGGTCACCGGACGGGAGAAAAATCGCGATCCTCGACGCTCGCAGCTTCACACCCGCCACATTCGTGATCGACGCTGACGGCCGGCATCTCAGGGTCCTAACGCACGCGACGGGACGAGCGGTCGCACCCGGATTCCGAGCCGCGTCCTGGCAGCCATAACCGAAGGTCTAGAACTCGGTCAGGCCTACTGCTTCGCGCGCATCTCAGCTTTGTGCGCCCGCTTCTTCGCCTGGTAGTCCTCGAGCGCCTCGACCGAGTCGACGTCGCCGAGCGTCGGATGGTTCGGGACGAGATCCTGCGCGGCCGCGACGTCGAAGCGCTTCGCGAGCACCGCGCCGAGCGCTGTCACCTTCATCTTCCCGAAGCCCGGAAGCGCGCCGATCCGACGGCGAAGGTCGTCGCCGTCCGCGGCATCCGTCCACACTCGCTCGGCGTGACCGTCGTACTCGTCGTCGATGACTGCCGCGAGCTCCTGCACCCGCTTGGCCATCGAGCCCGGGAAGCGGTGGATCGCAGGCTTCTCGCGAAACGACTGCTCGAGCTTGCCCGGGTCGGCGGTCGCGAGCTTGCGCGCGTCGAGCGTGCCGAACCGCTGCTTGAGTTTCAGCGGCCCGGAGAAGGCGGTCTGAACCGGCACCTGCTGGTCGAGGGCGAACCCGATCAGCAGCGCCAGCGGCTCCCTGGCAAGCAGTGCATCCGCTTCCTCGTTTCCGGTGAAGTGCAGCATGCTCGTCATAGCTCTGATCCTAGTTTCTCCGCGAGCGCCAGCGTCGGCAAATGCGTGTTCGCCAGAGGGACGGTCGCGAACACCGAAGCGTCGCAGACGTAGAGATTCTCCAAGCCGTGGACGCAGAAGTCGTCACCCACGACGTCGCTGCACGTCCCGACCGGGTGGAAGTACGTGCTGAGCCCTTCGTCGATCGACCTGCTGACAGGCCGACCGAGCTTCTGTATCGCCGCGTGCTCGGCCAGTTG
>CAWAAP010000022.1:0-68116 GCA_963779965.1 uncultured Actinomycetes bacterium | reverse complement strand
CGAGTGGTGGCGGCAGCTCCAGGCTACGACACCGACGGCAGCTTCACGATCGGAGCGCGCACCGACTACGCCGAGACCCAGAGCGACGACCGCGTCCGGCCTCGCCTCCTCGACCCTGGCACCAGCACGACCGACGCTCCCCCGACACCTGCGGCGCTTCGGCGCACCCACCCGATCACCGGCACCCCAGCCAAAGCGGCCTCGCGACCGGCTGCTACCGTACACGCTCACCGGCACCGACAACGTCGGCAACGCCATCACGATCCCGACCGTCGTCAAGGTCGACACCACGCGCCCGGCCGCGCCAGCCTCGACCCCCTCCGCGCACGAGCGGGACACGTACCCCCGGCTCGCACCGCGTCTACTTCAAACCCGACGCCGCAGCGGCGGCTTCACCGTCACCGCCGCTCGAGCGACAGCGACACCGGCATCGCGTCGCTACGGCTTACCCGACGGCTCGGCCCGGCACCAACTGGCACTAACTCGGAGCTGCCGTACCTGTCACTCCGCGTCCGCCACCACCGACCGGCGCCCAGAACGTCAGCGCACGAACAACGCCGGCCGCTCCGCCACACCGCCTCACCACGTCACGCCCGACTCGACGGCCCCGACGGGCGGGGCGCTGACGGCCAACGGGACGGCCGCGAGTGGTGGCGGCAGCTCCGAGCTACGACACCGACGGCAGCTTCACGATCGGCACTCGCACCGACTACACAGAGACTCAGTCCGCGCAGCGAGTCCGGGCTCGCCTCCTCGACGCTCGTCCGCACCAGCGCGACCTTCAGCTCGGCCGACACCTGCGGCAGCTTCGGCTCGCCCACGCACCATCACCGGCAACCCCGACCAGAACGGCCTCGCAACCGGCTGCTACCGGTACACGCTGACCGGCACCGACAACGTCGGCAACACCATCTCGATCTCCACGACCGTGAAGGTCGACACCTCCGACCCGGCCGCTCCCACGCTGACTCCGTCGAACGCGACCGGCGGCGCCTACTACCCGGGCTCGGGCACGCCGCGTCTACTTCAAGCCGGACGCAGCCAACGGCGGCTTCGACATCTCGGCGAGCTCGAGCGACAGCGACACCGGCATCGCCTCCTACGGCTTCCCGGCCGGCTCGTCGCTGGGCACGAACTGGTCCGGCTCAGGCTCCGGAAGCTCGCGAACGTATAGCTACACCGCGACAGCGACGACGAACGGCTCGCAGAACGTGTCCGCGACGAACAACGCCGGCCGATCGGCCAGCTCCTCGTTCGACGTCGCGCTCGACTCCACCGCCCCGAGCGGCGGCGCGGTGACCGTGAACGGGACGGCGGCCAGCGCCGGCGGCACGACGAGCTACGACAGCGACGGCAACTTCACGATCGGAACGCGCACCGACTACACCGAGTCGCAGACCGAGCCGGCGTCCGGACTCGCGTCCTCCACGCTCGTGCGCACGAGCGCCGCCTACACCTCCCCGACACCTGCGGCGCTTTCGGCTCACCGACCACGATCGTCGGCAACCCGGCCCAGACCGGCCTCACCACCGGCTGCTACCGCTACACGCTCACCGGCACCGACAACGTCGGCAACACCGTCTCGATCCCGACGACCGTCAAGGTCGACACGTCCGCGCCGAGCAGCACCCGTCGCTGACGCCCGCGAACGCCACCGGCGGTGCCTACTACTCCGGCACGGGAACCCGAGTGTTCTTCAAGCCGGACGCGGCCAGCGGCGGCTTCGACTCTGACCGCAAGCTCCACGGACAGCGACACTGACGTCGCCGAGCTACACGTTCCCCGCAGGTGGCAGCCTCGGCACCAACTGGTCGGGCTCGGGCTCGGGCGCGACCCGCACCTACAGCTACACCGGAACGGCGACGACGAACGGCACCCAGAACGTCACCGCGACCAACAACGCGGGCCGGAACGTCGGGCAACGGCACGTTCGACGTGACTGCCGACTCCACCGCGCCCACCTCGGGCGCTGTCACGGTCAACGGCACGGCCGGCACCGGCGGCAGCTCGGTGAGCTACGACACCGACGGCACCTTCCCGATCGACTCGCGCACCGACTATTCCGAGACTGCCTCGGCGACCGAGTCCGGGCTCGCCTCCTCGACACTCGTCCGCACGACCGCCACGTTCTCAGTCGGCCGACACCTGCGGCAGCCTTCGGCTCGCCCAGCACGATCACCGGCAGCCCCAGCGAAAGCGGTCTCCGACCGGCTGCTACAAGTACACGCTCACCGGCACCGACAACGTCGGCAACACCGTCTCGATCTCGACGATCGTCAAGGTCGACACCTCGGCGCCGAGCAACCCGTCGCTGACGCCCGCGAACGCAACTGGTGGTGCCTACTACTCGGGCTCCGGCACCCAGGTCTTCATCAAGCCGAGCGCGGCCAACGGTGGGTTCGACCTGACCGCAAGCTCGACCGACACCGATACCGGCATCTCCGGATACACCTTCCCGACCGCCGGCGCGATGGGGAGCAAACTGGTCGGTGTCCGGCTCGGGCGCAACACGCACTTACTCGTTCACTCCGACCGCCGCGGAGCCGGGCTCGAAGAGCGTCTCGGCGGCGAACAACGCGGGCGGCAGCGCGAGCTCGAACTTCACCGTGACGGCGGACTCGGCCGCGCCGACCACGACGGCGCAGTGCAACGGCGCCGCCTGCCTGAACGGGACCTACTACACGAGCGCGCCGGTCTCGGTGACGCTCAGCGGCAACGACGGGGCCGGTTCCGGCGTCCAGAAGATTCGCTACACGACGGACGGCACGGATCCGACGCCGGTCAACGGCTCGGATTACTCGGGCGCCATCAGCATCAACTCCACAGCAACGGTGAAGTTCCGCGCCTACGACAACCTGGGCAACGAGGAAGCGGTCGGCTCCCAGGATGTCTTGCTCGACGGCACGCCGCCGAATCTGTCGCTGGCGCTCACCGAGAATCCGTCAAGCGGCACGCAGCACGTCTCGGGCTCGACGCTCTTCTATCGCCCGGGCACCGGCGGCGGGACGTTCCGCGTCACCGCAACCGCCGACGATCCGCATACCGGCCTGACGTCCGTGGACTTCCCGTCTGTCACGAACGTGACCGGTGGCAGCTCCCAGACGAGCTCGCCGTATGTCGAGGACTACACCTGGAGCGCGTCGACAACCGACGCTGCATCGCACGATGTCGTGGCGACGAACGGGGCCGGCGCGACGACGAACGTTCCATTCACGCTCACGCAGGATTCGGCAGCTCCCACCGGCCAGTCGATCACGCTCACCGGCGCCAACGCTCCGTATTACGGCTCTGCGTCGGTCAGCTTCACGCTCGGTGACGGCAACGACGGCTCCGGCTCGGGTCTCGACACCTCGAGCAGAACGGTCACGCGCGAGTCGGCCTCGCTCACCGGCGACTCCTGCGGCAGCTTCACGGCGGACGCAGGCACCTACTCCAGCCCCGACACATCCGTGTCGAACGGGAACTGCTACCGCTACAGCTTCACGATCACCGACAACGTCGGGAACACGTCATCGTCTGTCACCGCGACCGCGAAGGTCGACACGCAGGCACCGAATGTGTCGCTCACCGCGCCGACCGAGCTGACGGGTGCGGGCAACCAGTACTACGACGGTGCGACGAAGACGCAGTTCTTCCGGCCTGCCGGTTCGGGCAGCTTCCGGCTCAACGCCACCGCCTCCGACAGCGAAACAGCGGTCGCCTCGGTGAGCTTCCCCGACGTCTCCGGCCTCTCCGGCTGGAGCGGCTCGACGGGCGGCGTGGACACGACGAGCCCGTATAGCTCGCCGGCCGACTACACCTGGTCGTCCGGTGCGGTCGAACCGGGCGCCCGGAACATCTCAGGCTCCGACAAGGCCGCGAACAGCAGCTCGGACACGATCACGCTGACAGCTGATTCGACTGCTCCGACGGGTCAGTCGTTGACGCTGACGGGCGCGAACGCGCCGTACTACGGCGCGGCTTCGGTGACCTTCTCGTACGCCGACGGCAATGACGGTTCCGGCTCCGGCCTGGATCTCTCGACGCGGAGCATCACGCGGGAGACGGGTGACCTGGTCGCGGGCGCCTGTTCCAACTTCACGGCCGACGCCGGCAGCTTCTCCAGCCCGGACACCGCCGTGTCGAGCGGTCACTGCTACCGCTACACCTTCACGATCGCCGACCGGGTCGGCAACGTCTCCTCGACCGTCACCGCGACCGCGAAGGTCGACACCGACGCGCCGAGCGTTTCGGTGACGGCACCGACCGAGCTGACGGGCGCCGGCAACCAGTACTACGACGCCGGCAGCCAAACCCAGTTCTTCCGCCCCGCCGGCTCCGGCTCGTTCTCGTTGCACGCCACCGCGAGCGACGGCCAGTCGACCGTTGCTCAGGTCGCGTTCCCGAACGTCGGTTCCGTCAGTGGCTGGACCGGCTCGATCGGCGGCGCCGACGGCTCGAGCCCCTACACCTCCCCCAACGACTACAGCTGGAGCTCCGGGGCGACCGCCCCCGGCGCGAGCTCGATCACGGCCACCAACGCCGCCGCGATCGACGGGGTTGCCACGATCACACTCGCCGCCGACTCCACGGCTCCTACGGGTCAGGCCCTCACCCTCACCGGCGCGAACGCGCCGTACTACAACGCGGCGTCCGTGACGTTCTCGCTCGTTGACGGCAGCGATCCCGCAGGTGGTGCCGGCCTCGACACGTCAACACGCAGCGTCTCGCGCGAGACCGGCGACCTGGTCGCAGGCAACTGCTCGAACTTCAGTCCCGACGCGGGCAGCTTCTCCAGCCCGGACACCGCGGTCTCCACCGGTCATTGCTACCGCTACAGCTTCACGATCGCTGACAACGTCGGCAACGTCTCCAACGCAGTCAGCGCGACCGCGAAGGTCGACATCGACGCGCCGAACACCACCATCGACTCGAGCCCCTCGAGCCGTCCGGCAACACGACGCCGACCTTCGCTTCAGCTCCTCCGAGAGCGGTTCGACCTTCGAGTGCCGCGTCGACGGCGGCAGCTGGACGCGCCTGCACCAGCCCCGACACCATCTCGCCCGCACTCGGGGAAGGCAGTCACACCTTCGACGTGCGGGCAGTCGACCCGGCAGGAAACGCGGACGGCACCCCGGCCGGCCACACCTGGCTCATCGACACCGGCGCCCCGACCGTCACGATCACTGATCCCACGAGCTATCTCAACGGCTCAGATCCGAACAACTACACCGTGACGGCGTCGACGCCCGACGGAGACGTGACGAACGTGGACTTCTTCGAATGCTCGAACGCGAGCGCGGCCTGCGCGACCGGGTCGTGGGTCCAGTTCGGCACCGACAACACCGCACCGTTCTCGGCAACCTGGTCGACCCCTGTATTCGACGGCCCGAAGGCGATCCGCGCCGTCGCTGTCGACGCCGCGAACAACACCGGCCAGCATGTCCGCACGATCACGATCGATCGCACCGCGCCCACCGGTGTCACGGTGACGTACCCGAACGGCTACGTCACCGGCTCCTACGCGATCACCACGGGCAACGGCTCGGACCCCGATGTGAACGCCTCGACCGGATCGCTCGAGCGGCAGACCGGTGATCTCGCCAACAATGCTTGCTCGTCGTATGGCAGCTGGACTGCGGCCTCCAGCCCCGACACCCTCGCCTCCGGCAAGTGCGCCAAGTACCGGTACAGCGTCTCGGACAACTTCGGCAACGTCGCGGTCGCAACCTCGTCGAGCGAGACGAAGTCGGACACCGCTGCGCCGACCTCGACTCTGACCGATCCGGGCGCGAACCTGCGCCAGACGATCACGCTGAGCGCGAGCGCGGGTGACACCGACGGCTCCAACGTCAACTCGGTGGCGTTCCAGCGCCGGCCCGCCGGCGGCGGCTCGTGGACGACGATCTCAACAGACGGCACCTCGCCGTATTCGATCTCCTTCGACACGACGAGCGTCGCGGACGGGCTCTACGACTTCCGCTCCGTCGCGACCGATACCGCCGGCAACGACGAGGCATCCCCGGCCGTCGTCGCCAGCCGCCGCGTCGACAACACCGCGCCCAGCGCCACGATGCTGAGCCCCGGCAATCCCATCGGCGGCCCCGTCACGCTGACGTCGAACACCAGCGACACAGGCGGCTCCGGCATCGCGACCGTCGCCTACGAGCTCGCTCCGAACGGCGGCAGCTTCAACAGCCAATCCGCTTCGTGGGACACGACGCTCGTCTCCGACGGCCTCTACGACCTTCGTGTCGTTGCGACGGACGTGGCCGGCAACTCGACGACCTCGACCCTCGTCACGACACGCGTCGACAACACTGCTCCTGCCCTGACCTTCTCCAGCCCGGCCGCCAGCACGATCGTCAGTGGCACGGTCAACCTCGTCGCAAGCGCGACCGACGCCTCGCCCGCGAGCCCGTCCGTCACCTTTGCGTACAAGCTGGCCAGCGATCCGCCGAGTGCGTACACGGCGACCGGAGCTTCGTGGAACACCGCGACGCTTCCGGCGGGCGACGGAATCTATGACCTGCGCGCCCGCGCGACCGACGACGCGAGCAACACGGCAACAGTCGAGAACACGAGCGTCCGCGTCGACAACGCACCGCCGACCGTTTCGATCACGGCGCCGGCCGCGGCCATCAACGGCTCGCTCCCGAGCCCGACGACGTTTGCGGCCAATGCCAGCGACCCGGCAGGCAGCGGCGTCACCCAGGTGCAGTTCTTCGAGTGCTCCGACCAGAGCAACGATTGCGCAACCGGCGTCTGGAACCCGCTCGGCACCGTTCCGGCGCCCGGCCCGTACAGCGTCTCATGGTCGATTCCGGCAGCGGACGGCAACCACGCTCTCGCGGCAGTCGCGACCGACAACGCAGGACATCCGGCCACTGCGATCCGCAACGTCGACGTCGACCGGACCGCGCCGAGCACGACGATCCTGACCAAGCCCTCGGATCCGTCCAACCTGGCGGTTCCGTCCTTCACGTTCGACGCGAGCGAGCCCGGTTCGACGTTCGAGTGCAGCATCGACGGCGGGTCGTTCGCGGCCTGCACGAGCCCGCACAGCGTGGCGGGGCTCACCGACAACAACCACACCTTCGACGTGCGGGCGACGGACGCCGCCGGCAACACCGACGCGACGCCGGCTACGTGGACCTGGCATCGCGACACGAGCGCTCCGACCGGCACCCTGAACAACCCCGGCGCCAACATCCGGCAGACGGCCACCCTGACCTCCACCGAAGCGGATCCGCCGGCGAACGGCTATGCGTCCGGGCTCCAGTCGGTCACGTACGAGTACTCCGCGGACGGCACAACCTGGGCTTCGATCGGCACCCTCAACTCGGCGCCGTTCGACACGATCCTCTGGAACACCACCGGAGTCACCGACGGCGTCTATCAACTGCATGTCGTCGTGCGCGACGTGGCAGGAAACACCACCACGTCCGCCGCAGTGCCGAACGTCCGGATCGACAACACCGTGCCGACGACGAGTCAGAACGACCCCGGCCAGTACCTGCGCGCGACCAAGACGCTCACCGGCTCGGCAGCCGACTCGGGTTCGGGCATCGACCACGTCGACTTCCAGCGCGCCCCGACGGGTGGCGGGTCGTGGACGACGATCGCCACGGACTCGACTCCGCTCGACGGGTTCCAGGTCAGCTTCGACACGACGACCGTGTCCGACGGTCACTACGACTTCCGGACGGTTGCGTACGACGTCGCCGGGAACCAGGCCGCCGCGACGCCGGTCACGGACCGTCTCGTCGACAACACCGTGCCGACCGCGACCATCAACAGCCCCGGTCCATACCTGCGCGGCGCCGTC
Organism: uncultured Actinomycetes bacterium; assembly: GCA_963779965.1. GTDB lineage: Bacteria > Actinomycetota > Thermoleophilia > Gaiellales > Gaiellaceae > 3-1-20CM-4-69-9. The sequence continues at coordinate 60,309 of CAWAAP010000022.1, read as the reverse complement.
AACCTCACGTCTTCCACGGGGGATCCGGGCGGCTCGAACGCCTCGGGCGTCGTGACGGTCGCTTACGAGTACTCGACCAACGGCGGGGGCAGCTGGCAGTCAACCGGTGCGAACTTCAACTCGGCCGCCGTCGCCGACGGCAATGTCGACCTGCACGTCGTGGCCACGGACGCGGCGGGCAACACGACGACCTCGGCAGCAGTCACGAGCCTCGCGGACAACACGAAGCCCGCCACGACCGACAACGCTCCAAGCGGCTGGCAGTCCAGCCCGGTCACCGTCACGCTCACGGCCAACGACGGCGGCTCGGGCGTCAACGTGACCGAATACAGCGTCGACGGCAATCCGGGCTACACCGTCGGCACGAGCGTCGTCATCCCGGCTCCGGCAGACGGCTCGAACGACGGCGCGCACATCATCGCCTACTTCTCGGCCGACAACGCCGGCAACATCGAGACGATCAAGAGCACGACCGTGTTGATCGACGCGACGCCGCCGACCTGCCCGTCCTGCTCGGCTGCCGACTACCTGCGCGGCACGGTCACGCTGAGCGCCGATCCAGACAGCAGCGGGTCCGGCATCAAGTCCGTCGCCTTCGAGTACACGGACGCCGGCGGCTCGACGTGGACGACGATCGGCACCGACAGCACCGGCCCCGGCCCGTACACGACGGACTGGGATACGACGCCTGTGCCCGACGGTCACTACGACCTGCGTATTCAGATCACGGACAACGCCGACAACGTGACAACGGCGAACTTGCCCGACAAGGTCGTCGACAACACGGCGCCCGACGTCGCGCTCGTTGGCGCGCCCACCGAAGGCCAGCTCGTCTCGGGCACGATCGCGATCGCCGCGTCGGCTTCCGACGCCACTTCGCCGGTCGCCTCGGTCAAGTTCTTCGTGCGCGGCTCGCTCTTCGGCACCGACACGGTCGCGCCCTTCTCCTTCAACTGGAACACGACCACGGGCGCCGACGGAGGCGCGACGATCCAGATCGTCGTCGAGGACATGGCTGGTAACACCGCGACATCACCGGTGCGGAACGTCTCTGTCGACAACGTCGACCCGACGCCGACACTCGCGGATCCGGGCCAGTACCTCAACGGCACCATCTCGCTGTCGGCCTCGTCCGACCCGGATACGAGCCAGGTCGACTTTGAACGGCGCGCGGCGGGCGGCGGCTCCTGGGTGACGATCGCCAGCGACACGACGACCCCGTGGGGTACGTCGCTCGACACGACTGCCCTGACCGACGGTCTCTACGACTTCCGCGTCATCGCGACCGACGCCACCGGCCACTCAGGGACGAGCCCGATCCGGGCCAACGTCCGCATCGACAACACCGCACCGGCCGGATCGCTGACGGGACCGGCAAACGGCGCCACCGTGGGCGGCACGAGCGTTGCTCTGAGCGGTTCCTATTCGGACGCCGGGTCGGGCGTCGCGTCTGTCCGCTATGAGCTCCGCCCGACGGGCGGCGGCTCATGGACGACGATCGCGACCGCGACCGGCGCGCCGTTCAGCGCGACCTGGAATGCGACGACGGTCTCGTCCGGCAGCTACGACCTGCAGCCGGTCATCACCGACGGCGCGGGCAATACCTCGACCGGTGCGATGCGCACGATCACCGTGGACGTGAGCGCGCCGACCGTGGTCCTCACCAATCCCGGCGCCACGATCTCCGGCTCGGTCACCCTCAACGCCACCGTCACCGGCACGGGCGCAACGCAAGTCGTGTTCGCGGCCTCTCCGGCCGGCGGCGCCTCCTGGTCGTCGCTCGGAACGGACGCGAGCTCCCCGTGGAGTGCGACATTCGACACCACTCAACTTCCGGACGGTCTCTATGACCTCCGTGCAACCGTCTCCGACAACCTCGGCAACACGTCCGCCGACGTCGTCACCGCGATCCGCATCGACAACACCGCCCCGCGCGTCGTCTCCTCGACGCCGGGCGAAGGCACGACGGTGCCGTCGGCAAACGCCATCGGCCTCGTCACCAGCGAACCCGCGACGCCCATCGGCGTGACGCTCGACGGCAACGCGACGGTTGCGCCGATCGTGAACGGGACGAACATCGACTACGGCACCGGCACGCTCGGCCCGGGGGCACATACGCTCGCGGGCGAGCTCCAGGATTCCTCCGGCAAGCGGGCACCGTTCCGAGTCCACTTCACGGTGTGGAGCGCGTCGAGCTCGGTCGCGCCTGCGGTCGACAAGAACACGACGACCGGTGCGGCGACAACGGTGGAGTCGGCCGACGGCCTGGCCTCGGCGACGATGCCGGCGGGCACCTGGTCCTCGTCGACCGGAGACTGGATCGTGTTGCGCATCACGCCGATGCCGGCACCCACCGGCCTGACGAACGGATTCGCTGCAGGGCCCGAGACGGTCGACGTGACCGCCCGCTGGGCACTCGCAGGCACCGAGGTGCACCAGTTCAGCCACCCGATCGCGATCCTGATCCGCTCGACCGAGAAGGGTCTCGTCCCCGCGACGTTGGAGAACGGTCACTGGCGCATCCTCTCGCGCGTTCCCTTCGCAGGCACGCTGCCCACCGGCTGGGAGGACGGCTTCTACAGCGACAGCGCCGGCTTCCACGTCCTCACGAAGCACCTCTCCGTCTTCGGGCTCCTGCGTGACCTCGAGGCTCCGAACCCGCCGCAGAACGTGCGCGGGTTCGTCGGCCCGACGGGTCTCACGCTCCGCTGGACGCCGGGCTCGGACAACAGCGGCACCTACGACTTCGTGACGGTGTTCTCCAACTCGACCGACGCCGGACACTACGGCGTCGATTACACGGCCGCAAATATCGGCAGTTGGTCGACCGGCGATCCGCGCATCTTCAGGCTGAAGGAGACCGACCTCGCCGGAAACGAAAGCTCCCTGACGGAGCCTCTGCGCCCCGTGCCGTCGCTGATCGGCAAGACGCCCGACCAGGCTGCTGCGCTACTCGCGCCGCTCGGGCTGAAGATCGGGACGACCACGACCGGCGGCACAGGCCCGGCGGGCACCATCACCGGTCCGACCGGTCTCGTCCTCGTCGAGGCAGGCTCCAGCATCGACGTGACTGTCGCCCCCGGCAGCGGATCGACGCGACTCGTGTTGAAGGTGACGACAGCGCCGAGGGTCAAGCCGGCCGTGCTGAAGAAGAAGATCGCGGCGCGGATCTCCGTGACACGCGCGTCCGGCGTGACCGCGGAGCTCTTCAGCCCGCGCCACGTGAAGCTGTACACCTGGCGCTTCTCGCTCAAGGCGGGCCGCTCGATCGTCAAGCTGCACCTCCCGCAGCAGGTACGCCGAACCGGCGTCTACACCATGCGCTGGACCGCGCGTTCCGGCCGCGAGTCGACTTCGCAGAAGATCACCATCCGGCTCGTCGGCACGCGCAACCTGCCGGCCGCGCCGATCCAGGTGCTGCTGGCCGGGCCTGCCGCCCGCAGCATCAGCGGCAAGTTCCCGGCACAGACGCCGAAGCTCGTCAGCGCCTCGGCGATCGAGCCTACGTTCGACGCTGCGGCCAGCCGGCGGACCGACGTGCGCGTGATCGTGGTCGATGTCGACGCATTCGGCGTCTCACTCATCAGGGACCTTCACGCGGTGTTCCCGTCGATGAAGATCATCGCTCTCACCTCGGGTCCGAAGCAGATGATCGCCTCGCTGAAGGCGGGCGCATCCATCGCCCTGCCTCGGTCGACCCCGGCCTCGGTCCTCACCCGCCTGGTCACGAGACTCCTGGCGAAGCCGGTCAAGGCCAAGCCCGTCAAGAAGATCCGGTCGCAGACGCACCAGACGTCAGGCAACACGCGGCACTAATCAACTAACGCGCTTGTTCGTGCTTCAGCCGCCTGGTTTCCAGAGCGGCTCGTCGCGGCCGGCGTCTGCGTTCGCCGTCCGGGCGGCGATGAACAAGAAGTCGGACAGTCTGTTGAGGTAGGCGAGCGCGAGCGGGTTGATCGCGTTCTCTTCATTGGCCGCGAGCGCGTCGCGCTCCGCGCGGCGGCACGTCGTGCGCGCGACGTGCAGTCGGGCAGCCGCCTCGGTCCCGCCGGGAAGGATGAAGCTCTTGAGCATCGGCAGGTTCGCGTTCAACTCGTCGCAGAGCTGTTCGAGACGATCCACGGCGGCCTGGTCGATGCGGAGGCGGTCCGTGACGCCGAACGGAACGGAGAGATCAGCGCCGACGTCGAAGAGATCGTTCTGGATCCGATTCAACGGCTCGCGCAGGTGATCCGTCAGCTCTGGATCAGCGAGCACCATCCCGAGCGCCGCATTCAACTCGTCGACGGTGCCGAAGGCACCGATCCGGCAGTCCAGCTTCGGCACGCGCGAGCCGTCGCCGAGCGACGTCTCCCCCGCGTCACCCGCCCTCGTGTAGATGCGGGTGAGCCGAACCGGCTCGTCGCGCCGACGCGAGCTCAAGCGACGCTCCGGAAAATCGGTACGAATTCGGCACCCATGGGTGCGTCGGGCGCCGGTATCGTCGATTGCAGTGGGTGGTGGGTGACAACCCCCACCCGGGTGGGGACGTGCGCGCGCGTGTACATCAAGAACATCGTCAGCGCACCACCAGCGATCGTTCCGTGATGCCGAGGATGCTGCGTGCGATGACGAGACGCTGGATCTCGCTCGTACCTTCATAGATCTCGGTGATCTTGGCGTCGCGGTAATAGCGCTCCACCGGAAACTCCTTGGTGTAGCCGTAGCCACCGAGGATCTGGATCGCTTCCGCCGTCTGTCTCCTGGCCATCTCCGACGCGAACAGCTTCGCCTTTGCTCCTTCCTCCGTGTGCCGCCGGCCTTGCTGCTTCAGCCAGGCCGCCCGGTACACGAGCAGGCGGGCAGCATCGATCTCCATCGACATGTCGGCGAGCTTGTGCTGGATCGCCTGGAAGTCGGCGATCCGGTGGCCGAATGCGCGCCGCTCGGCGGCGTACGCGCGCGCGACCTCGTAGCCGGCTTGAGCGATACCGAGCGCCTGCGCGGCGATGCCGATGCGGCCGCCGTCGAGCGTGCCCATCGCGACGCGAAAGCCCCGGTTCTCCTCATGGAGCAGCCGATCGCGTCCGACCTGCGCGCCCTCGACGACGAGGTCGTTTGTCACCGAGGAGTTGAGCCCGAGCTTTTCCTCGTCGCGGGTCACGCGCACGTGCTCCGCGTCGAGGATGAATGCGCTGACGCCCCGCGCCCCCGCGGTCTCGGGATCGGTGCGCGCGAACAAGATGAATGTCCCGGCGTACCGGCCGTTGGTGATCCACTGCTTCGCGCCCGTGATCTTCCAGCCGTCGGCGTTCTGTTCCGCCGTCGTTCGAAGAGCTCCGGCGTCGGAGCCGGCCTCTGCCTCTGTGAGGGCAAACGCGCCAAGCTGCTCGCCACGCGCGAGTGGCGGAACGAACCGCGATTTCTGCTCGTCGGTCCCGTAGGCCAGGACTGGCAGCGTCGCGGCGCTCGTGTGTACGGCAACCGTCACGCCGACACCGGCATCCGCACGTGACAGCTCTTCGAGCACGAGGATGTACGAGAGGAAGTCCGCGCCCGCTCCGCCGTATTCCTCGGGGACGCAGACGCCCATCAGTCCTAGCTCGGCAAGCTTGTCGAACAGCTCGCGGGGAAAATGATGCTCGCGATCCCACTCGGGACGCATGCGGATCGATCTCGGCTTGCGCAAAGTCGCGCGTGAGCGCCTGAATCTCCCGCTGGTCCTGCGTGAGGTCGAAGTCCACTTCCCGCGATGATACGTGGGCCCCTTGCGGGCAATGCCCGCGTGCTAGACCCGGCTCTAGGCGGCCGCGAGCTCGCGGCGGATCTCGCGCAACTTCGGCTCGGCGGTGACGAAGGCGTCGACCACGTCCGGATCGAACTGCCGTTTTCGCTGTCCGAGGATCTCCTCGCGCGCAGAGCTCCAGCTCAGGGCGCGACGGTAGGGCCGATGGCTGGTCATGGCGTCGAGTGCGTCGGCGACCGCGAAGATGCGCGCACCGAGCGGGATCTCATCGCCGGCGAGGCCGTCGGGATATCCACGTCCGTCCCAACGCTCGTGGTGCGAGCGCACGATCTTGAGGCCCTCGCCCTTGAGGAACACGACGCCCGAGAGCATCGCCTCGCCCAGCACGGTGTGCGTCTCCATCTTGCGGCGCTCGGCCGGGCTGAGCGGGCCGGGCTTCAGCAGGATCCCATCCGGGATCCCGATCTTGCCGACATCGTGAAGGAGGAACCCGTACGGCGTGCTCTGATCTCGCATCAAGGCTGCCTGACTGACGGCGTCCGCGAGTGCCGACGCGTAGCTCTGGACGCGTTGGGAATGCGCACGCGTGCCTGTGTCCTTCGACTCGAGCGCGCTGGCGAGCGCCGACACGGTCTGGAGATAGGCGCTCTGCAACAGCTCGCGCTGACCGCGCTCCACTTCCAGCATGTGCCGCAGGTCGCGCGCATAGAGGAGGAGCTCCTCGCCGGGCCCGCGGGCGGTGTGCTTCTTCCTCGCTCGGAAAGGAACGCCGAACAGTCCGCCCGCAAGTCGTTCCGCAACCGCAAGCAACTCGAGCGGGCTGAACGGCTTGAGCACGAAGGCATCGGCGCCGGCCTTCTTCGCCGCTGCGCTGGTTCCGCCCTCCGAGCCGGTCAGGAGCACGATCGGGATGTCGCGAGTCGCCGGTGCCGCCTTCAACTCGGCACAGAGCTCGAGGCCGGTTGTCCCGGGCATGTTGATGTCGAGCACGATCACGTCAGGCCGCGCGTTGCGGATCTCGCGCCGGGCACTGGCGGCATCTTCGGCTTCGACAACGGCGACGTCGGCAACCTCGAACGTCGTCTTCAGCAAAGTGCGAAGCGCAGGATCGTCGTCGACCAGCAGGATCCGCAAGGTGCGGCGCCTCCCTTTCCGGAAACCTGAGTGCTTTTTTCGGCAGTGGGCTCGACAGACTTGAGCCTCATCAGAGAGACTCATCTGCCGGCGCAAACCCTTCAGATCCGGCCTTTTTATGAGTTTCTACGAATACTCGTAGAACCCGGAACCGCTCTTTCGGCCAAGCTTTCCGGCCGCGACGAGGTCCCGGAACAGCGGGCAGGGCGCGTAGCGGTCGTCCCCGAGACCCTCCTGCAGCACCTCCATGATCGCGATGCAGGTGTCGAGCCCGATCAGGTCGGCGAGCGCCAGCGGCCCCAGCGGATGTGCGAACCCGAGCTTCGCGATCGTGTCGATCGCCTCCGCCTCGGCGACGCCGTCATGAAGCGCCCAGACGGACTCGTTGATGAACGGCATCAGGATGCGGTTGGAAACGAAGCCCGGAAAGTCGTTCGCAACAGCAGGCGTCTTACCCAGTTCGCGCGCCAGCGCAGTGATCGCATCGGCGGTCTCGTCCGACGTGTCTCGGCCGCGGATGATCTCGACGAGCTTCAGGACGGGAACCGGGTTGAAGAAGTGCATGCCGATCACCTTGTCGGGCCGTTGGGTCGCGGCAGCCAACGAGCCGATCGGGATGGATGAGGTGTTCGAGGCAAGCACCGCCTCGGTCGGCAACTCGAGATCGGCACGCCGGAAGATCTCTTCCTTCACATCCGCGTCCTCGATCACGGCTTCGATCATGAGATCGGCCGAAACGAGATCGTCCACGGCCTCGATGCGCGCCAGCACCCCCTCCGCAGGAGGACCGCCCTTCTCTTCGAGCCTGCCCAGGCTCTTGCGCATCGCCTCGAGCGCGCGATCCGTCGCGCCCGGTTGCGCGTCGAGCAGTGACACGCGCCGGCCGGTTGCCGCAACGACCTGAGCGATCCCGCCGCCCATCTGCCCCGCTCCCACGACGAGCACGTGTTCGAAGCTCATGTTTCCGAGCCTAACGCCGCTACGAACGACGTCGGCGGCCGATGAAGAGCCCGAACGGCAGGAGCAGGATCAGCGGCAGGAAGAAGACGTGCCCACCGGAGACGACGTAGACGAGCACGGCGATCGCAAGTCCCGCGAGAAGGACGACGAGCGTCAGGGGCATGGAGGTTGTGTCACCACGAGCGTCCGCGGCCCCTACACCTCGAGTAGCAGTGCGTCCCCCTGGCCGCCGCCCGAGCAGATCGCCGCCAGGCCGAGTCCGCCGCCGTTGCGCCGGAGCTCGTAGATCATCGTGCCGAGGATGCGTGCGCCCGAGGCGCCGATCGGGTGGCCGAGCGCGACCGCACCACCGTTCACGTTCACCTTCTCGGGGTCGACGTCGAGCATCTTGGCCGAGTTGACCACGACCGACGAGAAAGCCTCGTTGAGCTCTACGCGCTCGACGTCGCCGATCTTCTTGCCGGCCTTTGCCAGCGCCGCCGCACCTGCCTTCGCCGGCGTACGCGCCAGATATGCGAAGTCGTCGGCGACGTATGCCTGCGAGACGATCGTCGCGAGCACCTCGAGCCCGCGTTTCCTTGCGAACTCCTCGCTCGTCACGACGAGCGCCCCGGCTCCGTCGTTCACTCCCGGCGCATTGCCGGCGGTCGTCGTCCCGTCCGGGTCGAACACCGGCTTCAGCCTGGCAAGCTTCTCGTACGAGGTATCACGACGTGGGACTTCGTCGACCGCGAACTCGCCCACAGGAACGATCTCTTCCTGGAACTTCCCCTCGTCGATCGCTCCGACCGCCCGCTCGTGCGAGCGGAGCGCCCACCGGTCCTGATCCTCGCGCGAGATGCCGAGCTCTCGCGACACGAATGACGCCTGCTCGACCATGTGCTTGTTGTCGAACGTGGACGTGAGCCCGTCGTGCGTCATCAGGTCGATCAGCGTTCCGTCCCCGAGCTTGTAGCCGAAACGCGCCTTCTTGAGGATGAAGGGCGCGTTGGACATCGATTCCATCCCGCCGGCGACGACGACCTGGTGGTCGCCTGCCCGGATCATCTGATCAGCCATTTCGACAGCGCGGATCGAAGATGCGCAGACCTTGTTGATCGTGTCCGACCCGACCTCGATCGGCAGCCCCGCGCCGATAGACGCCTGGCGTGCCGGCGCCTGGCCGGCGCCTCCCTGGAGCACCTGGCCCATGATCACGTACTCGACCTCGTCGTTTTCGACACCGGCCCGGTCGAGCGCAGCGCGAATGACGATCGCTCCGAGCTCAGTCCCTTCCTTGTGCACGAGCGACCCGCCGAGCTTGGCGAACGGAGTTCGAACTGCAGAGACGATCACAGAGCGGGCCATGTTCCGAGCGTACCAATAGGGTTGTGGTGTGCCGACGCAACACACGACCGTAAGGCGACATCCGGAGCGCGGTGCCTACGACCGCGCGACCATCGATCCAATTCTCGACGAGGCGCTGATCTGTCATCTCGGCTTCGTCGTCGAGGGCCGGCCGTTCGTGATCCCGACAATTCACGCGCGCGACGGCGACACGCTCTACATCCACGGGTCGCCGGGAAGCCGCATGCTCAGGGCGGCGAAGGAGGGCGTCGACATCTGCGTGACCGTGACGCTCCTCGACGGGCTCGTGCTCGCGCGCTCCGTCTACAACCACTCCATGAATTACCGCTCGGTGGTCGTTCTCGGCCGCGCCCGCGAAGTGACCGACGGTGACGAGAAGCTCCGGGCCATGCAACGTGTCGTCGAGCACGTGGTTCCGGGGCGCTGGGACGACGCACGCCGACCCAATGACGGAGAGATCAAAGGCACGACGATCCTGGCGCTGCCGCTGGACGAGGCGTCGGCAAAAATACGCAGCGGCCCGCCCACCGACGACGATGCAGACCTCGAGCTCGCGGTCTGGGCCGGGGTGATCCCGCTCGGGATCGAGCCTGGGGCTCCCGTTCCGGACTCAGCGGTCGACGGTCCTCCGCCCGCCTACGCGGTCGAGTACGAGCGCTTGACCTAGGCCGGCTCTGTCCTTACCCTGAGACGACGATGACTCCCGCAACTCGCACCTGGGCTTGGCGCTGCGAGCGGAGCGGGAGCCTGCGCCTGCATTGACCTAGGCCAGAACAGCCCGTTTCGCTCCACCAGACCTTCCACCGGAAGGTCTTTTTGCGTGCCCGTCCATTCGATGGAGACTTCGTGATGAACATCGCACCCGACATCAGCACAGATCTCGTGACACCGCTCGGCGCGTATGTCCGGCTGCGCCGTGAGGGCCGCGCGGCCTTTCTGCTCGAGTCGGTGGAACGGGGCCGCCTCGGCCGCCACTCGCTCGTCGGTTGCGGCTCGCGCCTTTGCTACCTCGCCGAGGCGGAGGCGTGCGGGGAACCGGTGGTCGGCTATCTCGCCTACGACTACGCCGCGCGACTGGAACCGACGGTGCCTCTTCCCGTTGAGGGCACGGGGCTGCCGGAGAGCCGTTTCCTCGTCGCGGACGTGCTGATCAGGTTCGACCACGTCCTCGGCACCGCGGAGGTGATCCGTGGAGATGCGAACGCGGTGTCATCGCTGCTCGCCCAGCCGGTCCCAGCTCTCCCGGCGTCGAAGGCGAAGCGCAGCAGCGCGCGACGTACACCGAACCGGACGGACTACGAGACATCGGTTCGCGCGGCCAAGGAACACATCCGGGCGGGCGACGCGTTCCAGATCGTGCTCTCACAGAGAGCCGAGCGGCCCACTTCGGCGTCGGCGCTCGAGTTGTACCGCGCATTGCGCCGTGTCAACCCGTCTCCGTATCTGTTCCTGCTCGAGCTCGACGGGCTCGCACTGATCGGATCGTCGCCCGAGACACTCGTCAAGTGTGAAGGTCGCCGCGCCGGCGTGAACCCAATCGCAGGAACGACTGAGCGAGGCGACGGCGATGCCGAGCGCCTGCTCGCGTCCGAGAAGGACCGAGCCGAGCACGTGATGCTCGTCGACCTGGGCCGAAACGATCTCTCGCGCGTCTGCCTGCCGGGTACCGTCGAGGTCGAGAAGTTCCTCGAGGTGGAGCGTTACTCCCATGTGACACACCTCGTCTCGCAGGTGGCCGGCGATCTTCGCGACGGCGTCTCCCCATTCGACCTGCTGCGCGCCTGCTTCCCGGCCGGAACGGTGTCCGGCGCCCCGAAGGTGCGGGCGATGCAGCTGATCTCAGAGCTCGAGGGCAGACGACGCGGGCCTTACGCGGGCGCCGTCGGCTACGCACTCCCGGAGGAAGCCACGCTCGACACGTGCATCGCGATCAGGACGATCGTCCTCGAGGACGGCGTCGCGCATCTGCAGGCCGGAGCGGGAATCGTCGCCGACTCCGAGCCGGCCGCAGAACACGAGGAGTGTCTGCGTAAGCTCGCGGCCGTCGAAGCCGCGATCGATCTCGCGGAAGCGGAGCAGCGTTGATCCTGCTGATCGACAACTACGACTCGTTCACGTACAACCTCGCCCATCTCTTCGGGGAGCTCGGCGCCGACGTCAGCGTGCGCCGAAACGACGCGATCGACGGCGACACCGCGGAACGACTCGCGCCTTCGCACCTGGTCATCTCACCCGGTCCGGGCCGTCCCGCCGACGCCGGCGCCACGCCGGAGATCGTGCGGCGCCTCGCACACAGCACGCCGACGCTCGGCGTCTGTCTCGGGCACCAGGCGATCGTCGAGGCGTTCGGCGGCACGGTCGCGCCGGCGCGGGAGCTCGTGCACGGGAAGTCCTGCACCGTGCGCCACGACGGCCGAGGCGTCTTCAACGGTCTCCCGGAGGAGCTCGAGGTCGGGCGCTATCACTCGCTGGCCGCGACTCGCGTCCCGGCCCAACTGGAGACCTGTGCAACGTCGGCCGACGGCGAGATCATGGCGGTGCGTCATCTTTCGCTGAACGTCCACGGAGTGCAGTTCCACCCCGAATCCGTCCTCACCCCACTGGGGCGCGAAATCGCGCGAAACTTCCTCAACGGATGATCCAGGCAGTCATCAGCAAATTGCTCGACGGTTCTCAGCTGGCGCGCGCGGAAGCGCGAGCAGTCATGGACGAGATCATGCGCGGCGAAGCGACGCCTGCGCAGATCGGAGGATTCTTGATCGCGCTGCGCGCGAAGGGTGAGACGCCCGACGAGATCACGGGCTGCGCGGAGGCGATGCGCGACCACGTCCTCGCCGTTCGACCGCGCCGGGACGATCTCGTCGACACGGCTGGCACCGGCGGTGACGGCGCGCACACGATCAACATCTCCACGGCCGCTGCGCTCGTCGCCGCTGCCGGGGGCGCGGCGGTGGCGAAACACGGAAATCGTGCCGTGTCGTCTGCGTGCGGGTCCGCCGATGTGCTCGAAGCGCTCGGCTTCACTCTCGAGCTCGAGCCGCATCGGATCGAGAAGTCCATCGACGAGCTCGGTTTCGGCTTTCTCTTCGCCCCGTCGCACCATCCGGCCATGCGGCACGCTGCGGTCGTCCGCAAAGAGCTCGCGACCAGGACGGTGTTCAACGTGCTCGGGCCGCTGACGAATCCGGCAGGCGCCAGGGCGCAGGTCGTCGGCGTCTACTCTCCCGAGCTCGTGCGAACGATTGCGGAGGTCCTTGTGCGGCTGGGTGCTCGCCGTGCGTACGTCGTGCACGGCGGCGGCGGCATCGACGAGCTCTCGCCGGTCGGCCCGAACCTCGTCGCGGAGGTCGTGGATGGCCAGGTACGCGAACGCGAGCTGGACCCGGAGGCCGAGCTGGGCATCGCGCGCTGCAGCATCGACGAGCTGCGCGGCGGGAGTCCTGCGGAGAACGCGGAAGCGATCCGACAGGTGTTCGACGGCAAGAACGGCGGACGCCGCGACGCGATCCTCCTCAACGCTGCCGGCGCGATCGCCGCGAGCGGTCACGCCGCTGACCTGCGCGAAGGTCTCGAGGTCGCACGCCGGGCGATCGACTCCGGGGCCGCCGGAGAACGGCTCGAATTGCTGATCGCCTTCTCGCGAGAGAGCGTGGCCGCCTGATGGGCCGATTCCGGGCTGCCCTCGCCGCGCCGGGTCTCGGCGCGATCGCCGAGGTCAAGCGGCGCTCGCCCTCCGCCGGGGACCTCCGCCCGGACGCCGACCCTGCTCGACTCGCCGCGCAGTTCGCCAACGCGGGTGCCGCAGCGATCTCGGTCCTCGTCGACGAGCGTTTCGGCGGCTCACTCGACGATCTCAAGGCCGCTCGCGCCGCGACGTCGGCGCCGCTCCTCGCCAAGGGGTTCTTCACCGAAGAGCTCGACCTGCTGAAGGCGAGGGTCGCGGGTGCCGACGCCGTCCTCATCCTGCTCCGCGACGTCGACGATCAACGTGCGGCAGGCCTGATGACATACGCGCACGAACTCGGCCTCGAGACGCTCGTCGAGGCGCACGATGCCGAAGAGCTGCAGCGCGCGGTCGGCCTCGGCGCCGAAGTCATCGGCGTCAATGCACGCGACCTCTCGACATTCGAGATCGACAGGCGGACACAGCTGGAGTTGATCGCCAGCATGAACGATCACGACGGGGTGATCGTGGCGGAGAGCGGTGTGCACTCACGCGCACAGGGCGCTGCCGCCGAACTGGCAGGTGCCGATGCGATTCTCGTCGGCTCGGCGCTCATGCGCGCAGAGGATCCCGCGGCACGGCTCCGCGAGATCCTCTCCCGTCCACTCGTCAAGGTCTGCGGGCTCACGCGTCGAGAGGACGTTGACGCGGCCGTCGAGGCCGGCGCCGACATGCTCGGCTTCATCCTCGCGGAGGAGAGCCCGCGCCGTGCGCGCGAGGTGCTGGCCGTTCCCGATGACCGCCTCAGCGTTGCCGTGTTCGTAGGCGAAGCAGAGGAGGCGGGAACCGATCTCGTCCAGCTCTACAGTCACGAGGAAGGTCGCGTCCGCGGGCGCGACGCCGTGCTCTTACGCGAAGGCAAGACCGTCGCGCACGTCGTCGATCTCCCCTGGGACGAGCAGGACCCGCTGCACCTGCAACGTGCGGCAGTGACCACGGGGCGCGTGATGCTGGCCGGTCGGCTTGGGCCCGACAACGTCCGCGAGGCGGTACGCGCCGTCCGGCCGTGGGCCGTCGACGCAGCATCGAAGCTCGAGGCGAAGCCGGGGATCAAGGATCACGACAAGGTGCGCGCGTTCGTCGAGGCGGCCCGGTGACGTCGACGTCGGGCCTCTACGGGACCTACGGCGGCCGTTACGTCCCGGAAACGTTGATTCCGGCGCTCGACGAGCTCGAGGCGGGCTGGCGCAACGCCCAGGCGGACGAGGCGTTCCATGCGGAGCTCGCCGAGCTCGGCCGCACGTTCGCGGGCCGTCCGACACCGCTGACCCGCGCCGAGCGGTTTGCGCCCGGCAAACGCCTCTACCTGAAGCGAGAGGATCTCCTGCACACGGGCGCGCACAAGCTCAACAACGCCCTCGGCCAGGCCGTGCTCGCGCGGCGGCTCGGCAAACGCCGCATCGTCGCCGAGACCGGCGCCGGACAGCATGGAGTCGCAACGGCAACCGTGTGCGCACGCTTCGGCCTCGAGTGCGTCGTCTACATGGGCGAGGAGGACATGAGGCGCCAACGGCCCAACGTCGAGCGCATGAACCTGCTCGGCGCCGAGGTCCATCCCGTCGACTTCGGCACCAGGACGCTCAAAGAGGCGACGAGCGAAGCGATCCGCGACTGGATCACGAACGTCGAGACGACGCACTACCTGATCGGCTCGTGCGTCGGCCCTGCCCCGTACCCGGAGATCGTGCGCGAGCTGCAGGCCGTGATCGGCCACGAGGCACGAGAGCAGTTCTGCGACGTTGAAGGCCGGCTGCCGGAGGTCGTCGTCGCCTGCGTCGGTGGCGGCTCGAACGCAATCGGGATCTTCGCCGGCTTCCTCGACGATGCGGACGTCCGACTTGTCGGAGTGGAAGCGGCCGAAGCTGCGTCGCTCGGCACAGGAAAACCCGCCGTGTTGCACGGTGCCCGCTCATCGGTCCTGGCGGACGAGGACGGCCAGATCGCAGACGCGCACTCGATCTCCGCCGGCCTCGACTATCCCGGCGTCGGTCCCGAGCACGCGTGGCTGCGAGATTCCGGCCGCGCGCAGTACGTCCGCGCGACCGACGAAGAGGCGCTCGATGCCTTCCGCGACCTGACTCGCCTCGAGGGGATCATCCCGGCGCTCGAGCCCGCGCACGCACTTGCACGTGCCCGCGAGCTGGACGAGGAGCTGGTGCTCGTCTGCCTGTCCGGCCGTGGCGACAAGGATCTCGCGGAAGTGCTCGCCCGATGAGCCGGTCGGACCATGCCAGCGCACAGATGTCGACGTATCGGTTCCCGGATGAGCTGCGCGTCGACGAGTTGTTGCTCCGCGGCCCGATCGAATCGGACATCGAGACGATCGCGCCCGCTTTCCGCGACCCTGCGGTCGGCGGCGAGGCGAGCCTGCCGCCGGTCGATGCCGACACGCTGCGCGTCATGTTGCGCGAACAGCTCCCCGGCATGCGGGCCCAGGGCCTTCTCGCCGCGTACGTCATCGAGGATCTGCAGCAGGACGAGCTGCTCGGCGGCGCATCGCTGCACCACTTCGATCCGTTGCGTGACGTCGTCGAGGTCGGTTACTGGCTCTTCGTCTCCGCCCGAGGTCGAGGTGTCGCTACCCGGTCGGTGCAGCGGCTGACCGAGCACGCGGCGGCGAACGGCATCTGGCGCGTCGAGGCGCACGTACGGGTCGGCAATACCGCGTCCGAGCGGGTGCTCGAGCGCCTCGGCTTCGAGCGCGAAGGCGTCAAGCGAAAGTACCTGCGCCACGGGAACGATCGCGTCGACGCGACACTGTTCGCGCTCCTTGCAGACGACACGTGAAGACGCTCGTCGTCTACCTGATGTCCGGCCCCGAAACGCCTGAGCTCGCCGCGGCGGCGGTTGCCGGCGGCGCCGACCTGGTCGAGCTCGGCTTTCCGTTCTCCGATCCGCTCGCCGACGGACCGGTGATCCGTCGCGCGGCCGAGCGCGCGCTCGGGCAGGGAATGCGTACGCGGGCCTGCCTCGAGTGCCTCGCGCGCACGCGCGAGCTCGTTCCCGAGACCCCGCTCGTGCCGATGACCTACTCGGCCCTCCTCGAGGCATACGGGTGGGACCGCTTCGCACACGATGCCGGCGCCGCCGGTGCGACCTCGCTGATCGTCGCGGATCTTCCGGCAGGCGAAAAGCCCGGGCTCCGGCGCATCCAGCTCGTCGCGCCGACGTCGACCGACGAGCGAGTGCGGATCGCAGCGGAGCACACGGATGGCTGGCTCTATCTCGTCACCGTCACCGGGACGACGGGTGCGCGCGCCGACGACTCCCCCGCGCTCGCCGGCCTCGTCGAACGCGCGCGAGCCGTCACGAACGTACCGCTCTACGCGGGCTTCGGGATCTCGACTCCCGAGCAGGCGCGCGCAGCAGCCGAGTTGGCCGACGGCATCGTCGTCGGCTCGCGCCCGGTCGAGGTCGCGGAGGAAGGACCGGAGGCTTTGCAGCGGTACGTCCGCACGTTGCGCGAGGCTGTCGACGCGGTGGTGGCGGCCTGACCTGGCTCGTTCTGTTCGACGTCGACGGGACGTTGCTGCTGACGCACGACGAGGTGTACGTGGAAGCGAGCCGGCTCGCGCTCGAAGCCGTGTTCGGGATCTACGCCGAGGGGCCAGACATCCCGGGTGACACCGCCCCCGCGCACATCCGCCGCGCCCTTCGTACCGTGGGTGTTCCCGAGGCGGAGATCGACGCCGGCCTGCCGCGCTGGTGCGAGACATTCTCCGATCACTACGTTCGCCTCCTCGCGGCGGCCGACACGAGCCACTGGCAGCTCGCCCCGCATGCCGCGGAGGCGGCCGCAGCAGTCGAGCACCGCGCGCTGTTGACCGGCAACCCGCCGGCGGTGGCGCACGCGCGGATGGAACGGCTCGGGCTGGCCGAGCTCTTCCCGCGCGGGCAAGGTGCGTTCGGCTGCGAACGGGAGAGCCGCGTCGATCTCTTCGACCTCGCGCGTGAGCGAGCGGGCAACTGGCCGCCGCGAGCGCACCGTCGCCGTCGGAGACACGCCGCTCGACGTGTCGAGCGCGCATGCCGCCGGCTCGTCTCTGCATCGGCGTCACGACAGGAAGCTACGGACCGGACGAGCTCGCGGACGCAGATGCGGTGATCGCCGACCTCGGCGAGCTCAAAGAGACCCTGGCAGCCCTGGGTTAGCGCCGCGTCAGCGGCGATCGTGCGTCACATTTGCGTGACAGTGTCTGACCCCAAGCCGTGGGTTTTGGGAACACGTCCGATTGCGGAGCGAGACCGCACCAGAGCGTGACCGAGCCTCGCGCGGGGCTACTCCAACGGCTGGTGTCTGACACCTGGGCGTCATTCAGAGACGCGTCGCGAACATCCACCGATGGCCTTCTAGATCTTCGGCCCGATACTGGCGCTGCCCGATTCCCGTGTTGTCCTCGAGCTCCGACAGGATCGTCGCGCCCGCCGCCCGCGCCTGTGCGTAATGCGCGTCGACGTCGTCGACCGAGACATAGATCCCGTCGACGACGTTCGGCGTTTGCCGCCACGTGCGTGCTTGCTCGCAGACCTCGGCGTGATGCTTCGGACCCTGGTAGTCCGTGCTCGGATGCCCGAGCATGATCATGCCGCCGTCGAGCTCCATGTTCACGTGCGAGGCTCTTCCGTCGTCGTCGGACCAGCGAGCCGTCTCCGTGAAGCCGAAGGCAGCCGCGATCCAGTCCGCAGCACGCCCGGCGTCCTCGTAGGAAAGCATCGGAATCACACGCTGCTCAGACATACGAGCTCCTTTCGCTCAACTCCCTGGCCGCCTCGTCGAAGACGGCGGAGTGCAGGTCGACGTCGGCCTCCGTCGTCGCAGGCGACATGAGCGCCATGTTGTGGAACGGGCGTCAAGAGGATGCCGCGGTTGAGGGCGTAGAGATGGATCAGCCGGTCGAGCTCGGGGTTGCCGCCCGCAGCGGCCTCGCTCCCGTTCCTTGGCCGCTCGGCGCGGAAGAGATACTCGACGCGACACCCGAGGCGCGTGACGTGCCACGGGAGGCCGTGCCGCTCGATCGCGCCGGCGACGCCGGCCTCGAACCGCTCGCCGAGCGTGATCATGCGTGCGAACGCGTCGTCAGTCAGCACCTCGCCGAGCGTGGCGCGCATCGCAGCGAGCGACAGCACGTTCGCAGCGACCGTCCCCCCGATACCGCCCACATCCGCCCGCTCATCGCGCGGCAGCAAAGCCTCGAGCTGCTCGGCGACCTCGCGCGAGAACCCGTAGGCGGCGGCCGGGATACCGGCGGCGATCGCCTTCCCGACGGTCAACAGATCCGGATCGAGCCCGTACGCGGCCGTGTAGCCGCCCGGCCCCGCACAGAGAGTGTGCGTCTCGTCGATGATCAGCAGCGTGCCCGTCCTGCGGGTCG
Source organism: uncultured Actinomycetes bacterium (assembly GCA_963779965.1). Lineage (GTDB taxonomy): Bacteria > Actinomycetota > Thermoleophilia > Gaiellales > Gaiellaceae > 3-1-20CM-4-69-9. The sequence continues at coordinate 42,047 of CAWAAP010000022.1, read as the reverse complement.
CCTCCCGCAGAGCGTCGTGGAAACCGGGTTCAGGATGGACGATGCCGATGTTCGTCAAGGCAGGCTCTGCGAGGACGCATGCGACGTCGCCAAGAGCAAGCTCGCGCTCGAGCGCCTCGACGTCGTTCCACTCGACCACCCGCGTCGTCTCGTCGAGCGCGACCGGCGGCCCGACGTTCCCTTCGCGGGAGACCACCGATCGTGCCTTCGAGGGTGGCGAACGTCTCGTCGACCGTGCCGTGGTAGCACCAGTTGAACACGAGGATCTTCGGCCGGCCCGTGAGCTCCCGCGCGAGCCTGATCGCAAAACGGTTCGCGTCCGTCGCGGTGAGCGCGAACTGCCAGCGCGGCAGCCCGAAACGGCGGGCGAGCTCTTCGCCGACCCAGAGCGCGTCCTCGCTCGGGAGCATGAGCGTGATGCCTCGCGCTGCTTGCTCCGCCACTGCGCGCACGGTCGGCGCCGGCGAGTGGCCGGTCATCGCTGCCGTGTCGCCCAGGCAAAAGTCGACGTACTCGTGACCGTCCACATCACGAAAGCGAGCGCCGTGCGCCTCCACTGCGAACACCGGGAAGCCTCCCGCCCAGCGGATCATCCACGGCATCGGCACTCCGGCGAGTAGCGAACGTTCCGCACGCGTCGTGAGCTCGCGCGAACGCGGGTGCTCACGTTCGAAGAGGTCGAGCTCCCGGACGAGAAGATCGTCGAGCGTCACCGCGCTAGTCAATCAACCTCGAGCGCCTGGGTGCGGGCCGTTCGATTCGGGCATGATGATGCCGCTTTGGTGATGAACAGAGATCTCGTGGCAGACACCGTCGCGGCCGAGCAGCTCGGAACAACTCTCCGCCGCATCGGTTATTCCGAAGACGCCGTCCACCGCCTGCTCGGCGAAGACGCGTACTCCAGCGAGCGCGGCGACACTCCGGCCGAAGAGCGCCGCCTGCCCGACACGCCGCTCGGGACGTTGCTGCGCCTGCTCTTCCTTCAGGTGCCGGTTTCGGTCCAGGACGCAGACGCCGCACTCGGCCGAGAGGGCGTCGCCGCGCTCGAGGCAACGGGGCTGGCGGAGGTCGCCGACCAGGTCGTGCCGCGGGCACGGATCCTGCCGATCGGCAAGGTGCTGCTCGCATCGGACGGGTTCTCACGCGACGCCGACGACCCGGCCGACTACGTCGCGACCTACACCCCGACGGCTCGCGTCCTCGATTCCCTGACACCTCGTCCGCGAGTCGACCGGTTCCTCGATGTCGGCACCGGAAGCGGGATTCACGCCCTGCTCGCCGCCCAGCACGCGCGGCAGGTCATCGCGACCGACGTCAACCCACGCGCACTCGCGTACACCGAGCTCAACGCGGCGCTGAACGGGCTCCACAACATCGAATGCCGCCAGGGGAGTCTCTTCGAACCTGTGGAGGGCGAGACGTTCGACCTGATCACCTGCAACGCCCCCTATGTCGTCTCCCCCGAACGTCGCTGGGTCTACCGCGACAGCGAGTTCTCCGAAGACGAAGTGTCGCAGCGGATCATCGCGGCCGCGGCCGATCATCTGGCGGAAGGCGGCTACGCCGCGCTGCTCGTGAGCTGGCTCGCGTTCGACGAGGACGCTCCCGACGAACGCGTCATCGAATGGGCCGAGGCGAGCGGTTGCGACAGCTGGATCCTCTCCACGCTGAACTCGGACCCGCTGACGCACGCCGCAGAATGGAATTCACATCTCGTCGGCGAAGCACTCGGCGAGGCGCTCGACGAATGGACGCGCTACTTCGATTCGCTCGGCGTACAGGCCGTTAGCGAGGGCGGCGTGATCCTGCACAAGAGGAAGCAGGGCGGCGAGCACAGCGCGCGGGTGGACGAGCTCGACGAGGAGGACCTTGACGACGCAGGCGATCAGATCCTGCGCGCCTTCGAGGCGCGCACGAGGCTTGCCGAGCTCGGCGGCGACAAGGACCTGCTGGCAGCCCGCATCGGGGTCGCCTCGAACCTGCGCTTCATCCGCGAGCTCGAGCCGTCGGGCGGGCGCGCCGTCGACGTCGACGGCAGCGTCGAGCTCACGGAAGGAACGAAGCACGCAGTCGACGCCTCCGCCGACGCGCAGGAATTCGTCGCCTCCCTCGACAGCCGCATGCGACTCGGCGAGGTGATCGAGGCGACTGCGGACCGGCTCGATCTCTCAGATGAGGAAGCGCGGACGCTCGGCGAGGAAGCCGTCGACGTCACGCGCGAGCTCCTCGAGCTCGGCGCGTTGCGCTTCCGCGACGACTGACGACAAGCCGCCCAGGTCGCGCCCATCGGCCGGCCGACGTAGTCTTTGCAACGACGGAACCACGATCGACCCGGGAGGTCACGATGAAAGGCGCCTCGAAGCCGAAGAAGCTGGGCAAGAAGGTAGCCCAGAAGTCACTGAAGGAGAAGCGGCAGGACAAGCGCGCCGCGTCGAAGAAAGGTTTCGGCTCGAGCTAGCTCCGAGGACTCGCTGTGAGCGCGGTCCTCGTCGTCGACGTCGGCGGATCTCACGTCAAAGTGCTTGCCACCGGCGAGCAAGAGTCGCGGCGTGCCGACTCGGGGCCGAACCTAACCGCAGCGCAGATGGTCGAGGCCGCAAAGGGCCTCGCGGAGGACTGGAGCTGGGAGAGCGTCTCGGTGGGCGTTCCCAGCCCGGTTCACGGCGGACGCGTCGTCGCGGAGCCCGTCAATCTCGGTGGCGGCTGGGCCGGCTTTGACTACGAAGCCGCATTCGGGAAGCCCACCAAGGTCGTGAACGACGCTGCGATGCAGGCCCTGGGGAGTTACGAGGGCGGCAAGATGCTGTTCATCGGCCTCGGGACGGGCGTCGGCTCCGCGCTCGTCGCGAACGGCTTCGTCCAGCCGATGGAGCTCGGGCACCTCCCCTACAAGAAAGCGACGTTCGAGGACTACGCCGGCGAGGCAGGCCTGGAGAAGCGAGGCAAGAAACGCTGGCGCGCCGACGTTGCAGACATCGTCGCCAAGCTGAGCGCAGCCCTGGAGCCCGACTACGTCGTGCTGGGCGGCGGTAACGCGAAGAAGCTGGACGAGCTGCCCGCGAATGCGCGACTCGGCGGTAATGCAGACGCCTTCACCGGTGGCTTCCTGATCTGGGACCCGGAGGCGCCCGCCCAGATCGTGGCTTGACCGACGACGCTCAGACGGCTGTCGAAGCCGAAGTCCCGCTGACCTGCGCTGCCCGCTCCCACAGGCGCTCGCCGCAGAGCATGCAGCGCGGCAGCACCCGGCGGACGATCACCGTGTTACCACAGGCGGCACACAGAAACCAGCCGCTGGTGGCAACTCCAGCAGGCCAGAACTCCACGTAGTCCCGCTCGCCCTCAACCCGCTCAGCGGGCTTTGTTGCTTCCCCCGGCTCCACCACGACTCCCTCGATCGATTGCCCCTCCCCCGCACCTTGTAGGTCGAACAAACTGCAGTGTCAACCACGGTCGGCTTTCGCTAACGGCCGAGCCTCGTGCGACGACGAATCCGGAGCCGCTTCTGCAACGCCTGGTCCTCCTCCCCATCCTTGACCGCCGCCCACACGAACAGGCCGAGCACGAGGAGGATGGTCGCAACAGCGACGATCGCGAGGACTATCTCCTCCCCCGTGTGCACAGCCCGACCCTAGGCAGTTGCGTCGACAGGCGTGGCGGCAGCCGCCTCGTGTCTCGTCCGAAGGAGCACTCCCCCGACCACCGCCGCCGACGCTGCGAAGAACGCGCCGACGAGAAACGCCAAGTGGTAGCCGCCGTTGAGCGCGGCGAGCGGTCCGAGGCCTGAAGCGGTGAGACTGTCGGTGCGCGAGGACGCAAGGCTGACGAGGACCGCCAGGCCGAGCGCGCCGCCCATCATGAAGGAGGTATTGACGACGCCCGAGGCCAGACCGGACTCGCTCGGATCGACGTCGCTCATCGCAGCAAGCAGCACCGGGTTGAACGCCATGCCCGCTCCGATGCCGAGCAGGATCATGCTCGGCAGGACATCGACGACGAAGTTGCCGTCGACCGGAGCCCGGGCGAAGAGCACGAGCCCGACCGCGGCGATCGACAGACCGGTTGCCAGAGGAATCCTGAACCCGAAGCGCATGACGAGCTTCGCGGAGAGCCCGATCGAGAAGGCGCCCATGATCAGGTTGGCCGGCAGGAAAGCGAGACCGACCTCGAGCGGGCTGTAGCCGAGCACCAGCTGCAGGTACAGCGCCGAGACGAAGAACCAGGCGAACATGGCGGCGGCCCACAGGACCCCGACTGTGTTGGCGACCACGATGTTGCGAAGCTTGAAGAGGGCGAGCGGGATCAGCGGCGAGCGGACACGTGCCTCGATCCAGACGAACAGCGCCATCAGCGCGACCGAGACTGCCAGGAGACCAAGCGTCTGCCCACTGGTCCAGCCGGCGTCGTTGCCGTTGACGATTGCGTAGACGGCCAACATCAGCGACGCCGTCACCGTTACTGCTCCAGCCACGTCCAGCCGTCCTCCCGCCGCCGTTCCATGCGCGGCCGGCAGGAGCCTGAGCGTGAGGAAGATGACCGCGATGCCGATCGGCACGTTGACCAGGAAGATCCAGTGCCAGTTGAGCGTGTCGGTGAGAACGCCGCCGAGCAGCACGCCGAGACTGCCCCCGCCGGACATGACGAAGCCGAAGATGCCCATCGCCTTCGCGCGGTCGGCCTGCTCCGTGAAGAGGTTCATCATCAGCGACAGCGCCACCGCCGAGACGACCGCGCCGCCGAATCCCTGGACCGCCCTCGCCGCGACCAGCAGCCCTGAGGTCGTGGACACGCCGCACGCGACCGAGGCAACCGTGAAGAGCGAGATGCCGATCAAGAACATCCGCCGATGGCCGTAGATGTCACCGAGCCGGCCGCCGAGCAGAAGGAAGCCGCCGAACGTGAGGAGATACGCATTCACGACCCACGCGAGCGACGTCTGAGAAAAGCCGAGGTCTTCCCTGATCGACGGCAGCGCGACGTTCACGATCGTCGAGTCCAGGACGATCATCAGGTCCCCCAGGCAGAGGACGTAGAGCGCGAGCCAGCGAGTGCGGCTATCCAAGGTCATTCGGCGTTCCTTTCGGTGCGTGGGATTCTTGTCTCGTGGTTGGACCGAGTTGAAACACAGAACTCATCGGTGGCCACCGATGAGTTCTCCCCGTTCCGCGGGTCTATCCCAGGATGGCAGCCTCAGTGCCGCAGACGGTCGCGTTCGCAATCCGCGGCCCAATCGAGCGGACCGACCTGCCCGGACTCTGCGAGCGTGTCTGCTCCCTGCTCGAACTGAGCGGCGCGGACGTTGCCGTCTGCGACGTGCACGGCGTCGCGCCGGACGCCGTGACGGCCGATGCCCTCGCGCGCCTCCAGCTCGCCGCAGTGCGGCGCAGTTGCCAGGTGCGCCTGCGCAATGCATCGACCGACCTCCTGGATCTCCTCCTGTTCATGGGTCTGAGCGACGTGTTGCCGGACTAGGACTCGAGCCGCAGCGGCAGCCCGAACAGCGGGAACACGCGCGCGGTATCGAGGAAGAACGTGAACTCGACGATGCGGCCGTCGGCGATCTCGAGCACCTGCAGCGCCCACGGTTCGTAGCCGCTGCCCGACTCGCTCGGCTTGTACTGCCCGAAGGCGGGCGACCCGTTCGCCGTTACGGTCGGAATCACCCGCGAGCCGCGACAGCCGGCGCCCGGGCCGACCCACCAGCTCAGAATGTCGTCACGACCGCTCAGCCAGAGGTCGAACGGCGGCATCGACTGCGTCGCGTCTTCCCGGATCAGCGAGGTGAGCGCGTCCATGTCGTATTGCTCGAAGGCCTGGACGTAGCGCGCGAGGAGCTCGGCGTCTCCCTCGTCGACGGAGGGCGACGTGTCCGCCGCGCTCAGGTTGCTCTCCTCGAGAGTCGCGCGGGCGCGCTGGAGCGCGCTGTTGACCGAAGCGACGCTCGTGTCGAGAAGCTCGGCGACCTCGGCTGCCTTCCAGCGCAGAACCTCGCACAGGATGAGCACTGCCCGCTGTCTCGGCGGGAGGTGCTGCAACGCGGCGACGAACGCGAGGCGGATCGTCTCGCGCGAGACGGCTACGTCGGCGGGGTCGGCTGCCGGTGAGAAGACGAGGCCGTCGTCCGGGATCGGCTCGATCCAGGTCACCTCCGGCAGCGTGTTGAGGTTGGACTCGACGGGCTCGCGCGCAGGGCCGAGATCCATCGGCCGGGCGCGCCGCTCCCTCCCGTTCAGCATGTCCAGGGAAACGTTGGTCGCGATGCGGTAGAGCCAGGATCGCAGCGCTGCTCGGCCCTCGAACCGCTCGAAACCGCGCCACGCCCTGATGAACGTCTCCTGCACGGCGTCCTCGGCCTCGAACGGCGAGCCGAGCATCCGGTAGCAATAGGCACGAAGCTCCGCTCGATGCTGCTCGAGTTGATCCTCGAGCTTGCCCGCGTCGGGCATGACAGTGGACGACGGGTCCCGCACTACGGCCCATGCTACGTGGTCCGCAGTGACTGACTCTAGGTACCTCTCGCCGCGCGTACCTCTGCCATGAACGTGCTCGCACGGTCAGGATCGACCGGATTCCACGTGCCGCCGTCGACCTTCAGATCCGAGCCCACGATCGCGCCGTCCGCGACGGAGAGGAAGTCTCTGACGTTCGTCGACTTGACCCCGGTGTTGGCGAAGACCGGGGTCTCGTCCCCACAACCTCGCTTGGCCTCGCGGACCGCGTCGACCGACGGCTCCGCGCCCGCCATCGGACCGGAGACGAGTATCGCGTCGGCAAGACTCGAGACACGAACGGAACGCGCGGTCGTGGCGATGTCGCGCGTCCCTACGCTCGATGCGAACTCGGGCGTGATGTTCATGAACACGGCCACGTTCGCGGCATTCAGCTGACGGCGGTAGCGCAGCAGCTTCCCCGCGTCCGGAGCCCAGAGGCCCATGTCGGATTCGTAGACACCGGTGGCCACCTCACGAATGAACGAGGCGCCAGAGACTGCCGCAACGGCCAGCGCCGCCTCGGCGTCCCAGAGATAGTCGACTCCGAACGGTCTGTCTCGAGGCGCGATTTCTGCGACCACCCGAGCCATCATCGCGACACCTTCGAAGGTCGCCTTCAACTGGTACGGCCGGTCGCCCTCGTTGCAGAAGAGAATCGCGTCGAACCCGGCGCCGGTGAGGATCTCGACGTCCCGACGGACCGACTCGACGATTGCGGCCGCGCCGCCGACCTCGTCGTACAACGGCGTGCCGGGCAAAGGCGGCAGGTGAGCCATCGCGACGACCGGCTTCTCGGTCCCAAAGACCTCTTTTAGATCGAAAGGCATGCCCACCTACTCTCTCATGACGCGAAAGATCGAACGGCAGCACCGAGCCCCTCAGGTCGAGGCCGATTGCCTGGATCGCCGGACGAGAGCCGCGATGACTGCGAGTGTGAGCACGGCGGCGACTATGCCCGCAGTCTCCTGCCCGATGCCACTCCGTCGCTCCGAAGCAATCAAGAGCAGCAGCCCGCCCACGACGGCAGTCGCCAGACCTGCCGATACGAGCAGAGCAAGCCGGCGGACCACCACCTGCCGCTCGCTGTGCCAGTTCCTACGCTCGATCGACCAGAACGACAGCTCGGCTGCAACGAAGAACGCTGCCGCGACAATCGGTGCGCGGGCGTCGAGCGTGCCGGGTCGTAGGCTCAGAAAGAGCGCATATGCCGCACCAACCCCGACGAAGCCCCAGGGCAGAAGCGCGGCCCAGCGGCCCACGAGGGCAAGCGCTGTAACAAGGAGCCCGATTCCGCCGAGCGCAGCCACGACCGCAACCAGCCGGTCGCCGGCGAAAGCCGAGTAGGCACCGACTGCGCCGAGAAGCGCAAGCGCTGCCAATCCGGTGCCTAGACGCGCGCGGTTCGTGCCTGACGGCGAAATGCTTCCACCTCCTCCATTGCAACCGTGAGTGACGAGTCGTCGTCCCAGACCGCCACGGGAACACCCGCTCGCTCGAAGCGACCTCGGACTGCATCACGGCGCAACCGCCACAGCCGATGCGCGATGTCGCCGATTTCTCCTTGCTTCCGGACGACGAGTGCCAGGGGTGAGATCTCGATCACGACCAGGTCGAAGCCGCGAGCTCGCAGGTCGAGCAACGCAGTTGCGGCCCGGTCGTCCAGCAAGGGAGTAAGCGCGACCACGAGGGCTTGTGGGGGAAGCGTGCGGCGCGGAACCACGACGAGGTCCTGCCACGCGTGACTGAGAATGATCTGGGTGTCGAGCATCGCGTCGACGATCCGGTACAGCTGGCGCGCCCCGGTGGCCGGTACCAACCAGTTGAGCATCCCCCCGAAGCTCACGAAGCCGACCCTGTCGCGCTGGCGGAGATAGCGCGCCGCGAGACTCGCCGCCGCTCGGAGAGCGGGATCGAGCGTGCTTCGCTCACCACGGCGCGCCTCTGCGAACACGTCGAGGAAAATCACCACGTCGGCATTGCGTTCCGCGTGGTGCTCGTTGACCCAGAGCTCACCCCGGCGAGCTGTGGCACGCCAATTCACGTGTCGTACCCGATCTCCGGCGACAAACTGCCGGATGTCGGCAAACTCGATCCCCTCCGCCTTCTGACGCGCGACATGATTTCCGGAGAACACCTGTGTCTCGGAGGGACGCAGCAGGGTACGCACCGCCTCCTCGGTCGGGTAGACCTTCAACGGTTGACGCGCGTCGATTGCGGCCTCGTGCCGGAACATCCCGAAGTGATCGTGCGCTCGGAGGTGAACGCGACCGACGCGGAACGCGCCCCAGCGGGCGCACCGCAGCCGCAACGAGAGCAGGCGTTCCCCTCCCTCGAGACGAAGCGTGCTCGGATTGTCTCCGCCCTCCATCTCGAGCCCTGCCGGCAACTCGAGGAGCACGTCGAGGCGCTCCACCGCTTCGCCCGGCGCGAACCGGATCGAGACGTCGAGCAATTCGCCTTCGAGGGCGCGCTCGCGGTCGAGCTCGACATCGACCTCGATGCGTGGTGTGCGCACCTGAAACGCGCTGAGGGTTGCGACCACGGCAAAGGGTGCAGCAAGCAAGACCAGCTCGGGCAGACGGAGCGCAACCGCGGCCAGCAGTCCGAGCGCGGCCAGTCCGGCGTACGCGCCTACCTTCGGCGACGGGGATCGCGTCATCCCGTGCGCGTGGGCAAATCCTCTGCAGCAGGAGCCGGAACCGTTTCGAGCGACTCACGCACGACATCTTCCGGACGCACTCTCTGCACCCAGAGCTCCGGTCTCAGAATGAGACGGTGCGAGAGGGCAGGCACGGCAACGGCCTTCACGTCTTCCGGCGTCACGAAGTCCCGGCCATCGAGCGCAGCCTTGGCGCGAGAGAGCTTCAGGATCGCAAGAGACCCGCGCGGGCTCGCACCTACCTGCACGCGCTGGCTGGTTCGCGTCGAGGAAACGATGTCCACGATGTAAGCGCCGATCGGCTCGGACACGTGCACCTGCTCGATCGAGGCCTGCATTTCCAGCAGCCCGTTGCGGTCTGTGACCGCAGCGAGGCTGACTTCATCGGCCCCGCGCTCGAGCCGTCGTTCCAGCAGTGCCCATTCGTCGTCCCGGCTGGGGTACCCCACGCCGAGCCGGAGAATGAATCGGTCGAGTTGCGCCTCCGGCAAAGGGTAGGTCCCTTCGTACTCGATCGGGTTCTGGGTCGCGATCACGAGGAACGGCCGCTCGAGCAGGTTGGTCTGCCCTTCGATCGTGACCTGTCGTTCCTGCATCGCCTCCAGCAGCGCGGCTTGCGTCTTCGGCGGGGCGCGGTTGATCTCGTCGCCGAGCAGGAGGTTGGTGAAGATCGGGCCAGGGCGGAACTCGAAGTCACCCGTTCGCTGGTTGAAGACCGAGGAGCCGGTGACGTCCGAAGGCATCAGATCGGGAGTGAACTGAACTCGCCCGAAATCCATCGCAAAGACCTGGGCAAAGGACCTCGCGATCAGCGTCTTTCCGAGACCGGGAAAGTCCTCGATGAGCACGTGTCCGTCGGCGAGAAAGCCGAGCAGTATGAGCGCGAGCGCTTCACGCTTCCCGACGACGGCGCGGCCCATCTCCTCGAGAACTCGATCGCTGCGAGCCGCAATCTCCTGAACCGTCAGCATCCCTCAGATCCTCTCGATTTCTTCGACGGCGAGACGTAGGTCAGAAAGGGGAACGCCCGACGCAAGCCCATCATTCGGAGGAGGCCGTTCTGGTCGGACCAACTCCCAGGCTTCGGCTCCGATCAGCTCTCGCGCACGCGCGGGGTCTCTGTCGAGATCGACGCCGTACCGCCTCGACAGTCTGTGGGCGGCGATCTCACGCAAGATCGGCCGCAGCCGCACGTGCAGGTGAAGTGCGCTTGCCACTGACAGCTGCACGTCGTGCACCATCGTGAGCTCACCTGAATCGGATGAGCGGCGTCCGCGAAGATCCGCGACTGCTCGATCGAAATCCGAGCCGGCCGGCAGGCTTCCCTCGCGCGTCGTTCGTACGAGCGCCAGCAGCAGCACCCCGCCCATGCCGAGGAGGTACACCTCGAGCAGCACGTCGCGAAGCCCGGAAACCGCGAAGGCGGCGATCCCGATCGCAACGCTGAACACGAAACCAACCTTGAAAGCACGCCGGGCGATCCAGTTCATGCCGCGAGCTCCTGTCTCACCTGCAGGTCTTCCTTGACGGCGACAAGCGACTCGATCGCGCGGTCTTTCATGGAGCCGTCGATTTCGTGATGGCTGAACTTCGCGTACTCGAACAGTTCCGTCAAGGAGCGCACCGCACTTTCGCGAACATCGAGCATGTCTAGCACCCGCGCAAGATATTCGTACGGCGCCTCGGCGCCACGGCGCGCGAGGCCATGTGAGGCAAGAATCCCTTCCATATTCGCGTAGGCCGCAACTACAGCACGACGCGCATCTCGCTCGTTTCGCAGGTCGTCGATCGTGCTCCCGATTGCTCTTGCGAGCTCTTCCTCCACGCTCACTTCCTCAGCAGACTCCGGAGTTCGGCTGCGTCTGATCAGCAGCCAAACGCCCCCGAGCAAAACGAGCCCGCCGAGCGCCAGTACTAACGGCCACTGAAATTGCGCATGTCGCGCGGGCAACGGTTTCAACCCAAATGGGTTTCCTCCCTGGGGCCGGCCTTGCTTTCCCTGCTGCGTCTGCTGCGCCTGGCTCTGCCCGCGAAAGTGCCCGTGCTTCACGGCCCAGAAGCCGGCCCCGGTGAACAGCGTCATCACCACGAGGATGACGACGAAGTTCTGTAACCAGCGAGAGCGCGGATCCTCCCATCGATCGCGGCGGCGGAAGACCGTGACGAGCACCGCAACGATCACAACCACGTAGGTGATCACCATGAGGGTCACCCAGCTGTCCTGAAGGGTGTTGGGCACCTGGCGTTCGGCCAGGTGGGCATGCCCCGTTCTGCGCGCCCCACTGGCGGCAAGCGTGACGAGGGCGAGGAAGCCGAGGATCAGAAGCGCGAGAGCACTTGCCCTCAACGGGCCACCAGGCGACTTCTCGGGCTGCCGCTCCACAGTTGGAGGGAAGCCTATGGAAGGCGTCAGGCGTCCGCCGAAATCTGAGCGCTCAGGTGTCTCGGCGGACGAGCAGAACAGCCGCAACCGCGAGCGCAGCCGCCGCGTAACCGCAAAAAAGCAGGAGACCGACCCAGGGAGAGAGATGATTGCCGCCGGTGACGGACATGATCGCTTCACCGGCAGCGAGGGGCAGGTACGGCGAGGCCGCGTCGTTCCAGCTCGCCGGGAGGACGTTCATCAATGGCGGCAGAACGAACATGATCGCGACGAAGGTTGCGATCCCGCCGGCCGTGTTGCGGACGATCGCGCCGAGTCCGAGCCCGAACAGACCCACAACTGTGAGGTAGAGCGCGGCGCCGAAAAGCGCACGTGCGACGCCCGGATCGGAGAAAGCCGCGTTGATGTGGTGCCTCGACAGGATCGCCTGGCCGATGAAGAACGCGATCAGCACGGCAGGAATCATCAGCGCGGCCGTGACGAGCCCGTAGACCAGAGCCTTGGCCCACAGGACCGGCAGCCGCTTCGGCACCGCAGTCATCGAGGCGCGGATCATCCCCGTCGAGTACTCGGCGGTGATGACCAGGATGCCGAGGATTCCGATCGCGAGCTGAGCGAGCTGAACGCCAACGAGGTTGACCTCGAGTGGATGGAAGTCCGCCCGGTCCTGGAGACTCATGCTCGGGTAGTGGTGCGAGACAACCGCACAGGCGAGCGCTGCAAGGCCGATCGTGAACAGCACTGCCGCGATGAGCGAATATCGAGTCGAGCGAACAGAGCGCAACTTCGTCCACTCCGAGAGAGCAACGCGCGCCTGGGTCACCCGGCCCTCATGCGCCAGGCGCGGAACCGACGGAACGTGCGCGACGCTGCTCACGCAATCACCTCGTCTCGCTCAGGGGTCGGCTCGCCGGTCCTGAATTCGACATCGTCGCGCGTGAGATCCATGAACGCCTCCTCGAGCGAGGCCTGCTGAAGCGTGAGTTCGTGAATCGCGAACCCGTGCTCGGCAGCCGCGTCGCCGATCTGCTCGGTTGTCAGCCCGTCCACCTCCAGCACGCCCGGCTCGACCGCTTCGACCATCACGTCGGGGCCGACAAGAAGGTCCCGGAGCGCCGACGCTTGAGGCGAACGGACGCGGACGATGTTCTTCGACGCTTTGCGCACGAACTCGTCGACGCTCAGGTCGGCAATGAGCCGGCCGCGGCCGATGACGATCAAATGATCGGCGGTCAGAGCCATCTCGCTCATCAGGTGAGACGAAACGAACACCGTGCGCCCTTCGGCCGCGAGCCCCTTCAGGAGGTTTCGGATCCAGTGAATGCCCTCAGGGTCGAGGCCGTTCACCGGCTCGTCCAGCGTCAACGTGTCGGGATCGCCGAGCAACGCCGTTGCGATTCCGAGCCGCTGACTCATTCCCAATGAGAAGGTCCCGGCCCGCTTCCTCGCGACGTCTTGCAAGCCGACCAGGTCGATCAACTCGGCTATCCGCCGCTTCGGAATCCCGTGCGTCTGCGCAAGCGCAAGCAGGTGGTTGTAGGCAGAGCGTCCCGTGTGCACCGAGCGCGCCTCGAGCAGGGCACCGACCTCGTGCAACGGGGCCTGATGCTCGCGATAGAGCTTCCCGTTCACGGTTACGGTGCCGGCCGTTGGGCGATCCAAACCGAGAATCAGACGCATCGTCGTCGATTTGCCGGAGCCATTCGGCCCGAGAAACCCGGTCACCATTCCGGGCTTCACCTGGAATGTCAATCCGTCGACGGCGCGCTTGTCGCCGTAATCCTTCGTTAGATTCTGCGCCTCGATCACGGACCGCCACGGTACCTGCGACGTCTGTTAAGTGGAGATGAGAGTCAGGACCTTACGGCCTCACGAGCGACGCGAGCCGCTCGATGCCGTCGTCGATCTCCGCTTCATCGACGAGACTGAACGACAGCCGCACGTTGTCGCCGCCGCGTTCGTCCGGGAAGAACAGCGAACCGGGGACGATGGCGACGCCACGCTCCACGGCCCGTGTCGCAAGGTCGCCGGCATCTCCGCCGTTTGGCAGCGTCAGCCACGAGAAGAAACCGCCCTTCGGAACTGTCCAGCGCGTGCCGTCCGGCATGCAGCGTTCGAGCGCCGCCAACATCCGTTCGCACTTGCGCCGGTACAGCACTCGAGATTGAGCGAGTTGCTCGTCGATCCAGCCGCGGCGGACGTACTCCTCGAAGATTCTCTGTCCGAGCGCCCCCGCGCACTGGTCGGTGTTCTGCTTCGCCGAAACGAGCTCCGCCGACACTTCAGCCGGAGCAACCGCCCAGCCGAGCCGCACACCGGGAAACAACGTCTTCGACGTCGTCCCCGCCTGCAAGACCACGTCGGGAGCAAAGCTCCAGAGACTCGGCTCAGCTTCGTCTTCGAAGCCGAGCTCGCGGTAAGCGACGTCCTCGACGATCAGGAAGCCGTAACGGCGTGCGAGCTCGACCAGCAGCTCGCGTCGTTCGCGAGAAAGGCTGACTCCGGCCGGGTTCTGGTGGTCCGGAATGGTGTAGACGAGCTTCGGGCGCAGTCCGTCGGCGAGCCGCCGTTCCAGCTCGTCGACCTCGAGCCCGTATTCGTCCAGCGGGATCGCGACGAGCTCAGCCTCGAAACTGCGGAACGCCTGGATCGCGCCGAGATAGGTCGGTCCCTCGACGACCACGACGTCGCCGCGGTCTAGAAACGACTTGCCGACAAGCTCGAGCGCCTCGATCGCGCCACTCGTGATCACCAGCTCGTCGTCTGCCGGGCGGCGGCCCTGCAGCGCGTGGAGCCTGCCTGCGACCGCGTCGAGCGCACCGGCGAGCCCACGCGTGGGCGCGTACTGGAAGGCGGCCGACTCGCCCGCCGCGGCGAATTCCTCGAGCAGCGCGGAGGCGCGCTCACGCGGGAACGTCAGTGGGTCCGGGAAACCACCGGCGAACGAGATCAAGTCGGGTCGGCCCAGGAATGCGAGGACGGCGGCAATCCCTTCTCCGACGTCCCCGCGCGTCCGCTCCGCAAAGAGCCGATCCCAGCGAGGCGTCTCGCGCGCTACTGCCATGTGACCCAATATAGAAGAGTGGGCTCCACCAGCCCTTCAGCAGACGAGAGGAGAGAAGTCGTGAACAGTGCCAGGGCGACCCGGTATCGCTGGAAAGACTTGCCGAAAGAACAACTCAAACCGGACCTCGGCCGGCGCCTCATCTCAACTGAGCGGCTGATGCTGGCGCATGTCTATCTCGAGAAGGGTTGTGTCGTCCCGAAGCACTCGCACGAGAACGAGCAGCTGACCTACATCCTCGAGGGCGTCCTCCGTTTCTTCCTCGGAGAGGACGAGTCGGAGGTCGTCGACGTCGCGGCCGGCGAGGTCCTCCACATTCCTTCGTACCTACCGCACAAGGCGGAGGCGCTGGAGACGACACTCGACGTCGACATCTTCTGCCCGCCTCGGCAGGACTGGCTCGACGGGTCGGACGCCTATCTGCGGCGCACGTGAGCTCGCCGAAACGTCAGAGGCGCCGTCTCCGGCGCCTCTGACAAACAACCTTTTGCCGCAGTTTTCGGCTACGCCGCCTCCGCGAGAACTTCGTTCTCGCTCGGCTCGGCGTCGACGACTCGCGAGTGCGACTCCGTGAAGACCGCCGCAACGACCGCTCCGAAGACCGCGATCCCGGCGAGCACGTAGAACGCGCCCTGGAAGCCGTGTGTAAGCGCTCCGCCGGACAGCGCGTTCGTGCCCGGGTGCACGTCGACGTAGTTGGCGGTCAACGTCGTCGCGATCGTCGTCGCCACCGCGACGCCGATCGCACCGCCGATTTGCTGGCTCGTGTTGATCAGCCCGGACGCGACGCCGGCATCGGCCGAGGTCACGCCGGTCAGCGCCCCGATCGACATCGGTACGAAGGCGAGCGCCAACCCGATGCCGCTGAGCAAGAACGCCGGGAAGAGATCCCAGAAGTAGTGGCCGTCAACCGGCAGTTGGGCGTACAGGACCAGCCCGACCGCCGACACGATCATTCCGGTCGTCAGAACGCGACGAACGCCCAGGCGCGTAACGAGGGCCTGCGCCACGCCCGAAAAGGCAATGATCGTGAGTGTCAGCGCGATGTACGCGACACCGGTCTTGATCGCCGAGTAGTGCAGGACCTGCTGCATGTAGAGCGTGAGCAGGAAGAACTGGGCGAAGATCGCGCCGCCAAGCAGCAGGCCACTGACGTTGGCCGCGGTTAGAGACCGCAGCCTGAAGATCCGCATCGGCAAGAGCGGTGCCTTCGAGCGCAACTCGATCACGACGAACCCGACGATGAGCACTGCGGCGGCGACGAGCAGGCCGATCGTCTCCGCGGTGGCCCACCCGTGCTGGGTCGCGCGGGTCATCGCGTAGACCAGCACCATCAATCCGCCGGTGATGGACGCGGCACCCGCCGAGTCGAAGTGGCGATGGTCGAGGTCGGCGCGGCTCTCACGCAAGAGCACCGGGCTGAGTCCGAGCACGAGCAGGCCGACCGGCACGTTGATGAAGAAGATCCAGGACCAGCTGAAGGCGCTCGTCAAGGCGCCTCCGAGGAGCACGCCGGCCGCGCCGCCGCTGCCCGATACCGCGCCCCAGATGCCGAGCGCGACATTGCGCTCCCGGCCTTCGCGGAACAGGATGGTCAGCATCGAGAGAGCCGCGGGCGACACGAGCGCGGCACCCAGTCCTTGCAGAGAGCGAAACGCGATCAGCGAGCCCTCGGACCAGGCAAACCCGTCAAGGAGTGAGCTGACCGTGAAGAGGAGGATCCCGGCCATGAAAAGCCGGCGGCGTCCCAGCAAGTCGGCGAGCCGGCCGCCGAGCAGCAGCACGCCCCCGAAGAAGATGGAGTAGGCGGTGATCACCCACTGGAGGTTCTCCTGGCTGAAGTTGAGGTCGGTCTTGATCGAGGGAAGCGCGACGTTCACGATCGCGACGTCCAGGACGACCATGAACTGAGCCGTGACGATCAAAGCCAGGGCGAACCATCGTTTCCGCGTGTCGAATTGAGTCATTTGTCACTCCGATCGTTGAACAGATCCACGATAATACACAACAACGATCGGCTGCGCTACTCTTATTTGAAATGAGTACCGCACAGGCTCAGTCGCGCGACACCCAGCTCCCAGAGGAGCTCCTGGGGAGCACGCTCTTCCTCCTGGCACGCCTGGGCTACACGCTCAAAGCGCGCCTGGTCGAGGAGTTCGAACAGGCGGGCTTCAGCATCTACCAGTACGGCGTGCTCGCGACCCTCAGCGAGGGGGCGTGCGGAACCCAGGCGACCCTCGCCGACGTTCTCCATCTCGACCGCAGCCAGCTCGTCGGCGTGCTCGACGAGCTCGAGGAGCGAGAGCTGATCGAGCGCCAGCGCGACCCAAACGATCGCCGCCGCCACTCGGTGAGCCTCACGTCTGAGGGCAAGCGCCAGCTCGTCAAGCTGCGCAAGCTCGTCAAGGGAATCGAGGAGACGGCCCTGGAACCGCTCGAGCCTCGGTCACGAGACTTGCTGCACAAGGCACTGCTCACCCTGGCGGTGCACAACGATCCCCGCTTCCAGCGCGTGTAGCGTCGTTACCGAGGAATCGCGGAGGGCACAACGCCTCCCAGTGCGATCTGAAAGAGATCGCGCTAGTCTCCCCGCTCGACGGCCTTCGCGGACGTAACGGTTTCGACTGCGAAAGAGGTGGCTCGGAATGACCAAGCTTCTTGCGGGAATCACGACCTCCATCGATGGGTACATCGCACGGCCAGACGACGGTCCGGGGCGCGGGCTCGGTGAAGGTGGCGAGCGACTGCACTACTGGGTGTTCGGCGGCCCGTGGACGTACGACACCGAGTCGAAGGGCGAGCCGACCGGCGCAGACGCCGCCTGGCTTCCGACACAACCACGACGTCGGCGCTGGTGGTCCTGGATCAGCCGTTGACGAGCGTGGGCTACGGCAAGCTTGCGCAACCCGGTGCGCTGGACTCGCTGCAGACCCAGCGTGGGCTCCAGGACACCGTCTTCACTCCCAGCGGTTATGAGGTCAGCTACACCAACCCGACGCGGACGGTCTCTTTCCGTGAGCGTCTGATGGCGGAAACGATCCTCGTGAATCTGAATAGCGCCAACGCCGGGGGGTTCAACCTTCAGCTCTCGTCGGCTCCGGCGAAGGGTCGCGGCGGCACCTGCTTCGGCGACTCTGGCGGCCCGGTCCACTGGGGCGGCTTCAGTTCGACGACGATCGTCGGCGTCAACTCGTTCGTTCTGAACAACAACTGCGCCGGCGTCGGCTTCGCCTATCGCGTCGACAGCGCCGCGGTCCAGAACTGGATCCTGGGCGTCATCGGCGCGACCGAGTTCGCGAAGATCCAGTTCGCGAGCTAGGCACGCGCTTCGCACGAAGACGAGGGCTCGCTCTGGCGGGCCCTCGTCATTACCGGTTAGCAGCAACTGGTACGAGACAGGCCGGGACGCACCGCTGCTATACGTCTCGGCTTCCGAGGACCTACTAACTGCGGAGGATCAATGAAGAATCGTCTTCTCGCACTCCTGGCGCTGCTTGTTGCAGCCCTGGCGCTCGCTGGTTCAGCGTTCGCGTTCGACTGCATCCGCGTCTCCTCCTCGCTGCAGGGACTGCAGCAGTCGACGAAGTCCGGGAACTGGGTTCTTTTCAACCTGAGTAGCGCCGCAACCGTCCAGCAGACGCTGGCGAATCTCGGCGAGGACATCTCAACCTCGCAGGCCGAGTGCCTTGCGAGTCAGTACGCAGCGACCCACCAGCCTGTGTACTTCGCGCTCGGTTTCGGCGTCGCGGGACCCAACGGCGTGCTCGCGCACAACAATCCGAACGACAACGTGCTCGGGAACCTGAAGGGCATCGATCATCTCGAGGACAGCCCGATCGGTGCGGCGCTCTTCGGGGCCGCGGCAGCCTGCGGTCTCGACACCGGCGACTAGTACTCAGCTTCTGACTGCTGTTCCTTTCGAAGAGGGGCCCCCAGAATGTGTGGGGCCCCTGTTTCACGCGGAACAACGGCCGTACTCGACCTCTGGCCAGCATTCCCCGCGCCATAGGCGGCGCGCGAGCTCGTATCCGGGAGAGGCTGGGCTGGCAATGGCGGAATCGGCAGAGCAGCGACAGCCTTGGGCACCCACACTGGACCTGTTGCGTTGCGCTCAGTGTGGATCGCTCAGCGGAGCCGTCTGCAAGCGGCTGGCGTGCATGCCGGACCGATGACCCCGAAATCGATCTCGAGCCGACGTTGGCGTTCTTCTGTCCAACCTGTTCGGCACGCGAGTTCGACGTCGGATAGCTCGTACTGACGTCGCCGCGCTCGTGTAGCACAACAGTCAGCGCACCGTGATTTCGGTGACCATCCCCTTCGCTACGTGCGGGGGGCCGCCCTTGCGATCGCTGACGAAGCAGAGCAATGCGTACTTGCCGGGCTTGGCGAGATCGAGCTCGGTGATCTGCTTTGTTCCGCCGTCGATCCTGGCGGTATAGGCGACGTTCTTGAAGTCGAGCGGCGCCTCGGCGCCTCCTGTGCCCCTGAACGCCTTGCGCACCTCGGCCAGCGTGGCGCCGGGCTTGTAGGGCGCCGCGATCACGTGGTGCGGCTCCGTGCCGGTGTTCGAGAACTCGATCGTGTTCTTCCCGACGGTCAGTCCCGAGGCCCTGAAGCCGTACTCGTACGCCTCGATCTTGGCCACCGCGGTTGGCAGTTCGCCGGCGGAGTTGGCCTCGCCCTCGACTTTGAAAGAGGCCAGCCCGAACTTCAAGCCACTGCCCTCGTTCTGGAAAGGAGCGTCGTAGACGATGTAGTTGCCCGGGCGCAGGCGCTGCGTTGCCGAGCGCTTGCCACCGGGAGGTGCGGGGCCGGTACCGCCGGCGACGTGAATCCAGCCGGGGCTGGGCGACCCTTCGGCGGCAATGACCTTCATCGCGTCCTCGGGCGTGTGCCCAGGGGCGAGCCGAATGAGCTGAGCCTCGTGAAACGCCTTGCCTGCGTTCGTCAACTCGACGGTCACGAGCCCGGCCGGCACCGACTTCGGCACGGTGAGACGCAATTGCTTGCCGGCCTCGGTCGCCGTGATCGGCAACTTGGTCAACGTTGCTGCAGCCGCCTGCTTGTTACCGACATTGCCGCCGCAGCCCGCGAGGCTGGCGGCGGCGGCAAGCAGTCCAACGGATCGTGATGATCGACTTGTATGTGCGCCTGTCTCTCACTCTAGGTAACGGCCACGAAGACGAGCATCTGGCCGATCGCCAGGGCCGCGACGACGATCGCCGCGATCGCCATCCTCGAGCCGGCCTGCCCCGCAAGTTGGCGATATGCACGGATCCCGAGGACGATCGCGGCGACGGCGAGCGGAAGGCCGATCCACAGACCGCCCGCAGGAAGGTCCCAGGCGATCGTCGAGCCTGGAACCGAAAGTGCTGCAAGCAACAGCGCCAGTCCGGGCCTTGCCCGCTGGGGTCCGACATCGACGGCGGGGCGTTTTGCGGTGCTTTCCATCTTGGTGCTCCTTTCGAGAGTTGGTCGGTCTCTCGAACCTACGAGTGGAACAGCCACGGCACATCGCTGCGAGCACCTGACCTGGACACGTGCCAGCACCTGTGTTTGAGCGAGTGGTGGCGCGGTTGCTGCGACGCTGCAGGCGGGCGATGATGGGAGGAGTGCACGCCGCGAGGGTCGCTTCTTGGCTTGTCGTTGCCTTGACCGTTGCGGTCCTGGCGGGCGCGTCCCTGCTCGACGCCTTGTCTTCACGCTCTACCGAGGCGGCGTGGCTTTCGTTCGTCTTCCCGTTCGCCGTCGTGATGTCAACCGGTGTGGGCCTGGTAGTGACCACCCGCCGTCGCGACAATCTGATCGGCTGGCTGCTGCTGGCAAACGGGTTCGTGCTTGCCCTCAATGGGTTGGCGGCCAACTACGCCGCGTACGGGCTGCTGGAGCGGCCCGGCTCGCTGCCGGGAGCCGCGTGGGCAGTGCTCTTCGATCAGTCGGGCTGGCCGACGGTGTTCGCAGCGTTCACTGCGATTGCGTTCGTCTTTCCCGACGGCCGGCTTCCATCACCCCGTTGGCGGCCGATCGCGTACGCGGCGATCGCGTCGTTTGCTCTCTTTCTGCTGTTCTCGTTTCTTCGACCGGGCTCGTTCGACAAGCCGTTCGAGGCTGTCTCGAAGCCGCTGCCACAGCTTCCTCACGCGATCTTCATCGCTCCCTTCACCATCGCCGCCGTTGGCATGCTCGCGAGTCTCTTTGCAGCGGCGTTCGCCGTAGGCACGAGGCTACGGCGCGCTTCTGGCATCGAGCGGTCGCAAATCAAGTTGCTCGCCTACGCGACGGCGCTGATCCCGGCCGCGGTCGTCGCAGGATGGATCGAGAGCCTTCTGGGCAGCCGTTCCGACACCGCGACGGTCATCGGTCTCGTGCTGGTGGTCCTCGCGATACCGCTGGCAATCGGCGTCGCCGTGATGCGTTACCGCCTGTACGAAGTCGACCGGCTGATCAATCGCACGCTGGTCTACGTGGCGCTGAGCGCGTTTCTTGCTCTGACCTACGCGGCGGTGTCGCTGACGTTGGGAGTGGCCCTCGGCGCAGGATCGACGTTACCGACGGCCGCCGCCACGCTTGCCGTGGCGCTCGCGTTCGGAGCGCTGCGCAAGCGGGTTCAGATGCTCGTGGATCGGCGCTTCAGCCGCGCACGCTACGAAGGGCTGCGACGGGTCGAGCACTATCTTGTGGAGCTGCGCGCAGGCCGCGCCGCGCCGGAGGCGACCGGCGTCGTGCTCGCCGAGGCACTGGGCGACCCGAGCCTCGAGCTCTTCTTCTGGCTGCCCGAAAGTGATGAACACGTTGACTCCTTCGGGCGTCCGGCGCTCGTGGCGCCCGACTCGCGGCGCGATCTGACGCCGGTGCGCCGCGGCAGCCTTCTGCTCGGCGCCGTGCTTCACGACCGCGCGCTCTCAGAACGACCGGACCTACTGGAGAGCGTGATCGACGCGGCCGGGCTTGCCATCGAGATCGCACGACTGCGTGCGGAAGTCGCGCGCCGGCTGGCAGAGGTCGAGCAGTCGAGAGAGCGGATCGTCACCGCCGGGTATGAGGAACGCCGGCGACTCGAGCGAGATCTCCACGACGGAGCCCAGCAGCGCCTGATCTCGATCGGGCTTGCGCTTCGCCACATCCAGGGCCAGCTGCCTGCGCCAAGCCGGGAAGCGGGCGAGCTCGACGCCGCCGTCGCCGAGCTCGGCGAGGCGGTCAAAGAGCTCCGCGAACTGGCCCGGGGTGTCCGACCGGCGCGCCTCGACGACGGGCTGGGCGCAGCACTGCGAGAGCTCGCCTCGCGCTCGACGCTGCGAACCATGGTCGAGGCGACCGATGAGCGCTTCCAGGACCACCTCGAGACCGCGGCCTACTTCGTCGCCAGCGAGGCGCTCGCCAACGCGGCGAAGCACGCGCAGGCATCACAGGTCACCGTCACCGCCACGAGACAAAACGGCAGCCTGCTCGTCTGCGTCCGCGACAACGGCGTCGGCGGCGCTCGCCCCGCAGAGGGGTCGGGTCTCGGCGGCATGACAGACCGCGTCGCCGCACTCGGTGGCAGCCTGAGCGTCGACAGTCCGCCCGGCCACGGAACCGTCGTAACTATGGAGCTGCCCTGCGAGTCGTGATCGCCGAGGACCAGGTCCTCCTCCGAGAAGGCCTTCGCCGGCTCTTCGAGGATGCCGGACACGACGTGGTCGGGACGGTCGACGACGCCGATCGACTGCGCGCCGCGGTCAGCGAGCACAAGCCCGACCTCGCGATCGTCGACGTCCGTATGCCGCCCTCGTTCACCGACGAAGGGATCCGCGCAGCACACTGGATCCGCGACGAGCACCCCGACATCGGGGTGCTCGTCCTCTCACAGCACGTCGAGTCGACCGGTGCGGTCGGGCTCGTCTCACAGGGCGGCTTCGGCTACCTGCTCAAGGACCGAGTGCTCGATGTTTCGGAGTTCCTCGAGGCCGCCGAACGAGTCGCCCGCGGTGGCTCGGCGCTGGACCCGGAGGTCGTAGCCTCGCTCGTCGGCGGCGAGCAGGACGCCCTCGCTGCTCTCACCGATCGCGAACGCGAAGTGCTCTCGCTGATGGCCGAAGGCCTGACGAACAACGCGATCGCGCGTCGCCTCACGCTCACCGAGCGCACCGTCGAGGGCCACGTGCGAAGCGTGCTGACAAAGCTCGACCTGCCAGCCGGCGAGGACGGCCACCGGCGCGTGCTAGCGGTGATCGCCTGCCTCCGCGCCACCGATCTCTCGAGATAGCCGGGGCCGGCGTGCGCGACGAGGGTCTACGCGGGGCGCAGGACGGGCAACGGGTCCGGGCGCTCCGCACGGCTTGCGACCTCCACCGTGCGTCTCTCGGCCGCGGCTTGGAGCGCGGTTCGCGCGACGTCGACGACGTGCGCGGCCAGGCGACCGGAGGCGCGTGGCGCACGTCTCTCCTCGACGGCCTCTAACAGATCCTGAAGGCCGATCCCGCGCGCCTCGCGCGCGCCGCGGGAGTGGTACGGAACCTCTTCCCAATCGCCCCGATTGCGGCGCAGACGGAGCGGGCCGCCGAACGCGTTCGGGTCGGGAAGTGCGAGCACGCCCTCGCGCCCGTGGATCTCGAGATCGCAGACGTAGCGGTCGGCTACCTCGAAGCTAGCGATGAGATTCGCGGTCGCGCCGCTCCAGAGCTCCATCGCCGTCGCGACGTGGCTCGGCGTACCGACTACGAACCTGCTGCCCGCGCGCGCGCCGATCGCGATCGTGCGCTCGCCGGTCATGGTCGAGGCGAAGCCGGCGACGGCGCGCACGGGCCCGAGAAGCGTGACGATCGCGGTCAGGTAGTACGGCCCCATGTCGAGCAGCGGTCCGGCGCCGTCCTGAAAGAACTGCTCAGGGCTCGGATGCCAGACGTCGGCTCCCCCGACGAGCATCGCCGCGCTGACCGCGACCGGCTCGCCAATCCCCCCGGCGTCGATGAGCGCCCGCGCCGCCTGAAACGCGCCACCCAGAAAGATGTCGGGAGCGCAGCCGAGCAGGAGCCCTCGCCGCTCCGCCTCAGCGACTAGCTCGGTCGCCGCAGCGGGGTCGGATGCGAGCGGTTTCTCGCTGTAGACGTGCTTGCCGGCAGCGAGGGCGGCACGCGTCACTTCGGCGTGTGCCGAGGGTGGAGTGAGATTGAGCACGACCTCGATCGCCGAGTCGGCCATCAACTCGTCCACCGCGAGCGCTGCGATGCCGTGCTCGGCGGCGAGCGCCTCGGCGTACGAGTGCTGGAGATCGGCGCAGGCGGCGAGCTCGAAGTCGAAGGCAGTCGCGTTCTCGGCGTAATTCTTGCTGATCACGCCGCAACCGACGATCCCGACCTTCATAGGGCTGCCCGTACCGCAGCGAGTGAGCGCTGCACGGCCTCGAGCGCCGGACCGTCCGTCTCGTCCTGCTCGACGAGCAGCCACTCGACTCCGGCGTCGACGGCGGCCGGGAGGATCCGGCCGTAGTCGATCGCTCCCTCCCCGACCGGCCGGAACTCCCGGCCCTCGGCGCTCGCGAAGTCCTTCACATGCACGAGAGGGCACCGGCCGCGGGCGCGCCGCAGGAGAGTTACGGGATCGACGCCCGCCGTCCAAGCCCAGCCCAGGTCGAGCTCGAGGAAGAGGTCATCGCCGGCCAGCAGCTCTTCCAAGAAGCTGCCGCCGCCGTCGAGCGGTCTGACCTCGCCGTCGTGGTTGTGAAAGCCGAAGCGGAGCCCGAGCCGCGCGCTCTCGCGCGCGATCCCGGCCAGTCGCCCGGCCATCTCCTTCGCCGCATCGGTGGACGACGGCGGTTCGATCCAGCTCAAGACGAGCCGGTCGGAACCGAGCGTCGCACACTCCGCCGCGAGCGTCGGCAGCCGCGTCTCGAGCGCATCGAGCGCCGCATGTCGGCCGCAGGCGACGAGGCCGAACTCGTCCAGCCAGCCGCGCACGATCGCAGCGTCGTGGCCGTGCAGGTCGAAGAGCTCGACGCCCTCGTAGCCCAGCGAGGCAACGGCGCGCAGCGTCCCCTCGAAATCGCGGGCGCAGTCCTCGCGCACGGTGTAGAGCATCAGGCCGACACGCGCCATGCCACCTCCAATCCGTTTGTTGTGCCTGGACGAAACCGCGGTACTAGAAAGCTTGCCTCATGAACGCGTGGTGTCGGCTCAGATCAGCTCAGGTGGGCAAAAGCTCAGGGCTCAATCTCGGGCTTTCGTAGCTACGAAGGAGCAGGACGGCGTTGTGGCCGCCGAAACCGAAGCTGTTGCTGAGCGCGATGTTCAGCTCGACATCGCGTGCTGTGTTGGGGACGTAGTCAAGGTCGCAAGTTGGGTCGGGTTTCTCGTAATTGATGGTCGGCGGCACGATGTTGTCTCTGAGCGCGAGAACGGTTACCGCTGCTTCGACCGCTCCGGCAGCGCCGAGGCAGTGGCCGATCGCACCTTTGATCGACGAGATCGGCGTCGATTGCGCTTTCTCGTGACCGAGGGCCGCCTTGATCGCCACCGTTTCGGTGGCGTCGCCGAGCTCGGTCGAGCTCGCGTGCGCGTTGACGTAATCGACATCCTGCGGTGCGACTCGCGCGTCTTGAAGCGCCGCGCGGATCGCTCGGGCCTGTCCGTTGCCCGCCGGGTCGGGCTCGGTCATATGGAAGGAATCGGAAGTGATGCCGTAACCGCCTACCTCCGCGTACACCCTCGCGCCGCGTGCGCGCGCGTGCTCGAACTCCTCGAGCACGAGCACCGCCGCACCCTCCCCCATCACAAACCCATCCCTACCGCTATCGAATGGTCGGCTCGCACTGGCTGGATCGTCATTGCGACGCGACAACGCACGCATCGCCGCAAAACCGGCCATCGCCAACGGCGTGATGCCCGCCTCGCTCCCACCGCACAGCATCACCTCGGCACGGCCAAGCCTAATCGCGTCATACCCTGCCCCCACCGCCATCGTCGAGGCAGCGCAAGCCGTACAGGGCGACCCAAGCGGACCCCGCAAACCGAGCTCGATCGATATCCAACCCGCCGCCATGTTCGGCATGAACGCGGTGACCAAGGTCGGATGAATACGTCCGGCCTCCGCAATCTCGCGACAGCACTCAGCCAAACTCGTGACGCCCCCTTGAGCGGTAGCCATGACCGCGCCGACCCGGTCCGGCGCAGTGGCGAC
The DNA here is from genome assembly GCA_963779965.1 of uncultured Actinomycetes bacterium. Classification (GTDB taxonomy): domain Bacteria; phylum Actinomycetota; class Thermoleophilia; order Gaiellales; family Gaiellaceae; genus 3-1-20CM-4-69-9. The sequence goes on along the minus strand of CAWAAP010000022.1, from coordinate 16,296 downwards.
GTCGAGCTCAGCGTCGGCCTCCGCCATCCGCGCCGCTGCCACCGCAAACTGGGCGAACCGATCTAGCCGACGCAACGTCCGCCGCTCGAGCCAACGCTCAGGCTCGAAGCCCCCAGCCTCGCACGCGATCCGAACTGGGTGCCCCTGCGGAGGGAAGGCAGTGATCATGGAACCCGCACTCTCACCAGCGACTAACCGCCGCCACGTCGTTTCGATGTCCGAGCCGAGCGGCGTCACCGCACCCAGACCCGTCACGACAACACGCCGCTCCGGGAGGCTCATGGCCCCACCACGATCATCACGGGCCGGAGCTGGCAAGGGTCCCATCTCTCGCATCATGCCCATGCGGAAGGGTCGAGTGACCGGGCAGTCGAACGGGCAAAAGTTTTGAACACGTAGCGTGAGTCGAAAGAGAAAAGGCCCCGTCTCCGGGGCCTTCGAATAGCGGGGGCAGGATTTGAACCTGCGACCTCCGGGTTATGAGCCCGGCGAGCTACCTGACTGCTCCACCCCGCGTCGCTTGGTCGGATTATAGCTCCCCCGTCGCGAAAGCCGCCAGCTGGGGGCCGGCCTCCGCAGCCGCTGTTTATGGGGAACGTGCGTACGCCGGCTCGCGCGCGCCGACACGGAAGGGCACCGTCGCAGCGAAGCCCAGCGCCATCACGAGCGCTCCAGCGGCAGCGTCGAAGATGTAGTGGTTCCCGGTCACGACGATCGTCAGCATCACCGCCGCGGGATAGAGGACGCCAAGCACCTTCACGAAGACGCTACGTGCGTAAAGCACGACACCGACACCCAGCGCTAGCGCCCAACCGGCATGCAGGCTCGGGACCGCGGCGACCGGGTTCGAAAAGCGCTCGTGGTGTGGCTTGCCGATGTTGAAGCCGGAATAGAGGTCGATCGTGTCCTTGATACCTGCCCCGGCGAGCCTCGGCGGCGCGGTCGGAAAGCGCCAGTGGATGACGAGCGCAATTGCCGTGGCGAGCAAGAACCCGTCCCGAAAGATCGAGAACCCCTCTCGGTCCCGCCAGTAGAGCCAGACGAAGAACGCGCCCGTCACCACGAAATGACTCGAGAGGTAGAACCAGTTCAATCCCTTCACGAGCTCGGGGAACTGAAGGAACCAGTTCTGAATCCCCCTCTCCCACGCAAAGTGACCGACGTGCTCGAGCCGTTCCACACGCTGCGCGTTTGCTATCGCCTGCGGCCAGTCCGTCGGAATGAGCCGGCGCAGCAGCCGGTACACCTCGGCGAGGGCGATCAGCAGGCCGATCTGGACCAGCGGATCGAGTCGGAAGATCAGGCGGCGGGCGCGACTCAACGGCGAGACTTTACCCAGGGCCGACGGATACAGTCGCGCCCTATGAGCCGTGTTGCGGCCGTCGATCTCGGCACCAATTCCACGCGACTCCTCGTTGCGGACATCGACGACGGGCGAATCTCGGACGTGGCACGGGAGACCCGCATCACCCGGCTCGGCGAAGGCGTCGACGAACGCAGGCGCCTCCTCCCCGGCCCGATTGCGCGTGTGCGGAATGTGCTCACCGACTTTCGTCGCATCGCGGATTCACTCGGGGCCGAGCGAACCCTTGCAGTCGCTACGAGCGCGATTCGCGACGCCGAGAACGGCGAGGCGTTCCTCGGTGAGGTCGAGTGGAGCTACGGCTTCAAGACGCGGCTGCTCTCGGGACACGACGAGGCGCTGATGGTGTTTCGCGGCGTCACGTCGGAGCGGACGCTCGAGCACGGAACCGTGATCGTGGACATCGGCGGAGGCTCGACGGAACTCGTCGCGGGCGGGCCCGACGGCGTCCGCTGGTACGACAGTCTCGACATGGGCTCCGTCCGGATCACCGAGCGGTTCCTGCACTCCGACCCCCCGACGCCCGAGGAACTGGACGACGCAGCAGGCGCGGCGAGCAGACTCCTTGCGGAACGCGTCCCCGCCGAGATCCGGAGCGACGTCGGCTCTGCGATCGGCGTCGCCGGGACGATCACGAGCCTCGGCGCGCTCGCCCTCGGACTCGAGGAGTACGACCGCGACCGAGTCCACGGATCCGAGTTGACCGCGGAAGCGCTCGAGGAACAACTCAGCCGGCTTGCATCGGTCCCGGTCGAGGAGCGACGCAGGATGCGTCCACTCGATCCGGATCGTGCACCGGTGATCGTGGGGGGCGCGCTCATAGCCCGCGAGGTGCTCGCTTACTTCGGGCTCGACAAGCTCGAAATCAGCGAGCGCGACATCCTCGACGGCGCCGCACTTGCAGCCGCGGAGTTGCCGGAAGATGAAGAGGGCGCGGCGCCGCCCGGCGCCTACACCTGCTGCTGAGCCCCGGGATCGACGATCTCGATGTATGTCAGGCTGATGTACTTCTCGTCCGCCAGCGCGCCCACGCCGCTCATCGTTCGATCCTAGGGCTCGGGTGGCGCGGGCTGCTCGTCCTCGGCAAGGCGACGTAGCAAGACGGTCCGCGACAAGATCCCGACGAGCCTGCCCTCTTCGACCACCGGCACGCGCTCGAAGTCGTGCTCCTCCAACGCCCGGAACGCCTCGTCCAGATCCATCGACGCCTCGAGTGTGAAGAGCGGCGGTTCGGCGATTTCCTTCAGCTTGGTGTCGCGCGGATCGACACCCGGCGCAACCACTTGCGACACGAGGGTCTTGCGCGTGACCACGCCGACGAGCCTGCCGTCGTCAGTCACGAGCACTGCGCGCACCGCGGGATCCGAGAGCCTCTCCCCCGCTTCCTGCGCACTGGCAGTGACCTCGAGCGCTCCGGGCTCCGGGACCATTGCATCCCGAACTTGTTGGCTCATGGGTAGATCCCGCGAGCCTTCAGCGCAGCCGCGACCTCGTTGATGCCGGCGACCAACGCAGCTTGCCGAAGCGAGATCCCCTTCTCGTCCGCGAGCGCCCAGACTCGGTCGAACGCGTCGGCAAGCTTGTCCGCCAGACGCGCACGAATTTCGTCCCGCGTCCAGAAAAGGCGCCCGAGGTCCTGAACCCATTCGAAGTACGACACCGTGACACCGCCGGCGTTCGTCAGCACGTCAGGGAGGATGAGGATGCCGCGGTCGACGAGGATCGCATCCCCTTCGATCGTCGTCGGGCCGTTGGCGCCTTCCACAACAAGCTTCGTGTCGATGCGCGGAGCGTTCTCAGCGGTGAGCTGCTCTTCGAGGGCAGCGAGGACGAGGATGTCGCACGGCAGCTCCAGCAGCTCGGAGTTCGAGACGTGTCGTCCATCTGGATAGCCGGCGAGCGACCCATGCGCAACCACCCACATGCGCACGGCGTCGAGATCGAGCCCCGACGGTGAGTAGATCCCACCGGACACATCGGAGACGGCGAGCACGATCGCGCCCTTCGACACGAGCTCCTGTGCCGCGATCCCACCGACGTTCCCGAAGCCCTGGACGACGCAACGCTGCTCGGCGAGGTCCCAGCCGAGTCGCCGGCAGGCCCGTTCGATCACCATCACGACGCCCGCGCCGGTCGCCTCGTGCCGGAAGAGCGAACCGCCGAGCGAGACCGGCTTGCCGGTGACGATCTCCGGCACGGCGTAACCGACCTGCATCGAGTACGTGTCCATGATCCACGCCATGGTCTGCTCGTTCGTGGCCATGTCTGGAGCCGGGATGTCTTCCTGAGGCCCGATCACACCACGCAACTCGCTCGTGTACCGCCTCGTCAGACGCTCCAGCTCGCGCAGGGAGAGGTCACGCGGATTGCAGCGCACGCCCCCCTTCGCGCCACCGTAGGGCAGACGCAGGAGCGCGCACTTCCAGGTCATCCAGACAGCGAGCGCGGTGCACTCGCCGAGGGTGACATGCGGGTCGTAGCGGATTCCGCCCTTGGTCGGACCGAGCACGCTCGAGTGCTGAACGCGATAGGCCGGAAAGACGTCGACAGGACCCTCATCGCGGCGGATCGGAACCGTCACCATCACGGCACGCTCGGGGTAGCGGAGCCGCTCCGCGATCGACTCGTTCACCTCTGCGTAGGGAATCGCCTGCTCGAACTGCGTCATGGCAGTCCGGAAGAGCGGCGTGTCCCATTCCAGAGGCAGCTCTTCGGCCGAAAGCTCCTCGAGCTCAGTCACGCTAGGAGTCTAGGTTCCAGTCGGTGCAGCGGCGGGCTTTGCCCGCCGCTGCTGGAGACCGTCGGACCGCGGGGCGAACGGCGCGGAATCGTCACGGCCGGCGTAGCCTGCGGCATTCGCGCCGCGGCTCAACCTGCGGTCTCGGTTAGCGCTCACCCGGTCTGGATGATGCTCAGCCCTGTGAAGTCGCAATCATGATTGCGATGCGGCCGACGCACAACTGGATCTGGGCTTTGGGCGTGCTCCTCGTCTGGGTGGCCATCTTCCTCGCCTTTCTCCTGATCGCCATCTCTAGGCCGTGATGACAGATCCCTTGCCCAGCTGGAACGACGGCGGAGCGCGGCGCGCAATCGAGGAGTTCGTGCAGGACTCAGGCGCTGTCCCCGCCGACGAGCGGGTGGCGGTGTTCGACAACGACGGCACCCTGTGGTGTGAGAAGCCGATGCCGATCCAGCTCGACTTCATCCTGCGGAGGCTGGTCGAGATGGCCGAAGCGAAGCCGGAGTTGCGCGATCGGCAGCCGTGGAAGGCAGCCTACGAGCGCGACTACGCCTGGCTTGGCGCGCTGATGGCCGAGCACTACGCAGGCGATGACAGCAACGTGAAGGTCCTGGCCGCAGGCATCCTCGCGGCCTATGAGGGGATCAGCGTGGAGGACTTCGAGGCAAAATCAGACGAGTTCCTCCGCAGCGCCCGGCACCCGACCCTCGGTCGCGGGTATCTCGAAACCGTGTACGTGCCGATGGTCGAGCTGCTCGGCTACCTAGAGGCGAACGGGTTCGCGAATTACATCGCATCGGGCGGCGGTCGGGACTTCATGCGGCCAATCAGCCGAGAGGTCTATGGCATTCCGCGCGAACGAGTGATTGGCAGCTCCTCCACGCTCGCTTACGCGAGCGACGCGCACGGCGGCACGATCACCCACAAGGCCGAGGCGGACTATCTCGACGATGGCCCAGAGAAGCCGATCCGAATCTGGAGCCGCACCGGTCGGCGACCGATGGTCGCCGCTGGCAACTCGAACGGTGACGTCCAAATGCTCGACTTCACACAGCATCAGGACAAACCCTCGTTGCGCCTGCTTGTCCTGCACGACGACGGTGAGCGCGAGTTCGACTACACCTCTGGCGCGGAAGAGGCGCTTGAGAAAGCCGGCAAGGAGGGCTGGACGGTCGTCAGCATCAAGAACGACTGGGCCACCGTTTTTTAGAGACCCTTCAGGAGGGGTTTCCGATGCCGGGGGCGGGACTCGAACCCGCACGCCCCCAAGGGGGACACCCGATTTTAAGTCGGGCGCGTATCACCAGTTTCGCCACCCCGGCGGGCTCAGAATACCCCTGGGTCTCCTCGTCATTCGCCGGCCGAGAACTTGAAGCTGGAGGGAATCTTCGCCGGGGGTTTGCCCACGACGAACACGATTTCCTGATGCGGCTCGAAGACGAGCGTCTGAGGGTTACCGGTCTGCAGCTTGCCGTTGAGATACCACTTCATCCCGGAATAGGCGCCGATCGAGTGCGCGTCGAGATAGACCGCCCACTCCGCGAAGAACTGGCCGACCGTGAAGTCGCGCTTCTTCTGCGCCTCGATGTGGATCACGCCGCGATCGTCGTGCGTGTGCAGCTCGGTCAGGTACCCCGCGCCGGGATTGATCCCAATGAGCGCCGGCACCTTGACCTTCTTGCCGTCCACGAAGATGTCGATGTGGGTGTGAAAGTGGAGCACGAGCCCGTTGTGGCCGCTGAGCGTCGTCAGGCCGAGCGGGACGAGACGGTCGGCGAGGTAGAGGTATTCCGGCGGCCAGGGCGCCTTCGTCTTTCGGATTCCGGGCAGAGTGTTGTAGTTCGCCGCAGCGGCATTTGTCTTGGCGCCGCCGCTGTCCCGCGTGAGGACGAAGCCGAGGACCGCTGCCGCGATCACTGCCACGACGAGGGCCCCGGCAGCCGCGTAGACCCACGGCGGGCGTTGAGGTATCCCGGCGGCCCGGCGAGTCTCGCGCCGCTGAGGCGCCTGGACCCGCCTGGGAGGCGGTGGTGTGCGCACTTTCTTGGCCACGGCGCGGCAAGGGTACCCGCCCGGGAGGGGCGGGGACGGAAGTTCGCAACGTGCGCGTTTTTTCAGGGCAGACGTCTCTTGACTGCGCCTGGGCTGGCAGCCTATGCTCGTCGAGCCAAGGCCGATGAACCCTCGGGTTCGCCGGCTTTGGCGTTTTTTGTGGACCCGCCCAACCACGCGAGCGGGAGAGCATCTGGTTGGTCCGTCCGACCGCCCCTCTATCGTCCGTCGGCTCGTGACAGACGTGATCCTCATCCTTCTGCTCGGCCTGGGGCTGGCCGCCGCTCTGGCCTGGTTGGCGCGGGCGCTGGGTGACCTGCGCGCGGACTGGAGCTCGCAACTGTCGGAGCGGAACGCCGAGGTTGATCGGCGGCTCGTGGGAGTCACCGAGACCATGGACCGCCGGCTCGGCGAGCTCGACACCAAGGTCGACCGCCGGCTGGAGAACGCGTCCCAGACCGCGAACAAGATCCACGAGCGTCTTGGCAAGGTAGACGAGGCAACGACGCAGATGCTCGACCGGGCGAAGGATCTCGCGCGGCTGGAGCAGGCTCTTCGGCCGCCCAAGGCGCGCGGCGGCTTCGGCGAGCTTCTGCTCGAGAACCTGCTCCGCGACCGGCTGCCGCCTTCGGCCTACGAGATGCAGTTCACGTTCGACTCGGGTGAGCGGGTGGACGCGATCGTGCGCGCCGACCGGATGATTCCCGTCGATTCGAAGTTCCCGCTCGACAACTACATCCGACTCGCGGACGCCGCAACCGACGACGAACGGCAGCTAGCCGAACGACAGTTCGGCAGAGACGTCAAGCAGCACATCGATGCGATCGCGGCCAAGTACATCCGCCCGGACGAGGGAACCTACGACTTCGCCTTCATGTACATCCCGGTTGAGGGCGTGTACTACGAGCTCGCGTGCGGCAAGACAGGGGCGCTGCTCTCGTACGCCCACGAACGCCGGGTCTTCCCGGTTTCGCCGACCACGTTCACCGCGTACCTGCAGGTGATCGCACTCGGACTGCGCGGCATGCAGATCGAGGAGCACGCCCATGAGGTGATGGCGTACGTGGCGGATCTCCGGCGCGACTTCGACCGTTTCGCCGACGACTTCGACAAGGTCGGGACGCACATCGGTCATGCGCAGTCCAAGTACCACGAGGCCGGCAAGCGCCTGGACAAGTTCGGGACAAAGCTCGAGCGCGCGGTCGAGGAACAGAGAGAGCTCGAGGGCGAGACCGTGCTCGAGCTGCCCGGCGTTTCGGCTGACGCGGCGTAGCGGCCGGTTAGAAGCGCAAGAGGGCGCCGACGCCCTCGGCCGGGGCCAGGTCTTCGTGGTGGCGAATCGCCCACACCGCACCGCCGTTGGCAAGCGTCTGGTGCACCGCGAGGTCGAGGCCTGAGTCGGTCGGCTCGAGTCGGGTTCCGTCGAGCGGGCAGCTCCCTTCAGACACGGCGGCGCGCCCACAGGCCGGGCATCGATATGCCGGCCGGTCGGCGCCGTCCTGGAAGAGCAACAGCTCGACGCGCGCGTCCGACGACGCTTCGAGTGTCTGCTCCCAGCCCGAAGCGGCTCGGGCGTTTCGGCCCGCTTCCTCACGCCACCGATCGATCACTTCGGCCTCGTCCTTCGACTCTGCCTCTTCGAGGACCGGTGTCACCGCCTGGAGGATCGCCCCAGGGCCGGCGTGGGCCTGTGCCTGTGTCCAGCCCACCAACGATTCGCGCACCTCGGCCGAGAGCGCGTCTGTGAACTCCGAGCGCATTTCCTCCGAGCAGACGAGCACGATCTTCGGCGCGCGGAGTTGGCGCTTGCTGCGATCGAGCTCCTGCGCCACTCCCTTCAGGTGCTCCTGGACGAGTTTCTCGATGTGGCGCTGGTAGCGGCCTTGAGACCACCCGCCCTGGTCGTGTTGCCCGGGCTGCTCGTCGTAGTGCTCGGCGATCTCCTCGAGCCGGCCCGCACGGAGACGGTAGAGCTGTCCCTGTTCGCGTCCGACGACCGCGACGATGGTTCCGTCCCCGCGGCTCACGAGCGAGACGAGCGGCGAAACGTAGAAGTCACGGCTGACCTTCGCGCTGTCCCGGACCGGCTCTGGCAGCGCGAGTGTCCGCCAGTAGTTGTCGAGCCCAGCCGCGAACACTGCGAGGCCCTGGGATCCGTCTCGCTCGAACTCGTCGTCGAACCAGGTTGCGATCCGCCCGAAGTCCGACTTCAGGGCGGCGCGCTGCTCATGGGTCAGATCGGTCCTGATCGGTCCTGTCCGCCGCGTGGAGCATGGCGTTCATCCGCGTCTGGGCGTCACCGGCAGTCGGCACATCCGACGGATCGAGGTTCAGGCACAGGCTGATCGCGCAGCCCTTCTCCGCTCGGAATCCGGCCAGCTCCCGTAGGAGCGACCATGTCACCGTTCCAACCATCGCCCGCCCCTACGTACCATGCGCGCGCGGATTCTATGCATCGGGCGCCTCCGTCGGGCTTGGGACCCAGGAAGCTTCAGCCGACCCAAATCGTTTAATAAAGAGAAACAGGGAACTACTGGAGGGACATGACTGACAACGAGATCCGCGAAATGATCATCATCGGAGGCGGCCCGGCCGGGTATACCGCTGCCCTTTACGCTGCCCGCGCGAACCTGAAGCCACTCGTGATCGAGGGCTTCAACTGGGGTGGCCAACTGATGATCACGAGCGATGTGGAGAATTACCCGGGGTACGCCGACGGCGTCCTTGGGCCCGAGATGATGGCCGAGTTCCGACGCCAGGCCGAGCGGTTCGGGACCGACTTCATCACCGACGACGTGACCAAGGTCGACTTTTCCGAGCGCCCCCACCGCGTCTGGGTCGCCGGCGAGGAGTACCGCGCCGAGACCGTAATCGTGGCGACCGGCGCCACCGCCCGCCAGCTGGGGCTGGACTCGGAGCGGAGGCTCCAGGGCCGCGGCGTCTCGTATTGCGCGACCTGCGACGCAGCCTTCTTCCCCGACAAGCACGTCGTGGTCGTAGGCGGCGGCGATTCCGCAATGGAGGAGGCCAGCTTCCTGGCCCGCTTCGCAGCCAAGGTGACGATCGTGCACCGGCGTGAGGACTTCCGCGCCTCGCAGATCATGATCGACCGCGCTCGCGCAAACGACAAGATCGAGTGGATCACCAATGCCGTGGTGGACGAGGTGCTCGGAGACGTGCGCGTCACCGGCGTCCGGCTGCACGACGTCAACACCGACGAGAAGTGGGAGATTGACGCGGACGGCGTGTTTGCGGCGATCGGCCACGATCCGAACACGGCGCTCTTCGTCGACCAGCTCGAGCATGACGAGGCCGGCTACTTGATCACCAAGCCGCACTCGACGGAGACGAACGTGCCGGGTGTCTTCGCCGTCGGCGACGTGCAGGACCACGTGTACAGGCAGGCGGTCACCGCAGCGGGCTCTGGCTGCATGGGCGCCCTCGACGCGGAGCGGTACCTCGCCGCGCTCGAGGGTCACTTGATGACCGCCGAAGCCGCACCTCGCGCGTAGCGCGTCAGCCGACACCGCAGCTAGCCTCGGTCGATGGCCAAATGGGTCGACCTGATCGATCCAACCCCGGACGAGCTGCGCGAAAAGCTGCCGCCGAAGATCCAGGAGTCCGCACTCGAACGGTTGCTGGCGCCTGCGGTGCACGACGACGAGCCGCGCCCGACACTCCGGAGCCACGGGAACTACGTGTTCGGCATCTTCCTCGTCGCGGTTGCCGTCCCGGACCAGGATCGCGTCTTCTACCAGGAGGTCGACGTCGTGATCACGCACGACGTCCTCATCACGGTAAGCAAGACACCTCCCGGCGAGCAGCCGTACGACCCGCGGGCGACACGTGAGTCGTGCCGACCGGACGACTCCGCCGGGATGATGTTCTACCGACTCGTCGACGACATCGCGGAGCACTACCTCGACCTGATCGACTCGCTGGACGAGGAGATCGACGAGCTGGAGGACAACGTGGAGACGTCGCCCGCTGCAACGACCCGCGTTCGCCTCAGCGAGATCCGCCACGACCTTCTGCACATCCGCCGCACGCTTGCCCCTACGCGCGATGCGATTCGCCGCGTGGTCGACAACGTCGTCGAGGTGACGGAGGGGGATGAAGTCTTCCCGCACGAGGTCGAGGTGGCCTTCAACAGCGCGTACGACAAGCTCCTCCGCGCATTCGACGGTCTCGAGCTCTCGCGTGATCTGATCGCGAGCGTCCGCGACTACCTCCAGTCGAAGGTCGCGAACGACCAGAACGAAGCGACAAAGAAGCTGACCGCGCTCGCGTCGATGCTCCTGGTGCCGACCTTCATCGTGGGGGTCTACGGCCAGAACTTCAGGCACCACTTCCCCGAGCTGGCATGGCGGTACGGCTACGCCTGGTCGTGGAGCCTGATCATCGTGACCACGATTGCGCAGCTGGTCTTCTTCAGGAAGCGTGGGTGGATCTAGTGCCGCTACCTTGAGGAGGTGCCTTACTTCATCTGCCCCAACTGCAAGCAGCGCTCAATCGACCACGACCGGCTCCAGGAGATCGACAACGTGCCGGTCGCCTGCGAGCGCTGCGGCTTCGGGTTTCTGTTCGAGCTGATGGATGATTACTACCCTGCGCCCAACACCGCGTTCGTGGTCTGCGACAAGGACGGGCGGATCATCGCTAGCGGCCGCGGGATCTTCGAGCTCTCGGGCTACAAGGAGGAGGAGCTGCTCGGCGCTGACCTGGTTCAGCGGTTTGGCCTGGACGGGTTCGAGGCTGCCCAGAACCCCGCGGCATTGTCGCTCGAGTGGGGCGTCAGGCGGCTGGGCGAGCACATCGAGCTCCGCACCCGCGCCGGGCGGCAGAAAGCCGTGACTGCCGACTTCTTTCCTGCCTACGACGACGACGGCGGGCTGCTCGTGGCGCTCACGCCGCGAAGCTGACGTACGCGCGCGTCACATAGACAAAGGGGATACGGCCGCCGAGCTTGTCTGCCGCCCGGCGGATCGCGGCGTCGAGCTCACGCCGGGCCTCAGCCGGTGCGGCTGCGACAAAGCTGACGGACGCGATGCGCTCCGCAACCGCGTCCGTGTCCAACTCCTGAACGAACGGGAACCGCCGCTCTTCGAGCGGCCCGAAGAGCTCGCTCTCGCCAAGCGGAAGCGGCCACTCCTCTGGATCCGGTCGGCCTGACGGGACAAACGGCGCGATCAGCTCGCTGATCTCCTTCTGCAAAGGGTTGTCCGGATCGCGCGAGTTCCAGACGAGCGCCACTCCGCCCCCGGCGCGAAGCACGCGGTGAAGCTCCGGAATTGCCTCGTCGTGCCGAAACCAGTGAAACGCCTGCCCGACGGTGATTGCGTCCACGCTGCCGTCGAGAAGCGGTATCTCTTCCGCGGCGCCGCGCAAAGCTTCGGCTCGTGGCGCGGCTAGCTCGAGCCGGGCGCGCATCTCGTCACCCGGCTCGACCGCGATGACACGGGCGCCGCTCTTCAGTAGCGCGCGGGTGAGCTTGCCCGTACCGGCACCCAGGTCGAGAACCGTGCGGCCTTCACGGAGGTCGAGCCGATGGAAGATCCATGCGATGGCGTCCGGCGGATACCCCGGACGTGCACGCTCGTACACGTCGGCGACGAGCTCGAAGCTGCGCGACTCCGGATGCTGGAGGTCAGACACGCGAAGACGGACAGAGATCGTTGAGCACGCACTCCTCGCAACGCGGGAGGCGCGCGAGGCACACGCGGCGCCCGTGCCAGATCAGGAGGTGCGGGAAGCGGCCCCAGTCCTCGCGCGGCACGATCTTGATCAGGTCACGCTCGATCTTCACCGGATCCTCCTGCTTCGTGAGGCCGAGGCGTTGCGACAACCGCCGCACGTGCGTGTCGACCACGATCCCCTGCGGCTCACCGAGCTCGGCCGCGACGACGTTCGCCGTCTTTCGCGCCACCCCCGGCAGGCGAACGAGCTCCTCGAGGCGGTGCGGAACCTGGCCATCGAACTCAGTCAGCAACATTGCCATGGTGCCGCGCAGCGACTTGGCCTTCTGACGAAAGAACCCGGTCGCGAAGATGTCGCGCTCGAGCTCTTCGGGCGGAACCGCGAGGTAGTCCTCGGGCTTGCGGTATTTGACGAAAAGCTTTTCCGTGACGCGATTGACGTTGACGTCGGTCGTTTGCGCCGAGAGCATCACAGCGACGAGGAGCTCCAGAGGCGATCGGGATTTGAGGGCGATCGTGGCGTCCGGATGCTCAGCGGCGAGCCGGTCGATGATCTCGCGGATACGGGCACGCTTCGGGCCGACGCGTCGGCGCGCCTCCTTGACGAAGCTGCGGGCCATGGTTAAGAGACGGTAGCGAGTGCGTGTTCCGCGTAGCTCGCCGAGTGCAAGCGCGGGCCGGCGCAGACGACGTCGAGCGCCGGGCAGCCGGCACAGATGTACTCGCTCGGCGTCGGACGGAACTCGCCGGCGTTGATCCGAGCGATCGCCTCGCTCAGCTCGGTTTCGAGCTCCGCGATCTGCTCTGCGCGGAACACGGTCGAGACGACTGCGTCCGGGCGTTCGAGGAAGTGGTAGACGACTTCCACCTGCTGCGCGCCGGCGCGGAAACAGGCGAGCGCATAGACCAGGCGCTGCAAGCGGTAGTCGCCCTCGACTATCTCCTCGGGTGTGCCCTCCGCGAGCGAGTTCGTCTTGTAATCCACTACCACTGCGCTCTCTCCCTCGAGCTGGAGCACGTCGAGGCGGCCGTGCAACAGGACGCCGTCGTGCTCGAACGCGAAGGGGCGCTCGGGCCGCGCGCTCGGCAGCGCCGCGACACGACGCGCGAGCTCCGACTCGCAGTACGACCGGACGAATCCGCCGATCCGCTCCAGTTCTTCGTCCGACACCCGCGGGACCACCCGCGCACGAGCGCCAGCGAGTACTCCGTCTGGTGGCAACGGTTGTTCAAGGTTGACCAGCTCGAGCACCCGGTGCACGGCATCTCCGACCTCCGTCGCCGCCAGCCCGGCAGTGCCCCCCGCGCTTGCGCCGCGCCCGCTCGTCGGTCGGCCGCATCCCGACGACCCGCTCGGCGTAGTAGCGGTACGAGCAACGATCGAACAATGCAAGTGCGCTGAAGGACAGGCGTCGGACGCGATGCAACGGCGGTTTGGGCACCTCCGCAAGAGGCTGTAGCGCAGGAACGAGCGCGGGCAGCGCGCCGACGCCTCCTTCATCGAACAGCGCCAACTGGCCATCCTCGGCGAGAGCATCGTCGGCAATCTCCTCCGACTCCGCGGCGAAGCGGTCGACTCGCAGGATGACGCGCGCGCCCTCGCGCTCGAGCTCCACGGGCTCGTCGCCGGCGCGCCGATCTCGTCCTTCGCGTCGAGTCGGCCGAGGACCCAGCCGATCGGCGTCGTCTCGTCAGACGTTCGCTCCGGATCGATCGACCCCGAGATGATCAGCCGGTCGACCGCGCGCGTCATCGCGACGTAATAGAGGCGCAGGCGCTCCGCCCGCCCTCTCCTTGCGGGGCCTCCTGAACGGCGTCATAGGCATAGGCGCCGCGTGCCTGCTGCTCGGTAATCGGGTCGGCGACGCGGAAGCCGAAGCGCCCGTCGGAGAGAGCCAGGATCTCGTGCGAGGCCGGCGGCGCTCTATCGCGACCCGCGTCCGCGACGACGACGACCTTGAATTCCAGACCCTTCGCCGCGTGGATGGTCAGCAGCCGGACAGCGTCTCCACCCTCCTCCTCCGCGACCGCCTCCAACTCGCGCGCGCCGACGGCTTCCTGGTCGCGCACGAACCGAACGAATCCTTCGACGTCGGGGCCGCGCAGTTCCTCGTACGAACGCGCAAGTCGCGCGAGCTTGCGCAGGTTCGCGTAGCGGCGGCGGCCGTCCCAGCGCGCGAGCACGGCGAGGTCGTAGTCGTGCTCGGAGATGATCCGTTCACACAGCCGCTCGAGTGAGAGACGCGCCAGCGCGGCAGTCAGGCGGTCGTAGCGTTGCCGGAAGGCGCGTAGAAGCTGGGCATCGCGCTGCGGGAAGGTCTCCGGCAGCTCGCGCTCGAGCGCGACAACAGCGGCCGCTTCGGCGCGGCCCGCCGCAGGAGCACAAGCCCGTCGTTCGAGATCCCGACGAACGGCGACGCCAGTACGCTCACGAGCGCCTCGTCGTTGTACCGGTTCCGGAGGACCGAAGACGCAAGCAGGTCGACAACCTGCTGTTGGCCGAAATACCCGCGGCCCGTACTGCGATAGGTGGGCACGCCGAGGGAGCGGAGCTCCTCTTCGTACCACTCGGCGTCCGTGCCCGCCGCGAAGAGCAAGACGATCTCGCCTGGAGTCGCATCCCCAGCCGCAATCAGGTCGTGGATGCGCCGTGCGATCGCGCGCGCCTCGCCGCGCCGCCAATGGACGTCCGTCCCCGAGTACGTCGACTTCTCCGTGACGAGCAACTCGACCGGAGCACCGAAGACCGGGTCGGGAAAGTCACCGGACGCCGCCAGCGGCTGGAAGTCGTCGCCGAAGTCCGCACCGAAGAGATGGTTCACGACCGCAAGCACCTCCGGCCGCGAGCGGTAGTTCATCGTCAGGGGCAACAGGCCCGGGCCGGCCTGCTCGCGCCGCTCACGAAAGACCTGCACGTCTGCGTGACGGAAGCCGTAGATCGACTGGAACTCATCCCCGACGAAGAAACGCTCGTGGTCGCCTGGTCCGCTGGAGAGCAGATCGATCAACTCGCACTGCAGCCGATTCGTGTCCTGGAACTCGTCGACCATGATCGAACGGAAGCGCAGCTGCTCTCGTTCGCGGATCGCCGCGTCGTCACGCAAGAGGTCGCGCGCCCGCAGCTGCAGGTCCTCGAAGTCGAGCGCCGACTCGCGGTCCTTCCCCTCCTGGTAGGCAGCAGCGAAGCCGACGAGCAGCTCCTGGAGCAGATCACGGTCGGCCGCCGCGAGCTCGTCCAGCGCAGCCTGCTCCACCAGGCGGCGCGCCTCTTCGTACGTTGCGGCCCGCTCGCCGCGCAGCTTCAGATCGCCGAGGTCGAAGAGACGGGCCGCAGTCGCATCGGGCTCGAGATAGGCGAGCGCCTGACCCCGCCGTCGCGCTGTGCCTCGCTGGACCCTCCGTCCTCCACGAGGCAACGAGCCGCCTCTGCGGAACTCGTTCATCCGGTCGGCGAGGCTTGCTTGCTCGCCGAGCTCGAGGACAAGGTCGCGCCCGGCCGACCTGAGCGTCTCGTAGACGCCCGTGAGCATCCGCCGCAATCCGTCGGCTCCGTACACGGCAAGGAGCCGGAGCCGAGCCGGGTCGTCGTCGGCGCAGAAGGTCGTCAGGGCCGCGGCGAACGCCTCCCGCGCAGGACTCGTCCCTGACTCTCGTCGAGCACACGAAAGCGCGGGTCGACGCCGGCCGCGAACGGATGGAGCGAAGCAGCCGATGACAGAAGCCGTGGATGGTCGAGATCCACGCACCGTCGAGCTCGCGCGCCAGATCGGTACGACCGCGCTCGATCAGGCCCGCGCGGATCCTGCTGCGCAGCTCGCCCGCCGCCTTCTCGGTGTACGTGATCACGAGGATCGACTCGATGTCGACTCCCTCGTCGCACACGGCACGCGCGAAGCGCTCGACGAGCACCTTCGTCTTGCCCGTGCCCGCGCCCGCGGACACGAACACGAGCCCGCGCGCCTCGACAGCCGCCTGTTGTTCCGGGTTGAGATTCATGCGCGCTTGATCCGGCACATCGAGAAGAGCTCGCACCACGTTGGGCAGTCCCCGCCTTTCGGATCGTGCTGCACGTCGCCTGTGCGTATGCGTTCGACGATCCCCACGGCCAGCTCACGCGCCCCTTCCACCTTGCCCCAGACCTTCTTCCTCGGCGAGATAGTCGTTCTTCGCGAAGCCGGGGATGCCGTCCTCGCGCGCCTCGGCACGCAGCAACCCACGTGCTTTGCGTTCGCCGGAGAGCGGACGGTAGAGACCACCCAAAGGCTCGACTCCGACGAGGTCGCGCAGCACGAGCATGTACAGCGGAATCTGGAGGCGCTTCTCGGACTCGATCTGCTGCGCCGAGTGCGCGGTACTTTCCCGCTTTGTAGTCCTGGACGATCCCGCGGGCGCTGAACGGGTCGACGTCGATGCCGTCGATCTTCCCCGAGAGGGTGATGCCCTCG
>CAWAAP010000021.1:0-81514 GCA_963779965.1 uncultured Actinomycetes bacterium | reverse complement strand
GTCGACGGAGGAGATCGCGCAGAGGGTGGGCTTGCCCGTCGGCGAGATCATCCGCTTCGACGGGAACACGTCACCCCACTTGTTGCCCTCGACCCGTGCCGAAGCGCTTGCCGAGGAGCTGGCCCGCATCCATACCTATCCGCACGGCGGCTATCCGCGGCTCGAGGAGGCGATCGCTCGCTACGCGGGCGTCTCGCGGGAGAACATCGTGCTCGGTGCCGGTGCGGACGACCTGATCCTGCTCGTGACGCGCGCATTCGCCGGCCCTGGGGATCGCGTTGCGATCGCGAACGATCCGACCTACCCGATGTTCCCGATCGCCGTGTGGGTCGCCGGCGCCGAGATCGGCGACGAGGACCCGGTGCTGACGATCTGCTGCCGCCCCAACAACCCGACCGGCGAGCTCGGTGAGCTCCCGAGCGCGCGGCCCCTCGTCGTCGACGAGGCGTACTTCGAGTACGCGGGCGAAACCGCGGCCGGGCTGATCGACGACGGCGTGATCGTGCTCCGGACGTTCTCGAAGATCTTCGGCCTCGCCGGTGCACGAGTGGGCTACGCGCTCGCAGGCCGCGACGTCGCCGCCGAGTTGAATCAGCGGCAACATCCCGCCCCGCTCTCGACCCTGTCCGCGGCGCTGGCAATTGCGGCGCTGCAGTCGCCGCCGGCGGTCGGACCGATCCTCGAGGAGCGCGAGCGGTTTGCCGAGCGCCTGCGCGGTCTCGGCTACGAGCCGCTGCCCTCGCACGCGAACTTCCTCTACCTACCTGTCGGCGAGCCACAACAGCTCGCCGACCAACTGTTGAACCAGGGCTTGGCGGTGCGGCCGGTGCGCGGCGGCATTCGCATCACGATCCGCAATGAGCAGGACGACGAGCGCCTGCTCGTGGCACTTCAGTAGATCGCGTCCCCTGTCTCGGGGTCGAAGAAGTGGAGGCGTGTCGTATCCACGACGAGCTCCACCTTGCCTTGCTCCTGCACCGTCGTGTCCCGGTCGACGCGCGCCACCCAGACATTGCCCTTGGCCTCCGCCACCTCGGCGGCGTCCTCGCCGACGGCCGCTCTCACGTCCTCGCCGCGCACCGCCTTCCCCGCGATGCCGAAGTGGATGTACACCTCCGAACCCATGTCTTCCCGGATGTCGACCTGCGCCGAGAGAAGGCGGCCGGCGGGGACCTCGCCCGAGAAGGCGGCATCCTCGATGTCCTCGGGACGAACACCGAGGATGATCCGCTTCCCTTCGAAAGCCACAAGGCCCGGCCGCTTGAGCAGCACCCGCTCGTCGACCTCCAGCGTGTTGTCACCGAACTTCGCCACGACGTTGCCGTTCGACAGCGCGAGGTCCACGCCGATGAGGTTCATCGCCGGTGAGCCGATGAACTCGGCGACGAAGAGGTTGCGCGGACGGTCGTAGAGCTCCTGCGGCTTCGCCACCTGCTGCAGCACTCCGTCCCGCATGATCGCGACGCGGTCGCCGAGCGTCATCGCCTCGACCTGGTCGTGGGTGACGTAGACCGTCGTCACGTTGAGCTCCCGCTGCAGCCGGGCGATCTCGGCGCGCATCTCGACCCGCAGCTTCGCGTCGAGGTTGGAGAGGGGCTCGTCCATGAGGAATGCCCGCGGCTCGCGCACGATCGCGCGGCCCATCGCGACCCGCTGGCGTTGCCCGCCTGAGAGCGTCCGCGGCTTTTTCGGGAGCACCTCGGCGAGGCCGAGCGTCGACGCGGCGCCGTTGACCCGCTCGCCACGGCGTTCCTTCTTCATGCCGCGGAGCTTGAGGCCGAAGGCCATGTTGTCGAACGCGCTCATGTGCGGGTAGAGCGCGTAGTTCTGGAAGATCATCGCGATGTCGCGGTCCTTGGGTGGCAGGTTGTTCACGACCTCGCCGCCGATGACGACGCGCCCGTCGGTGATCGGCTCGAGCCCTGCGATCATCCGGAGTGCGCTCGTCTTCCCGCAGCCGCTCGGGCCGACAAGGACGACGAACTCTCCGTCGGCGATCTCGAGGTCCAGCTCCGAGACCGCGCGTGTCCCGTCCCCGTAGACCTTCGTCAGCTTTTCGAGCGTGATCTCGGCCATGCCCAGCCCTCGCGAACTTAACGCGAACAGATCTGGTTGTTTCGCACGGGAACGAATCCGAAACGTCGAGGCGCGCGCGAAGTTTTCGTATTAGGATCGCGCCCGGGTGGAGGCACTCGCCGCTGCACGGCCGCGAGGGAGGCGCTTGTCGAACGTTCTCGAGCGCCCGGGAGTCCTTGCCTCCGTACTCATTTCACCGGCAGTCATCTTCGTCACCGCGCTCGTCGCCGGCCCGCTGGCGCTCGCGATCTGGCTGAGCTTCACGAACGCAACGACCGGGCTGCACGGCAAGTGGGTCGGCCTCGAGAACTTCAGGCACGAGTGGGGCAACCCGGCCTTCCAACATGCCGTCTGGCACACGTTCCTCTTCACGGTCATCTCACAGGCGATCGTGCTCGTGGGCGCCGGCCTGATCGCGCACGCGATGATGAAGAACTTTCGCGGCAAGTGGATCCTCCGTTTTCTGATCTTGCTGCCTTGGGCCGCACCAATCGCGCTCAGCCTGATGGCGTGGAAGTGGATGTTCGACACGAGCTACTCGATCTTCAACTGGACGCTCGTCCACTTCCACATCTACAAGCCGCTCGAGGTGCCGCAGTACCTGGCGCAGCCCAAGCTCGCAATGGGATCCGTGATCGCGGTGCATGCATGGCGCATCCTGCCGTTCGCCGTTGTGATCTTCATTGCCGGGCTGGCCTCGATTCCGAAAGAGGTGGACGACGCCGCTGCCATCGACGGCGCCACCGGCTTCCGGAAGTTCTGGTCTGTCACGCTCCCGCTGCAACTGCCGATCGCGACCGTGGCCCTGTTGTTCGGGATCGTCTTCACCGCGACCGACATGGCCGTTGTCTACATCCTCACGCAGGGCGGCCCCCCGCCGTCCTTCAGCACGGAGATGGTCACGACGTGGGCCTACAAGACAGGGATCGAGTCGGGCTCGATCGGACCGGGTGCAGCAATCTCGCTCTTCCTGCTACCCGTGCTCGCCGTCGTCAGCATCGCGATGCTGCTGTTTGCGCGTCGGACGGAAGTCTCGTGACGGGACAAGCTTTGCGCGAGAAGGGGCTGGCTTACCTGATCATCGGCCCGTTTGCGATCGTCCTCGCCTTTCCGTTTTACGTGATGGTGATCACGGCGTTCAAGGACCAATCGGAGCTCTACGACCCCTCGGTCACTCCGTACTGGTTCGGCAAGAACAGCCCGACCTTGGCCAACGCGTCCTTTCTGTTCCACCACACGCAATACCCGACGTGGCTGGTGAACACCGCGATCGTTGGTGTCTGCGTCGTCGCGATCACACTCGTGCTCGCGGTGCCCGCCGGCTATGCGCTCGCGCGGCTGGCCGGCCGCGTTGGCCAGAGCCTCGGCGTCGGGATCTTCCTCACCTATCTGATTCCCCCGACGCTCCTGTTCATTCCGTTCTTCGCCGTGATCAAGCAGGCGCACCTGACCGACTCCATCTGGTCGCTCGTGCTCGTTTATCCGTCGTTCACCGTTCCGTTCTCGACGTGGCTGCTGATGGGCTTTTTCAAAACGATTCCGCAGGAGCTCGAGGATGCCGCGCGTGTCGACGGGGCATCGCGAATCAAAACTCTGACGCGCGTGGTCTTCCCGATCTCGATTCCCGGCATCCTCACCGTCGTCATCTTCTCGTTCTCGCTCGTCGTGAACGAGTTCGTGTACGCGTTTACGTTCATTTCGCCGTCCGACCACAAGATGGTCTCGACCGGCGTTTACACCGATCTCATCCGCGGCGACCTGCCGCAATGGGGCGCGATCATGGTCGCCGCATTGATCCCGAGCATCCCGCTCGCGCTCCTCTACAACACGTTTCTGGATCGCTTCATCGCGGGATTCACAGGTGGGGCCTTCCGCTAGAAACGGAAAGGAAGGAGGGTCAATGGCAAGTTCAGACGATCCGAGTCGGCGGGAAGGGAGGTACGACCGCCGCGAGTTGATCCGCCGTGCGGGCGTGGGCGCGGCCGCTGTCGGCGTCGCAGGCTCGGGCTTCGGCCAGGCGTTCTACGGCCCGCTGAGGTTCAAGGGCCGCTGGCTCAAGGGCGATCTATCGCTGATCACGTGGGCGCACTTCGTCCCGGCATTCGACGTCTGGCTGGACAAGACGTGGGCGCCGGGGTGGGGACAGCAGAACGACGTCCAGGTGAAGATCGACCACATCAACAACACGCTGCTCCCCGCACGGGCGCAGGCTGAGATCGCGGCGAAGAGCGGACACGACATCTTCTTCGACCTGGCCCCGCGTGCCCAGTACGAGGACGATGTCATCAACCACAATGAGATCGTCCAGGAAGTCCAGCGCAAGGTCGGGAAGATCGGCCGAATCGCGCATAAGGCGACGTACAACCCGAAGACGAAGAAGTACTTCGCTTTTTCGGACAACTACGTCCCGGATCCCGTCGTCTGGCGGCACGACATCTGGAACGGCGTCGGCGCGTCGCCGAACACGTGGGACAGCATTCGTAGGGCCGCTCCGAAGCTGAAGGCGGCCGGCCATCCGCTCGGCATCGGCCAATCGGCCGAGCTCGACTCGAACATGGCGTTGTCGTCCTTCTTGATGTGTTTCGGTTCGTTCGTCCAGAACGAGAAGCATCAGGTCACGATCAAGAACAAGCGCACGGTGGAGGCCCTGAAGTTCATGGCGGACATCTACCAGCGCGGTGAAACAGACGAGATCTTCGGTTGGGATCCTGCCGGCAACAACAACTTCCTCTACTCCGGCAAAGGCTCGTTGATTTTCAACGCGATCTCGGCGACGCGCACGCCGGAGGACCGAAACCTGCCGTTTGCCAACGATCTCTGGATCTGGCCGATCCCGAAGGGCCCGCACGGCCGGCTCGGTTACCAGCACGTGATGGGCTGCTGGTGGATCTGGAAGTTCGCTCCGAACCAGGCGGCGGCGAAGAAGTTCCTCGCCGACCTCGAGATCCACTACAAGGACGCGTTCCTGGCGTCGAAGTTCTACAACTTCCCGAGCTTCCCGGGCGCGTATCCGTTCAAGCAGATCCGGAAGGCGGTCGCGCAGGACAAGCACAGGCCGCTGGGCAAGTACGGCGTCCTCACGACGATCGCCCAGAAATACACGACGAACCCTGGACATCCCGGCTACGCGAACGCGGCGTTCGGCGAGATGTTCGCCAAGTCCATGATCCCGCAGATGTTCGCGCAGGTCTCGCAGAAGAAGATGACTGCCCAGGAAGCGGTGAACGCGGCAGATCGCGAGATCAAGAGCATCTACGCGAAGTGGCGCAAGCTCGGAAAGATCTAGACGAACTGTGGACGGGGGAGCGGTTGCTCCCCCGTCCCATCCTCCCTCCGCGCGACGGTGACCCGAAGAGCCGGGGTCAGACCCTTGCCGTTCGAGACATGACGCACGCGCGCGGAGATGGTTGCTTGCCTTGGGGTCGTCCGCGCCGTTTAACCTAGAAGGGTCATGACCTCGAACCCGCACCGGTGGAGGATCCTCGCCGTCGTCGCGACGGCGTTCTTCATGACGATCCTCGACGTCTCGATCGTGAACGTGGCCTTGCCTTCGATCAGTCGCGCGCTCGACTTCTCGCGCGAGAACCTGCAGTGGGTCATCACCGCTTACTCGATCGCGTTCGGCGGCTTCCTGCTGCTGGCCGGCCGCGCAGCGGATCTGCTGGGGCGGCGCCGGGTGTTCATGGTCGGAGTGGCGCTCTTCACGATTGCCTCGCTCGTCTGCGGACTTGCCCAATCGGAGGGAATGCTGATCACGGCTCGCGCGGTGCAAGGGCTCGGCGCCGCGATCATCACGCCGGCTGCGCTCTCGATCGTGATGACGAGCTTCGAGGAGGGCGCGGAGCGCAACAAGGCGCTCGGGATCTGGGGCGCGCTCGGCGGCAGCGGCGCGGCGGTAGGCGTGCTCGCCGGGGGCTTGTTGACGAAGTACCTGGGCTGGGAATGGATCTTCTTCGTCAACGTGCCGGTCGGCGCTCTCGTCCTCGTCTTGACGCCCCGGATCGTCCCGGAGAGCAAGCGCGAAGGCGCCGAACGGAGCTATGACGTTCTTGGCGCAGTGCTGGTCAGCGCCGGTCTGGCGCTGTTCGTCTACACGATCTCGCGGGCACCCGACGTCGGCTGGGGGAGTGCGCGGACGATCCTCCTGCTGATCGCCTCAGGGGCGCTCCTCGTCGGGTTCCTCGTCAACGAGCGGCGTGTCCACGACCCGCTGATGCCGTTCCACATCTTCCGCGTGCGAACGGTCGCGGGCGCGAACGTGGTCGGTCTTCTTCTCGGCGCGGTCATCTTCGCCAACTTCTTCCTGCTCACGCTCTACGTGCAGAACGTTCTCGGCTACTCGGCTCTGAAGACCGGCGTAACGTTCGTGGCAACGGCCGGCACGGCCGTCCTCGCCGCCGGGGCCGCGCAGGCTTTGACGACGAGGTTCGGGCCGAAGCCGATCATCGTGATCGGCCTCGCGTTACTCACGGCCGGGATGATCTGGTACGCCCAGATTCCGGTGCATGGAAGCTTCGCGTCCGATCTGCTGCCCGGCTATGTGATGGTCGGCGTCGGGATCGCGTTCGCGTTCGTCCCCGTCTCGATTGCCGCGCTCGCTGGTGTCGTGGAGCGCGAAGCCGGATTGGCATCCGGGCTGATCAACACGTCGCAGCAGATCGGCGGCGCGGTCGGAACCGCGGTGGCGTCGACGATCTTCACGACCCACTTCAAATCGCTGACCTCCGACGGCAAGTCCCTGCCGGTGGCGTTGACCGGCGGCTACAGCTGGGCCTTCTGGGGCCTGGCCGTGTTCGGCGTCCTGGCGCTCATTGCGGCGCTCACCCTGGTACGCCGCGAGGACATGTCAGAGGCGCCCGCCGCGGCGCCAGTCGCGTAGCTAGACCTTCGCGCCCAGTGCCTCCGGCACCGTGTCGTGCACCGTGAAGAGCTTGTCGAGCCCGGAGATCTGTAGCGCACGCCGCGTCTCGAGGCCGGGAGCTGCGAGCAGGAACCCGTCCCGATTCTTCAGTCTCGTCCGCGTCTCGATGAGGACGCCGAGTGCGGTCGAGTCGATGAACTCGACCTCGCCGAGATCGACGACGATCCGCTCCGGATCCTCGGCGCAGGCGTCGGTCAGGGCAGAACGAACCTGAGCTGCGTTGTAGAGGTCGAGCTCACCGCCGAGCCGAACCACTCGGGCGGTGCCCACGGTCTCCACGCCCAGCACTGGATGCTTGCGCAGGCCGTCTCCATCGTTCTTCCCCCGGTCAGTCAACCGCCCTCCCGAAATTGGCTTTGCGAGCGCCACCTGCTGGGTCTGGGCGGATGCGGCGCCACGTGATTGAAGCACCTTCGGCCCTCCCTAGGCAAACGTGGCCGGTTGACCAGCGGGGCCCGGCCAGTGAGGCTTGTGGGGATGGAGGTCGCCGTCGTAGCCCGCCGCGCGCGGACCGAGAACTTCCCGGTTGCCTCGGTGCTGTTCCCGCGCCGCCTCCGACCACACCTGCGCGCCGTCTACGGCTTTGCCCGGCTCGTCGACATGCTCGGGGACGAAGTCGAGGGCGATCGGCTCGCCGCACTCGACGAGCTCGAGCAGGAGCTCGACGCCTGCTACTCGGGCGAGCCCTCCTGGCCGGTCCTGCAGGCCCTTGCGCCGACCATCCACGAGTTCTCGCTTCCGCGCGAGCCGTTCCTGCGACTGATCGAGGCGAACCGGATGGATCAGCGCATCGCCGAGTACGAGACCTGGGACGACCTGAAGGAGTACTGCCGCCACTCGGCCGACCCCGTCGGCCGCCTCGTGCTCGGCCTGCTTGGCCTGGACGGCGAGCCCGAGCTCGTCGTCGCGAGCGACGACGTCTGCACCGGGCTTCAGCTCGTCAACTTCCTGCAGGACGTGCCGCGCGATCTCGAGCTCGGCCGCATCTACCTCCCGCTCGAGGACCGGTGCATGTTCGGCGTGACCGCGCTCGACCGACCGAGCCCCGAGCTCCTCGAGTTGCTCCGATACGAAGCGGCGCGTGCCCGGAGCCTCCTGGCCGGAGGGCGTGTGTTGCAGGAAGGGATCGGCGGCCGGATGGGACGGGCGGTCGGCCTGTTCGCACGCGGCGGTCTGGCCGCGCTCGATGCGCTCGAGTCCGCACAGTGGGACGTGTTCACGCAGCGGCCGCGTCCGTCACGCACTCGCCTCGCACTGGCAGCGTTCGCACGGTGACGACCGAGCAGGCATACGCGGAGGTCCAGCGGCTCACGCGCCGGCGTGCGCGCAACTTTGCGTACGGGATCATGGTGCTGCCGCGGGAGAAGCGGCGGGCCATCGCCGCGATCTACGCGTTTGCGCGCCGCGTCGACGACGTGGCGGACGGCGAGTTGCCGCCGGACCAGAAGCGGGAGCAGCTCGAGCAGATACGCGCCGGCCTGGACTCGCCGAGCGGCGACGCGATGTCGGTTGCACTCGCCGACGCGCGCGCCGCTTCCCGATCCCCGACAGTGCGTTGCACGCGCTCGTCGACGGCGGGCTGCAGGATCTCGACCAGACGCGGTACGCGAACTTCGACGAGCTACGCGGCTACTGCACGAAAGTCGCGGGCGCGGTCGGGGTCGCCTGCATCGCCGTGTACGGCTCCGACGACGTGGAGCGAGCCGAGACGCTCGGAATTGCGTTGCAGCTGATCAACATCATTCGCGACGTGCGGGAGGACTGGGTGCTCGGCCGCGTCTACCTGCCGCAGGACGAGCTCGCTTCCTTCGGCGTGTCGGAGGACGACATCGCGGCCGGTCGGGCCACGGATGCGTGGCGTGCGCTGATGACGTTCCAGGCGGAGCGCGCTCGCGTACATCTGCGGGACGGCCTCGGGCTGCTGCGCTCGCTCGACGGTCGCAGTGCGCTCTGCGTCTCCACGTTCGCCGGTCTCTACCGTGCGACGCTCGACCGGATCGAGGCGAGCGGCTTCGACGTGTTCGACGGTCCGCCGCACCTGTCCGCGCTGACGAAGCTGCGGATCGTCGGCGAGGGGCTGCGCCGGTGAAGGCGGCGGTCGTCGGCGGCGGCCTCGCGGGCTGCGCGGCCGCGCTCGAGCTGCTGGACGCGGGACACGACGTCACTCTGCTGGAAGCGAGGCCGACGCTCGGCGGCGCCGTGCAGACGCTGCCGGAGCGCGACGGCGATCCGGCGCCGCCGCCCGACAACGGACAGCACATCGCGCTCGGCTGCTTCACGGAGTACCTCGCGTTCCTCGAGCGGATCGGCGAGTCGGGCTCCGTTCGCCGCATGCGCCTGAGCCTTCCCGTCGTGGACGAGCACCGCCGTTGGGCGCACATCTCTCCCGGTTCGATCCTGCTCGCGCGCTACGCGCACCTGCCGCTGCGCGAGCGTCCCCTCGTCTGGCAGCTGCTCGCGCTACGCGGGCTCGATCCTGCCGCGCACGACGACGAGACATTTGCAGACTTCCTGTCGCGCAAGGGCCAGTCGGAGCGCGCGATCGAGCGGTTCTGGGACGTCTTCATCCGGCCTGCGCTGAACCTGCCCTCGGCCGAGGCGAGTGCCGCGATGGGGATCTTCACGGTGCAGACGGCGCTGCTCGCCGGCCGGCGCGCGGGCGAGCTCGTGCTGCCGGCGAAACCGCTCGGCCGGATGCACGGCGATGCGGCGCGCCGGACGCTCGAGCGGGATGGTGCGACCGTGGAGACCGGCGTGCGGGTCGACGACCTCGACGATCTGGCCGCCGACGTGATCGTGGTTGCAACGCCGCCCGCCGAATCGGCGCGGCTGCTCGGCGAAGCGGAGCCTGATCTCGACCCATCGCCGATCGTCAGCGTGCATCTCCTGTTCGACCGTCCGCTTCTGCGCACGCCGCTCGCAGCGCTACTCGGCTCGGACGCGCACTGGGTCTTCGATCGCGGCGCGCTCACCGGACACACTGCCGCGCAGGGCCAGTACCTGACGGTAGTGTCGAGTGGGGTGCCCGAACTGATGGAGATCCGCGGCCGCGAGCTCGTCGATCACATCGCCTCCCAGTTGACCGAGCGTCTCGGTCACGCCGAGGTTCTCTGGTCGCGAGTCAGCCGCGAGCCGCATGCAACCGTCGCCCTCCGTCCGGGAACCGCCTCGCGGCGGCCGGGGCCGCTCACCTCGCGTCCCTATGTCACGCGCGCGGGCGCGTGGACCGCGACCGGCTGGCCCGCGACGATGGAGAGCGCGGTTCGCTCCGGCCGTACGGCAGCGCGTTTGTTGTCCGATGTGACAACTAAGGTGGCTGCGTGACTGTTGTGCAGGAGCTGACCGGGCTCGACACCGCCGTCGACCTCGGCGCCGAGCGTTTGCTCTCGCTCCAGCATCCCGACGGCTGGTGGAAGGGCGAGCTCGAGTCGAACGCGACGATGATCGCGGAGCATCTGTTCCTGCTCCATTTTCTCGGGCTGCGCGACGCGGAGACGGACCGCCTGCTCGCGAACGAGCTGCTCGCGCGCCGACGCGCCGACGGGACCTGGTCGATCTGGTTCGACGGGCCGCCGGATCTGTCGGTGACCGTCGAGGCGTACACCGCGTTGAAGCTCGCGGGAGTCGATGCCGGGGAGGCTTCCCGGCAATACATCCGTCGTAACGGCGGTGTCGCGCGCGCGCGCATCTTCACTCGTGCGTTCCTGGCGCTGATCGGGCAGTGGCCCTGGCGGCGGCTGGCACATGTTCCCGTGGAGTTGATCCTGCTCCCGGCCAACGGCCCGCTGTCCGTCTACGACTTCGCCTGCTGGGCCCGGCAGACGATGGTGTCGCTGTCGGTGGTGGAGGCGCTGCAGCCCGTCCGGCCGAGTGCGATCGACCTGAGCGAGATCGGCGGGCGGAAGACAGCACCGTCCGGTACTCCGCGCCTCTCGAAGCGCCGCAGGCGAGCAGTCAGCGTCGCCGAGCGCTGGGTGCGCGAGCGGCAGGAGGCCGACGGCTCGTGGGGCGGGATCCAGCCGCCCTGGGTGTGGTCGCTGATCATGCTGGCGGCCCTCGGGCACGGCTTCGAGGACGAGACGTTCGCGCGCGGGCTCGCCGGCTGGGAACGGTTCCTCATCCGCGACGGCGACCGCCTGCGGCCCGAGGCCTGTCAGTCCCCGATCTGGGACACCGCGCTCTCGGTGCTCGCCCTGCGCGCAGCGGGCGTCCCGGCCGACGATCCCCGGCTCCAGGCTGCAGGCTCGTGGCTGCTCGGCGAAGAGGTGACGGTGCGTGGGGACTGGGCGATCCGCCGGCCCGATCTCGCACCGGGAGGTTGGTCGTTCGAGTTCGACAACGACCTCTACCCGGATGTCGACGACACGGCCGTGGTCGCGCTGGCGCTGCGTGAGCTCGATCTCGGTGACGAGGCCGTCCGGCGCGGGCTCGACTGGACGGTGGGGATGCAGTCGCGCAGCGGAGGCTGGGGTGCGTTCGATGTCGACAACGAGGCGTTGTGGCTCTACAAGCTCCCGATCTGCGACTTCGGCAAGGTCACGGACGAGCCGACCGCAGACGTGACCGCCCACGCCCTCGAGGCGCTCGGCCACGAGCCCGGCTACGACTCCGCGATCGCGTCAGGCCTCGACTGGCTCCTCGCCGAGCAGGAGCCGGACGGCTCCTGGTTCGGCCGCTGGGGCGTGAATCACGTCTACGGGACGGGCGCTGCGGTGCCGGCCCTGGAGGCCTGCGGCGTGCCTCCGGAGCATCCGGCCGTCCGGCGTGCGCTCGCGTGGCTCGACTCGGTCCAGCAACCGAGTGGTGCCTTCGGTGAGGACATCCTTTCCTACAGCGACCCCGCCCGGCGCGGCCGCGGCGCCCCGACGCCCTCGCAGACCGCTTGGGCCCTGCTGGCCTACGTGGCTGGGGGAGCCGACGAGAGGCTTGTCCACACAGCGCGCAGCCAAGTATCTTTGCCAGACTCAGCGTCCCAACGGTGATTGGGACGAGCAGCACTACACGGGTACTGGTTTTCCCCTCGATTTCATGATCGGCTACCACCTGTACCGGCTTACGTTCCCGCTCCTCGCCCTCGGGCGCCTGAGAGAAAGGCTCAACGGATGAAGTTCCCGCTTCGCTCAACCGTCCAGATCGGCAAGTACGTGGCGACTCAGCAGCGGAAACGGGAGCGCTATCCGCTCGTCCTCATGCTCGAGCCGACTCTGGCGTGCAACATCGCCTGCATCGGCTGCGGGAAGATCCGCGAGTACGAGTCGAACAAGGCGCGGCTCACCGTCGAGGAGTGCATCGACGCGGGCGCGCAGTGTCCGGCTCCGGTCGTCTCGATCTGCGGCGGAGAGCCGCTCGTCTACAAGGGGATCGAGGACGTCGTCGCCGGCATGCTCGAGCTCGGGAAGAACATCGACCTCTGCACGAACGCGCTGCGGCTCGAGCAGTACCTCGAGGTCTTCGAGCCGAGCCACAAGCTGACGTTCGTCGTTCATCTCGACGGGATGCGCGAGATCCACGACTACATCTGCGACTACCCGGGGCTCTGGGACGTCGCGGTCGACGCGATCAAGAAGGCGCGCGAGGCAGGCTTCCGCGTCGCCACGAACACGACGATCTTCAAGGAGACGTCGATCGAGGACGTCATCGAGATGATGGGCTATCTCACCGACGACGTCGGCATCGACGGCATGCTCATCGCCCCGGGCTACCAGTACTCGCAGATCGATCCGGCGCTGACGATGACGCGAGCCGAGCACGAGGAGAAGTTCAAGGTCATCCGCACCGTCGCCCGCGAGCGCGGTTATCGCTGGCTCGCGACACCGATCTACCAGGAGTTCCTCACCGGCGAGCGGAAGCTCAAGTGCGCGCCCTGGGGCTCGATCACGCGTAACCCGTACGGCTGGAAAGGGCCGTGCTACCTGCTCACCGACGGGATCTTCCCGACCTATGACGCGCTCCTCGAGGGCATGGAGTGGGAGGACTACGGGCCGGGGAACGATCCTCGCTGCGAGCACTGTGCGATCCATTCCGGTTTCGAGCCCTCGGCCGCGTACGAAGCTGCCGGCTCGCTCAAGGAGAGCGCAAGGAGCATGGCTTGGACGCTGACGGGCTGACCTTCGCCTGTGCCATGACCGTCGAGGAGCGCATCGCGCGGCGGCTCGGACAGACGGCGGTTGTGGGGTTGGGTGCATCGAAGGGCGTTCCCGAAGGGCGGCTGGTCTCGTTCGGCATCGCGGGAGCGCTCTCGGGCGAGTTGCCCGTCGGCACCGTCATCGACGCGACGCGCGTCGTGGACGAGTCCGGGACGGTCCTGTGGGAGGGCGGCCCGCTCGGAGCTTCACCCGCGCGAACCGGGACGATCCTCGGCGCCAGCAGGATCGTCGACGATCCCGCAGAGCGTGCACGGCTGCACGCGCAGACCGGGGCGGACGCGGTCGACATGGAGTCAGGAGCGCTCGCGCGGAGCGGCCGGCTCGTCGGCTGCCTGCGCGCGATCAGCGACACGCCCACGCACCGGCTCGGCGGAGTTGCCGAAGGCGCGACTGCGGAAGGTGGGGTCGACTATCTGGGCTTCCTGCGCGGCCTCGCCCGGCAGCCGGTGGTGACGCTGCGCGCAGCGGCCGGTGCCCGGCGCGCGCTCAAGGGTCTCGAGGCGATCGTATGAGCAAGCGCGTGCTCGCGCACCGCGTTCCTTCGCGGGCGTCGCTCGCCTTCGGCTCGCTCCCGTGAGGGAAACCATGTTTCCCTCACGAGCTCCTCTTTAGGGATCGCCTCGCCCCCGCCGCTGAGATCGCCGCGTGGGCCGAGGAGGAAACCTCACGGTTTCCCCTTCAGCCCCTTCCCTCACCCGCGCAGTGGAGACGAATTCGTGAGCAAACGGTCCTGCTCGCAGCACCGGTCCTTCTGCGCGGGTGTCGACCGCGCGATCGAGATCGTCGAGCGCCTGCTCGCGGAACACGGGCCGCCGATCTACGTCCGGCACGAGATCGTGCACAACGACCACGTCGTCCGCCGTCTCGAGCGGCTCGGGGCGGTGTTCGTCGACGACGAAGCCGAGATCCCCGCCGGTGAGATCTGCGTGCTCTCGGCGCACGGCGTCGCGCCCGCGGTGCGCGAGAGTTGCGAGAAGCGTGGTCTCCGTGTCGTGGACGCCGTCTGTCCGCTTGTCTCCAAGGTCCATGCGGAGGCCCGCCGGTACGCGGACTCGGGACATCTCGTTGCGCTCGTCGGGCACGCCGATCACGTCGAGGTGATCGGGACACAGGGCGAGCGCCCGGACTCGACCGTGGTCGTCGAATCGCCGGAGGCAGCTGCCCAGCTCGAGTCCGACGGGAGGCCCGTCGCCGTCATCAGCCAGACGACGCTGTCGCTCGACGACGTGCGCGCAACGGTGGACGCACTCGAACAACGCTTCGGTACGCTCACGCGTCCGGGGGCGGATGACATCTGTTACGCCACTCAGAACCGCCAGGACGCCGTCAAGCGGCTCGCCGAGGAGGCCACTCTGATCCTCGTGATCGGCTCGCAGACGAGCTCGAATGCCCAGCGGCTCGTCGAGGTCGCTCGCATCGCGGGCGCCGAGGCGGAGCTGATCGACGGCGAGAGCGAGCTCGGGGAGGACGTGGTCTCCCGGCACGAGGTCATCGGGCTCACGGCCGGGGCGTCCACTCCCGGCGAGCTCGTCGAGGCGACCATCGACCGGCTCGCAGAGCTGGGCTACGGCGAGGTGGTCGAGGTGACGGTTGCGCGCGAGGACGTCCACTTCCGGCTGCCGCGGGAGGTTGCGTCCGCGTGACCTCCGTCGAGATCCCTGTCTCGATCGCGGCTGCCCTGCCCAACCTGACCGTGCTCGACATCACGAACGAGGTCCGGCGCGAGGTCGCCTCGAACGGAGGCAGCGGCATCGCGTTCGTCTCCCCCAACGGGGATCCGTCGCTGATCCGGGTGCAGGAACGCGAAAGCGGCTTCTTCACCGATCTCGAATGCCTGCTCGAGCGGCTCATCCCCCTCGAGGCGGAGGAGCGCACGAGGCTCGTGTCGATGCTGCTCGGCCCCCGGACCGAGCAAATCCCCTTCAGCGACGGCTCCCTCTGCCTCGGGCAGTACCAGCGGATCTTCCTCGTCGCCTTCGAGGACCGCTGCAGCAACGAGTGGATGTTGACCGTAGTCGCGTAACCGGCGGGTTCGTACCCAGTTGCGCAGAGTGCGCCGATAGGCGCACACTGTTGCGGAGATGGACCGAGCACGCCGGCACCAGCGTGGTCTTGCGCGGCTCGCGCTCGTCCTGCTCGCGCTCGTAGCTGAGCTAACCGGTCGGAGCCTGGCGCATCGGCTCGACTTCGGCCGCCATGTCGAGACGCCGTACTCCGGCGCCCAGTACTACCCGATCTTGCTGGCGGTCGTGAAGGTCGCCGTCGCCCTGATGATGGCGCGCGTCGCGTGGCGTTTCGTCAAAGCCCGCAGCGTCGCGCGCGGCGCACGCCGGCTGCTCGCCGCGCACGGTTCGCCAGTCGCGCGGTCCGCGCCGCGCGTCCGGATCGAGCTCTCTGCGCGGCTCTGGCTCGGGTCTTTTCTCGTCACGTCGCTCATCTACCTGCTGCAGATCGACGCGGAGGGAATCTCTGCCGGTCGGTGGCCGCTGCTCGCGCCCTGGCTGCACACCGCCGCGCTGCCGGTCTTCGCAGTTCTCTCCGTCGTCGTCGCTCTTGTCTATCGCGCTGTCGAAAACTGGCTCTCCGATTACGAGAGCTATGCGCGCGACACGGCAGCGCGTGCGTCTCGCCTCCTGGGCGTGAGCCTTCCGTCGCCGCGGCCAACCGTCGGCGAGCTCGTCACTCCGCGGAGCCTCTTCGGGCTCGCGTTCGAAGTCAGGCCTCCTCCCGCGCCTGCCTAGGCCTGCGGCGCTTCGGCGTTCGCGGGTCCTTGTGCACTGACTTCGACCCTGGGAGGGGACTTCGTGAACGCAGAACTCGTCACCGAACTCGAACGACCGTTACAACGAGCCACGACGCGGGCGCGGATCATGTCCGCGGTCGGGCCGGCGACCGCGTTCGCCGGCGTCGTCTGGGCTCTCGTGCAGCCGGAGCGAGTCACGCTGCTGCATCCGCACGCGCAAGGCTTCTGGTGGCTGTTCGTCGAGCCCCCACTGCTCGTGATCGCCGTCGGGCTCTTCTTCCATTTCTTCGTCGTGCCGGGACTTCTGGAGGACCTGGAGCAGGAGGAACATGCAACCGCCCAGTGAGCACGTTCACTGGCTGTTCGCGACGGGATTCCTCCTGCTCGGCCTCTGCCTGCTCGGCGAGGCGATCGTGGGAACGGAGGTGTGGCGGCGGCGGGCGTGGCGCGCGTACCTGTGGCCCGGGCTCGCGTTCGCGCTCGGCGTGCTCTTGTGGCCGGTGATGACCTTCTACACCAACTCGGCGATCCACATGCTTGCGCACGGGGCGTGGGCGCAGGTGATGATGCTCGCCGGCGCGACGGAGCTCGCGCTCGTTCGCGGGAAGCTGCAAAGTAAGTGGTGGCGTCTGGGAATGACTGCCGGGTTCGTCGTCTCCGGCGCTGCGTTCCTCGTCCACGAGCAGAATGCGTGGCTGTTCCAGCGCTCCTCGTTCCTGCATCACCTGCTCGGGTGGACGCTGCTCGTGGGCGCGATCTTCCCGCTGGCTCGCTGCCTGCGGCCGCGTTCGCAGGCCGTGGCGACCGGGTTCGCGCTGACGTTCGTGGTCATCTCGGTGATGCTCTATTGCGATCGCGACGTCGCTCCGATCTTCGGGCACATCTCGGAGCTCGCGGGGACACCACATCGATGAAGCGGGTCCTCTTGATCGCGGCGACGTTTGCGCTCGTGTTGCCGGCGCAGGCGTTCGCGCACGCGTCGCTCTTGCAGACGACGCCGGGATTCCGCGAGCGGCTGCCCTCGTCGCCGCAGAAGATCGTGCTGCTGTTCGACCAGTACGTGCAGAGCCTGCCGGACCCCGTGCAGCTCTATTCGTCCAGCGGCAGCGTCGGCGTGAAGCGAGTCGTGATCAAGGGCCGCACCTTGACGGCGTGGGCTCCCCACCTGGCGAAGGGCGCATACACCGTGCGTTGGCACGCGATGTCCGGGGACGGACACGTCGTGTCGGGCGTGTTCACGTTCGGCGTTCGTGCCAACGCACCGCCCCCGACGGAGGCATTCGGGGCATCGGGGCCGACAAGGAGCGAGGACGTCGTGCGCTGGTTGTACTTCGTCGCGTTGGCATTGCTCGTCGGCGGGCTGGGCTTCAGGCTGCTGGTGCTGCGTAACCGTTTGCCTGCTCGCGCGGAGCAGCGGTTCTACGCGGTGACGGGGATCGGCGCGCTGGTGACGCTCAACGTCGGAATCGCAGCGTTCATCCTCCGAGCCGAGGACGCGTTGCAGCTTCCCTTCGGCCGGCTGCTCTACGGCGACCTCTCGCCCATCGCGCGGTCGAGGTTCGGGTCGGCGTTCATCGCGATGACACTCGGCTTCGCGCTCGTGACCGCGCTCCTGTTCCTCGCGTGGCTCACGGATCGCGCGGTGCTCCTCTGGCCTGCATTCCTGGTCGGCCTGGGATTTGTATCGGGGCTCTCGCTGTCGGGCCACTCCGCCGCCGACGCCGGCTCGTCGTGGAAGTCGGAGCTCGCCGATTGGGCGCATCTCTCGGCCGCTTGTCTCTGGATCGGGGGCCTCATCCAGCTCGTGGTCGTCGTCTGGCCGCTGATGCCAGACGCGCGACGGGCGGCGTTCCTCGGGTTCTCGCGGCTCGCGACCGTGTGCGTCGGCGTCCTGTTGCTCGCGGGCGTCTATCTCAGCATCGTGCGGCTGCCGCAGCTGAACGACCTCTGGACGACGGGGTACGGCCAGGTGCTGTTCGTCAAGATCGGGCTCGTCTCGCTCGCCTTTGCGTGGGGCGGGTTGCACAAGCTCGTCGCCGTGCCGGCGGTTGCACGTGGCGGCGACGGCGCACTACCGCGGCTGCGTGGCAGCCTCCTCGGCGAGAGCCTGGTCGGCATGGCGGTGCTGCTGGTCGCCGCGGTGCTCGTGGATGCGAAGCCGCCGCCTCAGCCGGCGCCCACGCCGCCCGCGGCGAGTAGCGTTCCGCGGTAGATGCTCTGGTCCATATCCGGCGGCGCGGGTTTTCTCGGCCTGCACCTTGCTCGACGGCTGCTCGCCGACGGGCATGACGTACGAACTCTCGACGTCGTCCCGCTGGACGACGCCGAGCTCGAGCGCTCGGTCGACGAGCTGCGCGGGGACATTCGCGATCGCGACAGCGTCGGCAAGCTCGTGCAGGGGGCCGACGTGGTCGTGCACGCGGCAGCGGCGCTGCCGATTCAGGCCTCTCGCGGATCGATTCGCTCGGTGAACGTCGGCGGAACCGAGAACGTGCTGCGCGCCGCGGACGACGCCGGCGTCCGCCGTGTCGTCTTCATCTCCTCGACCGCGGTCTACGGCGTGCCGGAGAAGCATCCGATCGAGGAGGACGATCCGCTCGTCGGCGTGGGCTCGTACGGCGAGTCGAAGATCGATGCGGAGGGACTGTGCCGGGTGGCGGCGGTCGAGACGACGATCGTGCGCCCGAAGACCTTCATCGGACCGGAACGCCTGGGCGTGTTCGAGATCCTCTTCGACTGGATCCGTGAGGGGCGCCGGATCTACACGCTCGGCAAGGGTCACAACCGCTACCAGCTCCTCGGAGTCGAAGATCTCGTCGATGCCGTCGTGCGAGCCGCCGCGGAGCCGGCGGCTGCCCGCGAGACGTTCAACATCGGTGCGACCGAGTTCGGCACCGTGCGTTCCGACCTGCAGGCACTGATCGACCACGCGGGCTCGTCGTCGCGGCTGCAGCCCGTTCCCGTGAAGCCGGCGGAGATCGCGCTTCGCGGGCTGGAGCTAATGCGTGTCTCGCCGCTCGCCGAGTGGCACTACAAGACCGCGCACAAGGATTCGTTCGTCGACGTTACGAAGGCGCAGCGGCTCCTGGGCTGGCAGCCGCAACTGTCGAACCGCGACGCTCTGATCCAGACGTACGACTGGTACCTCGCGAACCGTGGGCGGGTCGGCGGAGCCGGCGTCACGCACCGCGTTCCCTGGAACCAGCAAGCACTCGGCCTGCTCAAGCGTCTCTCGTGATCGTTCTCTCGCAGGACGAAGTGCGAGAGCTGCTCGACCTCGACGAGCTCGTCGACGCACTCGCGGCCGCCCATGTCGAGCTCAGCGCAGGCGAAGCCTCGATGCCTCCGCGTATTGCCGCGTTCGCGCAGCACGACGGTCTCCTGGGTGTCATGCCGGCGTACCTGCCGTCGGCCGGCCTCGCCTGCAAGCTCGTCACGCTCTTTCCCCGGAACCGTGATCGCCACACGCATCAGGCATTGATCTGTCTGTTCGACGAGGAGAACGGGACGCCGGTCGCGTTGATGGACGGCACGTACATCACCGCGACGCGCACGGCCGCAGGCTCCGCACTTGCGACGCGGCTGCTTGCGCGTGAGGACGCCCGCGTTCTCGCCATTCTCGGCGCGGGGGTGCAGGCGCATGCACATGCGAAGGCGCTCGGGCGGGTGCGTGAGTTCACGGAGATCCGCGTTGCGAGCCGCGATCGCGCGAACGCTGAGCAGCTCGCGGAGAAGATCGGTGGGAAGGCGGTGGCTTCGTGGGAGGAGGCATTGCGTGGAGCCGACGTCGTCGCCGCGACGACGCACTCTGCGGAGCCGATCGTGCAGCGTGAGTGGCTGTCCCCGGGCGTCCATGTCAACTCCGTCGGGGCGAACCCATCAGGTCGCGGGGAGGTAGACGCGGCAACGATCGCGGAAGCTCTGGTGGCGGTGGAGTCCAGAGAGTCGACGCTCGCTCCGCCTCCCGCCGGCGCGCCGGAGTTCCTGGAGGGGGACCATGGCGACGTGGTCGAGCTCGGAGAGCTGGTCTCGGGCAGGCGACCGGGGCGAACCTCCCCGGAGCAGATCACCCTGTATAAGTCAGTCGGCGTCGCCGTCCAGGACGCAGCAGCAGCGGCACTGGTGCTCGCGGCTGCGCGAGAGCGGTCGGTCGGGCACGAGATCGAGCTGGGGGAATCGACATGAGCAACAACAGCAACGACAACTTCAAACCGGGGCTCGAGGGCGTCGTCGCCGTCGAGACGGAGATCATGGAGCCCGACCGCGAGGGCGGGTCGCTGCGGTACCGCGGTGTCGACGTCGAACCGCTCGTCGGGAAGGTTCCCTACGAGAACGTCTGGGGGCTGCTCGTCGACAACGACCTCGAGTCGAAGATGCCGGAACCGGAGCCGCACGAGCCGGCGGGGCTCACGGGAAATGCGCCCGCGGATCTTCAGGCCGAGACGGCGCGCCTCTCCGGTGAATGGAAGCTCGGGAAGCTGAACGAGATCTCCGACGAGCAGGCACGCGAGGACCTCGGCCGGCTGTCGTCGCAGATGATGTCGATCGTCGCGCGCTCCGCGCGCCTCGCCGACGGCAAGAGCGACGTTGTCCCCGACGATGTCGTTGCCCGCGGGAAGACCGCGGCCGAGAAATTCCTCCTCAGGTGGCGTGGCGAGGCCGACCCGCGTCACGTGCAGGCGATCGACACCTACTGGATCTGCACGGCCGAGCACGGCTTGAACGCTTCGACGTTCACCGCTCGTGTGGTCGCGTCGACCGGCGCCGATTGCGGCGCGGCCCTCTCCTCGGCAGTGGGTGCACTCTCAGGCCCATTGCACGGCGGCGCCCCCGCCTACGTCAAGCCGATGCTCGACGAGGTCAAGAGCTCGGGCGATGCGGCGCAGTGGGTGGAGGACGCGCTGGCGCAGAAGAAGCGCATCATGGGCTTTGGTCACCGCGTCTACCGGGCGGAAGACCCGCGGTCGCGCATCCTCAAGCGAACCGCGCAGGAGCTTGGCTCGCCGTACGTCGAGGTGGCGGAGCAACTCGAGACGGCGGCGCTCGCAGCGCTCCAGAAACGTTCTCCCGGATCGTGTGCTCGCCACGAACGTGGAGTACTACTCGGCGGTCGTCCTCGACATCGCCGAGATCCCGCCACCCCTCGCGCCTGCGATGTTCGCCTGCTCGCGTGTCGCCGGCTGGTCCGCGCACATTCTCGAGCAGAAGAAAACGGGCCGCCTCTTCCGCCCGTCCGCGCGCTACGTCGGCCCGGCCGAGCGCACCCTCAGCTAAGTCACACTCTCGTCACAGTGTCTGACCCCGAGCCGTGTCCTAGGTGGCCTACGGGAGAACGGCTCGAACCGGGGATCGGAGCGCGTTTCGTCACCTCGGGGCGCATCCGACGGCAAGGTGTCTGACACCAAGCCGTTGACGAGTCGCCCCGCTTCGGGACTAGGCTGCGCGGCATGGAGCTGACCGAGTACCGCGACCGGTTCCCGATCCTCGCCGACACGACGTACCTCATCAACCACTCCCTCGGCGCCATGCCCGCCGCCGCCGAGCAACGCATGCTCGAGTTCACGCGGATGTGGAAGGAACGCGGCATCCGCGCCTGGGGCGAAGGCTGGTGGGAGATGCCGATGACCGTCGGCGACCAGGTCGGCCGCATCATCGGTGCGCCGCCCGGGTCGACCGTCATGCACCAGAACGTCGCAATCGCCGAGGCGATCATCGTGTCCTGCTTCCGTCCGGTCGATCCGCGTCGCAACCGCGTCGTCTACGAGGAAGGCAACTTTCCGAGCGTCCGCTACCTGTACCAGGCGCAGCCCGAGCTCGACGTCGTGGTCGTCGACGACGACCGGGCCATCATCGAAGCGATCGACGAACGAACGCTGCTCGTTCCGATCACACACGTCCTCTTCAAGACGGGGGAGATCCAGGACGTCGCCGCGATCGTCCGTCGTGCGCACGAGGTCGGTGCGCACGTCGTGCTCGACGCGTACCAGTCGGCCGGGATCGTTCCGCTCGACGTCGCCGCGCTGAACGTCGACTTCGCGGTCGGCGGCAGTGTCAAGTGGCTTTGCGGCGGGCCGGGTAACGGCTGGCTCTACGCTCGCCCGGATCTCGCCGAGGTGCTGGAGCCCACCTTCGTCGGCTGGCAGGCGCATGCGCGTCCCTTCAGCTTCGAGCCGGAGCTCGACTTCGCCGACGGTGCGGCGCGCTTTCTCACCGGCACGCCAAACGTGCCGGCCCTCTACGCCGCGACGGCGGGCTACGACCTGATCGAGGAGATCGGCGTCGACCGCATCCGCGAGAATTCGGTTCGCCAGACCCAGCTGCTCATCGATCTGCTCGACGAAGCCGGCTTCGAGGTCAGCAGCCCGCGCGACCCAGCCCGACGAGGCGGCACCGTCACGGTGCGCACGCCGGAGTTCGAAGCGGTGCACAAGGAGCTCGGCGAGCGGCAGATCATCTGCGACTTCCGCCCCGACGCCGGCCTGAGGCTCGGCCCGCACTATTACAACACCGACGACGAGCTTCGCTACACGGTCGAGCAGATTGCGGAGATCGTCGCGAGTCGTGCGTACGAGCGGCACCTCGGCGCCACCGCCCGGTTCTGATCTAGCGCTGCGTCGGGCAAAACTTGTCGTTCGCGAGGAACTGCATGAACAGCGCATCCATGTTGCGTTCGTAGGCCACGTCTGCCTGGCTTGCCGGATTGAAGTCGTGGAGCCCGGGACCTTCCCACAGCAGATCCGGTGTCACCCCTGGGCCTTCGACCGAGATGCGATAGCGCTTGCCGTTGCCCGCCGGGCGCGGATTGTTCGGATACCCCGGCAACGTGTTGTCGTGCGTGGGCCAGAAGCTGTAACAGAACGCGCCGCTCCCGGTGCGGAACATGATCGACGTCTCGCGCTTCCAGCCCGGACCGTACGCCGAGTCGAACGTGTCGATGTACAGGCTGCGCCCGTACTTGTCGCCCGGCGCCCCGTCGCGCCCGGCCTTGAAGCCGTAAACGGGCTGTCCCAGATACGTCAGACGTCCGAAGAGGTCGTGCGCCTGGCCCTTGAAGGCCCAGTCCGTGTGAACTTCGAGGATCGCCGGAGGTCCCTGCCAGTGCGAAACGTGGAACTCCCACTGCGTCTGTCGCGGATTCGTACGGCGGATAGCCCCGGTGAGGGAGATACGGCTGCCACTTCTGCACGGCCCAGTACGAGCCGTCGGGCGCCTTGCAGGCGGTCACCAGATAGGCGAGTGCAGGCCC
This sequence comes from uncultured Actinomycetes bacterium, assembly GCA_963779965.1. Classification (GTDB taxonomy): domain Bacteria; phylum Actinomycetota; class Thermoleophilia; order Gaiellales; family Gaiellaceae; genus 3-1-20CM-4-69-9. The sequence goes on along the minus strand of CAWAAP010000021.1, from coordinate 58,382 downwards.
GTCGTAAGGCCCGCAGCGGTTTCGGAACGTCTTCCAAACCAGTCGGTGTCTCGTCTTCCAACCTCCGCTCCAGTCGAACCGGAAACGCACCTGCTTCTCTGTTCGGCTTGGCGGCCGAGCGTTGACGGCGCCCCAGACCAACGCATGAACGGCGCGACCTCGCGCTCGGTAGCTCACGAGAGCAGTGCCGCCGTTCACGGCAAGGCGGACGCCCGATGCGTTCACGTCCAGCCGTTCGGATGCATGCGCCGTCTGCGCGCATACGGCAAACAGGCTCGAGACAGTCACGATGGCTAGACGGCGGCCCACGCTCCTCTGGGCGTAAAACGGTAGCGGAGATCCCTCGAACGAGTGACGGGCCCATGATTTGAACGTCGATTTCTAGGGTGTGGGACGCCACCTCCTGCTGTCGCTTTCGGCTGCTCTCTTGCTGTTGTCTGCATCGACCGCGTCCGCTTCGGAGATCATCGATCGGAACGCGCATGCCGTCAGGCTCGGCGTCGATGCGGAACGGTCAGGCGCTGGTCACCTACAACAAGGCCGGCGGCCGCGTGATGCACGTCCGCGCCTGGGGAGCGATCGATGCGCGGCAGCCGACGACCAGCCGGCCGCAAGTCAGGTTCCGGAAGGACTACTCGGGCCGCTACTGGACCTCGTTCAGGAACCAGTGCCGCGCCTACGACGGGCCGAAGCTCGCCTTCCAGGTCGCCGCCTGCGCGGCGCCGGACGGCTCGTACTGGGCGCTCCAATCCTGGCGCAGGACGCTTCCGAACTTCGACGGGCGCTCGCACAGCGGGCTCGGCACCTGGGAGCTCCACCTCTCCCACTGGTCGGGCGCGATCGCGTCGCTGGACGCCTGGACCGACTGGGTCTACGGCGGCCGCTTCCACCACCTGTTCGGGCGGCTCACCTACGACGGCAAGCCCGTGTACGGCTTCTCGGCAACACGCGTCGGCTCGCCGCTCGACGGGTACGGCCGCAACATCTACGTCGACACGTTCGACTCGCGTTACGGGAAGGGCTGGCGCCGCGAGAACGCCTTCCTGGCTCACCAGCCGACCGGAGTCTTCTGCTACGGCTTCTACAAATTCAGCCCGCGCGGCCCGGGCAACGGTGCGAAGTACCGCCTGACCGCGATCGGCCCCGGCGTGACGCCCGACGTGAGCACCACGGTCTCCGGCTTACACGACTTCAATCCGAACAGCTCCGAAGACGTGGCGTACGAACAGCAGCAGAACGCCCTGCAGGACTCGGTCGCCGGAGCCGACAAGAAGTGCCACGTTCATTGACCGAGCAGCTCCAGCAACCGTAGGGCGTACGCCGGCGCCGTCGGCTCGTCCTCGTGCCGGAAGTACGCATAGAGCGGCACGTCGACGGCTCGGAGCCGGTCGGCCCACTCCCGCAGCGTCTCGTCGTCATACGGCGGATCGCGAAACCGCACGTACCGGAACGGCGCCTCGTGGTCGAGATCGTTGATCCGCACCGCCCCCGCCTGCGCAAGCCGCGGCTCGATCCCGTCCCACGACGGATGCGCGAGATCGAACGCGAGGAGGAGATCCGGATCGAGCGAGCCGAGGATCAGCTCGATCATCCCCTCGTCGCGGGCGCTGATCAGCTGGACGCGGATCGGCCCGAGCCGGTCGCCGAGCGCACGCACGCGAGGCCCGAACTCCGCGAGCATGCGCGGCCGGTTGCCCGCGAGCTTGGGCGCGAAGCGGAACCCCGGCGGCGTCTGCTCGGCCCAGCGCGCGAACTGCTCCTCGCCCGGAAGCCGGTAGCCCGTGGTGTTCAGTTCGACCGTGGCGAAGTGGCCTGCGTAGAAGCGGAGGAACTCCTTCGCATCGGTGCCGGCCGGGTAGAACCCCGGCTTCCAGGAGGGATAAGACCAGCCAGAGGTGCCGACATGCACCCCGGCTAAACTCGATTCACCGGTGGCCACGACAGACAGAGTGATAGCCGAAGACGCCATCCGTGTCCTCGATCACGGCTTCGTCAGGCTGGACGACGCGATGGCGACCGACCTCTCGGTCGTGAACGCCGCACGCGTCAGCTTCGCCCGCCGCAAGGACGAGATGGACGAGTCTGACGCGGGCCTGATCCGCTTCCTCATGCGCGACAGGCACGGCACGCCATTCGAGCACAACTCCTTCCGCTTCCACATCCGGGCGCCGATCTTCGTCGCGCGCGAGTGGTTTCGCCACCGTGTCGGCTCGTTCAACGAGTTTTCGATGCGCTACGCGAAGGCGACCGACGACTTCTACGTGCCCGAGCTCGAAGACGTGCGCAGCCAGGTCGGCAAGCCGGGCGCCTACTCATTCGAGCCTGTGGACCCGGAGCTCGCCGAGCGAACGCGCGAGGAGCTCCGAGAGGTCTACGAGCATGCGTTCGAGACGTACGAGAGACTCGTAGAGGCCGGTGTCGCCCGCGAGTTGGCTCGCTCGGTCATACCGGTCGGCGCGTACACGGAGTTCTTCTGGACTGTGAATGCGCGGGCCCTGATGAACTTCGTCTCGCTCCGTGCCGCCGAGACGGCTCAGCGCGAGATCCGCCGCTATGCGGATGCCGTGGAGCAGTTCTTCGCGGCGAAGATGCCGGTCACGCACGCCGCCTTTGTCGCGGCGGACCGCGTCGCGCCCTAGACCGCGGTCGGTTTCAGAACGACTTCGGTCGGCTCGTGGTTCTGTGGCAGCTGACGCGTGATCACCCAGCCGTCCTTGTCGAAGTGGTCGAGGTCGTAGGCCGCGCTGAAGTGCACGACGACGTCGTTGCCCTTCACGTTGAAGGTGCCGCACAGGACGACGGGCTTTCCGCCCTTCGTCAGGTAGAGGTCGTAGTAGCCCCCCTCGGGAAGCTGTTCCAGGCCGCGAGTGTGAAGGATCATCGGCCAGTTGCCATGCGCGTCAGCCTTGCCGAGCTCGAGAGTGGCCCGCGCGTCGCTGTCGAGACTCGTTCCGGCGAGCTTCACGACGCGGACGGTCTCCATGGAGCTCGAGCTCGAGCTCGTGGACTGCCCGAGCACGAAGCCGATCCCGATCGCCGTGGCGATTGCAGCCGCGAGCAGCAGACGATGGTGCTGCCTGGGCTTGAGCAGCGGCATTTGAGAGTCCTCGGGCCAGGGCACCGAGTCCAGTTCGGGCGAGAGCTCGGGCGGAGGCCCGGCCTCGACGAGCAACTGGTGCGCACGCAGCAGGCGCGCGCGCTCCTCGTCCGGCACGTCTCTGCCGATCAGATCGTCGAAGTCCGGCGCCCGCGTCATTGCAGCTCCCCTTCGAGCAGGTCGGCGAGACGGCTCAGCGCGGCGCGTGTGCGCGTCTTGACCGTGCCGAGCGGGATGTCGAGGAAGTCGGCGATCTCGCTCTGAGAGAGCTCTCCGTAGTAGGCGAGCTCGATCACGTCGCGCTCTTTCGCAGAGAGACTTTCGAGTGCACGGTGCACCCGCCAGGAGACGTAGGACGTTTCGGCGCGCTCGGCCGGAGTTGGCTCCAGCGACGGGGTGTCGGGCACCTCGGCCGGCGGCTCGCTGCGATTCCGGCTCCTGTCGACGATCGCGTTGCGCGCGACCGCGTAGAGCCAGGGTGCACCGGCGCCCCGGTCCGGCCGGTACGTGCGTGCGGAACGCCAGATCGCCGCGAAGGTCTCCTGCACGGCGTCCTCGGCCCGCATCCGGTCGCCGAGACGCCTGAGGGCAAGACCGAAGACCGGGCGGGCGTAGCGCCCGTACAGCACCTCGAAGGCGTTCGCGTCGCGCCGCGCCACCCGGGCGATCAGGTCGCCGTCGGTCAGCCCGCGCTCTTCGCGCGGGTCCTCGCCGGTCGTTTCCCGACGGCCGCCACGGGGCATGGCAGCAGGCAAGGCAACACTGATGCCCATCTTCTCGGGGTCTCTACGGGATTCCACGTCTGTTGGATTGCAGCAGACAGAGGGTCTCCTCCACAACCATGACCCATACCGAACGCTTAAAAACCCCTTACGGGGAACGAACGTCTCAAGGGAAGAAGCCAGAAAAGAGACACCGAGGGGTTCCAACGCCAGGGGGTTCCACGATGCGCAGGTTCATTTCGATCGCCGTGGCAGGGATGGCACTGGTGCTGGCCGCACCCGCGTCAACGGCGACGAGCACGGTTCAGATCAAGGCCACGGGGTTCGTGCCGGCCACCGTGACGATCAACCAGGACGACACCGTCACCTGGACGAACACGGACACGAAGGATCACCAGGTCGTGGCGAACGGCGGTTCGTTCGCGTCGCCGATCCTGAAGCCCACCAAGACCTACAGCCACGTGTTTCGTGGTGGAGGGACGTTCCGCTACCACGACGGCCTCCATCCCACACTGAGAGGAACAGTCACCGTTCGCGGCGCGCCGCCCGCAGTGACGCTGGCCGTCTCGGTGCCCGTCGTGAAGTTCGGGACGCAGGTGACGCTCAGCGGCGTCGTGTCCAACAAGAAGACCGGCGAGACCGTCACGCTGACGGCACTCCCGTTCGGTCAGACCACCAAGCAGGTAGTCGCGACACTGCAGACGACGAGCGGCGGCGCGTTCGCCTTCAACGTCACGCCGCAGCTCAACACGACCTACCAGGCCCAGTGGAAGGGCACGGAGAGCTCGGTCACCGTGCAGGTGCAGCCCGTGATCAAGCTGCCGTTCGTTTCACGGTCGGGCTATTTCCACTTCTACGTCACGGCCGGCCAGTCGTTCGCGAGCCGGTTCGTCTATCTGCAGCGCTTCACGCTGGCGCGTACATGGATCAACGTGCGCCGGCTGCAGCTGGGACAGCAGTCCGGTCGGATCATGGGGATGAAGTTCGTCCGCTCGGTGATCCCGCGCGGGCGCTGGTCGATCCGGATCTACATGCCGGCGACCGAGATGCCGGCAGGCTACATCGACGCGTGGAGCGGCACGCAGCCGGTCGTCAAGCGGTAACTACGGCGCGAGAGCGCGGACTTACTTGTCCGCGCTCTCGTAGTTCTTCTGCACGGCATCCCAGTTGACGACGTTCCACCAGGTCTCGAGGTACTCGGGCCTGCGGTTCTGGTACTTCAGGTAATAGGCGTGCTCCCACACGTCGATGCCGAGGAGCGGCACGTCCGAATTGCTGATCGGCGAGTCCTGATTCGCGGTGGAGTAGACGGCTAGACCCGTGCCGTCGTAGACGAGCCAGCTCCAGCCGGAGCCGAAGCGCTTGACACCGGTGTCGTTCATGAGCTTCTTCAGCTCGTCGACGCTGTCGAAGGTGTCGTTGATCGCGTTGGCGAGCGGGCCGCTCGGGTCCCCGCCGCCGTCCGGGCTCATGATCTCCCAGAAGAGGCTGTGGTTCGCATGGCCGCCGGCGTTGTTGCGAACGGCGGTTCGAATTTCCTCCGGCAGGATCTCCAGGTTCGCGAGCACCGCCTCGACGGGGCGGTCCTCCCACTCGGTGCCGGCGAGCGCCTTGTTGGCGTTGTCGACGTAGGCCTGGTGATGCTTGTCGTGGTGGAGATGCATCGTCTGCTCGTCGATATGCGGCTCGAGCGCGCTGTAGTCGTACGGGAGAGGCGGGACCTCGTAGGGCATCGGTGGCTCCTTCTGTGGCTTCTGCACCGAGGATATGCTCCGCGCGCCGGTCCAGTCGAGGAGAGGGAGAGATGACGTCGCTCGCGTTCAAATTCGAGGAGATCACCGCGCGGGAGCTGAAGCCGGAGCTCTACGAGCTCGAGGGCATCTCGCGTGCCACGATCGAGGCTCACTACAAGCTCTACCAGGGGTACGTGAACAAGCGGAACGAGATCCTCGGGAAGCTCGACGCGGTGGATGCCGCCGGCGCGAACCAGGTGTACTCGGACCTCCGCGCGCTCAAGGTCGACCTCACCTTCGCGATCGGTGGGATCAAGAACCACGAGATCTACTTCGAGCACCTCGGGGGCGGTGGGGGCGAACCGACGGGGCTGATCGGCGACCTGATCCAACGCGACTTCGGCTCGGTGCAGAACTGGCGTACCGACCTGAAGGCCACCGGGATGGCCGGCCGCGGCTGGGCCTGGACGGCTTACGACTGGGACGAAGGCCACCTCTTCAACTACATCGGCGACGCGCAGAACACGTATCCGGTCTGGAACGCCACGCCGCTGATCGCGCTCGACGTGTACGAGCACGCGTACTTCCTCGACTACCAGACCGATCGCGCCTCCTACATCGATGCGTTCTTCGACAACCTCGACTGGTCGACCGTCAACGACTGGGTTTCGAAGTACCAGATCCAGACGTAACGGCAGATGAAAACCGCGCTCCTCGTCGCCGCGGGCTACGTACTCGGCTCGATGCCGTGGGGATATTGGCTCCCGCGGCTCGTCAAGCGCGACGACATCCGGCGGCACGGCAGCGGCAACATCGGCGGGACGAACGTCTGGCGTGTCTACGGCTGGCGGTTGGGATTGCCCGTCGTCTTCCTGGACACCGCGAAGGGCTTCGTGCCGGCTTTCGTCGCCATGCTCATGGTGTCGCATCTCGCCGGTGTGCTCGCCGGAGCCGCGGCGATGCTCGGGCACTGGCGCCCGCTGTTCCTGCGCTGGCAGCGCGGCGGCAAGGTGGTGGCGACGTGCGGCGGAGCGTTCCTCGGCGTCGCGCCCCTTGTCGGCGCCGTCGGCGCGGTCGTCTGGATCGTGACCTTCCTCGTCTTCCGCTACGCCTCGCTGGCCTCGATCCTTGCAGCGCTCTCGCTGCCGATTGCGGCCGTCCTGCTCGACAGGCCCTGGCCCGTGATCGCCTTTGCCGCCGGTGCCGCTGCCGCGGTTCTCGTGCTGCACCGACCGAACATCGCCCGGCTGCGTGCGGGCACCGAAAACCGTTTTCGCTTCAGGCGCCCGGCGAGCATCTAGGCGGCCGCCCAAAGGCTGGGGTCAGACCCTTGCCTTTGCGGACACTTACGAGGCGAGCCACTGGCGTAGCTCGGTGTGCCGTGCGGCGGGCTCACCGTCGTCCAGCTCGCCCCGCAGCTCGCCGACGGTTCCGTAGCGCTCTGCCAGCACGTCGTGCGAATGGATCGTCTCGAAGTTGAGCTGGCGCGCCAGGACGAAGTCCTCGTCCTTCAGATCGGGATAGTGCTCGAGCGTCGCCTGCAGCGAGATCCGGACGGAGTCCTCGACGAAGCGCGGCTGGAGGTGAGCGTGCTCGACCACGAACAGCTCGTCCGGCCGTTTCAGCAGCTCGTAGATCGGCGAGCTCATCGAGCCTTCGACGATGCCCGCGAGCTGCTCGGCGTTGACCGGATGGTCGCTACCGACGTAGAGCGTGCCGCGACCACGCTGGTTGTGTGTCGCGAGCGGCACGAGCTCCAGGATCCGCTCGACGTCCATCGCCTCGAACCCGGCTTCCAGCAGCCGCTCCGACGACTTGCCACGCACGAGCCCCTGCGCGCACGGGCATGCGTTGATCCCTGTCGCCTCGACCCCGACGATCCGCCGCACGCGCGACTCGGTCGCGGCCGCGATGCCGATGATCGAGATCATCTCCTGCGTCGGCAGTCCCGTTACGGGTGTCCGCCGCTCCAGTGGATACCGCGCGGCGATTCGCACCTCGGCGCGGCCCGCTTTCTGACGACCGACGATGTGTTGCGCGATGTGCTCTGCCAGCTCCTCGACGAGGAAGGCCTCGCCGATGACGACTTCGTCGATCGCCTCCCCGAACAGCTCGGGGAAGCGGGACATGTGAACGCCCTTCTGGCTCGGGTCGAGGTCGACGAAGCAGTCGATCTCCGCGGAGATGAGCTTCTCGGCGCCGCCCCACCTGAGGCGGATCGCCTTGGCCACGCCCTGGACGCCCGCCCGGGACAGGCCGAGCCTCACCTCGGGTGTCGAGGCCTGGAGATCGTCGAGGAGCTCGCGTGACTCCGTCATGCACGACAGGTTAGTGTCAGGCCGCTCAGTGGGGGATCCAAACGCCAGCTTCCCGCGGCTCGTCTCGCTTGCCGCTCACGACCTGCGCACCCCGCTGGCGACGATTCACGGCTTCGCGCAGACGCTCGTCCGGATGGGCGATCTCGGTGAGCCCAAGCAGCGCTACATGGAGATGATCGACAGTGCAGCTCTTCAGCTCGCCGAGCTCCTCGACGAGCTCGGCGTCGCCGCACGGATCGAAAGCGGACGCTACGAGCCTGCGCTCCAACCGACCGACACCCTCGAGCTGGCGCGCGGCGTGGCCGAGCACCTGGGAGAAGAGCGCGTGGTCGTCACGGGGGAGGGCGCAGAGACCCGGGTCGACGCAGATGCGGTCCCGCGCGGAGTCTCCGCGCTGGCGCAGGCAGCGCTACGTCACGGCGGGCTCGAGCAGGTCGAGCTACGCGTCGACGGCGCCACGCTCACGATCTCGCCCGTCACTCCCTCTTCGGGACCGGTCCTGCTCGGGGAGGAGCTGCGAGATCTCGGCGCCGCAGTCGCGGTGATCGTCATCCGCGCGAATCGCGGCTCGGTGTCGGTGAACGGCGACACGCTGGCGGTCAAGCTCCCGGAGTGAACCGCGCAGCGCAGGTCAGTCTCCTGCGCTGGCTGCGCCGCCAGCTCCAACAGCCGACGCCCGCGCGCGAGCATCTCGAGGCGGCGGTCGAGAACGACGACCCTTCGGAGGTGCGGCGGCTGCTCGCCGACGTGCCCTTCACCGAAGCGCAACGCCGTCATGTCGAGTCGCTACTCGACGCGTGGGAGGAAGGCCGCTAACCCTCAGCGCCGTGCTCGAGCAGCAACTTCTCGACGCGCGCGTCACCGTTCTGCCGAGCTGCGTCGATGGCGCGGAAGCCGCCGCCCTGGCGCAAATTGGGGTCCGCTCCGTGCTCGAGCGCCAGCTTCACGAGCTCGTAGCGCATCGCCTCGTCGCCGGCCGCCGCAGCGGCCGCGTGAATGGCCGCCGTCTGAACGTGCTCGTTCGTCGAGAGCGCATTGACGTCTGCGCCGCGATCGAGCAGTAGCCGCGCCGCGTCGAGGTGGCCGAAGAAACAGGCGAGCCCGAGCGGGTGAAACCCGTCGTCGGCGAACTCGTTCGCGCGCGAGGGATCCTCGTCGAGCAGCTCGCGGAGTCGTTCCGCCCGGCCGAAGGCGGCCGCCTCGAAGACGTCGAGTGTCGGGTCGGCCGCGAGAAGCTCATCGACTCTGTCTCGATCGCCCGCGTAGAGAGCCTGCAGCAGGTCCGACATCAGCGCAGCAATCGTGACAGCCGCCGGTCCTTCAGGACACGCCCGCCGGTCTGACACTCGGGGCAGTAGAAGATCGTGTGCTCCTCGAAGTCGACCTGCGCGATCGGCGTGCCGCAGACGTAACAGGGTTCGCCGAGCTTTCTGTGCACGCGGTAGGTGCGCTTGTCGTTCGCGCCGCGCTCGCGGAGCTCCAGTCCGCGCTCGAGCTCGGCATCGATCGCGTCTGCGAGCTGCTCGACCTGTTCCGGGGTGACGTCACGTGTCAGCTCGTACGGCGAGAGCTTCGCGTGATGGAGGATCTCGTTCGCCCAGGCTCGCCCGATCCCCGCGATCACGCGCTGGTCTCGAAGCATCGAGTGCAACCGCCTCGATTCGGATGCACAGATCTCGGCGAGCCGCTCGGCGCCGATCCCGAGGGCTTCGGGCCCGAGGTAGGCGAGCTCCTGCTCCGCTTCCTCAGGAGTCAGCAGCCAGACACCCGCCCGCTTCTTGGCGCCGGCCTCCGTCAACACGAGCCGCGCGCCGCCTTCGAAGACGAGCTGGAACGCCGGTGTCTTGGGGCCGGTCTCGCCCGCCTTGAGGTACTTCAACCGTCCTGCCGTCATCAGGTGCACGAGCACCACAAGCTCGCCGTCGTTGGTGGGAAAGAGCAACCGCTTTGCACGTCGCGTCGCCCCGGCCAGCTGCCGTCCCTCGAGCGCGGACAGAGGTGGGTCGAACGTCTTCAGCGTCGCGATGTGCGCCGGCCCCGCTTTCACGATCGGGAATGCAGAGACCGGATCGTCGAGCGCGCGGCGCCACGCCTCCATCTCCGGCAGCTCAGGCACTCAGCTGGCCTTTAGGCTCCAGCGCATCGATCCGATCAGGGTATCCGTGCGCCGAGGTGGCGTGACCGAGGCGATCCACCGCGTTCACGCGGTCGCCGTGCAGGACGGAGCCGTCATCGCCGAGGCAGGTGACTCGAGTCTGTTTGCCTTCATGCGCTCCTCGTCCAAGCCGCTTCAAGCGCTCCCCGTGGCGCGTGCCCGGGCCGACCTCGACGAGCGTGATCTTGCGATCGCGTCGGCTTCGCATCTAGCCGACGATGCCCAGCTTGCGGCGGTGCGCGCGCTGCTGGCCAAGGCGCCGGCGAGCGAGGACGAGCTCGAGTGTGGCCCCGAGGGCGAGCCGGCCTCGCGGCTCAAGCACAACTGCTCCGGGAAGCACGCCGGGATGCTCGCGCTCTGCCGGGCAAAGGGCTGGCGGAGCGAGGGTTACCGGCTCGAGGGCCACCGAGTGCAGCGCGAGATGCTCGCCGTCCATGCCGAGGCGTCGGAGGTTCCCGAGGACGAGCTCCGCACGGGTATCGACGGCTGCGGTGTCCTCACCTTCGCCCTTCCCCTCGAGCGAATGGCGCACGCGTTCGCACGACTGTCTCAGCTCGAAGGAGGGGATCGGATCGTCGCAGGCATGAAGGCACATCCCGATCTGATTCGAGGGCCGCGCGCGGCAGACACGCGGTTGATGAAGACGTTGTCCACCTGGATCGCGAAGGGCGGTGCCGAAGGCTTGCTCTGCGCATCGGGCGACGGCATCGGCGTCGCACTGAAGGTCGAGGACGGGAACGGGCGTGCGGTCGGGCCGGCCGCAGCCGCTTTCTTTCGGCAACTCGACCTCGACCTCGGCGACCTCGCTGTCGTCCCGCTCGAAAACAGTCGCGGTGAGTTAGTAGGAGAGATCACGATCTAGCTGTTTCAACTGTTGGTCGACTGGTCAATCACCTTACGAGAACCTCCGAGAAAAAGATCGCTATTTGCTTTCGCCGGAACCTCTGTAATATCCGGACCGCGAGAGGGTGAGCCGGGGGGATGCGGGTATCCGGCTCTTTTGCGTTCGTAGATCGAAACCCCGTCCACCAACGCGAAAATCAGCCGGGAGGTAGGCCGCCGTTGCTCACCGTCGAAATCTCCCTTCCTGAGGTCGAGGAGCTGCAGAAGCTCGTCCAGGAAGGTCTAGAGAAAGGCGTTCTCAACTACGACGAGATCGCAGCCGGGCTCGAAGACGTCGAGCTCACCAAAGAGCAGATCGAAGACTTCTACACGTATCTGGTCGACCACGGCGTCGAGTTGCTGGAAGGCGAGACGCACAAGCATCCGCCGCACGAGCAGGCCACACCTGAAGAGGAGAAAGGCCCGAAGCTCGATCTCAGCGTCGAGCCGTCGTTGGACTCGCTGCGCCTCTACCTGCGCGAGATCGGCAAAGTCTCGCTTCTCACCGCCGACCAGGAGGTCTACCTCGCAAAGCGCATCGAGCGCGGTGACATGTCGGCGAAGACCCAGATGATCGAGGCCAACCTCCGGCTCGTCGTCTCCATCGCGAAGTCCTACCTCGGTCGCGGCCTCAGCTTCCTCGACCTGATCCAGGAAGGCTCCCTCGGCCTGATCCGTGCCGTCGAGAAGTTCGACTATCGCAAGGGCTACAAGTTCTCGACCTACGCAACCTGGTGGATCCGGCAGGCGGTGACGCGCGCGATCGCGGACAAGGCGCGCACCATTCGCATCCCCGTGCACATGGTCGAGAAACTGAACAAGGTCGTGCACATCGAGCGCCAGCTCGTGCAGCGACTGGGTCGCGAGCCGCGACCGGACGAGATCGCCGAGGAGCTCGAGATCACCACGGACGAGGTGCGCGAGATCCTCCGCATGTCGCAGCTGCCGATCTCGCTCGAGAAGCCGATCGGCGAGGAGGAGGACTCGGAGCTCGGCGATTTCGTCCAGGACGAGTCGGCCGAGTCGCCGTTCGACACGGCAACGCTCTCGTTACGCCGCGAGGACGTCGAGCACGCGCTGTCCGCGCTGCCCGAGCGCGAGCGTCAGGTGATCGAGCTCCGCTTCGGCCTGTCCGGGGCGCAGCCCTGCACGCTGGAGGAAGTCGGGCGTGCGTTCGGCGTCACCAGAGAGCGAATCCGCCAGATCGAGAACAACACGCTCAAGAAGCTCGAGTCGCTGCCCGAGGCCCAGGGCCTCAAGGACTGCGTCTAGACTAACGGAAGCTGACGCGCTCGGCGCGCACGCTGACGGCGCGCTCGCCGAGATAGCCCGGGCGCGCCGAGCTGAAGTGAAGGCTCCACGGGCCTCCCGCGGGAACCGGGAAGCTGAGCGCGATGCGTTGTCCGGGCTGCACGCGGATGGTCCGGTTGATGCCCTTGCCGGTGAGGACGATCGGCGTGACCTGCGTATGAGCCGGCAGCGCGAGCACGAGGTCGAGTGTGCCGCCGGTCTTCGTCCAGACCGTGATCGCGCCTCTCGGAGCGAGCCAGCGGTCGGCGAATCGGCCGGCGGCGAGAAGGCGTAGGCGCGGCGTTCCAACTGGTCGGTAAAGGTCGAAGATCAGCTCGTGCCGTACGCGCTCGACGCCGCTGAGTTGCACAGTCGACGCGTATGTCTGGACGAGCAGCGGCCGGCGGTCAGGTTTGCCGTCCACGAGCAGCGTGCCGTCGCCGGCAATCCGGAGGGGCTTTGCGTCGAACTGGTCGATAGGCGCGCTGCCGAGTAGGAGGAGACGCTTCACCGACGTGTTCCAGAAGAGCTGCTGCCACGACTGCTCCCTGAGCGCACCGGGCGGAGCCAGAAGGTCGACGTTTCCGAGGCGCGCGTGGTCGACCCAGCGGATGTCGTGTGGAAGCGTGCTGCGCAGACTTCGACTCGTGTGGGCGTCGAAGGCCGACGCACCGGCCGACATCGCGCAGCACGCGACGACTGCGGCCAGGAGCGCGAGAGCGACGGGCACTTTCCGGAAGGCGATGAGTGCGCCGAGCACCGACAGCACCGCGGCGACGAGCGCGATCGCCAGCGAGCCGTTCCCGACCGACGTCAGGCCTTCCAGGCGAAGCACGGCCCAGAGCGTCGGCGAGTCGTCCTTGTTGTGCGCCGTTGCGTAACCGGAAAGCGGGATGCGGGCCGCGAGCAGCAGTAGCCCGGCCGAGAGCAGGCCGACGGGGATCCGACCAGGCAGTCCGCGTTTGACGTAGAGACAAAAAGCGACTGCCAGGAGGGGGACGAGCGTGAAGAGGTAGCGCTCCTGGAAGCGCTGCGAGTCCGTGTCAGCGATCTGGGCCGCTTCGAGGAGCAGGCCACCCGCGAGCACGACGCTCGTAACTGCGAAAGCGTGCTCAGCGCGCGTACGGGGCCGGAAGAGTGCGACAGCGACTCCGGCGAGCGCGCCGGGGACGATCACCCAGCCGGAGGAGTACGTGAGCAGCATTGCTTCGAGGCCGACCCACCGCAGGATCGAACCGGCATGAATTGCGTGGTCGCCGTTTGCGTAGACGCCGAACAGACGCTCGGAACCGAGCGTCGCGAGCAGTAACGCGGGTGGGACGATCAGCAGGGAGAGCGCGAGCCAGACTCGGCGCACGGTCCGCACGACGTTGAAGCGGTCTGCGACGAGCTCAGCTGCCAGCACCGCAACGGGGACGATCACGTACTGGATCCGCGCAAAGACGCTGAGCGCGCTGAAGACTGCGAATGCGAACTGCGCGCGCAGCGTCGGTTCCGACACGACGCAGACACCGGCATAGACCGCCGAGAGCACGAGTGGATAGGCGAGCGGGTCAGCGAGCATCGTGGACGAGTAGACGCCGTCCGGCACCGCGACGGTCAGCGCAGCGACGGCGATGCCGAGCCAGCTGGAGAGCCCGAGCCGCCGGCAGAGCAGGTAAGCCGGAATCGCGGCGAGCGAGAAGAGCACCGCGTGAATGCCCTGCGTCAGTCGGAAGGCGGTGACCGGATCGTTGGTGACGAGCCAGACCGGCGCCGTCACGATCGGATCGAGCAGCGCGGGGAAGTGCACGCCGGCGCCGCGAATGAGTGGGCGGCCGCTCTCAGCGAGGCTGCGCGCGAGGGACGGGTAGATGTACTCGTCCGGCAGGTAGTACGGGGTCAGCCGGGCAACGGCTGCGAAGAGCCGTCCACCGAAGCTGGCGACGACGATGCCGGTGAGCCAGACCCAGGCCGGAATGGCAGCGACGCGCGCGAAGGCCCGGGGGGTCGAAACCTCAGGGCCCGCGCGGAGTTCTCGGGCGACATCCACCACGAAATCCCTATCGGCAAGCGGCCGGCATCCCTTGAACGAGGGATGCCCGTCGATCCGAGCGAATGCCTCGCTTTCGTTCGGGGGCCTTTACTGGAGGCGTTGGCGGTTGCGCTCAACCGTGTGGGCACTGGCGTTGAGAGGACAGCCGTAGCTTGTGGCAACGTTCGACCGAGGTCCCCGCGCCAGGTAGCCGGCGCACCAGACTTCGTGTGCAGCCTCGACTGCAAGAAAGGCCTGATCACGGCCGAACTGATGGCCGGGCATGCGGAACGTCACCGTGGCTTCAAATGCACCCATTGCCGGCGTCTTCGTCGCCGGCGGATCGAGCCAAGCGCGACAGCGTCCACGTACGCAGGACGGGAGGTGCTAAGGCTTCCAACCTGCGCGTTGATCCCCAGGCCGGAGGTTAGACGAGGCGCTAGCCGTCTAACCGCAGGCCGAACTTCAGGCGATGGCGACGCCTTCGGCGCCGCCGTCGCCGCGGTTGAGCGCAACCGCCAACTCGCAACCCAAACTGGAGTCGCGCGGGCTTCGCCGCAGCACGTTCCCGCGAAGCGGGTCCCCTGCCCGAAGCGAAAGCGAAGCTTCGGTCACCTTGCCAAGCGACCTGTCCTAGGGCAGGTAGAAGCGGTAGTCCTCGAGCGGTGCCCGTTCCGGCGGCGGCGGATCGCTGCGCGGAGTCCCGAGATGGATCAGGCCGAGGAACCGCTCGCCGTCCGGCAGGCCGACCGCATCGCGCCCCGCCTTCGTGCGGAGCACCGCCGGCGTTCGCCAGTAGCCCGCGAGCCCGCGCGCGTGAGCTGCGAGCAGGAGTGCATAGATAGCGCTGGCAGTCGCGCAGATGTCCTCCTCGTCCTGCTCGAGGTCGCCGATCAACACGGCGGAGGCGACGACGAGCGTCGGCGCGCGCTCGAGCTTCGGCGCTTCAGCCGGGCCGGCCGCCTCCTTCAGCCGCTCAAAGGTCTCTGGGCCGAGCACGCGAAAGCGCCAGGGGTTCGTCCGGTGATGGTTGGGCGCCCAGCGCGCGAGCTCGAGCAGCTCATCGACGACCGCGGGGGGCACCGGGTCCGGTCCGAACGACTTGTGCGTCCGCCGCGACCGGATCAGATCCGAAATGTCAGTCAAGGCGCGCACCCTAGTCCGAACGGGCTGTTCAGCTGAATTTCTAGGCCGAGGCGCAGCTTTCGCATAGATTTCCCCACGGGTGGCGGGGCAGAGTCCAGGGGCGGCAGTGGCGGAGGCTTCGCCTACGGCGACGACGCCGGTCGTGCGGCTCGAGGACGTCCACAAGAGCTTCGGTGACAACGTCGTGCTCGACGGCATCGACCTGACGGTCAATGCCGGCGAGGCGCTCGTGATCATCGGGCCGAGCGGCAGCGGGAAAAGCACTTTGCTCCGCTGCGTCAATCTGCTCGAGCCCGTGGACAGCGGTCGGATCTTCTTCGAGGGCGAGGAGATCACCGGCAAGGGCGTCAAGGTCCCGGCGGTGCGGCAGCGCATCGGCATCGTCTTCCAGCAGTTCAATCTCTTTCCGCACCTGCGCGCGATCGACAATCTCACGCTGGCGGCGCGGCGGGTCGGGAAGGTTCCGCACAAGGAAGCCGAGCAGCGAGCCCGCGAGCTGCTGGAGCTAGTGGGTCTCACCGAGAAGGAGCGCAGCTACCCGCATCAGCTCTCCGGCGGGCAACAGCAGCGCATTGCGATCGCGCGCGCCCTGATGATGCGCCCGCACGTGATGCTCTTCGACGAGGTCACGTCGGCGCTCGACCCGGAGCTCGTCGGCGAGGTGCTGGTCGTGATGCGCGACCTCGCCCACACGGGAATGACGATGCTCGTCGTCACGCACGAGATGCAATTCGCGCGCGACGTCGGCGATCACCTGATCTTCATGGACGAGGGCAAGATCGTCGAGCAGGGCAATCCCGCCGACATCCTCGACCGACCGAAGGCAGAGCGAACGCGCCGTTTCCTGCGCCGCACGCTCCAGCTTGCGGACTCTTTGGAAGAGCTCACCATCGACGAAGGAGGGGTTGAATGAAGCGCATCACCATCGTCGCCGCCGCGTTCCTGATCGCGGCAGCGGCGTTCGCGGCCTGGGGTACGGCCGCACCCGGAGGAAAGGTGGCGGCCCTGGCCGGCCCCGCCGCGACGCCGAAGAAGCCGGCGAAGCCAAAGCTTCCGGCACTACCGAGTGACGTCAAGAAGCGGAAGAAGTGGCTGATCGGTGTCAAGTGCGACTTCTCGCCGTTCGGCTTCATCGACGTGCGAGGGAACAATGACGGCTACGACGTGCAAGTTGCGCGACGCTTTGCGACCCTCGCGTTCGGCAACAAGAAGAAGGTCGATTTCACCTGCGTGACCACACCGAGCCGTATACCGACGCTGATGTCGGGACGCGTCGACATCATCGTCTCGACACTCACATGGACTGCGGCCCGCGCGGAGCAGATCGACTTCTCGATCCCGTACTACTCGGCCACCGGGCGTCTGCTCGTCCCGAACAACTCGTCGGTGAACGTGCCGAACCTGGCCGGGAAGACGGTCGTGACGACGAGGGGGGCCATCTACGCCACCTGGACGGCGAACTGCTTCAAGGACACGAAGCTCCTCCAGGTGGACTCGCCGGCGCTTGCCGTCGCCGCGGTGAAGGACGGCCGTGCCGACACCTTCATGTTCGACGATGCGTTCCTGCTCGGCGTTGCGACGCAGGACCGCGACCTCCGGCTCACGGGAGACAAGTTCCTCAACGTCCCGTGGGGCATCGGCATCCGCAAGGGCGACACGGCGATGAGCCGCTGGGTCAATGCGGCTCTGCGCTACATGAAGAAGAAGGACGAGTTCGTGAAGATCCTGAGGGCGAACGCACCGGCGCGGCTGGTGCCCGACTTCCTCGACAACGTCCCGCGGCCGAAGAACACGTTCGTGTATCCGGTCGGCAAGGACGTCGCGAGCATCTGTCCGTGACGTAACGCGTCGGGAGCGGCCGCCTGACGGCGGCCGCTCCGGCGCGACCCATCCATGACCCTGGTCGCGAGCTTCGACTGGCACTTCATCTGGGAGCACATCCCGGACTTCTGGACGGGCCTGAAGGCCACATTGAAGGTGGCGGCGATCGGGATCGGCGGCTCGCTCGCAATCGGCATCGTGCTCGGCGCGGCGCGCGCGCACCGGATCCCGGTCATCAGCTGGGTGGCTGCGATCTATGTCGAGGTCATCCGCAACACGCCGATCCTCGTCCAGATCTTCTTCATCGCCGGAGGGCTGACGCAGATTCCGGGGCACCCGATCCGGTTGGATCCGTTCACGATCGCCTGGCTCGCCGTGACGATCTGGGGCGGCGCCTACAACACCGAGAACTTTCGCGCCGGATTCGAGGCCGTTCCGTGGCGCTACCGCGAAGCCGGTCTCGCATTGGGCTTCAGCCGGCTCGCGACGTTCGTCAACGTCACGCTTCCGATCGGCGCCCGCATTGCGCTGCCGAGCTCGATCAACACGTACGTCTCAGTGCTCAAGAACACGTCACTGCTCACAGCGATCGGCTTCGCCGAGCTGACCGACACCGCCTACAGCCTGGACAGTCAAAGCTTCAAGCCAAGCGAGGTCTATTTCGCGCTGGGCGCCACCTACCTGCTCCTTGTCTGGACGCTGTCGGCGCTCCTCCGTCTGGTTGAACGGCGGCTCGCAATTCCGGAGACCCGCTGATGCCCGAGTGGGTCGACCCGGTCGCTCACTACATGATCCACGAGGGTCTGCCTACGACCCTCCGCCTCGCTGCGTACGCCGTGGTCGGAAGCACGCTCATCGGGGTGCTGCTCGGGACGCTGCTGACGATTCGCTTCTGGCCCCTTCAGGCTCTGATCCGTCTCTACGTCGAGGTCTGGCGGGGCCTGCCGATCCTGATCACGATCTTCATCGTCTACTTCGCCCTGCCGACGGCTCCGCTGATCCATCACAGGTTCGGGGCGATTCACAGGCGCTGCGATCGGCTTGATTCTCTGGGGGAGCGCTCAGGTCGCGGAGGCGACCCGCGGCGCTGTGCAGTCGATCCCGAGGGAGCAGCACGAGGCCGCAGCTGCGCTTGGCTTCGGCTGGATCGGCCGACATCGCAGCGTGATCCTGCCGCAGGCCCTGCGGCGCCTTCTGCCGCCGTTGGTGAGCCTGCTCGCCAACATCATCCAGAACACGACGATCGCGTCACTGATCGGCGTCACCGAGCTGCTTGCTACCGGACAACGGTCGATCGAGCGGCTCCAGTTGACGCCGCCCGGGGATTCACATGCCTTCGCGATCTACGCCGCGCTCCTCGTTGCGTTCTTCTGCATCTCGTTCCCGCTGACGCGACTCGCGATCTTCCTCGAGCGCAGGCTGGTCTAGTAGCTGTTCAGCCGCGGCATGCGCCGCTGGTCGCGCGGCGACTGCGGCACCACGCGTCGCCAGGTGCAGAAGCGACCCGCCCCGCGGCCGCTGTCCTGGCTTCCCGGTGCATCGAATTGCGCCTTGAACGCCGGCTTCGAGTCGATCGACGAGACGTAGAGAAGGAACGCGGCGACAGCCGCGCCTTCCAAAACGTGACCGAACAATGTGCCGACGGCGACGACCAACCCGAGGAAGACCCACAAGGACCGGGCTGGCCTGCGCAGCATCATGGAGCGATTATCGGCCTCGTCGTCTCCGGAGATCGTTGTGTTCCCGTTAAGAACCGCTCGAGTCCTCGGGCGGCAGGAGACGGTTGTCCTCGATCTTGAAGCCCGCCGCTCGTAGGAACGGCCGCGCGACCTCGACCGCACGCGCGAGGTTGATGGCCATCCAGAAACAGAGCGCGGCGAGCGGCAGCTCGACCAGCGCGGCCTCGAGCGCTGCCTGCACGAGCTCACTCGTGGTGCGTGACGTCAGCAGGTCGAACCAGGCGTCGCACACCAGCAGCGTTCCACTGACCGCTGCGGCAACCTCGGCATAGGGCGAACGACGGACCACGGCAACGGCGGTCGCGACGAGCGCGATGCCCAGGCCGATGTCGAACCCGCCCCAGGCGACGTACCAGTGGTTGGCCGTGTAGTTCCGTGGCAGCGTGAGGATCAGGAATCCAGCCCAGACGATCAGGATGGCCGCGCAGAGGAAGAACGCGGGGGCGATCCACGGCGGCACGAGCCAGCGCCCCCGTCCCCAACGAAGTCCTGCGCGTGCCCGGAGCTGAAGTCCCCGCATGCGAGCAAGACTAGTTCGACTCGAGCAGCTCCTTCATCTTCGCCTGGTCCCTGGGGATTTGCTTCCGCGCCTGTCCTCTGGCTACCGGCAAGAGAACCTTGCCGGCGAGCCCGTGCCCCTGGAGGTCGATCGTGAAGGTCAGCCGCGAACGTGAACCATCGCCGATCGGCTCGACCAGGATCGTCCCCGCGCCGCGGATCGGCCCGTCGAGCACACGGAACGAAGACTGCCGCGGCGGGTCGTACTCCGTTATTTCGTACGTCATCGACCGATCGCCGCCGGGAACGCGGCGTGTCTCCCGCACGCGTTTGCCGATTCCCATCGGCTCGTCGCCCTTGAGGCTGCACGTCGACGATCTGCTCCTGCCATTCGCCGTGGCGCTCGACGTCGTCGAGGTACGCGAACACCTCCTCGGGCCTTCTGTTGATCTCGATGCTCTCGCTGATCGGTGCCATGCCGCACCAAGTAGACATGATTCCTCGGGTGCGTCAAGCTCTACCGGGATTAATCGGGTGGGACACTGCGTTGAGGAGGAGATATGGCTCTGACGATCGGCGATACGGCACCTGACTTCACGGCGGAGACGACGGAAGGCCCCATCAGCTTCCACGACTGGATCGGCGACTCGTGGGCCGTGATGTTCTCGCACCCGCGGGACTTCACTCCCGTCTGCACCACCGAGCTCGGCTACATGGCGAAGATCAAGCCCGAGTTCGACCGGCGGAACGTCAAGGTGATCGGGCTGTCGGTCGATCCCGTGGACAACCACTCGAAGTGGGCGGCGGACATCGAGGAGACGCAGGGCAACGCGCCGAACTATCCGATCATCGGCGACGCCGACTTCAACGTCTCGAAGCTCTACGGGATGCTGCCGGCCTCTGTCGAGGGCGACCCGACCGCCCGCACGCCCGCCGACAACCAGACGGTTCGGAACGTGTTCGTCGTCGGGCCGGACAAGAAGATCAAGCTGATCCTCATCTATCCGATGACGACCGGCCGGAACTTCGACGAGGTGCTGCGCGTGATCGACTCGCTGCAGCTCACCGCCAAGCACAAGGTCGCAACGCCGGTGAACTGGCAGCAGGGCGACGACGTGATCATCGCGGGCTCGGTTTCCGACGACGAGGCGAAAGAGACCTACCCGGACGGCTGGGAATCGCCCAAGCCTTACATCCGCATCGTGCAGCAGCCGAGCTGACCGACTAGGGAGCGGCTTAGAACAGGGTCGCGAGCGCCTTGCAGGCGTTCGGGCTGAACTGCGCGCCGGCAAGCAAGACGCATTCGGCGAGCGCGTCCGCCTCGGACTTGGCGGGGGAGTAGCTGCGAACGGTCGTCATCGCGTCCCAGCTGTCGGCAAGCGCGAGCAGCCCGGCGCCCTCGGAGATATCCGAGCCGGTCAAACCCTGCGGATAGCCGGTCCCGTCGAACCGCTCGTGATGCTGCTCGATCCACCGGGCTTGCTCGTCACTGAGGGCTTCTCTTGCCATCTGTGCGCCGAGCGCGGCATGCGCTTTGACGAGCTCGTACTCGTCAGCCTGTGAGCGGTCCCGACTTGAGCAAGATCTCGTCCGGGATGCAGATCTTTCCCACGTCGTGGATCCGCGCCGCCTCTGCGAGTTGGGCGACAGGTACGGGCGGCCAGCCTGCCGCTTCCGCAAGTCGACGGACGAAGCCTGCGACCCGCTCGGAGTGCTCGACGTTGGGCGTCTCCTTCGCATCGATCGACCGGGCCAGGGAGAGGATCGACGTCAGAGCGTGCGCGCGCTTCAGACGGTCGGCCCGGTCGGTATCCGAGAGCTCCATCACGACGTCGGGCGAGTACACGACGACGTTGTCACGCCCCTGACTCTTCGCCCAGTAGAGCGCACCGTCCGCGAGCTGGAGCAGTTCCTTGCTGGTTTTTGCCTGGGTGAGGTCACAGATGCCGGCCGACATGGTCAAGTGAGAGGCGACCCCAACGGGCGCGGCGCGGAACTCTTCCGCCCAGCGCTCGGCGATTTTCAGCGCCCCTTCTGCAAGCGTCTCGGGAAGGAGCAGCGCGAACTCGTCGCCGCCGATCCGGCCCAGGATGTCCCCGGCGCGGGCGCCGGCTCCGAGAATGGTCGCAGCCTGCATCAGCGCGGAATCCCCTGCCTGGTGGCCGTAGGCATCGTTGATGCTCTTGAAGTGATCGAGGTCGAGCAGCACGAGCGCGAGCGGCCGTCCGTAGCGCTGCGCACGCCGAACCTCGTTCTCGACGCGTAGTTGGAAAGCGCGATGATTCAGGAGACCGGTCAGCGGATCGCTCGTGGCCTGGGCCAGGAGGTGCGCGCTCGTGTCGGCGTTGGTGATCGCGAGCCCGGCGAGGTCGGCGAAGATGCCGAGCCTCTCCTCGACATCGCGTGGCAGTTCCTCGTCGGGGCGCACGACAGCAAGGAGGGAGCCCCACAGCTCGCGGCGCACGCGGATCGGGACGGCGATGCCGGGCAACGACAACGGGAGCGCCTGCCCGTTCGAGCCTTTGGCGCCATTCGTCCGGGCGGAGGTGCCGGTGCGGGCCACGATCGCCACTCCCTCCAGGCCTTCCAGCGGGAGGAGGCTCCCGACTTCACTGCCGGCCATGCGCCAGGAGCCGACGACCTCGGCGACGCCGTCGACGCGAAAGCGGACGACTGCGCCGGAATCCACGCCGGCGACCTTCGCCGCTTCCCTCGCCACGAGCTCGTAGATCACCTCGGGGGCGCGCATCTCGGCCACTGCGACCGCCAGCTCGCGCAGGGCCTCCTGCTGGTCGAGGAGCTCGCCGACTCGTTCCTTGGCGCGCGTTCGACCCCGTCGTCGGGAGAATTCGGTGCCGGCAGCATGGCTGCTCATCACGGGCTCCTACGCCTCACCGGACGGCGCGGGGGAGGGGTTCCGCGCCGTCCGTGTTCGTCCCACTGAGGCGTTGCCGAAAGCGGACGGGCATGCGACGGTCGAGCCGTCGTGGAGGCCGTTGAAAGATTTGACGAGGGTCGCCGTCGACCGGGATACCTCGTTGAACGCGAATGAGCCCATAACCTCCGCCGTTCTCCTCGGAACGTGGCCACCAGAGGTTTGGGTGGTTACTGCGATGGAGCCGCCTGGGTTTGGGCTCCGGTCGGCAACAGCGCTCGCGTCGCGTGCGCTCGCTGTGCGCAGAAAAGGCTAGCAAGCGTAGGGATCGGTCGCAACTTCTGGCAACCTTGTGTGTACCCCCATCGGGTGATCCGTCAATCGAGCGTGGACGCTCCTCGCGGCACCTGGAACCTGAGATGGGTGACGGAAGGAGAGGAGATCACCCTCGAGGCCTCGAGCCGGGTCGCGTCGATCCCGAGCCGGTCGAACAGCGGCACACCGTCGCCCAGGAGCACCGGGGCCAGGTGGATCTGGAGCTCGTCGAGCAGGCCGGCCTTCAGATACTGCTGGATGACGCTCGCACCGCCGGCCAGATGGACGTCCTTGTCGCCGGCAGCCGCGCGAGCCTGCTCGAGGGCAGCCTCGATGCCGTCGGTCACGAAGATGAACGACGTACCGCCCTGCATGACCTTCGTCTCGCGAGCGTGATGGGTGAGCACGAACACCGGCACGTGGAACGGGGGGTCGTCGCCCCACCAACCGTCTGCACGCGGATCGTTCTCCCAGGGGCCCTCGCCGCCGCTGAACATCTTTCTGCCCATCACGACGGCGCCGGTGGCGCCGGATCCATTCTTCGATGACTTCGGAGTCGGCATTCTCCTCACCGCCTTCGAGGCCGTGGCTCTCGCGCCAGCTCGCGGCCGCAATGGCCCACTCGTGCAAGAGGTCGCCGCCCGCTCCGAGCGGCTGCTCGAGGTTCGCGTTCGGCCCGGCGGCGAACCCATCCAGTGAGATCGAGATGTCGCTGATCAGCCGTGTCATTTGCTGCGCTCCCTTCGCTTCGGTGTCCTAGGGAAGACTTCGCTCCGCCGCGGAACTCATCGATCCGCCCTTACGGGCCACAGCTTTACTTCTTTCAGTCCGTAGGCTAAGAAGACCCATGGCATCGCGAACGCTTGTTCGAGCGCATCTGGGCCGGCCACGTCGTCGTGGAGCCGGCCGACGAGCCTGCGCTGCTCTACGTCGACCTGCACCTGATCCACGAGGTGACGTCGCCTCAGGCGTTCGAGGGCCTGCGCCTTGCAGGGCGCCGAGTCCGCCGTCCCGATCTCTCCGTCGCGACGATGGACCACAACGTCCCGACCGAGGAGGGCCCGGTTACCGATCCACTGGCGCGGCGACAGCTCGACGCGCTCCGGCAGAACTGCGAGGAGTTCGGCGTGCCGCTGTACGCGACGGGGAGCGGGCGCGAGGGAATCGTCCACGTGATCGGCCCCGAGCTCGGGATCTCACAACCCGGTATGACGATCGTCTGCGGTGACAGCCACACATCGACGCACGGCGCCTTCGGAGCGCTGGCGTTCGGCATCGGCACGTCCGAGGTGGAACACGTGCTTGCGACGCAGACGCTCCCGCAGCGGAAGCCGAAGACGATGCGCGTCAACTTCCACGGCGAGCTGCCGGCGGGCGTTGCTGCCAAGGACATGATCCTGGCTGCGATCGGCCAGGCGGGCATCTCGGGCGGCGTCGGCTACGTCGTCGAGTACGACGGCCCGGCAATCCGGAGCCTGTCGATGGAGAGCCGCATGACGGTGTGCAACATGTCGATCGAGTGGGGTGCGCGCGCCGGCATGATCGCGCCCGACGACACGACCTTCGCGTATCTGGAGGGGCGTCCCGGCGCGCCTGCGGGCGCGGACTGGGAGCGCGCTCTCGATCACTGGCGCTCACTGCCCACCGATTCGGACGCGACCTTCGAGCGCGAGCTCTCCGTCGACGTGTCCAAGCTCGCCCCGCAGGTGACGTGGGGGACGAATCCGGAGATGGTCGTCCCGGTCCACGGTGAGGTGCCGGACCCGGCGGACTACGACGATCCCGGGGAGCGCGACGCCGTCGAGCGGGCTCTCACGTACATGGGTCTCGCGCCCGGCACGAAGATCGCGGACATCACCGTCGACCGTGTCTTCATCGGGTCGTGCACCAACGCGCGGATCGAGGATCTGCGCACCGCGGCTGCGGTCGTGTCCGGCAAGCGCGTCCACCCGTCCGTGCGCGCGCTCGTCGTCCCCGGCTCGGCGGGCGTCAAGCAGCAGGCGGAGGACGAAGGGCCTCGACAGGATCTTCACTGCAGCCGGCTTCGAGTGGCGGCGCGCCGGCTGTTCGATGTGCCTCGGCATGAACCCGGACATCCTCCAGCCCGGCGAGCGCTGCGCCTCGACCTCGAACCGCAACTTCGAGGGCCGCCAGGGGCGCGGCGGGCGGACCCACCTCGTCAGCCCGGCGCTCGCAGCAGCTGCCGCTCTTGCCGGACACTTTGTCGACCCGCAGGCCGTCGGCGAAGCCGCGTGAAGCCGTTCCGCCGTGTCACCGCTCGCGCAGCCGTGCTCGACCGGTCCGACGTCGATACCGACCAGATCATTCCGAAGCAGTTCCTGAAGCGCATCGAGCGAACCGGCTACGGCGAGTTTCTCTTCTTCGACTGGATGAAGCAGCCGGACTTCGAGCTGCGCCGGCCGGAGTACGCGGACGCTCGGATCCTGCTCGCAGGCCGGAACTTCGGCTCCGGCTCATCGCGCGAGCACGCCGCCTGGGCGCTGCAGGACTACGGCTTCGAGGTCGTGATCGCCCCGTCGTTCGGCGACATCTTCCGCACGAACGCGATGAAGATCGGGCTCGTCCCGATCGTGCTGCCGGGTGAGGCTGTCGAGACCCTGATGCACGCCGTTGCGGGTGGCGAGTCGCTGACGGTCGACCTCGAGGCACAGCAGGTGACGGGCCCCGGTGATCTCGTGGTTCCGTTCGAGTTCGAGCCTTTCGCGCGCGAGTCGCTGCTTCAGGGACTGGACGACATCGCGTTGACGCTGAAGCGCGAGGAGAAGATCACCGCGTACGAGCGTTCGCACGCCGCGCGCGTCGACACATCAGCGCTACCCGTTTAGGTGCCTGCCGGGTAAGAGCCCAGCACGCGCAGCTCCCGCACGCGGGAACGAACCTCGGCGAACGCGCTGCGTGTCGCCGGCTCGAGCGGGTGCGCGGCGAGCACTGCATCGAAGCGGTACTTGAACGGCGATTGCGGGATCGGCCGCGACACGAGTTGCACGAGGTCGAGCCCGTGCCGCGCGAACGGCTCGATTGCACCGTGGAGTGCGCCGGACCGGTGGTCGGTGACGAACGAGAAGGCCGTCCTCCACTCGTCGCGCTCGTGGTCGATGCGCGTGTGCGTGGCGACCGAGACGAAACGAGTGAACGCCTCGGGATGGTCTCCGACGTCATGCTCGATCACCTGCAGGCCGTAGATCGCGGCGGCGCGCTCGCTGGCGATTGCGGCTTCTCCCGGCGTATCCGACTCCGCGACCTGTGAGGCGGCATCGGCAGTCGTGGACGCCGCGATCGCGCGGACCCCGTTCAGACGCCCCAGAAGCTTGCGACATTGCTCGAGCGCGACGGGGTGAGAGCGGATGACGCGGATCTCGCTCTCGGCGAGCGGTGCACGCGCGACCAGATGGTGGCGGATCGGAATGGACGTCTCGGCGACGATCGAGAGCTCCGCGTCGTAGAGGAGGTCGTGCGTCTCGGCCACAGGCCCGACCAGTGAGTTCTCGATCGGCAGCACCCCGTAGGCAACTCCGCCCGAGACCGCGGCGTCCACGACGTCCGAGAAGGTCTCGAGCGAGACGAGCTCCCTCTCTCCGGGAAAGAGACGTTCGGCAGCAGCCGCGCTGTGCGCAGCCGCGCCGCCGGGATACGCGACCCTGATCACCGAAAGCCCACGCTCAAAACCGTGTCGGTGAACTCCACCGTTGTCGCTGTCCCGCCGACGTCGCGCGTCGGAGCGGTACTGAGGGCTGTGTCGACCGCCCGCTCGAGCTGATCCGCGAGCTCGTTCTCTCCGGCGGCGTGCCGCAACAGCAGCGCGACCGAGCGGAGCGCGCCGGTCGGGTTCGCAATGCCTTGCCCCGCGATGTCGGGCGCCGAGCCGTGCACGGGCTCGAAAATGCCGGGGGCCGGTTCGCCGAGGCTCGCCGAGGCAGCAACGCCGAGGCCGCCGCAGCTTCCCGCCGCGACGTCCGAGAGGATGTCGCCGAACGTGTTCTCGGTCAGGATCACGTCGAACTGCGCGGGATCGAGCACGAGCTGCATCCCCGCGTTGTCGACGAGCATGTGCTCGAGCCGCACGTCGGGGTAGTCGCCTGCCAGGCCGGAGACGACCTCGCGCCAGAGTCGTGAGGTCTCGAGCACGTTCGCCTTGTCGACCGAGGTCACGAACGAGCGGCGGGTGCGCGCCAGCTCGAATCCACGTCGCGCGATCCGTTCGATCTGCGCCGGCGTGTATTCGCAGGTGTCGAACGCGGAACCGTCGGCGCGCCTCCCGCTGGCTCCGAAGTAGAGCCCGCCGACCAGCTCGCGGACGATCAGCAGATCGATGCCGTCGCCGCGCGCCGGCCGAAGATTCGCGTAGACGTCGAGCTCGCCGCGCAGACGGATCAAGCCCTGTTCGGGCCGCACCGGACGCGCCGTCGAACTCGGGGAGGCCGGCCGCGCCGAGGAGAACTGCGTCCGCGGCCCGGCACGCCGCCAGCGTCTCGGCAGGCAACGGGTCGCCGTGCTCGTGGATGGCACGGCCCCCGAACGGATGCTCCTCGACCACGACGTCGATCGGCAGCGCGTCGAGCACACGGACGGCCGCGTCGCAGACCTCCGGGCCGATGCCGTCGCCGGGAAGGGAGGCGATCCTCAGCATTAGCGCCCGGCGAGCTCGCGCTTGGTGAGATCGAGCACCGTGGTCAGGAGCTCGCGCAGCCCTTCGTCGCTGAGCCGGCCCGTGTTCGCGCCGCGCAGGTAGTCGAGCAACCAGGCCTCGCGCTCCGGATCGACGAAGGTCACACCGAGCTCGGACTTGCGCTGCTTGATCTTCTCCGACGAGATCGAGGCGCCGGTTGACGAGGTCGACCAAGGCGAGGTCGTTGGCCGCGAGGAGCTCGCGAAGATCGCCGAGTGCTGCGTCGGTTGTCGGATCTGCTGTCATCGGTTCCTGTGTGAGGTTAGACCGACACCGGCTCGGACGAAAGCGGGCGTGTGATCGCACCATCCGAAGCAGACGAGACGAGCGCGGCGTACTTCGCGAGCACGCCGGACGTGTAACGCGCGGGTGGCGGCGTCCAACGCTCGAGCCGGCGCTCGAGCTCGCCGTCGGGGAGCTCGACGCGCAGCTCCCGTGCGTCGACGTCGATCACCACCTCGTCCCCTTCCTCCAGAGCAGCCAGCCCGCCGCCACGCGCTGCCTCCGGGGAGACGTGGCCGACCATGAGCCCGTGCGTCGCGCCGGAGAACCGTCCATCGGTCACGAGCGCGACGGCATCGCCGAGCCCCTCTCCCACGAGCGCAGCGGTGACGTGGAGCATCTCCCGCATGCCGGGACCGCCGGCAGGGCCCTCGTACCTGATGACGACGACGTCGCCGGCAACGATCGCGTTCGCGGCGACCGCCGCGAAGCACTCCTCCTCCGAGTCGAACACGCGCGCCGGACCGCGATGTAGGCGTCGCTCGTGGCCGACGAGCTTCACGATCGCGCCTTCGCTCGCAAGATTGCCTCGCAGCACGGCGAGCCCGCCGGTCTCCTTCAGCGGCCGGTCGATGGGCACGACGACTTCCTGCCCCGGAGTCTCCTGCGCGGCTGCGGCGATCTCTGCGAGGGTGCGGCCGTCGACGTTCACCGCGGACCCGTCGGCGAGCCCGGCCCCGACGAGCTCCCGCGCGACGAGACTCACGCCGCCGGCGCGATGGAGGTCGGTGGCGACGAAGCGTCCACCCGGCTTGAGATCGGCGACGACCGGCGTGCGCGTGGCGATCTCGTCGAAGTCGTCGAGCTCGAGCGGCAGGCCGAGCTCGCGCGCGATCGCGAGCAGGTGGAGGACGGCGTTGGTCGAGCCGCCGGTCGCGGCGACCGCGGCGATCGCATTCTCGATCGACGCGCGCGTGAGGATCGTGGAAGGACGAACGTCGCCGCGCACGAGATCGAGCGCGATCCTGCCGCACCGTTCCGCAGCCTCGGCTTTCGCGGGGTCGAGAGCGGGGATGCCGTTCAACCCTGCAGGGCTGATGCCCAGGAACTCGAGCGCGAGCGACATCGTGTTGGCCGTGAACTGTCCGCCGCACGCGCCGGCGCCCGGACACGCAACGCCCTCGAGCTCGTGCACGTCCTCCGCGCTCATCGTGCCGGCGGCATGAGCCCCCACCGCTTCGAACACGTCCTGGATGGTCACGTCGCGACCGCGGAAGCGGCCCGGCGCGATCGAGCCGTTGTAGAGGACGAGGCCCGGCAGGTCGAGACGGGCGAGAGCCATCACGGCCGAGGGGATCGTCTTGTCGCAGCCGACGAGGACAGACGAGCCCGTCGAAGAGGTGGCCGCGCGCGACGAGCTCGATCGAGTCCGCGATCACCTCGCGCGACACGAGCGAAGCGCGCATTCCCTCGCTGCCCATCGAGACGCCGTCCGACACGGCGATCGTGTTGAACTCGATCGGCGTGCCGCCTGCCGCGCGGATGCCACGCTTCACGTCGACGGCGAGCTTGCGCTGGTTGAGGTTGCACGGCATCGTCTCGA
The DNA here is from genome assembly GCA_963779965.1 of uncultured Actinomycetes bacterium. Classification (GTDB taxonomy): domain Bacteria; phylum Actinomycetota; class Thermoleophilia; order Gaiellales; family Gaiellaceae; genus 3-1-20CM-4-69-9. Next base: position 29,265 of record CAWAAP010000021.1, on the reverse strand, counting down.
TCCACGACGTCGCAACGCCGACGAGCGGGCGTGCAAGGTCGTCGTCGTCGAAGCCCGTTCCCTTCAGCATCGCGCGCGCGGCGGCGCGGTCGACACCGTCGGTGAGCGCCGCGCTGTGCCGCTTCGCCGGATCTGAAGGACGGTCGTAGGGATTGCTCATAGCTGGGCCGCTCCTGTCGGTGAGATCGAGAGGTGGAGGACGTCGGTATCCGGGAAACGCTCTGTTCAGCTCTTCCGCGCATGCGTCTGCGCTTTCGGGCCGCGCCCAGACGATCACGGTTGGCCCCGAGCCGGAGAGCGTGGCTCCGAGCGCCCCGTCGCGGCAGGCCGTTCGCGAACCGCGGCCAACGCGGGCGCATGCTGTGCGCGATAGGGCTCGTGCAGGCGATCGTCGACCGCTGCCGCGAAGAGCTCCGCGGACCCTGATGCGACTGCCGCACCGAGGAGCGCCGCGCGCGCGACGGTGAACGCGGCGTCGCTGTGCGGGATCGTCTCCGGCAGCGCCGCGCGCGCTGCGTGTGTCTCGACAGTCACGTCGCGCGGGACAATCGCGATCGGCACTCCCGGTGCATCGTCTGCGATCCGCACAACGCGACCTTCCCAGGTCAGGCAGACACCGCCCGCCAGGGCCGCAGCGAGATTGTCGGGATGGCCCTCGAGGTCGAGCCCGAGTGCGAGCAGCTCTTCGGGGTCCGCGGTGCGACCTGCGGCGGCCGCGCCTGCAACCAGCCCCAGTGCGATCGTGGCCGCGCTCGACCCGAGACCGCGGGCGCGGGGAATGCGCTCCGTGAACGTGAAGCCGTAGCCGTCCGGCGAAGCGAGTCGCGCGAAGGCCCGGACGGCGAGATGGTCTGGCTCCGCTTCTCCTCCGTCCTCGGCGAGCTCGAGCTCGTTCCAGAGATCGAGCGCGGCGCCGGCGCAGTCGAAGCCCGCTCCGAGGTTCGCCGTCGTGGCGGGAGCGCGCACGTGGATCATCAGCTCCCTCCGGGCAGGCGGTCGAGCGCCTCCGGATCCTTGAGGCCGTGTCCGGTGAGCACCAACACCACGCGCGTGCCTTCTGCAAAGCCGGTGAGATCGACCCCTGCCAGTGCCGCCGCGGACGCAGGCTCGCAGAAGACGCCTTCCTCGCGCGCAAGCGATCTCCAGGCCGTTGCAATCTCGTCGTCGGTGACAGAGACGATTGTGCTGCCGGAGCGAGCAAGAGCTTCGTCCACCTCGGCGCGATGCACCGGTGTCGGGATGCGGATCGCAGAGGCACCTGTCGTCGCACGTTCGGCCGCCTCGACCGGGACGATCTCGAGCGTCGGGAACCCCGCCTCGAGGAAACCTTTTGCGTACGCGACCGTGTTGCCGCCGCCGCCGTAAGGGAGCGCGAGCACGTCGGGCGGCCCGCCGAGCTGCTCGATGATCTCGAAGGCTGCGGTCTTCTGTCCTTCGATCCGATCCGGGTTCGTCGAGTTGACCACGACCGCACCCTCGCGCCCGGCGAGCTCGTCTGCCGCGGCGAAGGCGTCGTCGAACGTGCCTTCCACCTCGACGAGCCGCGCGCCGGTCGCGCGCACCTGGGCGAGCTTCGAGCTCGCGGGCCCGCCGGCGGCGTGCACGATGATCGCCTCGATCCCTGCGCGCGCTGCGTACGCCGCCGCAGACGCTGCGGTGTTCCCCGTCGATGCGCAGACGATCGCGCGCGCACCGGCTTCGACCGCCTTCGCGACGGCGATGGCCATGCCGCGGTCCTTGAACGAACCGGTCGGGTTGGCTCCCTCGAACTTCAGCCAGACCTCGACCCCGGCCGCGGCGGGAAGCCGCTCGGCACGGAGCAACGGCGTCGACCCTTCGCCGAGCGTCACGATCGGAGTCGACGGCGACACAGGGAGCGCGTCGCGATAGCGCTCGAGCAGCGCCGGTCTCAGGTCAAAAGCCTCGTTCGGTGATCACTCGGAACGCCTCGGGTGGAGAGCGTACCTCGGTCAGTCTCGACGCCGAATCGAGAGCGTCCTCGACGCGGCCCGCGGGAGCCTCGTGCGTCACGAGGTCGAGCGCGGCACTGCCGTTGACGAGATGCTGCGTGAACTGCGCGATCGACACGTCCTGCTCGGCGAAGCAGTCCGCGACGTGCGCCAGGACGCCGGGCCGGTCGGCGACGTCGAGGTGGACGTAGAACGCCGAGGGCAGGTCCCCCGGCGGCAACTTGTCGAGCGAGCGCCAGCAGGCGTCGTTCTGGAGGAAGCCGGTGCCGGTGGTCCCGAGCACGCTGACCATGTCGGCGACGACTGCAGAAGCAGTCTCGGTCCCGCCCGCACCGGGTCCCTCGAGCGTGATCTCGCGGATCGCGTCGCCCTGGAGCATCACGGCGTTGAACGCACCGACGACTGCGGCCAGTGGATGGTGGCCGTCGACGAACGCCGGGCCGACACGCACGTCGACCGCTCCGTCGACGAGCGTCGCCGAGCCGACGAGACGGACGACCGTATCCAGCTCGCGCGCGGCTGCCACGTGGTGAGGCTTGATCCCCTCGATTCCTTCGTACGCGACGTCTGCGAGCTCGACGCGCGAACCGAACGCGACCGTTGCGAGCACCGCCATCTTCGCCGCAGCGTCGGCACCCGAGACGTCGTCGGTTGGATCGGCTTCCGCGTATCCGAGTCGTTGCGCTTCCGCGAGCGCCTCTTCGTACCCTGCGCCCTGCTCCATCCGGGTGAGGATGAAGTTCGTCGTTCCGTTGACGATGCCGAGCACCCGGTGGACGTTCGTGACGACGAGCGACTCACGCAGCACCTTGATCACCGGGATCGCCGCGCAAACCGACGCTTCGAAACGGAGTTGCACGCCGCCTTCCGACGCGGCGGCGAAGAGATCGGCGCTGCGCCGCGCCAACAGTTGCTTGTTCGCGGAGACCACGGGCTTGCCGGCGCGGAGCAGGTCGAGGACGTAGCCGCCGGTCGGCTCGACGCCGCCCATCACCTCGGCGACGAGCGCGATCGAGTCGTCCTCCAGGACGGACTGGAAGTCGGTCGTGAGGACTCCGTCGTCGACCGGGTAGTCACGTTCCTTGTCCGCGTCACGTACGAGGGCGCGCGTCACTCGCAGCCTGTGGCCGGTCGCCCGCTCGATCTCGTCGGCGCTCTCTACCAGTAGCCGGTTGACGGCTGCGCCGACCGTGCCGTAACCGAGTAGCGCGACGGGGACGTCAACCGACGCCATGCACGTCCGCGCCGAGCAGGCCTTCCTTGCCCGCGAGCGCGCGCAACTCCGATCCGACCTGCTCGAGCTGTCCGCCTGCGTTCTGTCGGCGCAGCTCCGCGAACTGTGGTCGCCCCGCCTCGTCGTCGGCAAAGAGCTCGCGCGCGAACGCGCCGCTGCGGATCTCGTCCAGGATGGTGCGCATCGTCTCCTTGACGTGTTCGTCCACGACGCGAGGGCCGCGCGTGAGGTCGCCGTACTCGGCGACGTCGGAGATGGAATAGCGCATGTACTCGAAGCCGCCCTCGTAGATCAGGTCGACGATCAGCTTCAGCTCGTTCAGGCATTCGTAGTAGGCGATCTCGGGCTGGTAGCCCGCCTCGACGAGCGTCTCGAAGCCGGCCTTGATCAGCGCCGTGGCGCCGCCGCAGAGCACGGCCTGCTCGCCGAACAGGTCGCTCTCGGTCTCCTCGGCGAACGTCGTCTCGAGGAGGCCGACGCGGCCGCAGCCGATTGCGGTGCCGTAGGCGAGCGCGAGCTCGAGCGCCTGCCCGCTTGCGTCCTGATGGACGGCGACGAGCCCGGGTGTTCCGGCGCCCGATTCGTAGAGCTCACGCACGCGGTGTCCGGGAGCCTTCGGCGCGACCATCACGACGTCGTGGCCGGCGGCCGGGACGATGCGGCCGAAGTGGACGTTGAGGCCGTGCGCGAACAGCAGCGCGGCGTCCGGCGCGAGGTTCGCCTCGATCTCCGCCTCGTAGACGCCCTTCTGCACGTGGTCCGGCACGAGGATCGCCACGACCTGGGCTCCCTGCGTCGCCTCGCCGACGGTGCTCACGGTCAGACCGGCTTCCTCCGCCGCATCACCCGACGGGCTGCCCGCGCGCAGGCCGACCTCGACCTCGATGCCGGAGTCACGCAGGTTGAGGGCGTGTGCGTGACCCTGGCTGCCGTAGCCGATCACGGCGACCTTGCCGTTGAGCAGGTCGACGTTTCCTTCGCGGTGGATGGTTGCCAACGGGAACTCCCTTCGTGTCAGCGCACCACGAGCTGGCGGCGCCTGATGGTGGACTTGGAGGATGCGCGACTGAGGCCGACGCGTCCAGTGCGGACGAGCTCCTTGACGCCGTGAGGCCGGAGCAATTCCTCGAACGAGTCGATCTCCTCGGGTGCGCCCGCGAGCTCGAAGACGATCGACTCCGGGCCGAGGTCGGCGACGCGGGCCTGGAAGACCTCGCCGAGCGCCATCAGCTCCGTCCGGCGCGCGGGCGGGGCGGTGACCTTGATCAGGGCGAGCTCCCGCTCGATCGAGTCGCCCGGCGTGAGCTCCGTGATCCGGAGCACGTTGACGAGCTTGTGCATCTGCTTCTCGATCTGGGAGAGCGACGTGTCGTCGCAGTCGACCCGGAGCGTGACGCGCGAGATCTCCGGCCGTTCGGTCGTCCCGACGGCCAGGCTCTCGATGTTGAAGCCACGGCGCGCGAACATGTTCGAGATCCGCGCGAGCACGCCCGGCTTGTTCTCGACGAGGACGGCCAGTGTGTGCTTCATGTGGACACCGACTCCCGCTCGCCCGGGTACTCGACGAGATCGAGTGCCGCGGCGCCGGCGGGAATGATCGGGAAGCAGTGCTCGTGCGCATCGACGCGGCAGTCGACGACCGCCGTGCGACCGCAAGCGATCGCCTCTGCGAGCGTCTCTTCGAGATCGTCCTCCTGGTCGACGACGAACCCGCGGCCGCCGTAGGCTTCCGCGAGCGCGGCGTAGTCCGGCAAGTGCTGGGTCAGCTCGATCTGCGAGAACCGCTCCTCGAAGAACATGTCCTGCCACTGGCGGACCATGCCGAGATGGCCGTTGTTGATCAGGACGACAACGATCGGCAGGCGCTCGAGGACCGACGTCGCGAGCTCCTGCTGGGTCATCTGGAAGCAGCCGTCGCCGTCGACGCAGATCACGGTCGCGTCCGGGCGTGCGGCCTTGGCCCCGATCGCGGCGGGAATGCCGTAGCCCATCGTGCCGAGCCCGCCCGAGGTGATGAACGAGCGCGGGCGGTCGCACAGCAGGTACTGCATCGCCCACATCTGGTGCTGGCCGACGCCGGTCGTCCAGATGATGTCGTCGCGCCCGGCCGTCAGGCGCTGCAGCGTCTCGAGCACCGGCTGTGGCTTCATCTGGTCGCCGCCCTCGCCGTAGCGAAGCGGCGCATCCTCGCGCCAGCGGCGCAGCTGAGCGAGCCATGGCTCCGTCGCGTCCGGGCGGGCGAGCTCGCGCAGGTCGCGGCCGAGCTCCGACAGCACGCTCTTCAACGGCCCGACGACGGGAACGTCGGCGTGGCGGAGCTTGTCGATCTCAGCCGAGTCGATGTCGAGATGGACGACCGTGGCGCCCGGCGCGAACGAGGCGAGCTTGCCGGTCACCCGGTCGTCGAAGCGTGCGCCGACTGCGACGAGAACGTCGCACTTGTTGAGTGCCCAGTTCGACCACTTGGGGCCGTGCATCCCCGGCCACCCGAAGTGCAGCTCGTGCGTCTCCGGGAACCCGCTCTTCGCCATCAGGGTCGTCACGACAGGCAGCCGCCCGAATTCAGCGAGCTCGAGGAGCTCCGGGCACGCATCTGCATTGAGGACGCCGCCGCCCACGTAGAGGACGGGGCGCTCCGCGGCCGCGATTCGCGTTGCGGCCTCGCGGATCTGGCGCGGGTGACCACGGCGCGGCGGCCGCCAGCCCGGAAGATCGACCGTCTCCGGATACTCGAAGTCGAGCTCGGCCTCCTGCACGTCCCGCGGGATATCCACCAGTACGGGCCCACACCGGCCGGTGCGGGCGATGTGGAACGCGGCCTTGATCACGTGCGGCAGCTCCTTGACGTCTTTGACGAGCCACGAGTGCTTGACGATCGGGATCGTGATTCCGGTGATGTCGCACTCCTGGAAGGCGTCCGTTCCGATCAGGTGCGAGCGCACCTGACCCGTGATGCAGACGAGCGGTGTCGAGTCCATCCACGCATCGGCGATCGGGGTGACGAGATTCGTTGCACCCGGCCCCGAGGTCGCGATGGCGACGCCGACGCGGCCGGAAGCGCGCGCGTAGCCCTGCGCCATGTGGCCGGCGCCCTGCTCGTGCCGCGCGAGGACGTGGCGAATCGTCGTCCCGCGCGCGAACGCGTCGTAGGTGGGAAGGATCGCGCCGCCGGGAAGTCCGAAGACGACCTCGACGCCCTCGGCCTCCAGCGAGCGGAGCAAGGCATCGGCGCCGTTCATCCGCATGCTGCCTCCCGGTAGAACTCGGCGTTGGCCGCGGCGACCGGCAGTTGCGAGAGCACGAGATCGGCGTGGCGGCGCGTGGAGGGGCGCCGCGCATCGTTGCCACTCGCGAGACCGACGGCGCCGGAGAGCGTTGCTGCGCCGCTCCGCTCGCCGAGTCCCTCGGCCAGCATGAGGGCTGCCGCGAGCAGCATCGAGCTTGGATCTGCGACTCCCTGTCCGGCGAGCGTGTCGGCCGCACCGTGTGCAGGCCCGAAGATGCTCGGTGCGGTCGGGGCGAGTCGTCCCCAGGCCACGGTCCTGCTGTCGGCGAGGCTCGCAGCGACCTCGACCGCGGTGCGGGAGAGCTCGGGTGGGCAGACGACGACGTCGAAACGCTCCGGCGTGAAGATGAGCGGGCGCATCGCGTCGCGCGGCGTGAGCCGCTCGATCTCCAATCCGTCGTGCCGCTGTTCGAGGCGCGCGGCTTCGTTCTCCCAGCTTTCGTCGACGCCGACGAGCGTGATCCGGCCTCTGCTTTCACACGCGAGGGTGAAGGCCCGTTCGAGCGTCCACTCCCATGCCTCCGCGCTGAGCGGCGCGAGGATCGAGAGCTCGGCCCGCCCTTCGAAGCGAACGCGGGAGATCGAGGCGCGGAGATCGAGATCGGCCTCGAGCGTCCTCAGCGCGGCGTCGCTCTTCGCGGCGACGAGCACCGCGTCGGCTCCGAGCAGCGCGCTCCGCGACGAGAGCGGAAACGAGCGGCCGAAGCGCGTCAAGGCGTCGGCTCCGAACGGGACATGCCGCTCGTCGACATGGAAGCCGTGCTGGAGTGAGACGGCGGTGAGCGCGCGGCTCGCCTCGGCCATCACTTCGGGCCCGATTCCGTGCCGTGCGAGGCAGACAACGGTGTAGCGCGGCGGCTCATGCTGCTGTTACCTCGACGAAGACTGCGTCGAGTGACACATGCTGTCCGGTATCGGCAAGTGCCTTGAACCGCATGAATGCCTGGGTCAGGAGCTCCTCGTCGAGCTGCAGCCCGGCATCGGAGCAGGCGCGGGCAAAGGCGTGGCGGCCGGAGTGCTTGCCGAGCGGCAGTGTCATCGCCAGGCCGAGCTCCTTCGGCTCGATGATCTGGTAGGTCGACGCGTCCTTCAGCAGGCCGTCCTGATGGATGCCGGCTTCGTGAGCGAAGGCGTTCGCGCCGACGATGGCCTTGTTCGGCGGAACGTCGTAGCCGGTGAGACGCGACACCAGCGCTGAGGACGGTCCGATCTCAGCGGGGTCGATGCCGGTGTCGACCCCGAGACTCTCGTGGCGGACACGGAGGGCCATGACGATCTCTTCCAGTGCGGCGTTCCCCGCACGCTCGCCGATCCCGTTCACCGTGCACTCGACCTGACCGACCCCTGCCTCGACGGCGGCGAGGGAGTTTGCCACCGCGAGGCCGAGGTCGTCGTGGCAGTGCGCGGAGACCGTGACGTTCGCGAGCTCCGGGCAAAGCCGCCGGACTTCGCCGAAGAACCAGGCGTATTCGTTCGGCAGCGCGAAGCCCACCGTGTCGGGAAGATTGACCACGTCCGCTCCGGCGGCGATCACCTCGCGGCAGACGCGCGCGACGAACGACGGGTCGGAGCGCGTCGCGTCCTCGCAGGAGAACTCGACCTCGTCCACGCGGGCCCGCGCATAGCCGACGGCCCAGGCAGCTTGTGCCGCCACCTCGTCCGGGGTGAGTCGCAGCTTCTTCTCCATGTGGATGGGGCTCGTCGCCAGGAAGATGTGGATGCGCGAGCGGTGCGCGTCCCGAAGGGCGTCGGCGCCTGCATCGAGGTCCTCTCGACGCGTGCGGCAGAGCGAAGCGACGGTCGCACGGCGGGCGACGTCCGCGACCGCGCGGACCCCTTCGAAGTCGCCGGGCGAGGCGGCTGCGAAGCCGGCTTCGATCACGTCGACGCCGAGCCGCTCGAGCTGCTCCGCGACCTCTGCCTTCTGTTCCGGCCGCAGGGCGATGCCCGGCGATTGCTCGCCGTCTCTAAGGGTCGTGTCGAAGATTTGGATCCTGCGCGAACTCACTACAACCTCCTGTCAAGGGCACGCTGAGGGCGTACCAGTGGCGTGAACGGTGGGTGTATGCGCCCTACGGCGCGTGTTCGCAAATCCCCCTTAGAGGGGGAGAATCGAGAGGATGAGCACGATCGACCGGGACCGAATGGTCCGGGTCGGCAGAGTGCGGGAAGTCGTGTTCATCCTCATCCTTGTCGGCAGTGTCGCGGAAGAGCTTTAGCCTGTCAACTCGCTCGAGGCGGTACAGACATCTACATCGCGGCCGACATTCACTCGATCCGTCCGATGCCTCTCTCTATGCTGTCGTCATGGCTCGCGCGAACGTCCGCCGGATTTCGCTTTTTAGCGGCAGCGCGCGCAAGCGCGTTCGCTAGTCGGCGGCTTCGCCTTCCCGCCCTCGCCGGCTAGCTCAGTTCCAACAGGCGGGGCTTCCTTCTCTAGACCGAAAAGGTGTGCTGGTGGCGCGTTTGTCCACGTTTGATCTTTCGGTCGGCGAGCGCGATGCGTGCGGCATCGGTTTCGTCGCCCGGCTCTCCGGTGGCCCCTCAAGGGCCGTGCTCGACTCCCTCCTCGAGGCCCTGAGTCGTGTTCGTCACCGGGGAGCCGTGGCGGCGGATCACCGAACCGGCGACGGCGCGGGCGTGCTCCTACCTTTGCCTGCGGCGCTCTTGCCCGAGCCCGGTCTCGGCATCGGGATGGTCTTCCTGCGCGACCCCGACGGTCGGCGCGCGGTCGAGGAAGCCTGCCGGGCCGAGGGCATCGCGGTGCGCGGCTGGCGGCCGGTGCCGGTCGACCTCGACGCACTCGGCGCGGCGGCCCAGCTTTCAGCGCCGACAATCGAGCAGGCGCTGCTCGAGCCGCCCGCGGGCGACGACGACGGCGATCGAGGCGGCTGCCTTCCGCGCCCGCAAGCGCCTCGACGGCCGCGACGATCTCTACGTCGCATCGCTCTCGTTTCGCACGGTCGTCTACAAGGCGCTGTGCGCGGCCGATCAGCTCGCTCCGTTCTACGCCGACCTGCGCGACCCGGCCGTCGAGATTCGGTTCGGCATCTTCCACCAGCGCTTCTCGACGAACACCGAGCCGTCGTGGGAGCGGACGCAGCCGTTCCGGCTCCTTTGCCACAACGGAGAGATCAATGCGATCCGCGGCAACGTCAACTGGATGCGCGCCCGTGCCCTGACGCTGGGCGTCGACGGGCCGGTCCTCGAGGAGGAGAGCTCCGACTCGGGCATGCTCGACAACGCGCTCGAGCTGCTCGTGCGCGGCGGCCGCGACCCGCGCCATGCGCTGACGATGCTGATTCCGCCCGCCTGGCAGGGAGATCCCGAGCTCGACCCGCAGGTACGGGACTTCCATCGCTTCCACGCCGGTCTGGTCGAGCCGTGGGACGGACCAGCCGGCATCGTCTTCACGGACGGCCGCATCGTCGGCGCGGCTCTCGACCGCAACGGCCTCCGCCCTCTTCGCTTCGTCGTTGCCGGCGACCTCGTGTGCTGCGCCTCCGAGGCGGGCGTCTTCGACGTGCCGGCCGGAACACGTGCTCGTCGGGGACGGCTCGGGCCGGGGGAGATGCTCTCCGTCGACACCGACAGCGGCCTCGAGGAGGACAGAGCGATCAAGCTGCGGCTCGCGGGCTCTGCTCCATACGGGCGCTGGCTCGAAGAGTGGCGACGCGAAGCGTCCATCGGTGAGCCGGCCCCGCCGCCGGAGGAGGACCTCGCAGCCCGGCACGTCCTCTTCGGGTACACGCGCGAAGAGCTGACGGTGATCGTGCGCCCGTCCGCCGCCCACGGACACGAGCCGACCTCCTCGATGGGCGACGACACCGCCCTCCCGCCGCTCGCCGGGCGTGCGCGGCCGCTCTTCAGCTATTTCCGCCAGCGGTTCGCGCAGGTGACGAACCCGGCGATCGACCACATCCGCGAGCGGTTCGTGATGTCGCTTTCCACGCTGCTCGGCGCCCGCGGCCGGCTGCTCGTGGAGGCACCCGAGAACGCGGCGGGCATCGAGCTGGAGAGCTTTTTCCTCTACCCGTCCGCCCTCGACGAGTTTGCCGTCGTCCGGATCGACGCGACCTTCGACCCTGCGGAGGGGCTCGAGAATGCGTGCGCGAGGCTCGCGAAGGCCGCCGAGACTGCCGTGCGCGAAGGGCACGGGATGCTGCTCGTCACCGACAGGGACGCGTCGCCCGAGCGGCCGCCGGTGCCGAGCCTGCTCGCGACGTCGGTCGTGCATCACCACCTCGTCAAGGCCGGACTGCGCACGCTCGCGACGCTGCTCGTCGAGAGCGACGAGCCGCGGGAGGTCCATCACGTCGCGTGCCTGATCGGCTTCGGAGCCGAGGCCGTGTGCCCGCGCCTCGCACTGCAGACGATCGCGGCGTTGGCCGAGGGCGACCGGATCGGCGGCGACCGGCCGTCTCCTGCCGAGGCACAGGCGCGCTTCAAGCAGTCGATCGAGGACGGCGTGCTCAAGGTGATGTCGAAGCTCGGGATCTCCGACATCGCCAGCTACTGCGGCGCGCAGACCTTCGAGGCGCTCGGTCTCGACGGCGATCTTGTCGAGGCCGCCTTTCCCGGCACGCCTTGGTCGATCGGTGGAATCGGCCTCGACCAGCTGGAGAGCGAGACCGTTGCGAGGGCTGCCGCCGCCGCGGCGACGCGCCCGCGCCTCGAGAACCCCGGCTACTTCAAGTTCCGCAAGGGCGGCGAGCCGCACGAGACCAGCCCTGACGTGCTCGAGGCGTTGCAGGCGGCGGCACGCAGCGACGACATGGGTGCCGCGCACGCGCTTCGAAGCGCCGTGCGGACGAACGGGTGGGAGCGTTACTCCGACTTCGCCGACCTCGTCAACGGACGCGAGCCGATGGAGGTGCGCGACCTGCTCGAGCTTCGTACGAGTGCGCAACCTGTCCCGCTCGAGGAGGTCGAGCCGGCCGAGTCGATCGTGCAGCGCTTCTCGTCGGGCGGCATGTCGCACGGGTCACTCTCCGCCGAGGCGCACGAGACGATCGCGCGCGCGTTCAACAATCTCGGAGCCCGTTCGAACTGCGGCGAGGGCGGGGAGGACCCGGCGCGCTTCCGGACCGACCGGAACTCGCGGATCAAGCAGATCGCCTCTGGCCGCTTCGGCGTGACGGCGGAGTACGCGGCGTTCGCCTCCGAGCTCCAGATCAAGATCGCTCAGGGCTCCAAGCCCGGCGAGGGCGGCCAGTTGCCCGGTCACAAGGTCACTGCCGAGATCGCGCGGCTGCGACACACACAGCCGGGCGTTGCGCTCATCTCCCCGCCGCCGCACCACGACATCTATTCGATCGAGGACCTCGCGCAGCTGATCTTCGACCTCAAGCAGGTCAACCCCGACGCTGACGTGTCGGTCAAGCTCGTCGCGGAGGCCGGCGTCGGGCTCGTCGCGGCAGGCGTCGTCAAGGCGCTCGCGGATGTCGTCCACATCGCCGGGGCCGACGGCGGCACCGGGGCGAGCCCTCTCTCCTCGATCAAGAACGCAGGCATCCCGTGGGAGCTCGGTCTCGTGGACGCACAGCGCACGCTCGTCACCAACGGCCTGCGCGGACGCGTGCGGTTGCGCGTGGACGGCGGAATCAAGACCGGCCGCGACGTCGTCGTCGCAGCGCTCCTCGGTGCCGACGAGGTCAGCTTCGGCACCGCGTTGCTGCTCGCCGAGGGCTGCCTGATGGTCCGCACGTGTCACGTCGACAGCTGCCCCGTCGGGATCGCGACGCAGCGTCCGGAGCTGCGCGCGAAGTTCGCTGCGACACCGGAGATGGTCGAGAACTATCTCTTGCTCGTCTGCGAGGAGGTGCGTCGCCACCTCGCGGCGGTTGGGCTGCGGAGCTTCGACGAGGCTGTCGGCCGCGCCGACCTTCTGCAGCGACGTCACGTCGACGGACGTGCCGGCTCGCTGAAGCTGGACGGCCTGCTCGCGCCCATGCACGGTGAAGCGCTGCGCTACGTCGGCGCCGAGAAGCCCGTCGCCGCGGGCGGCGAGCTCGGGGAACGGATCGCCGCCGAGCGGTCGGCCCCGGCAGCGCGCTACGTCATCCGTAACGACGACCGCGCTGTCGGCGCGCGGCTCTGCGGTGCGCTCGCGAAGGTCGGCACCGACGAGCCACTCCACTATCGCTTCGAAGGAAGCGCAGGACAGAGCTTCGGCGCTTTCCTGTCGGCGGGCGTCGAGTTCGTTCTCGACGGCGAGGCGAACGACTACGTCGGCAAGAGCCTGAGCGGCGGCCGCATCGTGATCAGGCCTCCGGCCGACGACAACGGCGAAGCGTGCCTCGCCGGCAACACGGTTCTCTACGGGGCGACCGGCGGCGAGCTCTTCCTCGCAGGCTCGGCGGGCGAGCGCTTCGCCGTTCGCAACTCCGGTGCGACCGCCGTCGTCGAGGGCGTCGGCAGCAACGCGTGCGAGTACATGACGAACGGCACGGTCGTCATCCTCGGCCCGTTCGGACGGAACATCGCCGCGGGCATGACCGGCGGCGAGGCGTTCGTCCACGACCCGGCGCGGGTGCTCGACGTCCGGCTCAACGGTCAACTCGTCGTCGTCGAGGAACTGGACGCCGCTGCCGCCGAGCGCCTGCGCATCCTGCTCGAGCGCCACCACGGGCACACGGGCTCACCCCGCGCCGCCAGGCTCCTCGCCGAGTGGTCCGCTGCCGTTGCCGAGTTCCGACTCGTTCGCCCGAAGGAAGAGGTCGGACGAATCGAGGCCGAAGCAGAGGGCACCGAACGCACCGAAGCGGAAGAAGGCGTCACGATCCCTTAGTGCTCGTCACCCCGTGTTTCGCAAGGCAGCTGCGATGCCTGCGATCGAACGCATCAGTGGCAGCCTCGCATCGTCATCGCCCTCGCGGAATCGGCGCAGCAGCTCGACCTGGATCGCGTTCATCGGATCGACGTACGGATTGCGCAGCTGGATCGATCGTCGTAGCACCGGTTGCCGCTCGAGCAGAGTGCGCGACTCCAGCGTCTGAAGCACGGCATCGACCGTCCGCTCGTGTTCGGACGCGATCTCCGCGTACAGGCGCTCGGGCTCGAGCTCCGTCGGGACGAGCTCGACGTACTGCGACGCGATCTCGAGGCTCGACTTCGCCAGGGTCATCTCGAGTGCGTCCACGAGTGTGCGAAAGAACGGCAGGCGTGCGTAAAGCCGGCGAAGCGCGTCGACCTGCCCGGTCTCGACGAGGCTGCCGAGTGCCGTGCCGCTTCCGAACCAGGCGGGCAGGATCGTCCGGTTCTGCGTCCACGCGAAGACCCACGGAATCGCGCGAAGGGAGCCGAGGAAGTCTGCGCTCTCGGGCCGACGCGTAGGCCGCGACCCGATCTCCAGGAGCGCGAGCTCGTCGACCGGGGTGAAGGCGCGGAAGAAGTCCACGAACTGCGGCTCCTCGTAGACGAAGGCGCGGTAGCGCTCTTCGGCGAGGCGTGCGAGGTCGTCCAGCGCCGCACGCTCTTCCTGCGTCGGTGCATGGGCCGACGCTTCCGGAAACGCCGCGAGGAGTGTTCCCGGCCAGCGCCGCTTCGAGGTTGCGGTGCGCGAGCCCGGGGAGGCCGTACTTGAACGAGATCGTCTCGCCCTGCTCGGTCAGCTTCAGCCGGCCGGGCGGGTGGCCGGCAGGCTGCGCGAGGATCGCAGCGTAGGTTGGCCCGCCACCGCGGCCGGGGCTGCCGCCGCGCCCGTGGAAGATCGTCAACTCGACGTCGGCCTCACGGGCGACCTCGACGAGCTCTTCCTGCGCGCGGTAGATCGCCCACTGAGCTGCGAGGAAGCCGCCGTCCTTGCCGGAGTCGGAATAGCCGACCATGACCTCGAGGCGGCGACCTCGATCCTCCAAACGTCGCGCGAAGCGACGATCGGCGAGGAGCTCGCGGAGGACCTGCGGAGCCGCGCCGAGGTCCGAGATCGTCTCGAACAGGGGAACGACCGAGAGTGGCTCGTCGCTGAGATCGAAGACCCTGAGGACGTCGGCGGCGGATGTCGTTCCCGACACGATCACCGTGTCGAGCGCGGCCGGCCCGTGACGTCTCCTTGCAGTCGGCCGCGGCTGCCAGCGCATCGCGCACCCGCACACCGGGCTCCCGCAGCTCGTCGGCATGGAGCCGCACGTCGAGCTTGGCGAGATGGAAGCCGAAGATCTCGACCCGCCGTCGAAGCGCTGCAAGGCGCCCGGTCGCGATGCGTGCGCCCCTGTTGGCCTCGAGGCTGCTCGCGAGCACGTCCAGATCCGCGAGCAGCTCGGTAGGACGGTCGTACCCGTCGTTGCCGAGTCGCCACCAGATGAACGAGAGCTTGCGTCGATACGGCTCGAGCTCGCTCCGCCGCCCGATCGTCCCTGCGTAGTCGGGCAACTCGAGCTCGTCGCGCGCGATCGACTCGTCCAGCTCGGGCGACACCTCCACGAGCGAGCGGTGCATCGCGAGCGCGACCGCAAGCTCGCGCACGTCGCTGCGATAGCGCGCGAGCGCAAGCTCACGGGCACGGTCGAGCGCCTCGCGAATTGTTTCTGCGCCGGCCGCCGGATTGCCGTCCATGTCGCCGCCGATCCAGGTTCCGAACGAAAGCGGTGACGGGGCGTCCGGAAGGTGCGTCCGATACTCCGCGAGCAAGCGTTCGGCTGCGTCAGGCAGGTTGTCCTCGAAGAACCAGAGCCCGTGCCGGATCTCGTCGGTGAGCCGCGGCCGTCCGTGACGAACCTCGTCGGTCTGCCAGAGAATCGTGATCTGCTCGCCGAGCTCGCTTTCGATGCGCGCTTCCTCCTGCGTCGAGGTGGCGGCATCGAGTGCTGCCAGCAGCGCGGCCACGCGCACGTGCGCGAGGAGGTACGTCCGCCTCGTTGCCTCGGTCGGGTGCGCCGTCAGGACGAGCTCGAGTGAGAGTCGCGAGACGCGCGCGCGGAGCTCACTTGCATCGATGTCGCGGAGCCGCTCGAATGCATCGGCCAGCGACTCGCGCGGCGCCTGCTGATCCTCCGCGGCGTACTGCCGGCGGCGGCGCAGGCGGTGATGCTGCTCGGCGATGTTGACCAGCTGGAAGTAGAGACCGAACGCCCGCAGAACGTTGGCCTGATCGACGGGCGACAGCATCCGCACGGCGTCGCGGACTGCCCCGGCGTCGCCGGTTTCGCGTGCATCGCGCGAACGCAGCCGGATCCGCTCCTCCGCCTCGAGCAGCTCGGCCCCTTCCTGCTCGACGAGAACCTTGCCCAGGACGTCGCCGAGCAGGCGAACGTCGCGGCGGAGTGGGGCGTCCGCCTCCGCACGTGCGTCCGAGCTCACGGCGGAAGGCTCAGCGCGATGCCGGGTAACGACGCATGAGCTCGGCGACGCGAAACGCGAGATCGAGTGACTGGCGCGCGTTCAGTCGCGGGTCGCAGAGTGTCATGTAGCGCAGGTTCAGATCCTCTTCCAGCACCTCTTCGGATCCGCCGAGACACTCGGTCACGTCCTCGCCTGTGAACTCGAGATGAACCCCGCCCGGCCAGGTCGCTTCTTGCCGGTGCGCCGCGAAAAAGCCTTCGATCTCTCCCATCACGGAGTCGACGTGACGTGTCTTGAGCCCCGAGTCCGTCGTGAAGACGTTCGCATGCATCGGATCGCAGACCCACGCCACGGGATGCCCGGACTCACGCACGGCGCGCAGCAGTGGTGGAAGCAGCTCGAACACCCGATCGGCGCCCATCCGGGAGATGAGCGTCAGCCGTCCGGGAATCCGTTCCGGATTCAGCCGCTCACAGAGGAGGAGCACGTCCTCGGGCGAGGTCGTGGGCCCGATCTTGCAGCCGATCGGATTGTTCACTCCGGAGAAGAACTCGGCATGCGCTCCGTCCGGCTGACGCGTGCGCTCGCCGATCCACAGCATGTGCGCCGAGCAGTCGTACCACTCACCGGTGAGCGAGTCGCGACGCGTGAGACCTTCCTCATAGTCCAGCACCAACCCTTCGTGGCTCGTCCAGTAGTCGATCTGGTGGAGCTGGGGAGCGGAGGTCAGGTCGATCCCGCAGGCCGCCATGAAGCGGAGAGCTCGCTCGATCTCGGAGGCGATCGTCTCGTAGCGTTGGCCCTCGGGTGACTTCGCGACGAACTCCTGGTTCCAGGCGTGCACCTGCTGAAGGTCTGCAAAACCGCCCTTCGTGAAGGCACGCAACAGGTTGAGCGTGGCCGCCGACTGGTGGTAGACCTGCTGCATCCGATCGGGATCCGGGATGCGAGCCTCGGGAGTCGGGGCTTCGTCGTGGACCATGTGTCCGCGAAACGACGTGAGCTCCACTCCGTTCGCGGTCTCCGTCGGCGAGGTGCGTGCCTTGGCGAACTGACCGGCGATGCGGCCGACCTTGACGACCGGAAGCATCCCGCCGTAGGTCAGCACCGCCGCCATTTGCAGCAGGATCTTCAGCTTGTCGCGGATGAGCGGCGCGGAAAACTCGTGGAACGACTCCGCGCAGTCGCCGGCCTGAAGCCGCGCAGTCGCCGGCCTGAAGCACGAAGGCGCGCCCGGCGGCAACCTGAGCGAGCGAATCGCGCAGCTGTCTGGCCTCGCCGGCGAAGACGAGCGGCGGCAGACCGGCGAGGCGTGACCGGGCAGCCTCTGCCCGTTCGGCGTCCGGCCACTCGGGCTGATGGAGCGCGGGGTATGCCCGCCAGGACGAGGGCGACCACGCTCCGGGCTCGTGCGACGTCGCCGTGCCCTCGTGCGTAACCTCGCTCATCGCCGAAGTCTAGAGAGCAGAACGTGGCCTGAAACGCCAAGTCCTGCGAACCCGAGGGCCCACAGGACTTGACGAAGCGACTCTCGCACGTCCGGCGGCGCATTGCAAGCCCGAGCTTCCGGCGTGCCTCTCGGGTCACGCGTCGCACGGCGGGCTCATCGAACCGGTGGCTTCGCGACTAGAGGGGAAGCGTCGGGCGCGTCGCAAGAATGCGCAAGCGGTGGAAAATTTCAGCGCGTCTGCGAAACCGATTACATTTGCTTGCATGACTCGCAGACTCGCTGAGGTTGCCGCGTACGCGAAGGTGAGCGAGGCAACCGTCAGCCGGGTGCTGAACGAGAAGCCGGGCGTTTCAGAGGGGACGCGCCAGGCCGTGCTCACTGCACTCGACGTGCTCGGGTACGAACGGCCGACTCAGCTGCGCCGACAGCGCGCGCGGCTCGCCGGCCTCGTGCTCCCGGAGCTGCAGAACCCCATCTTCCCGGCCTTTGCCGAGGTCGTCGCTGACGCGCTCTCTCGCCGCGGGATCACCCCTGTCCTCTGCACGCGGACGGCGTCCGGCGTGACCGAGGCTGCCTACGTCGACATGCTGCTGGAGCAACAGGTGTCCGGGATCATCTTCTTCGGCGGCGAGTATCACGAGGCCGGGGCGGACCATCGTCACTACCACCTCCTCACCGACCGCAGGCTGCCGGTGGTGCTGATCAATGCGGCCTACGAGGACATCGGCTTTCCGAGGGTGTCGGTCGACGACGCGCACGCGATCGAACAGGCCTACGCACACCTCGAAGCCCTCGGGCACGAGCGCATCGCCATCGTGCTCGGGCCGCCCGATCATGTTCCGTCGATGCGGAAGCTCGACGCGTATCGCCGGGCTCGCGGTGATCACGAGGCGCTGGTGGAGCACACGATGTTCTCGATCGAGGGCGGGCTCGCCGCGGCGAACCGGCTGATCAAGAACGACGTCACAGCCGTCATTTGCGCGAGCGACATTCTCGCGCTCGGTGTGATCCGGCGCGCGCGCCGAGCCGGGCTGGACGTGCCGGGCGACTTCTCGGTCGTCGGGTTCGACGACTCGCCGCTGATGATGGCGACCGATCCGCCGCTGACGACGGTCCGTCAACCGATCGAGGCGATGGGCCAAGCGGCGGTCGCCCAGCTCTTGAGCCAGGTCGGCGGGACTCCCGTATCGAGCGACGAGCTGCTGTTCGAGCCCGAGCTCGTCGTGCGCAAGTCGACAGGCCCGGCGCCAGCCTGAGGGCCAGTGCCGGGTTTGACGTTCTAGATTGAAATCTTGCAAAGATCGTGTAGTTTCTTGCAGACACGGAGCGTCCTCCTCGCTTCCGTGCCTCCCACATGGCCACCAGACCGAAAGGGCGACGCCGGTTCCTCCTCCGATCGGCCCCCTCCCCAGGGGCCGATCCCGGCGCGCTGCGCGACAAAGGCCTAACCGGCCCTGATCGCCGGCCCTGGTGGCGTAGCGCCGTGATCTACGAGGTCTACGTGCGCAGCTTCGCGGACGGCAACGGAGACGGGATCGGTGATCTCGCCGGAGTGCGTGCCAGGCTCCCCTACCTGCGCGACCTGGGGGTCGACGCGATCTGGTTCACGCCGTGGTACCCGTCGCCGATGGCCGACGGCGGCTACGACGTCGCCGACTACCGCGACATCGACCCGATGTTCGGGACGCTCGCCGAGGCGGAGCAACTGATCGACGAGGCTGCTGCACTGGACATTCGCGTCATCGTCGACGTCGTCCCAAACCACTGCTCCGACCAGCATCCCTGGTTCCAGGCCGCGCTCGCAGCCGAGCCCGGCTCACCCGAGCGCGCCCGTTTCTGGTTCCGGCCGGGCCGCGGCTCACACGGCGAGCTCCCGCCTAACGACTGGTTGTCCATCTTCGGCGGTAGCGCCTGGACGCGGACGCACCACGAAAACGGCGCGCCGGATGAGTGGTACCTGCATCTCTTCGCGCCCGAGCAGCCCGACCTCAACTGGGAGAACGACGACGTCCGCAGAGAGCACGAGGACGTCCTGCGCTTCTGGTTCGACCGCGGCGTGGCGGGGGTGCGAATCGACTCGGCGGCGCTGCTCTTCAAAGACGTAGCTCTGCCAGACCTCGACGGGAACAGCGCTCGATCGCAGCATCCCTTCGAGGACCGGAACGAGCTGCACGACGTCTATCGCTCCTGGCGCGCGCTTGCGGGCACGTACGCCGGCGAGCGGATCCTGATCGGAGAGATCTGGCTCGAGGACGCGGAGCGCTTCGCGCTCTATCTGCGGCCCGACGAAATGCACACCGCGTTCAACTTCGAGTTCCTTGCCTGTCCCTGGGAGGCCGAGCGCCTTCGTGCCTGCATCGACTCGACGCTCGCGGTGCACGCCCCCGTAGGCGCGACCGCGACGTGGGTGCTGTCGAATCACGACGTGACGCGACACGTCACGCGGTACGGGCGCAAGGACACCAGGTTCGAGTTCGCCGCGAAGACGCGCGTCACCCCGGAGGTCGACGTCGAGCTCGGCACCCGCCGGGCGCGAGCGGCCGCGCTGCTGACACTGTCGCTGCCGGGTGCTGTCTACATCTACCAGGGTGAGGAGCTCGGATTGCCCGAGGTGGAGGACTTGCCGGAAGAGGCGCTCCAGGATCCGATGTTCTTCCGGTCCGGTGGAGTCGATCCGGGACGCGACGGCTGTCGGGTCCCGCTCCCGTGGCAGGGTGACGTGCCCCCGTTCGGTTTCAGTCCGTCGGAGGCGACGGCGAGCCCGTGGCTCCCGCAGCCGGAGTCCTGGGGCGCCTTCAGCGCGGCTCGCCAGGCCCGCCAGGACGGATCGATGCTCTCGCTCTATCGCGAGGCGTTGCAGATCAGACGCGGCGAGCCCGCACTCCGTGGCGGGACCTTCCGCTGGCTCGAGGCGCCCGACGGCGTCCTGGCATTTGGCCGCGGCGAGCCCTTCGCCTTCTTCCTGAATCTGTCTCCGGAGCCGGTCGAGCTTCCTCCGCACGATCGTGTCCTGATCGCGAGCGGCAGCCTCGAAAACGGGCTCCTTCCGCCTGATACCGCCGTCTGGCTCACCGGTGTCTCCGCGTGAAACCGCCTATTTCGGCCAAAAGTCGTAAATCTGCAAGATTTCGCAAACCTCTTGCGTTAATTTGTCGAGTGTGAAATGCTTGGGCGCGTGACCCGTGCCGGAAATGACGGCAACCGCGTTTCGGCCGCCGCAAAAGCAGCGGCTGGCCGGTCCCGGACTCCTCGGAAAGGAAGGACGATGAAGTCCAGTTTTAGGGCGATGACGCTCCTGGTGGTGGCGGTGGGGCTGTTCCTCATCGTCGGCGCGGCCTCCATGGCCACAGCCGGCTCGCAGGCAAAGGTGACGATCAACGTCGCAGCGCTGCGTCCCGGTAGCTCGGAAGACGCGCAGAAGCAGTTCAACGACAACGTGGCGTTGTTCGAGAGGCAGCATCCGAACATCGACGTCAAGGCGGTCGAGTACGCGTGGAACGGAGCCACCTTCGCGGCGCAGCTGGCCGCAGGGCGTCTGCCGACGGTCTTCACCGTTCCGTTCACAGACGCGCGCACCCTGGGTGAGCATCGTCAGGTTGCCGACCTCACCGCCGGTGTGAAGAAGTGGCCCTACTTCCACAAGTTCCAGAAGACGATCATCGCGGAGGCGACGACGTCCAAGGGCCGGATCATCGGCGTTCCTTACGCCGCGTATGCGCAGGCCCTCCACTACAACCGTGCGCTCTTCAGGCAGGCGGGTCTCAATCCGAACAAGCCGCCGACGACATGGGCGCAGCTCCGGAAGTATGCGAAGCAGATCTCGGACCGGACCGGGGCGGCCGGGTACGCGCAGATGGGTCTCAACGACAACACGGCCGGCTGGATCGCAACCACCGTGACTTACACGCTCGGCGGCCGGATGGAGAAGGGCCGCGGGACGAGCGCCACCGCAACGCTCAACAACCCGTTCACCGTCCAGGGTCTGAACCTGCTCCGGCAGATGCGCTGGAACGACAAATCGATGGGCTCGACGTTCGACTACACCTGGCCGACGATCAATCAGGCATTCGCGGCGGGCAAGATCGGGATGTTCATCAACGGCTCGGACATCTACACGTTCCTCGTGCAGGCCGCGAACCTCGATCCGGCGATCTACGGCATAGCGCCGCTTCCGCTGGCAAAGAACAAGACCGCCGGCGTGCTGGGCGGTGGGTCGATTGCGGTCGTCCGGCCTGACACCAAGGGCGCGAAGCTCGATGCCGCCCTGAAATGGATCGACTTCTTCTACATGGAGAAGCTGATCAAGAAGCCGGCGGCGCTTCGAGATGCGAAGATTCTCGTCGCGAACAAGCAGCCAGTCGGTGTACCGGCGTTCCCGATCTTCAACAAGGTGCAGTACCTCGTCGCGAACAGTCCTGGATCAAGCCCTACGTCAACGTTCCGACCAATCAGATGGCCCCGTTCCTGAAGGGGATCTTCAAGCAGAACCTCTACCCGGAGCCCGCGGCCTCGACGCAGAGCGTGTACCACGCGCTCGATCCGGTCGTCCAGGCGGTGTTTGCGGACAGGAATGCCAACATCGCAGGCCTGCTCGCGCAGGCGAACGAAGTCGCCCAGAAGGCCATCAGGGAAGGGAACTAGCTTCTTGACGGACTGGTACGACGGGGAGCCCG
Source organism: uncultured Actinomycetes bacterium (assembly GCA_963779965.1). Classification (GTDB taxonomy): domain Bacteria; phylum Actinomycetota; class Thermoleophilia; order Gaiellales; family Gaiellaceae; genus 3-1-20CM-4-69-9. Next base: position 7,370 of record CAWAAP010000021.1, on the reverse strand, counting down.
TGTGGCTCCCCGTCGGCTGTTCGGGCGACGCGGCTGCCCGGGCGGCGTAAGGTGAGCGCGACGAGGGTGACAGCTCGGGACCGTGCCGTGGACAACCTTGACGTGATCTCAGGCGAGCCGGCGACGGCGAGCGAACGCCGCTCACCTCTCGCGTGGGTACGCGGCGAACACCTCGCTGCTGTTGCCTTCGCCCTGCCAATGCTCGTGATCTTCACGGCGTTCTCGTGGTATCCGATCACCCGGCTCGTCGTCCTCTCGTTTCAGCAGACGAACCTCATCGATCCGCCCACGTGGGTGGGCCTGCAGAACTTCCGGGAGGTGATCAACGACCCACTCTTCGCAACGGCCGTCAGGAACACCGCCTACTTCGCGTTCCTTGCCCTGCTGTTCGGTTACCCGATCCCGCTCATCTCGGCAGTGCTGATCAGCGAGGCGCGCCGCTTCCGCGGGATCTACAGCGCGCTCGCCTACCTCCCCGTCGTCATTCCGCCCGTCGTCGGCGTGATGCTCTGGAAGTACGTGTTCTACGAGCCGAGCAGCGTCGGCCTGTTCAACACCGTCCTCGGCTGGTTCCATCTGGGACCGTACGGCTGGCTGCAATCTCCCGGCACCGCGATGCCGGCGCTCGTCGTCGAATCCACGTGGGCGAACGCCGGTGCGACAGTGATCATCTACCTCGCCGCACTGACGGCTGTGGACACCGATCTGTACGACGCAGCGTCTGTGGACGGCGCAGGCCTCTGGCACAAGATCTGGCACATCACGCTGCCTCAGTTGCGCGGCGTCTTGCTCATCACCCTGATTCTCCAGATCATCGGAACCGCTCAGGTCTTCCTCGAGCCCTTCCTCTTCACCTCGGGTGGGCCGGCGAACTCGACGCTCACCGTCCTGCTGCTCGTCTACCAGTACGCGTTCGGGAACTCCGTCGGTGTCGGTTTCGGTCAAGCGGCTGCCCTGAGCCTCATGCTTGCGGCCTTCCTGGCCCTCTTCTCCATTTTGTTCTGGCGTGTGACGCGGTCCTGGAGCACGACGTGATCAGCCTCCGTCTCCGTCGCGGCGATGTAACGGAAGAGCCGACCGGCGGCCTCCTCTCGTACACGGACTGGGCGCGCCGCGACATCAAGTGGCTGTTCGGCTCCACGCAGGCGCTTCTGCTCGTCCTGCTCGTCCTGATCGGGCTCGGGCCGGTGGTCTGGCTGGCGAAGGGCGCGGTCACGCCGACCATCGACACGCTCAGGAATCCACTTGCCCTCTTTCCGCACGGCGTGGCCTGGAGCAACCTCACCGATGCGTGGACGAAGGTGAACGTCGATACGCGACGAGCTTCATCACGATCGGCGGCATCTGGCTCGCCCACCACGGAGTCTTCCGGCGACTGCGCTATGCGAACGACCGCGTGATGAGGCTCAACCTCCTCCTGCTCATGGCCGTGTCGTTCTTGCCGTTCCCGACACGGTTGCTCGCCGAGGCGTTCCACGACCCGGACGCGGAGCGGGCAGCCGCGATCTTCTACGGCGCAACGCTCCTCGTGATCGCACTCCTGTTCACGGCTCTCTGGAGCACCATCGCCAGCGAGCGGGATCTCCTCCGACCCGAGGTCACCGACCAGGAGGTCGGCGAGATCCTCCGCAGGGCGACACCGAGCATCGCCTTCTACGGCGGCTTCATCTTGCTCGCACTGCTCGCACCCCGCGTCGCCGCGATCGGCTACCTCGTCGTCGCGATCGGGGAACCTCCTTCAGGCCCGAGGTGACGAAGAGTCGACGGCCGCAACGCCGTCGTAGGCGGCCTCCGCCGCGACGACGCGCGTCCCCGTCGCCTTGAACGTCGCGAAGACGCCTGGTCCCTCAAGGTCGAGCCGTCGGAACGACTCGATCGTGATCTCCGCAGTGACCGGACCGACGCGGAGCCGGGCGCGGTTCCCGAGTTCCGTGATCGTGTGGATCGGCGCGCGGATGACGTTGAGCGCCGAATCGTGTGGCCCCTCGGTCGCGACCGTGATGTCCCACGGGTAGACCGCGACGACCACGTCGCCGGCGGCCGGCTCGGTCGTCGAGACGATCGTCCCGTCGGCGAGCCGAACGCGAGAGAGCCCGTTGCCGGCCTCGGCGTGGGCCCGCAGCAGATTCGCGCCCGTGAAGGAGGCGACGAATGGGTCGGCCGGTCTGCCGACCAGCTCTGCCGTGCGGCCGACCTGGCGGATCGTGCCGTCGACCAGGACGCCGACCCCGTCTGCGAGCGCCGCCGCGTCCTCGAAGTCGTGCGTTACGAGCAGAGTCGGAATCTCGAACCCCGCGAGGAGGTCCTGCAGCTCGCGACGGACGGTCGACTTCGTGTGACTGTCGAGCGCGGCTAGCGGCTCGTCGAGCAAGAGCATCTTCGGGTCGCGGGCGAGCGCGCGCGCGAGCGCGACGCGTTGACGCTCGACCGCCCGACAGCTCGGCGGGACGAGCGTCGGCGAGGTGACTGGATGTCAAAGCGGTCGAGGTACGCCGGCCTTGTGGCGTCGTGGATACTCGATGTTCCCGCGAACCGTCATGTGCGGAAAGAGGGCGTAGTCCTGGAAGACGTACCCGACCGCTCGTTCGTCGACCGGGACGTCGACCCGCGCGAGCTGGTCGAACCACCTGTCCTCCGACGGCGCCGATCCCCGACGTCGGTCTTACCAGCCCGGCGACGACCCGCAGGATCGTCGTCTTGCCGGCTCCCGACGGGCCGACGAGCGCGACGATCCCGTCGACTGCGAGCGTCAGGCGGAGGTCGAAAGACCGAGCGGTACGATGATCTCGTCGAGGACGAGCTCTGCCATGAGAGAACGACCCGCAGCGACATCAGCAGAACCACGCTGAAGCAGGACCAGCACGGCGCTCATCGCGACCGCGGAGTCGAAGTCCTGGTCGAACTGCGCGTAGATCGCGAGCGGCAGCGTCTGCGTCACCCCCTGAAGGCTGCCCGCGAACATGATCGTCGCGCCGAACTCGCCGAGACCTCGGGCGAAAGACAGTGCGAGCCCGGCGACGAGACCGCCGCCGGCGAGCGGGAAAACGACGCGGGCGAACGTCCGCGTCGGGCCGACGCCGAGCGTCCGCGACGCGGCGACGAGGTCCGGATTGACGGCCTCGAACGAGGCGATCGCCTGCCGGACGTACAGCGGCGAGGCGACGTAGGCGACCGCGACCGTGACGGCCGCCTGTGTGAACGGCAGTGTGATCCCGAGGCGCTCGGAGACGAGCCGAGCAGCCCGAGGCGTCCGAACGCCGCGAGCAGCGCGATGCCCGCGACCGCCGGCGGCAGCACGAGCGGCAGCTCGACCAACGTGATCGCAAGCGAGCGCCCCGGGAAGCGCCGCGTCGCGATCAGAAGCGCGGTCGGTGTGCCGAAGACGAGGATCAGCGCCTGCGCGACCAGGCTCGTCTTGAGGCTGACGACGACGGCGTCCTTGACGACCGGGCTCGAGAGCTGGTCGAGCAGCCGACCCGGCGAGGTGTGCACGAAGAGCGCGACGATCGGCAGCAGCAGGAAGCCGAGCGCGATCGCAGCGGCGATGCCCTCCGACGGCAACGCATCCTCCGAGCCGACGTCCCCTCGACATCGCAGCGGTACCTCTTCGTCGGCTTCGGCTTCACCCGCGGCAGGAAACCCGCTGCGCGGAGCCGCGCCTGTCCCGCCTTGCCAGCACCCGTTGCACGAATGCCCGCGCATCCGCCTTGTTCTCGCTGCGCGAGACGACGCAGAGGCCGTACTGGACCTTCGGCTGCGCCCAGGCCGGCACCCTCAGCACTCTCACGTCGCCGCCGGCGACCCTCGCGTCAGTCGCGTAGACGAAACCGGCGTCAGCCTCGCCGAACGTCACCTTTGCCAGCACTTCGCGCACGTCCGTCTCCCGGCTGACGACATGCGGCAGCACGGTGTCCGACAGGTTCATGTTCCGCAGAACCTGCAGCGTGTAGCTCCCGACCGGCACGCCCGGGCCGGCGATCACCAGCTTGACCCCTTTGCGTCTGAGCCCGTAGATGTTGCGCATCTTCGCCGGGTTCGACGTGGGCACCACGATGACGAGCGTGTTGCGCGTGAACACGACCGGCTTCGAGCAGAGATTCTTCGAGAAGAGCTGGTTCGGAAGCGTCATGTTCGCCGACGCAAACACGTCCGCCGGTGCGCCCTGAGTGATCTGCGCGGCGAACGTGTTCGAGCCGGCGAAGGAGTACCGCGGGCACCGGTCGATCAGCGGAAAGACGTCCGTCAACGACGCCGCCGCGAAGACAGTGATCTGCGCAGACGGCGCGTTTGGAGACGGACCGCCGTCGAGGCGACCACGCGACCGCGATGAGCAACGCACGATCCACGTCTGGATCATCACGTTCGTCGACTTCACGATCGCCGTCGTCGCCATTCCCGGCTTCAGCCCGATCTCCTCGACGGCGTCGCGCGTCACCACCGCGACGAGGCGAACCGGTTCGCTGACGACCATTTCGACCTGCGCCATCAGACCGTCCGTCTTGACGTCGGTGACGACGCCGTGGAGCCGGTTGCGAGCACTGATGTGAGAGCCCTCTCCGTCACCGCGAAGGCGGTCGACCTCGCCGCCGCGACGACGCGCCGGTTGCGAGCATCCGCGTCCACCGTGATCCGTCCCGCTCTGTCCCAGCGACGGAGCGTGTCGAGACTGATCCCGAGCGCCGCCGCCGCCTCGCTCCCCGTGTAGATCTCCTTCGGCGCGATCAGCTCTCGAACGCGTCGAGCGCATCGACACGGCGTCGGCGGAAGCCCCGCTGGAAACGGGTGTCCGACCGTCGGCTTCCGGCAACGGCGCGAGCGCGGACAGATGCTGCGCCTCGTTCGTGGCGACCTGCCCGACCGAAAGCGCAGCTCGGCGGTCTGCACGTCCTCGACCGCGCCGAGGTAGGCGCCGAGCAGCAGCGTCTCGATCCGCCACCCGAGTCGTGCAATCGACCGGGCCGTGACGGAAGCTGCCGCGCGGATACGTGAAGTCGACGTCGGCCGCCGTCGCCGGCGTCTCACCCGCCTCCCTGACGAGCTTCGCGAGCGTCGCGTAATGGAGCCGGTCATCGGCGAGCGACCGCCGGTAGGTCGCGAGCGCGCGGCCGTGCAGCTTTCCCGTGGCGAGGGCGCGTCCATGGAAGTCGATCGCCAGAAGCTCGGCGCCGATCAGCAGCCGAAGGTTCGCGAGATCGCCGTCGGGCGTGGGTGCGTCGGCCGCTTTGGCGGCGACCGCAGTTGAGCTGGGCGCAAGCAGTGCGGCTCCGCTGACGGCGCCGAGCCGGAGCAGTCCCCGTCGGCTCAGGGTGTCGCTGTGTGCATAGGCAAAGCCCAGGCGCAAGAGGCCGCGAGGCTAGCACAGTTAGATTCGCGCGGTGGGCAGTGAGATCGAGCGCAGGTTCCTCGTCGAGCGGCCGCCGCAAGAGCTCGCAAACGAGCCTGGAGCCGAGATCGAGCAGGGCTACCTCGCGATCGGTGCGGACGAGATCCGCCTGCGCCGACATGGCGACGAACACGTACTAACCGTCAAGCGTGGCAGCGGGATGAGCAGGGAGGAGGTTGAGGTGCCGCTGACCACTGAGGCGTTCGAGCAGCTCTGGCCGCTCACCGCCGGCCGGCGCGTCGAGAAGACACGCGTCACGACGCCGGTCGAAGGGGCACTTGCGGAGGTCGACGTCTATCGCGGCCCGCTCGCCGGCCTCGTCACCGTCGAGGTCGAGTTCGACGACCTGAAGAGCGCGAGCATGTTTTCGCCACCTTTCTGGTTCGGGAACGAGCTCACAGGCGACTCGCGCTACTCGAACCAGTCCCTCGCGGTCGACGGCCTGCCTATGCCAGGCCGCGCACCGCTACGATCGCCCCATGGCTACCAAGGCGCCGGCCGCTCCACTCATCGGCGAACAGCTCGAAGAGCTCCTCCGGCTGATCAAGGGCGCAGACAGCGTCGAGCTCAAGCTCACCGTGCCGGAGTCGGCTCACAGCTCGACCGCGAGGGCGCTCGGGATGGATCCGCTGGAAGCCGAGATCCGCCAGGTCTACTTCTTCGACACACCGGACCTCACGCTCAACGAACGCGGCGTCGTCGTTCGCGGGCGACGCGTGCAACGCAAGGGCGACGACACCGTCGTCTGCCCCGTCGTACCGAAAGAGCTGCCGCCGAACCTCAGAAAGTCGCCGAACCTCGGGGTCGAGGTCGACGCCATGCCGGGCGGCTTCGTGTGCTCCGCGTCGATGAAGGGCGCTTCTCGCGAAGCCCGACGTCAAGAAGGTCGCGGAGGGGAAACGCCCCTTGAGCAAGATCTTCTCGAAGGAGCAGAGAGACTTTTACGAGACGCACGCGCCGGACGGGCTGGCGCTCGACGACCTCACCCTCCTGGGGCCGATCCTCGTCATGAAGCTGAGGTTCCGGCCCGTCGAGCTGGCGCAGAAGGTCGTGGCCGAGCTCTGGCTGTATCCGGACAACACGCGCATCCTCGAGCTCTCGACGAAGTGCCCGCCCGCCGACGCGCTCCAGGTCTCGATGGACGCCAAGCAGTACCTCAGCAGCAAGGGTGTCGATCTGACCGGCGACCAGCAGACCAAGACGAAGACGGCGCTGGACTACTTTTCGAAGAACCTCGCGGCCAGCCCGCTTCCGTCGCCGGCTCGGTTCCGTGAGCCGCCGCGGGATGCGCGACCCGCAGGAACGCGGCACCGATGATCGCGGCCGAGGCGGCGAACACAGCGCCGACGAAGAACGCGACGTGGTAACCGCCGTTCAGCGCGGCGAGCGGTCCCTCGCCCGAGGCGGTCAGGCTGTCCGTCCGCGAGGCGGCGACGCTGACGAGGACGGCGAGCCCGACGGCGCCGCCCATCATGAAGGCCGTGTTGACGACGCCCGACGCCAACCCTGACTCCTCGGGCCCGACGTCGCTCATCGCGGCGAGCAGCACCGGATTGAACGCCATGCCCGCGCCGCACCCGAGCAGGATCATGCTCGGAAGCACGTCGGCGACGAAGTTGCCGTCCACCGGCGCCTGCGTGAAGAGCAACAGGCCTGCGGACGCGAGCAGCAGTCCCGTCGCAAGCGGCGCCCGGATTCCGAAGCGCATCACGAGCCTCGCCGACAGGCCGACCGAGAAGACGCCCATGATGATGTTCGCGGGAAGGAAGGCGAGACCGACCTCGAGCGGGCTGTAGCCCAGAACGAGCTGCAGGTACTGGGCGGAGAGGAAGAACCACGCGAACATCGCCGCGGCCCACACAATGCCCACCACGTTCGATACGAGGTTCCGAAGGCGGAAGAGCCGAAGCGGCACGAGCGGCGAGGGCACCCTTCCCTCGATGACGAGGAACACGACGATCAGCACGACAGAGGCTGCGAGCAGTCC
>CAWAAP010000020.1:0-31108 GCA_963779965.1 uncultured Actinomycetes bacterium | reverse complement strand
CGATGTCGTCTACCAGCCCGGCACGAACGTGCTCGAGACGACGTGGAAGACACCGAACGGCTGGATCGTCGTCCGCGACGCGCTGACGATGAGCCCGCGCAAGCACGAGGACACGATCACGCCCCACACCAGGCCGCCCGCCGACGACGACGCCGACCACATGCTGATCCGCACGGTCGAGTGCATTGACGGGCACGTCGAGGTCGAGCTCGTCTGCGAGCCCGCCTTCGACTACGGACGGACGACGGCCGAATGGACGATGATAGACGACGACCGGCACTTCGCCGACGCGACCGGTGAGCGGGCCCGACCTTCCGGCTGTAATCGGACCTCCCGCTCGACATCGAGGGCGAACCGGATCCGGGCCGCCACGTGCTCCAGGCCGGCGAGCGGGCCTACTGCACCCTCACGTGGGAGGAAGGCCTCGAGGCGCCGGAGAGATGTCGAGGACGCGGACTCCCGGATTGCCGCCACGACGAGGTTCTGGCGCACCTGGCTCGGCCCCGCACGAATCCCCGACCACCGTCTCCGGGACCCGGTCCAGCGCTCGGCGCTGACGATCAAGGGCCTGACGTACATGCCGACCGGAGCAACGGTCGCCGCGCTCACGACCTCGCTGCCGGAGACCCCCGGCGGCGAGCGGAACTGGGACTACCGCTACACCTGGATCCGCGACACGACCTTCACGCTGCAGGCGCTCCACTTGCTCAACCTGAACTGGGAGGCCGACGAGTTCATGCAGTTCGTCGCCGACGTCGAGGCGACCGAAGACGGCTCCCTGCAGATCATGTACGGATCGACGGCCGTCGCGACCTGACGGAGTCCACGCGCGACGAGATGACCGGCTACGCCGGCGCACGGCCCGTACGGATCGGCAACGGCGCGTTCGACCAGCGGCAGAACGACGTCTTCGGCGCGGCGCTCGACTCGATCCTGCTGCACACACACCGCAGCCAACGGCTGCCACGCGGCTCTGGCCGCTAGTCCAGACACAGGCCGAGTGCGCAACGAAGGTCTGGCGCGAGCCCGACCAGGGGATCTGGGAGGCGCGCGGGAAACCGCAGCACTACGTCTCCTCGAAGCTGATGTGCTGGGTCGCGCTCGATCGTGCCGCGAAGCTGGCCGAGATCCGCGGTGACGCGGCCGCGCAGGAGAAGTGGGCCGCGGTCGCCGACGAGATTCGCGAGGACATCCTGGCGAACGGCGTCGACGAGCGCGGCGTCCTGTGCCAGCGCTACGGGAGCGAGGCACTCGACGCTTCCACGCTGCTGGCTGCGATCTTCGGCTTCCTGCCAGACGACGACCCACGCCTGAAGGCGAGCGTGCTGGCGATCGCGGAACGAGCTGACGGACGACGGATTCGTTCTCCGGTACAAGACCGACGAGACCGACGACGGCCTCTCGGGCAAGGAGGGGACGTTCTTGATCTGCTCCTTCTGGCTCGTCTCGGCGCTTGCGACCGTCGGCGAGCTGCAGAAGGCGCGCGACCTGATGGAGCGGCTGCTCCGCGTCGCCTCCCCGCTCGGTCTCTACGCAGAGGAGTTCGACGCCGCGACCGGCCGCCATCTCGGCAACTTCCCGCAGGCGTTCTCGCACCTCGCGCTGATGGAGGCCGCCGGCCGGATCATGCTCCCCGAGCTGGCAGCGGAGATCTAGACGATGGATTCGCTACGACGTCATCATCGTCGGCACCGGGGCGGGCGGCGGCACCCTCGCACGACACCTGGCACCGTCCGGGAAGCGGATCCTGCTGCTCGAGCGGGGCGACTGGCTTCCGCGCGAACCCTCCAACTGGCTCGCACAGGACGTCTTCGTCGACAACAAGTACGTGTCCGAGGACACCTGGTACGACGCCAAGGGAACGCCGTTCCAGCCGCAGATCCACTACTTCGTCGGCGGCGCGACGAAGCTCTACGGCGCGGCGCTCTACCGCCTGCGTAAGGAGGATTTCGGTGAGCTCCTCCACCACGACGGACCGTCGCCGGCCTGGCCGATCTCCTACGACGACCTCGAGCCGTACTACACACAGGCCGAGCAGCTCTACGAGGTCCACGGCGAGCACGGCAAGGATCCCACCGAGTCGTACGCCAGCGCGCCATACCCATTTCCTGCCGTCTCGCACGAACCGCGGATCCAGCAGCTCTCCGACGATCTCGAGGCGGCGGGCTACCACCCGTTCCACGCTCCCTGCGGTATCCGGCTGAACGAGCAGAACATGCCCTACAGCGCCTGCGTCCGCTGCCAGAACTGCGACGGATTCCCGTGCGCCGTCCACGGCAAGTCGGACGCCGACGTGTTCGGCGTTCGGCCGGCTCTCGAGCATCCGAACGTCGAGCTGCTGACGAACGCGAAGGCCGTCAGGCTCGAGACCGAGCCGGGCGGGACAGCCGTGAGCGCAGTCGTCGTCGAACGCGAAGGCGAGCTCGAGCGCTACGAAGCCGACCTCGTCGTGCTCGCCTGCGGTGCCGCCAACACGGCGAAGCTGCTGCTCCTTTCCGCGACCGACAAACACCCGAACGGGCTCGCCAACGGCTCCGACCAAGTCGGTCGCAACTACATGTTCCACAACAGCCAGGCCGTGCTCGCGCTCTCGCACGACGAGAACCCGACGATCTTCCAGAAGACGCTGGGGCTGAACGACTTCTACTTCGCCGGCAACGGTCACGACTACCCGCTCGGGAACATCCAGATGGTCGGCAAGTCACAGGCGCCGATGTTCCACGGCGAAAAGCCGGGCGAGACGAAGCTTGCGCCGCACTGGTCGCTGGAGCGGGTCGCCAAGCACGCGGTCGACTTCTGGCTTTCGACCGAGGATCTGCCGCGGTCCGAGAACCGGGTTTCCGTCGACGCTGGCGGCAAGCTCACCCTTGCCTACACGGCGACGAACGAGAAGCCGAAGCAAGAGCTCTACAAACAGCTTCATTCGATGCTCGCGAAGCTCCGACATGGAGCCCGGCCATCTGTTTCACCGCTTCGCGTACATGAAGAACGAGATCCCGGTGGCGGGCGTCGCGCACCAGGCGGGCACCTGCCGAATGGGGGCCGACCCTGCGACGTCAGTGGTGAACGCCGAGGGCCGCGCGCACGAGCTCGACAACCTCTACGTCGTCGACACGAGCGTCTTCCCGAGCATCGGCGCTGTCAACCCCGCTCTGACCGCGATGGCGAACTCGCTACGCGTCGGTGACCACCTGCGCGATCGACTGCACTAGCCCCCGACCTCGGAAACGGAGAACCATGCCCAAGCTGAAGTTTGAACAGAAGGAGAACATGTCCCGCACGGAGGCCGCGGCGCGGCTGTCGGCGATCGCCGACGCGCTCGGCTCGGACGCCGAGTTCGAACTCGAGCGAGGCGGCGAGAAGCTGGAATTCAATGTGCCGGAGCAAGTCCGGTTTGAACTTGAGGTGGAGATCGACGGCAACGAAACCGAGCTCGAAGTCGAGATCAAGTGGTCAAGCGAGAGCGAGGAGCCGGCAACAGCTAGCGTCTGAGCACCACCGCGTCGCGGCGGCACTGTGGACGGCAGCAGGCCGCCTAGAGACGCGCGTTGCGGCGCCGCAGACGCGCGAACAGGCACGTCGGAACGAGCCAGACGACGGCGATCGCGAGGAACGCCGACGTCGAGACGCCGTGCAGAGATCGTCAGCCCGAGGACGAGCGCGAGCACGAGGCTGAACACGACGTACGCGCCGCTGACGACAACAAGCACGACGTCGCGCACCGCGCTATCGCGCCGAGTCCACCACCGAGGGGCGCGAGAGGCCGAAGAGCGCGCGACGCACCTGGCCACTCGAGCGGGCGGACAGGACTCGTCCGGTGCGGCGGGAGAACTCGTCGAGCGTCAAGTACCCGCCGGCGTAATGCTCGCGCAGACTCGCTGAGGCTCGTTCGCGATCCGCGTCACCGGCGAGCGCCACGCGTCGCTGCACGACAGCGAAGACCATCCACGCGATCAGGCGCCAGACCACCACAGGCTCCTAGAAATGTGACGTGAGGCCGGCGCCGCTCGCGTCTCCCTCACCGTCCGCCGACGCCTCGTCCCCGCCCGTCCCCTCCTGAGCATTCTCGTACCAGGAGTACGCGTACTTGCCGTCGTCCAGATCCTTGGCGAACTTCGTCAGCTTCAGGGGATGGAACGTGTCGCACATCACCGCGAGCTCGTGCGTCTCGTGCGTCCCGATGCTCTTCTCCGCGAGGCCCGGTTGCGGCCCGTGTGGAAGGCCCGAGGGATGGAGCGTGATCGAGCCGACGTCGACACCGCGCCGCGAGCCGAACTTGCCGGAGACGTAATAGATCATCTCCTCGGACTGCAGGTTCGAGTGGTGGTACGGGATCGGCACCGCCAGCGGGTCGAAGTCCAGCTTCCGCGGGCAGAACGAGCAGATCACGAAGTTCCGGCCCTGGAACGTCTGGTGTGACGGCGGTGGCTGATGAATGCGACCCGTGATCGGCTCGAAGTCGTGCACGGAGAAGGTCCACGGATAGAGGTAGCCGTCCCAGCCGACCGCCTCCGAAGGCTCGAGGTTGGCTGCCATGCCGAGTCAGTTGGACGCGGAACATTGCTCCGCAGCATCCCGGGCTTAGGCCTCAGCGCATGCTTTTGGTTGCGACGCAACACGAATTGCGGTCGTCAGGGACGGGCGATCCACCAGTCCTGCGCGTTCCAAAGGACGTCGATCGGGTTCCAGGTGACGTTCCTGATCCGGCTGTTGTAGATCAGGTAGCCGGGCTTGTCGAACAGCGGGAGGGTCGGGAGGTCGCGGGCGATCAGCGCGTCGACGCGGTTGAGGAGCGGCTCGCGCTTGCTCGAGCTCAGCTCCATCGCCGACTTCAAGAGGAGCCTCGTGACCCGGCGGTTGCAGTACCCCAGGTAATTGAACACGCCGTTGCAGGCCCAGAAAGCCTGGGAGTCCGCCCCGGGCGGATTGACGGCCCTCCCCCAGGCAAACAGCGCAAGATCCCAGTCCCCCTGAGGGAGCAACTTGCTGACGAACAGGAGACTGTAGTCCTTGACGAGGTCGATCCCGACACGTCTGAGCTGGAGTTGAATCAGGTCGAACGTGCGGTCGCGCAGCCCGCTACCGCTTGACGCGAAGCGGAAGGACAGTCGCCGCCCATCGCAGCTGAAGATTCCGTCGCTGCTTTTGCGGCAGCCGTGGGAGCGCAGCAGGCGTATCGCCTTCTGCGGGTTGTAGCCCCAGATCTGCCAGTGCGGCTTGTACTGGCGCTGGAACGGCAGAAAGACCGCGCTCTGGGCGGTCTTCAGGCCAGGGGCGAGTCCCTTGTAGAGCTGCCCTGTCAGCGTCTTCCGATCGATGCCGTAGGCGATCGCCTGGCGCACAAACGGCTGCCTGAGGGCGGGATTGCCCTTGCTGCCGAACTGGAAATCGATGTGCTCCCACAGGGTCGTCTGGCCGGGTTGCACCCGGATGCCGGGCGAGTTGGGAAGGTCACCGAATGCTAGGTCCGCCGTCTCCTGGATCAGGTCAATCTCTCGGTCGCGCAGCGCCCGGAGCTCGTCGCCGTAGTCAAGGAGGAAGCGGAAGCTCAGCCGGTCGAGGTAGGCCTTCTTTCCCCAGTAATTGGCGTTGCGCGCGAGCGTGAGGCTGCTGCCGCGACTCCTGGTTTCGAAGATGAAGGGGCCGCTCGCCATCGGCCGGCCCGTCTTCGGGTTGTCGATTCGATCCCGCCAGACGTTGTCGAAGTCCTCGCCGGCCAGCGCATGCCACGGAAGCACCGGCGCAAACAGGCCCTTCCAGTCGAGCGTCGGCTTGCGGAAGACGAATCTGACCCTCTTCGGACCCAGGATCTTCGCCTCGACAATCTTGCCGTAGGCCTCGCGTGTGTTATCTGGGATCTTGAACGTCGATCTCGCGAGGAGCTGCCAGGTGAAGACGAAGTCGCGCGCGGTGATCGGGACGCCGTCGCTCCAGCGCGCCTTCTCTCTTGATCGTGTAGGTGAGCGAGAACGGCTTCGGCCTGATCTTGGGATCGCCGACGATCAGGTCCGGGACCGACTCACCACTACGTCCGACGTCGTGATAGGCAGACGCCAGCACCTGGTCAGTGATTTCCGACGTCGAGCGGAAGGCTCCCAGATCGAGGTAGTAGTTGAGGCTCGGAGGGTCGAGATGGAGCGCAACCACGACGGTGCCGCCGCGCCGGGGCTTCGGCTTCGCCGCCGGCTCGGCCGCTGGCGTGGCGATCAGGGTGGCGAAGGTCGCTCCGGCGACAGCCACGGCTCCGAGAAGGCGGACCCGGGTGCTCCCTAGCCGGGTCGAGCGACTTCGCCTTCGTTCAGCTTCAGCGCTCAATGCTCTAGCCCACCCTTCTCGGGCGCCTGCACCGTGACCCAGATCCTGTCCGCTCCGACAGCGATTCCTCGAGGGCTGCTGCCGAGCCGGATCGTCGCGACGACCTTCCGAGTTTGCGGATCGATCCGCGAGACGGTCCCGTCGCGACTGTTGGCAACCCACACGCTCCCTGCACCGACGGCGACGTCGATTGGTCCGTCGCCGACGTGGATGCTCTCGGTCGTGATCCGTTCGCCCGGCCGTGCAGCTAACCGCGAGACCTGATCGTCCCGGAACGCGCTTACCCAGACGGCCCCTTGGCCGACGGCGAGACCTCGCGGATCGCCGGCGACTGTGAACGTGTCCGTGACCTGTCTCGTCTGCGGGTTGATCCGCGAAACAATGTTGTGACCGCCGTCCGACACCCAAACGGCGCCGAGGCCGATAGCGATCCCGCGCGGTATCCCACCGAGGTAAGGCAACCCGAGTGGGAGATTGCTTACGGGATCGATCCGGATGAGGCTGGCCGCGCAGACGAACCAGACAGCTCCTTCGCCGACGGCGATGCTGGCGTCGAATCCAAGGCACTCGTCGGTGTCGATCCTGTGGACGACTTCGTTCGCATCCGGCGAGACGCGGACGACGGCGTTGTGGGGGCCGTTGGCGACCCAGACCCCACCTGCGCCGGCGGCAACGTCGCTCGGAGACACACCCTGCATCGGGATCGTCCGCTCCACCGCTCGGGTCTTCGGGTTGATCCGGGAGAGTGTCGAGTCGTCCAGGTTCGCGACCCAGACGGCGCCCTCGCCGACTGCGACGGCACCCGGTCGCGTTCCGACCTTCACGTCCGCGACGACCTTGTTCGTCTTGGGATCGATGACCGCGACGGAGTTGGGGCTAACCGCGATCGACTCGCTGCCGCTGCGAAAGGCGAGAAGCGCGATGAGCGCAGCGACGGCGGCAGCGGCGGCCGGCACGGCGACCTTGCGCAGGTGCAGCCGCCGTCGGCGAGCACTGGAGACGACCGACTCGGGCACCGCGAGCTCCCCATCACGACCGGCGACCGTTGGCGCCGGCTGCCGGATTAGCTCGAGCGATCCGTCCTGCTGGAGGATCGCCTGCTCCAAACGCTGAAGCGCCGGGCTCGGCTCGATCCCGAGCTCGTCCACGAGCACGCGCCTCGCCCGCTGATATGCGTCGAGTGCCTGCGCCTGCCGACCGGACCGGTAGAGCGCGAGCATCAGCTGTCCGCGCAGACGCTCGCGAAGAGGGTTCTTGGCGACAAGCGCCTCCAGCTCGGGGATGAGGTCGCGATCGCGGCCGAGCGCGAGGTCGGCTTCGATCCGCTCCTCGAGCGCCGACAATCGGAGCTCCTCCAGCCTCGCGATCTCGACCTGTGCGAACGGGTCGTACGCGAACTCCGCCAGCGGCGGGCCACGCCAGAGCGCGAGCCCCTGGCGCAGCTTGGCCGCCGCCTCGTCGGCGCGCCCGTCACTGAGCGCTTGTTGTCCCTCCTCGACCAGGGACTGGAACCGATGAAGGTCGAGCTCGCCGGATGCGACCGTCAGCACGTAGCCGTGGGGACGGGTCAAGAGGACGCCGTTCTCACCTCCCTCTACGCCTGGGCCGGCGGGCTCGTTCTCGAGCCTCGCGCGCAGCTTCGAGATGAGCGCGTGAACGCTCTTCGTCGCGCTCGGCGGCGGTTCGGCGGCCCAGAGGTCGTCGATGATCTCGTCGACCGGCACGACCTCGTTCGCGCGCAGCAGGAGCAGGGCGAGCAGGGCGCGCTGCTGATGCCCGCCGAGCGGGAGGCTCTGACCTCGGTCTTCGACCTCGAGCGCACCGAGGATGCGGAAATCCACGCGGTTCCCCCTCTCTTCGCCTCGAACCTAGCACCGCTCCAACCGGCCGCCTAGCGGATTCCAGCCGGCCGCCAACCGCGCCAGCGCGATGCTCGCCGGGCAATGCGAGCGATGAGTGCGAGGAGCGCCGATGACGGGCTTCGACTGGGACGTCCTGGCGGTCGGCCTGGCGGCTGGGCTTGGGGTGGGCGTGATCGCGATGACTGCGCTCCGTCTGCGTAGGACGAGGCGGCGCGCCCAATTCGCGCAAGCCGACCCAGGAAACAAACGAAGGAGGATCGATGTGGTGGCGATTGATGAAGACGCTGAGCGCTCCCCGGAGCGAGAACGAAACGCGTGACCCGAGAGAGTGGATTTCCGAGATCGGCGAAGGGAGGTGACAAGAATGAGGAAGCGAATTGCGATCGTGATCGCGGGACTGCTCGTCCTGGCGGGCGTCGTGGCCGCCACGGGGCTCACGAGCGCCTCGGCGACGAGCTCGGCCGAGGGCCTTCAACTCGACGGGACCTGGATGGTGACGGTGACGCGCATCAACCCTCCGCCCGGCCTCGCTCCGACCTTCAAGTCGTTGCTGAGCTACGCGCGCGGCGGCGTCATGATCGAGACAAGCAGTACCTCCGCGGCAGCCCGCCGCAGCCCCGCGCTCGGACAGTGGGAGCGGATCGGCAATGACCTGTTCGCGACGAGCATGTGGTTCTTCCGGTCCGATCCTGCGACAGGTGCCAACCTGGGCACCCAAGAGGTCGACCGGACGGTGCGGCTATCCGCGGACGGGGATTCGTTCACGGCAGTGGCCGTCGTCCAGCAGTTCGATGTCGACGGCAATCCCGTGGGAGGGCAGTTGCACGCCACCGAGGTCGGCGAGCGGCTGGCCATCAACCCCAATCCGGATCAGCCGTAGGACTCCATAAATCGAGGGGCCCGTTTCGGCGGGCCCCGAGAACCTGAAGGAGCAGTGTGTCTCATGCGCATCAGCGTGCTATCTAGCTTTGCCCTGATCTTGGTCGTTGTCACGCTCGGGTTCGCCTCGGGAGCGGTCGCAGACACGCAAACGGAGAACGTCTACGTCGACGGTCAGACCTACGCGATCAATACAGGGGCGGCGGTGGTCTTCGACGCAAGTCCCGGCTTGCTCGAACACTCCTCTCCGATGTACCTCATCGGTTTCACCGTCCTGCCGGGGACGACGGGGCCGATCACCCTGCCCTCGGGCTACCAGCCTCAGAACAACGGGCTTCCTTCGCCAGTCCCCTACCACGACCACGTACTGAGAGGTGCGCCGGGGCTGGGAACCTCCGGCACGGCGGGCGATTACGGGGCACCCCTACAGATCGTGCGGATGCAATACACGTTGGCCTACACGTACGATCCGGCCTTCGTCCCGATCACAAGCGTTGATCAGATTGCGGCCGCCGAGGCGGCCGGCAAGCTGCTGGTCATCAACGCGGGAGCACCCGACCCGTACCAGCTCTGGACGACCACCGTCCTCGTCCGTCCGATCGTCGGGCCCCATTCGTAAAGGCCACTACGACCTCGGCAGCAGCGTCGCTACGGCGCTGCTGCCGCACGCACGCATGCGTGCGCAAAGGTTCATCGCGGTGATCAGATGGTCCAGCTCAAGCGCGACGAGGCGACTGCGCCGTAACCCATCCAGCAGGCCGCCTAGAGACGCGCGTTCCGGCGCCGGAGACGCGCGAACAGGTACGTCGGAACGAGCCAGACGACGGCGATCGCGAGGAACGCCGACGTCGAGACGCCGTGCAGCAGGACCGTCAACCCGAGCACGAGCGCGAGCACGAGGCTGAACACGACGTACGCGCCGCTGACGACAACGAGCACCACGTCGCGCACCGCGCTATGCGCCGAGTCCACCAACGAGGGGCGCGAGAGGCCGAAGAGCGCGCGATGCACCTGGCCGCGCGAGCGGGCGGACAGGACTCGTCCGGTGCGGCGGGAGAACTCGTCGAGCGTCAAGTACCCGCCGGCGTAATGCTCGCGCAGGCTCGAGGCAGCTCGTTCGCGATCGAGGTCGCCGACGAGCGCCACGCGTCGTTGCACGACGAGCGAAGACCATCCACGCGATCAGGCGCCAGACCACCACACGCTCCTAGAAGTGTGAAGTGAGCCCGGCGCCGCTCGCGTCGCCGTCGGCGGACGCTTCGGCTCGCGCCGTCCGGAGCATTCTCGTACCACGAGTACGCGTACTTCCCGTCGTCCAGATCCTTGGCGAACTTCGTCAGCTTCAGCGGATGGAAGGTGTCGCACATCACCGCAAGCTCGTGCGTCTCGTGCGTGCCGATGCTCTTCTCCGCGAGGCCCGGCTGCGGCCCGTGCGGGAGACCGGAGGGATGGAGCGTGATCGAGCCGACATCCACCCCACGCCGCGACCCGAACTTGCCGGAGACGTAATAGATCATCTCCTCTGACTGCAGGTTCGAGTGGTGATACGGGATCGGCACGGCGAGCGGGTCGAAGTCGAGCTTGCGCGGACAGAACGAGCAGATGACGAAGTTCCTGCCCTGGAACGTCTGGTGCGACGGAGGCGGCTGGTGGATGCGACCGGTGATCGGCTCGAAGTCGTGCACGGAGAACGTCCACGGGTAGAGGTAGCCGTCCCAGCCGACGACGTCGAACGGGTGGTAGTCGAGGACGTACGTCTGGTACCCGCCGCGCACGCGCACCTTGACGGGAAACTCGCCCTTGTCGCGATGCGTGTTCAGCTCCGCGGGCGGATGGATGTCGCGGTGGTAGTACGGCGCGCCCTCGAGCATCTGCCCGTACTGGTTGCGGTAGCGCTTCGGTATCTCGATCAGGCCCGGCGTCTCGAAGACGAGGTAGCGCTGCTCGCCCTCCGGGTTGAACCGGTACGTCGTGCCGCGCGGGATGACGATGTAGTCGCCCTCCTTGTACGGGACGTTGCCGAAGATCGTTTCCAGCGTTCCGGTTCCCTCGTGCACGAAGACGACCTCGTCGCCCTCGCCGTTTCGGAAGAAGTAGTCCATCTGTTCCTTCGGGCGCGCCAGCGAGATCTCGACGTCGTTGTTCCACATCAAGAGGCGGCGGCCGGTGATCTCGTCGCCCTTCGCGTCGATGTCGTAGGTCTTGAAGTGGCGGTGCGCGTGTGCGTCCGGAACCCACTCGTCGCGCTTGATCTCCTCGAAGCCGCCGATCTTCATCACGCGGCACGGCGACTGGAGGTGGTACAGGATCGACTCCATCCCGACGAAGCCCTCCATGCCCATGACCTCCTCGGTCAGGAGCGTTCCGTTGTCGCGGAACTGGATGTGACGCTTCCGCGGGACATCGCCCAGGCGCTGGTAGAACGGCACGGCTAGAGGATATCGACGGCCGCACGGGCGAAGCCCGCACGGCCTCTTTGCGGCGCCGCCTAGTCGGCGCCTTGGGCGGCCAAAGCGGCGAGACGGCTTCCGACCGCGGGCGCGAACTTGAAGCCGTGCCCGCTGCACGCGGAGCCGATCACGACCTTGCCGCGGCGTTCGAGGATGAAGTGCTCGTCCGGAGTGGTCGTGTACATGCACGTCTCCGCGCCGATCGGATCCGGGTCGGCGTCGGGATAGGTGCGGGCGATCCACTCGGCGACGCGCTCGACCACCGCTGGATCGGGCTCGCCGGGCTCGTCGGGACCGATGGCTACTCCACCGTGATGCACACCGGCTTTCAGGCCGTGCAGCGGGTCGTGCAGCGAGTAGATCAGGTGGCCGCGCGTCTCGGGATCCAGCTGCGCGACTGCCGGAAGGGGCGCGCCTTCCCGGCGGAAGTAGGCAACCGTCTCGCGCGTGGTGCGGACCGGCAGGTCCGGGAAGAAGTCCCCGATCCAGGGACCGGCGGTCACCACGATCACCTTTGCGTCGAGCTCGTCGAGAGACTCGACGCGCGTCTCCTCCTCGAGTCGGGCGCCGTACCTCAGCGCGCCGTCGACGAAGGCTCGGTGCGCGAGGTCGGCGCGGACGATGCCGGCTTCCGGCTGGAAGAGCACAGTCCATCCGTCGGGCACGCCGACCGGCCAGCGGCTCGCTGCTACGTCCGCATCGAGCAGTTCGTACTCAGCTCCGGCGGCCGCGAGCGCGTCTGCCGAGCTTTGCGCGGAGCTCTCGACGAGCTCGAGCAGGCCGTTCAGCTCGAGCAGCTCCTGGCCCGACTCCTCCTCGAGCTCCCGCCAACCCGCGAATGCCTCCTTCGCCAGCTCGACGAACTCGACTTCCGGGTAGGCAAGCCGAACGATGCGCGACCGGCCGTGGCTCGAGCCGTGCTGGTGGCCGACATGGAACTGCTCGAGGAGCAGGACGTCACGGCCCTGGCGCGCCAGCGCGTACGCAGTCGCCGAGCCCATGATCCCTGCGCCGACGACGGCGACTTCTGCCTGCATCCGGGTCAAGCTATGCGGTTCCGCAGGACGCCGATTCCCTCGACCTCGAGCTCGACGACGTCGCCGCGTTGCAGCCAGCGCCCGTCGCCGTGTTCGAGGATGCAGCCAGTCCCGACCGTGCCGGAGCCGAGGATGTCTCCCGGACGCAGGTGAGTGTTCCGCGCGGCCTGCGCGACGATCGCATCCCACGAGTGGTACATGTCGGCGAGGTTTCCACGCGACCGCTCCTCGCCGTTCACGCGCGCGATCATCTCGCCGCTCGTGCCGTCGAACTCGTCCGGTGTAACCAGCACCGGCCCGATGGTGGTGGCGAAGTCCTTGCCTTTCGCAGGGCCGAGCCCCACCTTCATCTCGACCCGCTGGAGATCGCGTGCGGACCAGTCGTTCATGATCGTGAAGCCGGCGATCTGTTCGTCGGCCCCGATGATCGCGGCGGCCTCGAGCTCGTAGTCGAGCTCGTTCGTGTCCGGCGGATAGGGGATCTCGTCCTCCGGCCCGTAGATCGCCGCGGGGTTCGAGAAGTAGAAGACGGGGATCTCGTACCACTCGGGCGGAACCTCCTGGCCGCGCAGAGCGCGCGCGGTCTTGACGTGCTGTTCGAAGGCGTAGAAGTCGCGGACGGCTGGTGGGTGGAGCACCGGCGGGCGGAAGTCGACGTCTGCGACCGGATACTCGGCGTGCCTGCGAGCGGTGCCGCCGCCGGTGAAGTACGACTGGAGCGTCTGCGCCGCGAGCTGGACGACGGTGTCGCCCTCGATGATCCCCGGCCAGCCACGCTCGAGCTGCAGATCCTTCGGGGTGAACATGCAGAGCCTCATGACACTCTCGTCACGGCTCCGTATGCACGATCACGTCGGCGATGTCCGGACGCGCGCGCCTGATGCGCTCCTCGATCTCGCTTGCACGCGCATGCGCTTCGGCGAGCTGGCTCGAGGCATCCAGCCCGAGCGTGAGGTACGCAAGGAGGCCTTCGTCGGTGCGGACGAATCGCAGTTCCCGCGGCTCCTCGCCCGTGATCTCACGCACGATGCGAAGCACGACATTCCGTTCGGCCTGGTCGTCCTCCATTGTCTTACCCTCAACCGCCTCGCCGAGCGGCTCGATGTGCGTCTGCACCGAGTCGACCTCGGGGACGGCGGCGACGATCGCGCTCTCGACCTGATTCGCCACTTCGTGCGCCTCCTCGAGCGTCATCTCGCCCGGAAGCTTGAGGTGGAGCGACACCTCCGTGTGACCGCCGACATCAAGAACGCTGACGTTGTGCACTTCCCGCACGGAAGGAACTCCGAGCGCCGCCGCATGGGCGCGGTCGCGGATAGCCGCCTCGTCTTCCTGCGGCTCGACGTGGACGACGACGTCGCTCCCCGGCAGCGCGGCATTGAGAGCATCCTCCACGCTGTCCGCCGCCGCATGGCCCTGCCCCACGGCCGCGCCCGGCGGAACGGTGATCACTACGTCCATGAACTGGCGCGGGCCGGCCTGCCGCATCCGGAGCCGCTTGAGCCTCACCGGAGGCTCGACCCCCGCGATCGCCAGGCGTGCCGCCTGCTCTGCGTCCGCCGGTGCACGATCCATGAGGACGTCCACATTGCGCTGCATCAGCCGCGCGGCCGCGAGCAGGACGAGCATCGCTACGAAGAGAGCGGCGACGGAGTCCGCGCGCGCATAGCCCTGGTGCACGAGCACGAGCCCGAACAGCACTGCGACGGACCCGGCGAGATCGCTGGCGAAGTGAAGCGCGTTCGACGCGAGAGCTGCGCTTCGGTAGCGGCGCGACGCCCGCCAGAGGACGACCGTACGACTGATGTCGACCGCGATCACGATCCCGATCACCAAGAACGCGTACCACCTGGCCTCGACCGTGGCAGTGCGCGAGCCGGCGAGATGAGTGATCGCCCGCCAGGCGATGAAGCAACTTGCCGCAGCCAGGATCGTCGCCTCGCCAAGAGCGGAGAGATGCTCGGCCTTCCCGTGGCCATACTGGTGCGAGACGTCCGCCGGACGAACCGCGACACCGACTGCGAAGAGCGTCAGCAGGGCGGCCACGAGGTCGGTGCCCGAGTGCAATGCCTCCGAGATGAGGCCCAGGCTGTGCGAGGCGAGGCCCGCGCCGAGCTTGAGCGCGATGAGCACGATGGCCGCGACCACCGAGACGAGGGCTGTCCGTCGTTGAGGATCCACCCGGCTAGTGAAACAGAAGAGCCCGCCGGTGAGGCGGGCTCTTCTCGACTCCTCGTATCCCCTCCGGAACTACGAGCTGGCGATGTCGCCCTTGAAGTGCTCTACGAGCGTCGTGCCTGAGCCTTTACCCCTGTCCTGCCACTGGCGCACGATCAACTTCGGCCGATTTGCTGCACGGCTCGGCGCTGTGTAGTTGTAGTTGAACTTGCAGTCGGTGCTGTTCGTCGCACCGTCGCACGAGAAGACCGCACCGGCGCCGAAGAACGCCGTGATGAAGTCACTCGTGAAGCACGCGGAAACGGGGCAGGTCGCGTTCTTGTTGAACGTACCGCCCGTGATCGTGCCCTCGAGGTAGCCGCCGAAGCGACCCGTCACGCCGGCGCGAATGAGCTGGCCGTGCTTGCTCTTGTTCGCGGCGCAGTTGCCCGGGCTCTTGCCCGCCGACGGTCGTGAACGTTCCCTTGTCGACGCGGCGAAGCCGGTAGCTGCCGTCCTTGTTCTTGTGCAGCTGATACGTCCGCTTCTCGGTCAGCGTCGCCCACGGCTCGGTCCCGTCGCAGCGACGGTCGGTCGTCGTGAGCTGGAAGCTGAACTTGTTCTTCCCTTGTGCCTTGCCCTTGCCCTTGTCGCCCGGATCGGCGAGGCCGGACGCGGCAAGCGTCAGGACCCCGACGAGCAGAACGAACGGAATAATCAATCGGCGCATCTGTTTTCCACCTCTTTGCTGGGATTTTTAGAGTCTGTGGAGTAGATGCTCCGGGGGGCGCAACCTTGCGGTCTGCGCCGGGGAACCCAGGTGGCCCAAGGGGTCACTCAGAGATTGCCGCGGAGGGCCTGCTCGCGCTCGATCGCCTCGAAGAGCGCCCGGAAATTCCCCTCGCCGAAACCGCGGGCGCCGTGGCGCTCGATCACCTCGAAGAAGAGCGTGGGCCGGTCCTGAGCCGTCTTGCTGAAAATCTGGAGGAGGTACCCGTCCTCGTCGCGGTCGGCGAGGATCCGCAGCCGGCGCAGGTCAGCCCAGTCCTCGCCGATCTCGCCGACGCGGTCGGCGACGTCCTCGTAGTAGGCGTCGGGTGTCGCGAGGAAGACGATCCCCCGGTCCTCGAGCGTCTCGACGGTGCGAACGATGTCCTCCGACTGCAGCGCAATGTGCTGGACGCCGGGGCCGCCGAAGTACTCGAGGTACTCCTCGATCTGGCTCTTCCGCTTGCCCTCGGCCGGCTCGTTGATCGGGAACTTGATCTTCCCTTGACCGTCGGCCATGACCTTCGACATCAGCGCCGAGTACTCGGTGTGGATTTGCTCGTCGGCGAAATGAATGATGTTCGTGAAGCCCATCGTGCGCTCGTAGAACTCGACCCAGTAGTCCATCCGGCCGAGCTCGACGTTGCCGACGACATGGTCGATCGCCCTCAGGCCCACGCCGGTCGCGGGGCGGCCGTTCGTGCTCGCGATCTCCTGAAACCCGGGCAGGAACGGACCGGTGTAGTCCTTGCGGTTGACGAAGGTGTGGACGTTCTCGCCGTAGGTCGCGATCGTCGCCAGCTCGACGCGCCCGAAGTCGTCTTCGACCCAGTGAGGGTCGACCACGCCGCGGGCTCCGCGCTGCACGGCCTGGCGGTACGCCTCGCCCGCGTCCGGCACGGTGAGCGCCGTGTCCTTCACGCCGTCCCCGTGCGCGCAGGCGAACCGACCGATCTCGCTGTCGCCGCGCAGCCCGCTCGTCAGCACGAAGCGGATGTCGTCCTGCTCGAGCACGTACGAAGCGCGGTCGCGCACGCCTGTCTCCGGCCCGGCATACGCGGTCTTGGTGAAGCCGAGCGCGTTCTCGTAGTAGAACGCCGCCTGCTTGGCGTTGCCGACGTAGAGCTCGAGGTGGTCCCACCCGTCGATGGGCATGAAGTCCGCGTTCTGCCCCACGGCCTTAGCTTACTCGGCGTTTGGCACCGGACGGCCGGTCCACGCCGCGGACGCCAGGACGATCCCGCACGCGATGGCCAGCGCCGCCCACGATCTGCACCGCCGTGATCGGCTCCGAGAGCAGCACGAGCGCGATGAGCGCGGCGAGGAACGGCTGCAGGTTGGCGAACAGCGAAGCCCGCGATGGGCCGACGCGGTCGATGGCGGTGAACCAGAGCAGGTTCGTGATCACGAGCGGCCCGACCACGGCGAACGCGAAACCGATCCACACGAGCGCACCGAAGTCGAAGCTCTGATCCGCGAGCTGCCGCGAGCCCGCGACGAGGAGCAAAACGGTGACCGCCGGTAAAAAGACGGCACTGAGCCTGAACGGTGAGTACCGGCGCATGAGCGGCCCGATCGCAACGGAGTACGCCGCCCACGTCGCGGAGCCGAGCAGCGCGAGCACGTCGCCTTTCACGTTCGCGGAGAGGCTCCCGCCCGATCCGACCGCGACGAGCGCGACCCCCGCGAAGGAGAAGCCTGCCGCGATCCAGAAGCGGAGCGGCAGGTGTTCGACGCCGCTTCCGCGGGCGAAGAGCGCCGTGAAGATCGGCAGCGTCCCGAAGAGGAGCGCCACCGTCGTCGCAGTCGTGAAGCGGAGGGCGTAGACGAAGCTCAGCTGGTTCGCGAAGAGGACTGCGGTGCGAGAAGACGATGATCGGTAGGTCGTGGCGCGCGATGCGTAACGAGCCCTCCCAGACGAGCGTGATGCCGGCGAAGATGATGCCCGCGCACGCGTACCTGGTCGACGAGTACGCGAGCGGGTGGAAACCGTGGTCGAGGATGTATTTCGAGACCGTGAAGTTGAGCGCCCAGAGGCTGACCGTCGCAAGCAGCATCAAATCGGCGGTCGGGCGGCGCACGGACGCCGCACGCTACCGGCTCATATCCCTCGATCGAGGGAGAGGCGCGGCCCCAGAAAGCCGACTTCTAAAAGGTGCCTCTGCGCACCATCTGCTGGCTCCTGCTTGCCGTCGTTGCCGGTTCGACGATCGGCTTCAAGATTGCCTTGCCCGGCTCCGGTTCCACCCCGGTCCCGGCCGCGTCAGCCAGCGCCAATGCGGCACAGGCGCCGTTCACCTTCGCGCCCCCGAGCGGGCGGGCCGTCACCCCCGTCGGCCTCGACACCGGCGGACCGTCGAGCGCTGGTCTCCGGCCCATGTCGCCAGTCGGTGGCGGCGAAGTCTCGAGCGCTCGCTCGCGCTCGACCGCGACCGGCAACGCGGATGTCACTTTCAACGCGCCGTACGTCAGCGACCTGACGTTCCTCGCCCTCCCGAGCGTGACCTATCACCCCGCGGCAGGCTCGCCGAGCGACACGACGACAACCACGACGACGACGACCCCCCAGCCCGTCGGACCTCCGCCCGAGATCGAGAACGTGCACACGACCTCCCTTACTCCGTTCTCCGCAACCATCGCCTGGCGCACGAGCGTGCCCGCGACGTCGCGCATCGCCTACGGGCTCGATGCGCCGGTCCTCTGGACGGCACCGAACATCGCGTCGACCGAGCATCACGCGACACTCACCGGGCTGACGTTCTCGACCTCGTACAAGGTTGCCGTCACCGCCACGAACGAGGGCAGCCCGAGCCGGGTCGAGGAATACGTGCTGACGACGCCGGCCCTCTCCGGCCCCGTGCAGATGACCACCTCCAACGGCGTCATCTTGCTCAACGGTCAGCCGTCATTCCCGAAGCTGGTCTGGGCTCAGTGCCCCGACGCCGTTGCGGGAAATCTCGCAGTCGGCATCGACCTCTTCATGGGCAACGGCTGCGGTACGGGCTCCGACCTCGCCACGTGGGTCTCGGGTCGAGCCTTCGTCCTCGCCAACGCGCAGGCGCCCACCGCGGCGCGCGCCGGCACGGTCGGCACGCACCTGCCCGACGAATGGGACACGCACCTTCCGGGCGACCTGACGACTGCCGACGCGATGCGCCTCGTGCCCGAGATCCCGGGATCCGGCCCGCGCTTCCTCACGCTGACGAACCACTTCTACAGCCGTGCCAGTGCGCTTCCGCAGGGCAAGGGGATGTATCCCGCTCTCGCCGCGAGCGCCGACGTGCTCGGGTTCGACCTCTACCCGCTGCAGAACTGGTGCCGCTTCGACAGCTTCGGCGACGTGTTCGACTCGCAGCTCGACCTGGTCGCGCTGGGCCGTGGCAGGCCGACCTTCCAGTGGATCGAGGCGCGCCAGATGGACTGCATGGGCGACCAGCTCGACCCGACTCCGGAGACGGTCCGCGCGGAGGCGTGGCTCTCGATCGCCGGCGGCGCGCACGCGATCGGCTACTTCCCGAACAACTGGAGCTACGAGGTGGGCGCAGAGATCGCGCGTACGAACCACGAGATCCAGGGTCTCGTCCCTGCTCTCGTCGAGCCGCCGATCGCAGCCAGCGTTTCGCTCGGCAGCTCAGTGAAGGCAGGGGCCCGCGAGCACAACGGCGCGGTGTACGTGATCGCAGTGAATGCGAGTCGCAGCGCCGCGACGGCGTCGATCAATGTTCCGGCCCTGGGTGACCGGGTCCTCAGGAGCCTCGACGGCCAGCACACGCTCACGGCGAGCGGTGGGTCGTTCACGGATTCATTCGGCCCGCTGGAAGTACGCGTGTACATCGCCTCTCCCGTCCAGTAGCACTCGCTCCGCGCGAGACGGCTAGCGCGCCGGAGCCGAAAGCGAGGCGGAAGAAACGCGGGCGGTGAAGATCTCCTGGTCAAGGCGGCTTCTGTCGCGCGCATCGATCCACATCGGGTGGGCGACGCCTTCGGCGGCGGCGACCCCCGGGTAGCTGCCGTAGGCGATGGAGTCACCAAATCCGGCACGAATCGCATCCGCCCAGAGCACGAACGCGTTTTCGGGCTGTCGCGCAATGCGGACCGGCTGTGCCCAGTGCCTGCCGTCCCGCGAGCGGGAACAGAGGAACCACGCGTCTTTCCGGTCCGAGTCGCCGGTCGTGTCGTAGAAGCAGGCCCAGAGCTCTCCCGTTTGCGCGTCGACGGCCGAAGTGGGCCAGAACTGGTCCGCCGGCTTCTCTTCGGCGGGGCCGATGCGTCCACGCCACAACGGCCGGAGCTTGGCATCGAAGACCGCGACGCCGACATCCCACGTCTGGTTCGGTGAAAGCGTGGCGTACGTGACGTAGGTTCGACCGCGTCCGACCGTAACGGTCGGCATGGTGCCGAGGCAGGTGATGGCCTGCTGAGCGAACACGTACTTTCCGTTGCGCAGGCAGTTCCCGGCATTGTTCAGCGCCAACGGCGCGGCCTGTCTCACGGTGAAGTGACGTCCCCCGTCGACGGAGCGTGCCAGCCAGACTCCGAGTCGCGCATCGACGCCCGCGAGATACAACGCCCCGCCGCCGAACGTTGCGCTGACCCACTGCGGATACGAAAGCTTCCGGTCGACCACGTGCGGCGTCGACCAGGTTCGGCCGCCGTCGCCGCTCGAGCTCAGCACGGTCGTCTCGTAGGACAGGCCCAACAGCCTCGACCAGGCGACGTAGACGCGGCCCCGGCCGTCGACCGTGATCGCAGGCTTGTCGTCGAAGCCGTCGCTGATCGCCGGTGGGGCAACTCGCCGCACGATCCAGGTCGCGCTCGGGCCCGCGCGCGAGGCGACGACGAGAAACGGAGTGAGACCGATCCCCTTTGTGCAGATGGACTTCTCGACGAATGCGACGTATTGACGGCCACCCGGAGCGAGCGCGACCGCCGGGTCTCCCCAGGCGCAGGTCGAGGACGTCAGCGATGGGCCGAGCCCGGACGTCCACGTCCGTCCGCTGTCGCCCGAGTCGTACACCCTGATCTGCGGGAGCACCGAGTCGTTCGACGCCGCGAAGAATCTTCGCGGGTCGTCGGGGGCGACGGCCACCGCCACTTCGGTCTGTGCACCCGGGGCCCGTGAGACCGCCTGGACGTCGGATCCCGCGGTCGCCCACGGACTGCTCGCATTGTGCACGCTGAAGTGGTAGATGGCTCCGGCGACGACTCCGATCAGCACCGCAAGCACAAACGCCTCGAGCCCGAACTTCAGCCCTGCGCGACGGCGCGAGACTGCATAGGGGGAGCGGGCACCTTTGCGCGCCGAAACGATCGACGGAAGGGACCGGCGCGGTCGAGCGACGTGCCGGACGCGTTCCAGAGTGGCCCACTCCGGTGCACGGATCTGAAGCGCCCGCCTCCGCAATGTCGGCGTCAAACGTCGGCGTCGAGGCCGGAATGCTCTTGCCGAGAAACGCCGGTTCGAACCGGACGTGGGATCGAGGCTGTCACGCAGGCCGTCGGCGAGAAGGCTGATCGCCACGACGATCAGCACGATCGGCAAACCGGGGAACGTGATTCCCCACCAGTGGTAGTAACCCTCCGACTGCGCTTGCCTGAGCACGTCACCGATGCTCGGCTTCGCCTGCAAACCCGCGAGGTTCGAAAAGCCGAAGCCCAGGTACGCGACCGTCACCTCGAGCACGATCGCGGTCGCGATCATCAATGACGTCGCCGCCGCGAGCGGGCCAATCGCATTGGGCAGGACGTGGCGCATGATGATTCGCAGATCGCTCGCGCCCGAAGCTCGCGCGGAATCGACGAACTCCTTTTCACGGAGCGCGAGCGCCGAGGCGCGCAGGACCCGCGCCACGGAGGTCCAGAGCAGGCAGGCAAACACGACCGCAGCCTTCTGCGCCGTGTCCGCGTGCAAAAACGCGGCAGCGACCAGGACGACGGCCAGGACCGGAAGCGTCAGGAGCAGATCGGTGAGACGCATCAAGACGTTGTCGACAGGCCCTCCGTAATAGCCCGCGAGCGCGCCGACCAGCGTTCCGATCAGACAGGCGATGAAGCCCACGAGCAACGCGACCTGGGCCGACGTGCCAATTCCGTAGAGCGTGCGGCTGAGGTAGTCACGTCCGAGCTGGTCGGCCCCGAACGGATGCGACCAGCTCGGGCCGGAGTTGAGAGCGTGGAGGTTCACCTCCTGGTAGCCGTACGGCGCGATTCTGGAGGCGAGGAGGCCGGCCGCAAAGATCAAGACGAGGATGATGAGGCTCGCCACGGCCAGGCGGTGCTGAAGAAAGCGGCCGAAGGCCCGCGACCAGTAGCTGCGCGCTTCGCCTGCGAACTCCGACTCATCCAGTCCGCCAACCGGTGCAGTAGCCAGGGCTTCGAAGTCAGCTATGACGTCGTCCCGGCGCGCACTTCCACAGGGATCTCAGACGTGAAACGAGCCGCGCAGTTAGGCTTGCGGCCAATGGCGGAGCCGACCAAAGAGGACATCGACGCACTCGTCGGACCGGCGACGCCGCACTTCGCACCCCAGCTCAGGGCGCGCATCGAAGAGCTCGTGCTCCAGCTCCCGGAGGGACACCCGGTGAAGAGGTACGCGCGGGAGAAGATCGAGCTCCTCGAGCAGCTCGCCTTCGCTTCTTCGAAGGCCGACGAGGGCCCGCGCGAGCCCAGGTCGAGGCCCGGCTGGGACGAGATCCCGAGCACTGCGCCCGCGCGCGAGCCGCTTCCCGGTCGGAAATGAGTCCGGTCAAAGGCGGTTCCGTCCTGGTGACGGGCGGGACCCGGGGGATCGGGAAGACGATCGCGCTGCGGCTTGCTTCCGAAGGTGCTGCACGCGTCGCCCTCGGGTACATGCGGAACGATGCAGCCGCCGAGGCCGCTGCTGAGGAAGTCCGAAAGGCCGGCGCCGAGCCTCTGCTCGTACGAGGCAACGTCGCCTCGGACAAGGTGATCGCCGAGCTTGCGTCCCATGGTCCCTACGCGGTCGTCGTCCACAACGCTGCCACCGGCGTGATCAAACCTGCACTCGAGACCGAGGACAAGCACTGGGACTGGACCCTGAACGCCAACGCCCGCGCGCTTCTGTCGCTCGCGCGCGCGTGCGCGCCGGACATGGAAAGCGGCTCGTCGATCGTCGCGATCTCTTCGCTCGGCGCACAACGCGTCCTCGAAAACTACGTGCTGGTCGGGACGTCCAAGGCCGCACTCGAGTCGGTCGTACGCTATCTCGCCGTCGAGCTTGCTCCACGCGGCATCCACGTCAACGCCGTCTCCGCGGGGGTTGTCGAAACGGAAGCGCTCGATCACTTTCCGAATCGCGAAGAGATGTTGCACTCAGGGAAGACGCGAACGCCTGCGGGCCGGCTCGTCGAGCCCGACGACATCGCCGGTGCTGTGGCGTTCCTCTGCTCACCCGATGCGCAGATGGTGTGCGGGCAGACTCTGATCGTCGACGGCGGCTACTCACTGCTCGCCTGATGGAACCGACCGATCACAACAGGCGAGCGTGGGACGACATTCACCAGCGACGCGCGGCCGCCGTGACCGGCGAGCGCGGCCTCCCGAGTCAGGTCCGCCACGCGCTGGCCGACCTCGAGAAGAAGCGCGTCCTCGACCTGCAGTGCGGAACGGGTGAGTCGACCGCCGAGCTCGCGGAGCTGGGAGCGATCGTCACCGGCGTCGACTCCTCGGGGCAGGCGCTCGAGCTCGCACGCGAACGCTGGCCTTCGATCCTCTGGGTGCAGGCCGACCCGCAGGCTCTCCCCGGCGAGTTGCGACGGGGTCGCTTCGACCTCGTGTACGCCGGGCTCGGGTCACTCCTGCAGATCACCGACATCGAGGACTGGATGCGCGGCATCGCGAGCGCACTGCGCGCCGATGGCGAGCTGCTGCTCTTCGAGGAGCATCCTGTCGCCCTGTGTGTGGACGGACTGATGCACTGGCGCGAGAGCTACTTCGACGAGGGCTCGCGACGGCTCGGCCAGATCGTCAACGCCGCCGCGCGCGCGGGGCTCGCGCTACGTGCGCTCGAGGAGTACCCGTCGCGCAACGACGGCTTCCGACACCACGATGCGAGGATCCCCGGGACGTTTCTGCTCTACGCACGAAAGTCGTGAGCATGGAGATCACGTACGAGTGGCGCGGTGAGTTCGACAACGCGGAGCTCAACGCGCTTCATGCCGAGGCGTTCAACCATCGACCGCTCGAGGAGGACTGGAAGGCGCAGGTGGAGAGACACAGTCTCGGCTGGGTTTGCGCGCGCGACGGCGGCGAGCTCGTCGGCTTCGTCAACGTGCCGTGGGACGGCGGAGTCCACGCCTTCATCCTCGACACGATGGTGTCCGCCAAGGCAGGCAGACAAGGGATCGGGACGCGGCTGGTCGAGGTCGCGGTCGACGAGGCGCGCGGTACGGACTGCGAATGGCTCCATGTCGACTTCGATGACCACCTGCGAGCCTTCTACTTCGAGGCTTGCGGTTTCACGCCGACGAACGCCGGGCTCATCAAGCTCGCCTGACCCGCCTTGCGGCGTGGGCCGTTTGGCAACCGCCGCCACCGGGGACGTGCGAGCCCTGGGACTTCCCGTCAGCCTGATCCTGATCGCCGTGGGCGCCATCCTCGCCTTCGCCGTCAACCAGAGCGATCCGAATCCCCCGGTCGACGTCGACGTCGTCGGCTGGATCCTGATGCTCGTCGGTCTCGTCGGCGGCCTTCTGTCGTTCATGTTGTGGGACCGCCTGGGACCCGGTGCTCTCGGCTGGCACCGCGGTGGCTACGCGGCCCT
Organism: uncultured Actinomycetes bacterium; assembly: GCA_963779965.1. Taxonomy (GTDB): domain Bacteria; phylum Actinomycetota; class Thermoleophilia; order Gaiellales; family Gaiellaceae; genus 3-1-20CM-4-69-9. The sequence continues at coordinate 6,858 of CAWAAP010000020.1, read as the reverse complement.
CCTGCGGGCGATCCCGGCTATGCGCCGCGTCGCCGCACAGTGGTCGAAGAAGAGGAAGCGCTGCCTCCACCGGGCCCACCCGGCCCGCCGCCGCCCTAACCGCCCAACCGGCTGAACGCTTCGTCCAGCTCGTCGTCCGTCAAGGTAAACGGCGGCGCAGCTTGCATCAGCGCCTGTCGGCCTTCGACGGCCGGAATGGGAATCACGAGCACGCCGTTCCTGTGCGCGTGCGCAGCGTTCTTCTTTGTGCGCAGCAGCCCCTTGCCGTGCCACCCGGCAGCGGCAAACCGCTGAGATAGCTCATCGACTCGGTGCAGCAGCTTGGGCACCTCGTCGAGCACGACGAGTGCCGCAGCGCACGCGAGCGGGTTGCCGGAATGGGTGTGCGTGTACAGATCCTCCTCGCCGAAGTCCCACACCTGCTCGAGATCGGTCTTGACGAAGAGCGCTGCCGAGATCGGCAAGCCGCCGCCGAGTGCCTTGCCGACGCAGAGGACGTCTGCAACGTCGGAGCCGGGCCACATCTCGCCGATGCGGCCGAGGCCGGTGAAGATCGCGTCGACGACGAGCAGTGCGCCAACTTCGTCGCAGCGCCGGCGCAACGTCGGCAGGAAGTCGTCCGGCGGGACGCGCGCACCCGCACGTCCCTGCACGGGCTCGACGATGACGACTCCCGCGTCTTCGGGAAGCGCGCCCGGATCCTCACCGTATGTACGTCGATGCACCGGTCCTGGTAGCCACGGCGCGAACGGCTCGCGAAAGCGCTCGAGACCTGTCGCCGCGAGAGCGAGCAGGCCGGTGCCGTGGTACGCGCCGTCGAACGCAACGATGCCCGGCTTGCCTGTCGCGAGCAACGCGGTGCGCAGCGCGATCTCGACGGCATCCTCGCCCGTGACACCGAGCTTGGCCGGCCAAGGAAGCGCGTCACGGAACCGCTGCGTGACTTCAGCCTCCGCCAGGTCGCCGAGCGCATGAACGACGGGCGCCTCGGCGATCGCCGTCGCGATCTTCGGATTGCGTGACCGAGCACCGCGACGCCGAAGCCGCCCGTCAAGTCGATGTACTCGCGTCCCTCCGCGTCCCAGACGCGGCAGCCCTCGGCCCTCGCCCAGATCAAGTGCCGTTACGCCGCCCGATCAAGCGACCGAGCGTGTCCGCCGCGATGTAGCCGGCAATCTTCGGGTTCTCCTGCAGGCGCCGGAGCGAATACGCGTACCAGTGTCGCCCGAACGGGACGTAGATCCGCAGCCGGTGGCCCTCGCGCACGAGCTCGTCTCCCAGCCGGGGACGCACTCCGAGCAGCATCTGGAACTCGTACTCCTCACGCGACAGCTCACGCTCCGCGACGAGGCGGCGTCCCTCGTCGAGCAGCCACTCGTCGTGCGTGGCGATCCCCACGTACGAGCCTGCATCGAGCAGCGCTTCGAGCGCCTGCACGTACGAAGCTCGCACTTCTTCGAACTCCTGATACGCGAGCTCCGGCGGCTCGACGTAGATCCCCTTGCAGAGTCGGACGCTCGGCTTCAGATCCGCGAGCGCTGCGATGTCGTCGTGCGTCCTCCGCAACATCGCCTGCAGCACCACGCCGACGTTGTCGTAGCCGTCCTCTCGCAGTTCGCGAAACAGTCGCAGCGTGTCGTCCGTCGTGGAGGAGTCCTCCATGTCGATGCGCACGAAGTTCCCGCGGGACGCGGCGTCCTCAACGACTACGCGCAGGTCTGCACGGCAGACGTCGTAGCCGAGGTTCAGCCCGAGAGCAGTGAGCTTGACGCTGACGTTCGAGTCGAGCCCGCAATGCTCGATGTCGGCGAACACGTCCTGATATGCGCGCACGATCGCCGCCGCCTCGTGCTCATTCGTGATCTCCTCGCCGAGGACGTCGATCGTCGCCAGCTTGCCTTCGGCATTGAGGTGCCTGACCGTCTCGCGCGCGTCCTTCAGCTCCGGCCCGGCGATGTAGCGCCCCGAGAGCTTCTGTACCAACGGCCGCGGGACGGCCGGAAGCATGCGAACGATCGCGCGGTCCAAGATCGCCACGAGCTCACGATTCTACGTTCGCCGCGACAGAGCCGCGCCGAGCTTAGGTGCCCAGCGACCTTCGCTCTTGCATGAATCCCTGGCGGGCGGCGCTCACCAGTGCGACCGCTTCGGGAAAGAGCACCCGCATCGCATCGCGCAATGCAAGTGCCTGCTCGTCCGCCGTTCCGGCCGGCTGCAGCTGCGTGAGCGCTGCGCCGGTCAACTCGACCGCCGTGTTCAGGGTCAGCGTGGCGAACTGCTCGCGCTGGGTCTCGTGCACCGAGGCAGCCTGCTGCTCGGCGAACTCCCGCAGACCGCGCAGGAGATCCTCCGGATCGCCGCCCAGCGGGAAGCTGAATCCACCTTCCATGGTCCACAGCATACGGACCTCCGAACGGTTAGGGTCGGCGCGTGGAGGAGCGGGCAGGCGGCGTCCTTCCTTCGAAGCCGGCCGAGCGGGACTGGCCTCGAATGGATCCTCCGAACGTTCTGTGGTTCGCGGGCGCATACGCGCTTGCGGCCGGGTCGTACGTGCTCCTCGGCGCGCTTCCCGAGTCCCACTCGAGCGTCTGGATCTTCGTCGCCGGGATCGCGTTCTTGCTGGTGTACTCCGCAGCGTCGCACGGCCTCTTGCGCCAGAGATGGTGGGTTCCAGGCGGCCTCGCTGCAGCGCTGGCGGTCGCGATGGTTCCCGCGGTCGCCATCGGCTTCCTTCGGCTGATCCACGTCTGGTCGAACGACCTGCCTGTCTCCCACTTCAACGGTTACGCAGTCGGAGTCGCAATTGTCACGGCGGTGGCCGGCCTGATCGCCTACCTGCTGACGCGTTTCACGTTCCTCTACTTCACAGTGGTCACGGCAATTCTGGTGGGCTCCCAGTTCCTCGCAGAGGCAGGAGGCTCAGCGACCGGCGATGACCGCGCCACCGCGGCCCTCATCACCGGTGGCCTGATGCTGGTCGTCGGTGTCTTCCTGGACGCTTTCGGGCGTCGACGTGACGCGTTCTGGTTCCACGCGCTCGGTTGGTTCAGTGCCGCCGCGGGTCTCGTCTTTCTCATCGTGGAACCGGGCGGCAACCCTGAGCGCGGCTGGATCCCGATGCTCATCGTCGGGACGGTGATAGCGATCCTCGCCGGTCCAATCCGCCGCTCAACCTGGGCCGTGTACGGCGTGCTGGGGTACTACGCGCCGCTGCTGCACTACATGGTCACGAACCTGAACGAGAACGGCTGGGTGTTCGCAGTCGCGTTGCTCGCCGTGGGTCTCAGCATCTTCGTCTTCGGCATGGTGATCCACCGCTTCGGTGGAACGTGGCGACAACGGTTCGTGCGGCGGCCACCGCCGCTCGCCGACTACTCGAGCTCGAGCTTGTAGTTCAGCTCGAGATCGCGAGTCAGCTCGTCGATTGCCGGAAGCGCGCTCTGCAGCGCGCCGGCAACGTTTCCGTTCGCGACAGCGCCGAGCGAATCGAGATACGCGGGCGACGCAAGGCGAGGCTCGTCACCCGTCGGAACCGCCGCACTCTCCTCGGCGATCTCGACGAGCGCCGCAATGGAGGCCGCATCGCGGATCAACGTGCGATTCGTCAGCGGAGCGCCTCGGTCGTCGAGGCCCAGCCAACTCTGCGTCCCGTCGGCCTGAGCGAAGGCGCAGAGATAGACGCGCTCGCCCGACGCGGGCTCGACGGGCACGACCGCGGCCAGTTCCTCTCCGGGCGCCGCGTATCGCGCCGCAGCCTCGGCGATCCGGCCGACGTCCTCGCTCAGCGACACGGTGCCAGCATAAACTCGCCCCTGTGGCAGGAGCCGTCTCCGCCCGGACGCTCTTCGCCCCACTCGGGCCGACGTATGACCGCTACGCCGCCGCCCTCTCCTTCGGCCAGGATCCACGCTGGCGCCGCTTCCTCGTCTCGCGCATCGATGCGGGCCCCACGGACACCGTGCTGGACGTCGCCACCGGAACCGGCGCGGTCGCCCGCGAGCTCCTCCGGCGGAAAGGCTGCACGGTCGTCGGGCTGGACCAGAGCCCGGAAATGCTGGCTGAAGCTCGGCGCCGATTGCCCGGCGACGTCGAGCTGGTCGAGGGTACGGCCGAAGAGCTTCCGTTCCCCGACGCATCGTTCGACGCGCTGACGTTCACGTATCTCCTCCGTTACGTCTCCGATCCTGCGGCGACCTTGCGCGAGCTTGCACGGGTGGTGCGTCCGGGCGGCACGATCGCAGGCCTCGAGTTCGCCGTTCCGCATGGTGTGTGGCGCCCCTGGTGGGAGCTCTATGTCCGCGTCGGCCTACCGCTCGCCGGCCGCGTGATCTCGCCCGGCTGGGCCGAGGTCGGCGGCTTCCTCGGCCCGAGCATCCGGAACTTCTACGAACGGTGGCCCGAACAGCGGCTGCTCGAGCTCTGGGAAGCGGCCGGCATCGCCGGCGCGAGATCGCAACGGCTCAGTCTCGGAGGCGGGATCGTCACGTGGGGCCGACGCGCATGAGCGGGACCACCCGACCTGCCTTCTACGCGCTCGCGCCCGGCGGGTGGCGCGATTACGTGACGTTGCTGCATCCGCCGTACACACTCTGGCATCTCTCGTACGTGGCGATCGGCGCGGCGCTCGCCCCGCACTTCAAGGCCGACGTGCTCGGCTTGGGACTGCTCGCGTTCTTTCTCGGGATGGGCATCGCCGCCCATGCTCTCGACGAGTTGAACGGAAGACCTCTCCAGACGCGGATCGGCGACACGGCGCTCGTCGCTCTTGCCGTCGCTTCGCTGGCCGGCGCAGCCGCCATCGGCGTCGCGGTCGCGGTACGCACGAGCCTCTGGCTGCTCGTGTTCGTCGCAGTCGGGACATTCATCGCCGTGGCGTACAACCTCGAGCTCTTCGGCGGCCGCTTCCATGGAGATCCCTGGTTCTCCCTCGCCTGGGGAGCCTTTCCGGTCCTCGCCACGTACTTCGCCGCAGCCGAGACGATCCGCGTCGAGGGTGTGCTCGCCGCAGCGTTCGCCGCTCTCCTCAGCCACGCGCAGAGGCGCCTGTCGACGCCGGTGCGGCTCGTTCGCCGCCGGGCCCGGGATGTGTCCGGCCGGATCGAGCTCGTCGACGGCTCGACGATCGACATCACCGCCGAGACGTTCACGGCCGAGTCGGAGCGGGCACTGCGGGCGGTTTCCGCAGCCGTCGTCTGCCTCGCACTCGCACTCGTCCTGCTCCGCGTAACCTGACGCCGTGGAACTCGTCACGATCGTGCAGATCGCTTTCGCCGCAGCGGCGGCCGTTGCGACCCTGACATTGGTGGCCGTCGCTTTCGATCGCATTCGACGCCGCGTGCTCGTCGTTCTTGCAGTGCTCGTGGGCGTGACGGCGGTCGCCGCCTGGGTCGCCTTCGGTCTCCGCCGGGAGGCGAGCATCGCAGCTGCGGCCGGGGGAATCAGCGTCGCGTTCCTCGCACAACTCGCAGCGGTGAAGCTGCACGATCTCATGCGGGCATCCCGGCGTGTCGACGAACAACTGGCGCGCGCGCAAGGCCGAATCAACTCCATGATCGCGCGCGAGGCAGACGAGCGAATGGCGGAGCTCGAGCGAACGCTCGTGCGGGCTCGCGCGGATTCGGCCTCGATCCTGGCCGAGCAGGAGCGCCGCATGGCCGAGGAGCGACGGGCGGCGGCAGCAGACCGCTCGCGAACAGCAGCAGACGAGCTGGGCGAGGCGCTCACGGCAGCGCAGCAGCAGATGGAGGTACGCCTGACCGCATGGACCGACGACCTCGAACGTGCGCAAAGAGGAGTCGCCGATCAGCTGGCACAGCTTGCGCAACGGCAGAAGCAGCTCATCGCCGAGGCCGAGGCGAGGATCGCGGCCGACGCCGAACGGCTAGAAGGCGAGAGCGAACAACAGCGCGCGAATCTCGTGCGGCTGCGCGACGAACTGGCTCGCGCATCGCAGGAGGCAATCGCAGCGGGCAGCGCCGAGCTCGAAGGCTACGCGTCCGAGCGAAGGCGCTCGCTCCACGAGCTCAACGAGCGCATCCGCAAGCGCGAGCGTCAGCTGACCGAGCTGATCGAGCGCGAAGAAGCTGACGCAACACGTCGCATCCAGTCGGGCTTCGCGGATGTCGAGCGCCGGCAACTCGAACAGCTCGAACGCATTCTCTCGCGCGCCGCGTCCAGTTACTCCGACGCAGCGACGCAGCAGTTCGCCGACACCGTCAAGTCATCCCGCGAAGCTGCCGCGGTACGTCTGTCACGTGAGCTCGACCGCGCCGTGCAAGCGTTCGCGCGCGAAGCGCAGACGGTCCTCGCCGACCGGCTCGCGCAGGTGGGCGACGCCGGCGCCCAGCGCCTCGAGCGGCGGCAGGCGCAGGTCGCGGAGGGACTCGACCGGCAGCGTGCCGAGGCGACCGAGGCATTCGAGGCCCGGCTGCTGCAGGCCGAGCAGGAGCTGCGGCGGCGGCTGGACACGCTGGCGGCCGATGCCGAGGCCGAGCGAGCCGTCCTGGATGCCAGGCTGCGGGAGCTCGCAAAGCGCATAGATGAGACCCTCGCGCGTACCTAGGGCCGTTTTCGGGGTGGGTCTCCCAACAAACAAACGAGGGCAGGGTTCGTCTATGAAACGGCGAACGGATCAAATCGTGGGAGAGACGACCGAGATCATCGAGCCGAACGGCAGCGACCAGACGAAGGTCGAGAGCTGGCGGCTGCACGTGCTCATGGAAGCCGGCTATCCCCTGCCGCTCGCAGAACGCCTCGCGGGCAGCGAGGCCGACCTGCACCGAGCCGTCGAGCTCGTGGGCCAGGGCTGCTCGCCCGAGACGGCCGTCGAGATTCTGCTCTAGCGACGCGCGCCTAGGA
>CAWAAP010000019.1:0-128419 GCA_963779965.1 uncultured Actinomycetes bacterium | reverse complement strand
GTTGGCTCTTTGTCGCCTCAACGTTGCCGGCCATGTCCCAGGCCCGGTATTTGACCGTCGCCGTCGTCGAAACGGTGAACGGACCGGTGTAGAGCGCGCTGGAGGCGGTCGGGTCGGACCCGTCGGTCGTGTAGCGAATCGCAGTCACTGCCGTTCCTGTATCCGCGGCCGACAGAGAGATGCTTACGGGCTGGCTGTACCAGCTCGAGCAGGAGGCTTCCGTTGCACGCGATCGCGGACGTGGGAGCGGTCTTGTCGCCGATGACGTCCGACATCGTCCGCACAGACGTTCCGCTGGAGGATCGGGGGCCGAGCCAGTCGAGGAACGCGCCGAAGGTGGCAGGGCTCACCGAGTACCCACCGGTCGGATCGCAGCCGTCGCAGACGTGATGGAACAGAAGTACGACCCAACCGCCGCCGGCGTCCTCGGCACGGGTCACGGCGCCCTCGATGTCGCTGAGCGTGTGGTATGCACGCACCCCAGCGGTAGCGATCTCCCAGACGTTCCTCGGCGGCACGGCTCCGCTACGACATCGTTGCAGTTCGGGGGCATCAACCCGATATTGCAGAGACCCCACGCCCTCCGGGCAGACGAGTACCCGCACCCTCGGACGATCGACTCCACGCTCGTGTTGCTGGCGCCGTAGGGGTAGGCGAAGTCGGTGGCAGCGAAGCCGTGGGAGATCAGCGCCTGTCGATCGTTACAGACCTGACGGGTGGCTTCGGTCGAGGTGACGGATGTCAGGTCGACGTGGTCGAGTGTGTGCCCGGCGATCTCGTTGCCGTCAGCGGCGAGGTCCGCTACCTGGTTCCACGACAGAAACGAAGGCGAGAGCCCGATGTTGTTGCTGTTGATGTAAAACGTCCCGTGGAGCGAGTGCTGAGCGAGCATCGTCCGGGCGGCATATTGGTCGGCGGTGCCGTCGTCGAAGGTCAGCGAGACGATCGTCGGGGCGGCCTTGGCAACGGCAGGAGCAAGCAGCGCGCCCAGGAAGCAGGCGACGACCACAAGAAACCTACGACTTACCCCTCGCTCCCCAGACACCGCAGACCCTCTCCCCTTCAAATACACGCAGCCACAAAATACGACGCCTCTCGGACGCCCCTCATTGGGACTATACAGCCGTATTTTGGTATGAACAAGCCCCCGGGGGCGAGAAATTCGCCCTCGCGAGAGTCGCCCGTCAATGGGGGCGATCGTAGAAGAACGCCCAACGGGCGACGGTGCGGCCAGCCGACGAGCCACCGCGCCGTCAACTCACGCAGCGGCACGTCATCTGGAAGTGTGAATGCGAAGCTGAGCTTGCCCACGCCGTACTTCGCCGTCAGTTTTCCAGCAGCGCCGAAGCGGCCTTGCCGGGAGGACCGACGCAGAGCTGATACGGCTCCGACTTTCGTCCCTGGCTGATGGCATCGAAGGAGTAGAAGATAATTCCCTCGCCCTTTCTGACGTAACGCGTGGGTATGCCGCGGCCTGACTCAACCACGCCTGCGTAGCGATAGACCGGCGCGTTCGCGTCTACACGTGCGGACGCAGGTTGGATCGCCGGGAACATCGTCACGCCGAAAAGTGCAACGAGCATGAAGAGAACGCTGAGAGGCGCCCGAGGCCGCATCGCCTTACGCTAATGGTCCAGGTCTCGTTCGCCTAGCCCCGCCCACGCCTGGCGAGGCAACGCTCGGCCGGCCAGACTCCAAAGCCGCAGGCTCGCGGCACCCGTCGCTGATTGCGACGCTAGCTCGATGAGCGCTCAGACCGGCCCGATTCGATTCTGGCGCTCCTCGGCCTCATGGCTGTGGATCCGCGATGCGAGAGTCCAGGCGCTGGGCAATCGCCACTGCCGTTGCGGCGTTGTTGCGCTTTTTGACGTCAGGCACGCAGAGCTACTGGTACGACGAGGCGATCACGGTCGAGCTCGTGCAGCGGCCTTTCCACGCAATGCTCGGCGCGCTTCCCACCAGCGAGTCGACGCCACCCCTGTACTACGTGCTCGCCTGGATCTGGTCCCGCATGTTCGGTACAGGTGAGACCGGTCTGCGCTCGCTTTCGGCGGTGCTCGGGGACCCTCACCGTGCTGGCAACATACGCCGGCGCGCAGGCCCTGGTGTCCCGGCGTTCGGCGCTCTTCGCGGCGGCCCTCGTGGCCGTCAGCCCTTTTCTCGTCTGGTACTCGCAGGAAGCGCGAGCCTATGCCTTGCTCGTCCTACTCGGCGCTCTCTCGCTGGTTCCGCTGCGCCGGGCCATGAGGCCAGGCGCGGGCCGTGCCCTCGCAGCCTGGGCGCTCGTCGCGGGCCTAGCGCTCACGACGCACTACTTCGCACTGTTCCTCGTCGCCGCGGAGGCCCTCTGGCTGCTGCGTCACGCGTGGGAGAAGCGTGCAGCGGCAATGGCGGTGGCCGCTGTTGCCGCCGTCGCCGTGGCGCTAGCCCCCCTTGCTGCCTACCAGGCGCGGTACTCCCAACACACTGCCTGGATCTCGAGCTCAGGAGGGGTCGGAAGCCGAGCTCGAATACCTCCTCCATCAACTCGTCGTCGGCGTGTACCCGTCGTCGCACATCCGACCGCTGATCGCGGCATTGCCGGTGCTCGTTCTCGTGGGCCTCTTCGCGTGGACCCGAGCGCGCCGAGCGCGCCGGAGCGTTAGTCGCGCTCTGGTTCGGGCTCGCCGCAATCGGTGCTCCCGCCCTGCTCGCGCTCGTCGGCGACAATCTCTTCGACGGCGCGGCGACTACTTCATCTATCGCAACCTGATCGTGGCGACCGTTCCGTTGACCATCGCTGCGGCCGCCGTCATCGGGGCGCAGCGCACTGGGAGACTCGGAACGGTCGTCATCGTCGTCACGTGCGCCCTGTTGAGTGCGGTGTCCTTCGAGATCGCGCAGCGGCGAGATCTGCAAAGCCGGACATCCGTGGGGTCGCCGCGGCACTTGGTGCGCCGCATACGGCGCGGGCGATCGTCGTCGACGAACGGACAGCCACGCCGCTGAGGCTCTATCTCGGTCAGGCGATTGTTGCCCCAAAGAGCGACGTGTCGATTCGAGAGCTCGACCTGATCCTCGAGCCGGGCAGCTCGATCGTCCGATCGCCCCCGCGCGACTTCCAACCGCTGATGACCCGCCGCGTCCACACGTTCACGATCGTTCGCCTCCGCGCGCAGCGGAGTCTGTCGGTGAGGCCGTCGATCTTGAGGCGGAACCTCGCGACTAGCGGCGGAGCGGCAGTCCTCCTCACGTACCCGGGCCGTGAGGTCAATCCTCCGGCGCCTCGGAGTGCGCCGGCTGCGTGGACCGTCGCATTTCCATGACAGTCCGCGCCGAAAGACGAAGTTATGCTTGTCTCGAAGCAGTCCTGCGGCCCCGGCGACTGCACGAAGCATGACTCGGCCCCTTCATCGAAGCGCGGAGATCTTCGTCGCAGGCGTGGCGCTGCTCGGCCTGGGTTTCCTCCTCCTGACACCACACGTGCGACACGGAGGCTTCTACTACGACGACTGGGGGTAATGCTGCCGCGTATCACTTCGAGGGGTGGTGGCGAGCGAGTGTCTTCAAATGGCGGCACGGCATCCCCGGCCGGCCGATCCTCGCGTTCCTTCTCCCTCTCCCGTACGCGCTCTTCGGCTCGACCGAGCTACCACCTCGCCGCGGCCGTTGTACTAGCAGCACTGACGTCGCTCAGCTTCTTCGCTTTCCTGCGCACACTCGGGGTCGAGTTCCCCCACGCGCTCGCAATGGCCCTGCTCTCGCTCTGCTTTCCATGGGCGGACGCGGCGCATCTCTGGCCGACTGGAGCAATGAACAACGTGGCAGTCATTGCGTATTTCCTTGGCTCCATCGCGGCATTGCGGGCCGTCGCGCTCTGGCATGACCGCCGCCGCGACGCGATGATGCTCCACTCACTCGCCGCTGTTCTCTACCTCGCCAGCATCCTCACCTACGAGGTGGCGGCTGCAGCCATCGCGCTTTCGGGGTTGCTGTACCGGACGCGTGATCTCGTGGCGTGCACTACGCGGACGCTGGCTAGTAGACGTGGTTCTCGTGGTCGCCACCCTCGGGGTTTCCCTTCGCGTGATGTCACGCGTGCGGCACGTCGGGTCGTTGAATGACCGCGTGCAAGATGTTCCCCACTTCGTCGGTCAGGGGCTTTCACTCTTCGCCTCGATCTTCGTCCCGGCGGGAGTCAGTTCCTCCTGGGCTACCTCCTGGGACGTCACCTCCTCCGCGGCAGCGAAGCTCGTCGTGCTCGCCGCAACGGCGGCAGTCGTCGCGGCTGCCGTGGGTGTGTGTAGGAGGCGAGGGGAGATCTGCAGCGCTGGCTTTATCTGGGTGCCGGGGGAGCGCTTGCGGTGGCCGCCGCGTACTTCATGTTCCTTGGCAGTGGCCTGTTTCCTCTCTTCTACCCAGGACTGGAGGACAGGATCAACACCTTCGCCGCATACGGGTTTGTGGTGGCTGCGTACTCAGTTCTCGCCCTAGTCGCCCGCCTAATCGGTGGTGGACGCGGACACGCACCAGCCGTGATCGTTACCGCTGGCACTCTCCTCATCGGATTCGGGTTCATCGAGCGTGTCCGTCAGGATGTCAGCCACTACGACTCTGCGGCCTCCCATCAGAGTTACTTTCTGAAGAGATTGCACACTGCACTTCCCCACCCACCGCGCGGCTGGACGATCTTCACCTTCGGATATCCGGCAGAGACTGCTCCGGGCGTTCCGATTTTCAAGTACCCATTCGATGGTGCCGCCGACCTGCTGTGGAACGATCGATCGCTCAGCGCAGTTCCGGTTTTCGGGAAGAGCGTGTTGTGCGGCCGTAGTCAGGTTCGCGCGCCTAGATTCGGCCCCGAGTTCGCAGCAGCGTACGGCCGCATCGTCTTCGTTGACGTGCCCACCGGGAGAGTACGGCGCATTCGATCGCCTGATGCATGCGCCGAGGCGCGCATCCTCTTTAAGCCCGGCCCGGTCTTGGGGGCCTAGAGCTAGCGCAGCGTCCTCCCCTCTCCGTCAATCGTCGCTCGATCCGAACTGCGGCGGGTTGTACACGTGGGGTGGCTCGAACCAGCCGTGGCGTGCGTTCAGCGCCGCGACGAACGGCGCACGGAGCAGAAGGCGCTTGACGAAGTCCTTCCGGGCCTTGACGCGCCCCTGCCGAATGTGAAATGCGTTCTTGGCGGGTGCGGTCTTCGAGTAGTACGGGCTTCCCGCGTGCCAGACGCTCAGGTCTTCTAACACGGCCGAGCGGTAGCCGAGACGGTGGATGTCCCGGACGTACCGTGCATCCTCGCGCCAGTAGACCGACTTCGCGTTCTGCCCGAACCCGCCGACGCGCTGATAGAGCTCTCGGGACGTCATGGTGCAGCTGCCGCCGGTTGCCGACCTTCGAGGATCGCGATCCCCTCGATCTCGTGTCGCGTGTAAGCGGATCGCTCCTCGCGCAGATACTTGATGTATTGCGAGGCGGAGTCGTTGGGATCGTCGACGAGGTTCGCCGAGAGGTAGCCCATCTTGGGAATCCGGAGGAACGCATCGAGGAGCGTCTCGTCCCAGCGCGGCGGAGCCTCCACGACGTCGTCGTCGAGCTCGACGAGATAGTCCTGGGATGTGAGGGAGATCGCCTGCGCGTAGGCATTCATCCCGATGTTCTCCGGATGGTGCACGGCGTGGAAGCGCGGCTCGTCGAGAGCGTCGAGGTATTCGCGCGTCCCGTCCGCCGAAGCGTTGTCCCAGATGATGATCTCTTTTGTTTTCTCGGAGGTGCGCTGCAGGACGTCCTCGACGCAGCGCTGCAGGAGGTGAAGGCGGTTGTGCGTGATGACGACGATTGCGATCATGGCGCGCTCCGAGCCGCGAGCTGCACAGCGACCTCTGTGAAAGTGCAGAGTCGGAGGTCCTTCGCGCTCGACCGCATGCCTGACGCGCGGATCGCAGAGCGCTTGCACTTCCTGTGCGCGCTCCGTGCGATACCAATCGCGGAGACCGTCCGCGTACCCCGGATGGCAGCAGAGCTCGGTAACGCCATCTGCGACGTTCTCGATCAAGCGGATGAGCGCATCTGCAGTGATCGCGTCGTGATCCGGCCGTCCGCGGCCGTCGTGGCCGTAGAACTCGCCGCGGAACTGGACGCGCGGGTCGGTGCGGCGCAGGGGGATCGCCAGCTCCGCAGCGACCTCCTCGAAGGAAGCGCGTACGAGCTCCGCGAGATGACGATGCTGGTGAGAGTCGAGATGCGACGGATCTCGACCCACAAGCAACCGAAAGCGCTCGAGCTGACGCCGCAGGTCCTCCGCCGCCCGTCGCTCCACGACGGCGCCGGACCGCGCCGATCCCCGTTTCGGACCCAGGACGCCCGCCAGCGCCCGACCTCGACGTGCAGCCCAAGCCCGAGGCGAGGTCGCTCCCGTGCTCGGTCCGCAGCCCCGAGCGCCGCCGGGCGCTCCACCATGAGGCTCGCGCTGGTGACGATGCCCTCGTCGTGGGCGTCGAGGATCCCGCGGTTGACGCTCTCGCTAAGGCCGAAGTCGTCGGCATTGACGATCAGGTAGCGCATGCTCACAGGAATGGTGCCGCAAGCAGGGCTGGCACGCCTCTCACGATGAACGACGTACCGTGAACGCGATGATGGCGATCACTGGGCACTATGGAAGCAGCGCGCTACCCGAGCTAACCTAAGTCGGTGTCGGGAAAGATCGACCAGGTCGTCGAGACTGCCCCCGCCGCCGGTTCTTCCGGTGAGCAGTTGCGTGCACCCATCTTGCGACTGCGCCGGGCCGTCGACCTGCTGTGGTCGCTGACGGAAGCCGATCTCCGCTTCCGGTACGGTCGAGGGCCAACGCGGGCTCTTCGTTGGCTGCTGGAGCCTTTCGCGCCTCGTAGGCGTCTTCCTCCTGCTGATCACCTTCGTCCTCGACCGGCCTGGTGTGGCACCCGGATTGAGCCTCGCTGCGGTCATCGTCCCGTTTCAGTTTGTGATCGCAACTGTTGCGAACGCGATGGAGGCGGTGCCCATCCGACGACCGATTCTGCTGAATATGGCCTTCGAGCGAAACCTGATCCCGGTCTCCTCAGCGCTTACCGAGTGTGCGTCCTTCGTGGCGAGCTTCTCCATCGTCGCCGTCATGATGGCCGCGTACCGTATTCCTCCGACGTCCGCCTTCCTCTGGCTTCCACTTGTCGTGCTCGTGAACGTCTACCTGGCGGTTGCCGCCGCGTACGCGGCGTCGCTTCTGGGCCTATGGCTGCGCGAGTTGAAGCCGTTCCTGCTCAGCTTCGTTCGGATGCTCTTCTTCCTCAGCCCCGCACTGGTGCCGCTCTCCGAGACGAGCCCAGAAATTAGAAACCTCTTGCGCCTCAACCCCCTCACCGGGCTGTTCGAAGCGTACCGCGGGATCTTTCTCACGGGCCGCGCGCCGGCGGCATGGGAGCTGCTCTACCCATTCTTCATCGCCAGCGTGCTGCTGGTGCTGTTCGTGCCGTTCTATCGCGTCGAGCAGCGGCAGTTCGCCAAGGTCGTCTGAGCGCGTGATCAGCGCCCAAGCGATCGGGATCCGGTTTTCCTTCGACCGACATCGTCGCGTCATCACTTCCAACACCGCCCGCTTCCGCTCGGGCACGTCGACAACCTGGGGAATCCGCGACGTCACCTTCTCCACTTCGGGCGGGGAGGGCATTGGACTGATCGGCCGCAGCGGTTCCGGCAAGACGACCGTGCTTCGCACGCTCGCCGGCGTCTACGTGCCCGACGAAGGGCGGCTGTTGGCGCGCGGGCGGGTCGCCTCGTTGCTCGCGATCGACGCCGGCCTCCTGGCCCTGCTCACGGGTCGTGAGAACGCGCTGCTGCTCGGCGTGCTTGGAGGGCTGTCGCGCAGGCAGTCGAAGCGTGCGCTCGAGGCCGTCAAGGACCGGAGCGGACTGGGCGACGCCTTCGAGTATCCCGTCTCTGCGTACTCGCAGGGGATGCGCGCGCGGCTCGGCTTTTCAGTCGCGGAGGAGGTGGAGCCTCGCATCTTGCTCCTCGACGAGGTTCACGAGGCGCTGGACCACGAGTTCCGGGCCATCGTCCAGGAGCGGGCGCGAACTCTGATCGATGCGGGAGGCGTCGTCGTCGCGACCGGTCACGATCACCCGCTGCTCGCACGCCTCTGCAGTCGCGCCATTTATCTACACCACGGTTCGATCCGTGCCGATGGACCGTTCTCCGAGGTGCAGTCCATGTACCTCGACGACGTGCAGGCTGGGACGTACACCTGATTGAACACGTGTGACGCGCCCCATGAGCCGGTCGTGACGCGGACGTTCCTCGTTGCCGCTTGGACGGTCGCGATTCTCAGCATGGGCACAACTCTCGTGCCCATCGTGAACGGCCCGCAGGGGTACGACACAGCGCCACTCACTCATGCGGTTCACGCGTTCCTCGACGGCGGTCAGGTCTACACGGGAAAGGGCGCAGGAGACTTCCTCTACCCGCCCAGCGCACTGCTACTGCTCCTGCCGCTGGGGGCGCTTGGCATCGCCTGGGCCGGGCGGCTGTTCTTCGTCGTCGACCTGGCGACGATTCTCTGCGCTGCGGCTTTGTTGCTTCACGTCTTCGGTCTTCGCTGGCGCGGGCCTGCCGGCGCAATCACGCTGTTCGGTCTCAGCCTCGCATGGCCGGTCATCTTCACGCTCGATGCCGGAAATGTGAACGGTCCAGTTCTGCTCGGGCTCGCGGGCTTCCTCCTCGCGACGGTACGCGGGAGATGGCTAGCCGCGGGTGCCTGCCTCGGGCTCACACTGGCGCTAAAGCCGATACTGGCGCCGGTTCTGCTCGTCGTCGCGCTCTATCGTCGGTGGAGGACGCTCGGGATCGCCGTCGGGATCCCCGTTGGACTTTCGGCGCTGGTGCTTCTGGCCGTCCCTTCGACGCGGTCCTTCTTCCATACGACGCTGCCTCTGCTCGTGCACGGCCAGAACGCGCAGATTCAGGAGGCCAGCATCGCCCTGCGCAGCGCGGCAGCGAGGCTCTCGGTGCCGGACCCGGCGACGTACGTCGTCGAGGTTGCAGTCGCGCTGATCACGCTTGCGCTGCTCTGGCGTCGCTGGCGCGGCAGCCAGACCGAACCACGACGGATCGTGGAGTTGACGACCATCGCGCTTGTCGGCGGTTTCCTGCTCTCGACTTTCGCCTTCTCGCACTACGGCATCTTCCTGCTGCCATTTGCGATCTCTGCCGACCGGGCCTCCCCGCATCGTCACTGGTTGACGATGGGCGCACTTTTCTGCATCGCGACGAGGCAGGGGTGGGGGTTGAACCAGCTACCCCACCGTGTGGACGAGGTGCTTGCTCAACGGTTCACGCTGGCGCTGCTCGTGTTGCTGGTCGCGTTCTGGCTTGGGATCAGACGGGAGACTCTGCGGCCGTCCGCGTCACGGATGACAAGGGACGCTGGTCCCGAACCCGTCCTCGTGGCGCCCACCGATCCGCTGAGTTCGACGCCCTCTAGCTGAGCTGGACTGTCTCCGAGTTCTCCCGACGAGGACCGCGGACCTTGCGAAACGGCACCCGGTCACGGCGAACCGCTGCCGCCCGCAACGCGTCAGTCGTCGCGCGCCTGCGGGTCGGCTTCAGTGAGGTTGATCGGTGCAGAGCTCACAATGCGCTCCGGCGTCGTGAGCCGGTCCGCGAGCCCAGCCTCGCGGTTGACGATGTAGAGCGGGCGACCCTTCGTCTCGACATAGGTTCTTCCCACGTACTCGCCGATGACACCGAGCACGATCAGCTGCACGCCGCCGAGGAAGCTCGTCACGATGATGATCGACGTCCAACCCGGGACGGTAAACGCTCCCGTGACCTTGAGGAGGATCGCGACGAACCCGTAGACGAACGAGCTCGCCGAGACGATGAAGCCGAGGCCGAGCGCAAGGCGAAGAGGCGCGTTCGAGAAGCTGACGATCCCGTCGGCGGCGAACTTGATCATCTTCCGGAATGGATATTTCGTCGTGCCCGCTCGCCGCTCGTCGCGGCTGTATGCAACGCCGATTTGGTTGAAGCCGACCCAGCTGACCATCCCGCGCACATAGCGATCGTGCTCGCGCATGGCCAGGTAGGCGTCGAGCGCCTTCCGGTCGAGCAGCCTGAAGTCGCCGGCGTCCGCAGGTATCTCGACGTCCGCAAGACGCTGGAGCAGCCGGTAGAAAACGGCGGCGGTGACTCGCTTGAAACGGGTTTCGCCGTGACGCTCGCGGCGCACGCCGTAGACGACGTCGAAGCCCTCGCGCCAGCGCTCGGTCATGGCCAGCACCGTCTCTGGAGGATCCTGGAGGTCGGCGTCCATCACGATCACCGCCCGGCCCGCGGCAAAATCCAGGCCCGCCGTGATCGCCACCTGGTGGCCAAAGTTCCGCGACAGTTGGAGCAGCTTGAACCGCGGGTCGCGCCTGTTCAGATCGAGCATCAGCGCGTAGCTGTCGTCTCGACTGCCGTCGTCGACGAGGATGACCTCGGCGTCTCCGTCGAGGCGCTCGAGCAGCCACGTGAGCCGCTCATAGAGCTCGGGTAGCGCGTCCTGCTCGTCGTAGACGGGTACGACGATCGAGTAGTCCGGCACGTCTGTCACGGAAGCGACAACCGGCGAGAGGGATCGAAGCCCCAGGCGAAGCTTCGCTGCGGAGGACACTGGAACGACGGGCGCTCCGACGAGACGTACCTGGCGGCGTCGCTCCGGTCGCGCAGGACGTGCAGAGTCCGGTGTGGGAAGTCGTAGATGAAGAGATGCGGGCCGTACGCGTACGTCCTTGTCGACCGGTCATCGAGGAACGTCATCTCCAGCTCGAGCCGCCGGGATCCGGCGCGCAAACCCTCCGTGGCGACATCGGCCGCAAGCGTCGGATCGTCGTAAGCGAGAGCCAGGGCGCCGCGGAAATCCGACTGGTCGGCGAAGACGACGGCAGGGCCGATCTCGGGACAGACGCCGTCGAGGATGACGGTGCTCGACGGCGGCAGCGAGGGCGCTGTCCGCTGGAGGCTGCTCACGATCGCGTGCTGCTCCTTCGCCGCGCTCGTCCAGAATGAGCCGAGTGTGGCGATGATGAGAACGCCGGTCGCGACGATGCAGCCGACGCTCGCCGAGAAGAGAGCGATCCCCCGTGACGCCGTAAGCCGCCCCGCGATCCAGCCGATCGCCCCCACGAGGATCGCGGCCACGCCGAGGGCTGCGGCCGCGTTCACGCGATTGTCGATGCCAGCGCTGCGAAAGAGCATCTGCCGGTTCGTCAGAAAGATCGCGTAGCCGAGTGCGAATGCGATGAGGCCTACGCCCACGCAGTCGCGCCAAGGACGAGCGCCGATGAGCGCCTCGCGATCGCGCCGGCCGATCCACCACACGTAGCCAAGTGCGAGCAATCCGGCAGCCCCTGCGGCCCCTGCGTTCGCCGCGGTGAGATGGTGGCGCACGATCCACCAGACAACGTACGGGACGGCGAGGAAGTAGGTGCCGACGTTGAGCTTGATCGATCCGGAGACGAGATACGCGAGGTGGTGCGCGAGACCGTCCTGGAAGCCGACCTGGTAGCCGTTCTGTCCGTGCTCGGCGACCAGCGTCGCCTTGACGACTCCGACGACGACGATCGCGGCGGCCAGTCCTCCGATCGTGATCCGCCGCGCAAAAGGCACTTGGCGGGGTGATCGGCGCGCGGCCCACCAGAGCACTCCTATCTCGAGGGCGAAGAGGGGGAACACGACCTCGTATGCGAACAGGCTGGCGGCCATGGCGGCGACTGCGAGCACGAGCCAGCCGACGAGCGCCGCCGGTCGAGCACGGAGTGCCCGCAGCCCGGCGTAGAAGCTCACGAGATAGAAGGCGCCACTCAGCGTGATCTGGAAGGCGTCGAGCCAGAACCGGTTGGTTGCGTAGTGGGGAAGCGTCGAGTACACGAGCGGCAGGGCGACGCAGAGGAGCCGGGGGAGGCGCAGCTCGCGCAGGACGAGATAGAGGAGCCAGGCGACGGCGACGAGCAGGAACGCGTTGACGATGTGGTAGCCGAGCGGATTCAGTCCGAAGAGCCGGTCGAGCGCGGCGAAAGTGAGCGACTGGAGCGGTCGCTGGCCGTTGAGAGGCCGGACGGCGTGGTAGAGGCCGACCAGCGATTGGTCGCGCGCCGCATTGAGCTGCGCGAGAACCGAATAGTCGTCGTAGTAGAAGCCGAGGCCGCGAACGTAGGGCAGGGTCGAGATCCCGATGACGGCGGCGAGGAACGCACAGTCGAGCCCCGCGCTCGCCACCGCGATCCGCTGCGCCGTCTTCGCACGAGCGGACGCCGCGGCGTCCGCTGTGCGGCGTGCGACTACCTCCAACTCGTGCTCCCGGCCCCGGAAACAGAATGCATGGTCAGATTGTGATCGGCCCCGGCGGCGACGGCTAGTGGCAAGTCGACGCGAGGCACGCACGCGGCGTCGGGTGCCGTCTCCGTCGTTCCCACCCCGATCATGAGCTTCTTGGCCCGTTCACGCCACCAGATCCAGATCGTCCTCCCATCGGGCATCGTGAAGGACTTCACCCGGACGAATCCGAGCGAGCGCGCCGCCGCCTCTACCTTGCTTGCGCGTGATCGTCGTGACCGGCGGCGGGTTGCCGGTGATGAGCGCGTTCTCAGCTGCGGCGAGAGCAGTTGACGGCGGTACGAAGCGACCGTATCGCCGTCCGGAAACGGCGCGCAGGTAGTCGACGGGCAGGAATCGGTGGAACCAGAGCTGGGCCGCGAGGATGAGCCGCGAGTTCGCGAAGATCCGGTCGTCGATTCCGAGCGTCAAGTGGAGCGGCTGACCTCGCTGCTCCGCGCGGCGCAACGACCAGCCGACGACGTCGCGGGCGAGCGGTAGCCAGCGGCGATGCAGCGCCGGAAGCGGCTGCGTCACTCGGCCGATGTCGTAGCCGTCGCCGGCGACCTCGGTCTGGATGATCCCGCGTCCGTCGGTAACCGTGACGCGGCCGAAACCCGGGACGGAGACCGTCCGGACCTTCGCCAACGGTTCGATCCAACCGCTCTTCGACAAGACCGCGGCGAGGCTGACGACAACGAGCACGCCGCCAGAGCCGACTCGGACGGCGCGAGCGGGAACGCTCGCGGCGGCGACCACCGCCGAGAACGACGAGCGCCGGAACCCACGGAAGCGCGAAGCCCGGTGCCCTCGTTGCGCGAAGAGGTCAACACCAGGTAGCCCTCGAGGACGACGAGTACGAGCGCCAAGACAGCAGGCCGCGCGAGCGCTCCGCGGAACGGCTGGCTCGAATCAGGCGCGGGCGGCGCGCGACGAGAAACGCCAGCGCGAGGGCGAAGCAGACGAGAAGAGCCGCCGCGAGCGGAAGCCGCAGGTAGGAGAGGTCGAGCCGAAGCTCCTTCGTCCAGTAGCCCCAAGAGGCGATCGGGATAGTGGCGACCGAACGGCGTCGCGCCTTCGCCGTAGCCCGAGTCCGACGAGAAGGTCGTAGACGCTGCTGGCATTTCGGATGTACCAGGGTCCGGCCACCAGCCCGGCCGTGCCGACGGCGATCGCAAGGTTGCGCAGCCGGACGCGGAGCTCCGGTGCGCCCGCACGAGGAACTGCATCCCCGCGGCGAGCACGAAGCCCGGGATGTACGCGACGCGTCATCGTCCGCGACAGCAATGTGAGCGCGACGAAGAGTCCGAAAGCGGCGGCCCAGCCCGGCCGACGGAATCCGTCGGAGCGCACGAGAGCCCACAGCGCGGCTGTCATGCACGCCGTCGCCGGCAGGGCGAAGTGGAAGAGTCGCGTGTAGTCGGTCATCGCCGGCATCGCCGCGACGGCGAGCGCCGCGAGCACCGCCCACGAATCGGAGACCAGCCGGCGAGCGAGCCCGAAGGTCGCGCCGACGAGTCCTGCGAAGAACAGCGGCAGAACGAGCAGGCTGCCGAAGACTCCGCGGCCGACGATCGGGTACGCGAGCGAGGTCACGAACGGAAGCAACGGGCCGAATGTCCCGCGCCCTCCGACGGTCTTCGCGAAGGTCCAAAGTCCCTGATCGTGGAACGCGTCGAAGTTGCTCAACGAAAACTGCAGGTAGCCGGACTCGTCCCACTCGGTCACGTAGCCGCGGCGAAAGCGCACGAGCCAGACGACGTGGAGCACGACCAGCACGCAGATGATCCCGGCGACAAGAACACCGGCCGTCCTGGCCCACGCGAGACGCCGGGACGCGGCGCTGGACTGACCGCGCCGTCGCGTCGCTCACCGATTCACCGTTCGACTTCTCAGCTCAGCGACGCCATCCCGTCCGCACGATAGGGACGCCGACCGCGTCTACAAGATCTCGAGCGACCAAGGCGGCCCGAGCGGGCACTCGCATCTCCCGACCGCAACCACGCGGCGGCGTCGAGCGAGAGCGCGCGGCGCTCGCGTCGGCCGAGGATTCCGAAGACGAGGGCCCGGATCGCATCGCCGACGCAAGCAGCTTGCGTGCCGCGCTCCGCCTCCCGCAGGCCATGGTGCTTGTCGCCAGGAAGCGGAGGTGCGAGCGAAGCTGCTCCCGGTACATCTGTGGCCACACTCGCCGCCGTCGAGGCTCCGCCGACGTGGACGAACTCCGCGCCGGGCCAGAAGACGACGCTCCACCCGGCGGCCGCACCCGGTAGCAGAGGTCGACCTCCTCGTTGAACATGAAGAAGCGCGCGTCGAAGCCGCCGATCTCGTCGAGCGTCTCGACGGCGCACGAGCAGCACTGCGCCGACGAGGAACTCGGCGTCGCGGCGCGAGCCGTGGTCGAAGCCGCGCCGTAGAACGCGTTCAGCAGCGCGGCTGCGCGGCGCGAGCCAGCGGAGGAACAGGTACTCGGTCGCGAGGCGCCACGAGCGTCGGGAAGCCGCGCACCGAGGGCTGCAGCGTTCCGTCGGGGTTCAGCGAGTCGCGGCCCGACGACGCCGGCCGCGGCTCGCTCTCGGCGAATGCGACGAGCCGCTCCACGGCGTCCTGCGAGCGGCCACGTGTCGGCGTTCATCAGGAGCAGGTAGCCGGCCGGACGCGAGCGCGATCCCTGCGTTCAGCGCGCCGCCGTAGCCCGGATTGCCGTCGAGCTCGACCAGGCGCAGCGTGCGGAAAGCGGTCGCGGACGAGCTCCTGCGAGCCGTCGGTCGACACGCGTGTCGACGACGATCACCTCGTGCGCCGCGTCCGAGCTCGCTCAGGCAACGCTCGAGATAGGCGCGCGTATTGTGCGATGACGACGATGACCGACACGTCCGGCGACACGAGCCACAGTATGAGCCTCGGCTTCGCCGGGCTCCCTCGCGGCGGCGGGCGGCGCGTCCTCGTCTGCACGCCGTTCCCGCCCCGGCTCGACGCGAGGCACGGCGGCAAGGCGACGGCACAGCTTCTGCTTCGGCTCGCGGAGCGGAACGAGATCGGGCTGCTCTGCCTGCGAACGACGCACGGACCGATCGCGTCGATCCGGCGATCGCGGACCGCTGCGCGCTCGTGCACGAGGTGCCGCGCCGCCGGCGCGATCGGCCGCTCTCGCGTCGCCTCGCCTGGAGCGTCGGGCTCCTGCGCGGCCTGCCGCCGTGGGCGGTCGACTGCCGCAGCGCCGCAGTTACGACGCGGCCCTCGAGCGCCTGCTCGACGAGTGGCGGCCCGACGTCGTCGAGATCCACCTGCAGGCGATGGCGCAGTACGTCGACGCGGCCGCGCGGCGCGGGATCCCGCGCGATCCTCGTGGACTACGACCCCGGCTCGGCCTGGGCCGACGAGCTGCGCACGGGACGAGCGGACTGCGGCGCCTCGCGCGCCGGCTCGAGGCGGCGCCTGGCGGCGCTACGAGCGGCGCACGCGGCCGCGATTCGACGCGATCGTCGTCTTCGCCGAGCGCGACCTGGCCGCCGTGCGTCCGAGCGCGGGCGACACGCCGGTGACGAGGATCCCGCTCGCGGTCGACGTCCCCGCGCGGCCGCTCGCCCCGGTCGGCGTCGAGCCAGCCGACGATCGTCTTCGTCGGCAGCTTCGGCGCATCCGCCGAACGTGGACGCCGCCCGTCTGGCTGGCGGGCTCGATCTTCCCGCGCGTCGCAACGCGGTGCCGGAGGCGCGCCTCGAGCTCGTCGGCCACGAGCCGGGCGACGAGATCCTGGCGCTCGCGGGAGGCGCGGTCTCCGTCCACGGCTCCGTTCCCGACGTGACGCCCTACCTCGACCGAGCCGCCGTCGTGGTCGCGCCGATCCGGCATCGGCGGCAGCATGCGGATGAAGGTGCTCGAGGCGCTGGCCGCCGGCAAGGCGCTCGTGGCGACCCCGCGGGCGGCCGAGGGCGTCGAGGCGCTGCCGGGCGAGCACCTGCTCGTCGCAGACGACGAGGACGAGATCGTCGACGCGCTCGCGTCGAGCTCCTGCTCGACCCGCGCGCGCCGCCGGCGTCTCGCCGAGAGCGCCCGGCGCTGGGCCGAGTCGCAACCTCGGCTGGGACGAGGGAGTCGCCGCCTTCGAGGAGCTCTACGACACGCTGGGCGGCATCCGCGGACGGTGAAGCTCGTCGCGCACCGGCTTGTGCTCGAGTGTTTCGCTCGTTGCGGCCCGCTTTACGATGAGCTGCCCGGGTGAGCCTTCATCGCGTCGATCCTCGCTTCGTTCTTCCCCATCGCGTGAGCCGTGCGGTCGTGCTGGGCGGGCTGGAGGAATGGCGGGCCGGGCTCAGGTCGGCGGGGATCGAGGTGTCGGACGAATCGAGCGATGACCCGCCTCCGGACGTCGTCGTGAGCCCTGCGCGGCTCGCCGGCGAGGCGCAGTAACACGGGAGCCCGGTCGATCATCCTCGAGGGATCGCGTGAGCGACCGTTCCGCGGGGGCGACTACCAGGCCCGGCGGCTTCTCCTCCGGCCGACGCGGGAGCGCCCGACGCTGGCGCTCCCGCTCGACCAACCGGCGCCCGTCTCGTACGCGCTGGAACGCTGGAGCGTCGTCGATCGCCCCTGGAAGACAGCGCGCATGAGGGCCGCGCGCGTCCTCATCTCGCGCGGGCTGTTCCCGTCGTGGGCGTCGCCGGTGGTCACAGTCGCTACGCAGCCGCGGGGCCGCCGACCTTGGTCGCCGCCGCGGGCGAGCTCGGCGTTCCGAGCGACGTGAGCTGGTTCCTGACGTTCGGTCAGGGCGACGCCCTCAGCCGGAACGCCTTCC
Organism: uncultured Actinomycetes bacterium; assembly: GCA_963779965.1. Lineage (GTDB taxonomy): Bacteria > Actinomycetota > Thermoleophilia > Gaiellales > Gaiellaceae > 3-1-20CM-4-69-9. The sequence continues at coordinate 111,273 of CAWAAP010000019.1, read as the reverse complement.
AGCTCTTTCGAGCCGGCTCCGACCGGCCGGAGTGGGTCCTGAAGTTCGCGCGTGTCGCCGGTAACTCGAAGAGGTTCGACAACGACGAGCGGGGTCTGCAGCTGGCACGCGCCGCCGGAGACGTCATAGCCGCGCACACGCCGCGGATCGCCGGTCGCTTCGATGTCGACGGAATCGATGCATCGCTCGAGACCGCCGCCGCGGGTAAACGGCTGCGCGACGTTCTCCGTACGCCGGGCGACCGAACCGTCAAGCTGCGGCTGATCGAGCGGATCGGCGGCTGGATCCTCGAGCTCGCCCGGCTCACGCAGAGCTCGCCGGAGGCAATGGGCGCGGAGCGAAGGCGACTCCAGAGCGACGTCGTACCGAGGTGGAACGAGCTCGGCGTGCACCCAGAATTGGTGGACGAGCTGCCGCCTCTCGCGGCCGTGGCGCAGCACAACGACCTCGGTACATGGAACGTCGTAGCGGACGACGGCGACTTCGTGGTGGTGGACTGGGAGAACGCCCGGGAAGCCGCCTTGCCGCTCTGGGACCTTCTCTACTTCCTGGCTGACGCCTTCGTGCTCCTCGATGGGTCGGATGCTCCGACATGCTCCCGAGCAACTGCCGGCACGGATCGTGCGCCTCTTCGCCGGCGGGGCGCCGTCCTCGCCTCTGCTCTTCTCCTGGGTTCGCCGTGCGGCCGAGGCGGCCGCTGTTCCGCCCGAGGCCGTCGGCACGATCGCGACGCTCTGTTGGCTGAGCCACTCCCTCTCTGCCGGCGCTCACAACGTGGACATCGCCGCCTTGACTCCTCGGGATCCGCCGCGATTGCACGGACTCGAAGGCGTTGCTCGGGCCTGGATGGTTCACCCCGCACTCGGGCCGAGTTGGAGTGCGTGGCGTGGGTGACGCGCTCTACCGTTTGGGACGTAAGTCGTCCAAGATGCGTTGATGGCGCGTACAGTCAGTCGCACAAACTGGCGGACGATTCCCCGGCGCGCGCTGATGCATTCCGGCCTCGGGCGCGGCCTGTTGTGGCGAACCCGCAAGAGCAGCGAGGTCGACTTCTGGGCGTCATGGCTGGACGGCGCGCCCGGGACCGAGCAATGGACAAGCGACCGAGAGTTGCGCCTGGCTTTCGACACGCAGATCACGGATCCGATCGTGCGTGCAGAGCTCGAACGGATTCCGGCCGAGGAGATCTCGATCCTCGACGTGGGGGCGGGCCCACTGACGAGCCTCGGCTACCGCTACCCGGGGAAGACGCTCACGATCGTTCCGGTCGATCCCCTTGCCGATGAGTACGAGCGCCTGCTTCGAGACGCCAAGCTCGATCCGCCGATTCGCACGGTCCGCGTTGCGGGCGAGGCGCTGGTGGAGCACTTCGGCTCGGGCACGTTCGACATCGCATACGCGACCAACTCGCTCGATCACAGCGCAGATCCGTTCCCGATCATCTCCAACATGGTCGCCGTCGTGCGCACGGGCGGGACCGTGCTCCTCAGACACAAACGAAACGAGGGCGACAGCGCGCGGTACGGCGGCCTGCACCAGTGGAACTTCGACGTAGTCGACGACAGCCTGCTCGTCTGGAACAACGCCGTCGAACTGAACGTCGGCTTTGCGCTCGAGGGGCGTGCCGTCACGACCGCCTGGATCTCGCAGGGCGAGGTGATCGCGCGCCTCGTCGTCAGCGAGTCCGACTAGGAACGGCTTGTTGCCTTCCCCAAGGGGGATCCAGGTCTACTCGACGATGCGATAGCGGTCGATCCGACGCAGAGGCTCTGCGACCGGAACAGATGCGCGACCAGATCGGCGACTCCTTTCTCGACGCCGCTTAGCGCGCGCGCCCCGACGCGAAGAATTCGCGGATTGCGTCGGTAACGCTGCGGATCTGCTCTTCGGTCAGCTCGGGATACATCGGTAGAGAGAGCGACTCCTGCGCCAGCCGCTCGGTGTGTGGAAACGCGCCCGGGCCGAGGCCGAGATCGCTATACGCCTCCTGGAGATGGATCGGGATTGGGTAGTGAATCCCCGTCTGGATTCCACGTTCCGTCAGGAAGTCGCGTAGCGCGTCGCGTTCCGCCGTCTCGACGATGAACAGGTGATACACGTGCGTCGAAGAGCTCGACCGCTGCTGCAAGGCGAGATCGCCGACGCCGTCTAGCTGCGACGTGTATGTGTCAGCGTGACGCAGTCGCGCCTCGTTCCAGCCGGGCAGATGCGGGAGCTTGACGCTCAGGAAGGCTGCCTGCAGCCCGTCGAGTCGCGAGTTCACGCCCTTGATGACGTGGTCGTACTTGGCCCGCTCACCGTAGTTGCGCAACCGACGGGTTCGCTCGACGACGGCCGGGTCGCTCGTCGTCACCATCCCGCCGTCGCCGTACGCGCCGAGATTCTTGCCCGGATAGAAGCTGAAACAGGCGAGCTTGCTGAGCGACCCACACGGTCGCCCCTCGTAAAGAGTTCCGTGGGCCTGCGCGGCGTCCTCGATGACGTCGAGGCCGTTGCTAGCTGCGAGTTCGAGCAGCGGACTCATCTCTGCGGCCTGGCCCGTGAAGTGGACGGGCAGCAGCGCTCGCGTTCGCGATGTCAATGCGGCCGCGGCCGCATCGGGGTCGACGTTGTAGGTCGCGGGATCGCAATCGACCAAGACGACCTCGGCGCCGACCTCGCTGACTGCAAACGCGGTCGCGATGTACGTGTTCGCCGGAACGATCACCTCGTCTCCCGGGCCGATCTCGAGCGCCAGCAAGCCGAGCCGGAGAGCATCGAGGCCGCTGCCCACTCCAACAGCATGCTCAGCACGGACGAAGTCCGCGAACTCCTCTTCAAACCGCTCCACTCGCGCGCCGAGGATGTACTGGGCCGAGGCGGTGACCTCGTGGAATGCGCGGTCGATCTCCTCGGCGATCGACTTGTACTGCTCCACCAAATCGACGAAGGGGACTATTCCTGCCACCTCTCACGAGCGGGGACGCCCGCCACGATGGAACCGGGGGCGACGTCCCGTGTGACCACGGCGCCTGCTCCCACGAGAGCTCTCGCCCCGATTCGAACGCCTCCGAGGACGATGACTCCGGAGCCGAGCGAGGCGCCCCGCTCCACCACGGTTCGCAGGAGTGTCCAATCGGCATCGGCCTTGGGAGTGCCTTCGTCGGTGGTGGCGCGAGGGGACCTGTCGTTGACGAAGAGAACCCCGTGACCGACGAAGACCTCGTCCTCGATCTCGACGCCGTCGCAGATGAACGAGTGGCTCGAGATCTTGCAGGCCGCGCCGATCGACGCCCCTCGCTGGACCTCCACGAAGGATCCGATGCGGGTGTGGCTCCCGATGCGGCAGCCGTAGAGGTTGCTGAACGACCAGACGGTCACGTCTTCACCGAACTCGACGTCGTCGATCAGGCGGAAAGGAGCATCGTTGGCCGGGCTATCGCTCATGCTGCACAACCTATGCGTTGGCTGTTCGACGAGGGCGGACCTACTGGAGGTAGATCGCTATCCACGCGCCGATCGCGAAGGAGAGGACCACGACCGTCGCATAGAAGATCACCCTCGGTAGGTAATGGCGCACCAGCACGCGAGTTCGATTTGGCGGCAGTGGGGACCCGGTCGGGGGTGATCGCGCGCGAGACGGCCCAGCGCGGTCCAGCCTTCTTCGCCAGTCAACGCGGCCCGCCTCTGCGAGCAGCGCAGATCTTGGCGTGCCCGGAGCATGCGTCCTGCGAGGCGCTCTCGCTCCTGCACGTGATCTCGACGCAACCGTCGCGACGATCGTCGAGGGCGGTCCCCGCAACCGAAGACCGGTCCGTGGCGGCTCCAAGAGAAACCTGGCCGAGCGCACGAACCTCGGCAGAGCCAGCATGGCGAGAAGGACGGCGCACGAGATGATCGCGATCAGCAGCGCCGTGCCCGACTGCGCCTGATGCCTCGAGTCCTGCGCCGACGCGCTTGCGGCAAGTGATTGAGAAGCATCCTCGAAGTGACGTGCCGCGACCGGATGACGCTGCGACCAGAGCTCGTAATTCGAGCCCCTCGAGGCGAGCCAGGTCTCGAAGTCGCTTCGCGTCGTGAAGACCCGATTCGACCAGACGAGGTTTGTCTGCTGCGCCGAAGGCTCGAGCGGGCCGACGAGATGGGTCGCCCCGGCAATGAGACCGAGGGTGAAACCCGGCACGACACAGAGGATCGCAAGCGCCCGCATGACCCTGCCCCATGTTGAACCTCCGTGGGCCTCTCCTCAAGGGCGCTCGCGCCTTGGGCCTTCGAAAGCGCATCGATAGGGCCTGGCAGGAACCCGGCCAAAGTGGTCGTAAGGACTCCGTAAAGGGGGAGGACATAGCCTCCGCCCGCTGGGCTACGATGAGCCTCCCAGCCAGGAAAGGACGAGTTTTGTTCGAACGATTCACCGAACGGGCCCGGCAGGTCGTCGTTCTCGCCCAGGACGAAGCTCGGGCGCTCAAGCACAACTACATCGGAACCGAGCACATCCTGCTCGGGCTGTTGCGCGAAGAGGAAGGCCTTGCCGCGCGGGTGCTCGAGAGCCTCGACATCACGGTCGAGGAGGTCCGCGCCCAGGTCGCGCGCATCGTCGGCCAGGGTGACGAGGTCACGACCGGACAGATCCCGTTTACACCGCGCGCGAAGAAGGTGCTCGAACTGGCGCTGCGCGAGGCGCTTTCGCTGGGACACAACTACATCGGCACGGAGCACATCCTGCTCGGGCTCGTGCGCGAGAACGAGGGCGTCGCCGCACGCATCCTGCTCGACTTCGATGCGGATGCGGACAAGATTCGCAACGAGATCATCCGGATGCTCTCCGGCCCCGGTCGTCGCCAGCAGGGTGGCGCCGCCGCTCCCGGCGAGAAGGCGAAGAGCTCGAAGCTCCTCGACCAGTTCGGCCGCAACCTGACCAAGCAGGCGTCCGAGGGCAAGCTCGACCCGGTCGTCGGCCGCCAGACGGAGATCGAGCGCGTCATGCAGATCCTGTCGCGCCGCACGAAGAACAACCCGGTGCTGATCGGCGAGCCCGGCGTCGGCAAGACGGCCGTCGTCGAAGGGCTCGCGGCGCGGATCTCCTCGAACCAGGTTCCCGAGCTGCTGAAGAACAAGCAGATCTACACGCTCGACCTCGCTGCGCTCGTCGCCGGCTCGAAATACCGCGGCGAGTTCGAGGAGCGCCTCAAGAAGGTGATGAAGGAGATCACCCAGCGCGGCGACATCATCCTGTTCATCGACGAGCTCCACAATCTCGTCGGCGCCGGCGCAGCCGAAGGCGCGATCGACGCGGCGTCGATCCTCAAGCCCGCACTTGCCCGCGGCGAGCTGCAGACGATCGGCGCGACGACGCTCGACGAGTACCGCAAGTACCTCGAGCGCGACGCAGCGCTCGAGCGCCGCTTCCAGCAGATCCGCGTCGAAGAGCCGTCGGTGGACGACACCGTGCAGATCCTGCGCGGCCTGCGCGACCGTTACGAGGCGCATCACCGCTGCAAGATCTCCGACGACGCGCTGTTCGCTGCGGCGTCGCTCGCCGACCGCTACATCCAGGACCGCCACCTTCCCGACAAGGCGATCGACCTGATCGACGAGGCCGGGTCGCGCATGCGCATCCGCACGATGAGCGCGCCGCCTCGCTACCGCGAGCTCGAGGAAGAGATCGAGAAGGTCCGCAAGGACAAGGAAGACTCGATCGAGAACCAGGAGTTCGAGAAGGCCGCCTCGCTGCGCGACAAGGAGCGCAAGCTGTCGCAGAAGAAGCGTGAGCTGGAGGAGAACTGGCGCCAGAACGAGGCCGAGGCCGAGCAGCCCGAGGTCGGCGAGGAAGAGATCGCGGACATCGTCTCGATGTGGACCGGCATTCCCGTCTTCAAGCTCACCGAGGCCGAGTCCGCGCGCCTCACGCGCATGGAGGACGAGCTGCACAAGCGCGTCATCGGCCAGGAGGAAGCGATCGAGGCCGTCTCGCGCTCGATCCGCCGCGCGCGCGCGGGTATCAAGGACCCGAAGCGCCCAACCGGCTCGTTCATCTTCCTCGGCCCGTCAGGCGTCGGTAAGACCGAGCTGGCGCGCACGCTCGCCGAGTTCCTGTTCGGCGACGAGGACGCGATGATCCAGGTCGACATGTCGGAGTACATGGAGAAGCACTCCGTGTCCCGTCTCGTCGGCTCGCCTCCGGGCTACATCGGCTACGACGAAGGCGGCCAGCTCACCGAGGCCGTGCGCCGCAAGCCGTACTCCGTGCTTCTGCTCGACGAGATCGAGAAGGCCCATCCGGACGTGTTCAACATCCTGCTCCAGATCCTGGAGGAGGGGAAGCTCACGGACGCTCAGGGCCGCCGCGTCGACTTCCGCAACACGATCATCGTCATGACGTCGAACATCGGCGCCGGCCAGATCTCGAAGAACCAGTCGCTCGGCTTCACGATGGGCGACGACAGCGGCATGACCTACGACGACATGAAGAACAAGGTCATGGGCGAGCTGAAGAAGGTCTTCCGGCCCGAGCTCTTGAACCGCATCGACGAAGTGATCGTCTTCCACAAGCTGACGAAGGAAGAGATCCTCACGATCGTCGACATCCAGATGAAGCGCGTGAAGGAGCAGATGGCGATCCACGATGTCGCGATCGAGCTGACGGACGAAGCGAAGGAGCTGCTCGTCGACAAGGGTTACGACCCGGCGATGGGCGCGAGGCCGCTGCGCCGTGCGATCCAGCGCGTGATCGAGGATCCGCTCGCCGACTTCGTGCTCGGCCGGACCGTCGAGCCCGGCTCCACGATCCTCGTGTCGCGCAAGGGCGAGACCGACGAGGTCGACATGACGGTGATCCCGGGCGAGGTCACGCCCGAGGACGTCGTCACGGTTCCGCCTGAGGAGCCCGTGGCTTCCGCCGCGGACGACTCAGACTCCGCCGACGAATAGTCTTCCCGGGCCTTCGGCCCAGCCGATTCACGCTGACTAGGGATGCAGCGACCGCCTGGCGGCGCCGATCTTGGAACCATGGCCGCCATCCTGTTCCTGGTCGCGATCCTCGGTTTGCTCGTCGCGGGACGGACTCAGGCGCAAGCCGCTGACGGAAGCAAGCCGCTCTTCAGCTTCCAGCTCTGGCAGCTCGGGCTCGCGCTCGTCCTGCCCCTCGTCTGCGCCGCCCCCGACGTTCCGACGATCGCAAAAGTCATAGCCGTTGTCTCGACAGCATCGGCGTTCAGCTTCTCGGTCTTCCGCGCACGCCACGCGCACGACTTCGACGACCTGCACTTCTAAGGGCGCAGGCTCTCCAGGCGTTCCTGAATCGCGCGGCGCGCATCGTCGAAGACCTGGGGGTCGCGAAAGAGCTGGTACTGCGCGTTCGAAGCCTGTGCGAAAGCGTCCAGCTGGAACGCCACTTCCCGTGCGCTTGCGTTCGGGTCGAGCTCTCCCGCCTCTTGCGCCTGCTCGACGGCATGCTCCAGGTACGAGAGCCAGGAGCGGATCATCTCTTCGATGCGGTCCCTCACCGGTCCGGGACGGTTGTTGAACTCGAACGACGTGGCGGCGAAGAAGCAGCCACCGGGGAAGACCTGCCGCTCCGAGTAGCCGATCATGTGGTCGCAGAGCGCCCAGATCCTCGCCAGGCCCCTGGGTGCGCTACGCGCCGGCTCGATCACCTCCGCGACGAAGAGTGCGGCCGCGTACTCGACGGTCGCGAGCTGCAGCTCCTCTTTCGAGCCGAAGTGGGCGAAGAGCCCGCTCTTGCTCATCCCGGTCTCCTCTGCGAGACGACCGATCGAGAGCGGCTCCAGACCCTCCTCGGTGGCCAGTGCTGCGGCCGTCTCGAGGATCGAGTTGCGCGTGCGCTGCCCTTTGGTTTCTAGCACGTCCGTTCCATTCTAGACTTCTCGGTGGTGAATGGCCTGTTGCTCATTTGACAAGAATAGTACGATCGTACTATTCTGTCCAGAATGGCTATTGACCACGTGATCGTGCCGGTCCAGGACTACGAGGCGAGCAAGCGCTTCTACGAATGCGCTCTCCGCCCGCTCGGCTTTGCGTTGATGCTCGACTGGCGGGAGGGGCGCCGGGCCTGGTTCGGTATCGCCGGCAGCCCCAGTTCGCTTTGGATCGCGGAGTCGGACGCCGCCGGGACGCTCGAGCTCTGTCTTGGTGCACAGCAGGCGGAAGCGGTCGACGCCTTCCACGTCGAAGGGCTCGGCGCGGGTGGACGATCCAGCTGGAAGCCGGGGATCCGGCCCGAGTTCAGCCGTGACTACTACGCGGCGCGCATCGAGGACCTGGACGGGAACTCGATCGAGGTCGTGTGCCGCGGCGAAGCGGCAGCGGGCGCTGTCGATCGATCAGTCGCGGCGTAACTCGTCACAGAACCGTCACGGTTACCGTCGGGACCCCCTCCTAGACTGGCGTAGTGGCCAAGCCTGCCGTCAACTATGCGTGCACCGACTGCGGCTACACCGCCGGGCGCTGGTTCGGCAAGTGTCCAGGGTGCAACGAATTCGGGACACTCGTCGAGGAGCTGGTCGGCGGCGCGCCGGTCGAGGCACGGTCGCGGCCGCTCCTCCGCCTCGTCGACGTCAAGGCGGACGAGGCTGCGCGGATCCCGACCGGTGTTCCCGAGTTCGACCGCGTCCTGGGTGGCGGGCTCGTCCCGGCTTCACTCGTGCTCGTCGGCGGCGAGCCGGGAGTCGGGAAGTCGACGCTGTTGCTGTCGGCGCTCGCAGCCATGTCGAAGGACCGGCGAGCGCTGCTCGTCACGGGTGAGGAGTCCGCCGCGCAGGTGAAGCTTCGTGCCGAGCGTCTCGGTGGCGCGGCACAGGTGGAAGTCCTTGCGGAGACCGAACTCGAGTCGGTGCTGGCGACGCTCGACGCCGAGCGGCCTGACGTCTGCGTGATCGATTCGGTGCAGACGCTCTATTCGGCGGAGGTCGGCTCGGCTCCGGGCTCGGTCGCGCAGGTCCGAGAGGCTGCGTCACGGCTGATGCGCGCGGCAAAGGAGCTCGGCGTCGCGATAATTCTCGTCGGGCATGTGACGAAGGACGGCTCGGTTGCCGGTCCGCGAGTGCTCGAGCATCTCGTCGACTGCGTGCTGCAATTCGAAGGCGACCGCTACCACGCGCATCGTGTCCTGCGCGCGGCGAAGAACCGATTCGGCTCGACCAACGAGCTCGGTGTGTTCGAGATGACCGGGACTGGGCTCGTCGGCGTTCCCGATCCGTCCGAGCTCTTCGGCCGTGCGGCCGGCAGTGAGGTCGGCTCCGCCGTCGCGTGCGCGCTCGAGGGGACGCGGCCGATCCTGCTGGAGATTCAGGCGCTCGTTGCGCCGTCCGATCTTGCGATGCCACGCCGCGTTGCGACGGGTGTCGACCCGAAGCGGCTCGCGATGATCGTCGCCGTGCTCGGTCGCCATGCGCGTGTCGCGCTCGGAAGTGCCGATGTCTTCGTCAACGTTGCGGGCGGCGTGCGCATCGACGAGCCCGGGGCGGACCTTGCCGTCGCGCTGGCAATCGCGTCGGCCGCGAAGGGCGTGCCGACGAAGGAGGGGCTCGCTGCGTTCGGCGAGATCGGGCTCACGGGCAGGCTGCGTCCGGCCGCACAGGCGGAGCGAAGACTCGAGGAGTGCGCGAAGCTCGGGCTGAAGACAGTCGTCGTGCCTGCCGACACGCCGACCACACGACGCAAGCTGGAGGTGTTGCAGGCAGAGACGCTTCCGAAGGCCATCACCGCCGGGCTCGGCTAGCGTCTTTCCCCTGATGTTCCGCGCCGTCGGCCAGAGGCCCGTGCTGGCCGTGCTCGTCGCCGCGGTCGGGATTTCGTTCTCGGGGATTCTGTTCCGGCTCTCGCACGTCTCCTCGTCGACCGGCGCCTTCTACCGCTGCGTGTGGGCGCTGCCGCCGCTCTTCGTGCTCGCGCGAATCGAGGATCGCCGTTACGGGAAGCGGGAGAGCCGGGCGGTACGCCTGGCGTGGCTCGCAGGGGCCTTCTTCGCCGCGGATCTGATCCTCTGGCACAACGCGATCGAACTGGTCGGCGCCGGGCTTGCGACGGTCCTCGGCAACGTGCAGGTCGTGCTCGTCGGCCTGCTCGCGTGGGCTCTGCTCGGCGAGCGGCCGGACCGCTCGTCGCTCGCGGCGATTCCCATCGTCGGTCTCGGCGTCGTCCTCATCTCAGGCGCGCTCGAACAGGGCGCATACGGATCGAATCCACAGCTCGGCGCGGTCTACGGCGTGCTGACCGGTATCGCGTACGCGGGCTTTCTGCTCGTCCTGCGACAGAGCAGCAAGGATCTGCGCCGGCCTGCAGGGCCGCTGTTCACCGCGACGTTGTCTTCGGCCATCTTCTGCGCGGCGATCGGTGCGGCGATCGGCGACCTCGATCTGACTCCGTCCCTCTCGGCGACGGGCTGGCTCGTTCTGCTCGCCCTCTCGTCGCAGGTCGTCGGCTGGCTGTTGATCTCGAGCTCGCTGCCGCGACTGCCCGCGGTCGTGACCTCGATCCTGCTGACGCTGCAGCCTGTGCTGTCGGTGATCTTCGCGGCGCTGATCGTCGACGAGTCGCCGTCCAGGCTTCAGCTCGCGGGAGCGGCCTGCATCCTGGCTGGACTGATCGTCGCCACGGTTGGGCGACGGCCGGTCCAGACCCCGGAGCCCGAGCTCGCAGGCTGAGGCCTGACAAAATGAAGCTGATGCCCGAAGCACAGGCCGCCCTGGGCTTCACGCGCACGCCGTCGGAAGACGATCCGCGGCGTGATCCGGAGCTGCTCGCCGCGCTCCGGCGGATCGCGCCCGGGCACGGAGCTGCGCCAGGGGATGGACGACATCATCCGCTCCCGCGAGGGCGCGCTGATCGTCATCGGCGACCCCAACGAGCTCTCGTTCCTCTTCTCGGGTGGGATCCGCCTCGACGTCCCGTTCACGGGCCAGCTCCTCTACGAGCTGGCGAAGATGGACGGCGCGATCATCGTCAATCCGACGCGCTCGAAGCTCGCGTACGCAAACGTGCAGCTGATGCCCGATCCGACGATTCCGTCGGTGGAGACGGGAACGCGTCACCGCACCGCCGAGCGCGTCGCCAAGCAGACAGGTGCGCTCGTGATCTCGATCTCCCAGCAGCGCTCCACGATCTCGGTGTACGTCGGGCCGACTCGCTATCAGCTCGACCCGGTGACCGAGGTGCTGGCGAAGACGAACCAGGCGCTCGCGACACTCGAGACGTACGGGCAACGGCTCCAGCAGGTGCTCACGCGGCTGACCGCGCTCGAGTTCCAGAACTCCGTTGTCCTGGACGATGTGCTCGTCGTCCTCCAGCGAGCCGAGATGACGACGCGCATGGCGGCGGAGATCGAGCGCGACTGCATCGAGCTCGGCGCCGAGGCACGCCTGATCCAGATGCAACTGCACGAGCTCGTCGGAGAGGTTCCCGCTGAGCGCTCGATGGTCGTCCACGATTACCACGCCGATGGACCGGGGCCGCGCGCCGAGCTCGCGCTCGAGGGGCTTCATGCGCTGCCGTACCGGCAGCTGCTCGAGTCCGAGCGTCTCGCCGAGCTGCTCGCGTTCCCGCGCGAGGTCAATCCGCTCGACCACAGCGTCACACTCGCGAGGCTTTCGGATCCTGTCGCGGATCCCGAGGCTGCCGGACGGCGTCATCAGGAAGGTGGTGGGAGGGCCTCGGCGACCTGGACGCGATCGTCCGTGCGTCCCAGCGAGATCTCGAGTCGATCACCGGTGTCGGCGCCGTTCGGGCCCGCGAGATACGTGAAGGGTTGCGGCGCCTGCAGGAGCACAATCTCGTCGAGCGGTATCTGCAACCCTGAGTAGAGCGAGGGGCCTTGCCGCGGCCTACGCGGTCTTCGGGCTGTACTGGGGCTCGTGGGCTGCGTGTCTGCCCGCGATCCAGCGCGCGACGGGAGCGAGCGACGCGCAGCTCGGGCTCGCGTTGCTGTGCGTCGCGCTCGCGGCTCTGCCGGCGATGCTGGTGTCGGGACGGCTCGCGGACGTCTTCGGGGCGCGCCTCGTCCCGATCTTCCTCGTGTTCTTCGGTGCGGTGGAATGGCTGCCGGGCGTCGCGCACTCCGTTTGGATGCTCGTCCTCTTTCTCGCCGTCATCGGGATCGGCACCGGCCTTCTGGACATCGCGATCAACGCCCATGCCGCAAGGCTCGAGGCGCTGCACGGGATTCGGATCATGGACGGACTGCACGCCGCGTTCTCGGGCGGGGTCCTCGTCGGTGGCATCGGCTCGGGATTGCTGCGGCATGCAGGCGCGCACCCGGCCTGGATCCTGGCCGGTGTCGGTCTTGCCACCGTGCTGACCGCGCTCGCGAATCTCGGGCCGTATCCGCCGCTTGCACCGCCGCAGCGGCGTGCGCGGCTGGCCCGTCCTCTGCTCATCGTCGGGCTCGTGCTGGCCCTCGCCTTCCTCGTGGAGAACGGGCTCGAGGCTTGGAGCGCGCTCTTCCTCGAGCGAACGCTCCATGCAGGGCCTGCGGTCAGCGGCCTCGGGCCCGGTTTGTTCGCTGCCGCGATGCTGACGGGGCGCGTCGTGGCTCAGAAGGTCGAGTGGCCGTCTGTCACCGGGCGAATGCTGGTTGCGGGGCTCGCGGCTGCAGCCGGGCTTGCACTGGCCGCGACCGCGCACCATGCCGTGGTTGCGCTGGCCGGCTTCGTCATCGCCGGCGGGGGTCTGGCCTTGTCGGCCCCGACCCTGTTCGGACTGGCCGGGCGGGTGGGGGGCGAGGGCGGGCGAGGCGCAGCGCTCTCGACCGTCGCGATCCTCGGTTATCTGGGCTTCGTGGCCGGCCCGGCGCTCATCGGGGCCGTCTCCGGAGCATCGAGTCTCAGAGGCGGATTCCTCTTCCTCTGCGCCGTGGCGGTCATCCTGGCGGCCTGCGCACCGATCCTCCGCCGGGTGGTCCGTGAAATCGGCAGTTAGCAGGGATTTCCCGAAAACATGGCCATTTCCAGCGGCTTTTGCTAGACTGGTCCTCCTTGGCCGGCGGAATCACCCGCCGGCTTCGCGGTCACATAAGGACGGAAAGGGGCGGGCTTGTACAAGATCGGCGACAAGGTGGTGTATCCGCACCACGGAGCAGGCACGGTTGTGAAGAGGGAAAAGCGTGAGGTGCTCGGCGAAAAGCGCGAGTACCTGACGATCAAGATCCTCCACAACGACATGACAGTGAACGTCCCCTCCGAGAATGCCGAGGCCGTTGGTCTGCGGAAGGTGATCGGCGAGGACATGGTGAAGGTCGTCGTCAAGGCATTGACCGGTGGCGGCACAGCCATGCCGAAGAACTGGAATCGGCGCTTCAAGCACAACCGCGACAAGATGAAGACCGGAGACATCCTCGAGTTGGCGGAGGTCGTCCGGAACCTGTCTTTGCGCGACAGCGAGAAGGGCCTGTCGACCGGCGAGAAGCAGATGTTCGTGAAGGCCAAGAAGATCCTGGCCAGCGAGCTGATGTACGCGAAGGACATGGACGAGGAAGAGGCTGCCGAATGGCTCGACGGCGTTCTCGTGGGCACCGAGAATGGCAGCACGACCAGCAGCACGAACGGTCGCAAGAAGACCACCGCCGCGAAGCCCGCGAAGGTCGCGTCCAAGAACGCCGCGAAGCCCGCCGCCCGCAAGACAGCCGCCAAGCCGGCTGCGAAGGCCAAGCCGAAGACAAAGGCGCGCGCCTCCTCGAGGTGAGCGTCTGGGCCGTCCTCGCTGCAGCGGGTAGCGGGGATCGGCTCGGTGCCGATCGTCCAAAAGCGTTCGCGCGGCTCGGCGACGAGCCGCTGCTCGCACAGAGCCTGAAGCGTCTCGACGATTCGGACTGGGTGGACTTCATCGTCGTTGCCGCTCCTCCCGGTTGGGAGGAGCCTGCGATCCTGCTCGCAGAGGAGCTCGGCTGCAGCAAGGTGAGCTCGTGCGTCACGGGCGGAGCGACGAGGGGAGAGTCGGTCGCACGGGCGCTCGCAGAGGTGCCTGAGGATGCGGCGGTGGTGCTCGTCCACGACGCCGCCCGTCCGTTGGTGTCGGACGAGGTGATCGAGCGCGTCGTGACGGCTCTGAACGACGGGTGGGACGGAGCGTTGCCCGGGCTACCCCTTGCGGACACGATCAAGCGAGTCGACGACGAAGGTCGGGTCGTCGAGACCCTGAATCGAGACGAATTGCGTGCGGTGCAAACGCCGCAGGCATTCGTGGCCTCCGTGGTGCGTGAGGCCTATGCGCGGGGAGACGTCGCCGCAGCGAGCGACTGTTCGTCCCTGGTTGAGGCGCGCGGCGGCCGGGTCAGGGTCGTCGAGGGCGACCCGAAGCTGATCAAGGTCACGGACGTCGGGGACCTCGAGCGCGTCGCTGCGCTGCTGTGATCGTCGACTACCACATGCATCTCCGCGACAGCGAGGAGAAGCTAGTGCTCGAGACGTGGACCGTCGATCCGTTCGTCGACGCGGCGCACGCAGCCGGCGTGGACGAGATCGGGTTCACCGAGCACGGCTACTACTTCAAGCAGCTGGCCCCCCTGTGGACGGTCCCGTACATGACCGAGCGTTGCGTGTACGACATCGAGCCGTACGTCGAGGCCGTCGTTGCCGCGAGCGGACGCGGGCTGCCGGTGAAGCTCGGCCTCGAGGTGGACTATGTGCCCGACCTCGAGGAGGAGACGCGCGAGCTCTTGGCGCCCTATCCCTGGGACTACCTGCTCGGATCGGTGCACTTCATCGGCGAGCGGAGCGTGGACGGGGAGGAATTCCTACTGACCGAAGCCGTCGGTATCGAGGAAGCCTGGCGGCTGTACTTCGAGACGCTCGCCGCCGCGGCTCGTAGCGGGCTGTTCGATTCGCTTTCGCATCCCGATCTCGTGAAGATCTTCGGCCTTCGCGCAGCCTCCTTCGATTACGGGCCCGTCGTGAACGCGATCGCCGATGCCGGTGTGGCCGTGGAGGTGTCGACTGCCGGGCTCCGCAAGCCGGTCCGGGAGCTGTATCCGCACCCCGAGTTTCTGGCCGCGTGCCGTGCGCGCGACGTTCCCGTAACCCTCGCGTCCGACGCACACTCCCCCGACGTTGTCGGGCGGGACTTCGACCAGGCGCTCGAGCTTCTGCGTGGGGCGGGCTACGAGACGGTGACGGTGTTCGAGCAGCGCCGGGGGCGTCAGGAGCCGCTCGGGTGACCCTGCGCGTCGGGATCGGCGTCGACGCGCACGCGTTCGAGGACGGCGTGCCTCTCGTGCTCGCCGGCGTGCGGTTCGAGTCGCCGCGCGGACTTGCAGGCCACTCGGACGGCGATGTGATCACCCACGCGTTGATCGATGCTGTTCTCGGTGCGGCCGGGCTCGGTGACATCGGGTCGTTGTTTCCGTCGGACGCGTCGACACCGACCGGAATCTCGTCGCTGGATCTACTCCGTGACGCGGTCGCGCGCGTACGCGCGGCGGGGTACGCGGTGTCGAATGCGGATTGTGTGCTGATCGGCGAGGAACCGCGGATCTCGGGACGCCGCGCGGAGATGGCCGACGCCTTGAGCGCGGTCGTCGGTGCGCCCGTGAACGTGCGCGCGACCACGACCGACGGGTTGGGGTTCACCGGCCGGCGCGAGGGTCTCGCTGCGCAGGCGGTTGCGCTCGTCGAATCCGCGTGAGGCTCGTTCGCTACGCAGACGAGCCGGACCTGCGGGCGATTCGCCACGAGACCCTGTCGCAGGCGACGTTTCCGGAGTACCTCCAGAACAACGTTCCCGGGAACAAGTACTGGGGCCGTCTGTACGAGGACTTCCCGGACTTCCAGCTCGCCTTGCTCGATGGCGACGAGCTCGTAGCCGAGCTGCACTCGGTGCCGACGCCGTGGGACGGGACGGATGACGATCTGCCCTCGGGGTGGGATGAGGCATTTCTGAATGCCTTCGAGAGCGGGCGCGAGCCGACCGTCCTCTCCGCGCTCGCGATTTCGGTGCGGCCGGACCGTCAGTCGCAAGGGCTGGCGGCGAGGATGCTGGAGGAAATGCGGAGCGCCGCTGCAGCAGGCGGGCTGCGTGAGCTCATCGCTCCCGTACGACCCACGCTGAAGGCCCGCTATCCGTTGATTCCGATCGAGCGCTACCTGGAATGGCGCCGGCCGGACGGCAAGCACTTCGATCCGTGGATCCGCGTGCACGAACGCATCGGCGGCGAGATTCTTGCCGCTGCGCCGGAATCGATGGAGATGGATTGCCCGGTCTCTGACTGGGAAGAGTGGACGGGAATGCAATTCCCGGACGACGGCGACTACATCGTCCCGCAGATGCTTGCGCCGCTCTACGTGCGCGACGGCCGTGGCCGTCACGTCGAGCCAAACGTCTGGCTACGGCACCGGCTCTAGCGGCGCTTGCCCTTGCGGGCCCGTTCCAGCTGTCGTCGCATCTGGCGGTTCTGCGCGATGTTCTCCGTCTGGTCGGCAGTCGCGTCGAGGTACGCCTGGCGCTCGGAGGCGCTGAGTCTCGAGAGTGCCTGCTGCGCCCGCATCGGATCCCGGGCGACGCCTGAACGCTCCAGTTTCTTCACGGCGCTTGCGAGCTCCGGGTTCTGGCGCTCGAGCGCCGCTTGCGAGGCTTTCTTCATCAGCCGCCCGACGAGCGGCAGCTTCATCATGAAGTTGATGATCGGCTTGAGGTAGCGGCCGTTCTGGATCCGGCCGAGGAGCGCGAACGTCCCCAGCAGGAGCAGCAATCCGCCGAGGATGTAGAGCGGGAAGAGGTAGAACCAGATGTCCGCGGTCACGGGCCGGATCGTAGCCCAGCCGGCACGGAAGGGTGACGAACGTTCCGCAGGGGGCGACGTGGACGAGGCCGTCCTGGGCCAGGGATTCGACGGCCTCGTGGTCGAGCTCCGTCAACGGACGCTCGGACTCGGCTACGAGTCGCAACGTTTGCGCTCGGCGTTGGCGGAATGAGCCTTCGAAACGAGACTGCTTGCGGAGCGGCTCGTAGCGTCGCCCTCGCGATGGACACGCTGACGCTGAGCGGGCAGACGCCACAGCGCGGGACGCGCGCCAGGCACACCGTCGCGCCGAGATCCATCAGCGCCTGCCCGGCCGCCGGCGAGAAGCGGTGGCCGGTGCGTTCCTGGACGCGGTTCACGTTCGTGTCGACCGGCAGGACGTCTCGCCCGAGCGCGAAGTTCCCGACCGCCGCAGCCGTGTACGGCCCGACGCCGGGGAGCTCCGTGAGATCTTCAGGCCAGCCCTCGACCGCGATCTTCTGTGCGGCACGATGCAGATTCAGACCGCGGCGGTTGTAGCCGAGCCCTTGCCACTCCCGGATCACGTCCGCCGCCGGCGCTGCTGCGAGCGCTGTCGACCGTCGGCCACCGCTCCAGCCAGCCGAGGTAACGCGGAATCACGCGCTCGACCTGCGTCTGTTGCAGCATCACCTCCGAGACGAGGATCGCGTACGGGTCTTGCGTCCGCCTCCATGGCAGGTCGCGTCCGTGCTCTGCAAACCAGGCGAGCAGGGCGGGCTCCACAGGCCCGGACTCTAGACTGGCGACACGATGAAGCGAGTCCGTTTCGCACCCAGCCCCACGGGCTCACTGCACGTGGGAAACGCCCTCAGTGCGGTCGCCAACCGCAGTCTCGGGGACTGGATGCTCCTGCGGATCGACGACACCGACCCGCAGCGGAACGTGCCGGGCGGGGAGGAGGAGATCATCCGCGACCTGGAATGGCTCGGACTCGCCTGGGACGACGGCCCCGTCCGGCAGAGCGAGCGGCAGGACCGCTACCGCGAGGCGGGCGCCAAGCTCGGCGAGCGCTTCGACGGGATCACGCTGCTCCGAGAGGATGGCACCGCGACATACCACCTCGCGAGCGTCGTCGACGACGCGGACTTCGGCATCACGCACATCGTTCGCGGCTTCGACCATCGCCCGAACGAGGAGCTGCATCGCAGGCTGTTCCAGGCGCTCGGCACGACGCCGCCCGAGTTCGTGCACCACGGCCTGATTCTCGGCGAGGACGGCAAGAAGCTCGCGAAGCGTGCGCCCGGCGCGACCGTCGCATCGTTGCGCGACGCCGGCATTCCCGGAGAGGCTGTCCGCCGCTATCTCGAGGAGCTCGGCATCCCGCAGCACGACGTGCACTACGACCTGCCGCGCATCCGCCGGCTTGCGATCGAGGCGATCGAGGCGATGACCGACGAGGAGCTTGCCGAGCATGCGAGCGCTCCAGTCGAAGTCGTTCCCGCGCTGCGCGGTGCGCGCGACCTGAACGAGGCACGCGAATACGCGCAGGCGATCCTGACGCCGCCGAAGCCGGCCAAGGGCGACGCACCCGAGACACTCGAGCGCTTCCGCGAGCTGGTCGAACGCGCCAACGGCACCCTCGACGCGCGCGCGCTCGTGCGCGAGCTGAAGGCGGTCGGCGGCAACCTGAAGGCGCTGCGGATCGCGCTCACCGGGAAGGAACGCGGCCCGGAGCTCTGGGCCGTGATCGCCGCGCTGCCGCGCGACGAAGCATTGCGCAGGATCGATGCAGCTCTATGACACGCTGACGCGGGGGAAGCAGCAGCTTCCACCTCCGCCCGCTCCGGTCCGCATGTACTTCTGCGGGCCGACCGTCTACCAGCGCGCGCACATCGGGAACGCGCGGCCGTACATCCTCGGCATGTGGCTGCGCAGCTGGCTGGTCACTCGTGGCTACGACGTGACGCTCGTCCACAACATCACGGACATCAACGACAAGATCTACGACGCCGCGCCAGGCGCGAGCGCCGAGCTCGCCGCGCGCGCGACGGAGTGGTATCTCGACGACACGGATGCCCTCGGCCTCGGCCGTCCCGACGCGCTGCCGAAGGCGACGGAGGTCGTGCCGCAGATCGTCAGCTTCATCTCCGAGTTGATCGAACGTGACCACGCGTACGAGTCGGAAGGCGATGTCTACTTCCGGGTCGCCTCGTATCCCGAGTACGGAAGCCTCTCGGGCCAGCGTCCCGACCAGGTCGAGGAGCAGGAGCCGAACCCGCGCAAAGAGGACCCGCGCGACTTCGCCCTGTGGAAGGCGAACAAGCCGGAGGAGGACACCTGGTGGGACTCGCCGTGGGGCCGTGGCCGTCCCGGTTGGCACATCGAGTGCTCCGTGATGGCGGAAGAGTTGCTCGGGCCTGTGTTCGAGATCCACGGCGGCGGGATCGATCTCGTGTTTCCGCACCACGAGAACGAGCTCGCGCAATCGCGGGCGCTCGGCCATGACTTCGCGCAGATCTGGACGCACAACGGCCTCTTGCGTTTCACCGGCTCCAAGAT
This sequence comes from uncultured Actinomycetes bacterium, assembly GCA_963779965.1. Classification (GTDB taxonomy): domain Bacteria; phylum Actinomycetota; class Thermoleophilia; order Gaiellales; family Gaiellaceae; genus 3-1-20CM-4-69-9. The sequence goes on along the minus strand of CAWAAP010000019.1, from coordinate 92,027 downwards.
GTCGAAGTCCGAGGGCAACGTCGTCACGATCCGCGGCCGCTCTCGAGCAATGGGGTCGGGAGACGATCCTCGTCTTCTTCCTCACCGCTCACTGGTCGAAGCCGATCGACTTCTCGGACGAGACGCTCGCAGCGGCCGCCGCGCGCGTCGAGGGATTCCGCGACGTCTTCCGTAGTCCGTCCGTGCCTGCTGCGGCAGGGGAGTGGGAGCGGTTCGAGGCTGCGCTCGAGGACGACTTCAACACGCCGGACGCGCTCGCGATCATGCATGGCTGGCGCGACCACGGGCTCCTACGGCGAGCGCTCGACATCTTCGGGCTGGCGTCGCTCGCAGAAGAGGAGGACGCCCCGCCGGAGGTCGTGGAGCTTGCGAGGCAACGGCAAGAGGCTCGCGCCGCCCGTGACTTCGACGAGGCCGACCGGCTGCGCGCCGAGATCGAGGCGGCGGGCTGGGAGGCGCGCGACGTCGCGGACGGTTTCCAGCTCGTGCCGCGATGACGCGCGAGCAGGTCTACGGCCGTCGGCCGGTGCGGGAAGCGTTGCGTGGCCCCCGCGAAGTGCTCGAGCTCTGGGCGACGGAGCGCGCCGTGAAGACAGAGCCCTGGCTGCAGGACGTCGAACGTCCCGCGCCTGCAGGCCAAGCCGGAGCGCGACCTCAGCGAAGCAGCGGGCACCCGCGATCATCAGGGAGTGCTCGCGTGGTGCGAGCCGTACAAGTACGCCGACGGTTGGGAGCTCGCAGCCGCCGACCTTCCGCTGCTCGCGTGTCTCGACCAGGTGACCGACCCGCGCAACCTCGGCGCCGTCATCCGCAGCGCCGAAGGAGCAGGAGCGACGGGAGTCGTCGTCCCGGCGCACGGCGCCGCGACCGTGACACCGGCGGTCGCGCGCGCATCTGCGGGGGCGGTCGAGCATCTCCCCGTCGCCGTCGTGCCGAATCTCGCGCGCTACCTCGCAGATGTGAAACGCGGGGACTTCTGGATCTACGCCGCAGCAGGTGATGCGCCGACGTCGATGTGGGATGCGGATCTGACCGGCGGGCTCGCGCTCGTCTTCGGCGCGGAAGGAAAGGGTCTGCGCCCGCTCGTGCGCAAGACGTGCGACGACGCGATCTCGATCCCGCTCGACGGCAACGTCGAGTCACTGAACGTCAGCGTCGCGGCTGCGCTGATGCTCTACGAAGCCGGAGGCAACGTGGCTGAGCCGACCCTCTATCTCTTCGACGGCCACAACCTGCTTCACGCGGGCAACTATCCCGATCTGCGAGCGCTCCGCGACGAGCTCGCCAGCTTCGTCGCACTCAAGGGCGCGCGTGGCTACCTCGTCTTCGACGGCGCCGGCGCGGACGAGTCGTACGGCCCGCTCGAGGTGCGCTACGCGAAGAACGCGGACACGATGCTCGAGCGACTTGCCGCCGAGAATCGGGGCACCGAGGTCGTCTGTCTCGTCTCCTCCGACAGCGCGGTGCGCGGCACGTCGGGACAGCAGGTTCAGAAGCGCTCGTCCGCAACCTTCGTCGGCGAGATGGAAGCCGTCACGCACCGCGAGGAGCCGCCTCATCATCTCCGCGACACGCTCGACGACGAGACGAGGGAGAAGCTAGAGCGAATGCGCCGCGGCGGCGACTAGGCGCCCGTGCAGGCTTCGTGGCTCGCGTCGGAGGCGCCGGGAAGCCGGCCGAGCAAGTCCGCGAGCTGCTCGAGCTCTTCTCCGCTGTAGCGCGCCTCGAAGAACGCCCGGACACCGGCGACATGTGACACCGAGGCCTGGCGCAGCCTCGTGCGCCCTGCCTCCGTGAGGACCGCATAGGTGACCCGGCGGTCGCTGGCACAGGAGGCCCGCTCGACCAGGCCGGCAGCCTCGAGGCCGTCGAGGAGCCGGGTCACGCCCGAGGCCGTCAGGAGCAGCAGTCCCGCCAGGTCGACCCGCCTCATTTGACCGTCCTCGGCCTGCGACAGGTGGAGGAGGGCCTCGTAGTCGTTGATCGTCAGGCCGTGCTCGGCGACGAGCTCGGCGCTCATGGCCCGGGTCACCGAGGCGTATCCCCGGATGAGCCGGATCCAGGAATCCAGGGCAAAATGTTGTTGTTCGGGCAATACTTGACTAGACAAGGTTTCCTCGCTATATTGATTGCGTACTCAATTATAGCCTACTCAAGGAGGAGTGCAAATGAGCACTACGACAGATACCCGCCAGGCCTTGCCGGTCGGCACGTGGTCTCTCGACCCGGTCCATTCGACAATCGGCTTCGAGGTCGATTACATGGGCGGCGCCTTCCGCGGCCAGTTCCGCGAGGTCAATGCGAAGCTCCAGGCCGAAGGCGACACGCCTGTGCTCACGGGCTCCGCGAAGGTCGCGAGCGCAGATCTCAAGGACGAGAATCTGACCGCCCACATTCAGTCCCCGGACTTCTTCGACGCGGAGCGCTACCCGGAACTGACTTTCGAGTCGAGCGAGATCGATCTTGCGGGCGACCAGATTGCGGTCCGCGGGGGCATCACGATCAAGGGCGTCGAGAAGCCCGTCGAGCTGACGGGGACGATCAAAGAGCCGGTCACCGATCCCTATGGGCGTGAGCGGATTTCGCTGAAGCTGGACACGACGGTCGACCGCAGCGAGTTCGGCGTCAACTGGAACGTGCCACTGCCCGACGGAAAGCCCGCCCTGGCCGACGAGGTCAAGCTCGCGGCCGAGCTCTACTTCGTGAGGGAGGCGTAAGACCAATGAAGGTCCTTGCGATTTCGGGCAGCCTGCGCCGGGACTCGTACAACACGAAGCTCCTCCGCGCAGCGGAGGAGCTTTTCCCTCCGGAGGTCGACTTCGTCCTCTACCAGGGCGTGAAAGAAGTGCCGGCCTACGACGAAGAAGACGAGGCACGGCCGGCCCCGATGTCGGTGGCGGCCCTGCGCAGTGCGATCGGCGAGGCTGACGCGGTCCTGTTCTCGACGCCCGAATACAACGCGTCCATCCCGGGCTCGCTGAAGAACGCGCTCGACTGGGTTTCCCGGCCGGTCGCGACGAACCCGCTCCGGAACAAGCCGGTCGCGGTCGTCGGTGCGAGCACTGGGGCCTTCGGTGCCGTTTGGGCCCAGGCCGAGCTGCGGAAAGTCCTCGCCGCAATCGGTGCGCGGGTGGTGGACGGTGAAGTCGCCGTCGGGCATGCGCCGACCCGGTTCGACGAGAACGGCCGGCTCGAGGACGAGTCCCTTCGGGAGCAGCTGGAGGAGACGATCGAGGCGCTCCTCACCGAGGCCGACGCCCGAGTCGCTCGTTCTGGCCTGACCGAACACACGTTCGTAACATGCTGGGTCCACTGCAAACGTCTTGTAAAGACCAGCGGTCCTTGCTATCTTCTCCCTCAAGTTCAGGGTGAGACTTCTCGTCTTGCCTCCAACCACCGGGGGAGGCCAGGATGGCCGCACGGCCCGCAACCGCTGCGCAGAAGGCCCAGAGGGAGCTCGAAGACCTTCAGCTCGTGCTGCGGGCACGCAACGGCGACGGCGGGGCGCTGGACGTCCTGATCCGCCGCTACAACGGCTTCGTGCGCCTCAAGGCGAGCTCGTACTTCCTCGCGGGCGGAGACTCGGAAGACCTCATCCAGGAAGGGCTGATCGGGCTCTACAAGGCGGTTAGGGACTTTCGCGCCGACAAGGAGACCTCGTTCCGGAGCTTCGCCGAGCTGTGCGTCACCCGCCAGATCATCACGGCGATCAAGACGGCGACCCGCTTCAAGCACGCCCCTCTCAACACCTACGTCTCCTTCAGTCATACCCCTGCCGGCCAGGAATCCGAGGGCGAGTGCACCCTCGGGGACGCTCTGCCGGGGCCTGGAGTGGACGATCCAGCCATCTGCGTCATCTCGACCGAGGAGCTCCAGAGCCTCGTTTTCACGCTTGGAAGCGGTCTTTCCCAGCTCGAGGCGGACGCCCTCCGGCTCTATCTGGAGGGTGAATCCTACGAACAGATGGCCGAAGATCTAGAATGCGACACGAAGACCATCGATAACGCGCTCCAGCGGGTAAAGAGAAAGATCCTTACCCACCAGAAGTCCCGGCAAGTCCTGCTTTAAATCGGGAATCCTGGCCGGCTCTTCCGCGTTATAAGAGGTGTGGGGCCCGAAGGCGCGGTCCGGATTGGACCGCAAGCGAACGAGCCCCAGACTGAAACGAAAGGAGAGGAACCAAGCTGACGAACCTTGCTGAACTTGATCTGCAGTCTTTTCTCCACGAGGCCGAGGAGCTCGGCTCCGTCGATGAGTCGATCCTCGAGGCGTTCGCCGTGGCGAACGAGCTCGAGAACGACGACCTCGTAGAGCTCCGTAGCGAGCTCGAGGAGAAGGGCATCGAGATCGTCCCGCTCGAGGACGACGCACCCCCGGCACCCCGCGTGCGGGCTGCTGCAGAGGTCTCCGGGACGACGGACAGCCTGACGCTGTTCATGAACGCCGCCGGCCGCTATCAGCTGCTCACCGCTGCCGAGGAGGTCGCGCTCGCGAAGCGCATCGAGCGCGGTGACCGCACGGCCAAGGAGCTGATGATCAACTCGAACCTCCGGCTCGTGGTCTCGATCGCCAAGCGGTATCAGGGCCGTGGCATGCAGCTGGGCGACCTGATCCAGGAAGGTGTGATCGGGCTGAACCGTGCCGTCGAGAAGTTCGACTGGCGCCGCGGTTTCAAGTTCTCGACCTACGCCACCTGGTGGATTCGCCAGGCCTGCCAGCGGGCTGTGTCCAACCAGTCGGCAACGATCCGGATTCCGACGCACGTCCACGAGCGGCGCGTGAAGCTCGCGCGTGCGCGGTCGCGGCTCCAGGCTGCGACCGGAGAGGAGCCGACTCGCGAGGAGCTTGCCGCTGCGACCGGGCTCGACCTCGTGTACGTCGAGGAGGCTCTTAGCGCGGTGGAGGCATCCGTGTCACTGAACCAGTCGATCGGTTCCGAAGGCGACGGCGAGTTCGGCGACCTGTTCGCCGACCCGAGCGCCGAGGATCCGTCCGAGGAGGCCGGAGAGGCTCTGCGTCGCCAGTTCGTGCGGAACGCCCTCGGGCGTCTGCCGGAGCGCGAGCGTCGAGTGCTCGAGCTGCGGTTCGGTTTCGACGGCGAGTCGACTTCACTGGAGCAGATCGGCCGCGAGCTGAGCATGAGCCGCGAGCGGGTCCGCCAGGTGGAGCGCGACGCACTGGCCAAGCTGCAGGACGAGCTTGCCGGAGTCGTCGAGATCTCACCCGCCGACCTCGTCGACGCGGCCTAAGTCCGACTCAGGGATCGGGCGCGTACACTCACGCGCCCGATCTCGTAGTCCTTGGCGTATCTGACTCGGAGCTTCTGTCCGTTTCTGGCTTCGGTCACTCGAAGCGTCCCATTCCACCTAGAGGTCACGTCCTCGATCGGTATCAGGTAGATGCCGCTCGTCTCGGGGCAATAGATCGCGAAGTACTCGATCTGGCCGAGGTAGTCGCGTGCTACGGATCCCGGGTTCGAGTGATGGGCGTAACTGCTGCACGTCTTGAAGTGCACGACGCCTTTGCGTAGCCGTCCGGTCTTGCACTGAACCCTTGCGAGCCGGGTTCCATCGTCGATGACGAAATCGGCGCGCGTGTTCTCTCCGAACGGAAGGTAGACCGCGTGTCCGATGCCCTGCAAGGCGATCGCGATCGCTAACGCGGAACGGTCGCCGATGTCCTTCGGATGCTCCATACGATCAGCTTGCCGGGGCAATCGGCTGGGCCGTGTCCAAAACCGACAACAAGATCTTCGCTTACGATGACGGTGCGCCGGAGTAGCTCAGTTGGTAGAGCAATGGTTTTGTAAACCATAGGCCGTGGGTTCGAGTCCCTCCTCCGGCTCTGTGCCAAAGGACGAAAAGCGCCCCGCCGAAGCGGGGCGCTTTTCTTGCGAAGGAGCGGGAGGAACTAGGCGCCGAGTGCGGCCGCCGGGGCGGCGTCGGGTGCCCGCTCCGCCGGCGGGGACGCGTCGTGCTCCAACCTCGGCAGCCACTCGAGCCACCGCGGCAGGTACCAGTTGGCGTCGCCCAGCAGCTTCATCGTTGCCGGCAGGAGCACTGCCCGGACGATCGTCGCGTCGATCAGGACCGCCGCGGCGAGGCCGATGCCCATCTCCTTCATGTCCAGGATCGGCATCAGCGCGAACACTGCGAACACGCCGACCATCACGAGCGCGGCGCTCGAGACGACGCCGGCCGTGGTGGTGATGCCGTGCGCGACTGCGTCTTCGGTCTTCAGTCCGCGGTCGTACGCCTCCCGCACCCGGCTCAGGATGAACACGTGGTAGTCCATCGAGAGACCGAACAGGATCACGAACATGAAGATCGGCAGCCATGACGCGATGCCGCCGTTCGACTGGAAGCCGAGGAAGCTCTCGCCCCAGCCCCACTGGAAGAGGGCGACGAGCACGCCGTACGCCGCACCCACGGAGAGCAGGTTGAGCACGATTGCCTTCACGGCGATCACGATCGACCTGAACGAGACCAGCAGCAGGATGAACGCGAAGACGAGGACGAAGCCGAACACGATCGGCGCCTTCGCCTTCAGCAGCGCGTTCTCGTCCGCGGACTGGGCCGTGGGGCCGGTGACCGCGTAGGTCGCGCCGGACACCTTCCCGACCGTTGCGGGCAGGACTTCGTTTCGCAGCGTGTCGAGCGCCGCGTTGGAGACGGAGTCCGTGCCCTTGCCGGCGAGCGGAATCGAGACCCGCGCGACGGTGTGGGACGGATTGACCTCGACGACGACCGGGCCGTGCATCCGACCACTCGCGATCGCCTGCGACTTCAGTTCCGAGATCGCCTGCTTCGTTGCGGCCGAGTCGGTGTTCGCCTCGATCGCGACGATCGCCGGGGACAGGTCGCCGTTCGAGAACGCCTTCTCGATCTTCTTCATCGTGCCGACCGTCGGTGCGCTGTTCGGCATCGCGTCCAACCCGCTCTGTGAGGTGTGGAGCTGCAGAACCGGTGCGGCCAGGACGAGGAGGACGCCCCCCGAGATGGCGGCGGCGACGACGGGCCGGCGCAACACGGGCGTCAGGATCGCCTTCCAGAACCGGTTCTCGCCGCTGTCGCGCCGGAGACGGTGCAGGAACGGGATCTTGCCCTTCTCGACCTTGTCACCGAGCCGTGAGAGCAGCGCCGGCAGGACGGTGAGCGAGCCGAGCATCGCGATTCCGACCACCATCATCGTGGCGATGCCGAAGCCCAGATAGGCCTTGTCGCCGGAGAACATCATCCCGGCCATCGCGACCATGACCGTGATGCCCGAGATCAGCACCGAGCGGCCTGACGTTGCGGCTGCGGCTTCGAGCGCGGCTCGCGGGCTTCTGCCGGCTGCCCGTTCCTCACGCTCGCGCTTGAGATAGAAGAGCGCGTAGTCCACGCCCACCGCGAGCCCGACGAGCAGGATCACTGCCGACACGTTCTGGTCCATCGGCACGATGTGGCTCGGTAGTGCGACGAGGCCGATGGTCGCCATCACGCCCGAGAGTGCGAGCAGCAACGGCACACCCACGGCGACGAGGGCGCCGAAGACGAGCAGCAGGACGACGATCGTGATCGGGATGGAGCGTTCGCCGGCCAGCTTGAGCTGATCGGAGAACATCTTGTCGAGCGCCTTCCCGGAACTCACCGAGCCGGCCTCCTCGACGTAGAACCCAGGATGCCGGTCGGCCGCCTTGCCCACTGCGGCGACGATTCCGTCGATCTTCGGCTTGGCGTTCTCATAGGTGCCCTTCATGTCCCAGAGGACCATGGCCGAGCGGCCGTCCTTGGAGACCTGGTCGGCATGCGCGGGATCGAGCGGCGAGCGCACGTTCTTGATCGCGGCGTTGCCTGCGATCGTGCTCTCGACGTCCTTGATCGTCGCGCGGAACGCGGGATCCTTGACCGTCTTGCTCGAGCTCTGAACGAGCACGAGCTCGGTCTGCGGATCGATCTGCGGGAAAGCGTGCTTGAGGATCTCGTCGGCCTTGTGCGCCTGGCCGACATTCGCATCCTCGGTCTTGATGTTCTTGGTTCCGACGAAGTTGCCGATGAAGAGTGCGGCAACGACGAACGCGAGCCAGCCGAAGACCGCGGTCTTCCAGTGGCTCGCGCTCCAGCGGCCCATGCGGGCCGCGATGTTGTTCGAGCGCTTCAGGGGTGACATTTGGACTTGGCTCCTTCGCTTGGGGGTGAGCTCACAATCGCAGCGAGGAGTCGGAGCGGAAATGCGGCCCGCAGGCCTCTTTGCAGGGGGAAAACCGCACCCGCAAAGGGGCGAACGCCACCAGAGGGAGGGCGGGCTGCCTAGTTCGAGGAGGAGCTGAGGTACGTGAGGACGGCGAGCACGCGGCGGTGATCCTCAGCGGTCGCCGGCAGGCGGAGCTTCGAGAAGATGCTCGTGACGTGCTTCTCGACTGCGCGGAGCGTGATCACGAGCTTTTCCGCGACTGCCTGGTTCGAGCGGCCCTCCGCCATCAGCCCCAGCACTTCGCGCTCGCGAGGCGTCAGCTCGTCCAGTGGATCGTCGCGGCGGCGTCGGCCGACGAGCTGGGAGACGACGGCTGGATCGAGCGCCGAGCCGCCCTCGGCGACCCGCCGGACTGCGGCCGCGAATTCATCCACGTCGGAGACGCGGTCCTTGAGCAGGTAGCCGACGCCCTCGGCGTTCTCGCCGAGCAGCTCCATCGCGTAGGCGGGCTCGACGTACTGCGAGAGAACCAGGACGCCGGTGTCGGGCCAGCGCTCGCGGATCTCCTTCGCAGCGCGCAAGCCCTCGTCGGTCTGCGTCGGCGGCATCCGGATGTCGATCAGCGCGACGTCTGGCTTGTGCATGCCGACGTGGCGAAGGAGATCCTCCGCGGTCCCGCTCTGGGCGACGATCTCGAAGCCGGCGTCCTCGAGGAGGCGCGCAATCCCCTCGCGGAGCAGGACGGAGTCGTCGGCGAGCACTACGCGCAAACCGCGAAACCCCTTCCGCGCCGTGCTGAGCGGTGGAAAGCGAGCGGGCAGGCCGGGGATGTTGAGCTGGAAGAGCCGCACCGGCTCGTCGAGGCCGGCCAACTCGTGCTCGCCCAGATCCGCGACGTCGTGCGCTGACTCGAGTGCGTCCCGAGTTCGTTCCGAGAGCAGGACTTGCCCGCCGCTGCCGGCCTGCGCGATCCGGGCCGCCTGATGGACGTCCAGGCCGTAATACGCCCCGTCGCGGATCGTCGGCTCCCCCGTGTGAAGGCCCATGCGGACTCGCAGGTCGACGCCCTCCGGCCAGGGATGAGCGGCGAATGCGCGCTGGGCCTCGGAAACCGCCTCGACTGCACGGACGGCATCCTCGAAGACGACGAAGAACTCGTCGCCGCGGTGGTCGACGACCTGTCCGGCGCAGCTCTCCACCGCCTCTCGGAAGAGACGCCGGTGATCCGAGAGCACCGTCGCGTAGCCGTCGCCGAGCAGGCGGACGAGCTGCGTGGAGCCCTCGACATCCGTGAAGACGAGTGTGACCGTTCCATGAGGGAGATTTGGGGTCAGAGCCTACTCCAGTGGGATCTCGGCCCGGACGCGGGTTCCCGCGCCCGGGGGGCTGTCGATCGCAAGCTTGCCGTTTAGAGACGCGACACGGTCGGCCAACCCGCGCAGGCCCGAGCCGCGGCGGGGATCTGCGCCGCCGACCCCGTCGTCGGCCACCTCGATCAGGGCGCACCCGTTTGCCTGCTCGACGGTCACCTTGACCGAGGAGGCCTGGGCGTACTTCGTCACGTTTGCGAGCGCCTCCGAGACGACGTAGTAGGCGGCCGCTTCGACCGGGGCCGGGAGGCTCGCGCGTGGGCCGTCGATCTCGACAGGGAGAGGCGCGCGAGACGCGAGCGACTCGAGCGCGGCCTCGAGCCCACGGTCAGTGAGCACTGCCGGGTGGATTCCGCGGGCGAGCTCGCGCAGCTCCTCGAGTGCGCGCGCGAGTTCTTCTCGCGACGCCTCGAGCACCTCCTGCGCCCCCGCCGGATCCTTCTCGAGCCGGCCCTGCGCCAGCCGAAGCGACAGCGAGATCGAGACGAGTCGCTGCTGGGCGCCGTCGTGGAGGTTCCGCTCGAGCTTCCTGCGCGCATCGTCGCCGGCAGCGACGATGCGCTGGCGTGAGGCCTCGAGCTCCTGCTGCTGTTGCTTTCGCTCCGTGATCTCGCGGACGATCATCAGGAACTCGTCGTCGCCGCTGGCGGCGAAGCGTCCCTCGTAGTGGCGTGTGCCCTCTTCGAAGTCGAGCGCGTACTCGATCACGCCGGGATGTCCGGCGAGCGCAGCTCGTCCCGCCGCCAGCACGCGGTCGGCGAGGTCTTGCGGCAAGCGGTCCCAGAGCGTCTTGCCGACGACCTCGTGCTCGATGAGGTCGCGGGGATTGGGCGCGTTGAAAGAGAGATACGAACCTTCTCGGGAGATGCGGAACATCAGGTCGGGCATGGCCTGCAGGAGCGCGAAGTAGCGTTGCGCGCGGGCACGCACCTCCACCAGCAACTTGTCCCGCTCGAGTGTGATCCGCGCTGCGTTCGCGATCCCGTGGAGCAGTTCCGGCTCCGAGCGCAGTGCCGCGTCGTGGACGATGGCAGCGACCGGCTCGTCGGCATAGTCGAGCCGCGTGACGACGCGATCGCGCGTATCGGGTGGAAGCTCGAAGCGGTTGCCATCGACGTCGACGTAGTGCTGTCCTTCCTCGTACCAGTACGCGACCTGCGCCGTCTCGTCGCGCAACGCTTGTCTGAGACCCTCCTGCACCTCGCCCGGGCTGGCCCGTTCGGGTACCCCGCTGAAGATGGTGCCCAGCCCGGCGCCACGCGCCATCGTCGTGCCGAGGAGCCCTCCGAGGAAGAGGAACGGAACTGCCGTGAACGTCACGATCAGCGCGACGCTCACGACTGTGCCGCCGAAGTCGGAGAACGGCGTCACGACGAAGCCGATCGCAAGCAGGACGACGCTCAGGCCGCCGGCGAGGTAGACAAGCCGAAGGATGCGTCGCAGTGCCGGCGTGCCACGGCGCCACCGGCCGACCAGAAGCACAAAAGCTGCCACGAACAGAGTCACGGAGGCTGCGGTCCACAAAGCCGTCTGTGCCCAGTGCGCAGCGTGGTTGTGAGACACGAAAACGAGGTTGTCCGGGCACGCGTGCGGCTTGCACGTCTCGGCCTTCGGGAACATGGAGTCCAAAAACGGTGCGACGAAAGCAGTCGCGTACCCTGCGGCCACGAGCGCCCGTGCCTTCCGGCTGATCAGCTCACCGCTGGGATATGCGAGCAGAAGGTGAATGAACATGGCGATGAACAGGCTTCCGAAGAGCGCTCCGAGCGTGTACGGAACGGAGTAGTTCGCCTCGCTCAGGCTGCCGATGAACACGCCGAAGCCGACCGCGACCATGAGCGTCCCCGTCTTGTTCGTGGGACGCCGCGTCCAGCCGATCAGGCCGGCGAAGATGAACGACCAGCTGACGAACAGTCGGAGCGCCGTCGCGACTGCGGGATGCTGCTCGTGGTCACTGGTCAGGACGAGCGCGACGGAGATCGCTCCTGCAACGAGCGCCGCCGGCCCGAAGTAGAGCCAGGGCCGCCGTGCGAGCGTCACGCGATAAGAAGAGCCGCGATTGCGGCTCCGGACAGATCAGCCTTCGGGACGAAGCCGGTGGCGCCACAACCCTGGATGCAGCGGCCGTAGTCGGCACTGTCGCGGCTCGACGTGAGGACGACCGCGGGCGGGTCGGCGAACCGGCGCAGCTGATCGGCGACCTGAAAGCCGTCCATGTCCGGAAGCTGAACGTCGAGCAAAACGAGGTCGGGCTTGAGCTCTTTCACAGCGATCAGAGCCGCGGCACCGTTCTCGGCTTCGCCGACGATCTCGTACCCCTCTGCCTCGAGGAGCGTTCGGGCACTGGCCCTGAAGCTGGGGTGGTCGTCGACGATGAGGACTGTCATGCCCACAGTGTCGTCCGTTCCACCAGCGTTCCGAATACGGTTAGCCACACTCTTTCAGGCGCTTGCTCCGGCCTTTTTACGCTTCTTTTTGTCCGCAGCAGGCTCGGAAGCTGCCGGAATCTCCACATGGAAGACCGAGCCGCGCCCGCGGTTCGCCTCGACCCAGATTCTCCCGTGCACGCGGCGGACGAGCTCGCGAGAGATGTAGAGGCCCAGCCCCGTGCCTCCGATCCCACCGGCCATGTCCGGATCGATCCGGTAGAACTTTTCGAAGATGCGGCTCTGCTCGGCGGGCGGGATACCAAGCCCCTCGTCGGCGACGGTGAACCGCACGTACTTGCCCGCAGGCTCCAGGCGGACGCGGACGTCCCCGCCGTCAGGTGAGTACTTGACCGCGTTGTCGATCAGGTTGGTCAGGACCTGTCGGAGCTGGCCTTCGTCCGCCACCACCGGAGGAACGTCCTCCTGACCGGAGTCGAGACTCACCCGCATCCCTTCGGGCAGGTGCGTGCGCGCGGCGTCGAGCACGCCGGCCGTGAGTGCGTGCGCATCGCACGGCTCGACATGCATCTCGAGTCGATCTGCGTCGAGCTGGCTGGCGAGCAGGAGGTCGTTCACGATGTCGGCCAGGCGGGTGGACTCTTCGACGATGATCTCGAGGAGCTTCTTGTGCATGGCGTCCTCGAGCTCGAGATCGTCGCGCGAGAGCGTCAGCGCAGAACCGTAGATTGCAGCGAGGGGCGTGCGCAGCTCGTGCGACACGGTCGAGACGAGGTCCTGGCGCATCTGCTCGAGCGCGCGTTCCTCCGTCAGGTCGCGGAACGCGTACACCGTTCCTTCGTCGAAGCCGACTCCCGAGATCGAGAGCCATCGCTCTTCCCCGTCGAGCTCCATCGGGAAGGTCGTGGCCGTTGCCGGACCCGGTGCACCGGCGACGGTGACGCGAGCCGCGAGGTCGTTCCAGCCCGGTAGCACCTCGTCGGCCCGACGACCCACCACCTTGGAGCGCGCAAGCTTGGTGATCGCCTCGGCCGCGCGGTTCCACAGGCGCACGATCCCGTCGATGTCGACGAGGAACACGCCGTCGGCGACGGTCTCGAGCACGCGCGCAGCCTGCGCGCGCTCCTCGACCTCGCGGTAGAGCTGCGCATTTTCGATCGCAGTCGATGCCCGGCGTGCAAGCTCTTCCGCCAGTGCAAGATCGGCCGGCCCGTAGCGCCGGCCAGATTCCGCTCCGACGAAAGAGATCACACCCAGCGTGCGCTCTCGGGCCGCGAGTGGCACGCCCATGTAGCTCTGGAAGCCCAGCTCGCGGACGAGCTCGAGGTGAAGGTCGTCGACGGCGAGCTCGGACAGTCTTTCCTCGGAGATCTCCGTCAAGAGCTCGCTCTCACCCGTGCGCAGCACGAGCGGAGGGCCATGAACGGCGTCGGGATCCTCGGGATACCGGCGGCCTAGCTCGAGCGCAAGCTCGACCTTGCGCTCGTCCACGTGCGCGACGGCGAGGGTGCGCAGCTTCCCGTCCTCGACGATGTCCACGCGCGCCCAGTCCGCGATCCGCGGGACGGCCATCCTGGCCACTGCCGCCAGCGTGGTGCGGTAGTCGAGCGAGCTGCCAAGGGTTGCGCCTGCCTCGACGAGGAATCGCTGAGCTTCTTCCGCGGTCTTACGGTCTTCGATGTCCGTGTTGGAGCCGAACCACTTCAAGATCTCGCCGTGGCGGTCGCGCATCGGCACTGCGCGCGTCAAGTGCCAGCGGTACGACTCGTCCGACGCACGTCGAAGGCGGAGCTCGTTTTCATACGCGCTTCCCGTTTCGAGCGCCTGCTGCCAGGTCTGCAGCGTGTGCGGAAGATCCTCGGGATGCGTGACCTGGGTCCAGCCCTCGGCCACGTGCTCCGAGAACGACGTGTCGAAGTAGTCGAGCACGCGCTGATTCACGTAGTCGAGCTCACCGTTCGGCATCGCGGTCCAGATCTGGTCGGGCTGCGCTTCGGCCAGGAACCGGTAGCGCTCCTCGCTCTCGCGGCGTAGCTCGGCCAACTCTTGCTCTTTCAGCAGCTCTGCCTGCTGCCGGAGCTGGTTCGTCTTCTCGTGCAACTCGATGAACACGGCGACCTTGGAGCGCAGCACGTCGGGGCTGAACGGCTTGAAGACGTAGTCGACCGCGCCTGCCGAGTAGCCACGGAAGACGTGCTCTTCGTCCTTGGAGATCGCGGTGACGAAGATGATCGGGATGTACTTCGTGCGCTCGCGCTGCTTGATCAGCTTCGCCGTCTCGAAGCCGTCGAGCAACGGCATCTGGACGTCGAGCAGGATGATCGCGACGTCGTGGAGCAGCAGCTGGCGGAGCGCCTCTTCTCCGGAATGGGCGTAGAGGAGGTTCTGCTCGAGCGGCTCGAGGATGGCCTCCAGCGCCAGCAGGTTCTCAGGACGGTCGTCGACGAGCAGGATGTTGGTCATCCGGTTTCGGCCGCCTCGTGCACCGCCACGCGTTCGACCCACAGCCCGTAGATGAAGTTCCCGATCGCCTCGACCGGCAAGATCGCATCGGCCGCGGTCGCGGCGATGGCGGCATCGGGCATGGTCCGGCGAGCGGCGCCGAGCGGGTCCTGGATCACCGCCACGCCGCCTGCGTTCTTGATCCTCGCCAGGCCGAGAGCCCCGTCCGCATTGGCCCCGGTGAGGATGATCCCGATCACGCCGGCCCCGTACGCGTACGCAGCTGTTTCGAACAGCACGTCGATCGACGGTCGCGCGTACTGGATGTGCTCGTCGACCGAAAGCGCGAACGAGCCCCGCTCGACCAAGAGGTGGTAGTTCGGCGGCGCGATGTAGACGTGGCGCGACGCGATCGGCATCTTGTCCTCCACGTCGAGCACGGGTCGGTCGGTCTTTGTCTGCAGCAGCTCTGCGAGCGTCTCGGCCTGCGAGTCGGGATGGCGGTGCTGTGCAATTGCGATCGGGAGGTCGAGCTCGGCGGGCAGGTCAGTGAGCACCCGCCCGACGGCTTGCAACCCGCCCCACGATGCGCCGATGCACACCAGGTCGTACATTCAGTCGATCTTTCGGTAGAGCTTTTCGCTCGCGTCGAGCTCCTCGTAGCCCTTTTCGTGCGGGCTGAAGCGGATCGACTCCTTGTGGCCAAGCCCGAGGACACCGAATGTGACCAGGCTCTCGAAGAAGAGCCGGTGGACTCGGTCCTGCAACGCGCGATCGAAATAGATCATCACGTTCCGGCAGATGATCACGTTGAACTCGTTGAACGAGCGGTCCGAGACGAGGTTGTGCTGGGCGAAGACGACGTTCTCGATCAGCGAGCGTTGGAACTGGGCGCCGTCGTACTTCGCGAGGTAGTACTCCGAGAACGCCCGTGCTCCGCCGGCCTTGATGTAGTTCTGCGTGTACTCGCGCATCTTGTCGAGCGGGAACACGCCCGCTCGCGCGCGTTCGAGAACGCTTTCGTTGATGTCCGTCGCGTAGATGCGTGTCCGGTCGTAGACCTCCTCCTCCTGCAGCAGGATCGCGAGCGAGTAGACCTCCTCGCCGGTCGAGCACCCTGCCACCCAGATCCGAGTGAACGGATAGGTGCGAAGAGCCGGAACGACCTTCTCCCGAAACGCGATGTAGAACGCGGGGTCGCGAAACATCGCGGTCACGTTGATGGAGAGGTCGAGCAGCAGCCGCTCCATGCAGGCCGGGTCGTGCAGGAGCTTGTCCTGCAGGGCGGAGACCGTCTCGAGCCCCTCCGCGAAGACGCGCCGCCAGACACGTCGCCTCAGCGAGGCCGGGGCGTACTCCCGGAAGTCGAAACCGTACTGGCGGAACATCCCCTCGAGCAGGAGCGAGAGCTCGATCTCTTCGAGGTCGTCGTGGTCCGGCGGGTGCTTGCCTACACCCGCCGGTTCCCGCGAGGCGCCCACTGAAGCCATCCTCTTACTTGTACAGCCAGACTCGCATCAGCGATAGGAGCTGGTCGGTGTCGACCGGCTTCGTGATGTAGTCGGAGGCCCCCGAGGCGATCGACTTCTCGCGGTCGCCCTTCATCGCCTTCGCTGTGAGGGAGATGATCGGCAGCTGCTTGAAGGACTCATCGCCGCGGATGACCCGCATCGTCTCGTAGCCGTCCATGCCCGGCATCATGATGTCCATCAGGACGAGGTCGATCTCCGGATGTTGCCGCAGGAGCTCGATGCCGTCCTTGCCGTTCTCGGCGTAGAGCACCTCCATGCCATGGGACTCGAGGACGCTCGTCAGTGCAAAGACATTCCGCACGTCGTCGTCGACGATGAGGATCTTGCGCTGCTTGAGCACCTCGTCGGCCGAGTGCAACTGCTCCAGCATCCGGCGCTTTTCCTTGGGCAGCTTCCGCTCGACGCGGTGGAGGAAGAGCGAAGTCTCGTCGAGGAGCCGCTCGGGGGAGCTCGCGTCCTTGACGACGATCGACTTCGCGAACTTCTTCAGCTTCGTCTCCTCGCCGCGTGTGAGCTCTTTCCCGGTGTAGATGATCACCGGAATCGACGAGTGACGTTCGTCCTTTTTGAGCTTCTCGAGGAGCGTGAAGCCGCCCATGTCGGGAAGCTTGAGGTCGAGCACCATGCAGTCGAAGCGCTCGAGATCGAGTGCCTCGAGCGCAGCTTCGCCGGAGCCGACCGCGGTCACCTCGACGTCCTCGTCGCTCCCGATCAGCTCGACGACGGCCTGCCGCTGTGACTCGTCGTCCTCGACCACGAGCAGCCGCTTGAGACCGCGATCGATGAAGCTGCGGATTTCCCCGAAAGTGTTCTCGAGGCCCTCCTTCGAGATCGGCTTCTCGAGGAATGCGACCGCGCCGGCCTTGAGCGCGTTCTGGCGCCCGTCGCCCGCAGAGACGATGTGCACCGGAATGTGACGCGTCTCCGGGTGGTGCTTCAGCCGGTCGAGCACGGTCCAGCCGTCCATCACCGGCAGCTTCATGTCGAGGATGATCGCGTCGGGCTTGAACTCGTGCGCGAGCGCGAGACCGGAGTCGCCCCGGATGGCGACGATTCCCTTGAAGCCACGGTCACGCGCGACTTCGAGCTCGGTCCGCGCGAGATCGGGATCGTCCTCGACGATCAGCACGACCCGGTCGCCGTCCTGGATGTCCTCACGGTCATCCCGCACGTCGCTCGGCAGGAGGCGAGCCGGATCGAGCTCGGGCGGCTCGGTTGCCGATGCCGGTGAGCCGCCTCCGTTGCCCTCGCCCAGGAACACCACGGCTTCCTCGCTCGGCGCGCCGACGTGAGGATGCTCGACAGACCGGAAGGTGGCCGGGAGGAAGAGCGTGAACGTGCTGCCTCTGCCAACCTCGCTCTCCACGTGGATCTCGCCGCCGAGCAGCCGTGCGATCTCACGGCTGATCGAGAGCCCGAGGCCGGTCCCGCCGTAGCGGCGACTCGTCGTCCCGTCCGCCTGCTGGAAGGCCTCGAAGATCAGGCGGAGCTTGTCGTGCGCGATGCCGACGCCGGTGTCCTCGACGGTGAACTCGAGCACGGCCTCGGCGCGTGACAGTGCCTCGCTGGCGAACTGGTGGCCTTCGGCCACGCCGATCCGCAGCTTGACGCCGCCCGACTCCGTGAACTTGAACGCGTTCGAGAGCAGGTTCTTGATCACCTGCTGCAGCCGCTGCTCGTCGGTCTCGATCGCCGGCGGCACGTTCGCGCCGCGCACCTCGATCTCGAAGTCGAGGGTCTTGTCCTCCGCGACCGGCCGGAACGAACGCTCCACGAAGTCGCGCAGATCCGACAGCTTGACGTCGCTGACGTTGACGTCCATCCGTCCCGCCTCGACCTTCGAGAGGTCGAGGATGTCGTTGATCAGGACGAGCAGGTCCGAGCCCGCGCCGTAGATCGTGTTCGCGAATTCGATCTGCTTCTTGTTCAGGTTCGCATCTGAGTTCTCTCCCAGCAGCTTCGCGAGGATCAGCAGCGAGTTCAGCGGCGTGCGCAGCTCGTGTGACATGTTCGCGAGGAACTCGGACTTGTAGCGCGACGAGAGCGAGAGCTGCTCTGCCTTCTCTTCGAGAGCGGCACGGGCCAGCTCGATCTCGCGGTTCTTGATCTCGATGCGACGGTTCTGCTCCTCGAGCAGCTGCGCCTTCTCTTCCAGTTCCTCGTTCGTCTGTTGCAGCTCCTCCTGCTGTGTCTGCAGCAGCTCCTCCGAGGCCTTGAGCGAGGCCGCCTGCTCCTCGAGCTCCTTGTTCGTCTGCTGGAGCTCCTCCTGCTGCGCCTGCAGCTCTTCGGACTGGCTCTGCAGCTCCTGCGTCAGTCCTTGCGACTGTGCGAGCAGCTCCTCCGTCCGCATGTTCGCCTGGATCGTGTTCAGCACGACCCCGATCGACTCGGACAACTGCTCGAGGAAGGCCTGCTGGACGTTGGCGAAGCGCTGGAACGAAGCGAGCTCGATCACTGCCAGCACCTGATCCTCGAAGAGCACGGGGAGGACGATCAGGTTGATAGGCGTTCCTTCGCCGAGACCCGAGCTGATCCGGACGTAGTCGTCCGGCGCCTGCGTGACCAGGATCGGCTTCTGCTCGAGAGCGGCCTGGCCGACGAGAGCCTCGCCGACCTTGAACTTGTTCGGGACGTTCTTGCGCTGCTTGTAGCCGTAGGTGGAGACCAGGCGGAGATCGAACTCGTCTCCCTCTCCGTCGGGCGAAACCATCATGAAGAACGCGCCGTGCTGCGCCCCGACGAGCGGTGTCAGCTCGGACATGATCAGCCGCGAGACCGTTTCGAGGTCGCGCTCGCCCTGGAGCATGCCGGTGAAGCGCGCCATGTTCGAGTTCAGCCAGTCCTGCTCCGTATTGACGCGGGTTGTCTCGGCGAGGTTCTCGATCATCTGGTTGATCGTGTTCTTGAGCTCCGCGACCTCGCCCTCCGCCTCGACCGCGATCGAGCGCGTCAGGTCGCCCTGCGTCACCGCCTGAGAGACTTCGGAGATCGCACGCAGCTGCGTCGTTAGCGTCCCGGCCAGTTGGTTCACGTTGTCCGTGAGGCCCTTCCACACGCCGGAGACGCCCTCGACCTGCGCCTGGACGCCGAGCTTTCCTTCGGTGCCCACCTCCTTCGCGACGCGCGTCACCTCGGCTGCGAAGGTCGAGAGCTGGTCGACCATGGTGTTGATCGTGTTCTTGAGCTCGAGGATCTCGCCGCGTGCGTCGACGGTGATCTTCTTGGAGAGCTCGCCCTTCGCGACTGCAGTCGTCACCTCGGCGATGTTGCGTACCTGGTTCGTGAGGTTGTCGGCAAGTGTGTTGACGTTGTCCGTCAGGTCCTTCCACGTGCCGCTGACGCCCTTCACCTTGCCCTGGCCGCCGAGCTTGCCCTCGGTGCCCACTTCCCGGGCAACGCGCGTGACCTCGTCCGCGAAGGACGAGAGCTGGTCGACCATCGTGTTGATCGTGTTCTTCAGCTGAAGGATCTCGCCCCTGACGTTGACGGTGATCTTCTTGGAGAGATCGCCGGTGGCGACCGCGGTGGTCACCTCGGCGATGTTGCGCACCTGGGTGCTGAGGTTGTCGGCCAGCGTGTTGACGTTGTCCGTCAGGTCCTTCCATGTGCCGCTCACGCCCTCCACGTTGGCCTGACCGCCCAGCCGGCCCTCGATGCCCACTTCCTTCGCGACTCGCGTCACCTCGGCGGCGAACGAGCGCAGCTGGTCGACCATCGTGTTGATGGTCTCCTTGAGCTCGAGCACCTCGCCGCGGGCGTCGACGGTGATCTTCTTGCTCAGGTCGCCGGTTGCGACCGCGGTGGTGACGTCGGCGATGTTCCGCACCTGGTCGGTGAGGTTGTCGGCCATGGCGTTCACGTTGTCCGTCAGGTCCTTCCACGTGCCGGACACGCCCTTGACCTTCGCCTGACCGCCGAGGCGGCCCTCGGTTCCCACTTCGCGGGCGACGCGCGTGACCTCGTCCGCGAAGGACGAGAGCTGGTCGACCATTGTGTTGATCGTGTTCTTGAGCTCCAGGACCTCGCCCTTGACGTCGACCGTGATCTTTTTGCTCAGGTCACCGGTGGCGACCGCGGTCGTCACGTCCGCGATGTTGCGCACCTGGCTCGTGAGATTGCCGGCCAGCGTGTTGACGTTGTCGGTCAGGTCCTTCCAGGTGCCGCTGACGCCCTTGACCTGAGCCTGGCCGCCGAGCTTGCCCTCGGTGCCCACTTCGCGGGCGACGCGTGTGACCTCGTCCGCGAAGGACGAGAGCTGGTCGACCATGATGTTGATCGTGTTCTTGAGCTCGAGGATCTCGCCTCGGGCCTCGACAGTGATCTTCTTGGAGAGATCGCCGGTGGCGACCGCGGTCGTCACGTCCGCGATGTTCCGCACCTGGTCGGTGAGGTTCGACGCCATCCCGTTCACGCTCTGCGTGAGCTGGCGCCAGGTTCCCGAGACGTCTTTCACCTCGGCCTGGCCGCCGAGACGGCCTTCGGTGCCCACTTCCGTCGCGACGCGTGTGACCTCGTCGGCGAAGGACGAGAGCTGGTCGACCATGGTGTTGATCGTGTTCTTGAGCTCGAGCACCTCACCTTTGACGTCCACGGTGATCTTCTTCGAGAGGTCTCCGAGCGCCACAGCGGTCGTGACTTCGGCGATGTTGCGCACCTGGCTTGTCAGATTGCCCGCGAGGGCGTTGACGTTGTCGGTGAGGTCTTTCCAGGTGCCGCTGACACCTTTGACCTGAGCCTGTCCGCCGAGCATTCCCTCGTTGCCCACTTCCTTGGCGACGCGTGTGACCTCGTCCGCGAACGACGAGAGCTGGTCGACCATCGTGTTGATCGTGTTCTTCAGCTCGAGGATCTCGCCACGCGCGTCGACCGTGATCTTGCGCGAGAGGTCGCCCTTGGCGACCGCAGTCGTCACGTCTGCGATGTTGCGCACCTGATTGGTGAGGTTGTCGGCGAGCTGGTTCACGTTGTTGGTGAGCTCGCGCCACGTGCCGCTGACGCCCTTGACCTCGGCCTGGCCGCCGAGGCGGCCTTCGGTCCCTACTTCCTTGGCGACGCGGGTGACCTCGTCGGCGAACGACGAGAGCTGGTCGACCATCGTGTTGATCGTGTTCTTGAGGCGAAGCACTTCGCCCTTCACCTCCACGGTGATCTTCCGCGAGAGATCGCCCTTCGCGACCGCGGTGGTCACGTCGGCGATGTTGCGAACCTGATCGGTGAGGTTCGCGGCCATCCCGTTCACGCTGTCGGTGAGCGCCTTCCACGTGCCGGCGACTCCCGGCACCTCGGCCTGGCCGCCGAGCTTCCCTTCAGTGCCGACCTGGCGTGCGACGGTCGTCACCTGCTCCGCGAAGACGCGCAGCGTGTCGATCATGGAGTTGATCGTGTCGGCGAGCGCAGCGACCTCGCCCTTCGCCTCGATCGTGAACTTCTGGTTCAGGTTGCCGTCTGCAACCGCGGTCACGACCTTCGCGATGCCGCGCACCTGGGTCGTCAGGTTCGACGCCATGAAGTTGACGTTGTCGGTCAGGTCCTTCCAGGTTCCGCTGACGCCTTTGACTGTCGCCTGGCCGCCGAGCTTCCCCTCGGTGCCCACCTCGCGCGCGACGCGTGTCACCTCGTCTGCGAACGAGCGCAGCTGGTCGACCATCGTGTTGATCGTGTTCTTGAGCTCGAGGACTTCGCCCTTGACGTCGACGGTGATCTTCTTGCTCAGGTCGCCGTTCGCGACGGCGGTCGTCACGTCGGCGATGTTTCGCACCTGCGTGGTGAGGTTGTTCGCCATGAAGTTGACGTTGTCGGTGAGGTCGCGCCAGATTCCCGACACGTCCTTGACGGTGGCTTGTCCGCCGAGGATGCCCTCGGTGCCGACCTCGCGCGCGACGCGGGTGACCTCCGATGCGAACGAGCTGAGCTGGTCCAGCATCGTGTTCACGGTCGTGCCGATGCGGAGAAACTCTCCGCGCACGGGCTGTCCCTCGATCTTGAGGGCCATCTTCTGCGACAGGTCACCCTCGGCGACCGCGTCGAGAACACGCGAGACTTCGATGGTCGGGCGCACCAGATGGTCGATCATCGAGTTGACCGAGTTGATCGACTCGGCCCACGTTCCCTTCGAGTTCTTCAACTGCGCTCGCTCGTTCATTAGGCCCTCGCGCCCGATGACCCTGCTCATGCGACTCAGCTCGTCGGTCAGGCCCTCGCGCCGTTCCGACAAGCCGTTGAACGCCTTGGCCACGTCGCCCATGACACCGCTCTTCTCAGCAGACAGCCGCACGCCGGTCTCCCCGTCCCTCGCTGAGCGGAGAGCATCGAGCAGCTCCTGCAGGTCCTTCTTCTTGATCTCGACCGTCGCGCTGTCCGTGGCGCGACGATTCGTTGCGGGCGCACGGCTCGGCGCCCTCCGTTTCTTGGTGTCTGGTGCAGCCACAGCGACTCCTTTGTGCGAGGGATGGGTCCGCCGGAGGACCGTTGGGCGACGCGTCTGCCGGCTATGCCGAGAGCATTCGCCCTCGGGGGCGGAAATCTTACTCGTGCGCGGGAAAACTGCCTGGAATTTCCAGGGCCTGAGCCAAATCGGCCCAGATGTCCTCCACCGGCTCCATGCCGACGCTCAGGCGCAGCAAGCCTGGTGGGACGCGGTCGCCTTCCCAGCGCGATCTTGCCTCCAGGAGGGAGTGGATTCCCCCCAGGCTGGTGGCGTTCGTGATCAGCTGGAGCGAGGTCTCTACGTGGCGGGCCTCCTCGGCGCCCGCGACGTCGAAGGAGAGGAGCCCTCCGATTCCGGCGTAGCGCACGATCTGGACGGCGGGATGGCCTTGCAGCCGCCGTGCCAGCTCTGTCGCGGACTCCGTCTGCCGGCGGACGCGCTCCTCGAGCGTCTCGAGTCCGCGCAGCAGCAGGGCGCACGGGTCCGGCGCCGCGACGATGCCCGAACGGGTCCTGAACTCCTTCAGCCGCTCGGCGTCGTCCTCGCGCTTGCAGACGACGGCCCCGAGCAGCACATCGTCGTGGCCGCCGAGGTACTTCGTCGCGCTGTGCAGAACGAAGTCGACACCGTGCTCGAGCGGCCGCAGATGGATCGGCGTCGCGGCGGTAGCGTCGACGACGACGCGGGCCGGATGAGCCGCCGCGGCCGCGAGGTCCGGCATCGTGAGGAATGGATTCGAGGGAGCCTCCAGCCAGACGAGGTCGACGTCGTCCGGCGGCGTGCCGGTCTGGTCGAACTCGACGACACGTAGTCCCCAGCGTTCGAGCTCACGGAAGATGACGCCGGTTCCGAAATAGGCGCCCTGGGCCAGCGCGATCGTCTCGCCGGAGGAAAGGAAGGTGAGCACGAGTGCCGTGGTTGCGCCGCTGCCGGATGCGAAGAGCAACGCATGCCCGCCGTCGAGCTCGCCGAGCCGGCGTTCCGCCTCGACGCCGGCAGGGTGTCCGTAGCGCTGGTAGATGAACTCGCCGGGCTCCCCGTCCTTGTACGGCCAGATTGTCGAGCGGTCGATGTCCACGTCCGACTCTACGAGTTAGGGGCTCTGTCGAGCGAGTCGTCAGACACCGTGCCGTCAGGGTAGCCGTGGCCTGTGACGGACTCGTTCCGATCCGGCGCTGGCCAAGCCCCTGACTAAGCGTCACTGCCACAGCGGCTCGGTGTCGAGACACCGGGACATGTCCCGGCCAGTCCGCGGTTAGGCTCTCCGTATGGCGACGACCGACGACCCTCGCGCGGACTCCACCGAGTCGAAGCTCGATCAGCTTCAGCAGTTGCGCGACGAGGCCGAGCACGCCGGCACCGACAAGGCGATCGAGCGCCAGCGCCAGCAGGGCAAGCTGCTCGCGCGCGAGCGGCTCATCGAGCTCCTCGATCCGGGCTCCTTCGTCGAGCTCGACCGCTTCGTCCGGCATCGTGAGTCGAACTTCGGGATGCTCGAGCGCCGCCCCTATGGCGACGCGGTCGTCACCGGATACGGGACGATCTTCGGCCGGAAGGTCTTCGTCTTCTCACAGGACTTCACCGTCTTCGGCGGGTCGCTCAGCGAGGTCTTCGCCGAGAAGATCTGCAAGGTGATGGACATGGCGCTGAAGTTCGGGTGCCCCGTGATCGGCATCAACGACTCGGGTGGCGCGCGCATCCAGGAAGGCGTCGTGTCGCTCGCCGGCTATGCGGAGATCTTCTGGCGCAACGTTCAGTGCTCGGGAGTGATCCCTCAGATCTCGCTGGTGATGGGCCCGTGCGCCGGTGGCGCCGTCTATTCGCCCGCGATCACCGACTTCGTGTTCATGGTCGAGGGGACGTCGTACATGTTCATCACCGGTCCCGACGTCGTGAAGACCGTGACCGGCGAGGAGGTGAGCTTCGAGGAGCTCGGGGGCGCATCGACGCACGCCACGAAGTCGGGTGTTGCGCATTTCAGCGCTCCGGACGAAAAGGCGTGTCTCGAAGACGCGCGCTACCTGCTCTCGTTCTTGCCGCAGAACAACATGGATCCGCCGCCGTTCGCGGAGCCCTCGGATCCGCGAGACCGGGAAGAGCCCGAGCTCGACACGCTCATCCCGGACAGCGCGAACAAGCCGTACGACATGCACGACGTCATCCGGCGCGTCGTCGACGACGGCGACTTCCTCGAGGTTCACGAGCACTGGGCGGAGAACGTGGTCTGTGGCCTCGCGCGACTGGGTGGTCACCCGGTCGGGCTCATCGGCAACCAGCCGCGCTCGCTCGCGGGCGTGCTGGACATCGATTCCTCGGTGAAGGCGGCGCGCTTCATTCGTTTCTGCGATGCCTTCAACATCCCGCTCGTCACGCTGGTGGACGTGCCCGGGTTCCTCCCCGGGACGCAGCAGGAGTGGGGCGGGATCATCCGGCACGGTGCCAAGCTCTTGTACGCCTATGCGGAGGCAACGGTGCCGAAGCTGACCGTCATCACCCGGAAGGCCTACGGCGGCGCCTACGACGTCATGAGCTCGAAGCACATCCGCGCCGACTTCAACTTCGCGTGGCCGACCGCCGAGGTCGCTGTGATGGGGCCTGACGGTGCGGTGAACATCATCTTCCGGAAAGAGCTCGAAGAAGCCGACGACCCCGAGGCGCGGCGAGCGGAACTGATCGAGGACTACCGCGAGCGTTTCGCGAATCCGTACTCCGCGGCAGAGCGCGGCTACGTGGACGAGGTGATCGAGCCGCGCCGCACCCGGCCGGTGCTGATCAACGCGCTCGAGACCGCCCTCACCAAGCAGGAACCCCGCCCCCGGCGCAAGCACGGCAACATCCCGTTGTGAACTCACGAATCGCCCGAGCCTGTCGAACCAACAGAAGACATCATCGCGCGCGTGGCGGCTTTGCCGGCGCGCGCTGATTCAGTCTGTCGGAACGGCACCCCTTTGTGATCATCATGGCGCGCGCAGCGCGCCGGATCACAAAGGGTTAACTGGCGAGAGCCGGCGCGGCCTCCAGCGAGGGGAGCTGCTCGAGCTCCTCCGCGAAGGCCGCGACGATGCCAGGGTCGAACTGTGTGCCGGCGCAGCGTTCAAGCTCTGCCAGAGCAGCCTGTGCTGAACGCCTGGGCCGGTAGATCCGGTCGGAGGTCATCGCGTCATAGGCATCGGTGACGAAGATGATTCGCGCGCTGAGCGGTATCTGCTCGCCGCGCAGGCCGTCGGGATAACCGGTCCCGTCCCAGCGCTCGTGATGGTGCAGAACGAGATCCGCCACCGGGTCGACGCCGAGGCTGTCGAGCATGCGGAAGCCGATCTGCGGGTGGCGCTCGAGGACGAGCCGCTCCGAATCGGTCAGCGCACCGGGCTTGCGCAGGATCTCCTCCGGGATGGCGAGCTTGCCCAGGTCGTGCAGGCTGCCTGCGAGCCGCGTGAGCTCGACCTGCTCCGCCGAGAGTCCCAGGCGCGCCGCGACTTTGGCGGCCAGCTCGCCGACCCGTTCTGAGTGACTCCCCGTGTAGGTGTCGCGGGCGTCCACCGCTTTCGCGAGCGACGCAGCGGCGCGGTAACGCGCGGCCTTGTCGGGCCCCGCTGCCAGCCGCTTGAGCTCCGAGAGCTCGACCACCTCCGGACGGTAGAGCCGCACGCGGTTCTTGCCGTGCTCTTTGGCCCAGTACAGGGCACTGTCGGCGAGGCGAATCAGCTCGTCTCGGCCGTTGCCCTGCATGGGAAAGGTTGCGAGCCCGGCGCTGACCGTGACGTTGCCGATGTGGTCGAAGTCGACGCTCGCGATCCGCTCCACGATCGAGTTCGCAGCAGCGAGCGCCATCCCCTCGTCGTGATCGACGAACAGAAGCGCGAACTCGTCGCCGCCGAGCCGGAAGGCCTCGCCGCCCTGGCGCAGTCTCGCGGCAATCTGTGAAAGGACGCGGTCGCCGGAAGGGTGTCCGTAGCGGTCGTTGATCTTCTTGAAGTCGTCGATGTCCACGAAGCAGAGCGTCAGGGGCCTCGCCTGCTCCTCCGCGCTCAACAGTTCGCGCTGGAGCCGCTCGTGGAAGTGACGGTGATTGCCGAGCCCGGTCAGGGGATCCGTGAGCGCGAGCCGCATCGCCCGTAGCGCCTTGTGCGTCGAGCGCTGGTACAGCGCAATCGCGAGCAACGGTCCGACGAGCGCGACCGATAGAACGGGCGCGCGCTCCCAGAGCACGACGAGCATCAGCGCAGCAGACGCCATGAACGCAAACGGCACGATGGTCGCGCGCACGTGCGTCCGCATCAGCTGGAGATAGGGCTGGCCGCTACTGAGTGCGATCGCCGCCGAGATCAGGACGATGTTGACGACGTTGTCGGCAGTGGCTGCAAGCACGACCCGCGCGACCACGGCACCGACACCCTCGCCGTGGATGGGCGCGATCAATGCACCTGCGGCGAGCGCGACGAGGGCGAGCACCGCCACGTTGAAGGAGATGCGCTGCAACGGCCGGTGCTGGGCAAGCTGAACGACGGCCGTGGCCGCGAGCAGCAGGAGAGCGCCGGCGGCCCACCCGAAGAGAACGATTGCGGCAACCGCGAAGACGAACGTCAGCGAGAGCACACCTCCGCCGGTCTCTGCGTTGATCGGCACGGGGAAGCGCTCCGCGAGCGTCGCAGCGGCGGTGAGTGCCGCGAGGCCGATCAGTTCGCGACTGCTGTGCGCCGTGGTCGCGAAGGCGTAACCGGCCGCGACCAGCACACCGAGGCCCGCCAGACAGACGGGAAGGATGAGAGCGGTAAGCCGGCGGGGTGTGACCGCCTGTGAGCTCACGTCGGGCTTAGAACCAGCTGAGCATTTCGAAGGAGTCCCAGGTGAACTGACCCGAGACTGCCGCGACGAGCGCCAAGATGGCCACTAGGGCAATCAGTTTTGGCTTCCACTGCAACATCCCCAAGAACCTCCCCACACAAAGACGCCAGACGTGCGGATTCTTTCGCTGGGGGCAGATGAGCGTATCCCCCCATCGGGGGATTTAGGCAAAAACCGCTTTTAAGCGGGGGAAACGAGGCCTGCCTCGGCGAGCGGCCGACGGCCCCAGGCGAAGCGTTTCGCGTACCAGCCGGAGAGCGTCGTGACGGCAACTCCGTAGCTCGACGAGTGAATGAACCAGCCGTTGCCGAGGTAGACACCTGCGTGGTCGACCTGCGCGGCTTTCGACTTGGGTCCCTTCGCCCCGAAGAAGATGACGTCGGCGGGCTGCAGGTTGGCAAAGGTGACTCGTTTCGCGGCAGGAACCTCGCCGCTCATCGCATATGTCGTGCGGCCCTGGAGCATGTCCGGGAGTGTGCCGCCGTCGGCGTACTGCTCCAGCTTGTAGACGCGCCAGACGAATCCCGAGCAGTCGAAGCCTCCGTGTACCTGCGGCCCGAACGGCGACTGCGCGGACTGCGTGAACTCGCTTTCTCCGCTCCATACGTACGGGTAGCCGATGAAGCGCACCGCCGTCGTCAGCACCTTCTTCTGCCAGGGCGTCAGTGCGGGCAGGGCAAAGGATGCTGCGAGCTCCTGGACGTCCGGCGCAGCCCGCTCGCTGAGCTTCAGGATTCGTGCTGCGGAGTAGGCGGCCTCGGCGTTGTTGGCCGGCTGGCCCGGCGAGAGCTCGAGTGCGTCGAGCGCGGCCGGGTGGTTCGTGCGGAGACCGAGGAGGCGGGCAACGGTTTCGGTCCCGAAGCGGGAGGGAGGATTGAGACCTGCAGTCTTGGCCCCCTGCGTGAAGAGCTTGGCGCTGTCGGTGAGGCCGAGTGCGGCGACGAGCCTCGCGTCGAGTGCGGCGATCGTGACCTTGGCGGTGGGGGAGGCGGGCACAGCGGCCGGCGTGTGCGTGAGGCCGGCGACGATGGTCTCCAGCTCGCCGCGGGTGAGGGGACTGTCGGGACGCGCCGCCGCCGCCTTGGCCATGATTCCTGCGGCCACTACGGTCTCGAGCTCGGCCTGTGCCCACGAAGTCCCTGGCTTGGCGGCGGCGTAGGCCGGGGACAGTGTGAGGAGCATTACGAGCGCCCAGACGTACACAAGGCGGCGGCAGCGCATAGCTGTCCTATCGGCGGTCCGCCGTATCTCTTTAATGTCAGGAAACGTGGACGTCGAGATCACCCCGGAACCCACTGAAGATGAGCGCCGAGCCATCCTCGAGGCACTCGAAGAGGAGCGTCTGACCGCCCTCGCGCCCTCTCCCTGGCGCCGCGCCGGGCTAGGCCCGGGGCCTGAGGAAGAGGCCGATCAGGCCGTCGCGCTGCCGCGCCAGAGGCGCGGCGCCACGCGGGCATAGTCGAGCCCGGAGATCCACGTCAGCACGACCGCGACGAGCAGCGCCCACCACGCGAAATCGTCGCGCCAGGCACCCGCAGCGGCGAAGCCACCGACTGCCGCGGCAACTGCCTGCGACCAGGTCTTCAGCTTGCCAAGGTCGCGCGCCTCGAGGACCACGCCGCGTTCGAGCGCGGCCAGCCGTAGGGCGGTGACGAGGAACTCCCTGACGACGATCGCAGCGACCATCCAACCGGGTGCGACTCGCTCGTCGACGAGCATGATGAGCACAGCGAGCACGAGGATCTTGTCTGCGGCGGGGTCGAGCAGCGAGCCGAGCGGCGAGGAGTGGCCACGGCTGCGCGCGATGCGCCCGTCGAACCAGTCTGTGGCCATTGCGGCCGCGAAGAGCGCCGTCGCCCAGTAGTTGTGACCGTGGAAGTTCCACGCGTAGAGCAAGATGACGAAGGGGACGGAGGCGGCGCGCGCGACCGTCAGAACGTCCGGGAGGCTCATGCTCGCAACAATAGAGGGGTAGTGGCCGTGTTCAGCAAGGTGCTCGTCGCCAACCGAGGAGAGATCGCGATCCGCGTCTTCCGGACGCTGCGCGAGCTTGGCATCGGGACCGTCGCCGTCTATTCGGAGGTCGACCGGAACGCGGCGCATGTGGCCTATGCGGACGAAGCGCACCTGATCGGTGCGGGCCCTCCCGCCGAGAGCTATCTGAACCAGGATCGGATTCTCGACGCGGCGCGGCGGGCCGGCGCGGAGGCGGTCCATCCCGGCTACGGCTTCCTTGCCGAGAACGCAGTCTTCGCGCGCGCGTGCGGCGACCACGGTCTGGTGTGGATCGGCCCGCCGCCCGAGGCGATCGAAGCAATGGGTTCGAAGATCGAGGCGCGTGAGCGGATGCGCGCGGCCGGCGTCCCGATCATCCCGGGCGTCACGCGGCCCGTCGAATCCGCCGAAGAGGTTCGCAGGCTGGGCGACGAGCTCGGTTGGCCGATCGCGATCAAGGCGTCCGCGGGAGGCGGCGGCAAAGGGCTGAAGGTCGTCCGCGACCCGGCCGAGGTCGAGCGGGCGTTCGACTCGGCGCGACGCGAGGGTGAAGCGTATTTCTCCGATTCGGCCGTCTACGTCGAGCGATACCTCGAGGATCCGCGCCACGTCGAGGTGCAAGTGCTCGCGGATGCCCACGGCAACGTCATCCACCTCGGCGAGCGCGACTGCACCATTCAGCGCCGCCATCAGAAGCTCGTCGAGGAGACACCCTCGCCCGCCGTCGACAACGCGTTGCGGGAGCGGATCGGCGCGATCGCCGTCGACGCCGCGCGAGCGGTCGGCTACCAGAGTGCGGGAACGATCGAGGGCCTACTCTCGCGCGACGGCGAGTACTTCTTCCTGGAGATGAACACGCGCATCCAGGTCGAGCACACGGTGACGGAGATGGTGACGGGGCTCGATCTCGTGCGAGAACAGGTGTTGATCGCGGCGGGGCAGCCGCTCTCGGTGCGTCAGGAAGACGTGCAGCTGCACGGTCATGCGTTGGAGTGCCGGATCAACGCCGAGGATGTCTCCAGCGGTTTCCTTCCTGCACCGGGAACGATCACGCGGTACCGCGAGCCGAGCGGGCCGGGTGTGCGCGTCGACTCCGGTGTCGTTGCCGGCAGTGAGATCTCTCCGCTCTACGACCCGATGATCGCGAAGCTCGTCGTCCACGGCGTCGATCGCGAGCATGCGCGGCGCCGGATGCTGCGTGCGCTCGACGAGTTCGTCGTCGAGGGAGTGAGGACGTTGATCGGCTTTCACAAGGCGTTGCTGACGCAGCCATGCTTCGTCGACGGCGAGACGTGCCATGGCCTCGTCGAATCCGAGCTGCTCGCGGCACGCGCCGGGGAGTTCGAGAACGGACGTCCGGTCGGGGCCGCCGACCTGGGAGCCACTGCCCTGCGTGAGTCCGTCCGCTCGGTCGAGGTGGATGGTCGCCGCTTCGAAGTGCGCGTCCTACGCCCCGAGCCTGCCTACGCCGAGCTGGGGAGGCGCCGTCGAGAACGTGCGCGCGGCGGTGGGGCGGCGGCTGCAGGGCTCGACGCGGTTGTGAGCCCGATGCAGGGCACGGTGCTCGCGGTCGAGGTGGCAGACGGCGACGAGGTGGAGGCGGGTCAGGTCATCTGCATCGTCGAGGCAATGAAGATGGAGAACGAGGTGCACGCGCATCGTGCCGGCCGCGTCACCGAGCTGTCAGTCGCCGCCGGCCAACCGGTCACGACCGGCCAGGTGATCTGCGTGGTGAAGGCCGAGTGAGCTATCGGCGCAGAATCGGCGCAGACGCGTAGGGCCCGCGCCGGTATCGTCGCTCGCAGAGGGTGGTGGGTGATAACCCCCACCCGGGTGGGGCCGCGCGCGCGTGTACCTAGAGATGGGCGGCGAGACGCGGTGAGGCACGGGTAGAGTGCCGCGCCGGTGGATCTCTACGAATACCAGGGCAAGCAGCTCTTCGCACGCTTCGGCATCCCGGTATCCGACGGCCGCCTCGCGACGACCCCCGAGGAAGCGCTGGCTGCCGCAGAGGAGATCGGCGGGCCCGTGGTCGTCAAGGCCCAGGTTCTGACCGGCGGGCGCGGCAAGGCCGGCGGCGTGAAGTTGGCCAAGGATCCGGCCGAGGCGGAGGCAAGGGCCCGCGACATCCTCGGTCTCGACATCAACGGCCACGTCGTCCGCAAGATCTGGATCGAGCAAGCCTCTGACATCGCCAAGGAGTACTACCTCTCGATCACTTTCGACCGCGGCACGAAGCAGCCGCTCTTCATGCTCACGACCGAAGGCGGGGTCGAGATCGAACAGGTTGCCGAGGAGAACCCCGACGCGCTCGCTCGACTGCACGTGGATCCACTGGAGGGCTTCCAGCCCTACCAGGCTCGCCGTCTGATTTACGGCGCCGGCATCGATGACCCGAGTGAGCAGAAGCAGCTCCTCGGCATCATCGAGAAGCTCTACGAATGCTTCGTCGAGTCCGACGCGATGCTCACGGAGATCAATCCGCTGATCGTCACGCCGGACGGGGAGGTGCGCGCGCTCGACTCGAAGTTCACGGTCGACGACAGCGCGCTCTTCCGCCATCCCGACATCGCCGAGATGCGCGACGTCGAGGCGGCCGACCCGCACGAGCGGCTCGCGCGGGAGAAAGGCGTGACCTACGTCAAGCTCGACGGCAACGTCGGGATCCTGGGGAACGGCGCAGGGCTCTCGATGTCGACCGTGGACGTGGTCGTCGTCGCCGGCGGACGGCCGGCGAACTTCTGCGACCTCGGCGGCGGTGGCGATGCGCAGGGCGTCGTCGACGCGCTCGAGGTGATCACGAGCGATGACCAGGTGCGCTCGATCTTCTTCAACATCTTCGGCGGGATCACGCGATGCGACGAGGTGGCGCGCGGAATCCTGGCCGCGCTCGATCAGATGAAGATCGAGCTCCCGATCGTCGTCAGGCTCGACGGCACGAACGCCGAGGAAGGCCGGAGGCTGCTCGCCGAGGCGGCGCCTGCGAACCTCCACGTCGAGCCGACAATGCTGGAAGCGGCGCAGCGCGCGGTCGAGTTGGCGGCATGACGGACGTCTGGTCGCAGCGTGCCGACGCCTTCCGCGAGAGTCCGACGCATCGTGAAGGACCGGACCTCGACCTGCTCGTCGAGTGGTGCGACCCCGGCCCGGATGTAAAGGTGCTCGACGTGGCGACCGGCGGTGGCCACGTCGCGAGGCGGCTGCGCGAGGCGGGCTGCACGGTCGTCACCGTCGACCCGGCGCCGGGCATGCGGCCGGACGTCGTCTCACGCGCGGAAGAGCTGCCGTTCGAGGACGGGAGCTTCGATGCCGTCACCTGCAGGATCGCCGCGCATCACTTCGAGGACGTTCGCAAGGCGATCGCCGAAATGGCGCGCGTCACGCAAGGGGTCGTCGTGATCGAGGACAACGTCTTCGTCGACGAGCGCGTGGAGGAGGCCGAACGGCTGCGCGACCCGACGCACGTGCGCTGCTACTCCGAGGACGAGTGGAAGGAAATGCTCACTGAAGCGGGCCTCGAGGTCGAGCAGCTCGAGCACTTCGAGCGCCATCCGGTGGTCGAGGACTGGCTCGCGCGGGTGGAGACGCCACCTGCCGACGCTGCTCGCGTCCGCGAGTTGCTCGCCGACCACGTCGAGGACGGCGTGCTGACCCTGAAGTCGATCGTCGTCAAAGCACGGAGGTCACAGAAGTAGTGGCGATCATCGTCGACAACGACACGCGTCTCGTCGTGCAGGGCCTCACGGGCAGCGAAGGACGCTTCCACGGACTGCGCAACCGGAACTACGGAACCCAGGTCGTCGCGGGTGTCACGCCCGGCAAGGCGGGCCAGGATGTCGAAGGTATTCCCGTCTTCAACACGGTCGCCGACGCGGTGCAGGAGACCAGCGCGAACACGACGCTGATCTTCGTGCCGGCGCGCTTCGCAACCGACGCGATCTACGAGGCAGTCGACGCCGGCATCGGCACGGTGATCTGCATCACCGAGCACATTCCCGCCCACGACATGCTGCGCGTCTACACGTACATCCGCAGCAAGGGCGTGACGATGATCGGGCCGAACTGCCCGGGCGTGCTTTCGCCGGGCAAGGCGAACGTCGGGATCATCCCCGCCGAGATCTTCTCCGAGGGCACGATCGGTCTCGTGTCGCGCTCCGGCACGCTGACGTATCAGATCGGCCACGAGCTCACTCAGCTCGGGCTCGGGAACTCCACGATCGTCGGCATCGGCGGCGATCCGGTCGTCGGTGCGTCCTTCATCGATGTCCTCCAGCGGTTCGAATTGGATCCGGAGACGGAGCTGATCGTCCTCGTCGGCGAGATCGGCGGCGACGAGGAGGAGAAGGCGGCTCGCTTCGTCCAGGATCACGTGACGAAGCCCGTGCTTGCCTACATCGCCGGGTTCTCGGCGCCGCCCGGAAAGACCATGGGCCACGCGGGCGCAATCATCTCCGGCTCGTCGGGGACGGCGCAGGCGAAGAAGGAAGCACTGGAAGCAGCGGGCATCCAGGTCGGGACGACTCCGACCGAGGTCGCGCAGATCGTGGCCGAGCGCTTCGGCGCGCGCACCTAAACTCAAGCGGATGGAGACGATCTCCTTCGCCCGGGGGGTCCCCGCCCCCGAATGCCTGCCGGTCGAGGAGCTGGCCGACTGCGCGCGGGCTGCCATCGAGCGTGACGGAGCCACTGTCCTCTCGTACGGCTCGTCGGCCGGGTATGCGCCGCTGCGCGATTGGATCGCGGAGCGCCACGGCGTCGATCCCGAACGAGTCCTCGTCACCAACGGCTCGCTGCAGGGAATGGTCTTCCTCGCGGAGCGGTTCGCCGGCGAACGCGTCCTGGTCGAAGAACCGACCTACGATCGCCCGCTGAAGATCCTCGCGGCTCATGGCGTCGAGACCGTGCCGGTCGCGATGGACGACGAGGGGCTCGACCTGGCTGCGCTCGCAGACGCCCTCGACAGCGGCGGCAAGCCGGCGTTCCTCTACACGATCCCGACCTTCCAGAATCCGAGCGGGAGGACGCTGAGTGTCGAGCGTCGTCACCAGCTCGCCGAGATCGCGCGTGAGCACGAGCTGCTCGTGCTGGAGGACGATCCCTACGGGCTCGTGCGCTTCGACGGCGAAGCGCCGCCGACCCTGTTCGAGCTCGAGGGCGGAACCCGTGTTGCCTACTCGTCCTCGTTCTCGAAGACGATCGCGCCCGGGCTTCGCGTCGGCTACTTCGTCCTGCCCAACGCCCTGGAGCGGGAGCTCGAAGCGCTGGCGACGTCCACGTACATCACACCGGTCCTGCTCGGGCAGGCGACGGTGTTCGAGTTTCTGCGGCGTGGCAACTTCGAGCCGAACCTCGAGCGAGTGTCGACACTCCTCGGCGCCCGTCGCGACGCGATGCTCGAAGCGCTCGAACGCGAGCTTCCGGACGCCCGTTGGAGCAAGCCGCAGGGAGGCTACTTCGTCTGGCTCGAGCTCCCCGAAGGCGCGGACGCCGGTGCGTTGCTCGAGCGTGCAACCGCTGCAGGCGTCACGTTCGTGCCCGGCGCCGACTTCGGCGGCGCGCCGAACACGGCTCGGCTTGCGTTCAGCTTCGTCTCCCCGGACGAGATCAGAGAAGGCGTGCGCAGACTCGCAGCCCTCGTCCGTGAGCCGCTAGCGGTTTAGCCCGCCGCAGCCACCTGGGCGAAATCGCCCAGCGGCCTCGGTACGAGCCGCGGCTGGCGGGGTGGCACGAGAGACCCTCGGCTGTTGAGCCGGAAGGTGGGGCAGGGTGCGTCGGTCGGAAGCGCACAGAGCCCGGCGCGGCGGAAGTAGCAGTCGTCGCACGTCAGTTGGTTCCGCTTGCTCAATTTTCTCCCCTGCCTAGAGTTAGGGCCGCAGTAACAACGGGTGATACTACGAAGGCCGCGAGCGCAGGCAAGGCCGTCGCAGACGAAAACTAAGCATTTTCCGGCAGATTCAATCTTGCCGAAAACTGCTCGGTTTTAGCTTTTGGGCGGCAGCGTTGCCAGCGCCTGCAACGCCTGTTGAAAACTCTTCACAGGGATGATCCGAAGTCCATGCGCGTAGCGCTTCGCATCGCGCGCGTTGTCCCCATCGACCGGCACCAGGAACACGTCGATGTTCGATTTTCGCACACCGATCGTCTTTTGCTTGATGCCGCCGATTCCGGTCACCGATCCGTCGAGCTGGATCTCACCCGTCGCGGCGACCTTGTAGCCGTGATCGACGTCGCGTCCCTTTTTTTCCAACAGCTCGAGGGCGAAGGCGAGGCCGGCCGACGGCCCGCCCACCCGGCGGAGGTTGAACTTGATCGGGAACGGTAGTTGAACGTTCAGGGCCTGGATCGGCAAGACGCCGATGATCGCGCGCTTTGGATTCTGGCTGTCGGCGATCGTTCGGATCGAGAACGTGAGCTTCTTGCCGCCGCGCCGGACCACGATCTTCACCGTGTCCCCCGGCTTGAGGCGAGCGGCCACCCTGGTGAGATCGATGCGCGTGCGCACCGGGCTCCCGTTCGCCGAGACGATGACGTCGCCCGGTTTCACCAAACCGGTGGCATGTGAGCCGGAGGTGACGGCAACGACGCGGACACCGCCGGCACGGATCGGCACGCGATAACCGAGTTGGCGCATCGCGACGACGGATGCGACTTCCTGAGACTGCTTCATCGATGCACGGTCGAGCTTGATGCGTTCCTGATCGGAGATTCCCGGGTCCAGGATCTGACTGCGATCGATCAGATCGGAGCCCTCGGGCCGAACGACCGAGACGAGCGACTCGAGCAGTGTCGCCCGCCTGAGCAGGATGTCGACGTAGTAGATCCCGCCGTTGTCGTTCTTTGGTTTCGCGTCCGGGATTTGCACCAGGGTGGCGAGCGGATGGGGGTTGTCAGGGATCTCGATGTACTGATCGCTTCCGCGTGTGATCAGGATGACGGCCGTTACGACCAGCAAGACCAGCCCAGCCGAGGCGAGCCGGAGCGGCGACAGGACTCTGCCGAGCACGGGTTAGAACAGGCCCCGCGAGAGGCCGCCGTCGACGACCACGGTTGTCCCGGTCACGTAGCGGGCGCGGTCGGAGGCGAGGAAGCACGCGACGTCGCCGAACTCCTGCGGTGTGCCCCAGCGTCCAACTGGGATGGCTTTCAGGTCGGCTTCGGTCGGTCCTTCGGGGTACAGCTGTGCGAGTCGCGCGGTGTCGATCCGGCCCGGTGCGATGCAATTCACCGTGACACCGCGAGGTCCGAGCTCACGCGAGAGCGTCTTCGCCCAGCCGTGAATACCCGGCCGGACGGCGTTGCTGAGCGCAAGATGATCGGTCGGTTCCATCGCAGCAACCGAGGTGAAGATGAGGATTCGCCCGCCCGGGCTCTGAACGAGATAGGGCAGGCAGAAGTCGACGAGCCGCAGCGCCGGGAAGAAGAGCAGCTCGACAGCCTCCTCGAGTGCCTCGGGGCTGATCCCGATGCCTGGGCCGGGAGGAGGGCCGCCGCTGTTCCAGACGAGGATGTCGATGCCGCGGAACGCCGCAATCGTTTGTCGTACGACTGCCTCGAGATCACGCGGATTCGTGACGTCGCCACGCACGGCCAGGGCGCCGATTCGGTCGGCCTCGCGCTGAAGCACGTCGCGTCGCCGCGCGAACATGGTCACATTCGCGCCTTCGGCCGCCAGCGCCTCGGCTGTTGCCAGGCCGAGGCCGGAGGATGCGCCGCTGACGATCGCGGTCCGGCCTTTGAGCCCGAGGTCCATGGCTACGAGGTCAGCAGCTCGACGACTTCGCGCACGGCGCCGGCAGACTCGTCCAGCATTGCCTGCTCCTCCTTGCTCAGGTCGAGCTGGTAGATCGCCTCGATGCCGCCGGAACCGAGCTTCACCGGCACGCCCATGTAGAGGCCGTCGATTCCGTACTCGCCCTCGAGGTACGCAGTACAGGGAAGGACGCGCTTCTCGTCGAGCATGATCGCGTCGACCATCTGAGCAGCTGCGGCGCCCGGCGCATACCAGGCGGACGTCCCCAGCAGCTCGACGAGCTCCCCGCCGCCTTTTGCAGTGCGCTGCACCATCGACTCGATGTCGGCTTCGCCGACCAACTTGGCTAGTGGGATGCCGCCGACCGTCGTCGCGCTGACGACCGGCACCATCTGGTCTCCGTGGCCACCTAGCACCATCGCGGTGACGTCCTTCAGGGATGCCCGCGTCTCCCAGGCGATGAAGGTCGAGAAGCGCGCGGTGTCGAGGATTCCCGCCATGCCGAAAACCCGCTCCTTCGGCCAGCCGGAGACGTTCTTGGCGACGTGACACATCGCGTCGAGTGGATTGGAGACCACGATGAGGATCGCTTCGGGGCTCTGCGCGATCGCCTTCTCGGTCACGTCCTTGACGATCTTCTCGTTCGTAGCGACGAGGTCGTCGCGGCTCATTCCGGGCGAGCGCGGCAGTCCGGCCGTGATGACGACGACGTCGGAGCCTGCGGACTCGTCGTAGCTGTTCGAGCCGGTCACTCTCGGTTCGTATCCGAGCACCGCGCCCATCTGGTTGATGTCCAGTGCCTTGCCCTGCGGAAGGCCTTCCTTGATGTCGACGAGGACGACGTCCGCGTAATCGTTTGCGGCGAGGACCTGCGCGCAGGTCGCGCCCACGTTTCCGGCGCCGACGACCGTCACCTTGCGTCTCATACGCGCACTCCGAGCTTCTCGATGATCGCATCGGCGACCTCGCTCGTGCCGACAGCGCTCGGGTCGGAGCGCGTGGGCTTCATGTCGTACGTGACGCTCTTGCCCTCCCGGATGACGTCGGCGATCGCCCGCTCGAGATTGTTCGCCGCGTCCTGCTCGTCGAGGTGGCGGAGCATCAGCATTCCGGAGAGCATCTGCGCCATCGGGTTGACCTTGTTCTGGCCTGCGTACTTCGGCGCGGATCCATGTGTCGGCTCGAAGATCGCGATGCTCTCGCCGAAGTTGCCGCCGGGAGCGAGCCCGAGCCCGCCGATCATTCCCGCGCAGAGATCCGAGAGGACGTCGCCGTACAGGTTCGGCAGTACGAGCACGTCGTACTCCTCGGGGCGCTGGACGAGCTGCATGCACATGTTGTCCACGATGCGGTCGTTGAACTCGATGTCGTCGTTCTCGGCGGCGACCTCTTGTGCAACGCGGAGGAACAAGCCGTCGGAGAACTTCATGATGTTCGCCTTGTGCACGGCCGTGACCTTGCGGCGACCGTTGCGACGTGCGTAGTCGAATGCGAACTGGACGATTCGCCGCGTACCCGTGACAGAGATCGGTTTGATCGAGATGCCGGCGTCCTCGTGCGCAAGTGTGCTGCCGTGGGCCTTGATCCACTCGATCAGCTCGCGCACCTCTTCCGAGCCTTCCTCGTATTCGATGCCGGCGTAGAGGTCCTCGGTGTTCTCGCGGACGATGATCAGATCGACGTCGTCGAAGCGGGTGCGCACTCCCGGGATAGGTCTTGCAGGGACGCACCTGGCCGTAGAGGTCGAGGCTCTTGCGCAGCGCGACGTTGACCGAGCGGAAGCCGACGCCGACCGGGGTCGTGATCGGCCCCTTGAGCGCCACGCCGGTCTCGCGAATCGCCTCGAGGACTTCGTCGGGGAGCGGATTGCCGCCGTACTTGTCCATCACGTCGGCCCCGGCCTCCCGGACGTCCCAGTCGAACTCGACGCCGGTCGCCTCGAGGACCCGGCGTGTCGCCTCGGTCAACTCGGGCCCAGTGCCGTCGCCGGGAATGAGCGTCACTCTGTGGGCCACGGCGGCGGACTCTATCCGTGGGCGCTAGAGTGCCGCGCCGTCATGTCACTCGCCGAGGCAGCAGCACAGGCCGATGAGCTAGCGCAGTCAGGCGCCGAGCGCGAGCTGTCGGAGCTACGCCAACAGTGGGCCGACGAGCTCGAGGGGGCAGCCCGGAGCAGCGACTATCGGGAGCGTGCGGTTGCCTATCGGGCGATCGGCCAGTTCCGCTTCCGGCAGAAGCTCGAGCTCCTTCGGCGTGGGCTCGACGATGAGAGCCCGGCGGCCCGAGGCTCTGCGCTCCTGTCGGTGCAGCTCCTGTCGAAGGACAGTCCCGGCGTCGTCAACGCGATCCGGCCGGTGCTCCACACGATTGTGTCCACCGACGCGAACCAGGCCGTGCGACGCCTTGCGGTCCTCTGCCTGCGGAACGGATCGGCGCAGCGCGAGACGATCGTCCTGCTGACAGGACTGGCTGAGGACGACGACCAGGAGCAAGAGCTACGCAATGCGGCTCGCACCGTTGCGGCCGACCTGAAGAAGCGGGCGGGAGCGAAAGCCTAGGCTGCTTACTTGGTTTTTCGCCGTGCGTGCGGGTGCGCTTGGAAGTACAGCTCACGACGCCGGCGATCGGAGATGTGGGTGTAGAGCTCCGTGGTCGCGAGGTCCGCATGTCCGAGCATCTCCTGCACCGAACGTAAGTCGGCCCCGCCCTCGAGCAGATGCGTGGCGAACGAGTGACGGAGCAAGTGCGGATGGACTCGTCCCGGTTCGAGCCCGGCTTTGGCTGCCAGCTTGCGGAGGATCAGGAAGGCGCCTGCGCGCGTGAGGCCGCCGCCCTTCGCGTTGAGGAAGAGCTCTGGGCGGTGCCGCACGTCGAGGAACGGGCGTCCCCGTCCAAGGTAACGCCGCAGTGACTGCGCGGCCTCTCGGCCGATCGGCACGATCCGCTCCTTCGAGCCTTTGCCGATGCAGCGAACGATGCGGGCATCGAGGTCGACGCTCGACTTCTGCAAGCCGACCGCTTCGCTGACTCTCAGGCCCGCTCCATAGAGGAGCTCGACCAGAGCGCGGTCGCGCAGAGCGCGCGGCGTCGTTCCGTTCGCGGCCTCGACGAGCCGCTCGGCTTCCGAGGGGGAAAGCGTGCGCGGGAGCGTGCGCCGGCGTCGCGGCAGGTCGAGCTCGGCGGCGGGATTGTCCGTGCGTGTGCCGAGCAGCGCCTGGTGGCGGAAGAAGGAGCGGATTGCAGCGACCCGTCGTGCGATTGTCGACGGCGACAGACCGGCGGCGCGCAGTTCCGCGAGGTACTGCTCGAGCTGCTCGGTTGTCATCTGGCCGACGGGCCGATCCAGCCAAGCCGCCAGTGCGGCGAGGTCGCGGCGATACGCGTCGACCGTCTTCGGCGCGCGGCGAGTCGCAAGCAGCGCGAGAAAGCCTTCGACTTCGGGATCGACCGCAGAAGGTTCCACCGCGCCGGTTTCGTGGCGGGCGTCGAATCGCCTGCCTTTGGTCGCTTGCGCGCAGGGGCATTCGAACGAGATCGCGGCCGTTCTTGCGCCGTTTCCCCGCCTTGAACACCGAAACGATGCACCGACCTGTCGCCGGCCGCCAGGGCTGTGAACAGAAAGTCACAGTTCCGTTACAGAGGACCTGTCCGCTTCGGCTGAAAGGACAGGGCTTCGGTGGACATGCCGGGGACAGTCCCCGACAGGTCCGCGTCGGCTCGTCGGGACAGTCAGGAGCGGGGGTGCGCCTTGTCGTAGACGCGGCGCAGGCGGCGGCCGTCTACGTGGCTGTACAGCTGCGTGGTCGAGAGCGAGCTGTGGCCGAGGAGGTCCTGGATCGTGCGCAGGTCGGCGCCGCCTTCGAGGAGATGGGTTGCGAACGCATGGCGCAAGCGATGTGGATGCGCAAACACGCGGCGCAGGGTCGACGTGTCCAGCCGCTTGCCTCTCGTCGAGAGAAACAGCGCATTCTCCGCACCGGCCGCGAGTTGGGGACGCGCTTCATGCAGGTACTGCGCGACCAGGTGGCCCGCCTCTTCCCCGAGTGGGACGATCCGTTCCTTGCCGCCCTTGCCGCGCACGTGCAGCTGCTCGCGGTCGAAGTCCACGTCGGCGAGGTCGAGCCCTACCGCCTCGGCGCTCCGCAGCCCTGCCGAATAGACGAGCTCGACGAGGGCGCGGTTGCGCAGCGGCAGGGGACCGTCGCCCACCAGCGCGTCGAGAGCAGCTTCGACTTCTGCGGTCTTGGGCGTATCGGGAAGCAGCTTCGGCCGTCGCGGCGCCAGCGACACGTCCGGGACATTCGTCGCTCCGAGCGTGAAACGGAGGAAGCTGCGGATCGCCGCGACCTTCCGCGCGATCGTGGCCGGGGCGAGCTTCCGCGGCCGTGCGCGCCCGAGCTCGGCCGCGTAGTCCGTGAGCACCCGCACGTCGACGTCGCCGATGCCGAGGTTCCGTCGTTCAAGCCAGCTTGCGAACTCCTCGACGTCGTGGCGGTAGGAGCGCCGGGTTCCCTCGCCTAGAGCGGGTGAGTTGAGAAATCGTTCGATCTCT
Organism: uncultured Actinomycetes bacterium; assembly: GCA_963779965.1. GTDB lineage: Bacteria > Actinomycetota > Thermoleophilia > Gaiellales > Gaiellaceae > 3-1-20CM-4-69-9. The sequence goes on along the minus strand of CAWAAP010000019.1, from coordinate 50,552 downwards.
GCATAAGCAGTCTTCATGCAGCGGCATTCGCGGCCCAGTTAGCATCGCCTGCCCATGTCCTCCCACCTCGAACGTCTCGCCGACCTGCTCGTCAACTTTGGGGCCAACGTCCAGGAGGGCCAGATCCTCGACATCGGCTCCGGGCTCGGGAAGGAAGAGCTCACGCGTGCCATCACGGCGAGCGCGTACAAGCGCGGTGCGAAGTTCGTCGACGTTCACTACTGGGATCCGCATCTGAAGCGAGAACGCGTGCTGTATGCGGCCGACGACGTGCTCGACTTCGTTCCGGCCTGGTACGGCGAGCGAACACTGCAGCTCGGCGAGGAGCGCGGCGCGACGATCTCCCTCAGCGGTCCGATCGAGCCTCACCTCTTCGACGACCTGGATCCGGAGCGGCTCGGACGGGACGTCTTTCCGCGTGTGAAGGAATGGACGACGGTCATCAACGAGCGGACGGTCAACTGGTGCGTGGCGCCGGGTCCGTCCGCGAAGTGGGCCGAGCTCGTGTACCCGGACCTCGAGCCGCAGGCCGCTCTCGACAAGCTCTGGGACCACGTGGTCCACATGTGCCGCCTGGACGAGGACGATCCAGAGGCCGCCTGGCGGGACCGAAGCGCTGTCCTGAAAGGGGTGGCGGAGCGTTTGACCGAACGGAATTTCGACGCGATCCACCTCGAGGGGCCGGGGACAGACCTGACGATTGGACTGCTGCCGACGTCGCGCTGGATCGGCGGGGGAGACACGACAATCGGCGGGATTCCCCACATGGCGAACCTCCCGACCGAGGAGGTCTTCACCTCGCCCGACCCCGAGCGCACCAATGGGGTCGTCCGTGCGACGAAGCCGCTCACCACGCAGGGCCGGATCATCGACGGGCTGACGGTCCGCTTCGAAGCCGGCCGGGCCGTGCAGATCGAAGCGGAGTCCGGCGCCGAGACGCTGCGCGCAATGGTCGAGCAGGACGACGGAGGCGCGCGCTTGGGCGAGCTCGCACTCGTCGACCGAGAGGGGCGCATCGGCCCGCTCGACACTGTCTTCTACGACACCCTCCTCGACGAGAATGCCGCGAGCCATGTCGCGCTTGGCTCGGCCTACGACGCGGCAGTCGGTGACGAGGATCGCGGGCGGCTGAACCGCTCCTCCATCCACATCGACTTCATGATCGGCTCGTCAGAGGTGGACGTCACCGGAGTCACGCGCGAGGGTGAGCGCGTCCCCGTGTTGCGCGACTCAACCTGGCAGATCTAGAGGCAGCGCAGGCGGCAGCGGGAGCGGTAGTGCCGGCGGCGACACAGGCAGCGGAGGCAGCGCAGGCAGTGGCACCGGCAGCTCGGGAACAGCCAATGTCGGAACCGCGACGCTCGGTTGCGGTGCCGCGACGGGAGCGCTCGAGGAGCTGCTGACGCTCGGCGAGCGCGGTTCTGTTCCGCGCGGAGCAGCCGGCTGCGGCGACGGTCTCTCAACGGTGGACTGGGCGGGCGACGCCTTCGACCCAACTTCAGTTCGGTGTGGATGTGTTCGCACCCGTGAACGATGTCGTCCCGGCTCCGGCGAAGCCTGCGGCAGCTTCCTCACGGAGCCGGGGACGATGTCGGCGTGCTGCGGTACGAGCACGACCGACGCGTGCCGATCGCGGTCGACGTCGAGAGCCGAGGGGGAGGCAGACCCGATGCCGAACACCACGATCGCGCTGTACAGGACCGCAGACCCGGCGGTCGCCGAGAGGCCAAGCCTCAATTGGCCGCCGGGATTATGCCTTGCGAGTCCCATTCCCCCCTTATCGGGGTAGGCCGAACGGCCTATAACCCTCTTGCGAGGGAACTCAGCTCAGCTGGCCGCTGCGACGATCTCGGCGGAGAGGCTGCTGAACTCGCCGAGGAACTCGGCACGCTCCGCCTTCAGCCGTTCCACCTGCGCGCGGTACTCGTCCGCCCGCGCGGTCCGCTCGTAGAGCTTGCGCGGCTGCAGCACCTCGACGTCGTCGATGCCCGGAACGGACGAAGCCACGAGATAGCCGAAGTCGGGATCGCGCTCCCACTCGATCGTGCCCTCGGCGATGCCTTTCACGATCGCGGACGAGTGCTTGATGCGCACCTTCTTCGAGCGCTCGTCCTCTTCAGGCCCGCCCACGCGCCCCGTGTTCAGCAGATACACCTCGAGCGGATGCTCCTCGAGCAACTCGAGGAAGCGGTTCCCCTGCAGGTCGTGCAGCATCGGGAAGAAGGGGTTCGTGCCGGGCACGCGCAATGACTTGCCGGCCTCTTCCGCACCCCCGGCCGCGGTGCCCTTGGTCTCGCCGAGCATGAAGTAGGCCGCTGCCTGCGGTCCTTCGAGCTTCGCGACCGCGGGGATCACGTTCTCGTTGCGGTTCAGGATGAGCAGGAAGTGGGCGTCCTCGATCCGGCGGTCGGCCGCGGACTCGATCACGCCGAACGGGAACGTCGCACGACCGTTCTGCGTGTAGGTCTCGTCGTAGAAATCGACGTCGTCGCCCTTCTGCGAGACGTTCTCGAGGTACGAGTCCGGCTGCGTCACCGCGCCGTAGATCGTCGGCTCGTCCTCCGGGTTGAGCCCGTAGGTCTTTGCGAAGCAGCCGTTCTCGGTCACGTAGACGCGACCGTCCGCCATCCACGCGACGAAGTCGTCCTGCACAGGGAGCGAGCCGTTCTGCTTGGTGAACGTCGTCGTCGTCTTGCCCGTCCCTGAAAGACCCACTGTCAAGCAAACCTTGTCGCCGTCATCCGTGGGAATGACTTTGCAGCCGGCGTGGAGAGGGAGGCCGCCCCGGTCATAGACGAGCTTGTTCCACATCCGTAGCCCGCCCTTCTTCGACTCGCCGAAGTAGTCCGAGTTGAAGACCCTGGTCACGCCTTGCTCGAGGTCGACCATGATCAGCCGGTCGTCCGGGAATCCGTCTGCCTTCAGGTTCGGCGTGTAGATCACCGTGAGCTCCGGCTCGAAGTCATCCTCCGGCGGCCCGAAGTACAGCTGCTGCTGCATCCCCGCGATGTTCGCGTTCGCGGCTTCGACGTAGAGGCGCGTCGGCGTGCGGAAGTCCGGATCGTTCCCGATGTAGCCGTCGATCACGACCATCTCCCGGCCGGCGATGTACTCGTCCTGGCGCTCCGTCCACTGAGCCGCGTCGTCGGTCGAAATTGCCTGGTTCTGTCCGTCCGGCTCGTCGGTGACGAGGAAGGTGGAGCGCTTGGAGCGTGCGAGCACCTGCGTCTGCACGTTCAGGTTCCCGTACTTCGTCGGGCGCGCGGTCGACATCTTCGCGGTGAGCTCCTTGACTTCCTCAGGGCTCGGGTTCTCGATCACCCGCTTCGCCTGCGGCAGTCGGAACAGCATCTTCGCCACGCTGGTCAGCTCCTTGTCGACGGCTGGGACTCGGGAAGCTTACCCGGCTTCCCGCCGTCGAACCCCCACTGACGATCCGCGCGCGCCGACCCATTAGTCGTCCGTTGGCGCGGCGGTAGTTCGCCGTGAGTGCGCTGCGAATGCGACCCCTCGACGCAGCATCGCCTTTGCTCGTTCGGCTGAGACGACGTTGCCCTTCTGCTCGTACAGGCGAAGTGCCCCACGAATGTTGTCCAGCGCCTCGCTCTTCTCTGCCCTGACGATGGAGAACCTCTGCAAGGGCGAGCAGTGAGTCCCCGTGACGGTTGAGCGCATCCGTACGAACCACGAGATCCAACGCTTCCCGCGCAAGCCGCTCCGCTTCGTCGATCGCACCGACTCGCGTCAGGAGCTTTGCGTGGACATAACGCCACACGAACGCTGCGTCGAGATCGTCGGTTCCAGCCGACTGGCGCGCGCGAACGGATCCAGGCCTCGGCCTCTTCATAGCGTCCCTGCTCACAGATCGCGTCCGCGAGCTCTGCCCCTCGCGTTGCCAGCACCGCGGTCTGCCCGTGTAGCTCCAGTGCGGTGCAGCTGGTCCTCAGTGCGTCTTCGGCCAGGTCCGGAGAACCCGCGAACATCTCGACTGCGCCGCGCAGCCGGAAGTAGGTGTCGGGATCGAGCCCGAGTTGCTCGTAGCGTTGTCCGGCCTGCTCGACCAACTCACGTGCTTCTGGAAAATGCCCGCGCATCGCCTCCAGGCCGGCCAGCCAGGCGAGGAGATTCGCCTCGGTGGCGCGGTCGCCATCGTGCTCGAGAAGCAGTGCTTCGCACCTCGCGACTGCGTCGTTGACGTCGCGCGGGCCGTAATACAGAGCGCAGGCCAAATCACCGAGGCTCGTCGAGGGTGACCATCCAGCCCGGCGGTAGTGCTCGGCCGCCCGCCCTGCGGCTTCCTCCCAGTCGGCGTACTCGCAGTAGAAGGCGCCCTTGACGAATCCAACGCAGAGCCAGGCCCTGCCCAGTGCGCGATCATCGTGTGCCGCCTCGAGCTTGGGAATTGCCGCGGAAGCAATTTCGAGGAGGTCACCGGCGCGGTCGGGGCCCATCAGCGAGCGCAGAAGGGCCAGCTCGACCTGGGCACGAAGCCGGACGCGCTCCTCTGTGGCTTCGGATGCACCGACAAGGACGTCTTCTGCGCGCCTCACGTCACCGCGAGCCCGAAGTGCGGCACCGAGCTCGCAGGCGAGCTCGTCGGCTTCGGGATTGAGGTCGACTGCGCGTGAGAGCAGATTCACAGCTGCGGGCGCGTCTGCGCGTTTCCAGGCGCGAATGCCCGCGCGCCCGAGTCGCTCACTGCCGACGACAGCGAGCTCGCGCACGTGCTCGTCCTCGTGCCTGAGCTCTGTCAAGTATCTGTACGCCTGTTCGAAGTGGTAGCCCACGAGCTCGTCCGTTCCGTCGCGGCGATCGAGGCCCTTGCCCGCCAGCTCGTGCAGTTCGGCGCGCTCCGCTTTCGGAATACCGCGATACGCGACGTCGCGCACCAGCACATGGTGGAAGCGGAAGACGTCCTGCACTGGACGCACAAGACCTCGTTCGGTCAGGTTCACGAGGTGTCGATCGACGTCGTCGTCCGCTGATAGGTCGACCAGTTCGGCACGCGTAAATCGACGGCCGATCACTGCGGCGCGGCGCACTACGCGGAGCTCTCGGGGATCGAGCCGGTCGAGTCGGCTGGCGAGCAACGCTTCTACGGTCGCTGGTGTCTTGTCGAGCGCGAGCTCCGGGGCCTCCTGCACGAGAGCGAACAGCTGCTCGGCGAACAGAGGGTTGCCGCCCGATTGCTGCGTGATCCGCTCCTGAACTTCCGGGTCGACCGGCTCGTCGGTCAGCTGTTGCACGAAGGCGCCCAGCGTTTGCTCGGAAAGAGGCTCGAGCCTCACCAGGAACCCGGTCGACGTCGGCCCGCCCCAGCCCGGACGCGCATCGAGAAGATCTCCGCGCGCCAGGCAGGCGACGAGGATAGGTCCTTCTGCCCACTCGCCGAGGTATTCCACGAGGTCGAGGAGCGTCGGCTCCGCCCAGTGGATGTCGTCGAGTGCGACTACGACCGGCCCGTTGCGTGCGATCGACTCGAGCAGCCGGCGCACCGCCCAGAACGCCTCGCCGGGAGCGGCCGGAGATTCCGCGACCCCGATGAGCTCCGCGACTCGCTGTGCGACCGAGTCGGCATCTTCCTCGCCGTCGAGAAGCGCGCGGATCCCGTCGAGTGACGGCTCCGTTGCTGCTTGCCGGACGATCTCTGCGATCGGAAGGTAGGTGGCGCCCTCGCCGTAGGAGACGCAGCGTCCAACGAGCACCTGCGCTTCTTCACGGACCGACGCGACGAACTCGCGGCCGAGGCGCGTCTTGCCGATGCCCGCCTCGCCCACGACGGTGACGACGCGGCAATGCCGATCCTCGCGTGCGTTCCCGTACGCGTTCTCCAGTCGCTGTAGCTCCTCCTCGCGGCCGACAAGCGGTGTGTCGAGCCGGCGTGCGTAGGGCGGCGCGTCCGCGAGAACCTCGTCGAGCTTCCAGGCATCGCCTGTTTGTTCTGCGCGAACCGCGTCGCGGACGAGCCGGTGCGTCTCGTCGTCGAGCAGGACCCCGCCGGCGGGTGCGCGCCCCTCGAGCTGGGAGGCTGTGCCAGCGGCGGCTCCGGACACGTGCAGGTCTTCACCCCGCGCGGAGAGCACGTGCACCTCGCCGGTACTGATGCCGATGCGAGCTTCGATGCTCAGGTCACGCAGAGCATCCTGAACCTCCCGCGCCGCGCGAACCGCGCGCAGTGCATCGTCTTCGTGCAGCTCCGGCACGCCGAAGACGGCCATCACTGCGTCGCCGATGAATTTCTCGACGGTCCCACCGTGCCGTTCGATCGGCCGGCGCGCGACGTCGAAGTAACGTGAGATCAGTCCTCGGTAGACCTCGGGGTCGAGCTCCGTGGCGAGCCGCGTCGAATCGACGAGATCGCAGAAGAGGACTGTGACCGTGCGGCGGTCCGGTGCGCGAGCCGCGATGCCTTCGCTGTTTGCTCCTAGCGAAGCATCCTGCTGAAGGATGGCCTGCTGCTGTGCACGCAGTTCCTCGCTGGGCTCGAGGCCCAGCTCCTCCATCAGTACTCGGCGCGCCTCCTGGTAGGCCTCGAGCGCCTCCGCCTGCCGCCCCGCGCGGTACAGCGCGAGCATCAGCTGCGCCCGGAAGCGTTCCCGCAGCGGGTGCTCCTCGACGAGCTGTTCCAGCTCGCCGACCAGCTCGCCGGCAGAGCCCAGCTCGAGGTCTGCGTCGATCCGCTGCTCGAGCGCCGCGAGTCGCGCCTCCTCGAGGCGGCCGACCTCGTCGCGGGCGAACGGCTCGAACGCGAGGTCCTCGAGGGCCGGCCCCCGCCAGAGCGCAAGCGCGGCGCGGAGCTTCTCGGCCCGCCTGCGCGGCTCGGCCCCGCGTGCCTCTGCGGTGAGCCGCTCGAAGCGCGTCAGGTCGAATTGCTCCGGGTCGACGCGCAGCAAGTATCCGGCCGGCTGGGAGACGATCAGCTCCGCACCGATCGCCTTTCTCAGCCGGGAGACGTAGTTCTGCAGCGAGGCGCCGGCGGTCTTCGGTGGCGTCGGCCCCCAGACCTCGTCGATCAGCCGGTCGGTCGAGATGACCTCGTTCGCGTGCAGCAGCAGGTACGCGAGCAGGGCGCGCAGCCGCTGTCGGTCCAGCGGGATAGGGCGGCCGTCCTCGACGACCGCCAGTGGGCCGAGAACGCGGAATTCGACGGGTATGTGGCTGTTGTAGCACTGCCCCGTCCGGACGAATAGGGGCCGCGGTTAGAGCTGGGTTAGGGCCGGGGGCGAGCGTGGGTGCAGTAATCGAAAGGGAGGTCGATTCGGGCCAGTTCCTTCGCCAAAGGCCACCTGGGTCCACGCAGGTTGCGACGCTCCTTGACGGGGATCTCCGACTACCGGTCCCGGTGGCGGAGCGGCTGACGTGACACTCCTCTCGAGCGACTGGCGTGCGTCACCAAGGCGGCGCGGCCGCGCGGTTCGGTCCCAGGTCCACGCCCTAGGTGAAGGCGAGCGGCGGGTCTCCGCCAGAGATCCGCCGCTCTTCGCACTCCACCCGCGGCACGGAGCCGCTCTGTTGCGTGCGGACCTCGCCAGGTATATGACTTGTAACGCCGCCCCTGACACGAGGAATAGGGTGGGTGCGGTTCGAAGTCGGGTCAGGGCCCGCAGACCGTGGGCCGGCAATCGAAGGAGGTACAGGCATGTCCACGCAGTTCCGCCTTCCGCGCCCCGCGGTCGCGTCGCGCCTGAAGAAGAGCAGGGGCCTGATCGTGGCAGCGCTGATGGCTGCGCTCATCCTCGTGCCGACCGCGTCGTCCGGGGACTACACGGATCCCTCGGGTGACAGCGGCACGGCCGGTGACATCACCTCCGTGACCGTCGCGGGCGACAAGGCAAGCGGGCAGCTGCTCTTCAGGATCACTGGAACGAATATCGCCTCATCCGAGACGGCGCCGCTCATCCTCGACATCGACAGCGACGCCAATCCTTTGACCGGTGACATCACGTTCAATGGGATGGACTACGAGTTCGATGTCGATAACACCAGCTACGGCTTCTTTCACTGGAATGGTTCCGACTGGGTGGCGACACCGGATCTGAGCGTCCAGGTGTCCGGGGGCACCGGCCAGATCCTGATTTCCGTCAACCGCAGCGAGCTCGGCAACGCCTCCACGTTCAACTTCTTCGGCATTGCGTTCAATGCCGCGGACCGTGCGTTCGACCTTGCTCCGGACCGGGGGGCGTTCAACTACTCATTGGACGCGAACGGCCCGCAGATCCTCTCGGTGGACGTCAAGAAGACCCCGGCGGCCGGGCCGAGGGCAGGCAAGCGCTTCGTGATCGTCCCGACCGCGCTGAAGCTCCCGCCCGACGGGCAGCTGATTACGCCCACGATCGTTCCGACGAGCTACTCGTGCACCGCCAAGCTCGGCACCAAGAAGCTTGCGACCGGTAAGGGCGTCTGCTCCATGGCCATCCCGAAGAAGAAGGCAAAGGGTAAGCGGCTGACCGTGCTGCTCACCGTGAACTACCAGGGGGCCACGAAAGTCGTACCGTTCACGTTCAAGGTCAAATGATCCAAAGGTGGGTGGCGGGCGCAGTCTAGGCGCCCGCCACTTTCCACCAGTTCTGGTGGATTAGTGTCAGGTTAGGAGCGCGCAGGACACTCGCAGGTGTGCGCGACCGGCAGAAGGCCGGCGCCACCGACGCAAAGGAGTGACATGCGCAGGCTTGTTCTCATGGCGACGGTTCTCGTCCTGACCGGGGCTCTCGTCGGGGGCGTCTCGGCAAGCGCGGTGAGGGCGATCAACGGCACGCCGAAGAACGACGTCCTCAGGGGGACCAGGGGGGCGGACACGATCAACGGCAAGGCCGGCAACGACAAGCTCTACGGGAATGCCGGCAACGACACCCTGGTCGGGGGAAGCGGGAACGACCTGGTTGTCGGCGGGCCGGGGAAGGACAGGCTTCGCTGCGGCGGCGGCAGGGACACCGCGAACGCGGACGCCACCGACACGGTCGGCAGCGACTGCGAAGTGGTCAAGGGCCTTCCGGCCACAACCCCGCCTCCACCCCCGCCTCCACCCCCGGCTCCGCCAACGCCGACGCCCCCGCCGGCCGCCCCGCCAGCGAAGGCCGGGCACTACTGCGGGTTCACGAACCAGGGCAAGAGCATCTGCTTCGACGTGACCGGAACCTCGGCGGCGAACTTCGCGACGACCTCCGATCTCGATTGTGGCATCGGCATCCTCGAGGACATCGGCCTCTCGTTCAGCGGCTCGGCGCCGATCCAGCCGGATCTCAGCTTCACCTTCTCGTACAGCGGCCCACTCGGCACCGAGAGCGGCTCGCCGATCACCAACGTAACGACGAGTTACAGCGTGACCGGGAAGCTCGACACGGCGGGCAACGCGACGGGGACGCTGAGCGTGAGTAGCTTCGCGTTCGACTACCAGGGGACCCATTACAACTGCGCGGCCGCCGGGTACGGCTGGCAGGCAAAGGCCGGGGCTTAGCAACGTCCGGAACTTGGGAGGAAGGGCTGCGGGTACCTGCAGCCCTTCCGGCCTGCTGAAGCAGCGGCCCGGCGCTGAGGCATTGTGTAGCTTCCTGAGTGGTGGAGGCCAAGCACGATGTCCTCATCGTCGGTGCCGGCTGCGCGGGTATGCGCGCGGCCATCGAGGCGCACGATGCGGGCGCCGACGTAGCGCTGCTTTCGAAGATCCATCCTGTCCGCAGCCACTCCGGCGCGGCAGAGGGCGGCATCAACGCGGCCCTCGGCAACGCCTCGGAGGACAGTCCCGAGGAACACGCCTACGACACGGTGAAGGGCTCCGACTATCTCGGTGACCAGGATGCGATCGAGATCCTGTGCAACGAGGCGCCCGGCGACGTCTACCAGCTCGAGCACTGGGGCGCGGTGTTCTCGCGCACCGACGACGGGCGCATCGCGCAAAGGCCGTTCGGCGCCGCCGGGGCGCCCCGCACGGCCTATGCCGCCGACATCACCGGGCACGTCCTCGTGCACGTCCTCTACGAGCAGGTGATGAAGCGCGAGATCCCGACGTACGAGGAGTTCTTCGCCTGGAAGCTCGTCATGAACGACGACCGCTGCCAGGGCGTGATTGCCTGGGATCTCCTCAACGGCGGCCTGAAGTCGATCGGCGCGAAGACGGTGATCCTCACGACGGGCGGGGCGGGCCGGCTCTACGTCGGAACGACGAACGCCTACGCCTGCACGGGCGACGGCATGGCCCTCGCGCTCCGCGTCGGCGTCCCGCTGAAGGACATGGAGATGATGCAGTTCCATCCCACGACGCTCTCGCCGACCGGCGTGCTCATCACCGAGGGCACCCGCGGCGAGGGGGCGTACCTCCTCAACTCCGAAGGCGAGCGGTTCCTGAAGCGCTACGCGCCGAACGCGATGGAGCTCGCGTCGCGCGACGTCATCTCACGCGCCGAGCAGACGGAGATCGACGAAGGGCGAGGAATCGACGGCAACGTCATCCTCGACCTGCGCCATCTCGGCGCGGAGAAGATCCTGGAGCGCCTGCACGGCACGCGCGAGCTCTCGATGACCTTCGCCGGGGTCGACCCGATCTACGAGCCGATTCCCGTCCGTCCCGGAGCGCACTACCACATGGGTGGCGTCGACACCGATGTCTGGGGGCTGACGGAAGTCGAGGGTCTCTACGCTGCCGGCGAATGCGCGTGCGTGTCCGTTCACGGCGCGAACCGCCTGGGCGGCAACGCGCTGATGGAGACGATCACGTACGGAAAGCGGGTCGGTCGCCACGCTGCCGACTGGGCGCTCGCCAACACCACGGTCGAGGTTCCGCCGTCCGTCGAGGCCGATGCCGAACGCGAGTTGAAGGAGCTGCTCGATCGGCGTGAGGGAGAGCGGCCCTGGTCGATCCGCGACGAGCTGGCCGAGTCGATGCACGAGAACTTCGGAGTCTTCCGTCGTGAAGCGCAGATGCGCCGGCAAGGGGAGATCATCGAAGGCCTGCGCGAACGCTACGAGCGCGTGGTCGTCGAGGACAAGGGCAACGTCTTCAACAACGACCTCACCCAGGCGCTGGAGCTCGGCTTCCTGCTCGAGCTGGCCGCGTGCATGGTTCCGGCCGGCATAGAACGGAAAGAAAGCCGCGGTGCGCATGCACGGCCCCACGACTATCCGAACCGCGACGATGAGAACTATCTGCGGCATACGCTGGTCACGATGGACGACGGCCAACCGAAGGTGGACTGGAAGCCCGTGACCATGACCAAGTGGCAACCCCAGGAAAGGACCTATTAGTGCACTCCGATCTTGCCCCGGCACCAGGATCGACGACGATCGACGTCGCGCTGAAGATCTGGCGCTACGACGCGGAGACCGGTGAGAAGGAGCTGAAGCGCTACGAGGTCGAGGCGCCCGACTGGGTGACGCTCCTGGACGTGCTCGACATCATCAAGGACAAGCACGACGGCACCCTGGCGTATCGCAAGAGCTGCCGGATGATGATCTGCGGCTCCTGTGGCATGCGCATGGACGGTGCCGCGGTCCTTGCCTGCAAGACGCGCATGTACGACATCGCGAAGTCCGGTCACGTGCCGGTGATCTCGTCGATGGGCAACATGCCGGTGATCAAGGATCTCGTCGTCGACATGGATCCCTTCTGGGGGAAGGTCCGACGGATGAAGCCGTGGCTCGACCCGGGCTACGAGGAGCCGCTCGAGAAGGAGCGCATCATCTCGCAGCAGCAGATGAACGTGATCCACAAAGAGGCGCTCTGCATCATGTGCGGCTGCTGCGTCTCGGAGTGCAACTCGATGGAGTCCGATCCGGAGTTCTTCGGCCCGGCTGCGCTCGCCAAGGGAATGCGCTTCGTCGGCGACCCCCGGGACCAGGCCGATGTCGCGCGCCTGAACGATTACAACGACGAGCACGGCATCTGGGACTGCACGCGCTGCTACTTCTGCAATGAGCGGTGTCCGAAGGGCGTCGACCCGCGGGACGCGATCGCCAAGCTCGGGGCCGAGTCGGTCAAGCAAGGGATCGACCACGACATGGGCGCAAAGCACGCGAACTGGTTCGTCACCTCGGCGAAGACGACCGGCTGGCTGCGCGAGACCGAGCTCGTACCCAAGACGCAAGGGATGGTGTCGGCCGTCAAGGAGATGAAGTTCGCTCTGAACCTCGCGCGGCGCGGCAAGGTTCCGCCGCCCGTCCCGCCGCACGTTGCGGAGCGGGTCGAGGAGTCACGAAGGCTGTATCACCTCGTCAAGGAGCAGGGCCGCGACGGCGCGCTCGGCATCGTCCAGGGCGAGCACGGGCTCGGGCGGATCGAGTTCTCCGAGCAGGCCGACGTGAAGACCAGCGATCCTGAGGCGAAATGAGGCGGGTCGCGTACTACAAGGGCTGCCTGGCGTCACTCTCCGCAAAAGAGCTCGACTCCTCCACCAAAGCCCTGGCTCCCAAAGTTGGTCTAGAGCTCGTAGAGCTCGAGACAGTGACGTGCTGCGGCGCCGGTGACATCCACGAGGCCGAGCCGGACTACTACCTGCACCTGAACGCGCGCATCCTCGCGTACGCCGAGGCGGCCGGCTGCGACACGCTGCTCACCGTGTGCAACGTCTGCACGCTGAATCTCCGGCAGGCGAATTGGCAGTTGAAGAACGACGAGAACCTGCGCGACCGCGTCAGCACGAACCTGGAGCGCGTCGGTGTGCCTCCGTACAGCGGCAACGTCGAGGTGCGACACCTGCTGTGGGAGATCGCCGAAGGCGAGGGCTACGAGCTGCTGAAGCAGTCGGCGCACAAGGGCCTCAGGGGACTGAAGATCGCGCCGTTCTACGGCTGTCAGATTCTGCGGCCTTCGAAGATCCTCGGCTTCGAAGATCCGGACCGCCCCTGGTCACTCGAGCGGATCATCGAGGCGTGCGGCGGCGAGGCGATCGACTATCCGGCGAAGATCAAGTGCTGCGGCTTCCCGATCATCCAGGCGCGCGAGGAGACGGCGCTCGGCGAGCTGATCCAGCCGATCGAGCAGGCGAAGGAGGCCGGTGCCGACGTGATCGTCACACCGTGCCCGCTCTGCCATCTGTCGCTCGACGCGTGGCAGTCGAAGTTGAAGAAGGCAACCGGCAAGGACTTCGCGATGCCGATCCTGCATCTGTCGCAACTGGTCGGCGTCGCGGCCGGGCTCGAGGAGTCTGAGCTGAAGTTCAAGCGTCACGTCGTTCCGGTGACGCCGGTGCTCGAGAAGCTCGAAGTCTGAACCGCGCGGGGACCCTGCTCGGCGGCATTGCCGGGGCCGCGGTCGGCTGGGGCTGGTTCGAGGCCGGGTGGGTGCGGTTACGGACGCTCGACGTCGCGCTGCCGCGGCTGCCGGCCGAGCTCGCGGGCCTTCGGATCGCACACCTGTCGGACTTCCACTTCGGCTTGCCCTCGCGCGGTCAGGTGGCCGCCGAGCGTGCGGTCGACTGGGTCGCAGAGCGCAAGCCCGATCTCGTTGCGATCACGGGCGATCTCGTCTCGCGTCCACGTGGGGAGCCGATGCTCCGGCTGCTGCTCGCGCGCCTCGAGCGGCCCTTCGTCGTGCTGGGGAACCACGACGTCGAGCACAGCCGAGATCCGTTCTCGCGCGCTGCGGGACTCACGGATCTGTCACCGGCGCGTCTGCTGGTCGATGAGAGTGCGACCGTCGAGCTACGCGGCCGCCGCGTGCAGGTGGTGGGTGTCGACCCGCGTGCGTATCGAGAGGGACGCTCGCGTCCGTGGGAGCTCGTGGATGAGTCCGCTGATCTGCGGATCCTGCTCTGCCACTTCCCTTACGTCCTCAGCTTCCTGCCGCCCGGGGCGTTCGATCTCGTGCTCAGCGGGCACATGCACGACGGCCAGATCGCCCTGCCGCTCGGGCGGGACCGGAAGTTCCGCTTTGCGCATCCGAGCGTGCGTTTCGCGACGGGTCTCTACGAGCGTCCGGGCGGGACGATGCACGTCTCGCCGGGGCTCGGAACCACGTTCGTCCCGTTCCGGTTCTTCGCGCGGCCCGAGGCGACCGAACTGGTGCTACAACACCGTCGCAGCTGATGGCGACGATCTCGAGCGACATCCTCGCGAGCTATGCCGCCGATGCGGCGCGGGAGGTCGACGGGGTGCGAGGGCTGGTGGAGAGCGCGATTCCCAGGCACAAGGGTGTGCGCATCTCCGAAGAAGACGGGCGAGTGCGCGTCGAGCTGCATCTCGCAGTGGAGTGGGGGTCCTCCGTACCCGCTGTCGGACGCGAAGTGCAACAGCGTGTCGCTGCGTACCTCGCGCGCATGGCGAAGGTCGAACCGGAATCGGTCGACGTGATCGTCGACGAGATCGGGCCGCAGTGACCGGCCCGCGCGTCGCCGGGTTGACCGGTGTGACCTTGCAGGACGCGCCGATGGTGTGCCACGACTGCATCTGGTGGCAGACCCGCGAGGGCCGCACGACCGACAAGCGCAAGTGGATCGAGAAAGCAGAGACGGAGTGGGGGCCGTGGGGGACGGTGTATTACGACGCGGACGGCCACGTGCTCGGCTCGATGCAGTACGGCCCGGCCGGCTTGTTCCCGCGTGCAGCCGAGCTTCCCGCCGGCCCGCCGTCGGATGACGCGGTGCTGGTGACGTGCGCGTATCTCGTCGAGACCTCGAGCCCATGGGTGATGCAGTCGCTGTTTCTCGCTGCAATCGGCGACGCGCGCGACCGCGGCGCAAAGGCGCTCGAGACGTTTGCGTACCGGTATCGCGAAGGGGAATCGCAGTACGAGCGTTTCCTGGTGCACAAGACGATTTTCCCGTCGGACTTCCTGGCGGACTTCGGCTTCCAGACGCTGCGCCGCGCGGGCCACGTCGAGCTGGCCCGCCTCGAGTTTGGGGGGTTGGTTCCGGTGCTGGAGGGGACGCGGGACAAGGTGATGCGCGCGGTCAAGGAGGCGTTCGCGCCGGCTCCCGCGCCTGTGCCGCCTGGGCCCTGATGATCGGCGGCCTCAGCCGTTGAGAAAGATCAACGGCGTCGAGGCCGTCTAGCCCTTGCCTTGAGCGCCTGGAATCGAGATGCTGAGACCGCCCAGAGTTGGGCACCCCAAACCGAAATGAGACGGCGCGCCGCAGCGTCGAGCCCTCTCATATCCGAGAGCCCGATCTTCCCCGGTCGGGCTCTCTTTTATCTCGGTGTAGACGCGCACGGCGTTGAGGAGGATCAACGCCGACCATGCCGTGCGGCCCTTGTGGACGCGGTGCAGTTGAGGCACATGCTGGAACAGCCCTGGCCTGGGCATCCCGATGCGGCGCTACTGGTCGCGCCGACACTCGGTCCGCATCTGACGCCGGCGGCGTCGTCGATGCGGTCTTCCGTCGAGAGCCCGATCAAGACCCCGATCGGGCTCTCGACGTTCCGGACGAAGCGCGAGTTGCGCGTTGAGACAACTCATCAAGAGCTGGGCCGCGAGCCTAGAGGGAAGCGCACGACCTCTTTGCGCGTCACGTCGCCGGCAGGAGCCAGCACCGCGATAAGCAAGAGCCACAACGAGGCTCGCGCCGAAGGCGAGCGGAGCCAGATCCAGAGGTTCAGGCGGCGACTGCGCGGCGCTGGAGCAGGAGCTCGGCGATCTGGATCGCGTTGAGCGCCGCGCCCTTGCGGAGGTTGTCGGCGACGACGAAGAGCACGAGGCCGTTCTGCGCGGTCGGGTCGCGCCGGATGCGGCCGACGAGGACTCGTCGATTCCGACCGCATCGCGCGGCGTCGGGAAGTCCTGGAGTCGGACGCCGGCGCAGCTCCGAGCAGACGTGCCGCGTCCTCCGCGGATAGCGCCTCTTCCGTCTCGACCCAGACCGCCTCCGCATGTCCGACCAGCACGGGCACGCGCACGCAGGTCGCGCTGATCGGCAGCTCGGGCAGCTCGAGGATCTTGCGCGTCTCGTCGCGTAGCTTCGACTCCTCGTCGAACTCCTCGCCGTCGAAGTCCCAGTCCATCGCGAGGTTGCCTTCGCCGGAAGGCGTGGCCCGCAGCTCTTCCATTCGCTGCGCGCCTGCGCCGGACGCCGACTGATACGTGCTCACGCGCACGCGCGCGAGGCCGGCGGCGTCGTGCAGCGGCTTCAGCGCCATCGTGAGTGGAATCGCGCAGCAGTTCGGGTTCGCGACGATGCCTTCGTGCTCGAGGGCGCGCTCTCCGTTCACTTCCGGCACGACCAGCGGGATCCCATCCTGCAAGCGGTACGCCGCCGACTTGTCGACCGCGACGGCTCCACCGCGAACGGCATGCGGCACGAGCTCCCGTGATGCGCTTGTCCCGACGGAGAAGAACGCGAGGTCGATGTCTCCGGCCGCAAGCAGCTCCGGCGTCGCCTCCTCGACGACGACTCCGCCTTCCAATTCCTTGCCGGCCGACCGCGCAGAGGCGAGCGCCCGCACGTGTTGATAGCCGCGCTCCCGCAGGAGCTGCAGCGTCACCGC
The DNA here is from genome assembly GCA_963779965.1 of uncultured Actinomycetes bacterium. GTDB lineage: Bacteria > Actinomycetota > Thermoleophilia > Gaiellales > Gaiellaceae > 3-1-20CM-4-69-9. Next base: position 34,142 of record CAWAAP010000019.1, on the reverse strand, counting down.
ACCGACGGCGCCGGTCGCGCCGACCACCGCGATGCGCGGGTCAGGCACCGACGCGCTCCTCGGCGTAGCCGCGGAACCGGTCGTGCACCGCCTGCACCGCACGCTCGACCTCGGTCGCCCGCACGACGCACGAGACGCGGATCGACGACGTCGAGATGATCTCGATGTTGATGCCCGGCCTCGCCGAGCGCCTCGAACATGTCGGCCGCGACACCAGGATGGCTCTTCATCCCCGCGCCGATGAGGGACACCTTTGCGACGTCCCGGTCGTAGGCGATGCCCTTTGCGCCGATCTCCGACGACAGGACCTCGAGAATCGGCTCCGCGGCGGGAAGGTCGGTCTTCGGCAGCGTGAACGAGATGTCGGTTGCCCCTTCCGCCGACACGTTCTGCACGATCATGTCGATGTTGACCCCGGCGTCCGCGAGAGCGCGGAAGATGCGTGCCGCGATGCCCGGACGATCGGGCACTGCGAGCACCGTCGCCTTCGCTTCCGAGATGTCATGCGTGACGCCGGAGATGATCGCCTTCTCGAGCACCAGGTTCTCCTCCTTCACGATCCACGTCCCTTCGCTGTCGCCGAACGCGGAGCGCACGTGGAGCGGCACACCGTACCTGCGTGCGATCTCGATCGACCTGGCCATCATCACCCTGGCGCCGGTCGTGGCCATCTCGAGCATTTCCTCGTAGGAGACCTTCGGCAGCTTCAGCGCGTCGGCGACCATGCGTGGGTCGGCCGTGAACACGCCCTCCACGTCGGTGTAGATCTCGCACGCTCCACCGAGCGCCGACGCAAGTGCGACCGCGGTCGCATCGGACCCGCCGCGACCGAGCGTCGTCACCTCCAGCTCGGTCGAGACGCCCTGGAAGCCGGCGACGAGCACGATCTGGTCGCGGTCCAGCTCGGCATGGAGACGCCGTGCGCGCACCTCGACGATCTTCGCCTTGCCATGGAAGGTGTCGGTGACGATGCCCGCCTGTGAACCGGTCAGCGAGACAGCCTCGTGACCGAGATCGCGGATCGCCATCGCGCAGAGCGCATTCGAGATGCGCTCGCCGACGGACACGAGCATGTCGTACTCGCGCGGGTGGGGCTGCGCCGAGACTTGCTGCGCGAGCCGGATCAGGTCATCCGTCGTGTCGCCCATTGCCGACAGGACGCCGACGACGCGCTGACCGGCCTCGCGGGCAGCGACAAGCCTGCGGGCGACGTCCTTGATCTTCTGCGTGTCGCCGACCGACGTGCCGCCGAACTTCATCACGAGCGTGTTTCCAGGCGCGAGCGGCGGCGTCGCCTTCGACGGCGGGAACGGCCTCGTAGCCGACGGTCGTCATTCCATCTCCCGGCGGCCGGTCAGTGCTCGCCCGAGCGTCACCTCGTCCGCATACTCGAGGTCGCCGCCGACCGGCAGCCCGCTCGCCAGCCGCGTCACGCGCACACGTCCTCGCAAGCGGTCTGCGAGGTAAGCCGCGGTCGCCTCACCGGTCATGTTCGGGTTGGTCGCCAGCACGACCTCCTGCACGCCGTTCCGCTCGACGCGCCCGAGCAGCTCGTCGATGCGCAGGTGCTCGGGCTCCACGCCGTCGAGCGGCGACAGTGCACCGCCGAGCACGTGATAGAGGCCGCGAAACTCGCTCGTCCTCTCCAGGGAGATGAGGTCGACCGGTTGCTCGACGACGCAGATGAGCGTGTGGTCGCGACGGGCGTCACGGCAGATCGCGCACCGCTCCTCCTCGGTCAGGTTCCCGCACTCGTCGCAGAAGCGAACGCGCTCCTTGACCTCCTGGATCGCCGCCGACAGGGCGAGTGCCTCGTCGGTCGGCCGCTGCAGGAGATGAAAGGCGAGCCGGTGAGCCGTCCGCGATCCCACGCCGGGCAGGCGTGAGAGCTGGGCGACGAGGTTTTCCACAGCCGGGCTGAGCACCTGCCCTATTGTGCCGACATGCCTCGGACCGCCGAGGTCGCGGGGTCGGAGACTAGGCCGAGACTTGGCGCAGGCGTTCGGCGAAGCCGGGATCTTCGGCGAGAAGCCTCTCGATCTCAGGACGCGAGATCGCAAGGCAACGAACGTCGGTTTCGGCCCGCACACGGGCTGTCCGTTCGATGTCGTCGTCGAGCAGCGCACGCTCGCCGAAGATGTCTCCGGGCCCGATGCTTCGTTTGCCCTCGGGTGCCTCGACCACGGCTTGGCCCTGCTCGAGCACGAACATGCCCGAGCCCGGCCTGCCTCGTTCGATCAGTGCCTGACCTGCGGGCGCCTCGAACTCCGACGTCGCCGCGGCAAGGCGTTCGAGTTGAGCGTCGTCGACGTCTTCGAAGATCGGGAGAGCGCGGAGGCGGTCGCGCACTACTCGCCTAGTCCCGGCAGGCCCAATCCTCCGAGTGCACCGCCGGCGAGCCCTCCGAGCTTCGACTCGGTCAGGCTCTGAGCGGAGCGGATTGCCTCGTTGACCGCCGCGAGGATCATGTCCTCGAGCATCTCGGCGTCGCTCGGATCGATCGCCTTCGGATCGATCTTGATCTGCTTGATCTCGCCGGTGCCGTTCGCGATGACCGTGACCATCCCGCCGCCGGCCGTCGCCTCGACCGTCTCGTTCGCGAGCTCCTCCTGTGCCTTCTTCATCTGCTCCTGCATCTGGCCCATCTGTTCAAACAGCTGGTTCATGTCCATGCCCATCGCTAGTCCTCCCGTTCGTGGGCGTCCAGGGTCTCTTTGACCAGCTCGAGGATCCGTTCCTCACCCGCAGGCTCTTCGTCCTCGAGCGCATCTGCTCGCGCCTCGCCCTCCGCAAACGCGACGCCGAGGTGGCGTCCGGTCACTTCGTAGAGCGCGTCTGCGAGCAGCGTGGCGTTCTTCGGTTCCTCGGCCAGTTGTCGGTGGAAAGATGCGCTCGCGGGGAACTCGACGCGTGAGCGTGTCGCCTGCGAGCTCTGCGGGGTGTGCCTCACGCAAGACCGAAGCAGCCGGAATCGAGCGTTCCTCGACGGCCGGCACGATCGTCCGCTGCCAGGCCTCCTGAAGCTGCTCGAGCTCGAGGGACGGCGGGGCAGCCATCGCCACCGCCTCGACGGGTGCCCTTTCGGGACTCGTCTCGGGGTCTGACCCCAGGACAGGTGCTGTTGGGACGTGACCGCGAGTCTCGAGCTGCTCGAGCCGGTACGCGAGCGACTCCCGCGAGAGATCGGCGCCGGGCCGTGTCACCTTCACGAGCGCGAGCTCGAGCGGAAGGCGTGGATCGCCGCCCTGGCGCATGTCCTCGACTGCGACCGCCAGCAGGTCGACGAGCCGGATGACGCTCGCCTCGCCGAGTTGGTTCGCCTGTGCACGCAGTCGCTCGCGCGCCTCCTCGGTGACGGGCAGGGTGTCGGGCACCTCACCCATGTGCTGCACGAGCATCAGGTGGCGGAGGTGCTCGAGCAGGTCGACGACGAGCCGGCCCAGATCCTGTCCCTGCTCCGACAGCTCTTCGACGAACGTCAGCGCGCCTGCGGTGTCACGGTCGACGACGAGATCGCAAAGCCGGAACAGCGCTTCCTCCTCGACTGCACCGAGCAACTGCAGCACCGACTGCACGGTGATCTCGTTCTCCGTTGCCGACGCAAGCTGGTCGAGCGTCGAGACGGCGTCGCGGAACGAGCCGCGCGCTCCGCGCGCGACGAGCGCCAGTGCCTGGTCGGGAACCTGAATGCCCTCGCCGTCGGCGACGCGGCGCAGCAAGCGCACGAGCTCCGGCAGCCGCGGCCGCGCGAAGACGAACGTCTGGCAGCGCGAGCGCACGGTCGGGAGCACCTTGGAGAGATCCGTGGTGCAGAAGACGAAGACGAGGTGGGGCGGTGGCTCCTCGATCAGCTTCAACAGTGCGTTCCAGGCGGCATCCGTGAGCTGGTGCGCCTCGTCGAGGATGTAGACCTTGTAGCGGCCTTCGGCGGGCTGGAGCACGACGCGCTCCCGGATCTCCCGAATGTCGTCGATGCCGCGCTGCGAGGCAGCATCCATCTCGATCACGTCCAGCGACGTGCCGCTGGCGATCGTGACGCACGGGTTGCAGACCTTGTCCGGCGTCGGCGTGGGGCCCTGCACGCAGTTCAGGCCCTTGGCGAGGATCCGCGCGAGCGAGGTCTTCCCGGTGCCGCGCGGCCCTGCGAAGAGATAGGCCTGGCGCACCTGCTCGGACGTGATCGCGTTCTTCAGCGTCCGGACGATTGCTTCCTGGCCGACGACCTCGTCGAAGTCCTGCGGGCGGTACTTCCGGTAGAGCGCGGCCACGAGGCGATACTAGCCGCGCGGGCTAGATCGAGCCCGAGAACGTGTCGCAAACGGCCGGTCGGCCCTTGGAGTAGCCCTGCGAGAACCAGCGGCGGCGCTGCTCGGAGGAGCCGTGCGTCCAGGTCTCGGGGTTCACCTGGCCCTGCGTGGTCTGCTGGATCCGGTCGTCGCCGATCGCGGCCGCGGCGTCGAGGCCGTCGTTGATGTCGGCCTGGGTCAGCTCCTCGACGATCCCGGTCTCCACCGCGTGCGCTGCCCAGACACCCGCGTAGCAGTCGGCCTGTAGCTCGCTTCGCACGGAGAGGCTCTCCGGTCCCTGCCGGTCGCTGCCGATCTTGTCGAGGACTCCGAGCTGGTCCTGCACGTGATGGCCGTACTCGTGCGCGATCACGTAGGCCTGCACGAACGTCGCGTTACCGACACCGAAGCGGGACTGGAGCTCGTCGAAGAAGCCCAGGTCGATGTACACGAGTTTGTCGCGCGGGCAGTAGAACGGACCGACCTGCGAATCGGCCGTCCCGCACGCGGTGTCCACCTGGCCGCTGAAGAAGACGGTGTCGACATACTGGTACTGCCTGTTGCTGCGTTGGAAGACGCCGTCCCAGAACTTCTGGACGCTGTTGACGACCGCGACGATGCGGCAATCCTGCCGCTGGTTCGCATCCTGTCCCGTCTTGCAGGCCGTCTTGATCTCGCTCGGAGTGTCGCCCTGGCCGATCTGCTGGTTGTCGAGCGGTCCGAGTTGCCCAAGACCGCCGCCGTTCGAAAGCAGCGCGATCAGGACGTAGATGACGAGCCCGACCAGCCCGAGCCCGCCTCCGCCAACAGCGAGACCACCCGGGCCGAAGCCGCGACCGCGGGCGTCCGTTACCTGGCCTGTATCGAGCGGAGCATTGCGTCGAAAGCGCACCGCGCGGTCTCTTGCCTGGTCACGCGCTCCGCAAACTCCGCGCACCGCCGCTAGTCGTCACTGCTACCATCGCCCGCGCCGCGGCGGTGGAAGTGTGTGAACCGCGTCAGGGCCGGGAGGCAGCAGCGCTAAGCATTCCTTCCAGGCGCCGCGGTTTAACCTCGCAAAAGTCCGCCTCGCTTCGCGAGGCATGATGATTTTGCGAGGTTGGCCTTGCATTCGGAGTCGAGGGTGGCCACCGCCGGCAAAGCCGGCAGTGGCGCGGCGGATGTCTTGGGCTATTCTCGTTTGGCCTTTGGGCGCATAGCTCAGCGGGAGAGCGCCCGCTTCACACGCGGGAGGTCCCTGGTTCGATCCCAGGTGCGCCCATCGTCTTGATCCCTTCTCCGCCCTGCCGGGCGACAGTACGCTCGCGCAGTCCACGATCCATGATGCGACGGTGACACTGGGAGACGTAATCGCCCACCTCCCAGACTTCGATGCCGACGAGACGATTTACGCCGAGTCGCCGCCGCCCCGCAGTTCGCGCGATAGGAAGCTCGCCCAGAACGCCGAGGCTACTCGCGGTGGCGAAAACCCGGCGTGTCGCAGGGCTCCGGCGCGGCGCCGTTCGACCTAGCCAGGTCTCCGGCCCCAGGCGGCCCGCGCGTCATAGCGGAGCTGCACGTGCGTGAGCCGTCGGATCTGCTTGCTGTTGGCGTTGAAGATGTTGTTCAGGCTGAGGTTGAGGATGTAGAACCCGCCTACTTCGGTGTTGCTGCCCGAAAACGCCATGCGGCGGAAGAGAACCTCTTTGCCGTCTGGCGACCATCCGTTGGCGAAGGCCTGCAGAGTTCCGCCGTTGTAGTGGGTAAGCGCGACGCGGTCTGTTCCGTCGGGGCTCATGGTGAAGAGGTTGGCGGACTGGAACTGGACGGGGTGCGCGTAGGTGCTGAAGAGAATCCGCTTGCCGTTTGGCGACCAGTGAGGATCGAAGGCATCGATCCGGAAGGGGGTGATACGGCGGATGTTGCTGCCGTCGGCGGTCATGATCTCAATCGCCCCCTTGTTTTTCGGCTTGGCGGTCGTGTTCGTGCGAACGAACGCGATCTTCGTGCCGTCCGGCGACCATTGCGGTTGGCTGTCTGCCGTGCTCGTGCTCTTCTGGGTGAGTTGCGTCAGATGGCTCCCGTCGGCGTTCATCGTGAAGATGGCGACGCGCGCAGGGTTTTGGTTGACGACCGGCCCGAACGCTCGCTCGAACGCGATCTTCTTGCCGTCGGGTGAATAGGTTGGATCGTCGTCGCTGAGGCAAGCGCCCGTGCAGGGCGGACTGACGACGGCAGCGTCGCTGCCATCCGCGCGGGCTTTGACGATCCTGTCCGTACCGTCGATCCTGCCGAGGGTGTAGAGCAAGCCTCGGCCGTTCGGAGACCATGAGAGCCCGTTCTGTCCGGCGGGGCGGCCATGGGTGATCTGTCGCAAGCGTTTCCCGTCCGGCCTGACCGTGAACACCTGCAAGACGGTGTGGACGCGCAAGGTGAGGGCGATCGCGCCGTTCCGGGCTGATCCTGTCGCGTGCGAGAGCGCCGGGAGAATCACCGCCACGAGCACGCCGAAGAAAGTGGCCAGAACTAGTGCGAGACGCCGGTTCATTCGATCGCCTTCTCACGCTTATCGCTTGCGCTCAAACCATCTTCACAGCGCGAAGTGCTGCGTGCAACCTATGGGAGCAATCCGACCATAGTCCGCGCAGACATTCGGGGGACATTCCCGAACACTGTCGCAGGGGACGTTGACTGCGCGTCGGCCGGATTAAGAAAGGCATCGCCTGACCGCGCGGCGTAAGCTTGGGTCGCAGTGAAGCGGATCAGGTGCTCCCTCGGTTGGCATCGGTGGCGCGCGTTCCACACCGACGACGGTGACCGATACGCGAAGTGCACTAAGTGCGGGAAGATCCGCGTCATTGACGGTTGGCCGCCACTCGTTGGTGGCGGCATCGGTGCTGGGGGCATCAGTCCTCCGGGCTTCTAGAGCGAGAAACTCGCGCCCAGCTGACCCAGCCGGATAGCCCGGCGGGTCGCGGCTCGGGGGACATTCGTGAACGCTGGCGCATTCGAGCGTGCGCGTCGACAGCCTCAGACGCCTGCCACCAGCCGATAGAGCCGCCACTCGCCGGGGACGCCTTTCAGCTCGTGTTCGCCGGCATCCGTGTACCCGAGGCCGGAGCCGACGGTGAGATCCTTGACTGTCTGAGACACGAGCACGTCGCCCGGACCCGCACGCGCCGCCACACGTGCGCCGATCGCGACGGCGATCCCTCCGACCTTCGCGTCGATGAGCTCCACTTCGCCTGTGTGGACACCAACTCGCACTGCGATGCCCAGCGGCCGGACGGCGTCGACAATCGCTTGCGCGCAGCGAACAGCGCGGGCAGGCCCGTCGAACGTGGCAAAGAAGCCGTCACCCGCGGTATCGACCTCGGTTCCCCGGTATCGACCGATCATCGCGCGGATCGTCGCGTGGTGGCGCTCGACGACGCCCTTCCAGGCGTGATCGCCGAGTTGCGCGGCCGTCTCCGTGGAGCTGACGAGGTCGGTGAACAGCACGGTCGTCAAGACTCGCTCGAACGTCGCCTCCTCAGCGTGAACAGACCGAACGAAGCGTTCGATCTCGCCCAGTAGCACGTCGATGTCGCCCGCATACGGCATCCAATCCTCGCCGGGCACCGGAACATGCCTCGCACCGGGGATCCTCGCAGCGAGATCAGCGGAACGCGCTCGTGCAGCCTCGGAGCGCGACAGGACGAGCGTAGGCGCCTGCACCGTGTGCAGGACGCTTCGGACGTCGATCCCCTGCTCGAACTCGTCGAAGGCGAGCGCCGCGGCGGGCGACGCTCCGTGTCGAAGAGATCTCGCTTCCCACCTAATCCATTCAGGGTCGTCGGCACGGGACGGTGCGACGCTACGGAGGAACCGCTTCGCGAGTCTGGCTGTGCCCCAGTGCGCGGCGATCTCGCTTCTCCAGGCTGCCAGGTCATCTGTTGATGTCCCGACGGGGTAGTCCGGCGCCCACGCTGTCCGTGCCCAAGAGTTGTAGAGGACGAGAGCGAAGACCCGGTCGGGGTGCATCGCGGCGAAGAATGCGGCGAGGCTCCCCCCTCCGCGGTTCCCGACAATCACAGCCCGCTCGGATCCGGCCGCGTCCAGGACGGCACGCAGGTCATCCGCCCGCATGTCGAAGTCAGGCGCGCCAAGGACACGGTCGGAGAGTCCCGTACCACGCTTGTCGAACAGGATGACCCTTGAGAAGCTCGCGAGTCGCTCGAGAAATCGAGTCCCCCAGGGCGCCTCGAACTCGATCTCGAAGTTCCCGGCCATCCCGAGCGTGTACACGAGATCGACCGGTCCATCGCCACGGACCTGGTAGGCGATGTTCACGCCGTCAACCGTTCTCGCGTAACGCACCTCGGGCGGCTCCACGTCGGATCGAATCCTTCCGTCCGCACCAGACGAATGCAACCGGAGACCTAGCGCGACTCGCCGCGCGCACGCACGCCACGCGACCCAGCGCGGCGACGACCGCCATGCTCGACGATCCTCCGCCGATCGAGCGCTCGCTCGGGTGACATTCCGGCACGCTGGCGCATGCGATCTCCTCCGCGTTCGACGAGCTTGGCCTACGCTGGCGCGCTATGGAGCGGTATCCGCCCGTTGAGCCGTTCGCGCACGGCCTACTCGAAGTCGGTGATGACAACCTCGTGTATTGGGAGACCAGTGGTAATCCGGACGGCAAAGCCGCGCTGGTAGTCCATGGTGGACCGGGCTCCGGTTTCGGTCCGGGTAGCCGACGCTACTTCGACCCCGACCGCTACCTGGTTGTGCAATTCGACCAGCGCGGTTGTGGGCAGAGCACGCCGCATGCCAGCGATCCCTCGACCGACATGAGCGTCAACACCACGGAGCACCTGATCAGAGATATGGAACTGCTGCGCGAACATCTCGGAATCGAGCGGTGGCTGCTGTACGGGGGCTCGTGGGGGTCGACGCTGATGCTGGCTTACGCTGAACGGCACCCGCAACGCGTTGCTGCGATCGTGCTGCTTGGCGCAACGATGACTCGTCGTTCAGAGATCGACTGGCTCTACGGAGGTATCGCGCGGTTCTTTCCGGAGGAGTGGGCCCGGTTTCGTGCCGGCGTCGACGATGACGACGTGGTCGCGGGGTACGCACGCTTGATGGGGTCGAGCGACAGCGGTATACGGGAGCGGGCTGCGCAGGCTTGGCTGGCGTGGGAAGACGCAGTTATCTCGCTCGAGCCCAACGGCACTCCCAACGCCTACAGCAACAGGCCGCCTGATGCCAAGCTTGCCTTGGTGCGCATCTGCACGCATTACTTCTCGCACGGCGCGTGGCTCGAGGAGGGGCAACTCTTGCGAGACGCGCATCGGCTGTCGGGAATCCCTGGCATCGTGATCCACGGCAAACTCGACCTCGGCTCTCCGATTGCAACAGCGTGGGAGCTAACGCACGCCTGGCGAAACGCCCAACTTGTGGTCATCGGCGACTCCGGCCACATGGGCAGCGACACGATGCGAGAGGCTGCGCTCGCCGCGACAGAGCGGTTCAAGGATCTCCCGAGGTAGCAGCGCCCCGTCCGTCGGGTGACATTCCCGAACACTGGCGCAAGTGACAGGACTGTGACTGGGCACAGGCCGCAGGGGTACGCCAGAATCCTGCCCGTGCAGGAACCTGACGTCGTCATCATCGGGAGCGGAATCGCCGGCGGCGCGCTGGCGACGGTCCTCGCGGATGGTGGTCTGCGCGTTCTAATACTCGAGCGGCAACTCGAGTACCGCGACCAAGTGCGAGGCGAGATTCTCTGGCCGTGGGGTGTCCGCCTAGCCCGCGCGCTGGGCGTCGAGCGGGTGCTCCTGAATGCAGGTGCCCAGTTCGTGCCACGGCTGGATCTCTACGACGAGGGTGCCTCGGACCGCCTCAGGTTCGAAGTGGGCGAAGCCGTCAGCGGCATCGAGGGATCTCTCAACATCAGCCATCCTCGGGCCTGCTCAGCGTTTGCCGATGCAGCGTCGTCCCTGGGCGCGGATGCTCGCAAGGGCGTACGCGACGTCCGTCTTGAAACCGGGAAGCGAAAGCTCGTGCGCTGGACGGAGAAAGACGGGGTCGCAGTGCGAGGTCCACTGCCGGCTCGTCGTCGGGGCGGACGGCCGCCGCTCGTCCGTCCGCTCGCAGGCCCGAATCGAGCTCGAGGTCGATCCACCCGCGCAGCTCATCGCCGGAATGCTTGTTGACAACGTGGAAGGCATGGACGACGAGGTCAACGTGATGGCGAGAGAGGCGGACCTGATCTTCTACTCGTTTCCTCAACAGGACGGGCGTTCGCGGCTCTACCTGTGCTTTCCGACTGGCCAAGAGTCCCGCTTCGCCGGGCCGGACGGACCGAAGCGTTTCTTGGACACGTGCCGGCTCGACTGCCTTGCTGACGTGGCCGATTGGCCAGCGGCGCGTCCGACAGGGCCGTGCGCGACGTTTCCCGGGGAAGACAGCCGTGTGTCACGGCCGCTCGCGGACGGAGTCGTTCTGATCGGAGACGCAGCTGGCTACGAGAATCCGCTGCAGGGACAGGGCCTCTCAATGGCGATGCACGACGTCCGAGACGTCTCGGAGGCACTTCTCTCGGCTGAGCCCTCGGAGGTCGACTTCGAGGAGTACGCGGAACGCCGTGCGATCCGCAAGAAGCTTGCCGATCTCGGCACACTCCTCGAGGTGTGGACGAACGAAGGGTGCGTCGTCCAGGACCCCGAGGAGCGAGCAGCTCGAAACACGTTCATCGAGGGCGACGAGCTTCTCACGGCGCTCCAGCTCTGCTTCATGACCGGTTTCGACTCACTCCCGCAAGACCTCACACACGCCGATCTGGCTGATCGGCTCGCTGCGTACGGTTAACGGTCACGCGGCTCAAGGGACATTTTGTGGCACGACGAGTTGCCCCGGGGCCGGCGTGATGCCTTAGACGGTGCGGGGTCGCCACGGCTCGTGCTCGTGTGCGAGCCAGACCAGCTCGGGGTCGAGCGCGCGCACCTGCAGCTGGCCTTCGGTGTGCGGCTCGTCGAGCTCGCCGAACCAAACCGCCACGTCACCGCCGACGACGACCGGACGACCGCCAGTCTCGACGACGACCACCTGCATGCCGCGTGTGTGGCCCGGCGCCGGGACGAGCCGGAGCCCCGGGAGCAGCTCGAGCTCCCCGTCGACCGGCACGTACTGCACACCGGGCGCCTCGACCCACTCGCGAATGGTGTAGTCGTCCTCGCTGCGCGCGTCGTCGAGCTCCCGACGCTGAACGTAGATCGGCCTGCCGGCGAAGAGGTGGTTGCCGCCGCAGTGGTCGAAGTGCAGGTGTGTGTTGACGACGATGTCGATGCCGGCGAGGTCGAAGTCCTGCTTGCTCAGTGGACGGAGGCGGGGATCGAGATCGGCGACCGCCGGGTGCAGCTCCGTCATGCCGGTGTCGACCAGAACGCGCGCATCGGGATGGTCGATGACGTACACGTAGACCGGCATCCGCTCGCCCTCGGCGAGCAGGTCGGCAACTCGGACTGGCGTGATGGCGATTGAGGCGGGGGCGTTCATTGTGTACCGACCGTAGAGACTGACAAACCACCGAGAACTCATCGGCGTGGCTGACCGCATGGATTGCCTGCGACAATGGGACGATGCGTGGGACGGCGCTGGCTGTGGGGCTTCTGTTGGCGACGTGCGTCGCAACCGTTGGCGCCGCGCGAGGCAACGCAGGGCTGTCATCGGGAACACCGCTCAGGCTTGTGTGGGCCGACGGCTCCGCGCTCAAGGTTGCCGGCAAGACGTACATCTGGTGCGGCAAATGGGACGACGGAGCCGCCGTCCGCACGCTTCGCATCCAGCGGAGTTCGCCATTCTCACCGCCGTGGTGGTCACTCGAGATTCGCCTAACGCTCGCTCGCCGCGGGCGGAAGGTCGCCTTCCCGGCGCTCGTGGGTCGGACTGGGACGATGTTCGTCGCGTATCCAAGGAAGCGGCTCGAAGCCTCAGCGGACAGCGAGCGCTCGCGGGGGTCGATCACTATTCTCGACGACGTCAGCTGCCGACCCGGCTCACCGGTGCGGTTGAGCATCCGCGCGAAACTCGCGAGCGAAGAGGCAGGCGGCCCCTTCATCGGGTCAGCGGCACGTTCGTCGGCAAGGTCGGCACCGCTGCCGCTCCCGGCGTTAATCCATAGGCACGACCGCTGCTACGACGCACGCGTGGGCGTATCGGCCCTCACGGACTATTCGCATTTGCCGCCGGCTGCCGGCAGCGCCGTCTGCTCGCACGGGGGCAGCTTTCCACCGCTTCTCACCGCCGCGACGACGACACGAGTTGCCTCGACAACGAGCTGTGGCCGCTCTTCGAACACAACGTGCCCGCTGTCGGCGTTGACGAGGATGCTGTTCGTCGACCGCCGCGCCAGATCGGGTCCATCGGTGAGAACCGCCCTCAACACCACAACCGGACGCGCCCCGAATGTCACGGATGCGAGATCGAACTCCGCCGGCTCGATGTCGGGAAAGACGCATTTGCAGGCGTTATCGGAGTCGACGAAGACGAGTCCGGCAGTGTCGCCAGGGTAGTGCTTCGCGTACGACATGGCGACCAAGCCACCATAGGAAGGACCGACGAGCACATAGGGGCCCGATTCGTTCGCTCCGGTGAGCAATGCGTGCAGTTCGTCCGCGTAGCGTTGTCCCGTGGCGATGGGGCCGGACGGCCGCCGATCGCTAGCCCCGAGTCCGGCGCGGTCGTATGCGCACACCCGCGTGTCCTTCGCCACTTCTGCCCGGACCCCACGCGCAGCAGGCAGCGGGTTCGATGCACCCGCCCCGCCCTCTCCGGCCTCGAAGACGACCGTCGGGCTGCCGCTCCCGGTGCACTCGATGTAGAGCTTGTAGCCACCGACGTCAATGCGCCGGCCCGGTAGGGGTGGGGGCGCCGGCGGAGGCGGCGGGCTGGGTTTGCTGCGAGTCAGACGGCCCGTGTGGCAGTGGAACTTGTAGCGGTGGTACTGCTTGTCGAGCCTCGTCTTGCAGCGCTGCCCGACGACGAGGCAGGTCCGCTTCCCCGCGATGACCGCCGTAGTAGCACCGCGTTTGCATTTTCCTGCCGCTCCCGGAGTGAAGGGCGAGACGGCGGTGGCCGAGACCGCTACTCCCGGCAACGCCGTAAGACTGAGCGCCACTACGAGCGATGCGAGACTTGACAACAGGCGCACGTGCAGGTCCTACCACTCGGTTGCTTGTTCCACAAACGCCGCGCGCCTAGAGGAGCGCGTCGACCGATGCGATCTCGACGATCCCTTTGACGCTTCGTGCCAGCTTCGCGTCCATGGTTACGAACGCATCTGCCTGCAGTTGAGTAAGTGCCACGTACTCGGCGTCGTAGGTCGAGGCCCACCCCAACTGGTCCGCAAGTTCCCACGCTCGACGTTGGAGCACCGCGTCGCCCAGCAGCCTGATCTTCATCCGTCTGACGTGCGTGAGGCGTTCGCGCGCGACTTCGGCCGGGAGCTCGCCTCGCTCGACGGCTTCGTGCAGAGCGGACAGTGTCTGGGAACGAAGGAGCGTCGGTGCAAGGAGCTTGTGTGCGCTCGAGACCTCGATTCCTTTGCTTGCCAGGTGGAGAACGGCGCTCGTATCGACGACGAACCTGGTCACGACGTCAGCCTCACTTGAACGAGGGATAGCCCACGCACGCCGAGACAAATAGCCTGAGCGGAAGGGCGGCGAAGGGAAGGGACTGCGGCGGTGGCAAGTTGGACTCGGGGAGAAGCACGTGCGGATAGACGCGCGCGGTGTTTGGCGTGCGGTGGTCGAATCGAGCCCGGGCTACGTCATGCCGGTTCGCTCCGCTGCCTGGAATGCCGCGACCTGGGGAGTTCTCTAGACGCAGCCCTCGTCGAATCGGCGCAACGATCGCCCGCGCTGTCACTCGCCAGGGCTCTCGGTCGACGACTGCTTCAACCTCCGAGCCGCACCGACTGAGGCCGATCAAGCCTCTGTCTCGCTCGGCCGCGGGGTGAACTCGTGCGCCTCCTCGCAATGCTGCTGACAGTGCTCGCAGTGCGCGCACAACTCTCCTTCCGTCAGTAGACCTTCGCGTTCGCAGATCTCGCACGGCGCCGCCAGGACGAAAGACGGCGAGCCGGCGATGAGTTGGATGCGCAGCATCCGACCGCACTCGGGGCACACAAACCCTTCCGGGACGGCATCAGGATCGCTGCCCGGCTCGCGACGGAGCGTCAGGCGCCGGCTGCAGCACGGCGTGATCGCGTCAACGTCCACCATCCAGTCGGCGTCGTTCATGCGTGCTGACCATATCGTCGCGGGCTTACGATCTCGACATGGCCGACCCTCTGTCCCAGCAGGAGCTCGAGGCTGCGCACAGTTGGGAAGCCGAGGACCGGGTCCCGGGGCGACCGGAGATGACCGCGTTCCGCCGAAAGCTGCGCTACCACCAGTCGCGCTGGCGGGAGTCGAAGGGCCACCCAATCGGAACGCAACCGATCGTGCCGAAACCCGGCCGAGCAGCACGTCCGGTTGGAAGCCGCCTCCCACTTGCGTACGCGCAGGAAACCGGCGCGAACTTCATCACCGCAGGAGCACTCGACGCGGTGAGGGCCAGAACTTCCATGATCGAGCCTCACCAGAGCTTCGATCATCAGCGACTGTGGGCCGACCTCCTCTGGTCGCCCGCGATGGCCTTCAATCTCTTTGGCGACCTGGCCGCCGACCTCGGGCTGGCCGACCGGGCCGTTCACACGTGGTGGGCGGACGCGCCAGGCACCGTGTGCGACGTCCGCTTCGCTCACTCGCCCGGCCGCTTCGACCCCGCCTACCTCAACAGCCTTCGCGCCTTCGATGCGGCGTTCGTGCTCGAGGTCGGTGACGGGACACAGGGGATCGTCGCCCTCGACACCAACTACCACGACCGAACGAAGCCGGAGATCCCGAAGCCGAGCAACCTCGCGCGGTATCTCGAGGTCGCCGAGAGGTCAGGCATCTTCGCCCCGGGAGCGACCGACGCGGTCAAGGGGCGGTCGGATCTCGCCGTGATGTGGCTCGAGCACCTGCTCCTGCTCTCCATGCTCCAGCATCCAAGTGGCTCGTGGAAATGGGGTCGCTATGTCGTCGCCCACCCCATCGGTAACTCGGACTTCGCCGATGCGTGTGCGCGGTACCGAGACCTCCTCGTCGACCAGTCGACATTCTCGTCCGTGACCCTCGAGGAGCTTCTCGATGCCAATGCCCTCACAGCGAAGGCGACCGCTGCCCTGCGTCAGCGATACCTTCCGGGCTGACCCGATGGTTCCCGAGTCGAAATTGGAGCAGACCGAACACGGGCTCGTCCCGAAGGGTGACGGATGGTTCGTCCTCAACATGCGCGACGCCGAGTGGCGTTACGCCGACGGCCGCGGGGCGGTCTGCGTCCTCGGCGATGACTTCGAAGGCGAGCGGCACTTCGAACAGCTCGGCGTCAATCCGTTCGTGCTCAGACCGGGCGAACCGATGTCCATGTACCACTGGGAGGCCGATCAGGAGGGCTTCCTCGTCGTCACAGGCGAAGCAGTTCTGGTCATCGAAGGCGAGGAGCGTCGATTGCGCGCTTGGGACTTCGTGCATTGCCCGCCGAACACGAAGCACGTGATCATCGGCGCAGGAAGCGGTCCGTGCCTCGTGATCGCGGTCGGCGCACGCCAACACGACGTGCTCGGCTTCCCCGTCGACGAAGTCGCGAGGCGCCACGGTGCGAGCGTCGAGGAGGACACGAACGACGGCGGCCAGGCGTACGACTCGGTCCCGAGCCGCGAGCCGACCGCATACCGCGACGGTTGGCTTCCGAAGGTTTAGAGTCAACCGCATACCCGACAAGGAGGCGTTATGCCACTCGCACGAGTCGTGACCTTCGACGGCGTCAGCAGCGACCGGATGGCTCAGATGCAGAGCGAGATGGAGGGCAGCGACCGGCCGGACGACGTGCCGGCCAAGGAGATCGTCGTCCTGCACGATCCGGAAGCCGAGAAGTCTGTCGTGATTCTCTTCTTCGACAACGATGAGGACTACCAGCGTGGTGACGCGGCACTGAGCGCGATGCCTGCCGGCGACACTCCCGGCCAGCGCACGTCGGTTACGAAGTATCAAGTCGCGATGCGAATGACGGACTAGCGCCGCAGCGAAAAAGGGAGTTCCTCAATGCAGAAGCGGTTGGTCACCCGCTACGCAATGCAGTCGGCCGAGGCGGCCGACGAGAACCAGCGCCGAGTGGAAGGAGTCTTCGCCGAGCTGGAGGCGACCACGCCTGACAACGTGAGCTACATCGTCCTCCGGCTCGCCGACGATTCCTTCGTGCACGTGTCATTCCACGACCACGGCGAAGACGAGGTGAACCCGATCGCTTCGACGGCTGCCTTTGCGCATTTTCAGGACGGGCACGCCGAGCGTCGAGCGGGTGGCGTCGACCAGCAGACGGCGACGCTGGTCGGTGCTTACATCACGACGATCGCCTGACGCCCGGCCCGTCGCTTCGCTACGACCCGTCGGCCTCGGGGAGCTTCTGCGCGATCTCCCAGATGTGGCCGTCGGGATCGGTGAAGCTTGCAGTCCGCACTCCCCATTCCCGGTCGATCGGGCCGTTGAGGAGCTCGACGCCGTGTTTTGCAAGCTCCGCGCTCACCGCATCCGCGTCATCCACCCAGATCGTGAGCTGGAAGCGGGATCCGGCCTCGCGACTCGCGACTGACCCGGGCTCGATCAGTTCGCGCGCGGCCGACACCTTGAGCAGATTGACAAGCGTGTTCTCGAACTGGAACACCGCCGAGTCCTCGTCCTCCCAGATCACGGGCAGCGCGAAGACTTTCTCGTAGAACGACTGCGACCGTCGGGGATCCTCGACGAACAGCGTGATGGCACCAACACTCTTCAGCGACGCGTTCACTTGCCGCACCTCTTTCCATTCGGTTGACCGACCCAGGTAAGACTGTCGGGAGCCTGAGAAGTAATCGCAGCCGCTTAGCCCGGAAGCCAGCCCTCGCGATAGCGCGTCGGCTCCGACTTCGGGAACCGAGCGTAGGCCTGCTCCTCGTCAGCCGTCTCCACTTCGACGCCCGCGCCGTGCCGGAGCGCAGCCTCGTCCACCGCATAGCCGCCCCAGTCCGCGCGCCACTGCAGCGTGCCGTCGGGGGCGCGGGTGGTCTGATGCTCTCGCGCGCCGACGGCGAGGACGGCGCAGGGCATGTCTCCGGCCCCGACGATCACGTGCTTGGTCTCGGCGGGGCAGTGCACGAAGTCCCACCGCCGCAACGGCCGTTCCTCACCTTCGACGATGAGCAGAGCCTCGCCGGAGAGGACGAGAAAGTCTTCCTGATCGGTTTCCCAGTGGTACATGGCCATCGGCTCACCCGGCCAGAGCACGACGAGGGTGATTCCGAGCTGCGGGAAGTCCGTCTCGCCTTCAAAGCGCAGACTCGCTCGCAGCTCCTCGCTGTGGCGCCAGCGAGCCGCACGGGCGTTCAGCACGAACCATCCTTCCCCGGCAGCGGCAAGTCCGTGCTCGGTCTGCTCCAGCGGGGCTTCGGGAACCATCGCCAGATCATAAAAACACGCCTAGGGGAGGGGTAGCTTCCCTCCACCGTCGATGCAGTCGGCGAGGTAGAGGGCTGTGCCGAGGTCTCCGGTCCAGAGCGTGTACCGGCCCTGCCCGTACTCCGACCGGTCGTGCTCCACCTGAGCTGCGGCGTGCGTCGCGAACGCGCGCGCTCGCGTGAGCCAGCGTTCGTCTCCCGTGCGCTCGAGCAGGGCCAGGAAGGCGTATCCGTTCCCCGCCGTGCCGTGGCAGAGGTTTGCGCCCTTTCGCAGCGGCCCGGCGCGCCACGTCAACTCGCCTCCGCCTAGTGCCAGTTCATCGTCGAGGTAGTGGGCGAGCGTCCCGACGATTCCGGGCGCGCCGTGACACCACTGCATGCGGATCTGGCCGTCGCGGTTTGCGCCGAGTTCCGCCTCCGCCAGGCCAGGCCAGTTGACGAGCCCATCCTCCTCGACTGCAAAGCGCCGGAGCGTCTCGGAGACGTCGGTGACATCACCGAGTGCAAGCACACACCCTGCGAACCCGTGCGCAGGCCCGAGAAACCGCCTGCTGTGGCCTGACAGTTGCTGGGTCCACAAGCCATCTGTGTCGCGGCGGCCGTGCAGCCACTGGACGCTCGCACTCACGTCGAGCCCGAGCTCACGACCCGCGAGAATCGTCCCTGGGCTACCCCACATCAACTCGCAACGTTCGTCGCGCTCGTTCGCCGCGATCAGCTCCGACAGCCGCTCGAGGTTGGCCTGCGAAGGCGCGAGCCTCTGCAACACCAGCCGGATTCCCGTCTCGCCCCCCCAGAGGCTGCGCTGGGGATCCTTGTCAGGAAAGTCCGGCTCGGCTTCGAGCGAACGCTCCAGATACGGGACGTAGTCTCGTCGTAACTCGACGAAGCCGCGCAAGGCCAGGCGGCGTAGTGCATCCACGACCCCTGCACCTCCGCAGTACACCGTGCGGAACCGCGTGGACGCGTCGTCGTCCTCAACGACGTCCTGGGGATGCGTCGACCAACCATCGTCGAACGCGCTCTCGGTGTCGGCAACGATCGAGGCGATGGTCGCCCGCGCCCTCTCGGCGCTCCATGGTTCGTCGGCCAGCACCTCGTGCGCTTCCGGCGTAAACAGCATCGGCCGCTAGAGCTCGTCGAATTGCGGTAGGTCGTCGGTGATCTCGAACCACGCTGCCTTGGAGCCGACGTAGATGTGCTGGGTCGGACGGATGGTCGGGGCGTCTACCAGCGAGCCCATCGCGACATGCACGAAGGCGCCGTCCCGAACCACTGAGAAGAGGAAAGATCCGCATGCGCGGCAGCGCGTGTCGTTGAGGTCTTCCTCTCCGAAGACGGCGAGCTCGTCAACACCCTCGGTGATCGTGAGTTTCTCTCGCTCGATGCCGGCGAATGCCTTGAAGGCCGACCCGGTTGCCGCCCGGCATTCCGAGCAGTGACAGTTCGCCGCGTACAGGAACGCATCCGAGACCTCGTAGCGAACCGCTCCGCACCGGCACTTTCCCGCGAGCATGCGGTTGCTCTTCTCGGATGCAGTCATGGGAGGACGATATTGCCGTCGTCGTCCAGGCCGAAGCCCGGGTTGTGCGCAATCTCCCACGCATGCCCGTCGAGATCACGGAAAGCACCGGCATATCCTCCGTAGAAAGTCTCCGCGGGCTCGCGCGTGATCGCGGCTCCGTTCTCGCGAGCCTGCTCGATCACCTCATGGACCTCCTCCCGCGAGCGGACGTTGTGAGCCAGGGCGATACCGCTCCAGCGCGCACCGTCGTCGGGAATGCCCATGTCGAGGCCGAGCTTCTCCCGCCCCCACAGGGCGAGGATGATGCCGTTGCCCTGAAAGAACGCGGTCTCGTCCACCTCGAGCGCAGGTGACCAGCCGAGGGCTTCGTAGAACGCCTTCGCGCGGCCGTAGTCCGAAACACCGAGGGTCACGAGGGTTACGCGCTGCTCCATGAGGCGCAAGTAAACCGACTCGAAAGAAAAGAAGCCCCGGTGGCTTGCGGCCTGTCACCCGGGGCTTCGCCATGGAAGGTGTTGCATCCTTTGAGATGCCGCGAGTGTTGCTTTCTTGCCTGCGCAGGTCACTGATCCCCCGATCGAGTGAATTGCGCGGCTCCCTCCCCCTGAAGGGGGACGCAAGCCACGGGCGTCCCTCGCAGAGTGGTCTCGAGGACCCACTTCAGGTACGTGGGGATATGCGGCGAGAGGGAAGGGACATGGCGAGGAAGACATCTGGAAAGCGTGGGTCGGCGATCATCGTCCTGATGATTGTCGGGGCGATCGCGGCGAGCCCTTCGACTGCGGCTGCAGCGAAGACATCGCAGCCTGTGGTCAGTGTGCCCGCTGCGGCTCCGGTTCTGGCAGTTCAGGCCCCGGTGTTGGGGCTCGACCTTGCCAGCTGGGCCGAAGCTAGCTGGGCCGAAGAGTGATCTGAGCGCCGGGCGCGCATAGCGCGTCCGGCGTTCTATTCAAGCGAAGCGCGAAACGGCCCGATAACTCGGGTCATGCGGGTATTCGGTCTTGTCGCGATGATGTGCTCACTCGCGATCGTCGGGCTTCTGACGATGCAGAGCATGAGCCACAACGGACCGACCTCGAACAAGACGAAGCTTGCCAAGGCGCAGGCCTCCGCCGCCGTCGGCGGGCTCAACTTCACGGCTGCCGCGACTGAGCTCGAGGCCTACAAGTCGGAGCACGCGACGTACGCCGGCGAGGTACTACCGCCGGCATTCGGCGTGTCGGTGATGCGCGCAGACGCGGTCTCGTATTGCTTGCAGGCCGGGGTCGGCGGCACGGTGCAGCACTTCACCGGTCCGGGCGGCACGCCCGCAACCGGTCCCTGCTGAGTCAGACTCTCCTTGTGACAATCGGGCGGGGCGGCGGCGTATGAAGGCTGTGAACGCGGTGACGACCTCGTGGCCCGGCTTACGGGTCGACCGTCCGACGTTCTCGGCGGTCGCCGAGTCCGAGCTGGACGCCGTGCACCGCTATCTGCTGTTTCTCACCGGCAACCGGACGGTGGCGGAAGACCTGACGGGGGAGACCTTCGAAAAGGCGTTTCGCATCTGGCGGCGTTTCGATCCGCGACGGGGCACACCCCGTGCCTGGCTCTGTGGGATCGCGCGCACGACCGCACTCGATTACTTCCGCTCCGAAGAGCGGCGCCGCCGGCGGGAGGAGCGCTATGCGAGCGACCTGCCGGATGCGGAAGAAACTGCGCTCGGCTCCGGTGAGCTCGAGGCCGCATTGGGACGTCTGTCCGCGGCCGAGCGTGAGGTGGTTGCGCTACGCGTCCTGCTCGAGCTCGATGGGCCGACCGTGGCCCGGGTGCTCGGGATCAGCACTACAGCCTGCTCGACGCGACTGAGCCGGGCCCTGAAACGACTCGAGGAGATGATGAGCGATGCCCGCGACTGACGTTGATTTCGAGCGCGAGTTCGAAGAGCTCGTACGCGACTTGCGGGCACTCCCGACCGCGGCTCCTGCAAGTGTGCGCGAGCGCGTACGCGCATTGGGCGAGCCCGCCCGGCCTCGAACGTTGCACGATCTGTTGCTCACGTTCTCGTCGCGGCGCTCGCTGCTCGTCCTCGCGCCCGTGTGCGTGCTCGCACTTGTCAGCGCCGCAGTCATTCACGGTGTCGTCAACTCGGGTGGCGATTCCAGCCAGAGCGCAGCAACTGTCCAGAAGAGCGCTGCGGAACTTCAGCGCGGGGCCTTCGACACCCATACAACTGTGACCACTCCTTCTGGGGCCGTGACCGGCGTCTCGGGGGGGTCGTTGCCGACACCGGCCTCCGGCCGCTATCAGGACTACGAGGCCTCGCTGACCGTTCGCGTCAAGAACGTCGATGCGCTCCACGACCGGACGGCGGAGGCGACACGGCTCGCCCGGACGTACGGCGGCTACGTCGCCTCCGTCGACGAATCGACCAACGCTGGCAACGGCCGGTCCGATCTCGTGCTGCGCATCCCGGTGAACCGAGTCGAAGACGCATACTTCCGGCTCGCCCAGTTGGGCACCGTGACCGAGCAGCACCTCTCGATCCGGGATCTCGATCAGGTCGTTCAGACGCAGCGGCGGCGGATCGTCCAGCTGAAGGTCCAGATCGCACGCATTGGCGAGACGCTGAAGAGCTCGTCGCTCCCGGCTGACGTACGCCTCCGGCTCGAGCTGCAGCGCGACGCGGCAAGGCAAGAGCTCGCCCAGGTCACCGGCTCGAACAAGGCGACGCTGCGCGAGGCCAGCCTCTCCCGGATCTCGCTGACGCTCACCTCGCAGAAGGCCGCGGCTGCGACGAAGGGCGGGATGAGCCGGATCGAGCGTGCCGCGCGGGATGCGGGCTCGTTCCTGGCCGGGGCCGGGGCCGTGGTGCTGTTCCTGTTGATCGTGCTCAGCCCGCTGATCGTTCTCGCGCTGGCCTGGATCTTGGGCTCACGGGCCTACCGCCGCAGGGAGGAGCGCCGGCTGCTTTCGGCTGCGTAGTATCCGCGCGTGCCGCTCGCCCTCTCAACAGGCCACGAGGTCGGGCTCGGGGTCACCGCGCTCGTCTTCATCCTCTTCGCGCTCTCGTCCTCGTTTCTCTTTCCGCGCTTCCGTCCCGACTATCCCGGGAAGGGGCTGCTCGCATTCATCGTCATAGCGTTCGTCTTCTTCTTCGGGATGCTCACGGCGGTCGAGGTGTTCGGCGCGGAGGACACGCATCACGCCGAGGGTGCGGCACCCGAGACGACCACGGCTCCGGCCGAGACGACCACCACAGAGCAGACGACAACCGCTCAAACGTCGACGCGAGCGACCACAACCGCTCCGCCGAAGGCCGCGGCGACGAAGGTGCCGGTCAGCGAGGTCGAGTTCAAGATCACGGTCGGGGCGACCGACCTCAAAGCCGGTGAGATCACCTTCGAGGTGAAGAACGACGGCAAGATCCCCCACGACCTTGCGATCAAGGGGACGAGCGACAAGACGGACCTGATCCCCGCAGGCGGCACCGCCGAGCTGAAGGTCACGCTGAAAGCCGGGAAGTACGAGCTCTTCTGCACAGTGCCGGGGCACGAGGCGGCCGGCATGAAGCTGAACATCACCGTCTCCTGACGGCGGGTACCCTGTGCGTCCTTCGGAGGGGTGGCAGAGCGGTCGAATGCGGCGGTCTCGAAAACCGTTTCGGGCTCTTGGGTCCGACGAGGGTTCAAATCCCTCCCCCTCCGCTAACCAAGCTGAACACCGCTTCGCCGGCGGGATTCGGTCACAGGTCGACCACTTCACATAGTCCGCTCAACACCGCCTAAATCCGCCAGGAAGGGTGCGGACTGGCGCACGACTGGCGCGCCACGTGCGCCAGCTTCAACGCGCCCGACGGTTCCACTGACCGACGAGCAGGTTCTCCATCTTCTCGGGCGGGAGCGGTGGTACGGGGAGCGAAGCGAGCGGAGCGCCTTGGGGCCGTAGACCCTGCAGAGCGATCGTGTAGTAGCGGCGCCAGAGGTTCGGATCAACCTCCGCGGCGGCGTCCATGACTGCGCCGACCATCGTCTGCAGCAGGCCAAAGTCCTGTGTCTCGGCGTCCGACCGGACGACTCCCGCCGCCTGGCCGCGCTCGACGAGCTGGGCGGCGAGCGGATGAAGCTGCGCGCGAAACTGACGTGCTCGATCCGGCGCTTGTGGCGTCGTCCCGAGCAGTAGCTCCTTGAGCCCTCGGTTGCGCGCCTGGTTTTCGAGCATCTGCTCGTGCACCCAGACGATGCTCTCCCAGGGATCCGGGTTGGCGATGGCCTGCTCGAAGAGCGCGGTCAGCTCGGCTAGGTGCTCCTCGAAGATCGCGTCGATCAGCGGCTTCTTGTCGGGGAAGTGGCGGTAGATCGTGCCGACACCGACACCGGCCCGTGCAGCGATGTCGTGCAGGGTTACGGTGAGCCCGCGCTCGGCGAACAGCTCCTTCGCGGCGTCGAGGATCCGCTGCCGGTTGCGGGCGGCGTCCTTGCGGGGCGCCTTCTCCACGGCGGCGGTCATGGGTTCAGCCTAGCAGCGAAACGGACTATGGATGTCCATTTTCTTGCTATGGTGACCTGCGAAACGGACGGAGGGAGTCCGTTTGAGACACCACCACTGATTTGTGCGGAAGGCGGAAGGACACCAAGAGCTATGGAAATCACACGCAACAGCATTGATACGGGCCGCGGCCCCGCGGATTGGTTCAGCGGCGCGGTCTTCATCGACACGGTCGCTGCGGCCGCGCCGCTCAGTGCCGCCGCAGTCCATTTCACACCCGGCGCGCGGACGGTCTGGCACATCCATCCGCATGGGCAGACGATCTTCGTCACCGACGGCGTCGGCCTTTGCCAGCGCGAGGGCGGGCCGGTCGAGGTCATTCGTCCGGGCGACCGCGTCTTCTTCGAGCCGGGCGAAAACCACTGGCACGGCGCCGCGGCGACGCGATTCATGACGCACATCGCCATGCAGCTCGCATGGCGATGACCTCAGCTTGGGCGCCGTGAGCGGCGAGGTTGTACTCGTTCTGCACCGAGACGACGGGAACGATCTTCCGCGCGGACTCGATCTGCTCGACCGCGACGTTGGAGAGGCCAACGTGTCGGATCTTCCCCTCTGCCCTCAGTTCGGCAAGTGCGCCCAGGGAGTCCTCGAGCGGAACGGCTGGGTCGATCGCATGGAGCTGATAGAGGTCGATCCGATCGAGACGGAGCCGCCGCAGGCTGCCCTCACACGTTGCGCGGAGGTGTGCGGGTCGTCCGTCGGCGTGAAGCTGCCACGGCCCTTCGCGGATCGAGCCGCCCTTGGTAGCGATCACCATGTCACTGGGATACGGATGCAAGGCGTCGGCGAGCAACTCTTCGCTCACGTCGGGCCCGTACGAATCCGCCGTGTCGAAGAGCTGCACTCCGAGATCGAGGGCTCGGCGGAGAACGGCCTTCGCCGCCGCCGGATCCGGAGGTTCACCCCAGCCGCCCGGCCCGGTCAGCGCCATCGCTCCATAGCCGATGCGGCGCACGTTCAGGTCACCACCGATAGAGAAGGTCGCGGCCGTCAAGGGATCTTCGTGAGGATCGCGATGATTCCCGTGTCCTCAGCCGTCAGAAGGCCAAGGGTCATGGCCCGGGTCAGGCCTGCGACGAGCCTCCAGCGCCAGCCCACGATTCCGATTCGGTGGCGGACCGACTTCTGGACAGGGCCTTCGTACGTTCGGAAATACTGGACCTTCCAGCCGCCCGAACGGGCATGCGCCAGCAGAGACGACGGGCGCAGGCTGAGCGAGTGGACTGAGGGAGCCGGATGGTCACCCGGCTCGACGCGTAGAACGCGTGCGTAGAACCAACGATGAACGGACCAGGGGGTCAGGCGAACCAGGAAACCTTTGAGCGAGACGACGTTCGGCAGTTCGATCACGAAGACCCCCTCGGGCTTCAGCCCTTCCCGAATGACCGGGAAAGAGCGAGAGGGTCGCGGGCATGTTCGAGGACGTTGATGCAAAGAACGACGTCGTACTCCGTGCTCTCGATCTCGACCTGCTCGAGGTCCATGACGCGGTGCTCGTCGGCATCGGGACGACGCCCTCGCTCGGCCTGCAGCACGTCGACGCCGACCACGTAGGCCGGTTTCCGGATCTCGAAACGCTGCTCACCGGCCTTGATGTCCAGCACCTTGAGGACCCGGTCGCGCGGGAGGATCGAGTCGACGAATCGCTCTGCTCGAGCGTGTTCGACATCGCCCGACTCGAATTCGGCCTCGTTTTGGAGGTCTTTCACGGCGCGCCGGAGACTACAAGCGCACCCTCGGCTGGGGCAACGCCAACCTGTTTCATCGGTGTCTGCCGGGGTAGGCCTTCAGTACCTAGCAAGTCGTCAACGACGGAGCGCTCATCCGCTCTGGAAGGAGGGTCTCAATGGCGACGACAGACCTGTGGACGTACGGAAATACGTCCATGACCGCCCAGGATCTGACTGGTTTCACCGTCGAGGCGCTTGACGGCGATATCGGCAAGATCGACGAGGCCACGAATGACGTCGGTGGCAGTTACATCGTCGTCGACACCGGGCCGTGGATCTTCGGCAAGAAGGTGCTACTGCCGGCTGGCGTTCTTCGCGACGCCGACTTCGACGACGAAAAGGTCTTCGTCAATCGCACGAAGGACCAGATCAAGAACGCGCCGGAGTTCGACGCGGATCGATACAGGGACGAGGGCTACCGGAACGAAGTCGGTGGCTATTACGGCCCTGGCGGCGCTGGATACCGCGACGAGGACATGCGCTAAGAGCTCGTCGTTCAGAGAGCCCCGGCCATCCGCCGGGGCTCTCTCTTTCGTCGAGGCTCGTCATCCCGCGGCGCGGTACGGTACGCAGATGCGCGCACTGATCAAGGAGAAACGAGAGGTCGCGAAGGGGACGCTCCTGGTCATCTTCGACCTGCTCGGGCAAGAGGTCGACTTCAAGCCGGGCCAGTACTTCTGGGTCACTCTTATCGACCCGCCCTACGACGACGAGAAGGGGCCGCGGCGGCACATCTCGGTCGTCACTTCCCCGAACGAGCGTGGTGTGCTCGGCCTCTGCACGCGCCTGCGTGACACCGCCTTCAAGCGCTCGCTCGCCGAGCTTCCGATCGGGGCCGAGGTCGACGTCGAAGAACCGAAGGGAACCTTCCTGCTACCCGACGACACGGACCAGCCGTACGTGTTCATCGCCGGCGGCATCGGCATCACGGTGTTTCGCTGCATGCTCCACTACATCGTCGAGGAGCAGCTTCCGTACCGGGTCACGCTCATCTACTCGAACCGGGACCGCGAGTCCACCGCGTTTCTCGACGAGCTGCACGATCTCGAGCAAGCGAGCCCGAACCTGCAGCTCGTGCTCACCATGACGGATGACCCGTCGTGGGACGGCGAGAAACGACGCATCGATGACGAGTTCCTCCGGGACCACCTCGGCGCCGACCTGCCATCGTTCACGTACTTGATCGCGGGCCCGCCCGCCATGGTCGAGGGAGTCGTCGGAACGCTGGAGGCCGCGGGTGTCCCCGAGGAGCGACTCCTGCCTGCCCGCTTCAGCGGCTACTAAGCGCGGCAGAGCTCCAGAAAGACGAAACCCGCCTCGGGTAGCCGCAGACGGGTTTCAAAGTGCCGGGGTATGAGGGGGGGAGCCGGCAAGCTCATTTTCGTGGCGGGGCCCTACTGTCCTCCCCCGGGAGGGGGATCCGAAAGATGCCTCGGCTATCCTGCGGCCAACGCGGAGAAGTGGCCGAGTGGCTGAAGGCGGCGCCCTGCTAAGGCGTTATGGGGGTGAATGCCTCCATCGAGGGTTCGAATCCCTCCTTCTCCGCTTCCTAGCACGGAGAGGTGTCCGAGTGGCCTAAGGAGCGCGACTGGAAATCGCGTACGTGCTGAAAGGTGCGTCGCGGGTTCAAATCCCGCCCTCTCCGCTCTCCTTTCTCTCGCCCGCCCACGGCCCCAGGCGCGCGAATGTGACCTCGTAGTCGACGGTCTCCCCGATCTCGACGCCGGCGGTCGACAGCATCCGGTCGCGGAACTGCATCCTGGATGCCTGGTGGCGCTCCGCGATCTCGCGGCTCTCCCAGAACGTCAGGCCCAGCGTCGTTCCTTCACGCGAGAGGAAGAGCAAGCCCTCGAAGCCCTCGGTCTCGCGGAGCCAGCGGTACATCTCCTCCGCGACGATCGTCGCGTTCTCGCTCGGCTGATCGCCTGTGCTCGCAGATGTGAGAGCGACGTACACGCGCGTAACCCTAGCCGCACTCGAACGCTCGTCTCGCGCGGCCGCAGGATACGCTCGCGGCGTGCCGACGCCGGTCAACGTCTGGGACTACGAGGAGCTCGCCCAGGCGAAGCTCGATGCAAATGCGCATGCGTACTTCGTCGGCGGCTCGGGGGACGAGGTCACGCTCCGGGACAACCTCGCCGCCTTCGAGCGTCGCAAGCTCCGGCCGCGCGTGCTCGTCGACGTCAGCTCGGTCTCGACTGCGACGACTGTCCTCGGAACCGACGTCGCGCTGCCGATCCTGATCGCGCCGCTCGCCTTGCAGCGCATGGCGCATCCCGACGGCGAGCTCGCGACCGCGCGGGCGGCAGCGGCGGCCGGCACGATCATGTGCCTCTCGACCGCGGCAACCGCTCGGCCCGCCGAAGTGGCCGCAGCCGCGCCAGGTGCGCCGCGTTGGTTCCAGGTCTACGTCTTCGCCGATCGCTCGCAGACCGAAGAGTTGATCGCCGAAGCCGTCGAGAGCGATTTCTCCACGCTCCTACTCACGGTCGACACGCCCTACCTCGGGCGGAGAGAGCGCGACCTTCGCGTCGACTTCAAGGTTCCCGAGCATCTCACCGTCTCTGGTGACATTTTCGGCGGGCAATTCGACACGCGTGTCAGCTGGCGCGATCTCGAGTGGCTCGCGGGCTACGACCTGCCGATCGTCGTGAAGGGGATCCTCACCGCCGAGGACGCGCGCCTTGCCTGCGAGCACGGCGCTGCTGCAATCGTCGTCTCGAACCACGGCGGCCGCCAACTGGACGGCGTGTCCAGCTCCCTCGACGCGCTCGAGGAAGTCGTCCAGGCGGTCGAGGGCCGCGCCGAAGTGCTTCTCGACGGTG
Source organism: uncultured Actinomycetes bacterium (assembly GCA_963779965.1). GTDB lineage: Bacteria > Actinomycetota > Thermoleophilia > Gaiellales > Gaiellaceae > 3-1-20CM-4-69-9. The sequence continues at coordinate 5,703 of CAWAAP010000019.1, read as the reverse complement.
GCGTTCGCCGTGGCACCGACGCTCTCAAAGCACTGGCTCTGGGAGCGCGCGGGGTCCTGATCGGCCGCGCGATGCTCTGGGGACTGGTAGCCGGCGGCGAGGAGGGCGTCACGCACGTCCTGCAGCTGCTGCGTGAGGAGGTCGAGCTAGGCCTCGCGCTGCTCGGCTGCTGCTCACCCGCCGACGTTACGCGCGCCCACGTGACCTGAGCGTCAGTCGTGCACGCGGGCGATCAGCTCGCCGCGGCGCAATACCTTCACAGCAGTCCCCGCGAGCCGCACCTCGTAGCCCGCGTCGCTCGGGAAGAGCACCTTGTCGCCGGGCTCGACACCTCCGGTCTCGGCACCCACGGCGGTGACGACGCCGGTCCGGCAGTCGGTCTCCGCCGACGCGGGGATGATCAGGCCGAGGTTCGTCTCCGATTCCTCGTCCGAGGGCTGGATGACGACGTAGTCGTCGAGAGGCTCGAGCGTCAGGTCGATCCTGCGTGTGTCGGGCTCGCGCATACCCATAAAGCTACAGCCGGCCGGCCTGGATGATGCGCTGGAGGAACTGCTGAGTCCGCGGCTCTTTGGGCTCGCTGAGGATCTGCGCTGGCGGGCCCTGCTCCAGGATCACCCCTTCGTCCAGGAAGCAGACCTGGTCGGCGATGTCGCGCGCGAAGCTCATCTCGTGCGTGGCGATCAGCATCGTCATTCCGCCCGCGGCGAGCTCGCGGATCACCTCGAGCACCTCGGCGACGAGCTCCGGATCGAGCGCGCTCGTGACTTCGTCCAGCAACATCAGGTCCGGCCTCATCGCAAGCGCCCGCACGATTGCGACCCGCTGCTGCTGACCGCCCGATAGTCGATCCGGATAGTCGTTGCGTTTGTCGGCGAGCCCGAAGCGGTCCAGCAAGGCGGTCGCCTCGGCCTCTGCCTGCGCGCGCGGCGTTTTGAGCGCGAGCGTGGGCGCGAGAGTGACGTTCGAGAGCACGCTCATGTGCGGGAAGAGGTTGTACGCCTGGAAGACGATCCCGATCCGGCGACGCACCTTGTTGACATTGACGCCGCGTGCGGTGATCTCCTCGCCCTCGACGACGATCCGACCTCGGTCGATCGGCTCGAGCAGGTTGACGCACCGCAGGAGTGTCGACTTCCCGGATCCGGAGGCGCCGATGAGGCAGATGACCTCGTGCTCCGCGACGGCAAGATCCACTCCGCGCAGAACCTCCAGCGCCCCGAAGGACTTGTGCACGCCGTCGACGACCAGAGCTTCGCTCATCATGTGCCCGCCGCGTGCCGCCGGCGTCGGTCGCGGAGCACGAGCCAGTCCGTGAAGCGCGCGAGCGGGATCGTGAGCGCGACGAACAGAACTGCTGCCGCGACGAAGGGGGTGTAGTTGAACGTCGCGGCCGCGTCGATCTGCGATTGCTTGAACGCCTCGACGGAGCCGAGGAAGCCGACCAGGGCCGTGTCCTTCTGCAAGCCGATGAAGTCGTTGAGGAGCGGCGGGATCACACGCCGCACGGCCTGGGGCAGGACGACTCTGCTCAGCGACTGCCAATGCGTCAGACCGAGCGAGCGCGCCGCCGCGTCCTGGCTTCGATGCACGGACTCGATCCCGGCCCGGTAGACCTCCGAGACGTACGCCGTGTAGACGAGCACGAGCGCGACGATCCCCCAGAAGGTCGTCGAGAGCGGCACCCAGCTCAGCTGCAGCGCGGGCGCGCCGAATCCGAGCAGCGCGATCACGAGGATCGTCGGCACGCCGCGGAAAAAGTCTGCGTAGGCGATGCCGAGCGCGCGCACCGGGAAAAACACCGGGCCGGGGAGGCTGCGAACGATTGCGAGGAGGAGCGCGAGGACGAGGATGAACGCCTCGGCGATGCAGAACATCTTGACGTTCAACAGGAACGCGCGCGAGATCTCCGGCATCGAAGCCTTGAACTCGTCCCAGTTGAAGAACGTTCGTTTCACCTCGGGCCAGCCGGGCGCGTGCGTGATCGCGACCGCCGAGCAGGGTGAAGAAGACCACCGTGCTGAGCAGGGCGACCGTGACGCCGCGACGGCCTTCGCCGCTTGCGGTCACGCTGCCGAGGATCTTCGAGCCGCGGTTCGCGTTCAGACGGCTACTTCAGCACGGGCGCGTCGGCCTGGAGCCACTTGGCCTCGAGGCTCTGTCAGCGTGCCGTCCGCCGCGAAGCGTTCGTCAGCGCGTCGTTGACGCACCTGACAAGCGAGTTGCCCTTCTCGAAGACCATGCCGAAATGCTCCGGTGTGCCGACTGTCGGGAACTGGCCGAGGATCTTGCCGTTCGGGACCTGGACGGCCGAGATGTAGAACGCCGTCGGGAGGTCGACGACCAGGCCGTCGATCTGCTTGTTCTTCAGCGCGGCGACTGCTGCGTCATTGGTGTCGAAGACGGCCGGCTTCTTCGACGGTTTGATGTTGTTGACGATGTAGTCGTAGCTCGTCGTGCCGAGCTGTGCTCCGAACTTGTATGGCTTCAGTGCCGCGATCGAGGTGGCGCTCGCGATCGGCGTGCCCTTGACGACGACGAGCGCCTGGTGGACGTTGTAGTAGGAGTCGCTGAAGTCGACCGCGCCCGCCCGCGCGGGTTTGTACGAGATCTGGTTGATGTCGAAGTCGAACTTCTTCGGTCCGGGTGCGAACGACGTGTTGAACGGAACGACGATCCACTTGACCTCGCGCTTGGCGAAACCGAGCTTGTTCGCGACCGCATAGGCGACGGCGCTCTCGTATCCCTGGCCGGAGTAAGGATCGCTCACCTTCCAGGGCGCCTTCTCGTTGCCGCCGAACCACGGCGGGAAAGCCGGATTGTCCGTGCCGACCGTCAACTGGCCGGCGTTGACGAGATTGAGGCTGCCCTTGTCGCAGGACGCGCTGCGGCCGTACTCGGTCGTGTCCGAGGCCTTGTTGCTCGAGCCGCCGCAGCCGGCGGCGAGGATCGAGAGCAGTGCAATCAGGAGGATGGCGGGGGCTCGGCGCACTGGGGCGACCCTAACACGCCGATACTTCGCTCCATGCACGTTGGCGGCCACGAAGTCTCGGTAACGAATCCGGACAAGATCTTCTTCCCCGAGCCCGGTCTGACGAAGGGCGACCTCGTCCAGTACTACGTCGATCTCGCCGAGGCTGCGCTACCGCACTTGCGGCGCCGGCCCTTCCACATGGTGCGCTACCCGAACGGCGTCGACGGGAAGTTTTTCCACCAGAAACGGGTGCCGCCCCACCCGGATTACGTCGGGGAACAGTACGTCGAGTTCCCGAGCGGCCACTCGACGGTCTTCGCGGTGATCGACAACGCGGCGGCGCTGGCCTGGGTCGTCAACCTCGGCTGTATCGAGCTGCACACCTGGCACTCGCGGATCGACGACATCGAGCGGCCCGACTACCTCCTGATCGATCTCGACCCGACGACCGACGGGCAATGGCCCTACGTCCGCCGGATCGCGCTCGTCGTGCGCGAGGTGATGGACGAGCTCGGCTTCGCGTCGTATCCCAAGACCTCGGGGGCGACCGGGCTGCACGTCATGGCGCCGATCAAGCCCGAGCTGCTCTTTCCGGAGGTTCGCCGCTTTGCGAAGGCGCTCGCCGAGGAGGTCGAGCGCCGCGTGGGCGACCAGGAGGTCGCGACGACCACCTGGAAGGTGGCCGATCGCCGCGGTGTCTTCGTCGACTTCGGCCAGAACACGCGCGACCGCACGATCGCGACGGCCTACTCCGTGCGCCCGACCCCGGACGCCCGCGTGTCGGCGCCGCTGCGCTGGGACGAGGTCGCGGACGTCGATCCCGCCGCCTTCACGGTCCAGACGATGCGAGACCGCGTCGCCGACGTCGGCGATCTGACCGCGGACATGTGGGAGCAGGAGGTTTCGCTCGGGCCACGCTTCGCGAAGCTCGGCCTCGAGTCGCCCTAACTCGCGAGCAGGCTCTCGAAGGTCGGATCGTCCTTCCGGCGCGGCGGCCTCACCTCACGCCACGTGCACTGGTCGGGATCCTTGTCGTCGCGGAAGCGGATGAAGCGCGAGCCATGGCGGAAGCGGTTGCCCTGCACCTTGTCGTAGCGGACCTCGGCGACGAGCTCCGGGCGGACTGCCGACTCCTGCAGCTCGCCGCTCCCCCAGCGGTTGGGCTCGGAGAAACCACGGTCGGGTGCGTCCTTCAGCAAGGGCTCGACGCGGTCGAAGATCTCCTTGTGCTTGCTCGCGGCGACGGCCGCGGAGCCGACGTAGTCGATCTTCCCGCCTTCGTCGTACAGCCCGAGCAGCAGCGTCGCGATCCGCGTCGGCTTCTCCTTCCAGCGCACGCCGACGATCACGCAATCGGCCGTCTTGAACGGTTTCACCTTCAGCACCCCGTCGCGCGACCCGGGGAGGTACGGCAGTCCGAGCTTCTTGGCGATCACGCCGTCGAGGCCGGCGGCCTCGAAGCTGTCAAGCCACTTCTGAGCGTCTATGGCGTCGGCTGTCGTCGGCGAGAGATGGAAACCCTCGCCGACTCGCTCGAGCTCGGCTCGGCGTTGCTCGAGCGGCTGCTCGTGGATCGGCTTGCCTTTCCAGAGCAGGAGGTCGAACACGATGAAGTCCGCCGGGATCTCTGCGGACAGCTTGCGCACGCGCGACTCCGCTGGATGAAGCCTCATCTGCATCGAGTCGAAGTCGAGCACTCCGTCGCGGGCGATCACGATTTCGCCGTCGAGGGCGGAGTGGGGAGGCAGCAGGTCGCCCAGGGGACGGAGCTCGGGGAAGTAGCGGAGCAGCGGCCGGCCGTTGCGCGACCAGAGTGCGAGCTCGCCGCCGTCGTTCTCCAGCACCCCCCTGAAGCCGTCCCATTTCGGCTCGAACTGCCATTCGCCCGAGTCAGGAAGCTCCTTCACGAGCTGAGCTTCCATGGGCGGAAAGGGCACGTTTGGTCCAGGCACCGCGCGGAACCCTACTGGTGTGGGTGAGCTGGATGGGGTCTGGGCAGTCGAGCGCGTCTCGGGCGCGCTCCCGCCGTTACTCGGATGCGTGAAGCGCATCCACGGCTCTCGCGGGACGACGGAGTTTCCGCACGTTCCCGGCCTGCCGTTCGAAGTGCGCGAGCGGGAGCTGCACTACCCGTTGGGGCTCTTCGTCGACAAGCTCGAACCTCAGGACGGTGCCTACCTCGGGCGGGCGACGCTGCTCGGCCGCGAGCTCGGTCAATTCACGATGAGGAGGTTGGACGCAATGGGGCAGCTCAAGGAACAGCTGATCAAGCACATCGACGAGGCGCACGCGATGGAGCAGAACGTCCTACACATGCTCGACGGGATGATCTCCACGACGGATGATCCGGAGATCCTGGACGCCCTCGAGCATCACAGGATGCAGACGCAGCGTCACGCGGACCGGATGGCGCAGCGCCTCGAGGCGCACGATGCCACGCCGTCGACGGTGAAGCAGCTGGGTGGCGTGCTCGGCGCGCTTGCGAAGCTGCCGCTCGACTTCGTCCGTGGCGAGAAGGCCGGCCGCAATGCGCGCGACGCCTACGCAACGGAGCACCTCGAGATCGCGGGCTACGAGCTTCTGAGCCGCGTCGCCCAGAAGGCAGGCGACGAGGAAACGGCGACCGCCGCCCGCGAGATCATCGAGGAAGAGCGGGCGATGGCGAAGGTCATCGACCAGAACTGGGACAAGTTCGCGACGCTCTCCCTCCAGGAAGAGGGCATCACGGT
>CAWAAP010000018.1:0-21795 GCA_963779965.1 uncultured Actinomycetes bacterium | reverse complement strand
TCGGGCAGGTGGCGCAGCGGATCACTCGGCTCCTCCTTGATGCGCTGCGGATCGGGATTCGTGATCCCGACGAACACCTCCCCGGACTGCGCGGCTGCTCCGCGGAGGTATTCGAGGTGTCCGTTGTGGAAGGGCTGGAACCGCCCGTGAATCATCCCGGCGCTCACTCGACGAAAACGCCGGCGCCCTCCTCCACGCGACCGATCCTGCGAAGGAAGGCCTGCGCGCCGCCGTCCGCCTCGAGCGCGGCGCCCTGCTCCGCCGGAAGCGAGACGAGCAGGCCGCCTGCGGTCTGCGGGTCGTAGCCGAGCGCAGCGAACGTCTCGGAGAGGCCGTCGATGGTCACGTGCCCTGCCGCGAAGTCGCGGTTGCGAGGATCGCCGCTCGTCCTCACGCCCTTGCGCGCGACGTCCAAGGCGCCGTCGATGGCCGGGAACCGCTCCGACTCGAGGCGGATGCAGACGCCGCTTCGGTCAGCGACCTCGTGAGCGTGCCCGAACAGCCCGAAGCCGGTGACGTCGGTGACTGCGTTGGGCTCGAGCGGGCGCAGTACCTCGGCCGCGTCCTTGTTCAACGTGCGCATCCAGCGAATGGCACGCTCGAGCTGCATGTCGCCCGCCTTGCCCTGCTTGTAGCCGGTCATGACCAGACCGGTACCGAGCGGCTTGGTCAGGAAGAGCACGTCACCGGGGCGTGCGCCGTTCTTCGGCCAGATTCCGTCGGGACGCACCGTGCCCACGACCGCGAGGCCGTACTTGGGCTCCGCATCGCGAATCGTGTGGCCCCCTGCCAGCAGACCGCCGGCAGCACGTACCTGCGCGTCCGCAGCTGCAAAGATCTCCGCGAGCATCTCGATCGGCAGCTCTTCGGGAAACGCAGCAATCGAAAGGGCCAGCAACGGAGTTCCTCCCATTGCGAACACGTCGTTGAGCGCATTCGTCGCGGCGATCGCCCCGTAGTCGCCCGGATCGTCGACGACCGGCGGGAAGAAGTCGAGTGTGAAGATGAGCGCCCGCTCGTCGTCCAACCGATACACGGCGGCGTCGTCGGCGGGCGCCAGGCCGACGAGGAGGTTCTCCGCCTCCACCGGAACGAAGCCGGCGAGCAGCTGCTCGAGACGGGCCGCCGAATATTTCGCGGCACACCCTCCGCACGAGGCGAGGTCTGTCAGTTTGACGCGCCCTGTTTCGGTGTCCAAAGCAGCCCTCCCGAGGGTTGAACGGCCAAATGTAGGGGTCTGTGAGCCTTTCGTCTACAGACTGCGATCGGTTCACCGTTGTTACGACCTGCTGACCGCTTCTATTCCCGCCTGCCGAGAGGATTAGCCACGGGGGAACCATTGTGGTCCCCCCGTGGCGTTCAGGGGAGAGGAGGAGCCTTTCGGTTCCCCCGCGCCCCAGTTCTGCACGGTCGGCGTGGCACCTTCCGACTTGAAAAGATGACTGCGTGGACCGGGCGGCGCTCGTCACAGGTGGCTCTTCTGGTATCGGCTTCGCAATCGCGAGCATGCTGCGCGAGAACGGGTTCGCCTTGACACTCGCCGCCAGGACGCGGGCGAAGGTCGACGCAGCCGCCGGGACGCTCGGGGCTCACGGGGTCGTGGCCGACGTCGCGAACGACGCGGACTGCCGCCGCCTAGTCGACGAGCATCGCAAGCAACACGGGCGGCTCGATGTGCTAGTGAATTCCGCCGGCGTCGGGATCGCCGGCCCCGGTCGACGAGCTCGAGACGAAACACATCGACCTGCAGCTGAACGTCAATTACGGGGAACGATCCTGGTGACGGCCGCCGCGCTCCCCCTCTTGCGAGAAGCGCGCGGTCTGATCGTGAACATCGCGTCGATTGCCGGGACGGGCCCGGCCGGACAGCTGTCGGTCTACGGCGCGAGCAAAGCGGGAGTGATCAACTTCACCGGCTCACTCGGCCGCAGCGAGGAGAAGCACGGCGTCCGCGCGACCGCGCTCAGCCCAGGCTTCGTGGACACGCCGATGACCTCGTGGGCCCCGGTCCCGCCGGAGCGCATGATTCGCCCGGAAGACTGCGCCGAGGTCGTACAGGCGCTCCTTCGGCTCAGCCCCTACGCGCGGCTCCCCCATGTCGTGATCGAGCGCGTGGACTCGGCAGAGCTCGGCGCTTAAAGCTCGCGCGGCCTCAGGCTTGGAAACGCGTCGGCTTCACGCGCTGCCGTGCAAGGAAGCTGTCCACCGCTTCGCGATGGACACGCAGGACGCGGCCGACACGCACCGCATCGAGTCGACCATCATGGATCAGCCGCCTGATGGTCTCGGGATGCACACCGAGCTGATCCGCCACCTCGCGTACGCTGACGAGCCCCGGATCTTGGCCTGCAGAGGACACTCGTGGAGAAGCCTTGCAGGTCCCACGGTCACGCGTTGTGCCGTTCGAACCGGTGTCGAGGACCAGAGGCTCCCACCGACTCGGCGCGCCTCGCGCAACGACGGCAGGCAAAGCGCGCGCGGGTTCACGCTAGATCTCGTGACCGTCGTGCGACCCTTCAGGCCACAAGCTCAGCGCCGGCAACAGCGCCACCCCGATGAGGACTGCGAAAACTGCGAAATAGATCAGTCGAGCTCTGGACATGGAATCACCTCCTTTCGACAGCTGGGTTAGAAGCGGACGTCTTGCAGCGCGTCGGCGGCCTGGCGGTAGAGCCGGGCGGCAGTCCGATCGTCACCGCGGCGAGCGGCAAGGTCACCCTGCGCGACCCACGCTGATGCACGGTGGCTCCCGGATGAGAGCTGGTCGTACGCGCGCTCGCCGGCCTGGAACGCCACATCGGCCTCGTCGAGCCGATCCTGCTCCAGCAAGGAACGCCCCAGCACGAGTTGGGCGTTGCCGATCTCACCAATCTCGTCAACGCGGTCACCGAGCAGCTCGAGCGCGTAGCGCGCCTGCTCCTCGGCCCGCATGACGTCGCCGGTGCGCAGGTGAACCTGGGCGATGCCGTTGACCGCATGTGCGGCCTCCGCGTCGTTTCCGACCTCGAGGGCGATGCGAACAGCGTCCTTGAGAAGGTCCACGGCCTCCTCGGGATGGCCGAGGAGGAAATTGATCCCGCCAAGGTTGTTCAGCAGGCGACCGAGGTTGGTTCGATCCGAAAGCTCCTCGTACGCGGCCTTCGCCCGCTCCGCGTATGAGCGCGCGAGGACCCAGTGTCCCTCGCGATCGGCGATGATCGACGCCTGGAAGTAGACATCGGCGGCCGTGCGCTTGTCGCTCAGGCCTTCGGCCAGCTCGAGTGCGCGTTCGACATCTTCTCGCGCAGCCTCGAGATCGCGGCGGCGGCGGTAGCAGCGCGAGCGCCAGGCAAAAATGCTCGACCGCAGCTGATCCGACGGAATCTCCGAGCGCTCGGCCAGCTTGAGCGCCTCGTCGAACAGGCCGATTGCCGTCTGGATGCTGTTGAGCTTGTACCGGGCGACGCCCAGCCGGAAGACGACGTCGGCACGCTCCACATCCGAGAAGCCGACGCCCTCGGAGAGTGCGCGGGCTCGCTCGAGCAACGCGATCGCCTCACGGACCTCGCCGCGGCGCATCCGCACGGTCGCCTCACCGGCGAGCGCGCGTGACTCGAGCTCCTGCATGCCGGTGGCCAGCACGGCAGCGCGGATGCTCTCGAACTCCTCGAGCGCCTCGTCGTTGCGACGCGCCTCGAGCAGGGCGTCCGCACGCGCAAGCGCCGCATCGACACGGCCACGCTCGTCGGCCGAGACGCCGTTCGCCAGAAAGCCCGCGTCGACGCCGAGCCGCTGAGCCAGCCAATCGATCGTCTCGCGCGTGGGTCGGGTCTTGCCGCGCTCGATCTGGCTCACGTACTCCTTCGAAAACCGATCGCCCGCCAGATCCGTTTGGGTCATCGAGGCCGCGACACGGAGCTGCCGCAGGCGCTCGCCGAGTCTCAGCCCGGCTTGAGCGGCAGAGGCTCGCTGTTCCTGACGGATGGCGGTCGAGTCAGACACGTACTGGTAAGTAGACGACATACTTCACAAAACTTCAACCTGTCCTTTGGGACATCCCCCAAAAAGGTCATGTAGGGCCAAAAACCTGTCAACCAAGCCTAACGCAAATCACTTGACCGAGCTACTTGACATGCCCGGAGAAGCCTCCTACAGTGAGGCCATCTTGCATCCGGGCCAGACGCCAGGGTCGGCTGCAGGAGGCGCTTCACCAGGTGGAATCCGCAAGGGGCGTGGCTGGGCCGCAGAGCCAAGTCCCGGGGAGACCGCCACACAGGGCGGAGTCGCCTAACAGGAATCGACCCCCGGAGCCGCAGCCGGGGGTCTTCCTCTTTTCAGGGCTCGTTTGCCAGGGCGCCGACGACCGATTCCGCCGCGCCCTCGCGGCGGGGCAGCTGACGAACCGTCAGGACAGAGATGATCGCGCCCACGAGGACGAGTGCGGCGCCAAGGTGGACTGCTCGGTGATAGCCCTCCACGAACTGGTCTCCCCACAGCGGACTCGTCGGCAGGACGCTGACGCTCGTTGCAACGAGCGCGCCCATGATCGCGATCCCGAGCGAGCCGCCGACCTGGCGCATGCTGTTGATCACAGCGGAGCCAACACCAGCCTTGTCCACCGGAACGGAGCCCATCGCCGCGGCCGTCGTCGGTGCCATCGTCACCGCCATGCCGACACCGCCGACGAGCAGGCCCGGCAAGATGTTCCAGAAGGACGAGTTGGCGTCGAGCGTTCCGAAGAGAAGGAGCGAGACCGCGAGCAGCGTCATGCCGGCCCCCATCAGCCAACGCGCGCCGATCCGGTCCGAGAATCTGCCTGCGATCGGAGCGACCAGGATGATCAGCACGGTCATCGGTAGGAACGTCGCGCCCGTCTCGATCGCGCTGTAGCCGAGAACGCGCTGCAGCAAGAGCGAGTTGTAGAAGAAGATGCCGAACATCGCGAGCCCGACGAGCAGCATCGCGGCGTTGGCACCGGCGAAGGTCGGATTCTGGAACAGGGAGAGGTCGAGCATCGGCAGGCGCTGGTGTAGCTCGAGCAGCACGAAGGCCACGAGAGCCACCACTGCGATTGCGAACAGGGTCAGGACACGCGTCGACGTCCACGCGTGGTCGTTCGTCTCGATCAGTCCGTAAGTGAGGGCGAAGAGACCGGCCCCCGAGGTGACCAGTCCGGGTAAGTCGAGGCGCTGCTCTTTCGACGTGTCCTTCGTCTCATCGATGAAGAGTCGAGCCGCGATCACGCCGAGCACGCCGACCGGAATGTTGATGAAGAAGATCCAGCTCCAGTTGACCTTCTCCGTGAGAAGTCCGCCGACGATCGGGCCGATCGCGAGCGCGAGCGCCGAGACGCCGGCCCAGATGCCGATCGCGGTGCCTCGCTGGCGCGGCGGGAAGGTCGCGGTGATGATCGACAACGTCGCAGGATTCATCAACGCGGCGCCGATGCCCTGGACAGTGCGCGCCGCGATGAGCGACCCCGCGCCGCCGGCGAGACCGCACCAGAGTGACGCAATCGTGAAGACGACAAGCCCCGCGATGAAGATCGCGCGGCGCCCGAGCAGGTCGGCGAGCTTCCCGCCCGTGAGGAGCAGGACGCCGAACGTGAGCGCGTAGGCGTTCACGACCCATTCGAGCTCCGAGATGCCGATGCCGAGGTCCTGCTGGATCGACGGCAGCGCCACGTTCACGACCGTGTTGTCGAGCATGATCATGAACAGGCCGACCGCGACCGCAACGAGAGTCCACCACTTGCGGTTCTCGGGCGTGAAGAGCCGGGCACGCATACCCCGAGAGGTTAGAGCACGCTCCCCGCCCTACGTCGCACGGCTACCCGTACGCTTCGCGCGTGTCCGACTTCATCTGGAGCCCGACCGCGGAGGACGTCGAGAGCGCGAACGTGACCAGGCTCGCCCGCCGCCTCGGCGTCGAGCTGTACGGAGACCTACACCGCATCTCGGTCGAGGAGCCTGAACGCTTCTGGCCGGCCCTGATCGAGGACCTCGGCCTCGAGTTCTCGGAGCCCTGGGAGCAGGTCGTGGACACCTCTCGCGGCAGCGAGTGGGCCACCTGGTTCACGGGCGGCAAACTGAATCTCGCCTGGAACTGCGTCCACAGGTGGGCCGCGGGCGAACTCGCCGAGGAGGAGGCCGCGATCTGGCAGGGCGAGGACGGCGCTCGTCTCTCTCTGACCTGGCGCGAGCTTTCCGACGAGGTCTTCCGCCTCGCCGAAGGGCTCGCGTCGATCGGGATCGGCGAGGGCGATGCGGTCGGGATCTACTTGCCGATGTCTCCTCAGGTCGCAATCGCCTCCCACGCCTGCGCGCATCTGGGCGCCGTTCAGGTCCCGATCTTCTCCGGCTTCGCCGCTCCGGCGATCGCAGCGCGGCTGGCCGATGCGAAGGCCAAAGCGTTGATCACGGCCGACGGGTCGCTTCGGCGCGGACAGCTGGTGGCCATGAAGCAGATCGCGGACGAGGCCGTCGAGTCAGCAGCGACGGTCACTCACACCGTCGTTTGGCGGCGTCTCGGGCTCGAGGACGTGCCGATGACGCTCGGGCGCGACCGCTTCTGGGACGAGCTCGTCGACAAGACCTCCGGAGACCTGACCCCGAGGCAGGTCGATTCCGAGCATCCCTACCTCCTCGCATACACATCGGGGACGACCGGAAAGCCGAAGGGCGCGCTACACGTCCAGGGCGGCTTCCTCGTGTCGATCGCACGCGAGGTTGCGTACCAGACGAACGTCAAGCCCGGAGATCGCATTCACTTCTCCACGGACATGGGCTGGATCATGGGCCCGTGGACGGTGGTCGGCGGCGGCGCATCCGGCGCGACCGTGGTCTACACCGAAGGAGCGCCGGATTTTCCGGCCGACCGCATCTGGAAGCTGATCGAGTCCGAGCGCGTGACGATGCTCGGCGTCTCCCCGACGCTCGTACGCGCGCTGATCCCGAAAGGCGACCCGCAATCCGACATGTCCACGTTGAAGGCGATCTGCACGACCGGTGAACCGTGGAACCGAGATCCGTACCACTGGTTGTTCGAGAAGGTCGGCGGCGGCAACACGCCGATCGTGAACTGCTCCGGCGGCACCGAGGTCGGGGCGTGCTTCCTCACGACCTGCGTGACCGAGCCGGTGAAGCCGGTCGCGCTCGGCTTCCCTGCGCTGGGACAGGACATGGACGTGTTTGGTCCGGAGGGCACATCGTTGCGAGGCGAAGTCGGCGAGCTCGTCTGCAAACGACCGTGGCCGGGAATGACGCGCGGCGTCTGGGGCGACAACGAGCGCTACCTCGACGCGTACTGGCGACGCTTTCCGGGAGTCTGGACGCACGGGGACTGGGCGTCGGTCGACGAAGACGGCTACTGGTTCCTGCACGGACGCTCAGACGACACGCTCAACATCGCCGGCAAGCGAATCGGTCCGGCGGAGCTCGAGTCCGCGGCGGTCGCGCACAGCGCAGTCGCCGAAGCCGCGGCGATCGGGATCCCGCACGACGTGAAGGGAGAGGTCGCATGGATCTTCTGCGTGCTCAAGCCGGGCAACGACGCGACCCCGGACCGTGCGCTCGAGATTTCGTCCGCCGTGACCGACGAGCTCGGGAAGGCTTTCAGGCCGGAGCGGATCGTCTTCGTGTCGGCGCTGCCGAAAACGCGCAGCGCGAAGGTCGTTCGGCGGGCCGTGCGGGCCCGTGTCCTGGGCAAAGAGCCCGGCGATCTCTCTTCAGTCGAGAACCCGGAAGCCCTCGACGAGATCGCCGAAGCCGTCGGCCGCCCCTAGTTTTTCCGCCTCTCGACGCATACGAGTACGGAATACGAACCTAAATGTAAATTTCGCTGCAGGAGTGCGCAGGATCCGGCTCGAATGGGCATCTAGTTCTCCGACCGCGCAATGGTGGTTGCCCAGACCCTCACCGCGTTCGTACTTGGACTGGCCACGCCGATGGGAGCAATTCCGCAAGGCTCCGATCCTTCCGCGTTGGCAGCCGTGGCATCGTCGTGCGCCGGCGCGACGACGGCCGCCGGGGACGGGCACTCTCGACTCGAGGCGATGTACTGCGGCATCAACGTCGTGCGTCGTACCTACCGCCTACCACTCGTCAGGGGGAACGTCCCGCTCAACCGCTCCTCCCTCATGAAAGCGAACGCAGTGCGGCGTTGCGGCTTCACGCACACACCGTGCGGAATGAATTTCTCCGGGACGTTCAAGCAAGCCGGTTATCTGCCGGCGCGCGCGTTCGGCGAGAACCTCGCGTGGGGGCAGGGAGAGCTTGGCTCGCCGCTGCAGACTCTCCAGCTGTGGCTCAACTCGCCGCCCCATCGCCGCAACCTCCTGGCAGCCCGTTGGCGAGACCTCGGAATCGCGTACGAGCGCGGCCACATGTTCGGTCGCGACGGTGTCGCCCTCTGGGTGATGCAGTTCGGCCGACGCCATTAACGGCGGCCGTTTAGTTTTCGACTGAGAGGCGGAAACAGCTAGACTGAGGCAGTGCGACTTGCACTGGCCCAGATCAACCCGGTCGTCGGCGATCTCGAGGGGAACCGGAAGCTGATCCTCGAGCGCCTCGCCGAGGCCAGGGAGAACACGGCCGACCTCGTCGTGTTCCCGGAGCTCGCGGTGACCGGCTATCCGCCTGAGGACCTCTTGCTCCGCCCCGGGTTCATCCGTGCTGCAGAGGACTCCGTCGAGAAGATCGCGCGCGAGGCAAGAGGCGCGACGGTTCTCGTGGGCGCGCCCCACTTCGATCGCGATCTCTACAACGCCTGCTACGTGTGCTCCGCGGGTGAGATCAAGGCCGTGTACCGGAAGCGCTTCCTGCCGAACTACGGCGTCTTCGACGAAGACCGGTACTTCGCGCCGGGCCGTGACCTGATTCTGCTCGAGCACGGCAAGACCCTCGTCGGCCTGACCGTGTGCGAAGACATGTGGCAGCCGGGCCCGCCCGCGACCGAGCTCGCACTGGGTGGAGCAGAGCTGCTCGTCAACATCTCTGCATCGCCTTTCTACGTGGGACGCCCCGAAGAGCGCGAGGAGATGTTCGTGACGCGCGCGCGGGACAACTCGTGCTTCGTCGCGTTCTGCAACACAGTCGGCGGACAGGATGAGCTGATTTTCGACGGACATTCATGCGTGCTCGACGACGAAGGGAACGTGCTGGCACGCGCACCCGGTTTCGAGGAAGCGCTGCTTGTCGTCGACATCGAGCCGCAGGAAGTGATCGGCCGCCGTCTGAGCGACGTGCGCCGTCGCGCCCTTGCACGTGAACGCGAGCAGATCCCGCCGGTGGAAATCATCCACGTCGGCTCGCCTGGGCCATCCAGCAACGGCAACAAGGCAGTCGGCGAGGTGGTGCCGTTCGTCGACGAAATCGAGCAGATGCGACGTGCCCTCGAGCTCGGGCTCGGTGACTACGTCGGCAAGAACGGCTTCCGGGAAGTGGTGGTGGGCGTGTCGGGAGGGATCGACTCCGCGGTTACCGCTGCCCTCGCGGCGGAGACACTCGGACCGGAGCACGTGCACTGCGTCTCGATGCCCTCGCGCTACTCCTCGGACGGCACGCGCACGGATGCCCGTCGGCTGGCCGAGAGCCTGGGCTGCCCGTTCATGGAGATCCCGATCGGCACGATCGTCGACGCGTTCGGGGAGGCGCTCGAGGAAGCGTTCGCCGGGACCGAGCCCGACCTCGCGGAGGAGAACATCCAGGCTCGGGCTCGCGGCGTCCTGCTCATGGCGTTGTCGAACAAGTTCGGCTGGATGCTCGTCGCAACGGGAAACAAGTCGGAGCTCTCGGTCGGTTACGCAACCCTGTACGGGGACATGGCCGGCGGGTTCGCCCTCCTGAAGGACGTCTACAAGACGGACGTCTTCCATCTTGCGCGGTACCTCAACGAGAGAGCAGGTCGCGAGCTGATCCCACAGAGCATCATCGACCGCGCGCCGAGCGCCGAGCTGCGCGACGACCAGCTCGACGAGCACTCGCTACCGCCGTACCCGAAGCTCGACGAGGTGCTCGAGCAGTACGTGGAGCACGACCGCACGCTGGAAGAGTTGTCCGCGGACGGCTTCGACCGCGACGTCGTCGAGCGAGCCGTGGCGATGGTCGATCGGGCGGAGTACAAGCGGCGTCAGGCACCGCCAGGCGTGAAGTTGCGTCCGAAGGCTTTCGGCCGTGACCGGCGCACGCCGATTACGAACCGCTGGCGCGGCTGAGCTCTTCGAACCAGCGCAGGCGTTCCTCCCAGGGCACGGCTGCGTTCGCAGGTGAAGTCGAGGGAAGCACGAACAGCTGCGTGTTCGCGAGGCGTCGCTCCTGGACTCCTAGCTCCGCGCGCTCACCGAACGCGCCCCGGTAGGCCTCCTTGCCGACGAATCCGACCCACGCCGGCTTCAGCTCTACGGCGATCCGTTCGAGTCGGTCCGCAGCACCGGCGAAGTCAGCCTTGCGCAGATCGCCCGAACCGGGCGTCGTGCGCGCTGCCGCGTTCGTCACTCCAACGCCGTAGGTCAGGAGCTCGAACTGCTCCGCCGGCTCGAGCAAGCGTGGCGTGAATCCTGCAGCGTGCAGCAGCCGCCAGAAGTCGTTGCGCGGATTCGCGAAGTGGGCCTGCGCCGCCGCGGAGACCCGGCCGGGATTGATCCCGCAGAAGAGCACCCGGAGACCGGGCGCGAGAACGTCCGGGATGGCGGACTGAGGCGCCGTCTTGCGGCGCCGCCCTAGAGGCTGTCCGGGCTTCGCCCGGGCAGCCGTCTTATCGTGCTCGTTGGTCAACCAAGCACCGACCAAAGCCCCGCGTCAGAAAGGAATTTAAGCTGCTTCGGGCTCGGCGAGCTCGAGCGGGTCACGGGCGTCGAGGAACTCCTCGAAACGCACCCGGAGCGCTTCGCCCTCGAGTGCCAGCTCCGGACGGGCGCGACGCGGCTCGAGCCTCACGATCCGGACCGTGTCGTCCCAGCCGCCGTAACACCGGGCGTAGCACTCAGCCTCGCTGAGTGGCCGCAGACGTCGCATGGCCACACATTACGACGGACCCCGGACGGTTCCTGCCACGGCTCGGCAGGATACGAGCATGGCCGGCAAGGCGAAGGAGTTCCGCTACGCGATCGGGCTCGACCGCACGGGCCGCGTCACCGCTGACGGGCAATCGCCGCTCGAGCTCGACGCCGCGTGGACGCCCGAGCATCTGGTGCTCGCCGGCCTCGTGCGCTGCACGTTGCAGAGCCTGCGCTTCCATGCGGCCCCGCAGGAGATCGACTTCGTCGCCGAAGGGTCCGCGGCGGCGAAGATCACCCGCCGGCCGGAGGACGGGCGTTACGGGTTCGTCGAAATCGAGGTGAAGCTCGACCTGGAGCTCGACCCGGTGCCGCCTGGAGAGGAGCTCGCGGCGCTCCTGGCCAAGGCGGAGAGAGACTGCTTCGTCGGGGCGTCGCTCAAGCCGTCGCCGAGCTACAGCTGGCGCGTGAACGGCTCCGCTCTCTAGCTGCTCGTGGCTCAGTGCCACAAATTCCGAGGCAGCTACGACCGCTCGAGGGGCGACATCGTCAGCCCGTGGCCCTGGAGCTGCTGCCAGTAGTGCTCCGCGACTTCCCTGTGCCCTGACCACACGATCGCTCGCCCGCTCGCATGGATCCGGTCTGCGAGCTGCAGACCCTTGTTGTACGAAACGTCGGGAATCGTCGACGAAAGCGCAGACGCGACACCCTCGAAGGTGTTGTGGTTGTCGTTCATCACGATGACGTTCCACGGCGCGCCGAGTCCCGTGCCCGTGCCCCTGTCGATTCGCTCTTTGGTGGTCGGAGACATGGAGCAATCGTAGTAACGTCTCCGCCGGTGTCCACCGTCACCTACGACGTCGAGGCCGTCCGCGCCCGGTTCTCGGCGCTACGCCAGCCGCTTGCGTTCTTCGACGGGCCCGGCGGCACGCAGGTTCCCGACGAGGTCATCGACGCAGTCTCCCGGTACTTCCGGGAGTCGAACGCCAACGTCAGCGGGCCGTACGAGACGAGTCGCCGCACCGAGGCGCTCGTGGCCCAGGCACGACTGACGGCCGGTGAGTTCCTCGGCTCCAGTCCCGAGGAGGCGATCTTCGGCGCGAACATGTCGACGCTCGCGTTCGCACTGACGCGTACCGCCGGACGCGACTGGCGGGAGGGCGACGAAATTCTCGTCACCAAGCTCGACCACGACGCGAACGTGTCGCCGTGGCTCGAGCTCGCTCACGACAAGAACCTCTCGGTCCGCTTCGTGGACATCAACGACGACACGACACTCGATCTCGAAGACCTCGAGCGGCAGCTTTCGGAGCGCACGCGCGTCGTCGCGTTCCCGGTGGCGTCCAACGCCGTCGGCACGCTCACCGACGTTCGGCGCATCGTCGAGCTCGCACATGACGCCGGGGCGCTCGCGTGGGCCGATGCCGTCCACTACGGCCCTCACGGCCCGATCGACGTCACGGACTGGGACGTGGACGTGCTCATCTGCTCGCCCTACAAGTTCTTCGGCCCGCACCTCGGCCTTGCCTTCGGCCGTGCGGAGCTGCTCGAGACCTGGCGTCCCTACAAGGTGCGACCTTCAGCCGACACCCCGCTCGGGCGCCGCTTCGAGACCGGCACGCTTGCGCACGAACTGCTCGCCGGTTTCGTGGCTGCCGTGGAATACATCGAGTCGATCGGCTGGGAGTCGATCAAGGCGCAGGAGCGCACACTCGGCGAACGCTTCATCGCCGGCCTACCGGACAACGTCACGCTCTACGGACTTCCGACAATGGAAGGTCGCGTTGCGACCTTCGCGTTCAACGTCGACGGCGTTCCCACCCAGGAAGCGGCGAGCCGACTCGGCGAGGCGGGCTATGCGGTCTGGGAGGGCGACTACTACGCGGTCGAGGTGATGAAGCGGCTCGGCCTCGAGAAGAGCGGTGCGGTCCGCGCCGGGATCGTCCACTACAACACCGCCGATGAGGTCGACGGCTTGCTCGCGGAGATCGCGAAGCTCTAGCGGGCGCCGGCCCAGCGCGTTGCGGCGCTGGCGCGGGCGAAGCTGCGCTCGACCTTGTCGTCGACGGTCAGGACGACGGGTCCGTGGACGATCAGATGCTTGTCGGCCCGCTCCTTGAGCAGGTCGGTGTAGAAGCCGTGCACGAGCCACTCCCGTCCCGGCGCCACCGCGGCGCGCATGCGCAGGCGCACGAGCCCGGGCGCGAGGTCGTCCACCTGGTGGATGACCGGACGCCGGATGAACGTCGTCGGCCCTTCCGGCAGGATTGCACCGACGTGCTCCACAAGCAGCTCGGCGGCCTCGCGGTTGCTGGCGACGAGCTCGACGTCGAACTCCTTGACGCCGCCCGGCAGTACGCGTACGGCCGCGATCTGCGAATTGTGGATGTTGATCACTTCTCCGTCCAGCGAGCGAAGCTTCGTCCGCCGCAGTGACAGGTCCTCCACGATTCCCTGGACCTCCAACATCGGGATCGCGATCGTGTCGCCGACGGAGTACCAATGCTCGACGAACATGTTGAAGCCGGCGATGATGTCCATGAGCATTCGCTGGGCGGAGAACCCGACGAGGATGAGGATGAAGGAGGCGCCCGCCACAGCCGTGAGGCGGTCGAAACCTCCGGTCAGCTGGGCGGCCGTCAGAACGAGGGCCGTCGCGAACGCGATGTAGGCGATGCCGGTCCGGATCACGGCGACGCTCGTCTCGCGCCGCTTCAGCTCGACGATCTTGGCGCTCAGGTCTCCGCTCGGGGTCCGGTGCCTCTGATCGGACCAGGCCATCACCCTCCGGGCGACAATGGCGCTCAGACGGGACACGGCCCAGGCGGCCGCGAAAAGGAGGATGCCGTCGACGTTTGACGCGCCGGTTCAACCTCGGTGCGCGGCCGAGGCCGGTCGCGGAGTGACCGGAATCCGCGCTATACAGAAACGCGTGGCGAACACTCCCGACGCGTTCGCGGCCGAATCCACGGCTCGCCGCGCGCGCTCTCTCGATGTGCCGCGCTCGGCTGCGCGCCTAGCCCTCCTGGCACTGACGTGCGGCTGCATGATCGCTCTCGCCGCGCTCAAGGCGGGAGGTGCCGGGTCTCACGTGACGACCGACGTTCTTGCCGGCGTTCTCGCCGTCGGGTTCATCGCACTCACGCTGGTCGACTTCCGCTCGAGCGTCGCGGTCACGATCTTCGAGCTCGCCCTGGGCGGCGCCGGCGGGCACTGGGTCGACTACGGCAGCCTTTCCGGCCGTCTCTTCCTGATCACGGTCGTGACCGCACGAGCGGCCTGGCTCACCTTCGTGGCCTGGCGACACAGGGTGCAGCCGGTGCTCGGCCGGTACGGAGCGCACGCGCTCGCCATCGCCGTTCTCGTCCCGGCGGTCTGGATGTCTCTCGGTCTCGCCAACGGAAATCTGCGGGGGAACGTCTTCAGCGACGGCAACGGATTCTTCTTCTTCGCTTTCGTGCTCGTCATCGTCACGCTCGTCCGGTCGGGTGACGGCGCCTGGTTTCTGAGGCTCTTCTTCGCTGCATGCGCCGCGAGCGCGATCCTGTACTTCCTCCTGATCGTGGTCACGGCGTCCGGCGCGGTCAGCCTCGACACCGTCCGGGAGTGGTTGACCATCCGGCTGGGGATGGGCGGCGTGATCGGCCACATGCCGAACGGCGCCTACCGGCTCTTCACCGGCGGCAGCCTCTTCCTGGTGGTCGGCGCCGCGCTGACGACGCGGTGCCTCCTCGCCCGTCCGCGCGTTGTCTGGCTATGGCTCCTCGGCGGCCTGTTCTTCGTCGATCTCGTCGCCACGTACACACGCGGGCTCTGGCTCGCAGCTCTCGTCAGCGTGGCTCTCGTCCTCGCTCTCGACGTACGCGGCGTCAGGCAGTTGGGTCTCGCCGTCGGTATTCCGACTGTGCTCGTCGGTCTGGCGCTCGTAGTCGCCCCGGCCACGGGATTCTCGCTCTACGGCTACGTCACCAACCGCGCGGTGACGATCGGTACGACCAGCCACACGAAGTATCCGACGCGCGTCGAGAATCCCGGCTTCGAGGCGTCTCGCCGAGCGTGGGGCGTGACCGAGGCGGGTGGGCGTTCGCTGCGCGCGCAGCGGACGACGTCGTCTGCGTGGACAGGAGCACACAGCCTGGGCATCTCGAATTCGACGGGGGACGAGGATGCCTACGTCTTCCAGAACCTCGCGGTGAAACCGCATGCGAAGTACTCGGTGA
Organism: uncultured Actinomycetes bacterium; assembly: GCA_963779965.1. Lineage (GTDB taxonomy): Bacteria > Actinomycetota > Thermoleophilia > Gaiellales > Gaiellaceae > 3-1-20CM-4-69-9. The sequence continues at coordinate 6,603 of CAWAAP010000018.1, read as the reverse complement.
GCGCCTGGGTCGACGCTCGAGCGCTCCGTCAGCCCGCCGCCGGCGGACGAGGGCTGCTCGTGTGGGACGCACAGGACGGGTCGCTGTACACGGTGCCGCTGACGAGTAAGACGAACGGTTGGAGGCGTCTGTCGGTGACATTCCGGACGAAGGCGCACGCGAAGGACATCCAGATCAGGCTGTACGCGCCCAAGGGCCGCGTACTCTGGGACGCGGTCCGGTTGGCCAAGGGCGCTCTCAAGCCAAGTTCACTAGCCGGAGGCGGTCCGGTGCAGGTGAGCAAGACTTCTGGCACGTCGGCGGCGGCGGCGATGGCCCTGGCGTCGTCGAGCGGACGTGGGAGCGACGTAGCGGGGGCGGCCTCGAACTCGTACAAGATCGCCGAGGCCAAGGCGCTGCTCCACTACATCCGGCGACGCCCGATCTACGGCTACGGGTTCGGAAGTACCGCGACCGACTTCTCACCTACCGGGTACTCGTACGAGCTCTCGTATCTCGATCTGCTGTTCAAGACCGGGATCCTCGGACTCCTGATCTTCCTCTCCTTCCCGGTCAGGCTCGTCATCGACGCGTTGCGCCTTCGCCGACGACTTCCGCAAGCGAGGATCGATGCAGCAGGAGGAATCGGCTCTCGCGGCGTCGTGGTGGGCGTGATCGGCGGGATCCTCGCTGCCGGAGCGACGAATCCGTACCTCTTCGCAGCATTCGGCCTCATCTCGATCCTCGCGATGGTCGCGTGGTTGGAGCCGGCCCAGCGCGACTAGCCCGGACCGGCAGCAGCGACCAGCTGCAAGAGCTTCTGTCCGAGGCTCTCGTAGTCGTATGCGTCGAGATCGAACTCTGGGCGCGGCTGGAATGACGCAGCCGTCCACCGCCCCACATACCGCTCGAGCGCGGCAGCGAGGGACTCGGCGTCGCGGGCCTCGGCGACCGTATGCTCGCCCGCCTCGCGAAGGAGCTCGGCGGCGACTCCATCCTCCTCGGTGACGGCGAAGATCGGCTTGCGGGCCGCGAGATACTCGAAGACCTTGGCAGTGGTGGCAGCGGGGCCGCCGGGGATCAGCAGGAGCCCATCTGCGGCCTGCTGGAGGCCGAGCGCGCGCTCGCGCGGGAGCAATCCGAGCACGCGGACGACCTTGCGGAGATCGCCTTGCATGAGCACCTCGCGCTCGGTGTCGCTGACCGCCCCGGCGACCACGAGCTCGAACCGCGTCGCGAACTCGGGGTCCCGCGCGAGGAGGCGAGTGATCGCGTCGAGAAACGCTCGCGCGTCCTCTCCGCGATGAAGCACCGGCTGGTCCGCGTCGATCCCGAAGGAGCCGGTATGGACGAGCGAGAAGCGATCGGGGTCGAGCGTCTGCCGCTCGTCGGATGCGCCGGCGACGGCGGCCCGGTCGAAGCCGTTGGAGATCGTGAACGCTCGCACCCCATGCCGCTGTTCGACCTCGGCGGCGATCGCATCGTTGACCGCAGTCACGATCGTCGAACGACGCGCGATTCGCTGTTCGAGCGCGCGATCGACAGGACGGAGCAGCGCGGGATGGCGTACGTCTCTCAGCCAGCCGTCTCTGTAGTCAGCGACCCAGCGAATACCGAAGTGACTCGCCGCGAGGCCGAGCAGATGCGTGGACTCCGGGCCTGAGGTCGTCACGACGAGATCGGGGCGGTCGTTGCGGATCAGCCTTAGGAGGTGAGTCAGCGCCTGCGGGAACCACGAGAGCGCAGTCGGGTCGGGGACGATGTAGTTCGTCCACCGACGCGGCCTGGCGCGGGCGTCGAGCGTGCCTTCCCGATAGCCGACGAGGGTCTGGTACTGCGTGTGGAAACGGGTGCGGAGGTCGCCGGCCCTGATGATCCGCTGCTCTCGGTCGTCGTCGTACGAGCCCGAGATCTCGCTCGTGAGCACGGTGGTGCGTACGCCGGCCGACACGAACGCGCGCCGCAATCCTGCAGGTCTGTGGGCCGAGACGACATTCGCCGGCGGGTAGAGGTACGCGGCGATGAGAATGTGGTCGATCGAGCCGCCCGGCAAGACGCGCACGATAGCGATGGCCGTTGCCCGCGCATCGCACCGGCCACACCCTGGACGCCCGATACCCTCGCGCAGATGACGAAGCCCGCCGGCAACGGGCACCGCCAACGAGGCTTGGCAAGGCATTCGTCGGGCGTGCTGCTCACGAACGTCCTCGCGGCGGTCGCGCTACTCGGGACGACGGTGCTCACCGCTCGAGCATTCGGACCGCATGGGCGCGGGCAACTCAGCCTCGCGATCCAGTTCGTTGTGCTCGTGGCCACTCTCGGCAGCCTGAGTCTCACCACCGCAGCGGCGTATCACTCGGCGCGGGCGAAGTGGTCGAGGTCGGTCGCCTTTGGCAACTCGGCGCTGCTCGGCCTGCTGCTCGGACTCTTCATCCTCGGTGTCTGTCTCTGCGTGATCCTGGTCGGGGGCGTCACGTTCAGGGGCCTTCCCGCGAAGGACCTGGCACTGGCCTCGCTCGCAATCCCGTTCCTTCTCGCCGTCGCAAACATCCAGTCCGTCTATCAGGGATTCCGAGATTTCAGGGAGTACAACCGGATCACGCTGGCCCAGGCTGCGCTGCCGCTTCCGCTCATCGGCATCGCGATAGGCCTCGGCGGCGGCGTTAGCGCCGCGATCCTCGCGACGGTCGCCGCTGCAATCGTCCTCTTCGTCGGCGTGCTGGCCAACGTGCGACGGTCGACTCGGATCACCTGGCGGACGAAGCTCCCGAACCTTCGGGCGCTGTTCTCCTACGGCCTACGCGTCCATCCGGCGAACGTCCTCGGCTACCTCGGGTACCGGCTCGACGTCTTCCTCGTCGACGGCTACAAGGGCGCTGCAGCCGTAGGCCTGTACGGAGCCGGCGTCGTCATCGCCGAGGGCCTCTGGATGCCGTCGCAGGCCATCAGCACGGCGCTCTTCCCGACCATTGCCGCCGAGACGAGCGAGTCGGCGCGGCGGGCGATAACGCCCTTCGTCGCCCGCAGCACGCTCTGGCTGACGGCGATTCTCGGGGGGATTCTCGTCCTCGTGGCAGGCCCCGCAGTCGAGCTCCTCTACTCCAGTCGCTTCAGTGCTTCCGCCGCAGTCGTGCGGATCCTCGTTCCCGGGATCGTGCTCTTCTCCGCCGCCCGCGTGCTCGGCAACGACCTCGCAGCCAGGGGCCGGCCGCTCGTGAACTCCGCGATCGCCGGCACGAGCGTCGCCTGCAATATCGCGTTGAACCTCGTGCTGATTCCCCGCTACGGGATCGACGGCGCAGCGTGGGCAAGCACCGCGTCGTACTCAGTCCTCTTCGCCACCACGCTCGTCATCTACCGCCGGGTCGCCGGCGTTCCAGTGCGGGCAGTCCTCGTGCCTACCCGCGCCGACGGTCCTGCATATCTCGGGCTGGCCCGTCGAGCGCTGCTCCCCTTCCGCAGGAGGCACGTGGCTGTCGTGGATCCCGTCGATCAGCGATGAAGGATCGCGACAACTGGAGACCGAGCAAGTTCGTCTATCGGCGCGGCAGGCTGATCGCCTCTCGCGACACGGACGAGGTCGCAGTCGGCTCCCGGTTGATGGTCGACCGAGTCGCACGGTGCTACGACGAGCAGCTAGGCGAGCATGCAAGAGGTCGACTGGTGGACCTCGGTTGCGGGACGGTGCCTCTCTATCGAGCCTATGCCGACCTCGTGACCGACGTCACGTGCGTCGACATTGGCGGCACGACCCACGCCAGGCACCTGGACGTCGAGCACGACCTCAACGAGCCCTTGCCGTTCGTGGAAGCGTCGTTCGACACGATCGTCCTCTCGGACGTACTCGAGCACATTGCTCGACCCGAGCTGCTCTGGGCCGAGATGGCGAGGATTCTCGCGCCCGGAGGCGAGATCCTCTTGAACGTTCCTTTCTACTACTGGATCCATGCCGGCCCCTACGACTTCTACCGGTACACGGAATTCGCGCTGCGCAGGTTCGTCGAGCAGGCGGGATTGGACCTGGTACAGCTCGACGTCATCGGAGGTGCTCCGGAGGTACTCGCCGATGTCGTCGCCAAGAACTTCGCGCCCGTCCCCGTTGTCGGCTACCCCGTTGCCGTTGCCGTGCAGTGGGCGACGAAAGCCGTAACGGCGACACGGTTCGGCCGGAAGGTCTCGCGTGTAACGGGCGCTACGTTCCCCTTCGGCTACTTCCTCATCGCTCGCAAGCCTGCCTGATCTCATGCGGACCCCTGTCTCGAAACTGACTCGCGCGCTCGCAACTGAGTCGGGAGGGCCTCAGCTTCTCGTCGCAGCTCGCACGCCGGCTCGGCCTGGACGTGAGACCGCGTTTCTGCGGCGTCTTGCTAGCGGCCCCGGATGCGACGACCGGGTGGACCGTCGCCCTGCAGATCGCCAGCGGCGACTATCGCTGGCCGGGCCTCACACCCGAGCCCGGCTGGCACGTCGTCGACGTCGGCGCGAACATCGGCGCCTTTTCGCTCTGGGCCGAGCGGCTCGGGGCAGAAGTCGTCGCCTACGAACCGGAGCCGAAGACGTACGAGTCGCTCGTCGCGAACGTGGCCGGGCGGCGAGTCTCGACGAGGCAGGCCGCGCTGGTCGGCGAGGCAGCGCCGGCTGTCCGGCTCTATCTGAGCGGCGTGAGATCGACGAGGCACACACTGCTCGCCAAGGAGATCGAGTCGGGAGCGCCGTTGCGTGACTTCGTCGACGTTCCGACGGTGACCGTTGCAGACGTCGTGGGTGACGGATGCGACCTCTTGAAGCTGGACTGCGAAGGGGCCGAGTTCGAGGCCCTTCTTCGCTCAGACGACGAGACCCTGCGGCGCGCGCGAAGGCTCGTCGTCGAGTACCACCGCATCGGAGGCGAACCGGAGGAGCTCGTCGACCGACTCGAGGCTGCGGGGCTCGAAGTGAGTGTCCTCTGGACGAGTGAAGCCGTCGGCGCGATCGGTGCGCGCCTCCCGTTGCCAGAAGGTCAGCGGTCGCCTCTGAGCACCGAGTCGTAGATTCCGCTCAGCTGCTCGCCCACGACCTCCAGGCTGTAGCGATCGCGTGCCGCGTCGCCGATCGCCCGGCGGTCGAACGCTTCGAGGTTCTCGAGCATGTACTGGAGCGCATCCGCCAGCGCCGGTGGGTCGTCCGGCGGAACGAGCCTGCCTCGTTCGTCGTCCACGAGCTCCGGAATGCCGCCTACCGTCGTCGAGACGACCGGCAATCCCGAAGCGAGCGCCTCGACGACGACACATGGGAGGTTGTCGAAGCGGCTCGGCAGGACGAAGAGGTCGGCTGCGCGCATCATCTCGGCGATCACCGACTTCGGCTGGGAGCCGTGAAAGGTCACCTGCTCTCGGAGGCCCAGCTCGACTACAGACTTCTCGTACGACGGGCGCTCGGGGCCGTCTCCGACCACGTCGAGCTGCCAGTCACGCGTGCGCTCGCGGAGGCGAGTGAGCGCCTGGAGCAACGTGGGGAAGCCCTTGTGCTGCGAGGGCTCGAGGTTGCCGACGAAGAGCAGGCGTCGCGTGGCGCCTTCTCCGGTTCGCTCCGTCTCCGGTGGAAAGAAGAGCGACGTGTCGACGACGTTCGGGACGACCTCGAACGGCACGTCGATGCCGTAGCTTCTGATCGCTTCCCGCAGATGCCGCGAGACCGGGAGCGCTCGGGCGGTGCGGTTGTACGCGAAGCGCGCTTTCCTGACCTCGAGGCCGCTCAGCGTCCGACGCGGGAACCCGGTGAACTGCTCGGTGAGCAGGAACGGGATCCCGCTCCGGCCGGCGACGACCGCGGCAGGCACACCGGCCCCGTAGACGTGGGCGTGGATGACGTCGGGCCGGAAGCCGTTCTCGCGCAGACGGCGGTACGCCCCGATCGCGCTCCAGAGGTAGAGCCCGTAGGAGGCGCCGCGGACCGGAGGCTGACGGTGGAACACGTGGTGCGCCTCGATTCCCTCCGAGAGCGACGAATCAAGCTCCTCTTCCATCGTCCAGAGGCCACCGTCGTGTTCCGGACTTGGCCCTGCCAGGTGCAGGACGACCACGGAATGCCCTGCCGCGCGGGCGGCCTTCGCGTGCTCGCGCACGAAGACGCCGCCGTACGTGAGATCGCGCGTCGGATACCAGCTGGTGAGGAAGAGAACGTTCACGATCCATCCCCGACTGCGTCTGCGCGCCTGAGGCGACCGGCCCGGCGAGTGGCGAACAGGCGGCCCTTGCGCGCGAAGTCGCGGACGCTGCTTCGACGCAGGTGCGGGGCGGCATCGCGAAAGCGCCGCTGCTTGAGCAACTCGACCGCGAGAGTCGTATGGCTCCGCGCCAGCACCCGAACGATCCGGGTTTGCGCCTCCTCGGGAAGGTCGTACGCGGACGCGAAGTACTCCAGCGCGACCCGGTGGCGCTCGACCATCGCCACGGCATCCGACGAGTCGCTCGGATGGCCGCGGTAATAGAGCGCCAACGGCTCGTCGAGATAGTCGAACCGCGTTCTCCGCAGCGCGAGCTTCAACCACAGCCCGTAGTCCTCGTTCGAGGCGGTCGGGAGCCCGCTTTCGAACCCGCCGACATCCTCCAGCAACACGCGGGCAGCGATCACGGTGTTGATCGT
>CAWAAP010000017.1:0-72167 GCA_963779965.1 uncultured Actinomycetes bacterium | reverse complement strand
GTCGCCCATGTCCTGCCCGAACTTCGTCGCGAGCACGACCCGGTCACGCCGGCCCTCGAGCACCTCTCCGAGCAACGACTCGCTGCCGCCCTTATTGCCGTAGACATCGGCGGTGTCGAGGAGCGTGACGCCGGCGTCGAGAGCTGCGTCGACGACCGCGCGCGTCCCTTCGAGATCGACGATCCTCCCGAAGTTGTTGCAGCCCAGGCCGACCACCGAGACATCCGGCCCTTCCGTTCCCAACCGCCGCGACCGCATGGCCGGCCATGCTAGAGCTTCCCTGTGCGCTACCGCCGACTTGGCTCGAGTGACCTCGAGATCTCAGAGATCAGCCTCGGCTCCTGGCTGACGTTCGGCGGCGGCATCTCCAACGCTCAGGCCGAAGCATGCGTGGCGAAGGCGTTCGAGCTCGGGATCAACTTCATCGACACGGCCAACGTCTATTCGAGCGGCGGCGCTGAGGAGTTCCTCGGCGAGGTGCTGGCCGAACGGCCGCGCGACTCGTACGTCCTCGCGACCAAGCTCTACTTCCCGCTGAACGGCGACCGCGGGCTGTCACGCGAACAGGTCTTCAAGCAGATCGACGCATCGCTCGCACGGCTGCGTACCGACTACGTCGACCTGTACCAGTGCCACCGCTACGACAGGGAGACGCCGCTCGAGGAGACGATGGAGGCGCTCACCGAGGTCGTGCGGCAGGGCAAGGCGCGCTACATCGGGTTCAGCGAGTGGACCGCCGATCAGATCCGTGCAGCGCTCGCGCTCGTCCCGCGCGTCGAGAAGTTCGTCTCGTCGCAGCCGCAGTACTCGCTCCTGTACCGCGTCCCGGAACGAGAAGTCATCCCGCTTTGCAAGGAGAACGGCATCTCGCAGATCGTCTGGTCGCCGCTCGCCCAGGGCACGCTGACCGGAAAGTACAAGCCGGGTGAGGAGCCGGCGGCCGGGACCCGTGCGGCGTCGCAGCAGATGGGCTGGTCGATGGACCGCTTCCGCGACGACGACGTCCTGCGGGCAGTGCAGCGCCTGTCCCCGATCGCCGAGGGGCTCGGGATCACGATGGCCCAGCTCGCACTCGCCTGGGTGCTGCGCGAGGAAAACGTCGCCTCCGCGATCGTGGGAGCGTCCCGCCCCTCGCAGGTCGAGGAAAACGCAGCGGCGTCCGGGATCGAGCTGGACGAAGCGACGTTGAAGGCGATCGACGACGCCGTTGCCGACGTCGTCGTTCGCTAGTCCGCTCTAGGCGAGGCGCTTGCGCGCCTTCTGCACCGACGGCAGCGCTGCCTTCGCCTTCGCCAGCGGCCGCGCCTTGAGCGCGACAGAGGCGGGCTTCGCCGAGATCGTGATCTCCTCGCCGGTCGCGGGATTGCGACCCTGGCGTGGCTTCGTGGCTTCCTTGACGCGCACGACCAGCTGAACGACGCCGCCGATCCGCACCTTCTCGGCATTGCCGAGCTCCTCGAGCACGATCTCCTCGAGGGCCGTGAGCGCAGCCTTGGCGTCGGCCTTGGTCAGGCCGCTGCGTTCGGCGACTTCACTGGTGAGTTGCGTCTGGGTCAGGGGCATTGGACTCCTTCGGTTGTGGGTGAATTCACAGGGATTCAAGCGAGAGTGCCAGACGGACGCCCGAGGCGGTCAGGTGACGACGCGGTAGACCTCGAAAACCTCTGCAAACTCGCGGTTCACGTTGATTCCGTGTGTCCTGGCGACATTCCGGATGTACTCCGGATCGCTGTAGCGGCGATGTTGCTGCGACGCGTACTTCGACAGGGCGGCGACCTTCTTCTCGACATGCGACTCCTGCAAGGCGAAGTAGGCCTGGTAGGCGAAGTCGAAGTTGTTCCAAGGGATCTCGTAGCCGAGGATCGTCGTGCGCTTGAAGGCGCGCAGGCCCTCCGCGGCGATCACCTGGTGATCCTGGTGGATGTCGTGCAGGCTCGGCTGGAAAACGGCGTCCGGCCGCCAGTCCTCCCAGAGCGCCACGAGGAGCTCGAGGATGTCCTGCCGGTGTTGGGGAAACGTGCGGACGTCGAAGTCGTGCACGGTCAGGTTCTCCGGCGAGATCCCGAGCTCTGCAGTCGCCTCCTTCACCTCCTGCGCCAGCGTGTCCGGCGGAAAGCCCTCGGGCAGCGACCGGGTGGCGATCGAAAACGCCACGTAGCGGACTTCCGCCCCTTCCTCCACCAGCCGCGTCATCGTCCCGCCGGCACCGAACTCGCCGTCGTCGGTATGCGGGGCTAGCACGAGGACACGCTTCCAGGCTCCGATCACGCGGCCCTTCCTATCACGCCCCCCGTAGTCTTGTCCCTCATGCCCCATGGCGACCTGGCTCAGCTGTCTGCGGTAATCGGCGGGCTGGGGGCGGCGGCGATGCTCCTGTCACGTACGCGCGCTCAGCTCCTGGCCGGCCTGGCCGTGGCCGTGGCGGGCGAAGCTGCGCTCGCAGCGGCCCTCATTCCGGCAGCGGATCTCAAGCAGCTCGTCAGCCCTGCGAGCCACGCGGCCGCCCTCGGTGTCGGCGTTCTCCTGGTCGGAGCCGGCGCCGCAGCGCTCGTTCGCTACCCGGCGATCGTCCCGGTCGTGCTCCTCGCCGCGGCGCCGTTCCGGATCTCCGTCTCGATCGGGACGCAGAAGGCCTACCTCCTGCTCCCGCTCTACGCCGTCCTCGCGGCCGCCGTCCTGGCCCTGGTGACCCGGGCGCTGCGGGGCGACGTGGGGAGGTCGCTTCCAGCTCTGCTCGCGGTCCCCGCGGCGGTGTTCGTCGCCCTCGCCGGGGTCTCGCTCCTCTGGACCACGGGATCCGCGCCAGGGGACGATCGAGCTCCTCTTCTTTCTGTTTCCGTTCTCCGCACTCGTCGTCGCCGTCGCTCGCTCGCCCTTCCGTTCGTGGCATCCCAGGGCGCTCGCGGCAACGCTGGTAGCCCTGGCCGGCCTGTTCTCCGCCGTAGCCCTTTTCCAGCGGCTGACGCACGGACATCTCCTCGCGGGAGACGTCGAGCGCGCGAATGCGTACACGACCTACTTCCGCGTCACGTCCCTCTTCAAGGACCCGAGCATCTTCGGTCGGCACGTCGTGATCGCGATCGCCGTCCTGCTCGTCGCGGTCTGGCTCGGGCGGATCGGCTTCTGGGCGGGCACGGCGCTGATCGCCTTTCTCTGGGCAGGACTGCTCTTCTCGTATTCGCAATCGAGCTTCGTCGCGCTCTTCGCCGTCAGCGTGGCTGTGTCGTTCGCACTGGGCGGACCGAGGATGCGTCGCGTGCTGCTCGTGGGCGGCGCAGCCGTCGTCATCGCAGGAGCGGTCTTCGTCGCCGCCACCGCGGTCAACGACTCCGCGCGCCAGGCCACCAGCGGCCGCACGCGCCTCGCAAGAGTGACGTGGGTCGTCTTCACGAACCATCCGCTTGCGGGCGTCGGGATCGGCGGCCAGCCTCAGGCGAGCAAGGAGGAGGCAAAGACACAGCTGTCCGCAACACGTGACCGCTCGCATACAACGCCCCTGACCGTCGCAGCGGAGCTCGGCATCATCGGACTCCTGGTTTATGCCGCACTGCTCGCCGGCGCAACGCGGTTGCTCTTCCTACTCACCGGCCTGAACCGTGCGTTAGGAGTGGGAGCAGCCGCTGTCTTCCTCGCCCTCTTCGTGCACTCTCTCTTCTATTCGGGTTTCTTCGAAGACCCGATCGTGTGGGGCGTGATGGCGTTTGCTGCGTGGGCGTGGGTCGCTCTGCCACGCAAAGCGCCGACGGGGCCGTCAAGCTCGAACGGGCCTCCGGCAAAGATCACCGAGCATGCGCAGGACGGCGGGCCGAGGCGAACACCTGCCGAGCTCCAACACCAGACGCCGCTGGCAGACTAGTTCCGCCCGGTGCGCCGTCGGATCCTCCTCATCGTGGCTGTCGTCGTGCTGCTCGTCGCGGGCGCCGGCGCGGCCTACTTCCTCAAGTCGCGAGAGCGACCGGGGGGAAAGCTCGACACGAAGCTGAGCGGCGTGTCCGCGTCGGTCGCGACGAACGCGCCGGAGCCGACGCAGCCGAAGAAGAGGAAGGGTCGCTACCACCTCGTCGACGACAAACGCTGCTGGGACAACTTCGGCGGAAATCCCGCGCGAACGTTGTCGCGGCCGGGGATCGACATCGGCCTGCCGTTGCGGCATTTCTGGGTCGTCGGCCTGCGCAGCTACATCGAGTACCCGCCCAGCTATTGCAGCGGGATCCTCTACGTGAACACCTACGGTGGCCGCACCGTCGCGCTCGACTCCCACAACGGGCACAGGATCTGGCAGCGCTTCGGCGCCAAGAAGCCCTCGACCCCTGCAATCGCAGGCGGACGTCTGATCGTGAGCTCGCACGACGGCCGAGTGACGGCCTACAACCGCTTCAACGGCCAGCTGCTCTGGCGGCTGAAAGTCAATGCGAAGATCGAGTCCTCGCCGGTCGCGATCGGCCGTGTCGTCTACTTCGGTGCGACGGATGGACGCCTGTTCGCCGTGTACGTGCGCACAGGCCGCGTCAAGTGGGCCTATGACACGGGCGGGCGAATCAACTCCAGCCCGTCGATCTCCGGTAACCGCATCTTCGTCTCGACGTACGCAGGCTCGATCTTCTGCCTGCGTGTCAGCGACGGCCACAAGCTCTGGAACAGGTACTTCCGGCGCGACGTGCTCCGTTACGAGAGCTTCTATGCGAGCCCGTCGACCGACGGGCGGCGGGTCTTCACGATCGCGCGTTCGGGAAAGATCTACGCGGTCTCTGCGAGCAGCGGCCACCTCATCTGGACCGCGCGGGTCGGAGGTCTGGGCTATTCCACTCCGGCAATCGCACACGGCCGAGTGTTCATCGGCGGGTTCGACGGAGGCCTACGTGCGTTTCGCGCCAGCACCGGACAGCTGCTGTGGCGCCGGAACCTCCACGGCCGGATTCTCGGCGGCTCGTTCGTGGCGGGCAATCTCGTTTTCACCTCGACGCTCGCAGCCCGACATTCGCGATGCGAGTTTCCGATGGCAAGATCCTCTGGCGGCTGAACATCGGGAAGTACTCGCCGGGAATCGTCACCGAGCGCCACTACTTCTTCACGCTGAACGGAATCGTGATGGCGTGGCACGCACGGCGGAGCCCGCAGATCCTTGCGCTCGAGCGCGCCAAGCGACGGCAGGCCGCAAAGAAGTCAGCGCAAGGGCGGGTGACGACGACGCCATAGCGGCGAGCGCCGGAGCCCGAAGCTGGCCGCTCTCCAGGCCGCGGCGCGTGTGCCGTACGACGCGCGTCTGAGCCTCCCGGCCACGCCGGGCCGTTCGTGCGACTCGTACCCGAGCTCTGCCAGCAGGTCCCCCGCGACCCGGTCGAAGGCGCCGACGTCCTCCGGCGACATCTGCACCCGCCAGTCGCGCAGCCCCGCGGTCGGAGGCCGCTTGAGGCTCTGCTGGTGCGGTTTGGAAGAGACGTCGACGTTGCCGGCGTAGTCCGCCATGGCGTGCTCGTACGAAAGGCGCGCGAACGTCGAGATGCGACGGAGCACCTGCTCGACGTCGCCGACGAGATCCTCGTAACGCACTTCGAGATAACGCCGGTCACCGACGCGGCGACCAAGACGCTGCGCCGCCTTCACCTCGGCACGCCACTGACCGGCGAACGCGGAGACGTCACGTGGCTGCATCCAGGTCTCGGTCATCAACCCCTTCGGCATCGAGAGAAAAGACAGCGCCGCATCGCGCCCGTCACGGATCAGGTGCACGAAGAGCGCGTCCGGGAAGAGCCGCTCGAGCAGGCGCAGGTTCTGCATGTACATCGGCGTCTTGTCGCCCCAGCGCGCCTTGCCCCGCTCCTCCGCGTACACGGCGTACACCGTGCCGATCGCCGCTCCGATCGGCATCCGCTCGGTCAGGCGTGCGCGAACCTTTTCCAGTGGCACGTCCCACTCCGCAACGGTGTCGATTCTGCGCAGGTCGTCGACGAACTCGTCGGGGTCGACGTACCGGAGATGCCGATCCGCAAGCTGAGGGACGAAGTACGACTCATCCGGAACCGCGAGCTCGGAGTGCCGGTCGAGCATCACGCGGAGTAGCGTTGTCCCCGAGCGGCGCACGCCGAGGACGAGCACGGGTGGGCCGCCGGGGGTTGCCGTCACGGCCGGCGCGCGCGCACGACCACCGCTGGAGTCGGCGCAGAACGATTTCCGGCGAGATCCTCGGCAACGAGCTTCAGCTTGTGCCGCCCGGGCCCAATTGCATGGCCGCGTACCTTCCCGTACCACTGCAGCCGCCCGTGGCGCCGCGTGGAATAGGTGAACACACGGCGCCTGCCGTCCACGAAGAGCAGCGCGTGTGCTTGCTCGGAGACCGTGTAGGTGACCTTCAGCTTCTCCGTCCCGGGAAGGAAGGCCCTCGGTGTGAGGCTGGTGAACTTGATCGTCGGCCGGATCGTGTCGACGCGGATCGGGTTCGGTAGATCGATCGTCCTCCCGGCACGTTGGAGATGCACGAGCGGGTAATAGATCCCGTCCGGCACGGTCTCCCCGGAAGCGTCCCGCCCGTCCCAGCGAACGTGCACGTCGCCCCGGGCAAACGGGCCCTCGGCGACGGTTACCTCGCTCGAACCGACCCGGACCGCGATCCGGAGGTCGTCCGCTCTGCGCAGCGAGAAGTCGATATTCGCCGCTTTGGACGCGCAGCGGCACACCGGCGAGAAGGCGTCGGACACGCGCGTCCGCGAGATCGGGCTAGGTTCGAGCTTCAGGCGCTGGGTCACCGCGAACGCCGTCGCGGTCGCCACGATGAGGATGAGCGCCAGAATGGTCGGTGCGTTGCGCCTCATCGGGGCGCGATTGTACGCCGCGCATACCGGTCGCCAGCCAGACCACGAACGCAATCAGCCCAACGCCGAGGCCGACCGCGATCACATAGCTCGCCCCCGGCACGTTCAGCAGCTTGACCCCACTGAGCGCGAGCACACCGGCGAGGCCGAGTCGCAGCGCGTCCTGAGGGATCTGCAGCGTGAACCGACTCGAGATCCAGATCCCGGGGATGGAGCCGATCAAGAGCCAGCCCATCGCGTGCAGATCGACATTCCCCTGCACGAGATGCCCCAGGCCGGCCACCCAGAGCAACGCGGCTGCGTGAAAGATGTCCGTTCCGACGATCCTCGCGATGGTCAACGGATAGACCATCACCATGACGAGACCGAAGAACGTGCCGCTGCCGACGGACGTGAGACCCACGATGAAGCCGAAGACGGCACCGATCACGACTGCGCGAACTTTGTCCTTGCGCTGCAGAACGAAGCCTGCCTCGCTCGGCTGTATCCCTCGCTTGATGAACGTCTTGGCAACGAGGCCGGCGGCACCGAGCACGAGGGCGGCGCCGATCGCATAGCCCTCCGCCGACTGGACTCCATCGCCGTAAGAGTGTGCGAGCCGACTGGCGACCGCTACTCCGAGCAGGGACAGCGGACCCGACCCCGCGAACATCCACAGCGTCAGATGCGCGTGCACGTTGCCCAGGCGCCGGTGCCGGACTGCGCCGAAGCTCTTGAAGACCGCACCGTGGAGGATGTCCGTCCCGACCGCGTACGTCGGCTTGAAGCCGAAAACGATCACCAGGATGGGCGTCAGCAGTGCGCCACCGCCCATCCCGGTCAAGCCAACGAGAACGCCGATCAGCAGTCCCGTGAGCGTGAACTGCCAGGTCAAGCGTTACGCCTGGTACGCCTGGATCAGCACTTCGGCCACTTCCGGACGCGAGAACTCCTCGGGCGGTAGGTCTCCCGCCTCGAGCATTTCCCGGACCTTCGTGCCGGAGAGGAAGACGTGGTCGTCGCCACCGTGGGGACACGTCTTCGCCGATGCCATCGACCCGCACGCCTTGCACCAGAACGAGTGCTCGAAGAACATCGGCTCGATGTCCAGCTCGTGCGGCTCGAACTCGTCGAAGATCAGCTGCGCGTCGTACGTCCCGTAGTAGTCGCCCACACCTGCGTGGTCGCGGCCGACGATGAAGTGCGAGCAGCCGTAGTTCTTGCGGCAGATCGCGTGCCAGATCGCCTCGCGCGGGCCGGCGTAGCGCATCGCCGCGGGGAACGCGGAGAGGACGACCCGATCGGACGGGTAGTAGCCGTCGAGCAGGACGCGATAGCACTCGACACGCGTCGCAGCGGGAACGTCGTCGGACTTCGTGTCGCCGACGAGCGGATGGACGAGCAGGCCGTCGACGGTTTCGAGTGCGACCTTGGTCAGGTACTCGTGCGCACGGTGGATCGGGTTCCGCGTCTGGAAGCCGACGACGCGACGCCAACCGCGCTCGGCGAACTCGGCCCGTGTCTCCGCCGGATCCTTGGCCAACTCGGGGAAGGACGGCTCCGCTCGCTCGAACACGGTCACGCGACCGGCCAGGTACAGCGGCTTCTGCTCGTACAGCCGTGCTACACCGGGATGCGCCTCGTCGGTGGTGCGAAACGCCTGTTGCGCCTCGCGCTGCTTGTCGTATTCGTACGTCTCCTCGACCTCGAGCAAGGCGAAGAGCTTGCCGCTCTCGTCCGCGAGCGCGACCCGATCGCCCTGTGGGGCGGCGTCGACCGCGAGACACACCGGCAGCGCCCACGGCAATCCGTTCGCAAGCCTCATCGTGTCGAGCACGGCCTCGTAGTCGTCGTGCCCCATGAAGCCTTCGAGCGGCGACAGAGCGCCCGAGGCGATCATGTCCAGGTCGGAAAGCTCACGTGACGTAAGCGTCACGATTTCGAGCGTGTCGACGTCGTCGGGACGCTCGCCAGTCCTGTCGATCGAGTGTGCCGCCGTGCGGCGCGATCAACCTGATGTCGGTGGCGACGCTCATGCCGTCACCCCGGCCGGGATCAGACCGCGTTCCTCGAGGTGCTGGAGGATCAACTGCGCGCTCTCCTCGGGCTCGTGCTGCTCGGTGTCGATGCGCACGTCGGGATTCGCAGGGTCCTCATACGGATCGTCGACGCCCGTGAAGCCTTTGATCTCGCCCTTGAACGCCTTCTCGTACAGACCCTTGACGTCGCGCCGGGCACACTCCTCGACCGAGGTCGCAACGTGAACCTCGATGAACACGCCCCACTCCTCGACCAGGTCGCGCGCCTTCTGCCTCGTCTCCTCGTAGGGAGAGATCGCGGCGGCGATGACGGCCGCACCGTGACGTGTCAGCCGCGCGGCGACCCACCCGATGCGCTCGATGTTCGCGTCACGGTCCTCTTTCGAGAAGCCGAGGCCTTTCGAGAGATGTGTGCGGACAGTGTCCCCGTCGAGATACTCGACGATGGGGCCGCGCTCCTCGATCGCGGGACCGACGAGATGCGCGATCGTGGTCTTGCCGGAACCCGACAGTCCCGTGAACCAGAGCGTGAAACCGCCGTCGCGCCTGCGCTCCGTCTCCGGATGCTCATGCGCGTAGATGTGTTCAGTCATTGGACTCCTTCACCAGTCGTGTATTGCCATGGATGCCGCATTCGAGCTTGTCCGACCCGGACCACCGTCCGGCACGTTCGTCCTCGCCTACGAGGACGGGGCGCGTGCAGGGAATGCAGCCGATCGACGGATAGCCCGCGTCGTGCAGCGGGTTGTACGGAATCTCGTTCACGTGGATGTACGCCTGGACGCGCTTCGCGTCCCAGTCCACGACGGGCTGGATCTTCCAGACGCCGTAGCGCTCCGACCACTCGACGCGCTTTGCATCTGCACGCGTCAGCGCCTGTTCGCGACGGATGCCGGTGATCCAGGCGTCATACGGTGCGAGCGCGCGCTCGAGCGGCTCGACCTTGCGGATGTGACAGCAGCGATCGGGGTCGCTCTCCCACAGGTTCGGGCCCTCCTGAATCGCCTGCCGCGCCACGGTGATCACCTCGGGGCGCTCGAGCGTGAGCCCGTAGCGCTCGACGAGGCGGTCGCGCGTCTCGTAGGTCTCCTTGAAGAAGAGCTGCGTGTCGAGCTCGACGACCGGAATGTTCAGGCCGAGCTCGCCGAACACCATGTGCACGAGCACGGAGGACTGCCGCTGCCACGAGCACGTGAGACACATGCGGTCGCCGAACTGCCGGTACGCCCAGAGCAGCGCTTCTTCCGCAGTCATCGCCTCGACGTCAGGAAGCTGGAGTGCCGGCGCGCTCGCCAAGGAGCACCTCCTTCAACGTGTCGCCGCGAAGGCCGCGGCGGAGCGTCTCGAGCGGGATGACGTCGTCCGGAGCGATGTTCCCGAGGTTGACGGCAGGGCCGTACTCCTTGATGAACCAGGCCTGAGCGGCCTTGGTCGGCGCCTCGAAGACCACGTCCTCGAGCGGCACTCGCGCTTCGCGATCTCGCCGACGAGCTCGGTCCGCATGTCGCCGGACTCGCTGAAGATGCCTGCTGTCCCGCCCTCACGCGCTTCCGTGATCACCTTCCAGGCGCCGGCATCGAGCTCCTCGCGCAGCCACGTCGTCCACTCGTCGGGCGTGAACTCGACGTCGGAGTCCTTCGATCCGACCTCGGAGAGCACAGTGAAGTCGCGCGCGAACTCCTCGATCAGCTCGAGCTTGCGCTCGCGCGGCAGGTCGATGACGCCGTCCGAGATCTCGACGTGCGTGAGGCCGAGCTCGACGAGCCAGCGCTTGTAGTCCTCGACCTTGTCCTGCACGACGACGACCTCGAAGAAGGTCCCGCCGATCACGACGGGCTTTCCGCGCAGCACGTCGAGCTTCGCGCGCAGGTTGGGCGTGACGTAGGCGGTGCCCCAGCCGAGCTTGACGATGTCGATGTAGTCGCCCGACGTCTCGAGCACGTCCTCCCAGCCGCGAGGGCCGAGACCCTTGTCGATCACGTGCGTGAGCCCGCCGGGGCGAGGTGCCAGGCCCAGGTCAAAGCCGCTCATAGAGCTCCTCGAGCTTGAGCTTCGCCCGCTCCTGCACGTCGTGGAAGAGCGAGTTGCCGTGCGAGTCGATGCCGACCGTGAGCGGGCCGAAGTCCTTGACCCGGAACTTCCAGAGGCACTCGGGCATGAGCTCCTCCCAGGCGACCTCTTCGATCTCCTCGATCTGGGTCGTCTCGAGCGCAGCCGCCCCGCCGACGATCGCGAAGTAGACCATGCCCAGTCGCTGCATCGGCTCGATCGCCTCGTCGGGAAGGCCGCCCTTGCCGCAGATCGCGCGCACGCCGTACTGCGAGCCGAGCCCTTCGGTGAAGCGGACCATGCGCGCGGACGTCGTCGTGCCGATGCAGATCTTCTCGTACTTGCCGGGGCCGAGCTTGCGCACGCCGGGCGCCGTGTGCAACAGGAAGGCGCCGTTGAGATCCATCGGCGGCGCGATGCCCTGGTCGAAGATCCGGATCTGCGTGCGGTCGCGAATGCCGATGATGTGACCGTCGACGGTCACCTCGTCGCCGGCGCGCAGATCGCGAATCGCCTCCTCGGTCGTCGGAAACTGCATGCGAACCGCGGCCAACTAACTCACGTCCCCAAGAGCCGGGGTCAGACCCTTGCAGTTCAAGCCGTGGCTTCGAAGGTCAGCGCTAGAACTCACGGTCGAACTCGACTTCCCCATTGGCAGAGACGTGCGCACTCGCGCGGCGTGCGGCCCAGCACTGGTAGTTGACCGCGACGGGGTTCAGCGTCATGTGCGTGTCCGCGTGCTCGACGTGGCACGACAGCACGGTCACGTCGCCGCCGAGGCCCATCGGGCCGATGCCGGTCTCGTTCAGCAGCTCGTAGAGCTCCTCCTCGAGCTTGGCCACGTGCGGATCGGCGTTGCGCGTTCCGACGGGGCGCGCGATCGCCTCCTTGGCGAGATACATGGCGTAGTCCGCACTGCCACCGATGCCGACGCCGACGATGCCTGGCGGGCACGGCTTGCCGCCGGCGCCGACGATCGACTCGAGCACGAACTTCTTCACGCCCTTCACGCCGTCGGCGGGAACGCACATCTTCAGGAAGCTCATGTTCTCGCTGCCCGATCCCTTCGGCACGCACTTCACATCGAGGCCGTCCCAGTCGGGAATGAACTCCCAGTGCACGATCGGCAGCCGGTAGCCGGTGTTCGGTCCGGTGTTCTCGCGCGTGATCGTGTGCACGGCATTCGAGCGCAGCGGATGCTCGACGGTCGCGCGCTCCGTACCGGTCTTCAACGCGGCATAAATTCGGGCCGGATGCAGGGGAAAATGCTCGCCGACGCGACACGTGTAGACGGCGATTCCCGTGTCCTGGCAGACGAGGTTCTTCTCTGTTTCCGCGACAGTGACGTTCTTGAGAATCGTCTGCAGGACGCGCTGTCCGGGCACCGACGTCTCGCGCGTCGCCGCATCTGCAAGTGCATCGCGCAGGTCCTGCGGAATGTCCTTCAGCGCCCAGACGTAGAGGTACGCCGCTGCGTCTTCGACTGCAGCTTCGAGATCGGTGATCGTGATCGTGCTCATGAGTCGACCTTTGGCTCATGAGCGGGGGAAGGGGCGTAAGGGGAAACCGGGAGGTTTCCCCGCTTTCTCCTCAGCGCACGCGGCGGCGGTCGCCACGCCGTGCGCTGAGCGATCCCTAAAGAAGGGAGCTCGTGAGGGAAACATGGTTTCCCTCACGGGAACGAACCGTAGGTGAGTGACGCTCATGAGCTCGCTTTCTCTGCCGCGGCCTTGCCCGCACGCCGGCCGAAACGCAGCACTCGAGCAGGCTGTTCCCCATCATGCGGTTGCGGCCGTGCGTGCCGCCGGCGATCTCGCCGCATGCGTAGAGCCCTTCGAGCGTCGTCTCGGCATTCGCGTCGATCACGAGACCGCCGTTCTGGTAGTGGAGGACGGGATACGTGAACAGTCGTTCGCGCAGTGGGTCGATCCCACCGGCACGGTACCGGCGCAGCATGTAGGGCAGCGACACGTTCGCGTCGGCCTCGGAGATCCGCGTCGTGTCGAGATACACCGCCGGTCGTCCATCCGGCGTCTCGACACCTTTGCCCTTCTCGACCTCCTCGACGATCGCCTGGCTCACGGCATCGCGAGGACCGAGGGAATCGGTGAACTCTTCACCGTCGGCGTTGAGAAGCACGGCACCATACGCACGCGTCGTCTCGGGGATGGAGTACCCCTGCATGTTCTGCGGCCACGCGCCGCCGTTCGGGTGGTACTGCAACGCATCGAAGTCGCGCACCTCCGCACCGAGGTCGACCGCGATCTGCGTCACCTCGCCGGTTGCGCCCGGATGGTTCGTCGAGAGCTCACCGCGCTCTTCGGCGACGCGGAAACACCGCCCGCCCGCTGCGAGGACCACCGTCGTGGCGACGATCGTGTGATCCCCGCAGCGTGCGCGCCAACCGTTCTCGGTCCGGGCGAGGTCGGCGAGCGGTGACTTGGGAAAGGTCTGAACGCCGGAGCTCTCGGCGGAGTCGCGCAACGCCGTCGTGATGGCGTGTCCCGTGCGGTCGCCGACCTGCAAGAGCCGCTTGCGCGACGCGCCGCCGCAGCGGGCAAGACGGTAGCCGCCGTTCTCGCGCGTGAACTCGACGCCGAGCTCCTCGAGCCAGTGGATCGCCGACGGGGCCTCGCCGGTGAGGATCTCCACCAGCCCGCGGTCGGCCGTCTCGTGGGAGGACTTCCAGACGTCCGCCGCGTGCTGCTCGGGTGAGTCGTCGTCCCCGAATGCGGCCTGGATGCCACCCTGCGCCTTGGCCGAGTTGCAGGACTGAAGCGCGCCCTTCGTCACCAGCGCGACCCGCGCACCGGCCCGATGGGCCGAGACCGCAGCCGCCAGGCCCGAGGCCCCGCTGCCGATCACGAGCACGTCAAAGGAAGAGTCCGCCACGACCAGCGAACCTTAACACGTTTTGCCTAATTTTAGAGATTAGCGATTCTTATTCAGTGACCACGCGTCGGCTCGAGGAAACCAGCTCCAAAGCACGCTGGTAGGCCTGATCGAGCTCGAGCAACCTCCCGTCCTCGTAGCGGGCCGCGTAAACCGCGGCGTCCAGCTGCGACAGCGTCCGCGCGAGCCAGCGCTCGTACAGCGGCTGCTGGTCGGGCGGGCGCAATGCTCCGATCGAGGCGCGCGCGAGATCCGCAGCACCGAAGAACAACGCCGCCTCTTCCGGATCCCGTTCGGCCACGGCCAGTCCGGCGATCGTGTCGAAGCAGTAGGCGATGCCGTTCACCTCACCGAGGCGATGCGCCAGCGCCAGGCTCTCACCGAGGAGCCCGCGCGCCCGCTCGAGGTCCCCGCTCTCGAGCAAGGCGGCGGCCAGGGCTCTGGTCGACGAGGCGCGCGTCCGCTCGTCCCTGTCCTCCTCGGCGAGCGCCGCACTCTCCTCCAGCAAAGCTATCGCCCGCTCGAGGTCGCCTTCGTCGAGCGCGACGAGGCCGAGATTCTCACGGGCGATCCGCTCGGTGCTCGAGGCACCACCGAGTGTCGCCTCTTCGATGCTCTCTTCGTACAGGAGGCGCGCGCGGGCGAAGTTGCCGGCGAACAGCGCGAGATTGCCGAGGTTGGCGAGGGCGCCGGCAATTCGGACGTGATCCCCGAGCATGCGGGCGAGCTCGAGCGACGGCTCGAAGAATCCCGCCGCGGCTTCGAAGTCTCCTTGCTCGCCTGCGAGCACGCCCGCACCGTTCAGTGCCCGCGCACGGAGGAGAGGTTCCGCGTCGGGATTCTCCGCGAGCGCCCGCTCCAACGCGCGCCGGCCCTCGTCTAGATGGCCGTGCGTCTGCCAGACGCGCCACAGCGCGACGCACAGCCGCAGCTCGAGCACGGCCTCCCCGCGCTCATGGAAGAAGAGCAGCGCCGAGCGGAGGTTGTCGTGCTCCCACTCGAGTTGCTCGAACCACTCGGCCTGGTCCGGCCCGGTCGACTCCGCCTCGGCCAGCTCCGCGAACTGGAGGAAGTAGGTGCCGTGTCGCAGCCTTACATCCTCTTCCTCTGCGAGCGCACGGAGGTGCTCGAGTGCGTACTCACGGACTGTTTCGAGCATCGACACGCGTGGGTTCGGAGCACGCTCGCGTCTGGCCAGGCTCTCCTCCACGATGCCGGCTACGTCGTCCAGCACCGAACCTTCACCGGAATCACACACGGCCTCGGCAGCCTCCAGAGAGCAGCCGCCGACGAAGACCGCGAGCTGCGCGAACACGCGCCGGCGAGAAGGCGTGAGCAGCTCGTAGCTCCAGTCGAGCGTCGTTCGCAAACCGCGATGTCGTGCAGGGGCATCCCGCGGTCCTTCGGCGAGGAGATCGAGCCGCCCGGCCAGCCGGCCGAGCAGCGCAGTCGGGGTCAAGAGCTTGCTACGGGCAGCCGCGAGCTCGATCGCCAGAGGTAGCCCCTCCAGCCTCGCGCACAGCTCCTCCACCGCGTCGGTCTCTCCGTCGCCGAGCGTGAAGTGCGGGTTGACACCGAGCGCGCGGTCAGCGAACAGCGTCACCGCCTCGTCGACCTGCAACGGCGGCAATGGATACTCGTGCTCGCCTGAGACACGCAGCGGCGCGCGGCTCGTCACGAGCACAGAAAGATCGGGGGCTTCGAGCAGTCGCGGCAACAACGGCGCCGCGTCCAGCACCTGCTCGAAGTTGTCGACGAGCAGGAGAAGTCGGCCGCGGCTACGTAAGTGCTGAGCCAGGGCATCCTCCGCCGCCACGCCGCTCTCGCCCAACGCCTGCGCGATCGACGCTGCCACGAGCTCCGGGTCGGCTATCGATGCAAGCTGGACGTAGGCCACGTTCCCGTCGAAGTCGGCCGCGAGATTTCGTGCCGCTTCGACCGCGAAGCGCGTCTTTCCCATCCCCCCTAACCCTGTGACCGTAAGCAGGCGTGCCCCGCCGCGCACGAGCGCCGCCACCTCCTCGAGCTCGCTCTCGCGCCCGACGAAAACCGTCAGAAATGAGGGCAGCTTCGCCTCGGTGGGAGAGACGCTTGGCTCGGGTGCCAGCAGCGACGCGTCGTGGTGGAGGATCGCCTGATGCAACTCGCGCAGCTCAGGCCCCGGCTCGAGGCCAAGGTCGTCGGTCAGCGCACGGCGCGCATCCTGGTACGCATCGAGCGCATCCGCCTGACGTCCCGACCGATACAGAGCAAGCATGAGCTGCGTACGCAGGCGCTCGGAGTGTGGATGCTGGCCGACGAGGGCCTCGATCTCCGGAACGAGCTCGAGGTGATGGCCGAGCTCTAGCTCGCAGTCGATCATGTCTTCGAGCGCACGACGTCGGAGCTCCTCGAGCCGCGCGATCTCCGGCTGGGCGGAGCCCAGGTCGGCAACGTCGGCAAGCGCGCCGCCTCGCCAGAGCCCGAGTGCCTCCGCGAGCAGCGTGCTGGATTCCGCCGGCGCGCCACGGGCGCGTGCCCCGTCCGCCGCGCTGACCAACTGCTCGAAGCGGTACGCATCCAGCGACTCGGGACGTGCACGGAGCACGTAGCCCGGCGGTTCTGTCAGGACAACGGGCTCGTCATCCTCGCGGAGCGGGCCATGGAGCACGCGCCGCAGCTGCGAGACGTGCGCCTGCAAGGTGTTCGCCGCAGTCTCCGGGGGGTTCTCCCCCCACAGCTCGTCGATCAGGCGATCGGTGGATACGACCTCGTTGGCCCGGACGAGCAGGAGCGCCAGCAGGGCTCGACGTTTGGCCCCGCCGAGCGCAAGTGGCTGGCCGTCGGCCCGCACTTCGAGTGGTCCGAGAACCGAGAACTCCAACACCGCATTTCGACCTTACGCGTGCGGGGAGATCGGTGCGAGGCGCGCAGCGGCCGGCAAGGCTCGCCCGAGGAAAACTGCGGCGGCGGAGCAAGCCAAGCACACTCCCGCCGAGACCAGCCAGAGCAGTTTCGCCGAGTGGGCGAGCAGCAGGCCCCCGATCGCAGGGCCGAGCGTGAACCCGAGCTGAGAGGTCGACAACCAGAGCGCCGTATACCGCCCACGCAGCCGCTCCGGTGCGAGATCGGCGACGAGCGGCCCCTGGACGACGCCGATCAGGCACTCGCCGACGGCGAACACCACGCCAACCGCGATGAGCAGGCCGGTCGCAACCACGACACCGAACCAGAGGCCGGATGCGAGTGCCAGCAGCCAGGCGGCGGCCCAGATCACGCCCGTGACCGCCAGTGCCGCAACGCGCCGGCGCCCCTGCAGCAGCTTGGCCACCGGGAGCTGCAAGATCAGGATCGCAAGGGTGTTGAAGAGAAAGATGAGGCCGATGCCCCGTTCGCTCACTCCTACGTCCGACACGGCGTAGACGGGCAGCATCGAGTTGAACTGCGCGATGCCGAAGGCCGCGAAGACGCCGCCGATCACGATCGCGCCGATGAACGCCCGATCACGTAACACGAATGCGTAACCGCCGACGCTGCTCGGCTCGGTGTCGCGCTCCGCACGCTCCGGCTCGTCGACAAAGGCGAGGGCGACGAGGAAGAGAAGGTAGCTCACCGCGTTGAGCACGAAGATCACCGTGAACGTCGAGGGATCGCTGGTCGAAACGATCAGGCCTGCCGCCAGACTGCCGAGGCCGAAGCCGAGGTTGGACGTCACTCGTTGAACCGCGTACGAGCCTTCCCGCGCCGCTGCCGGGGTGACGGCGATCAGAAGGGTCGAATACGCGGGCCAGAAGAGGCCGCGGCCGATCCCCGCGACAGCGACGAAGGCGAACGCCTGCCAGGGTTCACGGACGAGCGGCATCGCTCCCAGGCCCAGGGCCAACAACACCAGCGAAACCGCGGCTATCCGGCGCGCTCCGACCCGGTCGACCGCCGGCCCCGCCGCGAGTGCAACCACCATCCCC
This sequence comes from uncultured Actinomycetes bacterium, assembly GCA_963779965.1. GTDB lineage: Bacteria > Actinomycetota > Thermoleophilia > Gaiellales > Gaiellaceae > 3-1-20CM-4-69-9. Next base: position 54,455 of record CAWAAP010000017.1, on the reverse strand, counting down.
ACCCCGGCGAAGGCCGCAGAGACGAGCCCCGCGGTCTGCAGATCGAAGCCGCGCACGTCGTGGAGGTAGATCAGCAGGAACGGCACGAACATCCCGGTGCCGACGTAGTTCAGCGCCATTCCAGCCAGCAGTACCCAGGCCGGCCGCGGCAGCGATGGAATCAGGCCTCGGAAGCTGACTCGCGGCAACGCCCGAACTATGACACCTCGCAGGAGGGCGGCAACTCTTCCTTTCAGCGGGTTTTCAGGGATCCCTCAGCACCGGTTGGAAGGATCGAGCGCGTCGGCCACAAGGTGCAAAGGGAGGCAAAGATGACACAGGGAATCCCACAGGGCGCCCACGACGGAGCAGAGATTTAGTCCGAATTCAGGTGGAGGAGGGGTCCCGCACCTGAACAGCGCGGAACGTGCCGTCAGCTAAGCGCGCGAGGAGTCTGCCGTCCTCCTCGCGCGCCCGCGCACGTCAGTAGATCGACTGCAGCAGCGAGTGGATCTCGGACGAAGTGGCAGGCTTCGGGTTGGCCTGGTTGCCCGCTCGGCCGGCCGCAGCTTCCGCAACCTCGACCAGTTCTTCCTCCGGCACTCCGAAGTCACGCAGGCACTCGAATCCGCCCAGTCGCGCGAGCTCTTCGACCCTGGTGGCCGGATCGTCCGTGCCGAGCGCCTCGCCGAAACGGCGCACGGCGTCTGGTGCGACCTCGGCGTTGAAGCGCAGTGCGGCGGGCAACGCCAGGGCGTTCATCGCGCCGTGCGGCAAGCCGTAGCGCCCGCCGAGCGCCTGCGCGATCGCGTGACCGAGCGCGAGCATCGAGCCGCCGAGCGCCATCCCCGAGTGCATCGCTCCCTCCAGCAGCTTCGTGCGCCCCTCGAGGTCCTGCGGGGCGTCGACGACGCGCGGGAGCCATTCCCCGATCAGCCGGGCACCGGTGAGCGCGTGCTCGTCGGCCTCCGGGTTGTGGCCCTCGACGTAGAGCGCTTCCGCGCTGTGCGCGAGCGCGTTGAGCGCGGTGCCGACGGTCTCGGCGCGCGGAAGCGAGAGAGTCAGCTCCGGTTCATAGACGACGCCGCCGAGGTGGGCGCCGGCTCCGCCGCCACGCATCTTCCGTTCCGGATCACGGATCCCGTAGAACGACGTCCACTCCGCGCCGGAGTACGTCGTCGGCACGGAGACGACGGGCACGTTGGCTTCCGCTGAGATCGCCTTCCCGAGGTCGATCGCGCTGCCACCGCCCACGGCAATCACGCCGTCGCCTGCATGCTCGGCGGCCGCAGGCACCTGGTCGGACGGAACCTCCGTCCAGCGCGCTGCGGTGCGCACACCGAGGTTCGTGCCGCCCATGCGCTCGCTCGCGACGAGCAGCGGCTGTTCGATCCCGAGCTCGCCGAGCACCGCCTGGGAGCTCGGCCAGGCCCCAGCGGACGATCACGCGGGAAGCCGGCCCTGTGCAAACGCGACGAAGGCGCGCGCCGCCCGCGTCTCGCTGCGCCCGGTCGCGCGGGCGAGAAAGATCTCCCGCACCGGGTCGAGCCCGCGCACACGCGCGGTGGCAATCCGCCCGGCAGCGAGATCCGCCTCGATTGCGAGCCGCGAGATGAAAGCGATGCCGTGTCCAGCGAGCACCGCGCTGCGCACGGATTCCTGCAGGCCGAGCTCGAGCCTGACATCGAGGTCGCGCAGCCTCATCCCCGCCTTGCGCAGCTCGTCCTCGATGACTTGCCGAACCCCTGCGCCATCCTGCATCACGATCAGCTTTTCCCCCTTGAGATCGTCGAGCGAGACGGTCTTGCCGGCAAAGCGGTGCTCCGCCGGGCAGGCGAGGACGACCTCGTCGCTGAAGAACGGCTCGAACGCGACGCCCCGGTGGCGACGCCCGGCGCCGACGATGCCGAGCTCCAACTCTCTCTCGGCAACGCGGTCGACGACGGTCTGCGTGTCGGAGACAGTGAGCCGCACGCCCACGTCGGGGTGTTGCTCCTGGAACTCGCAAAGGAGGAGCGGGACGACCGTTCCGCCGGGGCCGGTCGAAGCGCCGAGCTCGAGTGTGCCGGTGATCGCCCCCTCGTCGTCCGCGTCGAGCTCCTCGAGCAGGTGCTCCTCGGCGGCGAGCACCCGCTGAGCCGACGCGTAGAGCCGCCTCCCGGCCTCGGTCGGCTCGACCCGGCGGCCGGAGCGGTCGAGGAGCTGCCGCCCTAGGCGCTGCTCGAGCGAGCGAATCTGGAGGCTGACGGCCGGCTGTGTGACCCCGAGCCGCTCGGCCGCCTGGGAGAAGCTCTTTCGTTCCACCACGGCGCAGAACGCAGCAAGCTGACGCGTGTCCATAAGGATTCATTATGCAATCCGGGGCCGGGTGGGGCAGGCTCTACGATCCTGGCGTGGCCTCAACGCCGCAGTCGAGCGACTCCTTCAGCCTGCGGTTCTCGGAGCTGACGGAGGCGAGCCCGACCCGGCCGCGTGACGCCGCGCTGCGCGCGTTCGACATCGCGCTCTCGTTGTTCTTCCTGCTCGTCTCGTTGCCCGTTGACGGTGCCGATCGCGCTGGTGCTGTTCGTTACCAGTGGACGGCCGCTCTTCTACCGCGGCGAGCGCGTTGGACGCGGCGGGCGCGTGTTCCAGATGCTCAAGTTCCGGACGTTGAGCCCGAACGCCGAAGAGCGGCTCGGTCCCGTACCTCGGCGAGGAGCTCGTTCACCGCACGCGCGAAGAGACGACCGCGACCGGTGGCTGGCTACGCGCAACCCAGTTGGACGAGATTCCGCAACTGTGGAACGTCGTGCGCGGCGACATGAGCCTCGTCGGCCCCAGACCGATCCGACCACGCTTCTTCGCGGCCCTCGTGGAAGAGCTACCGGCGTACTGGCAGCGGCTCGTCGTCCGCCCGGGCCTCACCGGCTTCGCCCAGGTGCGCCGCGGCTACGAGACGTCGATGGCGGAAAAGCTCGCGCACGATCTCGAGTGGATCGCCGACCGGTCGCTGCGGCTCTATTTCCGTACGCTTGCCACGACCGCGTGGCGAGTGCTCGGCCAGTTCGCGCGCGGCCTAGCCCCGCGCAGCTAGCGCCCTGCCGGTAGGGGCGCTAAACCTCGAGCCGCGCGTCTTCGAGGTCGAGCTCGCGGTAGAGACGGCGCTGGACTTCGTCGTCGATGACGCCGCGACGCCGAAGATCCACGATTGCCGCGCGCTCGGCGTCGAACAGCTCCCGTCGCAAACGCTGGTAGTTGAGTGACTGCTCTTCGATCGCGCCGTCGTCGTTCTCGTCGAAGCGAGACAGAAACCGGTTGCGCCGGAACCCGTAGAGACCGCGCAGCCGCTCGGCCGTGTCCTCTCGCACCCAGTCCTCGCCTTCCAGCTCGTCGAGCCGGGCCAGCGCCGCGTCTGCGGCCTTGATGCGCGCCTTGGCGTGTTCCTTCTCGTCGAGATGGTCCGCTTCGATCCCGAGCGCACGAATCACGATCGGCAGGGTCAGACCCTGTCCGACGAGGGTGCCGAGAATGACGCAGAACGTGAGGAAGACGATCAGGTCACGCTGCGGAAACGCGCTGCCCGCATCCGTCGTCAAAGGCACGGCCAGTGCGGCGGCCAGGGACACTGCGCCCCGCATGCCTGCCCACGAAACCACGAATGCGCGGGCCGGCGGCGGCGGCGGATTGCTGGCGTCGAACGCCCCCAGGAACCTCCTCGGTAGGTACGTGAACACGGGCACGAAGACGAGGCGCGCAACGACCACTGTGAGGGTGACGAGCACACCCCACCACACGAGCTCCGTCGCCGAGAATCCCGTCAAAGAGTCGAGGATCAGCGGCAGCTGCAGGCCGACGAGGACGAAGAGCAGCGCATTGAGAACGAAGGTGAAGATCTCCCAGACGGCTGCTCCCTGAAGCCTCGACTGAAAGGAGGTGAGCTCAGGCGTGTGCCAGCCGAGGTAGATGCCGGCCGTGACGACCGCGAGCACGCCGGACGCTTCAACGGCATTGGCCGGGATGAACGCGACGTAGCCGGTTAGGAGAGCGATCGTCACCTCGACCGGCGGATTGTCGATCCGTCGCCGAACCTCGGCGATGAGAAAGCCGACGACGAGGCCGATGGCGACTCCGCCGACGATGCTCCAGAGCAGGCGCCAGGACGCGTCCCAGAAGGAGAACGTGCCGGCGACCGCCGCCGTGACCGCGACGCGGTAGAACACGAGTGCGGTGCCGTCGTTCACGAGACTCTCGCCCTCGACGATCGAGAGGAGACGGCGTGGCACGCCCAGCCGGCGCATGATCGTCGTCGCAGCGATCGGATCCGTCGGTGAGACCACTGCTCCCAACACGAACGCCGCGGCCCACGACATGTCGTCGACCAGCGCGTGGGCCACCACGGCGACCGCGACCATCGTCGTGATCACGAGCCCGATCGCGAGGAGGCCGATTGGACGGACATTCGCCCGTAGCTCGCGTAACGACGTAAAGAACGCCGACGAATAGAGGAGCGGCGGCAGAATCGCGATCAGGACGAGCTCGGGCGGCAGCTGCAGCGTCGGAACGCCCGGGAGGAAGCCCAGCGCGAGGCCGCCGAGGACGAGCAGGATCGGATACGGGATTCCCAGCGTCGGAGCGACTACAAGCAGGGCCGCGGCGGCGACGAGCAGGGCCAGCAGGACCAGTTGGGCGTGGGTCCCGAAATCCACAACCGCGAGCCTACGCGGCGGCTATGGCCCTACGTCAGGGCGGTCACTGCAGGACGTGCGACAGCACGACCGCGAGAATATTTAGGACCGCAACCGCGAAGGCGATCGACGTGATCAGTGCGGTGGCGTAGACGAACGCCTGTGTGTTCGGATCCAAGATTCACCCCATCCCCCTGCCTGAACCATGTCACCCGGAAGGGGTACGAGGCAATCCCTCATTCGAGGGCCTCTCTAGACTGACCGCTCGTGTGCGGGATCTGCGGAATCGCCTCGACGAACGGCTCGGGGAACACCGATCGCGTCGCGGCAATGAGCGCGACGCTCGTTCACCGGGGGCCTGATAGCTCCGGTGAGTTCAGCGACGAAGGCGTCACGCTCGCGGCCCGGCGGCTCTCGATCATCGATCTCGAAACAGGCGACCAGCCGGTCGCGAACGAGAACGGGACCGTGCATGTCGTCCAGAACGGCGAGATCTACAACTACCGGGAGCTGCGGCGCGAGCTCGAACGCGCAGGGCATTCCTTTCGCACCCAGGGCGATACCGAAGTGCTCCTACATCTCTACGAGGAGCACGGAGACCGCTTCGCCGAGCGTCTGCGGGGCATGTTCGCGATCGCGATCTGGGACGCAAGCCACCGGCGGCTCGTACTTGCACGGGACCGCTTCGGAATCAAGCCCCTCTATTACCGCCACGCCGACAACGAGCTTGCCTTCGCTTCCGAGCTGCGCGCCCTGCCTCGCGGCGAGATCGACCTCGACGCGCTGGAAGCGTTCCTCGCGTTCAACTCGATCCCGGCACCTCTGACGATCTTCCGCGAAATCCGCAAGCTCCCGCCGGGACATCTGCTGATCTGGGAGGACGGCCGTCTCGAGCTGCGACGCTTTGCCCGACCGGCACCGCTCGAGGAGCTGCGCGAGGACGAGGAGGCGGAGCTCGTCGAGGAGCTGCGATCCCGTCTGCGGGACTCCGTGCGCGCACATCTCGTCAGCGACGTGCCCGTGGGCGTTCTGCTTTCGGGCGGCGTCGACTCGGCGTTCCTCGCTGCCCTCGCCGCAGAGGAGAGCTCCGAGCCGCTGCGCACGTTCTCGATCGGCTTCGAGGAGCGGTCCTTCGACGAGCTCGCGGGTGCACGGCTCGTCGCGGAGCGTTACGGGACGGAACACCGAGAGCTCGTGCTACGCCCCGACGCGGCACTGCTCTTGCCTGCTTTGGCAGACGCGTTCGACGAGCCGTTCGCCGACTCGTCGGCGCTGCCGACCTACCTCGTGTCGCAGCTCGCAGCGAACGACGTGAAGGTCGCGCTCTCCGGCGAGGGCGGCGACGAGCTCTTCGGCGGCTACTACACGTACGCGGCCGACCTGCTCGCCGAACGAGTCGGCGGCCTTGCGCGACTGGCACGCCCGCTCGTGGAGCGGCTGCCGACATCCTCGTCGAGGGCGAGCTTCGACTACAAGGCGAAGCGCTTCGTCCGCGCCGCACACCTGCCCTCGCTCGAGCGGCATCACGGGTGGAAGGAGATCTTCTCGCCCGGGCTTCGCGCGGAGCTCACGGGACGCAGGTCGGCGTTCGATCCCGTCGACATTCTTCGCGACAGGTACCGCGAGACCGAGGGCGCCGACGAGCTCGCCCGGTTGCAGGACGTCGACCTCGGCATCTACCTCGTCGACGACCTGCTCGTCAAGACCGACCGCGCCTCGATGGCGCACTCGCTCGAAGCCCGCGTGCCCTATCTCGACACGGTCGTGACGAATCTCGCGCTCGCGCTTCCTACCCGACACAAGATCCGCGGCCTCTCCAAGAAGGTCCTGCTGCGCAAGGCAGCCGCCCCGCTCCTGCCACGAGAGATCGTCCACGGCAAGAAGCGCGGCTTCTCGATCCCCGCCGCCGCATGGCTCCGCGGCGAGCTCGAGCCGTTCGCGCGAGCAGACCCTCTCGCGCGAGACGCTTCGAGCGTCAGGGCTACTTCCACGCGGATGTCGTCACGCGGCTCCTCGACGACCACGTCGCCGGCCGCGAGGATCGCAGTCGCCAACTCTGGGGCCTGCTCGCGTTCACGCTTTGGCACGAGCGCCATGTCGAGCGCGCTCCGCAGGTGCCCTCACGTCCCGAAGTGCTCGTCGAGCGCTGACCTAGACTCCTCCGAATGGCCAGCCGACCTCTCGTCGTCCACGTCGTCGGCGCGCGGCCGAACTACATGAAGGTTGCACCCGTGTACGCCGAGCTCGAGCGGCGCGGCAACCTCGAGCAACGGCTGATCCACACCGGCCAGCATTACGACGCGATCATGAAAGACGTCTTCTTCGCGGAGCTTCCGCTTCCCAGGCCGCACGTGGCGCTCGACGCTCAGACGACCGAGGATGCCTTGATCGGACTCGAAGCGGTGTTCACCGAGCTCCGGCCCGATCTGGTGATCGTGGCAGGCGACGTCAACTCGACACTTGCCGGCGCGGTTGCCGCATCAAAGTGCGGGCTCGCCGTTTGCCACATCGAGTCCGGCTTACGCAGCGGAGACTGGTCGATGCCGGAGGAGCGCAACCGCGTCATCACCGACCATCTGTCGACCTTGCTCCTCACACACAGCGACGACGCGGACAAGAATCTGGTCGCCGAAGCCCTTACCGCCAGGATCTCATTCGTCGGGAACACGATGATCGACACGCTCCGCGCGAACGAGGGTGCAGCTCTGGAGCTCGAGGCCTGGCGTGAGTTCGGTCTCGAGCCCGGGCGATATGTCCTCGTCACGCTCCATCGCCCGAGGCTCGTCGACGATCCCGACCTGCTCGCACGGACGATCGCCGCGCTCGACCACGTCGCCGAGTCGTTGCCGGTGATCTTTCCGGTGCATCCACGGACTCGCAAGAATCTCGACGGCTCGACACGCGTCCTCCTGACAGAACCGCTGCCGTACCGGCAGTTTCTCTCGCTCGAAGCGAAGGCCGCCGCAGTCGTGACGGACTCAGGGGGGATCCAGGAAGAGACGACGGTGCTCCGCATCCCCTGCTTCACGCTGCGCGAGAACACCGAGCGTCCGATCACGATCGAGCTCGGCACGAACACGCTCCTCGGCCTCGAGCCCGAACGGCTGCGGGAGCTGCCCACGCTGCTGGCGGAGCCGAAGCACGGCCAGATCCCGCCGCTCTGGGATGGTCAGGCGGGAGAGCGGGCAGCCGAAGAGATCGAACGCCTGGTGGTCGGAGTCACGGCCTGAAGGTCTGGGTGGACATGACGGCTTCGGCGCACGTGCTGGTCTTCAGGCCCTTGATCCAGCTGTTGCGAGAACGGGGCGACGACGTCGAGATCACCGCACGCGACTACGCGCAGACACTCCAGCTACTCGAGCTGCACGGCCTCGAAGCGACGGTTGTCGGCCGCCACGGCGGGCGTTCGCGGCTCGGCAAGGCACGCTCGCTCACCTCGCGTCTACGCGCACTGCGTAAATGGGCGCGGCCGCGCGGCTTCGATCTCGCGCTGGCCCATGGCTCGCACGAGCTCACCATCAGTGCACGGCGGCTCGGCATCCCCAGCGCGACGACGCACGACTACGAGTTCGCCACGCTGCAGCACCACCTCGGCATGCGCGCCGCGACGAAGGTGGTCGTGCCGGACTCGATCCCCGTCGAGCGCCTTGCGCACTTCGGCGTCAGGCCGCCGAAGCTCCTGCGGTATCCCGGCCTCAAGGAGGAGTACTACCTCTCCGACTTCGAGCCGGACCTGGACGTGCTCGAACAGCTCGGCGTCGACCGCGATCGCGTGCTCGTCGTCCTGCGGCCTCCGCCCGACGTCTCGCTCTATCACCGCCACTCCAACCCGTTGTTCCCGCAGACGCTCGCCTATCTCGGCGAGCTCGACACGGTGCACGCCGTCGTCCTGCCGCGGACGGACGAGCAGCGTGCCTACGTCCGTGAGCTTGCCTTGCCGTCGGTGATCGTTCCGGATCGCGCCGTCGACGCGCAGAGCCTGATCTCGCTCGCAGACATCGTCGTCTCCGCCGGGGGGACGATGAACCGCGAGGCGGCCGCGCTTGGAGTTCCCGTCTACACGACCTACGGCGGGCGGCTCGGCGGCGTGGACGAAGAGCTGATCCGTCAGGGCAGGCTCAAGCCGCTCACCGATCCACGCGCACTCGAGCTGCAGAAGCGGGAAGAAGGCTCAGGCAGCCGCGTCCGCCGCGATCCGGCGGTCCTGCTCGACCTGCTGCTCACCGCACGTCGCGACGACGTGTAGGACGTCGCCGCCGTAACGATCGAGCTTCGTCGGTCCGACTCCGGGCACGGCCCCGAGCTCCGAGAGGTCACGCGGACGGCGTCCGGCAATCTCGGCGAGGGTCGAGTTGTGGAAGACGACATACGCCGGCAAGTCGTCGGCGGTTGCGCGTTCGAGGCGCCAGCGCTTCAGTGCCGCGTAGAGCGGATCGTCCGGCTCGGTCGCACGCACGGGTCGAGCGACGGCGATCCCCAGCTCACCGAGGAACCGGCTCGCCTTTCCACTCCACGTCAAGGAGAGATGTCGCTTCGCCCGGGTGAGGCCGACATAGAAGAGTCGCCGCTCCTCCGCGATCTCCTCCGGCTTCTTCGCCTGCCTGATCGGCAGCTCCTTCTCCTCGAGCCGCGGGATGAAGACCGCCTCGAACTCGAGCCCTTTCGCCCCGTGCAGCGTGAGCAGGTGGACGCCACGCCGGTCGGCGCCCGTCGAGCCGAACCGCGCCTCCAGGTCGGCGATGAACTCTCGGGTCGTCCGAGCACCGTCGTCGAACTCCTCGGCCAGGCGAATGAGGCGTCCGAGATCCGACTGGCGAACCATCTCCCGTTCACCGAGCTTCTCCGGCAGCTGCGCGCGCCACCCCGCCTCCTTGGCGTAGCTCCGCACCAGGGCGGCCACGTCCGTCGAGTCGACCCTGCGAAGCCGGCGCAGCAGTTGGCGCGCGGCCTCGCGCCCGAGCAGAGATGCACCCTGGAAGGGGATCTTCGCGTCGTGCAGCGGCTCTTCGAAGTCGGCCAGCTTCGCGTTCGTGCGAGAGAGGATCGCGATCTCCTCGAGCGGCACGCCTTCCTTGTGCAACGACCTGCACGCGTTCGACGACGAACGCGACTTCGCCGTCGCGCGCCGGAAACGACTTCGTGATCGGATCCGGCCCCGAGCCGAGCGTGGCACGCAGGATCTTCTCCGCGCCCCCGAGAGCGGGGACGATCCGGTTCGCGAGTGCGAGCACCTCCGGGGAGGAGCGGTAATTGTCCTCGAGCCGGATCACGGTCGTGTTCGAAAAGCGCGACGGCAGACCGAGTAAGTACGCCGGCGTCGCTCCGGTGAACGCGTAAATCGACTGATAGTCGTCACCGACAGCGCAGAGCTCCTCGCGATCGCCGAGCCAGCGGTCGAGGAGCGTCTGCTGCAGGAGGTTGACGTCCTGGTACTCGTCCACCGTGAACGCGCCGAAGTGCTCGCGGACCTCGGCAAGCGCTTCCGGGCGTTCGTCGAAGAGACGGATCGTGAGCTCGAGGACGTCCTCGAAGTCGACGAAGCCACGGTCGGCCTTCTCGACCTCGTAGCCGCGAAAGATGCGGAACATCAGATCGGCCGGGATCGGCGGCTCGTGGTCGCCGAGCTCGGCGAGATAGGTAGCGGGAGTCAGCCTGCGGTTCTTCGCCCACTCCACCTCGGTGGCGAGATCGCCGGCGGGACGGAACTTGTACGGAGGCGGCAGCGTGTTCCCGAGTTGTCGTAGCAACAGCGCCTTCGAGGCCATGATCCGGTCGGGCGGATCGCCGAGGCGGTGCAACTGGCGCAGTGCTGCCGAGTGAAACGTCCGCGCGGAGACACCGCCGGCGCCGAGCCGTTCGAGGCGCTCGCGCATCTCGGTCGCCGCCTTGTCGGTGAACGTGACGGCGAGGATCTCGTGCGGCTCGAACTCGCCGATCGCGATCTGGTTGGCGATCCGGCGCGTGATCGTGGTCGTCTTTCCCGACCCTGCGCCCGCGAGTATGCAAACAGGCCCGCGCACCGCCTCGACGGCGCGGCGCTGTTCGGGGTTGAGCCCGGCGAAGATGGGATCGCGGTCCACCCGTGCACCGTAGAGACGCCGCGGGACGGACCCGAGCCCGTTCAGTCATGGAAGTGGGCCGCGCCCGTGCCGACTTCGTGCCAAGCTTGGAGTGTGGATTCCGACGATCAGCCGACCTGGGACGAGCCGAAGGCGACGCCCTGATCGGCAGGTACGTGTTGATCGGCTTGACGTTCACCGATGCCGAAGGCAACCCTCAGGACAGGCTCAGCGTCATGGGATCGTCGAACGAGTAGACAGAGACTCCGGTGTGCAGATACGACTGCGCTCGCCTGGGCAACCGTGGGACGGCGAGCTGTACCGGCTCCCGCCGGACCTGCGGCCTTTCTCACGGCGAAGCCCGGCATCTATCACCTCCACTCGACCGGCGAGGACGTTGAGGATCCGGACTTCATCGCACATGGGAGATCCGTGCTCCCGATCCGGACGACGACACGCCGGAACGGCAACAGGCGCGCCGCGACGAAGATCGCCGCTTCGGCTTTCGCACGGATTAGCCGCGTCGCTAATGCAGAGTGTCTTCGAGAACGGCGGCGCCGGCCCGCTTCGGCTCCCGCAACATCGCGGTCAGCCGGGAAACGACGTCCAGCGTCTCTCCGCGTTCCACCATCCGCTCGAGCTCGTCGAGCCCTTCCTGGAGCCAGTCGGCGTCGATGGGCGGACGTGCGGCGCGGAGGATCTTGGGGTGCGATGTGGGGCCGACCTTCTCGCCGTCGGTCCACAGCTCCTCGTGCAGCTTCTCGCCGGGGCGGACGCCGACGAACGTGATCGAGATGTCCGTCTTTGGGTCCCTGCCCGAGAGGCGGATCATGTTGACCGCCAGGTCGAGGATCTTCACCGGCTCGCCCATGTCGAGCACGTAGACCTGGCCGCGGCCGCCGATCGCGCCGGCCTGCACGACGAGGGACACCGCCTCCGGGATGGTCATGAAGTAGCGCGTCATCTCCGGATGGGTCACCGTGACGGGGCCGCCCTTCTCGATCTGGCGACGGAAGATCGGGATCACGCTGCCCGAGGAGTTGAGGACGTTGCCGAAGCGGACGGCGACGAAGCGCGTGGTGATGTCCGAGCGGTGGCCGTAGGCCTCGACGATCCACTCGCACAGCGCCTTCGACTGGCCGAGGAGGTTCTTCGGGTTCGCCGCCTTGTCCGTCGAGACGAGCACGAACCGCTGTGTCCCGTATTCGACCGCGACATCCGCCATGACTCTGGTCGCGAGTGTGTTGTTGCGGACAGCCTCGAGCGGATTGGCCTCCAGGAGAGCGACGTGTTTGTACGCAGCCGCGTGGAAGACGACGCCCGGCTTGTAGCGCTCGAAGACCTGGCTCATCTTGGCGCGGTCGCCGCAGTCCCCGAGCACGGTCGCGACCGCCGAGAAGTCGCGCTCGCCCACGAGCTCGCGCTCGATGTCGAAGAGCGCAGCCTCCGAGTGCTCGACGAGCACGAGCCGCGCCGGTCCGACGCGCGCGATCTGACGGCAGAGCTCGGCGCCGATCGAGCCGCCCGCACCGGTGACGAGGACGGTCTCCCCGGAGAGGTACTTCGCGATCGAGCCCATGTCGACCTCGACCGGCTCGCGGCCGAGCACGTCCTCCACCTGAACGGGACGAATCTGCCCTGCGAGATTGAGATCGCCGGAGATCAACTCGTACAGGCCGGGCAGCGTCTTGACGGGAACGTTCGCAGCCTGGGCGATCTCGACCACCTGCTGGCGTGTCTCGCCCGAAGCGGACGGGATCGCGATCAACACCTCGTCCGGTGGGTTGTCCCGCAGGATGTGCGGCAGGTCGTCTGTCGTGCCGAGCACGCGGATGCCGTGCAGGCGGATGTTCTTCTTGCGCGGGTCGTCGTCGATGAGGCCGATCGGCGTGTAACCGCCTGCGGGCGTCTTGAGCATCTCGCGCACCACGAGCTGCGCGGCATCGCCGGCTCCGACGACGATCACTTCCTTGCCGCGAGCGACGAGCGAAGCGGCGCCGGGCCGCTCGATCAAGCTGCGCGCAAATAGCCGGGTGCCGGCGACCAGCGCGAGCAGGATCAGCCAGTCGAGCACCGCGATCGAGCGCGGGAGCGGGAAGCCGTGGATCGGGTGGGCGAAGTAGACGGTGAGGTCGGCGACGATGCACGCGGCCGTGACGCCGCGCGCCGCCCCCCACATGTCGCGGGTGGAAACGTAACGCCACCACCGGTTGTAGAAGCCGAACGCGATGAAGATCGCGAGCTTGATTGCGACGACGACGAGGATCGTGTCGATCATCAGGCGGTGGTACGGGCTCGGGACGCCCTGGTCGAACCGCAGCCAGAACGCGAGCCACCAGGCAGCCGCAATCAGCGCCGCGTCCGCGAGCAGCTGCCAGAGCCTGTGCCTGTTGACGGGAATCACGAGGCGACCGGTGCCGACGCCTGAACGACGGAGACGACTCGCTCTTGAGTCGTCGCGTCGATGCCCGCCCAGATCGGAACGGAGAAGTTCTCCTGCGCGAGCTGCTCCGTCACGGGCAGCGCACCGCGGCTGTAATCGAGATATGCGAGTGCGGGCTGGAGGTGCAGTGGGGTCGTGTAGTAGACCGCACTGCCGATCCCGGCCTCCTTCAACGCCGCCCGGATGCGGTCTCGCTCGGGCGAGCGGCAGACGAACAGGTGGTAGACATGGCCGGGCTCGTCCTCGGGAAGCTCGCAGACGGCAGCGAGCCCGAGCTCCGAGTAACGAACGGCCGCCTCTCGACGCGATGCAACCCAACCGTCGAGCTCCGCGAGGAAGATGCGCAACACCGCCGCCTGGATCTCGTCGAGGCGCGAGTTGTAGCCGACCAGCTCGAAGTCGACCTTGTCACGCGAACCGTGAAAGCGGAGCATGCGGACGCGTTCCGCAAGCTCGGCATCGTCCGTCGAGACAAGGCCGCCGTCCCCGATGCAGAAGAGGTTCTTCGTCGGATAGAAGCTGAACGTGGAGGCGATTCCGCCGCGCGCGATGTCCGGCGACCCGAAGGCCTGCGCTGCGTCCTCGATGACCGGCACGCCGAGCTGCGCGAGCTCGGCCAGTGGCGCAGGCCGCCCAAAGAGATGGACGGCGAGGATCGCCTTCGTGCGCGGACTGATCCTCGCGGCGACGTCCTCGGGGTCGAGATTCATCGTTGCGGCATCGACGTCCGCGAAAACGGGAGTCGCTCCGCGACGCGCTATCGCTTCTGCGGTCGCATAGAACGTGAACGCCGGACAGATCACTTCGTCGCCCGTTCCGATCCCGAGCGCATCCATGACGAGCACGAGAGCGTCGGTGCCGTTGGCGACGCCGACGGATTCCTTTACACCGAGGTAGTCCGCCGCCTCGCGCTCGAAAGCGGCCACGTTCGGCCCCAGGATGAACGCGCCGCTGGCGAGCACGCCGTCGATCGCCTCGCGAATGCGAGGGAGAAACGGCTCGTACTGTGCCTTGACGTCAACCAGAGGAATCGGGCGCACGGCTGGAAAGTCTAGAAGACCGTCTGCGGCGCACGATCAAATACGCCGCAAGCGCGACGATTGCTGCTCCCACCGCGTAGTCCGCGAAACGGAAATCGCTGTGAAAGCGCTCGTAGCTGTTGCCGAGCCCATAGCCGGCTCCGGCCAGCGCAAAGGCCCAGATCGCTGACCCGATCAGGGTCAATACGGTGTAGCGCCAAAACGGCATCCGGAAGATCCCGGCGGGAATCGAGATGAACGACCTGACGACGGGAGTGAGTCGGCCGATCAGGACCGCGAGATCGTCCCAGCGGTCGAACCAGCGCTCAGCCCGCTTCAACTTGTCCTCGCCGAGATGGAGCCAGCGACCGCGCCGCTCCAGCAACGGCCGCCCTCCATACCGCCCGATCGCCCAGCCGACGATCGCGCCGACCAGGTAGCCCAGGGTGCCGGCGAGCGCCACGGCCACGTATGCCCACGCGTGCGAGGAGATGCGTGATCCGAAGAGCTCGACGTGCTGGCCGGGGAAAGCTCCCGCTGCCAGCGCGCCCGCGTAGACCATCACGAGCTCGCTCGCCGCAGGGAGCACGGCGTCGATCGCCATCAGGAGAAACACGGCGTAGAGCCCGTGGTTGCCGATCAGCGACGTGAGGGAGCTGGAAAAGCTGGCGACCAACACTGGGCGGAGGCTAGCGGCGGAGCCGGAAAGGAGCGGTGAGCTCCACCGCTCCGACCTCGTTCGTGGCGGTGGCGCTGAAGACGTAACTGCCGGGTCGACCCCGCCACGAGATCGTCCCGTCGCCTGCGGGAAAGCTTCGAGTGGCGAGGGTCTTCACGATGCCGCCGCCGGGAGTCTCGATGCGCAGCGCGACGCGCGCAGGCCGCGCGAGCTTGAAGGCCGCCGTGACGCGCCGGTGGCTCGCACTCGCAGTCACGAAGCCGAGCGTGTTGTTGAGGCCGAACTGGCGGTCGGCAACCGAGTGGCGCCCGAGATCGTCGTCCGCGACCGTCCTGAAGGTCCAGGCGCCTTCGGGCTGACCCTCACCGGTCCAGCTGAACTTGTAGCTGCCGGGTGCGCGCGAGCCAGCATCGAGGGGAACGACAATTCCGCCCGGCCCGGTCAGCGTCGCAGTCACCGTCGAAGGTCGCACGAGCTTGTAGGCGAAAGTCTGCGTGTCGTCGACGCCGTCTGCGTTCGGCGAAAGGACACGCGCCGGTAACGCCGGCGCGTACACGCCGTAGTAGAAGACCGTGAGTGCCTCTGCAACCGGGCGCTCGCCCCCGGGATCCGACGGCCGGTTCAGCAACTTGCCGTCGAACGCCATCGTCGTGGAACCTCCTGCGTCGAGAGCCGAAGCTGTGACACAGCCCAGGCGCATCATCGTCAACGCCAACTCGAAGTTGGTCAGCCCGGTGCTGTATCCGGGTTGGCGGCCGTCGACCGCGACGAGCAGGATCCGGCCGTCGGCGGTCTGCCCGACGCCCGTGCGCGGATGGCGATAGGCGAGCTGATCCGTCGTGAAGCCTTCGAGCGAGCGATAGACCGGCTTCCCTTCGCGCACGACGATCGGGCCGCCCCCGACCGCCTCGAGGACGTTGGCCCAGGGTGGCGTGAGCGTGAGCAGCACCGTGACGTTCGCGCCGACAGGGGCCTCGGCGGAGAGAAAGCCGGCCTGCGCTCCGCGTGCGACGAGCACCGCTCCGTCGGGTGGGATCGGCTGGTTGCCGCCGGTGACGTACTGCGTAACCACGCCCGTCAACGGCGTGTTCGGTTTCGTCACGGGGAACGGCTGGATGATCGCCTGCGCGCCGCTGTTCTCCACCGGCGTGCGTGCGCCCCACGCACGCGTGTACAGAGTCGTGCGATTCGGTCGTGGCATCTCGTTGATGCCGAGGATCCGCCGCTGTCCGGATCCCTGCCAGGTGCCG
Source organism: uncultured Actinomycetes bacterium (assembly GCA_963779965.1). Classification (GTDB taxonomy): domain Bacteria; phylum Actinomycetota; class Thermoleophilia; order Gaiellales; family Gaiellaceae; genus 3-1-20CM-4-69-9. Next base: position 38,359 of record CAWAAP010000017.1, on the reverse strand, counting down.
GCAAGGCGCACACGCTCGACGTGCAGAACACCGTCCGTGTCGACCCCGATCGACGAACGGAAGTCGACCGGACCGCTGTCGAGGATTCCGCCGCGGATCAGAGCACCCGTCGGATGTCCGTCGGTCCAGCTGAACAGGTCGCCGTTGACGCCGGCGACGGTCGCTTCTCCCGACACTCGCTTCTGCATCGACGTCACGCGCTCGCGACCCAGGATCGTGTTGTTCGACAACACCGGCTTCAGCGCGTAAAGACCGGTCGGCTTCGGAGCGGAGATCACGTGAATCACGACCGGCCCGTGCGCGGTGAACTCGACCTGCCGCGAATACACCACACCGGGCGCGAGCGTCTGTCCTCGAACCGGCACCGCCGGGAAGGCTTCCGGTGCGACAAAAAGCCCTGCAAACAGGGCGAAGATGACAGCTCTACGAACCACGACCCCGCCCGAGGTTAGCGGAACGAGACGTCGTCTAATGAAAGGAGACTGTTAGCTCGAAGGAGCCGGCGACTTCGTCGCCAGACGTTGAGCTCGATCTTTGCCGTATTGATCACGCGATGACTTCGTGGGTGGTACGACGCCCTTGACACTAGTTAGCCGCTGACTCAATCTCGTGCCAACAGGGGGTTTTTGGCAGGCGCGAACTCCGTCCCTGAGGCTTCGTGCTGACGCCGACCAAGGATCGCTAAAGAAGGAGGGGTCGTGAAAACTCTGCTTGCGTCTCTAGCAACAGGCCTCATGGTTTTCCTCGGGACGACCGCTTTTGCCGGCGCGGGCCAGCAAGCGGTCACGCCGAAACAGTTCGCCGCACTCAGCAAGCGCGTTGTCGCTCTTGAGAAGTCGAACAAAGTGGTCCTCACGTACGTCGGGGCTTGCTTCAACAAATGGGCGCCGGTCAGCGATTACGGCCCTGGCGACACAGAGGGCTATCTCTACGGGTTGCCGGACAAGTCGATCATTGCGACATCCGCACTCGACATCACGAATACGGGCGACACGCCGAACTTCTTCGTTCCCGCCCCCACTGCTGATTGCAGCCTCAACTTGACGCGCTTCCGCGCTCTAGCCGGGCATGCGCGCAACAGCACTCTCGACCTCTCGCCAGTTAGCCGCAACCGCTAACCGCTCTCAGAGACGCGAGGGCGGTGCTCTTGACCGCCCTCGCAGCTCTCCTCGAGAGCGACAGCCCGCGATACAGGCCGACAGCGTCCGACTACGGCTGATGCGCTAGCCGACCCAAGTGCGCGTGCGCGCGCACTCCGGGCAGGTCAGTTCCAGACTTTGACGTCGCGGTAGAGCGTGTCGCGCTGGACCGGCGTCTTACCGAGGGCCTTGATCAGGTGGACGAGCTCCTCGGTCGAGGTGCGGTGGGTCGTTCCCGCGGCCGAGACGACGTTCTCCTCGATCATCACCGAGCCCATGTCGTCGGCGCCGAAGCCGAGCGCAACCTGGCCGATCTTCATTCCCTGCGTGACCCAGGACGACTGGATGTGCGGCACGTTGTCGAGGTAGATGCGAGAGACGGCCTGCGTGAGCAGGTAGTCGAACGAGGTCGGCATGTCCTCGCGCGCGACCTTGCCGGCGAGCCGGTTGCCGTCGTTCTGGAACGTCCACGAGATGAATGCTCGGAAGCCGCCTGTCTCGTCCTGCAGCTCGCGGATGCGTCGCATGTGCTCGACGCGCTCGGCAACCGTTTCGACGTGTCCGTACATCATCGTTGCGGTCGTCGACATGCCGAGGCGGTGCGCATGGCGCATGACGGCGAGCCACTCGTTCGTCTTCGTCTTCTTCGGGGCGATCTCGTGGCGGACGCGGTCGACGAGGATCTCGCCGCCGCCGCCGGGGATCGAGTCGAGGCCGGCGTCCCGTAGGCGGGAGATCGTCTGCCACAGCGTCAGCTTGCTGCGCCGCGAGATGTGCTGGATCTCCGGCGGCGAGAGGGCGTGCAGGTGGATCTTGTAGCGCGCCTTGATCGAGCGGAACAGATCCTCGTAGTAGTCGATGCCGAGATCCGGGTGGTGGCCGCCCTGCATCAGGAGACCGGTGCCGCCGAGCGCGAGTGTCTCCTCGATCTTCTTGAAGATGACCGGCTTCGGCAGCAGGTAACCCTCGCGGGTGTCGCCGGGGCTGCGGTAGAAGGCACAGAAGTCGCAGTCCGTGTGGCAGATGTTCGTGTAGTTCAGGTTGCGGTCGACGATGAACGTGATGCGGTCGGGATCCGCCTTGCGGTTCCTGATCTCGTTCGCAGCGCGCCCGACGGCGACGAGGTCGCGCGACTCGAGCAGCACGAGCGCCTCGTCGTCGGAGATGCGCTCTCCCTCGAGGGCGCGTTCGAGTATCGGCGCGACGTTCTCCTCACGGTGTCTGACACCAAGCCTGTGGGGAGGCCGTCCCGCTGCACCGCTCGCGCTGCGGTCTCGCTGAGAGTCGTCACGATTCGGTGCCTCCGACGGCACAGTGTCTGACACCGTGACGTGCCTCATGCGGGCACGGCCTCTCGGACAAAGCGGAGCTCGGGCACCTCGTCGAGCTCGCCTGCCTCCTGCGCAAGCTCGAGGAACGTCATCAGCCCCGCTCGCTCCCGCGGGCCGAAGCTGTAGCGCAGCTTCTCGAAGTAGCGGGCGAGGAAGCCGGCCGGATACCCGTAGCGATCGCTCGCCTCGAAGGCCAGCCGCTCCGGCTCGGCCCGCGCCAACCGCACCGAGGCGACCAGAGCGTCCTCCAGCTCGGCGAGCCCGGCCTGCAACGGCTCCGGGCACGCCCACACGGCGAACACCATCGGCAACCCCGTGCGCTCCTGCCAGAGACGGCCGAGGTCGTGGTGCGGGGTCGGATCCTCGAACGCGGACTTCAAGGCAGCGTCGCCGATCAGGAGCTTCGCGTCGGCTTCCTCTCCGAGCGGAACGTGGTCGGCATCCGGCAGCAGCACCTTCGTCAGCACGACCGAGGTCGCCGACTCCGGCGTGACCGCCACCGTGCGCACGTGCTCGAGCGGCTTGCGCGAGACGAGCTGGATCGAATCCACCGCCCCTTCCGAGCTCACGCACAACCGGGGCAGCAGCCGCAGACGGTCGGCGTTCCGCGCGTATTCGATCGAGGAGATCGGCGCCACGTCGAGCTCGCCGGCGAGGAGACGGCGGTTGAGCTCCGTCGGCACTCCCTGGATCTCCTCGACCTCGGCCTCGAGCCGGTAGAAGACCGGCGCCATGTTCACGTACGAGATGCGGCCGAGCCGAGTCACGTCTCCTCCCTCTTGGCAGCGACGGCGATCAATCGTCCCACCTCCGCACCTCGTCGTAGAGCGTGTTGCGCTGCACCGGGATCCGCCCTGCGTCGCGCACGAAGCGCACGAGCTCCGGAACCTTCTGCTCGGTCTCGGTACGCGCACCGGCGGCGTGGAAGATCTGCTCGCGCACGACCGTGCCCTGCACGTCGTTCGCGCCGAAGTGCAACGCGACCTGTGCAAGCGGTAGGCCCATCATGATCCAGTAGGCCTTGATGTTCGCGATGTTGTCGAGCAGCAACCGCGACACCGCGATCATCTTCAAGTCGTCCGAGCCGGTCGTGTGCTTCCAGCCGCGCCGCTCGAAGACCGTGTTCTCCGGATGGAACGCGAGCGGGATGAAGGCGAGAAAGCCTCCGGTCTTGTCCTGCTGCTCCCGCAGGCGCAACAGGTGGTCGACCCGCTCCTCGTATGTCTCCACGTGCCCGTAGAGCATCGTGCAGTGCGTCGGAATCCCGAGCCGGTGCGCAGTGTCGTGTGTGTGGAACCAGAAGTCAGGGTGCTCCTTCCCCGGCGCGACCAGGCGTCGTACGCGGTCGGCGAACACCTCCGCGCCACCGCCCGGCAGCGAGCCGAGCCCGGCGGCCTGCAACCGGCGCAGCACTTCTTCGTGGGTGAGCCCGGAGAGCTTGGTCATGTGGTGGATCTCGCTTGCGGTGAAGAGCTTGAGGTGCACGTCGGGAAGCGCCTCGTGCAGCGAGCGGACGATCCCGACGTAGTAGTCGAAGTCCACGTGCGGGCTCTCGCCCGCCGACCATGTGGATCTCCGTGAAGCCGGTGAGCTCGTGCTGGCGAACAGCGTCCTCGACCATCTCTTCTGGCGTAAACGTGTAGGCGTCGGACTGTTTGTTCGTGACGGCGAACGCGCAGAACTTGCACTTCACGCGGCAGACGTTCGTCTGGTTCAAGTAGAGGTTCTGGACGAAGTAAACGCGATCGTCGCCGCCACGAACGCGTCGCGCCAGATCGGCGAGCTCGCCGAGCGCGAGAATGTCGTCGCTCTCCATCAACGTCACACCGTCCTCGAAGTCGAGGCGCTCTCCGGCCTCCACCTTGTCCCGGATGGGCGCGAGCATGTCGGTGCGTTCCAGCAGGGCCATTAGCGCTCCCTGTTGACGACGGCGTAGGTCAGGGACTCGAGCTCCTCGCGGTGCAGCTCACCGTTCAGACACGCTCGTGCGTTGCGTGCGTACGCAAGCGCGACCTCGCGGCTCTCCTCGATCGCGCCCGTCGAAGCGACCCGCAGCAGCGCACCCTCGAGCTGAGCTTCACCGGCCAGCGCCGCGCGCACTCCCTCGTCCCGCTGCGCGGCGAGCAGCAACGGCAATGTCGGTGTTCCCTCGCGCAGATCGGTGCCCGCGATCTTCCCGGTCTCGATCGTGACGCCCGAGCAGTCGAGGATGTCGTCGCTGATCTGGAATGCGACACCGAGCGCGAGACCGAAGGCGCCCGAGCCGCCGGCCAGCCGGCACGCCGCCTCGAACAGCTTCCCCGTCTTCAACGTGCAACGTTCGAGGTACGCCGCGATGCTCGTGTCCGGATCGAAGCGCTGCGAGCGCTGCAGTGCTTCGCCCCGCGCGAGGCAGAGCGTCGCGTTGGCGAGCACCGCCACCGCGTGCGTGTCGCCGGTCGCCGCGATCTCGGCGAAAGCGCGCGCAAAGAGATAGTCGCCCGCTGCCCGTGCGGCTTCCGGGCCATGCGCCGACCAGGCCGATGCATGCCCACGGCGTAGACGGGCGCCGTCGATGAGATCGTCGTGCATCAAGGTGGCCAGGTGCACGAGCTCGACCGCGACTCCGGCGGCCACAGGCGGCTCGGAGCCGGGCGGCGCGGACAGATACACGAGCAGAGGCCGCAGCCGCTTGCCGCCCGCTGCGAGCGCTTCAGCACCCACCTCGGCGACGACGCCTCGATACGCGCCGACTGCCCGCCCGAGCCGCTCCTCCAGGTCGCCGAGATAGTCGTCGAGCCCCGGCGCTTCGCGAATCTCCGCGAGGGCGCTCATCTCGCGTCCGCGATGTGCAACGCGACGATGCCGCCTGCGAAGAGCCGTACGCGTACGTCCCGGAACCCCGCCGCCTCGATCATCTTCGTGAGCTCCGCTGGACCGGGAAAACGGCGGACGCTGGCCGGCAGGTACGTGTACGCAGAACCACCTGGAAGCAGCTTGCCTAGCAGCGGCACGACTCCGTCGAACCACAGTCGGTAGAAGGGCGCGAGGGGCCCCCGGGGACGGGTGATCTCGAGGATCCCGAGCCGGCCGTCAGGTCCGAGAACGCGCCTGAGCTCGGACAGCGCACCCTGCAGATCGTCGACGTTCCGCACGCCGAAACCGACGGTCGCCGCGTCGAAGCTTGCGTCGCCGAACGGCAGCTCGAGCAGATCTCCGCGGATCCACTCGAGCTCGGGCGCCTTGCGCCGCGCACGCTCGAGCATCGGCTCGGAGAAGTCGAGGCCGGTCACACGTCCGCCGGCGCGCGCAGCGGCGACCGCAAGGTCACCGGTGCCACAACAGGCATCGAGCACGACATCGCCGGGCCGGACGACCGCCTCGGCCGTCAACCGGCGCCAACGCCGATCGAGCCCCGCCGTCATCGTGTGGTTCATCGCGTCGTAGATCGGCGCGATGCGGTCGAACATGCGCCGGACTGCGTCCGGCGCCAACTGGCCTGATTCGTAGTTGACGCTCATTCGCCCCACCGCTTCGACGAGCTCGACGTCCAAGCCCGAGTTGGTCGAGCGCGCGACCGACGATGAAGTTCACGAGGTCGTCGACCGTTTCGGCTCCGTGGTAGAAGCCGGGTGCGAGGAACAACACCGTTGCGCCGGCTTCCTTGACCGCGAGCATGTTGCGCAGGTGGATCAGGGACAGCGGCGTCTCCCGTGGCATCACCACGAGCTTGCGTTCCTCCTTCAGCGCAACCGAGGCAGCCCGGTGGATGAGGTTCGACATCGCGCCGGAGGCGATGGTGCCGAGCGTGCCCATCGAGCAGGGACAGATGACGTACGCGTCGACCTTCGCCGAGCCGCTCGCGTACGGCGCCTTCCAGTCGTTCGGCTCGTACACCGTCACATTCCCGCCGTGCGCATGTTCGAGCAGCCGCGTGAGCGTCTCGTCACGGGACAAGCGCGGGTTGCCATAGAGCTCAGTGGCGAGCACCTCGATGCCGGCGCTCGATGCGCAGATGCCGAGCTCCACGTCGGCGCCGGCGAGCGCCTCGACGAGGCGAGCCGCATAGGGCGCGCCGGAGGCGCCCGTTATGCCGAGGAAGACTCGCACCGCGGGCCTATTTCGCGCCCTTGGACGCGAGCAGGAACGCCGCCAGCTGCGAGAGCTGCTGGTCGTCGAAGCCGAACTTCGGCATCACGTTGTTGCCGAACTTCGATGGGTCGCGGATGTAGCTCATGAAAAAGTCTTTTGTGTGGCCCTTCGTCCCTTCGGCGCTGAGGTCGGGCGCGCCCTGGTTCGAGCTGCCGGTGCCCAGGTAGGTATGACAGGCCGTGCAGCCCGAGCTCGCAAAGATCTTCGCGCCCGCGATCGCGTCCGCGTTGTTGCTGAACCCCTGCCGCTGCGCCCACGTCGGCACCGCCTGCACGACCTCGCTCGCGAGTGCCTCCTTGGCGGTTGCGCCTTTGTACGTCAGGACGCCCATCGAGAGGATGACCAGGATCGCGCCGATGACGGCGACAGGCCGACGAGTGAGCCGCCGCTCCATCCGCCGGTCGATGAACGGGAGCAGGAAGGCGATGATCAGCATGATCGTGGGGATGCCGACCGTGCCGAGAATGACCGAGGCGGGCCACTTGAAGATGCGGAGGAGATAGAAGAGGAAGTAGAAGTACCAGTCCGGCCGTGGGACGAAGTTCGTCGTCGCCGGATCGGCGGGCTCGGAGTAACGCGGCCCAAGCAGGCAGGAGTCGCCGCTGCCGCACGTGTTGGGGTCCGGTCCGGACGTGAAGTACCAGACGGACGCGAGCCCGATGATGACCGAGACCACGACGAGGCTCATGACCGTGTCGTGGAACATCGCGTACGGGTAGAAGGGCTTGCCGCGCTTCTTGACGTCCGCCTTGTACTTCGTGAACTGCTTGCGCCACTCGGCGGTGCTGGCCATCAGGCGTCGTCACCTCCGTTGCGGCGGAAGCCACTGCGCGCGGACGGCTGCGTCAGGCCACTCCGTCCGTTGGTCGCGGGCTCGTCGTCGTAGTCCGAGCCGGCGGCCTCGCTCGACCAGGGCGGCGACGACACGCCGAGCCGGATGACGAGATAGAGGTGGAGCCCGATCAGCGCGAAGATCAGACCGGGGATCAGCAGCATGTGCATGGAGTAGAAGCGGGCGAGCGTCTCGCTGCCGATTTCGGAGCCGCCGCGTAAGAAGTCGGCGAGAAACGGTCCGAGGAACGGCGCCGTCCCGTTCAGGTTGATGCCGACGACCGTTGCCCAGTACGCAGTCTGGTCCCACGGGAGCAAGTAGCCGGTGAAGCCCTCGAGCATCCCGACTGCGAGAAGCGTCACGCCGATGATCCAGTTCAGCTCGCGCGGATACTTGTACGCGCCGAACAGGAAGACGCGGGCCATGTGGAAGAACATCAGGATGATGAAGACGCTCGCGCCCCACTTGTGCATGCCGCGCACCAGCCAGCCGAGTGTGAGGTCGTTGGTGATGTGCTGGATCGACTGGTATGCGCTATTCGGATCGGGCTTGTAGTACATCGCCAGGATCACGCCGGTGAGCGCCTGCACGAGGAAGGCAGTCAGCGTCGCCGATCCGAGCGTGTGCCACCAGCCGGCGTCGCCCGGAACCTTGCGGAAGAGGAAGTACTTGATCGCGCCGACCAGGCCCGAGCGCTCTTCGAGCCAGTCGATCGGGTAGTTGATCGCGGCCTCGAGCTGCCGGCGGCGGACGGACTTCTTGTTGCGCGCGGCAGTCGCCATCAGTGGGGTGGCTGCAACGGGTAGAGAACCTGCTCCAGGCCGTCGACGTGCTGACCGGGACCGGCGAGCTTGTACGAGTGAATCTCGGCGTCTTTACCCGCGCCCTCCACGTGCGACACGCTGTACGGCGTGCCGAGAATGAGGTGGCCGTCGACCACGTCGAACGCGTAGCGGTCGAGCGCGCGAACCGGCGGGCCGGAGACGCGGTTACCCTCGATGTCGTACTGGCCGCCGTGGCACGGACAGCCGTAGCCGCCGGCGGGAATCGCCGGGATCATCGTGATCCGCTGGCCGTTCTTGCCCTCGACCTCCTTCGTCTGGTTGTCCTGGACGGGGCCGTTCGGCTGCACGGGGCAGCCGAGGTGCGCGCAACGGTTCGAGATGATCGTGAAGCTCGGCTTGCCATCGAGCAGGCCGTTGTTGCGGATGTAAGCGGTGCGGTGCGACACCTCGCCTTCCTCCGGCTTCATGAAGAATTTCGTCACGAACCACTTGCCCTCGGTGAAGTTCTCCAGCGGGCCCAGGTCGACCTTCGGATAGCCCTGCCCGCGGAATGCAGGCACGATCATGAAGCCCACTGCAGGCACGGTCACGAGACCCCCGATCACGGCGCCCAATCCCAGCGTCGCGCCCTCCAGGAACCGGTTGCGCGGAAAGCGCTCGCTGGTCTCGGGCAGTGCCGTCTCGCCCTGATCGGCCGGGATGGCGGAAGCATCGGTCACGCCGCCGCGCTCAGGCTCGATCGGCGCAACCGGCTCGCCCCGAAATTCCTTCGTCGAATCGCGGGCCCACAGGAAGCCGCACACGACCGCGATCACGGCGCCGATCGGCACGATCACCTTCGGGTTGATGATCAGCCCGACGAGGATGCACGCGATGCCCGCTGCAAATCCGATCGGAAGGAGCGAGGGGCCAGGGGAATGGGGCCGGTCCCCGTGCTGGGGTTCCGTCACCGAGCCTCCCCTTCCTGGGTCACCACTAGTGGATTCAATCCCCGCCCTGTTCCGCGTGTCAACGACGTATCAATCGGCGCAACGGGCCGGAACTCTGACGGATTCGCCCGTTCCCTGCAGGGGTGTCGAGCGAAATCCCGTACTCCTCCCAGCGGCGGTCGACGAGGGCCGTGACTTCCGGCGTCATCTGGATCTCGGGCGGCCACTCCCGGGTGCCCTCCGCAGGGCCCTTGTGGGTCGCATCGATCCCGATCTTGCCGCCGTAGAACTGGCGGGTCGGAGCGTGGTCGAGATGGTCGAGGGGCCCTTCTGTGAGCAGCACGTCTCGGGCCGGATCGACGTTCGCACCGACGCGGAACATGACCTCCTCGTAGTCATGGACGTCGACCCATTCGTCGACGACCACCACCGCCTTGGTCAGGCTCAGCATCCCGAGGCCCCAGATGGCGTGCATGACCTTCTGGGCGTGGCCCGGGAAGGCCTTGCGGATCGAGACGATGCAGCAGTTGTGGAAAGCGCCCGCCACTGGAAGGTCGTAGTCGACGATCTCCGGGACGGTCATCCTGATCGCAGGCAGGAAGATCCGCTCCGTCGCCTTGCCGAGCCACGCGTCCTCCTGCGGCGGCTTGCCGACGACGATCGACGGGTAGATGGCGTCACGTCGCATCGTGATCGCGGTGAGTCGGAAAACGGGGAACGGCTCCGGGCGGCGTGTAGTAGCCGGTGTGGTCTCCGAAGGGCCCTTCCTCGGTGAGCTCGTCCTTGTCGATGTAGCCCTCGAGGACGATCTCGGCGTTCGCCGGCACTTCTAGGTCCACCGTCTTCGCCTGCACCAGCTCGACCGCTTCGCCGCGCAGGAACCCGGCGAGCATGAACTCGTCGATGTGCTTCGGCAGCGGCGCGCTTGCGGAGTAGGCGGTGACCGGGTCGAGCCCGAGCGCGACTGCGACCTCGATCTTCCCGTCGGTGGCGAGATAGTCGGCACGGCCGTCCTTGTGGATCTGCCAATGCATCGCCGTCGAGCGGGGGCCGAGCTTCTGCATCCGGTACATGCCGACGTTGCGCGTGCCGGTGCGTGGGTCTTTGGTGATGACAGCCGGAAGCGTGATGAACGGTGCAGCGTCGTCGGGCCAGCACTTCTGAATCGGGAGCAGGTCGAGCGAGGCTTCGTCGCCTTCGAGCACGATCTCCTGGCTCGGCGCGCGCCGCACCGTTTTGGGACGGGAGTCGGCGATCGACTTCAGCTTCTGCAGGCCGCGCACCTTGTCGACGAGCCCGGAGGGCGGCTGCATCTCCAGCACGTCGCTGAGCTTGGAGGCGACATCGTCGAGGGACGGCGCATCGAACGCCATGCACATTCGCCGCTCGGTGCCGAACTGGTTGATCAGCAGCGGATGCTCGGAGCCCTTGACGTTCTCGAACAGCAGCGCAGGCCCGCCGGCCTTCACCGTGCGGTCGGTGATCTCCGTGATCTCGAGCTCCGGATCGACTTCGGTGCCGATGCGGACGAGCTCGCCTTCGCGCTCGAGGAGCGCGATCCACTCACGAAGGTCAGCGGGTGGCGCCACCCCGTCAGTCTATGGCGCTCATCCGGGTCGCAGCCTCCGACTCGAGCCGAAGGTCTAGCGGCGCCGGTGGCGCAGCCAGTGCGTGGTCTCGCCGACGACGATCACGCCGAGGAAGATCAGGCCGACGATGAGCATGCCGGTGATGACCTTCTTGCCTTCGGTCGCGGCATCCTCGGCCGCAAGCAACTGGAGCAGCGCAAGCATCGGCGTGACTCTAACGCAGGCGTCCGCGATGGGTCGCCAGGGAGTTGTCGACAGCCGCATCGCCGGCCCGAGCCCGAGCGAGCCGCTCGAGCGGGCTCGGATCGTTGTCCAGCCGAAGCGAAGACCGGCCGTCATCCAGCTCGCCGCGGCCGAGGGTCGCGGCAGTCGCCGCCCACACGGGCCCGTCCCCGGCGATGTCCTCCGCACGGAGGTACGCGCACAGTGCGATCAATTCGGCGAGGTCGCTCACCGCCTCGACCGTGCCGACCTCCTCGATGCGCACGAGCCCGTGTGCGTAGAGGTAATCCCCGAGAAGGAGCGCGGTGTCCTGGTCCTCGGGTGAGAACAATCTCGGCCTGCCGTAGTGCAGGAGGTAGCCCTCGTAGATCGTCTCGATCCCCAGCGCATACCGCGGCTCGCCGAGCGGGGAGAACGCCGGATCTCGTTCCTGATCCTCGCGCGGGCGCAAGGCCGCGTTCCACAGGGCGCTTTCCTGCACCGCGTCAGCGGCGATCGTGTCCCAGAGATCAGCCGTCGAAGTCGGCAACGGCCTGAATGGTCCGGTCGATCTCCTCGTCGCCGTGGGCGAGCGAGACGAACATGGCCTCGAACTGACTCGGCGCAACGTAGATGCCGCGTTCGAGCAGGTGGCGGAACAGTGCCCCGTAGCGATCGGTGTCGGCCCGCTGAGCGTCGTCGAAGTTGCGCACGGGCTCGTTGCTCATGAACAGCGTCGCCATCGCACCGACGCGCTGGACGCGTCCGTGCGGCGCAAGCCCTCGCTCGAGCCGGGCACCGCGTCGCTCGAGCTCTTCGTACACGGCCGGATCGCCGAGGCGCCTGAGCATTGCGAGGCCTGCGGCCGTGGCGAGCGGATTGCCCGACAAGGTTCCGGCCTGGTAGACGTCGCCGACAGGTGCCAGGCGATCCATGATCTCGGCGCGGCCGCCGAACGCCGCCAGCGGGAGGCCGCCGCCGACGATCTTCCCCAGGATGGTCAGGTCCGGCGTCACGCCGAACAGTTCCTGCGCGCCACCGCGGGCAACGCGGAAGCCGGTGATGACCTCGTCGAACACGAGCAGCGCTCCCGAAGCGTCGGCGAGGAGGCGAAGCGCCTCGAGAAAGCCAGGCTCGGGCGGGACGACGCCCATGTTCCCGGCAACAGGCTCGACGATGATCGCGGCGAGGCCCTCGCCGTACTCGGCCACGGTGGATGCAACTGCGTCGACGTCGTTGTACTTGCAGACGATCGTGTCCTTGGTGGTCGCCAGCGGGACGCCGGGGCTCGAGGGCAAACCGAGCGTGGCTACACCCGAGCCGGCACTCGCAAGCAGCGCGTCGACATGGCCGTGATAGCAGCCCGCGAACTTGAGGATGCGGTCGCGAGCAGTGAATGCACGGGCAAGGCGCGCCGTGCTCATGGCCGCCTCGGTGCCCGACGAGACGAGACGGACCTTCTCGACCGAAGGAACCGCGTCGACGATCTCCGCTGCAAGCTCGACCTCGGCCTCCGTCGGGGCGCCGAAGCTCGTTCCGCGCTCGACAGCATCGCGCACCGCCGTCACCGTCTCCGGATCGGCATGACCGAAGAGCAAGGGCCCCCACGACATGACCCAGTCGACGTAACGATTGCCGTCGACGTCCTCGAGATACGCCCCCTCGCCGCGGCCAACGAACAGCGGCTCGTCGAGCCCGACCGCGCGCATCGCGCGCACGGGAGAGTTCACACCGCCGGGGATGAGGTCGAGCGCGCGGCGATACAGCTCACTGCGCGTTCTCAGAGCCAGCTCGCCAGCTCCTTTGTCCAATAGGAGATGACGAAGTCCGCGCCGGCGCGCTTGATCGCGGTGAGCGACTCGAGCGCGGCCTGCCGTTCGTCGAGAAACCCTTTCGCCGCCGCAGCCTTCACCATCGCGTACTCGCCGGAGACGTTGTACGCCGACAGAGGAAGGTCGAAGCGCTCGCGTGCAGCGCGAATCACGTCGAGGTAGGGAAGCGCAGGCTTGATCATCAGGACGTCTGCGCCCTCGGCCACGTCCTGCTCGCACTCGCGCAGTGCTTCGCGCACGTTCGCGGGATCCATCTGGTAGCCGCGCCTGTCTCCGAACGCAGGCGCCGACTCGGCGGCCTCGCGGAACGGGCCGTAGAAGGCAGAGGCGTACTTCGCCGAGTAGGCGATGATCGGCGTGTCCGGCAGCTCCTCACGGATTGCGCCAACGCGGCCGTCCATCATGTCGCTCGGCGCAACGACATCTGCTCCTGCTTCCACGTGACTTCGCGCAGTACGCGCAAGCAGCTCGAGCGTCGCATCGTTGTCGATCTCATCGCCGTCACCGATGACTCCGCAGTGGCCATGGGAGGTGTACTCGCAGAGGCACACGTCAGTGATCAGCACGAGGTCACGTCCCTGCAGCGCGCGCAGCGCGCGCTGGACGATGCCGTCGTCGTCCCAGGCGCCCGAACCTTCTTCGTCCTTCTCGTCCGGGATCCCGAACAGGATCACAGCCTTGACGCCGAGCCGGACGAGCTCGTCGGCTTCGGCATCGAGCGAGTCGACGGAGTGGCGCGCCATGCCGGGTAAGTCGGTATTCGCGAGTTGATCCGGTCCGACGAAGAGCGGCATCACGAAGTCGTCGAGATCGAGGCGCGTCTCGCGCACGAGGCCGCGCAGCCCGCTGGTTCGCCGCAGCCTGCGCAACCTGGTGACCGGAAAAGTGCTCACCCCTACAGCCTAGACCCGAAGAGCTGGGGTCAGACCCTTGCCCTTCGGGACGTCTCCCGCAACCTGCGTGCCGAAAAGGCGCGCGACCCCTCGCGCGCGCAGCACCGCCTCGCTCAACGACTCGCCGCAGCCGGAGGAGGCTTCGCTTCTTCCAGGCCCACATCAACGGGCGGCACGTCCCCTTCCTTCCACGGCTCCATCTCGACGCGTTCGGCGAAGAAGTCCCACATCGCGCGGCCGGCCGCAAGCAGCGGCAGCGCGATCAGCGCGCCCGGCAACCCGTAGATCTCGCCGCCCGCTAGCAGGCCGAAGATGACGAGCAACGGATGCAGTCGCAGAGCACTCCCCATCACTTTCGGGACGACGATGTGACCTTCGACCTGATGGATCCCCAGGAACAGCAATACGACCCAGATCGCCGAAACGGGATTGACGACGAGCGCGTACAGAAACGGCGGAATCGCACCGAGCCAGGGTCCCAGGTATGGAATGAGCTCGGTGATCGCGACCCACGCGCCAAAGAGCAACGCGTACTTCTGTCCGTGCGGGAGCCACCCGAGCACGCCGAACAGCCATAAGCCGACGCCCGCGCTCGTACCGATGATCAACGACACGAGTGACTGGCCTTTCACGTAACTCGTCAGCGACTGCTCCACGCGTAGCACCAACGGCACCGAGCCTGGATCGGGTGGAAACCGTCCGTCGATCCGGCGCTCCAGTTTGGGAAAGTCGAGCAACATGTAGATCGACACGACGAAGAGCACGATCACGCTGAAGAGCAGCTTCCCGATCGAGATCGCCGCGCCCTCGAGGAAGTCGACCAACCGATTCGTGTACTTGCCGATGTCGTGCTTGCGGACATCGCGCACAAGCTCGTGGCCTCGTTTCTCGATCTTGATCCCGCCCAGGCGATGAGCGTTGAGCCAGTCCTGCAGGCTGTTGACGTCGCGATCGGCGTCGACGATGCCGGTTCGTCCGTTCACGTCCGTAAAGTAGGAATCGACCCGTTTTGCAGCCGTTTTCGTCTCGTTGACGACAACGGTCCCGAGAGCAGCGATGGCGGCAATCAAGAGAACCGCGAAGCCGAGGTACACGAACGCGACTGCGAAGCCGCGAGGGACTCGGGCCCGCTGGACCATCCGGACGACGGGGCTCAGCAGCAGCGCCAGCAGCAGCGCGACGAGGAACAGAAAGACGACGTGACGGACCACGCCCGCCACCACCCAGAGGAAGAGCAGCAGGACCGGGAACCCGGCCAGTTGGATCCAGCGCGGGATCTCGATCTTGGCCCTGGCGGGCATGCGGAGGATCGTACAGCGGAGGTCATACGGTTCCCCACGTCGAGGCCCCCGGATTGGGACTGGGACTGGGCTGAGGACGGCAACCTCGCACTCGACCGTCACGAGGTATGGGCAGAAATGCAGGTGGATCCGAGGGTTCCGCTGTCACAAAGTCGGCCCCCTCGTCGGTTGAAGGAGGGGTCATGGTCCGTTACGGTGCCGCGAATGCCGGCCCCCTCCCGCCGAGTCCCCGCGGCGCGCCAGCGTCCGGGGCGTGAGCCTGTGCCCCACCGGGCGCGGCGTCTGATCGTCCTCACAGTCGTCTCCGGCGTCCTGTTGGGAACGCTTCTGATCACGGCGTTCGGCCAGGGCGCAACGCGCGAGCCGTCTCAGGCGTTGCCCGGGCCGACGAGCCGACTCTTGCCGGTGGGTCCGCCGACGCCGCTCACGGTCGCGTTGCACAGCGGGCTACGCATTCAGCTCCCCGTCGCACAAAGCCGCGTCACCGCGATCGGCTATCACTCGTCCGGCGACGGCGCGCTGCCACTGAGCCCGCTGGGCCGTCAGGGCAACGAAGGCGCACTCTCGCGGCTCGCGCACAAGATCTTCGGCGGCGGCGGCGGCGGCTTCGTCTACTACCAGCTGAGCGGCGGCGAGAGCGCAGTGCTCGACGTCGGTGCGATACCGGGCACGGACGTGTACGCGCCCGTGGACGGCACGATCGTCGGAATCTCGGACTACATCCTCAACGGACGGGCCTACGGTTCGCGCATCGACATTCAACCCTCGGCCGCACCGTCACTCGTGGTCTCGCTCACGCACCTCAGTCCGGACCCGGCTCTCACCGTCGGTTCGACGATCGCTGCGTCGAGTACGAAGGTCGGCCGGATGCTCGACCTCTCCGGAGTCGAGAAGCAGGCGCTCTCGAAGTACACGCAGGACGCCGGCAACCACGTGGCCATCGAGCTCCGCGCCGCCGCGACGCTTTTACCCTGAAAATCCTCTTCGTTGCAGACGCGGTCGGTGTGCCCGGGAGGCGGGCCATCGAGGAACGCCTGCCGTCACTCCGCGATGAGCTGAGCGTAGATCTCTGCATCCTCAACGGCGAGAACCTTGCAGACGGCGTCGGGATCACGCCCAAGCTCGCGGACAGGATGCTCGCGGCCGGCGTCGACGTGATCACGCTCGGCAATCACACCTGGCGCCGTGGCGAGATCGTTCCGTACTTGAAAGAGAGCGACCGCCTGATCAGACCGGCCAACCTCTCGAAGCGTGCTCCCGGGAAGGGGCTCACGTTCGCCACGGCCGCCGACGGAACGGAGGTCGCCGTGATCAACCTGATCGGCGCGCTCTTCCTCGGACCGCCCGTCGGCCCCTTCGAGGTGATCGACGAGCTCGTGGACGAAGCGCAGCAAGCGCACGCCGGTGATCGTCGTCGACATGCACGGCGAAGCAACGAGCGAGAAGGTCGCTCTGGCGAAGTGGCTCGACGGTAAGGTGACCGCCGTCCTCGGAACCCACACGCACATTCAGACGAACGACGCACGCGTCCAGCCCGGTGGCACGGCGGCCATCACCGACGCAGGGATGACGGGGCCGCACGACTCCGTGATCGGCGTGCAGACCGGAACTCGCGATCAGAGCGATGCGGACCGGCATGCCTGTTCGCTTCGAAACGGCGTCGGGCGACGTTCGGATCGAGGGAGCTCCTCGTCGAATGTGGCCCGGACGGTCGCGCGACGAGCTGCGAGACCGTGCGCGTCTCCGTGCAGTGAGCGCTCCGCCGATCCAGTACGCGGCGAACGGCGACGTCCACATCGCCTATCAGGTGCTCGGAGACGGACCGCTCGACCTCGTCTTCGTGGCCGGCGCGATCACCAATCTCGAGGTGCTCTGGGAGATGAGCGATTACCGCCGGGCTTGCGAACGGCTCGCTTCCTTCGCGCGGCTCATCCTGTTCGACAAACGCGGCATGGGCCTGTCCGACCGCGTCCGCGTCGGCACGCTCGAGGAGCGGATGGACGACATGCGCGCGATCCTGGACGCCGTGGGCTCGAAGACCACGGTCTTGATGGGCGTCTCCGAAGGAGGCCCGATGTCGATCCTCTTCGCGGCGACCTACCCCGAACGGACGAGAGGCCTCGTCCTGTGCGGAGCAGAGGTCAAGGAAGAGACGACAGATGACTGGCCGTGGGGCGAGGCGACACGCGAGGAGTTCGAAGAGGCGATGGATCTGGAAAGCGTGCGTCGCTCGCTGGGGCAAGGGACTCGGGGCCGATCTCTTCGCGCCGACCCGAAAGGGCGACCCACAGCTGCGCGAGCAATTCGGACGACTGCAGGTGCAGTCGGCGACACCGCACGATGCCGTCGCCTTCATGCGCATGGCGTTCGAGATCGATGTTCGGGACGTCGTCCCGGCGGTCACAGCCCCGACGCTCATCGTCCATCGCGTCGGCGACAAGATCTGTTCCGTCGAGAACGCGCGCTGGCTCTCGCGCAACATCGAAGGCGTCGCGTTACGTGGAGCTCCCGGGAGAGAACCACCTTCCCTTCATCGACGGCGACGACATCCTGGACGAGATCCAGGAGTTCCTGACCGGCGTCCGTGAGCCCGTCGCCCCGGATCGAATGCTCGCCACGGTCCTGTTCACCGACGTCGTCGGTTCGACGGATCGAGCACGTGAGCTTGGCGACCGCCGCTGGCGCGATCTGCTCGAGCGTCACAACGACATCGTGCGTCGCGATCTCGAGCGCTTTCGCGGCGTCGAGATCGACACGGCCGGCGACGGTTTCTTCGCCACCTTCGACGGGCCGGCGCGGGCAATCCGTTGCGCGCGCTCGATCGTCGAAAACGTTCGCGGCGTCGGCCTCGACGTGCGCTCGGGCCTGCACACCGGCGAGTGCGAGCTCGGCGCTGGATCCGTTCGAGGAATCGCGGTCCACACAGGCGCGCGCGTCGCCTCACTCGCCTCTCCCGGGGAGGTGCTCGTGTCGAGCACCGTGAAGGATCTCGTCGCAGGATCTGGAATCGAGTTCACCGACCGCGGCGTGCACGAGCTCAAGGGGATTCCGGGCGAGTGGCGGTTGTACGCCGCAAACTGACGACGAGCACCGCGACCAGCGCGACGAGCGTCAGGTCGCGCGCGAGCAACACCCACGAAAGCCCGGCTTCGAAGTCGAGCGAAAGCCTGAAGTAGCGAAACGGGAACCAGATCTGCGTCAGGACGAGTGCGACGCCCAGGAGCGCGCTCGCTCCAACGCCCGCGCCGGCCGCGCACGAGCGGCACGACGGGGATCAGCCAGATCAGGAACTGCGGCGACAGCACCTTTCCGAAGGCGATGAACGCACAGAGCGCGGCCGCGGTCGAGCGAACGAGCGCTTCGGCGTCACCCCGCCCGCGTGCGAACGCCGCCCAGATCCAGATCAGCACACCCGCCTGCAGCACCGTCGAGATGACCGCGAGCCGGTCCGCTGCCGTGACCCGCGAGATTCTGGGAGCCGTGGCTGGTCTCTCCCGTCACGCCGAGCCCGAAGATGTGATGGCCGACCAGGAGCAGTGCCGAGCCGAGGCTCTCAACCTGCAGCGGCCGGCTCAACTGCACGCTGAGGCTGTGCCAGACCCCGTCGGGGGCCATGATCACGAAGGGAGCGAAGACAGCAGCGGCGACGCCCAGCGCGAACGCGAGACAGGTGATCGCTTCGCGCCGCCCTGCGCGCTTCCACGCGAACGCAATGGCGAGCGGAAGGAACACCGCCGGGTAGAGCTTCGCAGCAACGCCGAGCCCGAGTAAGGCGTGTCCGAGGCGCAGCCGTCCCGACACGAGCGCTGCCAGAGCGCCGGTGACGAGCGCCGCCGGCCAGAGATCGAAGCGGCTGAGAATCACCGAGCCCAGCAGAAGTGGGGCGATGGCCGCAAAGCAGAGCGCAGCCCACACGTTCTCCGCGCTCCGACGCAGTGTGCGCAGGATCACTGCCATTGCAGCGAGCGCGGCGGCCCCGCACAGCCACATCAGCGTCTCGAACGAACGGCGGAAGCCGGTCGACACGTTCTGATCCCGGCCCGGCTCGGCAAGCCCGGGCAGTGCAAAGACAGGTAGCGCGCCGGGCGGATATTCGACTTTGAAGTCGCGATAGGGAACCTTCCCGTCCGCGATCGCATTCCCGTAGCGCTGGTACACCGGCGTGTCGATCAGCTGCTTGTGCTTGTAGAAGCCGACGTGCAGCAGCGTCCACGAGACGACGAAGAGCGCGATCGCCGCGAACGCCGCGGCGACCACGGAGCGATCAGACGCCGGCTTCGGGCTGCTCGGGGCCATTCCAGAGCAGAGCAAACACGACGAAGGGGAAGAACCACGGGATGTAGAGGTAGAACCAGTGCGTGAGAACGATCTCGAAGCCGATCAGGAGGGCGCCGGTCAACGCGGCCAACTGCAGCGGTGTCTTCGTGCGCGGCAGGAACGCCGCGACCAATGCGCCCAGTACGAGCAGGCCCTCGAGAATCCGCTGAACGACATGCAGGTCGGGGATCCCGCGCGCGTGATACTGCGCCCAGTCCCAGAGCGAGAACGGGGACTCACGATTGATCTGCGTCTTCAGCGTGCGCTCGTAGAACGTCTGCGCCGCCTGGACCGGATGTCCGTCGAGCAGCAGGATTGAAAAGGCAGCGAGGGTGGCAACCAGGAAGCCCGCGGCGAAGGCGAGCGCCGGGACGAGGACGCCGCACCGGGCCGGGATAGGTCAGCCAGAGCGGCGCGACGATGAGGGTCGCGAACTTCGTCCAGCCGGAGAGCGCGACCGAGATCCCGCGCGCCCACGGCGAGGTGGCGAGCCAGAAGCCGAAGATGAGAAAGACCGGCACGATCGCGTCGTTCGTGTTCGACATGGAGACGTACTGGGTGAACGGGAACGCTGCCCACGCGAACGCGAGCGCGGCACCGAGCCAGCGACCGCCGTAACGCAAGCCGACGAGCCCCAGGCCGAGTGCGCAGAGCACGTCGAAGATGATCGACGTGAGATGCACGGCGGGCAGCTTGTCCCACTTGCCCGACCAGCCGCGGATCCAGTAGCCGGGGAGGTACGCCTCGTAGGCAACCGGACCGTAGGTGTCGCCGAGCGGGTTCGCAGATTCGCAGCGCCCGTTGAACTGGATCCGGTCGCGAATCTCGCCCTCGGAGTCGGCCGGCCCGCACGCCTTGAGCTCGTCCTCCTTGGGGAAGTTGTCGTACGGCATCACACCACTGGAGATCCGCTGCGCGCCGATCACGCCGGCGTAGCCGACGTCGATCACGTTCGAGTCCTCGAGGTTCAGGCCGACGCGGAAGCCGATGAGGAAAACGGCCGCGGCGAGCAGCACCGCGGGCTTCCAGAGCGGGCGCGCTGCGCGCACAGGACGCGTGCGCGCGCCGATCCAGATGCAGCGTGCGAGCAGGTAGACGAGCGGCGGATAGGCAAGCGGGACGCTGGTGAGGACGTTCCCGTCGTTGAAGTACCAGAGCGAGACCGAGAACGACAGCAGCGCGAGCAGGTCGAGATTGCGAAGCGACAGCAGCCTGCGGAAGTCTGCGAGGCCGAGCAGGAAGACCACGCAGAACGCGAGCCAGACCGGCCACGAGTTGATCTTCTTGCCTCCGAATGCGCCCTCGTAGCCACGGGCCATCTTCCAGGCGACCTGTGGGCCGGTCCACGCTTCGGTGACTCTGGTCGAGGCGTCGTCGACCTTGCCCTGCGCGATTTCTCCGGCGTCGACGCTCTTGTCCTTGTTGCTCCACCAGACATGCACCGTCCAGCATCCACCCTGTGCTCCCGAACACTTCGACGCGTCCGCCTCGTAGGTCGCGTCGGTGACACGGCCCTGGCGCGGATAGCGGTCGAGCCAGTCGGCCACCTTGTCGCTGCCGATGAAGATCGCTGTCGCGCGCTCCTTGGTAAGTCGCGGATTCGCGGCCGAGACGTTCGGGACGAGAGCCGCTGCCGCGAGCACGGCCACGGCAACCGAAAGGACGAGCCTCAGTGCCGTCTCCGGAATGACCAGAGCTTGTTGCCGATGAAGTTCGCCGGTGTCACGAGAACGATCGCAATCGCCTGCGCGACGATCTTCCCGGCGCCCAACTCGACCAGCAACGTGAGGATGGCGAGGTTGCCGACGTAGACGATCAAAGAGACCACCAGGAAGCGCAGGCCCTGGTGACCGAAGTGACCACGATCGCGCCGGAACGTCCAGAGCCGGTTCCAGAGGTAGTTGTTGGTCACCGCGACGAGAAACGAGCCGGTCGCCGCCAGCCGGTAGTGCAGGTTGGCGCCGTCGAGCAGCGCGACGTAGACGAGGAGGTTGACGACGTAGCCCGACGCCCCGACGGCGCAGAACTTCGCCAGCTGCGCCCAGTTGCTCCGCTGGCGCAATGCATGGCTGGTGCGGGCGCGCAGACCCGCGGTGACGGCTGCGTCCCGCTCCTCCATGAGGCTGGAGAAACTAGCGGGTCAGGCGGCGGAGCGGCGCTGAGGAGCGAACCTGAGCGCGGCGTCGAACGGAACACGCTCGTTCTCGACGATCGCCGCGACCAATTGCCCGTCCTCGGCGACAACCACGTCTTGCAGGAGCCCGACCCCGCGACCGTGCCGCTCGACGGGTTGGCCCCGCAGGCGGCCGAGCGCAAGCGTGCGAGAGCGATAGAACTCGAGCTCGCGCTGCTCGAGCAGGACGAAAGGCGACAGGATGCGGATCTCCTCGTCACCGACTGCAGCGGTCTGCAGAGGCAGGAAACGGTGCATTTCGTCACCGCACAGGAGATCGAGCCCCACCGCTCGGTGAGCATTCGGATCGAGGAGCAGGTCGACAGGCCGGCCAAGCTGGACGCCGTGCAGGCGCACGGGCAGGCGCAGCAGTTCGTCTCCCGTTCTCTCCCTCATCCCCGCCGCCATCGTGCCCGGACCGATCGGACGCAAACCCCTAGAACCCCTCTTCACCCAGGAGAGGGACGAAACGACAGGGCACGGAGCGCAGGACGGCCGGACCTTCCGGGCTGCGGACGATCACCTCGAGCCGCTGCATCCCGCGTCGCCCGACCGGCACCACGAGGCGTCCGCGCGGCTCGAGCTGCTCGTAGAGCGTTTTCGGCAGCTCCGGCGCCGCGGCGGCGACCGCGATCGCGTCGAAGGGTGACCGCTCGGGTAGACCGCGCGACCCGTCGCCGACATGGACGCTGACCCGGGCGTAGCCGGCGGCCGCGAGGTTCGCGCGCGCTCTCTCGGCGAGCTGCGGGATGCGCTCGATCGTGTCCACCTCCTCCGCGAGCTCGGCCAGGACCGCGGCCTGGTAACCAGAGCCCGTGCCGACGTCGAGGACGTGCTCGGGCCCGGTCAGCGAGAGGGCTTCGCAGATCCTGGCAACCATGTACGGCTGAGAGATCGTCTGGCCGGCGCCAATCGGGAGGGCGGCATCGTCGTAGGCACGGTCGCGCAGCTTCTCCGGCACGAAGAGCTCGCGCGGGACTCGTTCCATCGCCGCGAGCACCCGCTCGTCGCCGACGTCTCGCCCACGCAGCTGCGCATCGACCATTCGGCTCCTGGCCGTTGCGTCGGGCTCAGGCGGCACGCGTGAGCGTTCGAGCGTACGCGGGAGGTGCCACGCCGAAATGCTGCAGCACGGCGGGCGCGACCTCCACGATCGACTGGGGTTGCGCATCGATCCCGATCGTCAGCATCGGGACCTCCGAATCACCACGCCGCAACGAGCCGTGACTCCCTCCACCGGAGTGATGACGGCCGGCGAGGTCGGCGAACTCGAATCCCGGCGTCGCGGAGACGATGACCTCTCCGGCATTTGGGTTGTTGAGCGCGGCCCAGGCTCGCTCGAAGCCGCCTGGATACCCGAGCAAGCCCTCGTCCCCGGTGGAGATCCACCCGTCGGCCTGGGGCGCGAAGCGCAACTCCTCGCCGTGGCGCCGCGCGATCGCGTCCGTACCTTCGAGAAAGAGCACGGTCTCTGCGGACTCTTCGCCGTCGAGGCGCTCCGCGAGCGACCGCGCGTCGGGTGCGCCTTCGCCGAGCCGGTAGATCATCCCGGCCCGGTTCGACGCGGTCACGAGCACGTCGTCGAGGTCGGCGAACGGCGTCTCCAGCCGAACGTGACGGTCGACGTGGGTCTGACCATGGTCGGAGCAGAGCACGACCGCATAGCGTTCGAGGAACTCATCAGGGCCGCCCGCCGCGTCGAGGAGCGCGCCGATCGCCGCGTCGCTCCGAGTCAGGGCTTCGAAGGCCTCGTCTGGACCGTGTGCGTGGGAGGCGAAGTCGTAGTCCGGGAGGTAGTAGACGAGGAAGTCGAAGCCGTCGCGGGTAATGAGCCACCGCCCGACCGCGGCCGCGTACCCGTCGATCGAGCCGTGCGAGCGTCCGAAGACCGCGAGCGGCGCTCCGGTCGGATCCGACTCGAACAGGTTGTAGAAGAAGAAGCGCTTCGGCCCGTAGGCCGGGAACGTCAACCCCGGGAGCGTCGGCAGGTGAGGCGTGCGTCCCCGGTAACAGGTGATGTTGATCGCCGCCGCGGTCAGCCCGGCATCCTCCAGCCCTTCGTAGACAGTGACCGCGCCCGTCCCGAGATGGAGCCGGTTCATGTTGATGATCGTGTCGAGGAGCGAGCGCGCCATTCCCGCGGCCCTGACCGCGCCGAACGACGAGCCGTACTCGACAAGCCGCGCGCGCTCGCGGTCGTACCAGACCAGGTGCGGGATGCGATGGACGTCCGGGTGGGCACCGGTGGCGAGGGACGAGAGACAGACCGGCGTCAACGAAGGAAACGTCGAGATCGCGCGCGAGTAGGTCCCTTGCTCCGCGAGAAAGGAAAGCGCAGGTGCGCGGCCGTCGCCGACGGCTGCTTCGAACATCGACGGCGTCAGTCCGTCGATGACGATCAGGATCAGCTTTCGGGCCACTAGTCTCTTGGCGAGCGAGCGCAAACCGGCGTAGCGCTCACCTGCGCGGCCACGCAGGCGGGCCGCCAGAGCGGGAACGAGCGTCGCCTCCAGATAACCCGCGACCGGAATCCACGCGACGGCCGCGAGCACGACTGCCGCGAGGGCCATGAAGATCGCGGTGCCGAACCGTGAGCCTCCACGACGCATCGTTCCGGAGACCAGTTGCGCCGCCCCGATGGAGCCGAGCGCACCGCCGACGCCGCCTCCGACCGCCTCGTCCCACTGGCCGAGGGCGAAGCCGATCGCGACGCCGGCGCCTGTAGCCAGGACGAGGGCGAACGTCAACGCCGCTCGCGTCCCTGTCAGAAGTCCAGCCAACAACACGCCTGTCGCGACGCCGAGCCCCGCGCAGACACCGATCCAGTACCAGCTTCCCATCGGTAACCGAGTGTAGTTTGCGCGGCCCATCTCGCAGCCGCAGTCGCGTAGCCGCAAACCGGTCCCCGCTCGTCTCCGTAGATCCCGTGACGCCCGGGTGCCACTGCCCCGGTGCCCGGGCGCCCTCGTTCGGGGCAGGCAAGGAGGGCCAGGGATGAGACGAAGGGGAGCAATCGCGGCGCTCGCAGTCGGCGTCGCAGCACTCGGGATCGCCGCGTTCGCGCTGGCCGGCGGATCGGGTGCCGGGTTCAACCATCTCACGGCGACGATGAGCGGCTACCAGGAGGTACCGGCCGTGTCGTCGACCGGTACGGCTGACTTCACGGCCGACGTCAGCAAGGACGGCAGCTCGATTGCCTGGCAGCTCAGCTACAGCGGGCTCGAAGGAGCGGTCCAGCAGTCGCACATTCACTTCGGGCAGCGCAGCGTGAACGGCGGCATCTCCGTGTTCCTGTGCACGAATCTCGGGAACGGGCCGGCTGGGACGCAAATCTGCCCGCAGTCCGGGACGATCAGCGGCACCATCACCGCCGCCGACGTGTCACCGGCGATTCCCGCGACAGCGGGCAGCTCGGACGCAGGGCATCGACACCGGCGAGTACGACGAGCTGGTGCGGGCGATCGGTGCCGGCAAGGCGTACGCAAACCTGCACACCGACAAGTGGCCGGGCGGAGAGATCCGCGCACAGTTGAACGAGGACGACCCGCACAACTGAGGTCGAGAAAGGGCGCCCGGCTTCCTGGCCGGGCGCCCGCCTTATCGCTGTTCGAGCCTGGAGATGACGGCGAGCCCGAACTCGGCGGCTCGGGCCCCGTCGACGACGCGATGGTCGAACGTGAGGGACACGTAGCCGATCTGCGCGGCGACGACCTCGCCGTCTCGCACGACCGGCCTCGGTCCGATGCGGCCGATGCTGAGAATCGCGACCTCGGGGTGGTTGACGATCGGCGTCTGCAAGAGGCCGCCGAGCTTGCCCGCACTCGTCACCGTGAACGTCGAGCCGCGTAGCTCTTCCGGCTTGAGCGTTCCTGCTCGCGCGCTCTCGGCAAGGCGCGCGACATCGGCACCCAGATCCTCCACTGAGCGCTTGGCGCAATCTCTGACGACCGGGACGACGAGCCCGTCGTCGGTCTGCACTGCAACGCCGAGGTCGTAGCGATCCAGGAAGACGATCTCGTCTCGTTCAAGACGTGCGTTCAGCTCCGGGAATTCCTTCAGTGTCTCGGCACACGCCTTCAGCACGGCGGGCACCAGTTGCTTCAGATCCATGCCGGAGAAGTCGCACTCCTCGACCCACGTGACAGCAGGCACCTCACGATGCGCGCGCGCCATGTGCTCGGCGATCACGCGCCTCACTCCGCGCAAGGGCTCGCGCCTGCCCTCGCTTGGGCTCGCTTTCCCGCGCACGTCCTCCTCGGTGATGCGTCCCTGCGGACCGGTGCCGGTGAGCGAGTCGAGGTCGACGCCGAGCTCCTGCGCGATCTTGCGCACGAGCGGTGTGACTCTTGCCTTCGAGGAACGCTCGGGTACGGCGGCCGGCGGTTGACCGTCGGGATCGCCGCCGATGACCACGAGCACGGTTCCCACCGGCACGACCTTTCCTTCCTCGACGAGGATGCTGGTCACGGTTCCCGCGGCAGGTGAGGGGATCTCGACGGTCGTCTTGTCGGTCTGGATTTCGACGAGCGGGTCGTCCTCCGCGATCTCCTGTCCCTCGGCGACGAGCCAGCGCGCAATCTCGCCTTCCGTCAATCCCTCGCCGAGGTCGGGAAGCTTGAACTCGTAGCCCACGGTCACATTCTTATTGCGTCGTGGCGGAGAACGGCGTGCACACCTCTCACGCCGTTGACGAGTTGCGTGACGCGCAGGTCGACGACAACGCTCGCGAGCGCGAGTGCATCGACACGCTCGATGGCGAGCTCGCGCCGCATCAGCTCGAGCATCGCGTCGGTGGCAACCGCCGCCGCTTCGTCGAGGTCCTCGTCGAAGCCGAACGCCAGCCAGGCGTCGGGCGTCCACGCGATCGGCGTCTTCAGCTCGGGCCCGTCTTCGACGGAGAGCGTCAGCTCGAGCCGGTCGAGCGGACACTCGATCGCAGTCTGCGAGACCTCACCGTCGCCCTGGCGAGCGTGGCCGTCTCCGGCTGAGAAGAGAGCGCCGTCGACGGGAATCGGCAGGAAGAGAGTCGTGCCGGCGACGAGCTTCGTGCAGTCGATGTTGCCGCCCCAGCGTCGCGGTGGCGCCGTCGGATGCACGCCCGGTTCGGGCGGAGGCATGCCGAGCACACCGGGAAACGGTCGTAGCTCGACCTCACGTCCCTGTGGATCGCGACCGACCCCCGCGTCCGCGTCGAGGTTCCAGTGGAGGATGAGCGTCTCTCCGTCGCTCATGCCGAGCCGATCGTTGAGAGGCGTGGACCAGCCGCCGGCGTACGTCGCGCCAAACGACCCGACGCGGACGTCGTCGATCCGGACCGCGAGCGTCTGGCCGGCACGCGCTCCGCGAACCTCGATCGGCCCGATCAGCGCGTGTCCCTCGTCGAGCTCCTCGTCGCGAGGCTCGAACTTCTCTCCGGGCGTGACGTGCCAACCCGAGTCGAGACACGAGAAGGCGACGGTGTCGCCGCTGTCGATCGTCACGATCGGCGGCAGGTCACGCGAGAAGTGGCCGTGCAAGGTCCGACGCTCGAGTGGAATCTCGTGGGTCATCCGCGAGGCAGTCCGATCCACGCGTCACGCGGGGCGAGCAGGACGCGCAGACCGCCACGCTTACCGTCTTCGAAGAACTCCCACAGCGTGACGGCCTGCCAGTCGTCCACTTCCAGCTCGCGCGCAATCTCCGCAGGGACGTAACCGACCTGCAGTCGACGGTGTTCGTCCCACACGCCGATCGCATTGGGATCGTGCTCGTTGTCCGGCTCGGGCACGAGCGCAAGCCGCCGACCCGGAGCGAACGCATCGTCCTGGAGCGCATCCAGCCGGTACGACACGCCGGCGACCTTGATCACGCGGATGCGCGGATCCTCGCCGCGCACGAGCTCACCGGTCGCCGCATCACGGAGCCGGAACCCGGCCCCGGCGCGCTCGAGCCAAAGCCGCAACCGCTCGTTCGTCTGCCTCTCCGACATGCCTCCTGGACCCTAGTCCTGGCTGGCCTCGCTGGGGACTGTCCCCACCGTGGCTCGCCGCGACGTGTCTTTCGGGCTGAAGCGGACACGGCGTTCGTCACGGATGTGTGACTTTTCGTCCACAGACAGGTGCACGGTGGACGCGTTTTGGCGACGATGCACATCGAAAGGCGGGCGACGGTTGGAGAACTCGTGCCAGAGCTCGTTCGTTCGCCCCTGCCTAGAACTCCAGCAGGCGGCGGGCAGCCGCGACGACGCGCTCCGCCGACGGCATGTACGCGTCCTCGATCTGCCAGTACGGATAGGGGACGTCGTAGCCGGTGACACGCAACACCGGGCCGCGCAGGTCGAGGATCGCCTTCTCGGCGAGGACAGCGGCCAACTCGGCCGCGAATCCGCACGTGCGCGGCGCCTCCTGCACGATCACGACCCGGCCGGTCTTCGCTGCCGACGCCAGCAGCGCGTCCTCGTCGAGCGGCTTCAACGAACGGATGTCGAGCACCTCGACCGAAACGCCGTCCAGCGCAGCGGCGGCCGCCTCGCACACGGCGACCATCGACCCGTACGCCACCAGGGTCACGTCGTCTCCTTCGAGCGCCAGCCGCGCCTTGCCGAGCGGCACGACATGCTCGCCTTCCGGCACTTCGCCCTTGATCGTCCGGTAGTGCAGCTTCGGCTCGAGGATGACGACCGGATCGGGATCGCGAATCGCAGCGGCAAGGAGCCCCTTCGCGTCCGCAGGCGTCGACGGGATCGCGACCTTCACGCCCGGCGTGTGCACGTAGTACGTCTCCGGGGAGTCGTCGTGCAGCTCGGGTGCGCGCACCCCACCGCCGTAAGGCATCCGCACGACGATCGGAAACTCCATCTTCCCGCCGGTCCGCCAGCGGTACCGCC
This sequence comes from uncultured Actinomycetes bacterium, assembly GCA_963779965.1. GTDB lineage: Bacteria > Actinomycetota > Thermoleophilia > Gaiellales > Gaiellaceae > 3-1-20CM-4-69-9. The sequence goes on along the minus strand of CAWAAP010000017.1, from coordinate 10,041 downwards.
CCACGTGCGTGATCAGCTGATCGAGGCAGGGGTAAGAGAAGGCGTCGTATTGCATCTCGCAGACGGGACGCCAGCCGGCCATGCAAAGCCCGACCGCAGTGCCGAGGATGCCCGCCTCTGCGAGAGGAGTGTCGAAGCAGCGGTCGGGCCCGAACCGGTCGCGCAATCCAGCCGTCGCCCGGAAGACGCCGCCCGCACGGCCCACGTCCTCGCCCATCACCATCACGGACGAGTCCCGCTCGAGCTCGACATGGAGGCAGTCGTTGACCGCCTCGACGATCGAACGCTCAGCCAAGCGTCCCTCGCAGCTCGTCCAGATCGGACCCGAACGACGCAGGCGGATCCGCGTACGCATTCGCGAACAGGAGCGCGACATCCGCCGGCGGCTCTGCCTCCGCTGCCTTGATGCCCTCGCGCATTGCGTCCGCCGCCTCCGCCTGGATCGACGCGGCGAGATCGTCGTGCAGGATCCCCGCCCGTCGCAGGTAACCCGCGAAGCGCCCGACACACTCGCGCTTTCTTTCTTCCTCGACGCGCTCGAGATCGATGTAGGCACTCGGATCGTCGGCGGTCGCGTGCGGCGCAACGCGATACGACACCGCCTCGATCAACGTCGGGCCCTCACCGCTCCGCGCGCGCGCCACCGCTTCGCGCGTCGCCTCGAAGCAGGCGAGGACATCCGTGCCGTCGACGCGCACTCCCGGCATCCCGTAGCCGACGGCCTTGTCTGCGAGCGTCGCCGCCCGGGTCTGCGCCTCGACAGGCGTCGAGATCGCCCAGCCGTTGTTGTTGCAGAACAGGACGAGCGGTGCACCGGTCACCGCCGCGAAGTTCGCGCCTTCGTGAAACGCGCCTTCCGACGTCGCTCCGTCGCCGAAGAACACGATCGCCGCGGCGCGCTCGCCCTTCAGCTTCTTTCCCCACGCGAGGCCCGCCGCGTGCGGAACGTGCGTCGCGATCGGGACGCAGATCGACGCGACGCGATAGTCCTCGGGATTCCACCAACCGGCGGGATGGCCACGCCACCACGACAGCACGGTCGCGGGCGGCATTCCGCGCAGCAAACCGATTGCGGACTCCCGGTACGACGGGAAGATCCAGTCCTCATCGTCGAGCGCGTGGTACGCACCCGCCTGCATCGCTTCGTGGTTCCAGAAGATCGCGTAGGTGCCGATCCGCCCCTGGCTGTGGTAGACGACCGACCGTTCGTCGTAGGTGCGCAGCTGCACCATCGAGCGGTACAGCTCGAGCAGCTCCTGTTCGCCGAGTCCCTCGACCTGGCGGTCGCCGGCACCGTCCGCGTCGCCGATCACGCGCCTGAGGTCGCGCTCGGCCGGAAGAACCTGCGCCATTGCAGGCGCGACTCTAGCCGAGCAGGAGCTTCACGAGCCAGGCGTCCCGGTCGGCGAGCGCCTGGGCGTCCAGTTCGTGCGGGGCGGCGTAGAAGCGCCGCTCCTTGGGCTTGCTCGCTGCGCGGAAGTAGGCGTCGACGTCCTTTCGAGGAGACACCGGGTCGCGGGTCCCGTTCTGGAAGAGGAGCGACGCCGGTGCGGCGCGTGAGATGTAGCGGACGGGATCGATGGCCGAGTAGGCGCGCAGATATGCCTTCAGCTGCCTGGAGCCGAGCCGGCCCCGGCATGCCGCCGCAATCGGGGTGCTCAAGTGAGCCCGGCCAGACTGAATCACGGCGCCGAGCAGACGATGGTCCACGCCGGCGAGAGCCGCTGTCACGGCAGAGCCGAAGCTGAAACCGACCGCTGCGACGCGCGAGACGTTTGCGCCGGGAAGGTACGCAAGGAGGTCGAGCGCCCGGCGGCGGCCGATCACGTAGTTCGTATACGCGCGCACGTCGGCCTGCCGCACGACAGCTGACGAGCACCGGCGGCGGGTCGACGGTCAAGGACGCGATGCCGCGGCGCGCAAGCCGGTCCGCATCCGGAAGCTGGCTCGTCGCATCGCCGTCCGATCCCGGGAGAAAACAGAACAACCGGCCACGGCCCGGGTCCCTCGGGATGTGTCCAGTACGCCTTCTTCTGTCCGCGGCCCGCGTCGAACGTCAGCGGCTGCCGGACGACCCCGCCGCTGGTCTGCGCCTCGCCGAGCCGAAGGCCGAGCGGCCTGGCCCGGTCGTAGGAGAACCGTGGCGGAGTCGCGGCCAGCAACTTCGGCGCGCCGAGCGCGGCACCGACGGCGGCAGCGAGAACCGGATCGCGCCCCGCGAAGAATGCCTCCGACGAGAGGGAGACCGGCACCTGCGGATCGATCGCGATGCGCGGATCGTCGGCAGTCGACTTCTGCCAGTAGATCTCCGCGACACGCAACTCGACACCCGAGGCCGGCAGGAGCGTGTTGGCGGTGTCGCCGTAGAGGTTCGGGCTGCCACCGCTCGGCTCCCCGACGAAGATGGGGTGCGCCACCCGCTCCAGGTCGGTGGCGAAGTTCTCTGCCGCGGAAAAGGTCATCCGCGAGATGAGCACGACGATCCGCTCGGTCTTCGAAGCGCGCCGCAAGGCATCGAGCAGGTAGCGCATAGGTGTGGTTGTCACCGCCGCCGTTGTTCCGCAGATCCACGATGACGGCACGCAGTCGCTTCGACTTCGCCGCTTTGGACGTCCGGCGAGCAACGGCAGCCGTTGACACGAGCGTCTCGTTGTAGCCGATGTAGAAGACACGCTTGCCGGCGAGCGTGGTCGTCCAGATCTGCTGGTTGCGACGGGCGACGTACGCAGGCACGGCGGCGGTGATTCCCCGCGGCAGCAGCGGATGCGCCAGATCACCGATTCCGCGGCCGTACTCCGGCACGGTGAGCGGAGTCAAGCTGGCGGCGAACCTGTTGCCTCCGCGCTCGAACGTGAACGTCACCGGACCGAGATCGGGCACGAGACCGAGCCCGTGCAATACCTCCGGCGTGTTGAGGTAGGTCGTGACGCGAAGCATCAGCGTCGAGTCGTTGTCGTGCGGGACGAGCGGGCTGACGGCCGCGATCACGTCCTCGATCGGATGGCCTCCGACCGCGACGACTCGCGCGCGCAGCAGATCCGACCCGCCGGCCTGCCCGACGACGTACGTGCCGTCGGCGAACGTGTACATCCGGATCGGATACGCGTGGAGGAGACGACGGTTCGCGGGATTGAGCGGGAAGATTCCCGTATGGCCGTCGCGGACTCCGGGCATCGCGCCCAGCCGCATCAATCCGACCAGCAGCTGATCGTCATCGAGTGAGTCCGCGTGTGCGGAGAGATTCGCGACGGCAGCATCGAATTGCGCCGGCGAGAGATCGTGGAAGAGGTTCGGATGGTCGTCGCGCAGATGCTGCGCAGCGAGCTGGACGTCGTCCGTTCGAGCAGAGGCTGGCGCAAGCGCGAGGAGCAGGGAGGCAAGAAGGCTCGCGATCATCGGGACAACTCCTTCAAGGCGTGGTCGATCCAGTCGAGACGGCATGGCATGAGCGCCAGTCCGTACCGCAGCGTCAAATAGCCGTAGCGGCTCTGCGGCTTGCGCGCGATCTCGCGCTTCGATCGCGCGGTACTCCTCGAGCTGCTCGACCTGGCTCTCGCGAAACTCTTCGAGTTGGCGGCGCAGGCTCGCGCGGGGAACGAGCTTCGCGAAGAAGACCTTCAGCATCAGCTCGTCGAAGGAGCGCGGCGGCGCATGTTCGAGCCATGCTCGGACCGCCTGCTTCCCCGTCGGGGTCAACCGGTAGAGCTGCTTGTCGGGGCGGCTCGTCTGTCGCACCATTCGGCGGCGCGCGAGCCCCGACTCCACGAGCCGCGGCAGAACCGCGTACAGCTGGCTCTTCGCCGGCGACCAGATGTGACCCACGCTCGCCTCGACTCGCTTCAGAAGGTCGTAGCCGGAGCGCTCACCCTCGGCCAGGACGCCGAGAGCCACTGCCTCGGTCGTGGTCAGCTCCATAGTCCTAGTCGGAGTAGTCCTCACCGGACTATGTGACGCCTGGCCTGGGCGAAAGTTAGGCGAGCACGGTGACCGAACCGCGCTCGGCCTCGAAGACCGCCTCGGTCACGTCTCCGAGATCCTCACCGTCGGCCTGCAACGGCAGGGGGTGGTCACTGCGCACCGAGATCCGGTCGAGGTCGTGCCCGCGCAGCGCGTTGCGCGCCGGCCGCCCGGTGGCGAGCGCGAGCAGGAGGGGCGGCAGCGTCCTCGGCGTGATCGAGACGGGGGCGAGGAAGTCCAGCCCTTCCTCGAAGGCGGCCTGCGGGCTCGCCTTGATCGCCACTGCCTTCAGGAAGCTGTAGGGGTTGACGTTGGCGACGAGCACGAAGGCGGCGCGGCCGTAGCCCTCCACCTCGAGCACCGGCTCGAGCCGGCCGCGACGATCGAGCAGCATGCGGGCGAACGTCCCGAGGAACGCGAGGTCACCGGGCCGCTCGCCCTCCGGCGAGCGCCCTCGCTCGTCGATCCGCCGCACAGCTTCGGCGTCGACCCCGATACCCGCGCCGAACCCGAAGCGGCGCCCGTTGACGCGTCCAGTCGAGATCGTCCGCGTTCTGTTTTCGAGCAGCGCGTCGGCCAGTCGCTCGGCCGCCGCCATGGGATTGCGCGGCAGCCCGAGCGCGCGCGGCAGCACGTTCGTGCCACCACCCGGTACGAAGCCGAGCGGCTGATCGCTCCGCTCCACGCCGTTCAGCACCTCGTTGAAGCCGCCGTCGCCCGAGAAGACGATCAGCGCATCAGCCTCGCCCGCCTCCCGCGCCAACTCGACGGCGTGCTGCGGACGCTCGGTTCGCACGGTGCGCACGTACGCCGAGCGCATCAGCGCCCGCTCGACCGCGGAGATGCCCTCCTCGGTGACCCGGCTGGCAAAGGGGTTGACGATCAGGACGGCGCGCTTCATCTCGTGGCGTAACCACGCATGCCGTCGAGCATGAACGCAAAGAAGCGGTCGGCCAAATCGTCCGTGTCGGCCCCGGGTCTCAGCCACGTGTACGCCCAGTTCGCCGCCGAGAGAGCGAGGAGCGTCGCGGTCGCGTCGTCGAGGTCGGTGCGCAGGCCGCCGAGCTCGCGCCCTTCACGGAAGAGTGCGCGGAAGCGGTCCTCGTAGCGCCGCCGCTCGGCGAGGAACTCGTTGCGACGCTCGCCCTCGAGGTAGCGCCACTCGCGGATGAAGACCGTTGCGATCTCGAGCTGCTCGGCGATGACGCGCAGGTGCGCGCGGAGCGCGAGCCGGATCTTCTCGGGCGCGGGCAGCTCGTCGGGGACGGTGTCGAGCCCTGCATGGAAGGCGGCGGCCCCGTCGCGGGCCACCTCCCAGAGCAGGTCGGCCTTGGAATCGATGTGCGCGTAGAGCGAGCCCTTCTGGACGCCCATCGCCTCCGCGAGGTCGCCGATCGACGTCCCGTGGTAGCCCTTCTCGGCGAAGAGCCGGGCCGCCTGGCGGGTTAGCTCCGACTTTCGGGTGGACATGCTTCAATAGACCCTAACGATCGTTAGGTAGGGAGACTATGAGCGAGCAAGAATTCCTCGAATACGTCCAGTCGGGCGGCCAGGTGGAGGCCACCGACGAGCTGCCCGACGGAGTACCGGGCGAAGCTCATCAAGTTCATCGAGATGCACGGCAACTCCGAGCTGATGGGCGTCCTGCCCGAGCGCGAGTGGATCCTCCGCGCGCCGACGCTGCAGCGGAAGCTCGCCCTGACCGCGAAGGTGCAGGACGAGGTCGGCCACTCCCAGCTGATCTATCGCGTCGTCGAGGATCTCGGCAAGCCGCGCGAGCAATGCCTCGACGACCTGATCTCGGGTAAGTCGAAGTTCCACAACGTCTTCCACTACCCGACGAAGACGTGGGGCGACGTCGGCGTGATCGCGTGGCTCGTCGACGCGGCGGCGATCATCTCGCAGAAGGCGCTGCTCAAGTGTTCGTACGCGCCCTACGCGCGGATCATGAAGAAGATCTGCTGGGAGGAGTCGTTCCACATCCTCCACGGCCGCGACGTGATCCTGACGCTGATGAACGGCACCGACGACCAGCGTGAGCTCGTCCAGGAGGCGGTGACCCGCTGGTGGGGCCCGCTGATGCAGTTCCACGGCAACCCGATCGCCAAGGAAGAAGATCCGATGTACGTCTGGCGGATCAAGTCGCAGGGAAATGAAGAGGCGCGCCAGCAGTTCCTCGACGGGTATGTCCCACAGATCTGGGAGCTCGGGTTGACCGTCCCGGATCCGAAGTTGCGGAAGAACGATGACGGCGTCTGGGAGTACAGCGAACCGGACTGGGACGAGCTGAAGAGCGTCGTCACCGGACATGGCCCGAAGTCACAGGATCGGCTCGATCTCAGGCGGATGGCGCGCGAGAACTCCGCGTGGGTGCGCCAGATCGTGCTTGCCGAAGCCGCGTGATCTACGAAGTCTTTCGTCAGGAACGCAAAGGCCAGCCGTTTCAGCACGCCGGCTCCGTCGAGGCAGGCGACGATGCCTTCGCGGACGTGTATGCGCGCGAGCAGTACGGGCGGCGCGGCGAGTCGACTGCTCTCTGGATCGTGCCGCGTTCCGCCGTGACGGAGATCCACGAGTTCGTCGACGAGCTCAATCGCAACTACCACCGGGTCGACGGCTATCCGTTGAAAGAGAAGTTGAAGGAGGCACGTGACAGAGCGGGAACAGCAGCTGCTCCTGGAGATCGCTGACGACGAGCTGATCCTCGGCTGGCGCGACTCGGAGTGGACGGGAATCGCTCCGCTGCTCGAAGAAGACGTCGCGTTCTCGTCGATCGCGCAGAACGAGATCGGGCACGCGCGGGCGCTCTACGAGCTCGTCGCGCGCGAGCGCGGCACGACCCCCGACGAGCTGGCGTTCGACCGCTCGCCCGACGAGTACCGGTGCGCGCAGCTCGTCGAGCTACGTCTGCTGGACTGGGCGCAGACGATTGCGCGCCACTACCTGTACGAGGAAGCGGACGCGATCAGGCTCGAAGGGCTGAAGCAGTCGGACGATCCGGAGATCGCGGGCCTCGCGGCAAAGATCGACCGCGAAGAGGCGTATCACCGCATGCACGCGCAGATGTGGCACGACCGACTGCAGGGAGAGCCCCGCTACGTCGCAGCGCTTGAGGAGCTTCGGCCGCTCCTCGAGCAGCGCGGCGAGCACACCTCCGAGCTGCCCGAGCTCTGGGAGGAGATGACGATGGTGCGGCGCTCGCAGCCGGCAGGGACGAAATGGTGACCGAAGCACAGGTCTGGGACGCGCTGGCCGAGATCCCGGATCCGGAGATCCCGGTCATCTCGCTCGTCGATCTCGGCGTCGTCCGCGAGGTCGAGGTGAAGAACGGCCACGTGCGTGTGGACTTCACGCCGACGTTCCTCGGCTGCCCCGCGCTCGAGGTCATGCGCGACGCGATGGCCGATCAGATTCGCGCGCTCGGCGCCGAGCCGCAGATCAACGTCTGCCTGGACGACTCGTGGTCGACCGACCGCATTACGCCCGCAGGGCGCGAGAAGCTGCGCGCCTCGGGCTTCGCGCCCCCGGCACCGCGTGAAGCAGCCCCGCCGACACTCGTGCAGCTGCAGAGCAACGCACATCGCTGCCCGTACTGCGGGTCGACCGAGACGCGGCTGGAGAACATCTTCGGCCCGACCCCCTGCAGGTCGCTGCGTTACTGCGCGACCTGCAGGCAGCCGTTCGAACAGTTCAAGACGATCTAGGCCTACAGGGCTTAGAGCCGCTACGCAGGCCAGATCGGGCACGTGCGACTGCGACCTGGTACCGGAACTTGAGACCGTGACCGCGCCCCCGCCGAGGACGCCGTACAGGACGCTTTCGCCAAGGCCGTGCAGACACGAAGCAGCCACCGCAATCCGCCGTTTCCTGAGACTCGGAGTTTGTGAGAGCATCGCCGGCGGGGTAACCGCAACCGGAAGGAGCCCTCATGATCTCGATGTCAGCCGGCCGACGAACGCTCGCGCGCACGTTGCCGCCGTGGTGGCTGATGCTGATCACCGGCATCAGCTGGACGCTCGTCGCGTTGATCCTGCTCCGCTTCGACTACACCTCGGTGTCGTCGATCTCGATCCTGTTCGGCTTCGTCGCCCTCTTCGCGGGCGCGGCCGAGATCGGGGTGATGTTCATGGCCGCCGGCTGGATGAAGCTGCTGCACGGCGTGCTGGCGCTCGTCTACATCGTTGTCGGCATCGTCGCGTTCATCCATCCGGGCGACACGTTCCTGGCGCTGGCCGCGATCTTCAGCTTCTTCCTCGTCTTCGCCGGGACGTTCGACATCATCATCGCCATCTCGACCCGCCACGAGATCGAGGTCTGGTGGCTGCAGCTGATTGGCGGGATCGTCGAGCTGGCGCTGGGATTCTGGGCGGCCGGCTACTACGGGCGCAGCGCGACGCTGTTGATCGCCTGGGTGGCGGCGTTTGCGATCATCCGCGGGGTGAGGGACATCGTGCTCGCCTTCCGAGTGCGCGAGCTCCAGCACGAGGCCGCGGCCTGAGTCAGGGCGCGGCCGGTTCGTGCGCCGGCTTCCTGCGGCTCTTCGCGAGCAGGTCGCGCATCTGATTCCAGCCGAAGGCCCACAGCATCACCGCGATCCCGAGCAGGACGTTCCAGATCGTCAGAATCGAGTCCTGCGTGATCGAGAACGCCGCGACGCTCTTGGTCGGCGCGTACTTGCTGAGCGTGGCTACGTCGAGCGCCTGGGTCTGGCCGACGCCGCCGGGGGTGATCGCGAAGATCCCGGAAAGCATGTGCGACGAGGCGACGAGGAAGACGGTGAACGCGGTCACGGGCAGGTCGAAGGCGGCCATGAAGACGACGTTCACGCCGATCCGGCAGGCGTAGGAGGCGGTCGACGGCGCGGCCACGTCCTTTGCGTAGCGGCGCCAGTCGCTGAAGATCGCGGCGCCCTGCTTGGCCTTGCGCCACTCCTTGGCGAGCCACGGCTTGACGTGCGGCCAGGCGAAGTAGGCGGCCCCGAGCAGCGCGACGACGATCACCGGGATCAGCACTGGGTGCGCGGCGAAGAAGTTGCCGGACTCGTCGGCAGGTGAGCCTTTAGAGACCGTGTGGGGTCGTGAGACCGCTACGCCGATCACCATCAGCGCGCTGAGGGCGATGAAGAAGAGCGACTGTACGACGGTCGCCGAGGTGACCCCTGCCACCGACGCGCCCGGGATGCTCGTTCGGAAGATGCCGATCATCGCTGCCGTCCCCGCCTGGGCCGGCGCGATCGCGTTGATCGCGGTCCCGCCCTGCGAGGCTCCCCAGGCCGCCTTAAACGCCAGCCCACCCTCCGGGTAGGCGGCCCGCAGGATATTGCGCCAGGTGAGGCCGATGAACGCCGACTCGCAGGTCTTCAACGCGAGCGCGACAACAAGCCAGTATGGAGAGACATCGCCGATCCGCTCAAAGACCCCTGCGACCCAGTTCCACAGGTCGCCCAGGACGCTGGCTAGCACGACGGTCGTGATCGGGTGATCCTATGACCCGACATCCCCCGAAAGGCGGCCGAGATGAACCAGTCCGACCTGCACGAGCGCCTGTCGCACCTCCCGATCCAGGCGAACCCGGCTCTCGTCGCGCACGCGGAGCGGCGGGCCGAGAGTATCCAGAACCGCATAGCAGACCGGATCACCGCGTTCGCGGGCTCGATGCGGTTCGTCTACCTCCACATCCTCTGGTTCGGTCTCTGGATCGGACTCGCGATTGAGAGCTATCCCTACGGCCTGCTGACGATGATCGTCTCGCTCGAGGCGATCTTCCTCTCGACCTTCGTGATGATCAGCCAGAACCGGGCCGACGCGAAGCGCCAGGTGGTCGCGAACCTGGAGTGGAAGACCGTCAGGGAGGAGGACAAGCAAAACCGGGAGCTCCTCGAGCTCTCCAATCAGATCCTGGAGCTGACCAAGGCGATTCACGCGCACACCGGCGCGCGCTGATCCGGATAGCCGGAGCTAGTCCTTTCGATTGAGAGGGAGCCGCAGCCGATGCACGTGGTCAGGCGGTCGCGCAGTCCCTGCAGGGTGTCGATACGCGCGTCGAGGTCCTCGCGCCAGCGGTTCGAGAGGCACTTCGTCGCTC
>CAWAAP010000016.1:0-130109 GCA_963779965.1 uncultured Actinomycetes bacterium | reverse complement strand
AGTGCGGGCGAAATGGTGTCGGGGCTGGTGCACGCTGTCCAGCTGCCGCCGTCGATGCGGCACTCGAAGCTCGATCCGGCCTCGCTCGAGCTGAACGCGAAGGTCGGTGTGGTGTTCCCCGATGGGCTCGAGGGGCTGGAGTCGATGGTGGTGTTCGGCGGGGTCAGGTCGACCGTCCAGGTGTGGCTGGCGGGGGTCGCGTCGGTGTTGCCGGCCGCGTCCGTGGCGCGCACGTCGAAGGTGTGGCTGCCCGCAGTCAGAGCAGGTGAGATCGATTCGGGGCTGCTGCAAGATGTCCAGCTGCCGCCGTCGATGCGGCACTCGAAGGTCGAGCCACCCTCGGTCGAGCTGAACGTAAAGCTCGGCGTGGTGTTGTTGGACGGGTCGGCCGGGCTCGAGCCGATCGTGGTGTTCGGGGCGGTCAGGTCGACCGTCCAGGTGTAGCTCGCCGGCGTGGCGTCGGTGTTGCCGGCTGCATCGGTTGCGCGCACCTGGAAGGTGTGGCTGCCGGCGGTCAGCGCGGGTGAGACGGTCTCGGGGCTCGTGCAGGAGGTCCAGCTGCCGCCGTCGACGCGACATTCGAAGGTCGAGCCACCCTCGGAGGAGCTGAACGTGAAGCTTGGTGTGGAGTTGTTGGAGGGGTCGGTCGGGTTGGAGTCGATGGTCGTGTTCGGCGCCGTCAGGTCGACCGTCCAGCTGTAGCTCGCGGGTGTGCCATCCGTGTTGCCGGCCGCGTCCGTTGCGCGCACCTCGAACGTGTGGCTGCCTGCGGTCAGTGCGGGTGAGACCGTCTCGGGGCTGGTGCAGGAGCTCCAGCTGCCGCCGTCGACGCGGCACTCGAACGTCGAGCCGCCTTCGGAGGAGCTGAAGCTGAAGTCAGGCGTGGTGTTGTTGGACGGGTCGGCCGGGCTCGAGTTGATCGTCGTGTTCGGCGCGGTCAGGTCGACCGTCCACGTGTGACTGGCCGGCGTGCCGTCGGTATTGCCGGCTGCATCCGTGGCGCGCACGTCGAAGGTGTGGCTGCCCGCGGTCAGTGCGGGCGAGATCGAGTCGGGGCTGGTGCAGGAGGTCCAGCTGCCCCCGTCGATGCGGCACTCGAAGCTCGAGCCACCCTCGGAGGAGCTGAACGCGAAGGTCGGTGTGGTGTTCCCAGACGGGCTCGAGGGGCCGGAGTCGATGGTGGTGTTGGGCGCGGTCAGGTCGACCGTCCAGGTGTAGCCGGCGGGTGTGGCGTCGGTGTTGCCGGCTGCGTCGGTTGCGCGGACCTGGAAGGTGTGGCTGCCCGCGGTCAAAGCCGGTGAGATCGACTCGGGGTTCGTGCAAGATGTCCAGCTGCCACCGTCCACGCGGCATTCGAAGCTGGAGCCGCTTTCGGAAGAGCTGAAGCCGAAGTCAGGCGTGGTGTTGTTGGAAGGGTCGGCCGGGGTCGAGTCGATCGTCGTGTTCGGCGCGGTCAGGTCGACGGTCCAGGTGAAGCTGGCGGGCGTTCCGTCGGTGTTGCCGGCCTGGTCGGTTGCGCGCACCTCGTAGGTGTGGCTGCCTGCGCCGAGCGCGGGCGAGATCGTGTCGGGGCTCGTGCAGGTCGTCCAGCTGCCGCCATCGACGCGGCACTCGAAGATTGAGCCACCCTCGGTCGAGCTGAACGTGAAGCTCGGGGTCGTGTTCCCGGACGGATCGGCCGGGTGTGAGTCGATCGTCGTCTGCGGGGCGGCGAGATCGACGACCCACGTGAAGCTCGCCGGGGTGACGTCGGTGTTGCCGGCCTGGTCGGTTGCGCGCACGTCGAAGGTGTGGCTGCCGGCGCCGAGTGCCGGTGAGATCGTCTCGGGGCTCGAGCAGGAAGTCCAGCTGCCGCCGTCGACGCGGCACTCGAACGTCGAGCCGGTCTCGTTCGAGGTGAAGGCGAAGGACGGTGTCGCGTCATTCGACGGATCGGACGGATGCGAGCTGATGGTCGTGTTGGGCGCGGTCAGGTCGACGGTCCAGGTGAAGCTCGCCGGGCGTTCCGTCGGTGTTGCCGGCCTGGTCGGTTGCGCGCACGTCGTACGTGTGGCTGCCGGCGGCGAGCGCGGGCGAGATCGTGTCCGGGCTCGAGCAGGCGCTCCAGCTGCCGCCGTCGATGCGGCACTCGAAGGTCGAGCCGCCCTCGCTCGAACTGAACGAGAACGCCGGCGTGGTGTCGTTGGAGGGATCGCCCGGGTGCGAGCTGATGGTCGTGTTGGGCGCGGTCAGGTCGACGGTCCAGGTGTAGCTGGCGGGCGTTCCGTCGGTGTTGCCGGCCTGGTCGGTTGCGCGCACGTCGAAGGTGTGGCTGCCCGCGCTCAGTGCCGGTGAGATCGTTTCGGGGCTCGTGCAGGTCGTCCAGCTGCTGCCGTCGACGCGGCACTCGAAGGTCGAGCCGGTCTCGGAGGAGCTGAAGGTGAAGTCGGGCGTCGTGTTGTTCGACGGATCCGCGGGGTTGGAGTTGATGGTCGTGTTGGGCGCGGTCAGGTCGACGGTCCACGTGCGGCTAGCGGGCGTGCCGTCTGTGTTGCCGGCCGGGTCGGTCGCGCGCACGTCGAAGGTGTGGCTGCCTGCGCCGAGCGCTGCGAGTGTGTCCGGGCTCGAGCAGGCGCTCCAGCTGCCACCGTCGACACGGCACTCGAACGTCGAGCCGGGCTCCGTCGCGCTGAAGGCGAACGAGGGCGTCGCGTCGTTCGACGGATTCGCAGGCCCGGAGTCGATCGTGGTGTTGGGCGCGGTCAGGTCGACCGTCCAGGTGTAGCTCGCCGGCGATGCATCCGTGTTGTCTGCGACATCCGTCGCGCGGACGTCGAACGTGTGGGTCCCTTCGCCCAGCGCCGGGGCAACAGTGAGCGGCGACGTGCATGTGCTCCACCCGCCACCGTCGAGTTGGCACTCGAAGGTCGAGCCCAGTTCGCTCGAGCTGAAGGTGAAGGTCGGGGTGGTGTCGTTGGACGGGCTGCCGGGGCTCGCGTCGATCGTGGTGTTGGGTGGGCCGACGTCGATGATCCACGTATGGCTTGCCGGGCTTCCGTCAGTGTTCCCGGCCGGATCCGTGGCACGAACGTCGAACGTGTGGCCGCCCTCGGCGAGTGCCGGGGAGAGCGTGTCGGGTGACGTGCACGGATCCCACGTGCCGCCGTCCAGCCTGCACTCGAACGTCGAGCCGGTCTCGGACGAGCTGAACGTGAAGGTCGGCGTCGTGTTGCCGGAGGGGCTCGCGGGACTGGAGTCGATCGTGGTGTTCGGAGCAGTCGTGTCGATCGTCCAGGTGGACGTGGCCGGCGACGCATCCGTGTTGCCGGCGGTGTCCGTTGCGCGGACGTCGAAGGTGTGGCTCCCCTCACCGAGTGCGGGCGAGATCGTCTCCGGGCTGGTGCACGAGGACCAGCTGCCACCGTCGACACGGCACTGGAAGGTCGAGCCCGTCTCCGAGGAGCTGAAGCTGAAATCCGGGGTGGTGTCGTTCGAGGGGTCGGCGGGGCCCGAGTCGATCGTGGTGTTTGGAGCGGTGTTGTCGACGCGGCGGCTTGCGACCAGGCTGGTGTTGGTATTCCCTGCGGTGTCGGTCGCGACCGCGCGGACGTCGTAGAGCCCGTCCGTGACACCGCCCGTGCTCCAACTGGTCGAGTAGGGCGACGAGCTGTCGGAGCCGATCGTCGTCCACGTCGAGCCGCCGGCCGGAGCTCGCTCGAACACGACCTGCTGCACGTTCGTCGAAGCATCGGAGGCGCTCGCGTCGAGCGAGACCGTTCCTGCGAGAGGCGTGCCCGGATCGGTCAGCGAGACGCTCGGGTTGTTGGTGTCGACCTTGACGACGGTCGAGATCGACACCGTGTTGCCGACGTTGTCCGTGCCCGTGAGCGTGTACATGTAACAACCCGTCGTGAGGCCGCTCTGGCTCGGGCTTCCGACCACCGTCACGGGCGAGCCGAACGAGCCGCACGTGTCGGCGGACGAGAACGACGCGCTCGTGCGAACGAGTGTGGAGGCCGCGAGGCCCGACTCGCCGCCAGGCTCCGTGTAGTCGGTGCGGACGTCGATCGGGAACGAGCCGTCGGTGTCGTAACTCACCGGCCCGATGGGCGTCGCTGCAACGTTGTTGACCGTGAGCGCACCTCCCGTGGGCGCCGACGAGTCGTTCGTGAGCGTGAGCGTGGACGAAGCGGTCGTGTTGCCCGCCGAGTCGGCACCTGTGACGACCTCGGTTGGCGAGCTCGTCGTCCCGGAGTTCCAGTTGAAGGCGTTGGACTCGTAGGGGCCTCCGGCCGGGGACGAAACCGTCGACGCCGAGTGTGACCACCCTGTGCTCGTTCCACCGAGTGCTCCCGTCGCGGACGACGCGGGACCGGACTCGCCGTCCGTGACGGCGTTCGTCAGCTTGAACGAACCGGCCGCCGAGCCCCGGTAGAAGATCGTGGCGCCGCTCTTGTAGACGGAGCCTGCGGGCGACACGCTGCTCGTGGACAGGCTGTTCCCAGGGCCTTGCGTATCGACCCTCGCCACGCCGCTCGCTCCGGACGTGCCCTGGTTGCCGACGTGGTCGGAGAGCAGCTCGCGGTACCGGTAGCAGTGTCCGCTCAGGACCGTCGTGTCGTTGCCGCCGACGAGCGTCACCGCCGACCAGGACCCGGCGAAGCTCCCGCAGTTGCCGTTCGTCAGGGTGATGTCATCCCGCTGAAGGACGCTCGTGGTGTTGTCGACGTCCGAGCCGCCGTCGGTGCCGCCGTTCTTGGTCACCGGGACGGAGAGACTCGTGTAGTACCCGGCCGTCACGCTCGGCGCGGTCATGCTGGGTGCAGTGGTGTCTGCTGCGATCGAGTACGTGGTGTCCGACGAAGCGGTGCCCGCGCCGTTCGTCGCGCTGACCGTGCGCGCGGTCGAGGGGGCGGTCGTCGAGGCGCCGAAGGTGTAGTCGTAATGGTCGCCGGTCTGGCTGCCGCCGAAGTTGCTGCCCCCGTTGGAGTTGAGTGTCCCGAACGTGTAGGAGCCGATGCCGCTCTGCGCGTCGGTCGAGGAACCGGTGACCCTGAACGTTCCACCGGCCGACGGGCGAATGTAGAGCGTGCCCGAGCCGTTGTAGTAGGCGTTCGCCGACAGGCCGCTGAACGCGAGCGACGGCGCGGACGGAGCGGACGTGTCGACCTTCACCGTGTTCGACGCAACCGAGGCGCCCTGGTTGCCGACGTTGTCGGAGAGCAGCTCGCGGTAGCGGTAGCAGTTGCCGTTGGTGACGCCGGTGTCGTTGCCGCCGCTGAGGGTGACG
Source organism: uncultured Actinomycetes bacterium (assembly GCA_963779965.1). Lineage (GTDB taxonomy): Bacteria > Actinomycetota > Thermoleophilia > Gaiellales > Gaiellaceae > 3-1-20CM-4-69-9. Next base: position 124,840 of record CAWAAP010000016.1, on the reverse strand, counting down.
GTCGACCAGCTGCCGGTGAAGCTCCCGCAGCTCCCGTTTGTCAGCGCAATGTCGTCCCGCTGCAAGATGCTCGTCGTCGCGTCGACATTCGAGCCGCCGTCGGTGCCGCCGTTCTTGGTGACCGGGATGGAGAGGCTCGTGTAATACCCGGCGGTCACGCTCGGGGGCGTGACGCTCGGCGCGACGGAGTCGTCGGTGAACGTGAGAGTGCCGGCGGCGGTCGTGTTGCCGGCGGCGTCGGCGCCGGTGACGACCTCGGTCGGGGAGCTGCCCGTGCCGGCGCTCCAGCTGAACGTGTTCGAGTCGTACGGGCCGCCTGCGGGTGTCGAGACCGTGGACGGAGTGTGCGTCCAGCCGGTCGACGTCCCGCCCAGCGCTGCGGTTGCCGACGACGCGGGTCCGGAAACACCGTCCGTGACCGCGTTTGTCAGCTTGAAGGAGCCCGCGGCCGCTCCTCGGTAGTAGATCGTCGCGCCGCTCTTGTAGGACGCGCCCGCGGGGGAGCCGGAGGTGAGGGAGAGGCTGTTGGTGGGGCCGGCGTTGTCGACCTTGGCGGTGTTGGAGATGCCGGAGGTGGTGGAGTTGCCGACGTTGTCGGCGGCGATTTCGCGGTAGCGGTAGCAGTTGCCGCTGGTGACGGTGGTGTCGTTGCCGGCGCTGAGGGTGACGGTTGACCAGCTGCTGGTGAAGGCGCCGCAGTCGCCGGCGGCGAGTCCGATCGTGTCGCGTTGGACGGTGATCGAGCCGGCGTTGACGCCTGAGCCGCCGGTGTCGGTGGCGGCGCCGAGCGAGACGGGCACGGAGAGGCTGGTGTAGTACTGGGCCGTCACGGTGGGGGTGGGGACGGCGGGGCCGGTGGCGTCTGCGGCGATCGAGTAGGTGGCGTTGGCCGAGTTGGTGCCGGCGCCGTTGGTCGAGTTGACGGTGCGCGAGGTGGTGGGTGCGGTGGTGCTGGCGCCGAAGGTGTAGTCGAAGTGGTCGCCGGTCTGGGAGCCGCCCCAGTTGGAGCCGCCGTTGGAGTTGAGGGTGCCGAACGTGTAGCTGCCGATTGCGCTTTCGCTGTCGGTGGAGAGGGCGGTGACGGTGAAGGTGCCGCCGGCGGAGGCGCGGAAGTAGAAGGTGCTGCTGCCACTGTTCCAGTAGGCGTTCGCCGACAGGCCGCTGAACGTCAGACCGGGAGTCGAAGGCGCGCTCGTGTCGACCTTGGCGGTGTTGGAGATGCCGGAGGTGGTGGAGTTGCCGACGTTGTCGGCGGCGATTTCGCGGTAGCGGTAGCAGTTGCCGCTGGTGACGGTGGTGTCGTTGCCGGCGCTGAGGGTGACGGTTGACCAGCTGCTGGTGAAGGCGCCGCAGTTGCCGGCGGCGAGTCCGATCGTGTCGCGTTGGACGGTGATCGAGCCGGCGTTGACGCCTGAGCCGCCGGTGTCGGTGGCGGCGCCGAGCGAGACGGGCACGGAGAGGCTGGTGTAGTACTGGGCCGTCACCGTGGGGGTGGGGACGGCGGGGCCGGTGGCGTCTGCGGCGATCGAGTAGGTGGCGTTGGCCGAGTTGGTGCCGGCGCCGTTGGTCGAGTTGACGGTGCGCGAGGTGGTGGGTGCGGTGGTGCTGGCGCCGAAGGTGTAGTCGAAGTGGTCGCCGGTCTGGGAGCCGCCCCAGTTGGTGCCGCCGTTGGAGTTGAGGGTGCCGAACGTGTAGCTGCCGATTGCGCTTTCGCTGTCGGTGGAGAGGGCGGTGACGGTGAAGGTGCCGCCGGCGGAGGCGCGGAAGTAGAAGGTGCTGCTGCCACTGTTCCAGTAGGCGTTCGCCGACAGGCCGCTGAACGTCAGACCGGGAGTCGAAGGCGCGCTCGTGTCGACCTTCGCGATGTTCGAGTTGCTGGAGGTGCCCTGGTTGCCGACGTGGTCCGAGAGCTGCTCGCGGTAGCGGTAGCAGTTGCCGCTGGTGACGGTCGTGTCGTTGCCGGCGCTGAGGGTGACGGTCGTCCAGGTGCCACTCCACGTGCAGATGCCGCCGGCAAGCGACGCCGACTCGCGCTGGAGGATGCTCGTGGTCGCGTCCACCCCGGAGCCGGTGCCGTCCGTGGCGGAGCCGGTGTTCACCGTCACGGGCACCGAGAGGCTCGTGTAGTACTGGGCCGTCACGGTCGGGGTGCTCACCGTCGGCGCGGCCGAGTCGTCGGTCAGAGTGAGGGTGGCAGCAGCCGTGGTGTTGCCGGCTGCGTCGGCGCCGGTGACGATCTCGGTGGGTGAGGTGTTGGTGTTCTGCGCCCACGTGAATGTGTTCGAGTCGTACGGGCCGCCGGCGGGGCTGTTGACGGTGGAGGGAGTGTGCGTCCACCCGGTCGCGGTGCCGCCGAGGGCGGCGGTTGCGCTCGAGGCGGGGCCTGACGCGGAGTCACTGACGGCGTTCCTGATCTTGAACGAGCCGCCGCCCGACTGGACGCCGCGGTAGAAGATCGTGTTGCCGCTCTTGTAGGACGCGCCCGCGGGGGAGCCGGAGGTGAGGGAGAGGCTGTTGGTCGGTGCCGACGTTGTCGACCTTGGCGGTGTTGGAGATGCCGGAGGTGGTGGAGTTGCCGACGTTGTCGGCGGCGATTTCGCGGTAGCGGTAGCAGTTGCCGCTGGTGACGGTGGTGTCGTTGCCGGCGCTGAGTGTGACGGTTGACCAGCTGCTGGTGAAGGCGCCGCAGTCGCCGGCGGCGAGTCCGATCGTGTCGCGTTGGACGGTGATCGAGCCGGCGTTGACGCCTGAGCCGCCGGTGTCGGTGGCGGCGCCGAGCGAGACGGGCACGGAGAGGCTGGTGTAGTACTGGGCCGTCACGGTGGGGGTGGGGACGGCGGGGCCGGTGACGTCGTTGTTGAACGTCAGCGTCGTGCCACCGTCGGTGTTGGTGCCGTTGTCCGTCCCTGTGATCAGATCGGTGGGAGTCTCGGTGGCGCCTGTCGTCCAGGCGTAGAAGTTCGAGGCGTAGGGACCGCCGGCGGGCGTGTTGACTGTGGTGTTGGTGAAGGTCCAGTGGGTACCTGGACTTCCGAGGGCGGCGAAGATGCTCGAAGCCGGGCCTGAGCCCGCGTCGCTGACGGTGTTGGTGATCGCGAACGAGCATTTCCCGGCGACCTGCACCTCGGCCGCGCAGTTCGGGCCGGTGCCTCGATACCAAACCGACGTGCCCGCGCCCGAGTAGTACGCGCTACCGGCCGGGGAGACCGAGCTGCAGAGCGAAGGCGCTGGTTGGATTGGTGACGTCCGCCTTGAGCGCAATACGGAAAGCGACGTGGGAAACCTTCTTGCCCGTAGCCGGGCTGAGGTCGTTGGAGCCGTTGGTGTTGACGGCGCCCGCTGCGTTCTGTGTGAAATCGGAGAGCTCGGATGCGATGTGGCCGCTGTTGCCGGTCTCCCAGCGATCGGTGTTCACACCGGCGGCTCCGCCCACTCCGTTGACCGAGGCGGGCGGCGTCAGGTTGTTCGCGGTCGTCTCGTTGAAGCCGAGCACGGAGAGGACCTGAGCGCCGTTGGCGGCGGGTGTGATCGTCGGGTAGTAGGTGACCTGATCGTTGACGTTGGTGGTGACCAGCTGGGTCACCTGAGGTGCGACCGACTTGTCGATTCCCGTGTACGCGGCGATGCCGCCGGTTCCGATCGCGTTCGGCGTGAACGTCCAGGTGTAGGTGCCGCCTGCGGTGTCGGCGACCGACGCGTTCTTGTACCAGACCTGTGCGCCGATGTTGGTGCCATCGTTCCGAGTCGCGTCGAGCTGCGTCCAGCCGCCGGGCTGTGCGGCGGTGATGTTCGTTCCGCCCTTCCAGGTCACGTGCGCGATCAGCAGGTCGCCGAGCTTCACGCTGGCGGGAACGGCAAGGGCGATGTTCGCCGCCGCGGCTGTCGGCCCGGTCGTGCCGGCGCCGACGTTGAAGGACGCCGGGTCGATGACATACGGCGTCGCTAGCTTGCTGTCGTCGAAGGCGAGCTCGAGCGACCACTTGCCGGCGCTTCGGCCGATGTCCCAGTGCAGACCGTGCGGCGAGATGTCGTGACCGCGAAGGTCGAGGATCTTCGGAGCTGCGATCACGAAGTTGTCCGTCAGACGATGGCCGGCGATGAACCCGACGGAACCGTCGCCGCCGACTCGCGGAGTGAGTCCGGCGGTGTCGAGCTGCCAGCTCCACGTCCTCGTTCCGTGGTGCTTGTCGACGACGAGGTACTGCTCGGTCTTCTTCGGGGAGACGGCGACGACGGCACGGCCAAAGTCCGTCTTCGTCGAGATCCCGTGGGCGAACGAGGTGACGTGCTGCGGCTTGCCGCCGACGAGCGCCAGCCCGAGCGAGTGTGGGCCTCGCTTGACGTGGAACCCCTGCGGCGAAACCGCAGACGTTGATCTCAGGCGCCGGCGTCCTGACGAGGGGCGCGGAGTCCAGCGGCGGACCCAGCTCCCTCGTCAGGAATGCCGATGCGTCGTGTGCCTTCCCGCCGCGGAGAGTGGCGAACTCGGAGACGGCGAGAGAGGCGGTGAAAAGGAGCGCAGTGGAGACCGCGAGGAGAAGGCGAGTCCTGCTTTTGGACGCGGCTCCACGCTCGGCTTTCGCCGAGCGCCGATGAGGCCGCAGGTCCGGGAAGCTCGCCATGTTCTCCATCCACGCGCCCGATTGCTGCACGTGGCTCCGATGGAGGAATCGGCCCTGGCGGCCGGCTCCATGAGTGATTTCGGAGGTTTCCGGGCCGAGATTCTGTGAGAATCACCCCTCTGGGGTACTGAAAACTGCTGAATTCTTTCCCGGCCGGGAACTGGAGCCATACTGGGGGCTCGGAGGGAGTCGACGCCGGGCGAAGGGCGAGCGCGACCCTGAGGTTCGACTCGAGGGTTAGATCTGGGTCAGCAGCGCGGCAGCGAGCGTGTCGGAAGCCGGTCCACTCGCGAAGACGCTCGTGCTTCCCAGCACCCCGGCGGCAACGTCCCACGTGCTCGACCAGCAGCCGTCGAGGGGCGGGCAATCGCGTGCGGTCGCGCCGGGGAAAGCCGCTCCGACGTAGCGCATCACGGCCGTGCGCCACTCCGCCGAGTCTTCCACGGTGTCCCACTGCAACGCGAGCGCGGCGGTCGTCTGTCCCGTCGGCGAGACGTAGAGTCCGATGCGCCCGCCGCCCCAGCCTTCGGCGGCGGCGACTGCATTGGGCACGCCGAACGCCTGCAGCAGGCTGCGGACGTCGAGCTCTCCGAACGTTTCGGATGCACTCAGCCTCCAGTCCCCGATCCGAGTGGGGAGCCGGACCGGGAGCGCACGCTCGCGTTGGAGGAACTTGTCGATGTGCAGAAGCTGTTCCGTCGTCTGCGGGAACAGGCGCAGTGCACTTGCCAGTGCGCGCGAGCCGCCGAGGTAGCGCAACTCCTTCGCGAGTGCTTTGCCCGCACCGAGGCCTGACTCGAGTTCCACGAACCGCTCGAGCGGTGTGCCACGCACGGGGCTCGCACTCACGCCCGACGCGAGTGCAGCGGTCCCGGCCACGATGCTCTTTGCGGCGATCGCACGATCGCGGTCGCGCACGCGCAATTTCGTTATCCGGCGCAGGTTGAAGTTCTGGTCGACGAGTGCGCGGACGAGCTCGTTGACGATCCACGCCCGCTGGGCCGTCGGTGCGCGTCGAAGCAGGAGCCTGCGTGCAAGAGGGTCGTACCAGGCGCGTGACGTGTGGCCGTTCGACGCGAGTTGTGCCTGCAGGCTGCGAGGCATCAGGCCGAGTCGTGTGTACAGGGCTGTGTCGATGCTCCGAAGCGAGCGCGGATATTCACGATCGGCGGCGCGCAACAGTGCAGCGTCGTATTGCGGACCGGCGAGCATCCGCCGTGGGACGACTCGGCGGACAGGCAGGCCGGACAGGTTCGACGCCTTGCGCAGCAAGCCATCGCCGCCCGTAGCAGCCGCCGGCCTGTCGGCCGTCGTAAGCGCTATGAGCCCACAAATGACAACTGCAACTATCTTCTCCACGGACGAAATATCGGCAGATGGAGCGGACGGCAGGAGCCGGAATCACGTCCGTAGAATCGAACGGACGATGGCCACGACAGAGGATCCGCGCGCGCGGTCGGAGGACGACTCGACCGCAGAGTGGAAGCGCGAGCTCTATCAGGCAAAGCCCGAGCGCGAGGGCGAGCTCTTCTCCACGATCTCCGGCCTCGAGAACGAACCGCTCTACACGCCCGACAGCGTTGACATCGACTACGAGCGCGACCTCGGGTATCCGGGCGTCTATCCGTTCACGCGCGGCGTCTACCCCTCGATGTACCGCGGCAAGCTCTGGACAATGCGCCAGTTCGCCGGCTTCGGTGGGGCCGAGGAGACGAACGCCCGCTTCCGCTACCTACTGGAGCACGGTCAGACCGGGCTCTCGACGGCCTTCGACATGCCGACGCTGATGGGTTACGACTCGGACCATCCGCGCTCACTCGGGGAGGTCGGTCGGGAAGGGGTCGCGATCGACTCGCTGGACGACATGGAGACACTGTTCGCGGGCATCCCGCTCGACGAGGTGTCCACGTCGATGACCATCAACTCGCCCGCGGCGATGTTGCTCGCGTTCTACGTCTGCGTCGGTGAGGAGCAGGGTGTCCCCCGCGCCAAGCTGCGCGGCACGGTCCAGACGGACATCCTCAAGGAGTACATCGCGCAGAAGGAATGGATCTTCCCGCCGGAGCCGTCGATGCGGCTGGTCATCGACATGATCGAGTTCTGCGCGCAGGAGATGCCTCTCTGGCATCCGATCTCGATCTCCGGCTACCACATTCGCGAGGCCGGCTCCAACGCGGCGCAGGAGCTTGCATTCACACTGGCGGACGGTTTCGCCTACGTCGAGGCAGCCGTGGAGCGCGGGCTCGACGTGGACGACTTCGCGCCGCGCTTGTCCTTCTTCTTCAACGCGCACCTCGACTTCTTCGAAGAGATTGCGAAGTACCGCGCCGCCCGCCGGATCTGGGCGCACGAGCTCAAGGAACGGTATGGCGCCAAGAACCCACGTTCATGGCTGATGCGCTTCCACACCCAGACGGCAGGCGTCTCGCTGACGGCGCAACAGCCGGAGGTGAACATCATCCGAACGGCGCTCGAGGCGATGGCGGCCGTGCTCGGTGGAACTCAGTCGCTGCACACGAACTCCTTCGATGAAGCGCTCGCGCTGCCGACCGAGAACGCTGTCCGGTTGGCACTCCGTACGCAGCAGGTGATCGCTCACGAGACCGGCGTCGTGAACACGATCGATCCGCTGGGTGGGTCCTACTACGTCGAAGAGTTGACGAACCGGCTCGAGGCCGAGGCGTACGAGTACTTCGACCGGATCCGGAAGCTCGGTGGCGTTATCCCGGCGATCAAGGAGAACTTCTTCCAGCGCGAGATCGCGGAGGCTTCGTTCCGATACCAGCACGAGGTCGAGCAGAAGCAACGGATCATCGTGGGCGTCAATCGCTACGAGCTCGAGGACGAGGAGCCGCTCGAAATCCTGAAGATCGACCCTGCCCTGGAGGGTGAGCAGATCGGGCGCGTGCAAGCACTGAGAGACCGGCGTGACTCGAGGGCGGTCGAGTCGGCCCTCGCGCGCCTCAAGGAAGACGCTGCGCACGAGGACCGGAACCTGATGCCGCAAATCGTCGACGCCTCGAAGGCCTACGTGACGATGGGCGAGATGTGCGACGCGCTTAGGGCCGTGTGGGGCGTTTGGAGAGAGACGCCCGTCTTCTGACCTCTCTTCAGTTGGCGGCGCAAGCCGCCGTTATGTAAACGGCCCGAAATGTGCGACTCTGGGCCGTTGCCTCGTCTGCGGCAAAGACTCGGCCTTCTCTGCCTGCTCGGTATGACATGCAGCGCGGCGGCGCATGCCTCTGCCGCACCCTCGCCGACTCTGTTTCGGCTCACGATTGTCGGGACCGCCCATCAGGAGTGGTCCGTCACCGCCGCTCCAGTGGTCACCGGGGAATGTCGGCGCACGGAGACCTCGGAAGGCACCCGCACCACGACCTTCCGCACGAAGACGCCCGTCACCGTGCGATTGACCGGTGGCCGTGTGCTGCCTGTAGACGTGCGGGGGATTCTGGGGAAGGTGAGTCTCACGGGCGCCAACACGACGGATGAGAAGTGCGGCGGGGCCGGCACCAGCAAGATCGCCGACTGTGCGCAGACCACGCGCGCGTTTAGCCGGGCGACCGTCCACGCCTCGAGCCCGCGGCCGGGCGTCGTCACATTCAAGGGTGTCGCGAACGTTCGACTTGCGACCGCGGATTGTCCGTTCGAGCCGGCAGACGTCGTGCAGCGGCCGCTCGGTCCGCCGCTGAACCTCGTGCAGTTGCCCAGGGAAACGCTGAAAGAGCGAAAGCTCGCAAGCATCAATCTGCGCGCAACGCGGAATCGGCGCAAGGTCTACGGCTCGCCGCAGCAGGGGCACCTGGTCGAGAGTGTCGAATGGAAGCTGAAGCTCGTACGAGTCCACACCTGATTCGAGAAGCGGCCGTAAACTGCGGGGCGTGGCGAAAAAGATCAGAGTCGTGATCGCCAAGCCCGGTCTCGACGGACACGATCGTGGCGCGAAGATCATCGCGCGGGCGTTGCGCGATGCCGGGATGGAGGTGATCTACACCGGGCTCCATCAGACTCCGGAGCAGATCGTCGAGACGGCGATTCAGGAGGACGCCGACGCCGTCGGTATCTCCATCCTTTCGGGCGCGCACATGACGCTCGTCCCGCGGATCCTCGACGGGCTGAAAGCAAACGGTGCGGAGGACGTGCTCGTCGTCGTTGGCGGGACGATTCCGAAAGAGGACTCCGACGAGCTGAAGCAGCGAGGGGTGGCCGAAGTCTTCACGCCAGGCGCGCCGACGACGGAGATCATCGACTTCCTCAAGGGCAAAGTTCCCGTTTGATCCGAGTCGAACGGGAAGAGGCGGTCGCGATCGTGACGATCGACCGTCAGGAGGCGCTGAACGCACTCGACGTCGCGACGCTCACGGAGTTGCGCGACTGTCTACGCGAGTTGGCGGACGATGAGTCGGCGCGTGTCGTGATCCTGACCGGCGCCGGCGAAAAGGCGTTCGTCGCGGGCGCCGACATCAAGTACATGAGTGGTCTCGACGTCGATCAGGCGAAGGAGTGGGGAGCGCTCGGGCACGAGACCGGACGTTTGCTCGAGACGATGCCGAAGCCGACCATTGCTGCGATCAACGGCTTTGCCCTCGGGGGCGGTTGCGAGCTCGCGGTCGCGTGCGACATCCGCTACGCAGCATCATCCGCCAAGCTCGGCCAGCCCGAGGTCAATCTCGGAATCATCCCCGGCTGGGGCGGGACCCAGCGGCTCGCGCGCTTGAGCGGTCTCGGCGTCGCCAAGGAGCTGATCTTCACGGGCCGCATCGTCGACGCGGAGGAAGCACTGCGCATCGGCCTCGTCAACGCCGTCCACGATCCGGTCCTCGACAAGGCGCGCGAGGTGGGCGCCCTCCTGGCTGCGAAGAGCCCGATCGCGCTCAAGCTGATGAAGGACCTGGCCAACCGCGCACTCGGTGGCGATCACGCTGCGAATCTCGGCGCGGAGGGCGAGACGTTCGGCGAGCTCTTCTCCAGCGAGGACGCAAAGGAAGGCCTGGCCGCCTTCGTCGAGAAGCGTCAGCCGAACTTCGTCGGGCGTTAGTCCTAGCCCAGCTGAATCAGTGCCGAGCTGAGGACGCCGTCGTCGGCGCGCTGGGCCTTGAGCGTCGCAGGCGCAGGCTGCGTCCAGACGACGACCCTGTCACCCTTCGCTGCGAGCGGAAGGCTCGTAACTGTTCGCAATGCAGCGCTGGGGTTCAGGCTCTGCACCATCGTCGCTTCGGGGACGGTCAGAGCGATCGACCGGTTCAGCTTTGTCAGCGTCAGCCCCGAGGGCCACGCTTGCGAGGTCGAGACGTTCATGACGAGCCGGTCGATGGTGGCTGACACGACTGTGCCCGTCAGCGTCAGCGAAAAAGGCGTGCCTGGCTTTGCGGCGAACAACAGCCGGTAGGCCTTCTGCAGATACGGATACGGGCTCACCGCCTTGCCGCCTCCGGGATGCACTTCGAAATGCAGATGCGAGTTCCCGCCGTTCGCATCACCTGAATCGCCCACGTACGCGATTTGCTGCCCGGCCGCGACCTTGGCGCCGTTCTTCACCGCGTAGGCGGTCCCGTTCACGCACTTGCCTCGGTTGTCGTTCCGCAGCGTGAGGTCGTTGTTCAGGTGGATGTAGAGGTACGTCGTGCCGCTCGCGCCGTAGAGGTAGAGCATGCAGCCGGCCGCGCTTGATGTCGTCCAGTACTTCACCTTGCCTGCTTCCGCGGCGACTGCCGGTGACTTCTTTGCGGCCATGAGGTCGTTCCCCTGATGTGCGCCACCGGGTCGAGGGGCGCCGAAGTCGTCGATGTACTGGACCTTCCCGACGACGGGGAAGATGATGTGCTCCGGAACCGAGTTGGCGGCGAGAGCCACGGCGGAGCCGACGGCAATGCCGATCGTCGCGGCGAGGAACAGAACCCCTCGGGCTGTCGTCCGGTGGCGTCTCATAAGAGGACGGGCGCTCCGGTTCGCGCTCGAAGGGTGGGACGGTAGCAGGCGTCTCGGCCCAAGTCAGCCTGAGTAGAGTCGTGCCTCGAATGAAGATCGCCGTCTGCATCAAGCAGGTTCCGGAGGGGAACGGCCGGATCGACCCGGGAACCAAACGCCTCGACCGCTCGGGCGAGGGTGCCCTGAACGCCTTCGACGCCAATGCGGTCGAGGAGGCGCTTCGGCTGAAGGATGCGACCGGAGAGGGCGAAGTCGTCCTCGTCTCGATGGGGCCGGCGAAAGCCCAGGACGCGCTGCGCAAGGCTCTGGCGATGGGCGCCGACCGGGCGGTCCTCATCAGCGACGAGACGGCCGCAGGATCGGACCTCGTTGCGACGAGCTATGCACTGGCGAAGGCGCTCGAGCGCGAGGGCGCTGACCTGATCCTGTTCGGGCAGCAGGCCGGCGACTCGGACGGCGCGGTGTTGTGGGCGGCGGTGGCGGACCGATTGCGCCTTCCGGTCGTGTCGCAGGCGGCGGAGGTCACGCACTCCGGCGGGAAGCTGACCGTCAAGCGGCAGACCGAGTTCGGCTACGACGTGATCGAAGCTCCGTTGCCGGCGGTGGTTGCCGTGTCGGATGCGATCAACGAGCCGCGGTATCCGTCGCTCAAGGGGATCATGGGCGCGAAGTCGAAGCCGCAGGAAACCGTGTCGCTCTCCGGATCTCGGCGTCGAGGGAGAGCGCGCGGGCGAGCAAGGCTCGCGCACCGAGGTCTACGCGTTGAGCGATCCACCCGCGCGCGCCGACTCGAAGAAGATCGAAGACGACGGCAGCGCAGCGCAGGCGATCCTCGACTTCCTCGCGGAGAAGCGGTTGGTATGAGCACGCTCGTTTTCCTCGAGCATCACGGTGACGAGCTGCTCAAGGGATCGCTCGGCGTGCTCGCGAAGGCCGTGACGCTCGGCGATGGTGAGGTCGCCGGCGTCGTCATCGGCTCAGGCGTGCGGTCGCTCGCCGACGAAGCGGGAAAGTTCGGCGCCGCGAAGGTCTACGTGGCGGACGACCCGCAGCTCGAGGCGCCACTGCCGCAGCCTCGGGTCGACGTGCTCGCGCAACTCGTGCGCGACAAGGGAATCGACACGGTGCTGTTCGGCAACTCCGTGCTCGCCGCAGATGTCGCCGCGGGGCTTGCCGCCCGGCTCGACGCCGGTCTCAACTGGGACCTCAGCGATCTCGTGCAGGAGGACGGCAAGCTCGTCGGCAAGCGGCCCGCGCTGCAGGATTCCGTCTACGTGGACGTCGGCTGGAAGTCCGAGCCGCGGATCGCGCTCTTCCGCTCCGGCTCGTTCGACCCGAACGCCACCGGCGGCTCTGCGGAAGTGGAAGATGCACCGGTCGCGCTCGAAGACTTCTCCGTGTCGGCGCGGATGGTCGATCAGGCGCACGAGGAGAGCGAAGGCCCGTCGATCGAGGATGCACCGGTCATCGTCGCCGGCGGCCGCGGGCTCGGCGGCCCCGAGAACTTCACGCTCGTGGAAGAGCTCGCGAAGGCGTTGGGCGGTGCTGTCGGCGCGACACGCGCGGTCGTCGACGCCGGCTGGTACCCGTACTCGACCCAGGTTGGCCAGACCGGCAAGACGGTGTCGCCGAAGCTCTACATCGCGTGCGGGATCTCGGGCGCGATCCAGCACAAGGTCGGCATGCAGAGCTCCGGGGTGATCGTCGCGATCAACAAGGACTCGAATGCGCCGATCTTCGAGTTCTCGGATCTCGGCGTCGTCGGCGACGTGCACGAGGTCGTCCCGAAGCTGACCGAGCTCGTCAAGGCACGCAAGGCCTCGTGACCAGGACGGCAGATTTTCCGCCTCCGTTTCGTGCCGCGGATTACGTCGTCGCGCCGAGCGACCCGCAGGACGAGCGCATCGAGGTCGGCGTGCTGATCGTCGGCGCCGGTCCGGCTGGGCTCGCGTGTGCGATTCGTCTCGGCCAACTGCTGGAGGATGCGCCGGAGATCCGGGAGCGACTCGGCGAGGTTCCGGTGGCCGTGTTGGAGAAGGGCAAGCAGGTCGGCTCGCATCTCCTCTCGGGCGCGGTCGTCAACCCGCGTGCGTTGCGCCGCCTGTTCAAAGGGCGCAAACGGATCGACGAGATGCCGTTCTACGGTCCAGTCGAGCACGAGTCCGTCTATTTCCTGACGAAGAACAGCGCGCTGCGTATTCCGGCGCCGCCGACGATGAAGAACGAGGGCAACTACGTGGCGTCGCTATCGCGACTTGGCCGGTGGCTCGCCGAGCAGGCGGAGGAGGCGGGCGCGATGCTGCTACCCGAGACGTCGGCGGAGAAGCTCCTCGTCTCGGACGGCAGGGCGCGCGGCGTCCGGAGCGGCGACAGGGGTCGCGGCCGCGATGGTCAGCCGCTCGGCAACTTCGAGCCGGGCGCGGATCTGGTCGCGAAGGTCACGGTCCTCGCCGAAGGCACGCAGGGACACCTGACAGGTGTCGCGCTCGACCGCTTCGGTCTCGCCGGTGCAGAACCCGCAGGTGTGGGCGCTGGGCGTGAAAGAGGTCTGGAAGATCAAGCGCCCGCTCGATCGCGTGATCCACACGATGGGCTGGCCTTTGCGGCCCGGCGCGAAGTATCGCGAGTTCGGCGGCTCGTTCATCTACCCGATGGGCGAGGACATGCTCACGCTCGGAATGGTCGTCGGCCTGGACTATCGCGACGTCGAGCTTTCAGTCCACGACGTGCTGCAGGAGCTGAAGACGCATCCGCTCGTGCGCAAGTTGCTCGAGGGTGGCGAACGGGTCGAGTGGGGTGCCAAGACGATTCCCGAAGGCGGCTTTCTCGCGCTGCCGAAGCAACTGCACGCGCCGGGGTTGCTGATCTGCGGCGACGGTGCGGGGCTGGTGAACGTCCCGGCCTTGAAGGGGATCCATTACGCGATCGAGTCCGGCTCGCTTGCGGCCGAAGCTGCATTCGCAGCTCTGCAGCGTGGGCAGACGCCGGCTACCCCGGGCGCGCTCTCGGTGTACGACGACGCGCTGAAGCAGAGCTTCGTTTGGAAGGACCTGTACGAGGTCCGGAACATGCGCCCGGCCTTCGGCCGCGGGTTCCTCGTCGGCGGCGCGCTCGCAGGGGCGATGACCGCCTCGAAGGGCCGCTTCCCGCGGCGGGACCTGGAGCTCGAACGGGATGCCGACGTCGACCTGTTCCGAACCGACCGCGCGAAGAGCTACCCGGCACCGGACGGCAAGCTCACGTTCGACAAGCTGTCGTCCGTCTTCGCCTCGGGGAACAAGACCCGCGACGACCAACCGAGCCACATCGTGATCCAGCGCGACGTTCCGCCAGACGTCGCGGAGCTGTGGGAGAGGATGTGCCCGGCGCAGGTCTACGAAGCCACGGAAACCGGCGTCGAGGTCACGCCGTCGAACTGCGTCCAGTGCGGCGCGATCACCGCGAAAGGCGGCCGGCTGACCCCACCGGAAGGCGGCAGCGGCCCCGAGTACAAGCTGACCTAGGGCGAGGCCCGTGAGACAAACCGCCCGCCCGTTGGCAGAGTAGGAGTCACATGCGAAGACGACTGACACTCTTGCTCGCCGCCGCAGCGCCCTTCGTGCTCGCCGGGTGCGGCAAGGGCAAGTACTAGCCCGATAGATTCAGGCCAGCGGCGATGGGGCCCGCCTTCAACCGCCAGCAACGGCTGATGGCTCCTGTGAACGGAAGGAGCCAGCGACCATGGCAACTATCGCTGCAGTTGTGGCGGGCGGTTCACTCGGAACGCTCGCACGCTACGGAGTGGACGTCGCCATCGAACGGCGATCGGTCTCACTGTTTCCCTGGAGCACGTTCACCATCAACCTGTCCGGCTGCTTTCTCGTCGGCTTGTTGATCGCAGCTCTCGTCGACCGGCATCACACACCTCACTGGCTGCGGATCGGCCTAGTCGTCGGGTTCTGCGGCGCCTACACGACGTTCTCGACCTTTGCGCAGGAGACGTACGGCCTCGTCGAGGAGAAAGCTCTCGGCCTGGCGTTGCTCAACGCGACGGCGAGCATCGGCCTCGGCATGCTGGCCGTCCTCGTCGGCGCGCGTGTCGGGCGCTTGTTGTAGCGGCCGAAGTACGATCTCTCGATGGCCACGACGAACTCGGTGATCTCGTTGGACGACGTCTACCGTGCGCGTGAGCGCATCGGCGACCGGCTTCATCGAACGCCGATGCTCAGTTCGGCAACCCTTTCCAAGCAGGTGGGTGCCGACGTTCGGTTCAAGGCCGAGCTCTTGCAGCGCACAGGCGCGTTCAAGCCACGCGGCGTGCTGAACAAGCTCGCAACGCTCACCGAAGACGAGAAGAAGCGCGGTGTCATCTCGATCTCGGCAGGGAACCATGCGCAGGCGCTCGCATACGCCTCGGCGGTGGAGGGCATCGACGCGCTGGTCGTCATGTGGCAAACCGCGAGCCCGATGAAGATCAGCGCGGCGCGCGGCTACGGCGCCACGATCGACACCGAGGCTGCCGACATTCCCAGCGCGTTCGACCGCCTCGAAGAGTTGATCGAATCAACTGGTCGCACACTCGTTCATCCGTATGACGATCCGTACGTGATGGCGGGTCAGGGAACGGTCGGCCTCGAAATGTTGGAGGACGTGCCGGAGGCGGACGTCGTTCTCGTCCAGGTCGGAGGCGGCGGGCTGATCTCCGGAATCGCCACGGCAGTCAAAGGGCTCAGGCCGGATGCCCGCGTGATCGCAATCGAGCCGGAGCGATCGCCGGCGCTGCACGAAAGCCTGAAGGCGCGTGAGCCCGTGACGGTCGAGGCGAAGTCGATCGCCGACGGTCTCAACGGACCGTACGCAGGGCGCGAACTGCATCCAGGTCTGCCTCGAGCTGGGCGTCGAGTCCGTGCTCGTCACCGAGGGTGCTCTCGAAGAAGCGTTCCGCTTCATGTACGGCCGGATGAAGCTCGCCTGCGAGGTGGCAGGAGCCGCTACCGCGGCCGCTCTGCTCTCCGGCGCGTTCGTCCCGGAGCCTGGTCAAACGGTGGCCGCCGTAGTCTCGGGCGGCAACGTCGCACCCAAAACAGCCGCTGCTATCCTGGGTTCCGATGAGGCCTGAGATCCACCCCGAATACGTCCTCGCGACCGTGACGTGCTCCTGCGGGAACACGTTCCAGACGCGTTCCACGAAGCCCGAGCTCCACGTCGAGATCTGCTCCAACTGCCACCCGTTCTACACGGGCAAGCAGAAGCTGGTCGACACGGGCGGACGCGTCGAGCGCTTCCAGCGCCGGCTCGAGAAGGCCGGCGGCGCTAGCCGCGGCTAGCTAGCACCATGGCGAACGTCGGGGGACAGGCCGTCCTGGAGGGCGTGATGATGCGCGGCGCCTCTAACTGGGCCGTCGCCGTCCGCAAGCCCGACGGAGACATCGCCGAGGTCCACCAACCGATCAAGTCGCCGATGGCCCGGCACTGGACTTTCCGGTTGCCCGTGATCCGCGGCGTTGTCGCGCTGGGCGAGTCGCTCGCGATCGGCTTCCGGGCGCTTGCCATCTCGGCGAGCTATGCAGCCGTGACGGAGGCGAAGGAGGGCGAAGAGGTTGAGGAAGTAAGCGCCGAGCTCACCCGCGGCCAGCTCATCTTCGCGTTCGCGATCGCAATCGGCTTCGCCATTCTGCTCTTCAAGGTCTCGCCTGCGCTCATCACCGACTGGATCGGGATCAGCGCAGGCTGGTTCGTGATCGTCGAAGGCGGCATTCGCGTGGCGGTCTTCGTGCTCTACCTGTTCCTGATCTCTCTCATCCCGGATCTGCGGCGCGTCTTCCAGTACCACGCTGCCGAGCACAAGGCGATCAACGCCTACGAAGCCGGGGAGGAGCTCGAGCCCGAGCTCGTCCAGCGCTACAGCCTGATCCACCCCCGCTGTGGGACGGCGTTCCTGCTCTGGGTGATGGTGATCGCCATCTTCGTGTTCGCATTCTTCGGGCGCCCGCACTGGTACTGGCTGATCGCGACCCGGATCCTCTTGCTGCCGCTGATCGCGGGAATCGCCTACGAGCTGATCCGCTTCGCCGGCAAGCATCAGGACAACCGGATCCTGATGGTGCTGCTGGCACCCGGCATGTGGCTGCAACGGTTGACGACGCGCCAGCCTTCGCTCGACCAGATCGAAGTCTCGATCCGGGCCCTGAAGGAAGTCCTGTTGCTCGAGACCAACGATCCAAACGAACGCAAGGTGGAGGTCATGGCCTAATGCCTCGCGTCCAACGTGAGGCGCAGGTCACGTGGGAAGGCAACGTCGCGCGCGGCAGTGGCTCGATCAGTGGCGCCACCGGAGCATTCACGAACCTGCCGTACTCGCTGGCGACGCGGATCGAGAAACCGGATGGCAAGACGAGCCCGGAGGAGCTTCTCGCCGCTGCGCACGCAGCCTGTTACGCCATGTCTCTTGCGGGCGAGCTCGCGGCCAAGGGCTCTGCCCCGGATCACCTCGACGTCCGTGCGGTCGTGACGCTCGACCAGGTGGAAGACGGCTCGCACCGCATCGTCGCGTCCGAGCTCCTCGCGCGCGCGCGTGTAACAGGAATAGACCAGGCGGCGTTGCAGGAGGTCGCGGAGATCGCCGGCAACGGGTGCACCCTGTCCAAGCTGATCGAGGCGAGCGCGAAGGTGACCGTCAACGCACAACTCGAAGGAGGAAGCTGATGGCGACTGATCGCAAGGCCGAGGTGACGTGGCACAGCGACCTGATGAGCGGGAGCGGCCGGATCGACTCCGTGACGAGCGGCGCGTTCGGCGGCCTCGATGTGAGCTGGGCGGCACGCTCCGAGGAGCCGAACGGCCTGACCAGCCCGGAAGAACTGATCGCGGCCGCGCACGCGTCGTGTTTCTCGATGGCGCTCTCCGGCGGCCTGGCCAAGGAGGGTCATGCGCCGGAAGAGTTGAAGACGTCGGCCACCGTGACGTTCCAGCCCGGCGAGGGCATCACGAAGATCGTGCTCGACGTGGCCGGACGGGTCCCGGGTATGGACGAAGCAGCCTTCAAGCAGGCAGCGGAGCAGGCCAAGGAGAACTGCCCCGTCTCGAAGGCGCTCGCGGGCGTCCCGGAAATCAGCATCACGTCACGCCTGCAGGGCTGAGTAACCTAGCCCGGCGATGGCCGGCACGATCGAACCGCTGCTCGACGACGTCGAACGCTCCTACCGCGAGGCGCAGGAGCGCATGTCCGACCCTGCCGTCTACAACGATCACCGCGAGGTTGCCGACGCCGGCCGCAAGCTGAAGGAGCTGGAGGGCCCCTACCTGCTCGCCCAGCGCTGGCGCGAGGCCCGCGCCGATCTGGATGACGCTCTTGAAGACAGCGATCTGCGCGAGCTCGTGGGGGAGCTGCAGGAACGGCTCGTGTCACTCGAGGAGGAGCTGAAGGTCGCGCTCGTCGAGACGGACCCCGCGGACAGCAAGGACGTCATCATCGAGATCCGTCAGGGCGTCGGCGGGGATGAGGCCGCTCTGTGGGCGGCCGACCTCCACCGTGCCTTGACGCGGTACGCAGAACGTCGCGGCTTCACCGTCGAGCACCTCGGCTCGAGCCCGAACGAAGCGGGCGGGTTCAAGGAGATCACCTTCGGGATCAAGGGCGAGGGCGCGTACTCCGTGTTCAAGTGGGAGGGTGGGACGCACCGCGTCCAGCGTGTGCCTCACACGGAGTCGCAGGGGCGTGTCCACACATCGACAGCCACCGTCGCGGTCATGCCGGAGGCCGAGGAGGTCGAGGTCGAGGTCGACCCGAACGACCTGAAGATCGACGTCTACCGCTCGACAGGTCCCGGAGGGCAGAGCGTGAACACGACGGACTCGGCGGTCCGCATCACGCACCTGCCAACCGGCCTCGTCGTGGCGATGCAAGACGAGAAGAGCCAGTTGCAGAACCGACAGAAAGCACTGCGCGTGCTGCGCGCGCGTCTCTACGAGCACGAGCGCGAGAAGCAGCGCGCCGAGCTCGACGCAACCCGGCGTTCGCAGATCGGCTCAGGCGAGCGCGCCGAGAAGATCCGTACGTACAACTACTCCGAGAACCGCGTCACCGACCACCGCATCAAGCTCACGGTGCACCAGCTCGACAAGGTCCTGCAGGGGGAGTTCGACGAGTTCACCGAGGCGCTCGGCGCCGAGGAGCGCAGGCGCGCACTCGAGCAGTGACGGTCGCGAGAGGCGCTCCGTCTTGGCCGAGCAGCGGCTCGCGGACGCAGGTGTGGACACCCCGCGCGTCGACGCGGAGCTGCTCCTCGCGCACGTCCTCGGAACCTCGCGTACGGGCGTGCACGAACGGCGGGACCAGGACGTCCCTGACGAGTTCGACGTACTGCTCGAACGTCGCAGGCAGCGCGAGCCGTTGGCATACGTCCTGGGCGAGTGGGGTTTCCGAAGACTGGTGCTGAACACCGACGCGCGTGCGCTCGTCCCGCGCCCCGAGACGGAGATCGTCGTGGAACGCTGTCTTGCGCTGCTCCGTGACGAGCCGGAGCCGCGCGTGCTCGACCTCGGCACCGGCTCGGGCGCGATCGCCCTCGCGATTGCGGACGAGCGTCCCGACGCTCGCGTGACCGCCGTCGACTCGGCGGAGGATGCCGTCGCGCTCGCGCGCGAGAACGCCGAGCGGCTCGACCTGGCGATCGAGGTTCGACAGGGCGACCTGGAGGCGGCGGCCGAAGGCTGGGACCTCGTCGTCTCGAACCCGCCGTATGTCGCAGCCGACGAGTGGGAGTCGCTGCAGCCGGAGATCCGCGACTGGGAGCCGCGTAACGCTCTCGTCGGCGAAGGGATCCACGAGGAGATCGCCCGGCTTGCGAGCACGCGCCTGCTCGTCTTCGAGGTCGGGGACGGTCAGGCAGACCACGTCGCCGACGCGCTGGCGTCGCTCGGCTACGCAGACATCACGATCACTCCGGATCTCGCCGAAGAGGACCGCGTGGTCGAGGGACGACGATGACCGCTGCCGTCGACGCTCTGCGCGAAGGCAAGCCGGTCGTGATGCCGTTCGACACCGTGTACGGGCTGGCTGCTGACCCGAAGCAAGAGCAGGCGGTACGGCGTCTCTACGAATTGAAAGGCAGAGCCGAAACCGACCCGAGCGCGCTCGTCGCACGCGACCTCGACTACCTGCTCGAGTGCGTCCCGGAGCTCAGCGGGCACGCAGCGGAGCGAGCACGGTTGCTGCTGCCCGGGCCGGTGACGCTCATCCTCCCGAATCCCGCCGGCCGCTTTCGCTGGTTGACCGGGACGAACCCGGAGGCGATCGGCGTTCGGGTTCCCGCGTTCGCCGGGCCGGGCGCCGACGTCCTCGAGCGTGTCGGCATCGTCGCCGCAACCAGCGCGAACCATCCCGGAGGCCGCGATCCAAAGCGGCTCGACGAGGTGCCCCGGGCGATTCGGGACGGCGCAGGGGCACTGGTCGACGGCGGCGAGTTGCCCGGCAGCCCGTCGACCGTGATCGACCTCACCGGCCCGGAGCCGCGCATTCTTCGGGAGGGAGCGCTGCCTGCGGAAGAGGCTCTGCGTCGACTGGGCGCGGCAGTACGATCAGGTTGACCCCGGGAGAGGAGAGTTCATGGCCGTCGCGCAGCAGACCTTTCAGCAGCTGACCACTGCCGGACTCGACCAACTCGACCCGGAGATCGCAGACCTGCTGGGCCGCGAGGTCGAGCGCCAGCGGAACCAGATCGAGCTGATCGCCTCCGAGAACTTCACCTGGCCGGCGATCCTGGAGGCAGTCGGCTCGACGCCGACGAACAAGTACGCGGAGGGCTACCCGGGCAAGCGCTATTACGGCGGCTGCGAGGTCGTCGACGAGATCGAGCAGCTCGCGATCGACCGCGCGAAGGAGCTCTTCGGCGCCGACCACGCGAACGTCCAGCCGCACGCCGGCGCGCAGACGAACATGGCCGTCTACATGGCGGTGCTGAAGCCGGGCGACACGATCCTCTCGCTCGAGCTCAGCCATGGCGGTCACCTGACGCACGGGCTCAAGGTCAACTTCTCCGGCCGGCTGTACACGATTGCCCACTACGGCGTCTCGCGGGAGACGAACGTCGTCGACTACGACGAGGTGCTGGAGAAAGCGAGGCACGCGCGGCCGAAACTGATCGTCTGCGGCGGCTCTGCGTATCCGCGAACGGTCGATACCGCGAAGTTCCGTGAGATCGCGGACGACGTCGGCGCTCTGCTGCTCTGTGACATGGCCCACTTCGCAGGGCTCGTTGCGGCGGGCCTGCACCCGAACCCGATGGAACACTGCGACTTCGTCACCTCGACGACGCACAAGACGCTCGCCGGTCCGCGTTCGGGCTTCATCCTCTGCACCGAGGAGCATGCGCAGGCCGTAGATCGCGCAGTGTTCCCCGGCATGCAAGGCGGCCCTCTCGAGCACACGATCGCGGCCAAGGCCACGTGCTTCAAGATCGCCGCGACGGAGGCCTTCCGCGACTACCAGTCGCAGGTCCGGCGCAACGCGGACACGCTCTCGGACACCCTGATGGAGGGGGGCCTGGACGTCCTGACCGGCGGCACCGACACGCACCTCCTGCAGCTCGACCTGCGCTCGACCGACTGGACGGGCAAGGACGCGGAGGAGCGGCTGGACGAGGTGAAGCTGACCGTGAATCGCAACACCGTCCCGTTCGACGAGCGGCCCCCGACCGTCGCGAGCGGCATCAGGATGGGGACGCCGGCGGCGACGATGCGGGGGATGGACGACGGCGACTTCCGCGAGATCGGGCGCATCATCGTCGACGCGCTCGGCGAATCGCCCGACATCGACGGGCTGCGGTCCCGCGCGGAGGCGCTGTGCGCCAGGAGGCCGCTCTACCCGGGCTTCCGCGGCTGGACGACCTACGTGACGCAGTGACCGTGACGGCGGTACGCACAGGCAGCGTCGTCGAGGTCAAGCACCCGCTCGTCCAGCACAAGCTCTCGTACCTTCGCGACAAGAACACTCCGACCGTTCACTTTCGCAAGCTCGTGAACGAGATCACGCTCCTGCTGACCTATGAGGCGACGAAGGATCTGCCGACCGAGGACGTCGAGGTGGAGACGCCCCTCGAGGTGGGAAGGTTCCCGCACATCAGCGGCAAGAAGGTCGCCGTCTGCCCGATTCTGCGTGCCGGCGTGGGCATGCTCGACGGCGTGCTCTCGCTCATCTCGAGCGCGCGGGTCGGCTTCATCGGCATGTACCGCGACGAGGAGACCCTGGAGCCCGTCGAGTACTACGCAAAGCTTCCGGCCGACGTGGCAGAGCGCGATGTGATCCTGCTCGATCCGATGCTGGCGACGGGCAACTCGACCGCGGCTGCGATCAAGACCGTCAAGGACGCGGGCGCAACATCCGTCCGGCTGATCGCGATCATCGCCGCGCCGGAAGGCATCGAGAAGATCACGACCGATCATCCCGATGTGCAGATCGTCGTCGCCGCGATCGACCGTGGCCTCAACGAGCGTGGCTTCATCGTGCCCGGTCTCGGTGACGCGGGCGACCGGCTCTACGGCACGAAATAGAGATGCTGCACACGCTTGCCGATCACCTGGAGGTCGTCTGGGGTGCGCTGCTCGCTGCGGCGATCGTCGTGCTGTTGACCCCGGCGGTCGGCGGCATGGCCCGGCTGCTCGGCGCAGTCGACCGGCCGGAGGGGCGACGCCTCAACCGCAGCACCGTGCCCCGCCTCGGTGGCCTGGCTCTCTTCTTCGGGATCTTCGTCCCGTCGCTGGCGTTTCTCGACCTCTCCGGCGAGACGCGTGGGCTCTTGCTCGGCGCCGCGGTCGCGACGACGGTCGGTGCGGTCGACGATTTTCGCGGGCTGCGCTGGTGGGAGAAGCTCGGCGGCCAGGTTGCTGCGGCCGCGATCCCGGTGGGCTTCGGGATCTGGGTGCACCGCTTCACGTTCCCGGTCATCGGCATCCACACGCTGCCGGACTGGGTCGGGATGCCGCTGTCCGTCCTCTGGATCGTGGCGATCATGAACATGGTCAACTTCCTCGACGGTCTCGACGGTTTGGCGGCCGGCGTCTCGGCGATCTCCGCGTTCACCTTCACGCTGATCGCTCTCTCACTACCGCGGCCGGAAGTCCAGGCCGCGATTCTCTCCGCGGTCGTGCTCGGTGCGGCGCTCGGGTTCCTGCGCCACAACGTCTATCCCGCGAGGATCTTCATGGGCGACTCGGGCGCGATGCTGCTCGGGTTCGTGCTGGCCGCGATTCCGCTCCAGGGGCTTCTGAAGACCGCGTCGATCGTGACCCTCTTCTTCCCGCTGCTCGTTCTCGCGGTGCCGATCATCGACACGTCGTTCGTTGTCGCCAAGCGGCTCAAGTACCGGCAACCCGTGTACGTCGCGGACCGCCAGCACCTGCACCACCGCTTCGTGAACATCGGTTTCTCGCAGCGGCGCGCGGCCGGCTACATCTGGCTGTGGTGCGGGACGCTCGCCGCGACCGCGCTCGCCCTTCGCTTCATCCGCCCGCACCAGCACGGCGAGTGGCATCCATGGCGAACGCTCGTCGTCTCGCTTTTCGGGCTGGTTGCCCTGGCCGCCTCCGTGTACATGGTGTACCTCCTCGAGATCGTGAAGCTCGCGAATCCGATGATCAGGCGGCGGGAGGAGCAGGCCCGCGTCGACAAGCGGAAGTCTGCGTAGACCACTAATACAAAGTCTGCGGTTTTTGGCTGTTTCAAGCGGTCTCGCGTTGTTACAAACTTGGTATGCTCCGCGCAGATGGAGCCCCAAAGCCGCCCTTCTCTCCAGTACGCCGAAGCTGGAGGCGTCTTGGTGGGAGTGCTCTTCGCCTCGGTGGCCCTCGGCCTGCTGATCGGCTGGCTGGCAGGCTCGGCAGGAATCGGAATCCTGATCGGCGCAGTGATCGGGATCCCGCTCTCGACCTACGCCGTTTACTGGCGCTACCGGAGACGCCTTCTGATGAAGAGCCCGGGCCTGCTCGCGACGCCCCGACCGGAGCCCGGTCATCTTCTGCCCGCCCTGGCCGGGTCCGCCGTCATTCTCTTCGCCCTGCCGTTGTTCCTGATCCTCGACTGGGACCTGACAGCCTGGGCGCTCGCCGCGCTGTCTGTGGGTCGGCATCCACGCGCTCGACTTCATACTGCGGCGCGCGAGGAAGGACACGGGTAACCTCGCGGCCTCCGGAATGCAGGCGTTCGGGTTGCTCTTCAAGACTTTGGGACTGCTGGTGGTCCTCTTCGCGGTCGCGGCGTCGGACGCGCACCTCGCGCTGGCCGCTGCCCTCCTCTACGCGCTCGCCTACACCCTGGAGCTCGGCCTCTCGATGGTCGACTACTTCGGGGGCGGCCGATGAAGTCGCGCCTGCTGGCTGTTGCACTCTTCGCACTCGCGTTCCCGCAGGCTGCGTTTGCGCGGGGTGAGTTCGATCCAGTCAAGGAGTTCGAGCAACACGAGTGGGTTTCGATCCATCTCGGCCCACTGGATCTGTCAATCACGAAGGCTGTCGTCTACCTGATGCTCGCGACCGTCCTGACGATCTTCATCGGGATCTTCCTGATGCGGGTGAAGGTGCGCGCCGGCGGAGCGCCCGGAGTTCGGCAGACGATCGGCGAGCAGATCTACGAGGTCGCGCAGGTGCAGATCGCCGAGCAGGGCCTGCCGACGAAGGCGATCCACCGGTGGTTCCCCTACGTGGCCTCTCTCTTCCTCTTCATCTTCGTCGTCAACCTGCTGGGCTTCATCCCGTTGCCGCTGACGGGTGAGACGTACCACGGAGTTCCCGTCTGGGGCATCTACGCAGCGACGAGCTCGATCTCGGTGACGCTCGCTCTCGCGCTCTTGACGTTCGTCTTCACGCACTTCGAAGGAGTCCGCTGGAACGGGCCTGTCGGATACTTCAAGAGTTGGATCCCGGAAGCCCCGAAGCCCTTGCTGTTGCTCATCGTGCCGCTCGAGATCCTGGGTCAGTTCATGCGGCTGATCTCGCTGAGCGTCCGACTCTTCGCCAACATGCTCGCCGGCCACATCCTGATCCTGACCTTCCTCGGCCTCATCTTCATCTTCCAGTCCTGGGCGCTCCTGTTCGTCCTGCTGCCGGCGACGCTCTTCTACGTCTTCGAGGTCGTCATCGTCGTCGGGATCCAGGCGTTCATCTTCGCCGCTCTGTCCGCCATCTACATCGGCTCGGCCATCGAGCCACAGCACTAAAGGAGGAATGACGTGAACACTCTGCTTGCAGCAACGTCGGGCGACGTGACGAAAGCCGGAAAGGCGATCGGTCTCGCGCTCGGTGTCGGTCTCGGTGCGCTCGGCGCCGGCATCGGTATCGGCAACATCTTTTCCTCGATGATCCAGTCCGTCGCGCGCCAGCCCGAGCTGCGCGGCGAGCTGACCGGAATCCAGTGGCTCGGCTTCGCGCTGACCGAGGCGGTCGTCTTCTACGGCCTGCTCGGGTCGATCCTCGCCTACGTCCTGGTCTGATGCTGGTTGCCGCGAATCCACTGATCGAGGTCCGACTCGGACTGATGGTCTGGACCATCGTCTGCTTCGGGATCACGTTCTTCGTCCTCAAGAGATTCGCGTTCGGTGCAATCCAGAAGCTGATCGACGAGCGCCGGGAGCGCATCCGCGTCTCGATCGAAGAGGCGGAGAAGGCGCGCACTGAGGCACGGCGCCTGCTCGACGAGCATCGTGCGTTGATCGGACAGGCGCGAGGGCAGTCCGAGCAGATCCTCGCGGAGGCGCGCAAGGTCGCCGAGTCGATGGCGCGGCGTGTGAAGGAAGAGACCGAGGCCGATCGCCATCGCCGGCTCGAGGAGACGAAGCGCCAGATCGAGGCCGAGACGGAGCGCGCGTTGCACGAGATCCGCGCCGAGGTGGCCGAGCTGACGCTCATCGCCACGGCAAAGGTCACCGGCAAGGTGCTCGACGAGTCCGACCACAAGCGCCTGATCGAGGACGCGATCGGCGAGCTCGACTTCTCGGTGCTCGAGCACAAGGAGACGGTCCGATAGCAGCCGTGCACCGCACGTACGCGCGCGCCCTCTTCGAGGCCGCGAAGGAGCAAGGGCGTCTGAAAGAGGTCGCCGAGGAGCTCGGCGACTTCGCCGCGGCCGTCCGCGACGTTCCAGAGCTGCGCGCAGTGCTTCGCAACCCCGAGCTCGACCCCGAGACGAAGGCCGGGATCGTCGCCGAGATCATCGGCGACGCCGACCCGCTGCTCGGCAACTTCCTGCGGCTTGTCGCCGAAAAGGGGCGCAGCGGCGAGATCGCGGAGATCGCCCGTGAGCTCGACCGGCTGATGGCGGCGGAGGAAGGCCGGCTCGACGTCGAGCTGACGACCGCGTACGAGCTCTCGGAGCCGGACGCAGCAGCGATTTTGAAGCAGATCCAAGAGGCGTCGGGCCGCAAGGTCGAAGCGACGCGGAAAGTCGATCCCAATCTGATCGGCGGTTTCGTCCTGCAGGCAGGCTCCATGCGCGTCGACGCGTCCGTACGCGGCCGAATCGAGCGCTTGCGCCGTGAACTCGTAACGAGGAGTTAGACACCGTGAAGCTACGTCCAGAAGAAATCACCTCGATCCTGAAGGACCGGATCGAGCACTACGACGTCGAGACCGATCTCGCGGAGGTCGGCACCGTCCTCCAGGTCGGCGACGGCATCGCGCGCGCCTACGGCCTCGAGAACGCTGTTGCGTTGGAGATGCTCGAGTTCGAGCACGGCGTCGTCGGCCTCGCCTTCAACCTCGAGGAGGACGACGTCGGCACGGCACTCTTCGGCGAGTGGCAGCACGTCAAGGAGGGCGAGCCCGTCAGAAGAACAGGGAAGGTCGCGAGCGTCCCGGTCGGCGAGGCACTGCTCGGCCGTGTCGTCGACCCGCTCGGCAATCCACTCGACGGCGGTGGTCCGATCGAGACGTCCGAGACGCGGCTGCTCGAGTTCAAGGCCCCCGGGGTTGTCGCGCGGCAGCCGGTGAAGGAACCGCTCCTCACGGGAATCAAGGCGATCGACGCGATGACGAACGTCGGGCGTGGCCAGCGGGAGCTGATCATCGGCGACCGTCAGACCGGCAAGACGACGATCGGGCTCGACACGATCTTGAACCAGATGGACACGGACGTGAAGTGCATCTATGTCGCGATCGGCCAGAAGGCCTCGACCGTGGCTCAGGTCTACGAGCTCTTCCGCGACCGCGGCGCGATGGAGTACACGACGATCGTGTCGGCGGCAGCACAGGAGGCCGCACCGATCAAGTGGATGGCGCCGTTCGCCGGCTGCGCAATGGGCGAGTACTTCCTCTACAACGGCGGTCACGCGCTGGTGATCTACGACGACCTCTCCAAGCACGCCGACGCCTACCGCCAGCTGTCGCTGCTGCTGCGCCGGCCGCCCGGCCGCGAAGCGTTTCCGGGCGACGTCTTCTATCTGCATTCGCGGCTCCTCGAGCGTGCGTGCAAGCTCTCCGACGAGAACGGCGGCGGCTCACTCACCGCGCTGCCGATCGTCGAGACGCAGGCCGGCGACGTCGCCGCGTACATCCCGACGAACGTGATCTCGATCACCGACGGGCAGATCTACCTCGAGTCCGACCTCTTCTTCTCGGGCGTGCGACCGGCGATCAACGTCGGTATCTCCGTCTCACGCGTCGGCAGCTCGGCGCAGACGAAGGCGATGAAGAAGGTCGCAGGCCGGCTGCGCCTCGACCTGTCCCAGTACCGCGAGCTGGAGGCATTCGCGCAGTTCGGCTCAGACCTCGACGAAGCGACCAGGAACGCCCTTGCTCGCGGTGAGCGGATGGTCGCCCTCCTCAACCAGCCGCAGTACCAGCCGGTTCCGACGGAGGAACAGGTTGCAGTGCTCTATGCAGGCGTGAACGGCTTCCTCGATGACATTCCCGTCACCGATGTGCCGCGCTTCGCGCAGGAACTGGTCGAGCAACTGCGCACCGAAGGCACGGTCCTCAAAGAGATCCGGGAGAGCGGCGATCTTCCCGACGAGCTCGCGGCGAAGCTCGACGCGGAGATCAAGAAAGTCCTGCAGTCCTTCCACGTCGAGGAGGAGCCCTCGCTCGTCGGCTAGCCATGGCCACAGTCCAGGACATCAAGCGGCGAGTCAGATCGGTCCGGAACACCCGGAAGATCACGCGCGCGCTGGAGCTCGTCGCCGCGGCGAAGCTGAAGCGCGCGCAGTCGCGCATCGAGGACATGAGGCCGTACGCGGACCGCATGCTCGAGCTGATGGCCGGAACCGCCCGCGCGAGCTCCTCGGTTCGCGGGCTGCCGCTCTTGCAGAAGCATGAGCAGGAGCAGACGGTGGCGATCGTTCCGCTCACGGGAGACCGCGGACTTGCGGGCGCGTTCAACTCACAGATCCTCCGCCGCGCCATCGCGCTGGAACGTTCGCTCCGCGCCGAGGGCAAGCAGGTCCGCTGGGTGGGCGTCGGGCGTCGAGGAGTCGGCTCGCTTCGCTTCAGGCGTTTCGAGCTTGCCGGCGAGTTCACCGGGTTCACCGACCAGCCCCGCTACGCCGACGCCCAGGCGATCGCACACCGGGTGGCCGAGCTGTACACGGCAGAAGAGGTCGACCGGGTGATCCTCGTCTACAACCACTTCGAATCGGCCCTCGTCCAGAAGGTGACCGTGCAGGACATCCTGCCCCTGTCCGAGGACTTGCTCGAAACGGATGACGAAGAGCGCTCCGAGGATGCGATGCGAGGGGACTTCATCTTCGAGCCCGAGCCGGAGCAGATCCTCGAGCGGCTCCTGCCGGTCTACGTCGAGACCGAGCTCTACCGGGCCCTGCTGGAATCAGCCGCCTCCGAGCACGGCGCCCGAATGACCGCGATGCGAAACGCCTCGAAGAACGCCGGTGAGCTCATTGACAGCCTCACGCTGGCCATGAACCGGGCCCGTCAGGCCGAGATCACCCAGGAAATCCTGGAAGTCGTGGCCGGGGCGGACGCCCTCAGCGGGTAAACGATCTCCTAACAAAGAGGGGTTCTCCACGTCTGACAGGCCGGGAGAGGAATGCCTCTCCTGTGGCAGAATGCGGCCCGCCTCCCGCCAGGAGGTGGGATGGTGGAAGAGGGTCTGCCTGTAGCAGTCCCTAACAGAACGGAGGGAGTAGATGCATCGACGTAAGCTCTGGCTCTTTGCCGGGGCGGTGCTTTTGGCGCTTGCGCTGACGGCTACCGGCTCAGCGAAAGTAGGCAGTCAGAACGCCAAGTCGGCGGGCACTATCGTCTTTGGTGCCGAGCAGGGTGGAGGCCCCGACTGGTGTCTCAACCAGCTCCTCACGAACGACTGTGGCGAGTTCTGGAACAGCGTCTTCCTGACGCCGGTTCTGCGCGGAGCCTTCTTGATCCGCCCGAACTTCACCTACAAGCCCGACATCATCAGCAAGTTCAAGCTCCAGCAGAGCCCGATGCGGGTCACGTACTACATCCGTGGGAACGCACGCTGGAGCGACAAGGTCCCCGTCTCGGGCAAGGACTTCATCTTCTCGTGGAAGGCCCTCATGAGCGCGGCGCTGAAGGACCACGTCTCGCAGGCCGGATACGACCAGATCAAGAGCATCACAGGAACCGGCAAGGTCGTGAAGGTCACCTTCCGCACGCCGTACGCGGACTGGAAGGACCTCTTCGGCGGCGGCTTCGTGCTGCCGGCGCACGCCCTCGCGGGCTCGAACCTGGTCAACGTCTGGACTGACAACGTCGTCAATCCGAAGACGGGCAAGCCGATCGGAAACGGTCCGTACCTCGAAACCGCGTTCGATCGCGGCAGCGGCATCACGCTGACCCGCAACCCGGCCGGTTGGTATGGCCCGAAGCCCAAGCTCGACCGGATCGTGTTCAAGTTCCTGACCGACACCAACACGGAGATCCAGCAGGTCCGTGGCGGCGAGGTCGACGCGATCTACCCGCAGCCTCAGCAGGCTCTCTCCGAGCTGAGTGGGCAGGCGGGTCTTCGCATCCAGTCGAACCTCGGTACGACTTGGGAGCACATCGACATCCAGCAGGGACCGAAGGGCAACGCGCTCGCGAAGAACCTCTGGGTGCGTCAGGCGCTCATCCTGAGCCTCGACCGTCTCTCGACGGTGAAGGCGCTGTTCGGGCAGTTGAACCCGCGCCTGCGACCGTTGAACAACGCGATCTTCGTGACGAACCACCCCGCCTACAAGCAGAACTGGGCGAAGTGGACGTACAACCGCACCAAGGCTGAGAACATCCTCAAGGCGCACGGCTGCACCAAGGGCGCTGACGGGATCTATCGGTGCGGCGGCACGAAGCTGTCGTTCCAGTTCGAGTCGACACGCGGCAACAAGCTGCGTGAGCTTTCCTTCACCTTCTTCCAGGATCAGGCGAAGAAGGCGGGAATCGAGCTGCTGAACAACTTCAAGCCGGCAGGCACGTACTTCGGTGAGGATCTGCCGAACCACAACTACGACCTCGCGCTCTTCGCGTGGGTCGGTTCGCCGGATCCCGCAGGTTCCGTGGAAATCTGGAAGTGCAACGGCGACCAGAACTACATGGAGTACTGCAACCGCAAGGTGTCGAGCCTGCTCGAGGCGAGCGACGTCCAGTTGAACGTCAAGAAGCGCTTCGCGCTGTTCAACCAGGCCGACAAGCTGATGGCAAACGACATCCCGACGATTCCGCTCTACCAGAAGCCGACTTACCTCGTCTTCAAGGCTGGGATCAAGGGCATGAAGGACAACGCGACCCTGCAGGGCCCCTCGTGGAACGCTGAGGCCTGGTCGCGCTAGTAGCGACTCCCTCGCGGTAGTAACAGTCATACTGCGATCGGAATTGGTTCAGGCTCCCGCCCCCGGCTACGGCCGGGGGCGGGAGTACATATTCAGGAGGGACGCCTGAGTGTTCGCCTACATCATTCGCCGTCTGCTCTACAGCATTCCGGTGCTGCTCGCGACGAGCTTTCTGATCTTCACGTTTGTCTCGATCACCGGCGACCCGCTCGGGAAGATCCGCTCTCGGCCGCTGATCTCGCAGGCCGAGCTCGCAGCGATCAGCCATGAGAAGAAGCTCGACAAGCCGGTCGTCGTTCGCTACGGGTACTGGCTGAAGGGCGCCGTCCGCGGTGACTTCGGTAAGACCTTGTTCGCGGGTCGGCCGATCACCCCGGACATCAAGCGCGTGCTGGGCCACACGCTCCAGCTGCTCGTGACGGTCGAGATCATCTCCGTCCTCGTAGCCATTTGTATCGGGGTCTTATCCGCGGTACGGCAGTACTCCGTCTTCGATTACTCGATGACGACCTTGAGCTTCATCGGCTTCTCCATGCCCGTTTTCTGGTTAGCCCTGATCCTCCAGGTCGTCTTCACGAACATCTTTCTCAAGTGGCACGTGCGCGTCTTCTACACCGCGCAGCTGAGCTCGGTCGACCCTGGTCACGGCATCCACTTCCTGCTCGACCGGGCGCAGCATCTCGCGCTGCCTGTGCTGACGCTCGTGGTCCTGACGATCGCGGGCTACAGCCGCTTCCTGCGCGCTTCGATGCTCGAGGTGATCAACTCCGACTACGTGCGCACCGCGCGGGCAAAGGGCCTGATCGAGCGCCGGGTGATCATGAAGCATGTCTTCCGGAATGCGCTCATCCCCCTGGTCACGGTCGTGGCACTCGACTTCGGCTTCATCTTCGGCGGGGCAATAGTGACCGAGTCGATCTTCACGCTCGACGGGATGGGCACGTACTTCCTCAACTCCCTCCAGGCATCGGACCCGTACCCTGTGATGGCGTGGCTGATGGTCTCGGCTGTCATGATTGTCGTCTTCAACCTGATCGCCGACATCGTCTACGGCGTTCTCGACCCGAGGATTCGCTATGACTGACCGAGAATCGAGGGGGACGGGGCTGGCCATCGGGCCGCCCGATCCCGGCGGCGCAGAGTTTGCGGCCGGGGCCTCACTCGGGTCGGCGCTTCCGTCCCAGCCGACGGAGCTCGTCTACGACACGGGCCTCGAGGTGGAGGCACGGAGCCAGTGGGCATTCGCGCGGCGCCGTTTCGTCCGCCACCGGCTCGCAATGGGAAGCCTCATCGTGCTTCTGATCGTCTTCGGCGCCGGCGCCTTCGCCAACGTGATCGCGCCCTATTCCTACTCTGACGTGAACATCAGCGCGCTGACCGAGCCGCCGAGCGCCCAGCATCTGTTCGGCACCGACCAGGCGGGTCGCGATTACTTCAGCCGGGCGCTCTACGGCATTCGCACATCGGCCCGGGTCGCCCTCCTCGTCGGCTTCCTCTCGACGGTCCTCGGCACCATCGTCGGCGGTCTCTCCGGCTACTTCGGCGGCTGGGGGGACAACGTCCTGATGCGGGTCACCGACCTCTTTTTGACCTTACCCCTGATTGCGGTCCTGTTGACCGCGGCGAAATTCCTCGGTCACAGCGGCCCCACGCAAGTGGCGCTGCTCTTAGCCTTCTTCATCTGGCCCACGATCGCCCGCATCGTTCGCGGAACCTTTCTTTCGCTGCGAGAGAAGGAGTACGTGGAGGCGGCCAAGGCGTCCGGATCGGGAGACCTCCGGATCATGTTCAGGCACATGATCCCGAACACGATCGGGCCGATCCTCGTCGCTGCCACGCTCACCACCGGTGTCGCGATCCTGCTCGAGTCAACGCTGTCGTTCCTCGGATTCGGGATCGAGCCGCCGACGCCCGCGCTCGGTGTGCTCATCAGCGAGGGCCAGGATCAGGGCCTCGCCAGCTGGTGGCTGGTCACGTTCCCTGGTCTCATAATCGTCCTGATCGTCCTCTGCATCAACTTCATCGGTGACGGTCTCCGAGACGCTTTGGATCCGACCCAGCGCCGAGTTCGTGCGTAGCGCCAGACTGGTGGGGCTCGTAGGAGGTGAGACCCTCGGCCGCTGAACCGATCCTCTCGATCAGGGACCTCGCAGTGCATTTCACGACCGAAGACGGAGTCGTGCAGGCGGTCGACGGGATCACCTACGACGTCTATCCGGGCGAGACGCTCGGCATCGTCGGCGAGTCAGGCTCGGGCAAGAGCGTGAGCACGATGTCGATCCTCGGGCTGATCCCGCAACCTCCGGGCAAGATTGTCCGCGGCGAGGCGTATTTCAACGGTAGGGATCTGCTGAAGATGTCGAAGAAAGAGCTCCGGCACGTCCGCGGGTCCCAAGTCTCGATGGTCTTCCAGGATCCGATGACCTCGATGAATCCGGTTCTCAAAGTTGGCTTCCAGATCGGTGAGGCCATCAAGGTCCATCACCCGGGCAAGAAGGACGCCGAGGTCAAGGAGCAGGCTGTCGGGCTGCTGCGACTGGTAGGCGTTCCCAACCCCGAGCGGCGCTACGAGCAGTACCCGCACGAGTTCTCGGGCGGGATGCGCCAGCGCGCGATGATTGCGATGGCGATCTCGAACTCACCGCAGCTGCTGATCGCCGACGAGCCGACGACGGCGCTCGACGTGACGATCCAGGCTCAGATCCTCGAGGTGCTGAAGAAGGCCCAGGACGAGACGCAAGCGGCGACCATCCTGATCACCCACGACCTCGGCCTCATCGCCGAGCTCGCCGAACGGGTGATCGTGATGTACGCCGGCAAGATCGTCGAGTACGGCGACGTGCAGACGATCTTCGAGTCTCCCCGCCATCCGTACACGATCGGCCTGATGGACAGCTTGCCGCGGATCGGTGTCGACGAGGAGTGGCTGCGACCGATTCCGGGCCAGCCGCCGAGCCTGATCAGCCGCCCGCCGGGCTGCCCGTTCCACCCGCGCTGCTTCCTCTCCCAGGGGCGATTGAAATGCCGCGAGGACGAGCCGCCGCTCAAGCCGATCGACGAGTCCAGTCACCTGACCGCGTGCCACTTCGCAGACGAGCTCGAGGGCCGGCGCTCCAAGCTCGTCGAGGAGAAGGCAGCGGCGGAGGCGCGATGACCGTCGTCGAGACAACCGAGCAGGTTCACGCTCGCGCCGGCATCGGCAACGAGATTCTGCGCATCGAAAACCTCGTCAAGTGGTTCCCGATCTCGGCGGGAATCCTGAAGCGGGTCGTGGGGCAGGTGCATGCGGTCGACGGGGTCGATCTTTCACTCACCGCCGGGGAGACGCTCGGGCTCGTCGGCGAGTCCGGCTGCGGGAAGACCACGCTCGGACGAACCGTGATCAAGCTGCTCCAGCCGACGGCGGGCCGGATCGTCTTCAACGGCCAGGACATCACGCCGCTAAGCCGCCGTCGCATGCGCGACGTGCGCCGCGAGCTGCAGATCGTCTTCCAGGATCCGTACGCGTCGCTCAACCCTCGCATGACCGTGCGCGAGATCGTCGCCGAGCCGCTCCGCGTTCACAATCTCTACAAGGGCAAGGAAGGCAGGGCGCGCGTCGACGAACTGCTACGGACCGTCGGCTTGAGCCCAGAGCACGCGAATCGGTTTCCGCATGAGTTCTCCGGCGGGCAGCGGCAGCGGATCGGTTTCGCCCGCGCGCTTGCGCTCAATCCACAGATGGTCGTGCTCGACGAGCCCGTTTCGGCTCTCGATGTCTCGATTCGTGCCCAGGTCGTCAACCTGCTCGAGTCGTTGCAGCGCGACTTCGGTCTCACCTACCTGTTCATCGCCCACGATCTCTCGCTCGTTCGTCATATCTCCGATCGCGTCGCCGTCATGTACCTCGGCAAGATCGTCGAGATCGGGACGAAGGAGGACATCTACGACCGGCCTGCTCATCCCTACACGCAGGCATTGCTGTCGGCCGTACCGATCGAGGAGCCGTCTCAACGCGGACGCCGAAAGCGCATCGTGCTCGAAGGTGACGTGCCCAGCCCTGCAAACCCGCCCTCCGGCTGCCGCTTTCGAACACGCTGCTGGAAGGCGCAGCCGATCTGCGCCGAGGAGGAGCCGGCGCTGATAGATCGGGGGCACGGTCATCCGAGCGCCTGCCACTTCGCCGAGATCGTCAAGCCGCTCGATCTCACCGATTCACTCGCGGGTGCGCCGATTGCTGTAACGGGGCCGACCGCCTCCGGGTAGGTCGATTGATGAGACGCGGCCGGCACCGTTTGATCACCATCCTTGCCGGCGCTGCGGTTGCCGTGTCGGCCCTGGCGATTCATGCGGGCACGGGTAGAGCCGGTGTTCCGGTGGTGCCCGTCTATGACGGCAACTCCGGATTCATGCGGACGTGCATCTTCGCCCCTCAAGGACAAGTGCGGGCCTGCTACATCCGCAGACTGCTGACCCTGATCGAAAAGACGCAAGACCCGGCGAACGAGCTTCCGCGCATCGATCGCCGCGTTCGCCAGGCCGGCGGATACGTCCAGTCGAACTGCCACATGATGATGCACGTCGTCGGCCGGATGTACGCGCGCAGGCATCACGTGACGCTGGCCAACCTCCAGCGCAATCTGCCGCGCTCGAACGATCCAGGCTGCTCGGCCGGATTCGGCATGGGGCTCGTGATGGCGCTCGGGGGCGAGATCGGTCGCCTGGGACCGGACGGCGCGCTGAAGATCTGCGAGCGTGCGCCGACGCGCTTCCGTTCGTACACCTGCATCCACTCACTCGGTCACGCGTACATGCGCCTCTACCACAGCCAACTGGGCTTCGCTCTCAAGGCCTGCCGGACACTGCCCGCAACTGCGGCGCCGGACTGTGCGCAGGGTGCCTACCACGACTACTGGTTCTCAGCCGTCGGCCGAGACGGGACGAAACGGCAACGCGGCGGCGCCCTATCGGCACGGTCACTATGCGGCAGGCAGATTCACGATTTCGTCAGGCCGTGCTGGTTTCGTTACTTCCTCGAGCTGCCGCCGAAGCATCTGCCCACGAACGCAGTCGGCGTTCGCGCGCTGTGCCATGGGCTTGCCGGCATTCAGCGCGTCGGCTGCATTTCGGCGGCGTCGCTGATCACATCCGCCGACCCGTTCAAGCAAATGAGCATCTGCTCGCGGCTGCGAGGTGCCGACACCGTCAGCTGCCTGTATGGACTGAGCGTCCAGAATCTCTCCGATGCCCACGGGGCTCGCCGCGTGGCATTGATCGAGAGGTGCGGGAAGCTGCGGCGGACGGCGCAGGCGGCCTGCTACGAGTGGCTCGGGACCGGACTCACCGTCGTGACCAACGGGCGCTTTCGGGACCTGGGCTGCCCATTCATAGGCCCGGGGGGCCGCAGCCCGTGTCTGGAGGGCGCAAGGCGCATGGACAAGGCGCTCGTCACCTTTAGCTGAGCTCCTTGGGGACAGCCGGAGATTTCGCTAACTTCTCCTTGCACTTACCGTCAGAAGTGGAGTGAGAGTGCTTATGGGGCAGCCTTCCTTCAGCGATTGCGAGCGCATGCGCAGCGTGATCTCGGCATCCCTCGACGGTGAGGTCTCTGAGGTCGAGCAGGCGACAGCGGACGCGCATCTCGCTGAATGTGGGGCCTGCCGAGCCTACGCGGCGAGCCTCACCGAGACAGCTCGCATGCTGCGGGCGACTCCGCTCGAGGAACTGAGCTTTCCGATCGTGCTTCCCAGCCATCGTCTGCGACTGGCGCGAACGATGCAGCTCGGCGCGGCTGCCGCTGCGGTTGCCGCCACGGTGTTCCTCGGTGTCACTGTCGGCACGACCCCGAACGGGGGCGGTCTGAGCTCCCTGTCGGCCTCTGCCGCCAACGGCCCGGCCGCGTATCTCCAGTCGCCCGAGTACGAGCTCAGGATGCTGCAACGAGCATCCGTCGCCGTCGATTCCGGCGCAGCGCGCATTTCGCGCGCTAGGCGAACGCCTAGAGCGCTCGTTTCCGGCGTCTCTCGATAGACTTGTCCGGGCCAGGAGCCCCCGTTGGCTCTCGCCTCGTCCTCTCAACACGTCGCAGGAGACTCATGCCCGAACAGAGCGTCCAGAAGTCCGGCCAAATCGTCGAGATCAAGGGCGTCGTCATCGACGCCGTGTTCCCCGAAGGTCTCCCCGAGATCTATACGGCACTGCGGATCGAGATCCCGGCGCTCGGTGATCAGGAGGCACGCACCCTGATCGCAGAGGTGCAGCAGCATCTCGGCGACGACCGCATCCGAGCCGTGGCGATGGACTCCACGGACGGTCTGGCTCGTGGGCTCGAGGTCCACGACACCGGGCAGCCGATCTCGGTTCCGGTCGGAGACGTCACGCTCGGCCGCATCTGGAACGTCATCGGCGAGCCGGTCGACGAGAAGCCCGCCCCACCGGCGGACACCGAGCGCTGGTCGATCCATCGCGACCCTCCGAAGTTCACCGAGCTCTCTCCGAAGATCGAGGTCTTCGAGACCGGTCTCAAGGTGGTCGACCTGCTCGCACCGTTCATCCAGGGCGGAAAGGTCGGGCTGTTCGGCGGCGCCGGTCTCGGCAAGACGGTTCTGATCCAGGAGTTGATTCACAACGTCGCGCGCGAGCACGGCGGCGTGTCCGTCTTCGCGGGCGTCGGCGAACGCACGCGCGAGGGCAACGACCTCCTGCTCGAGATGGAGGAATCAGGCGTGCTCGAGAAGGTCGCGCTCGTCTACGGGCAGATGAACGAGCCGCCCGGTGCACGGCTGCGCGTCGGTCTGTCGGGGCTGACGATGGCCGAGTACTTCCGCGACCAGGGTCAGAACGTGCTCCTCTTCATCGACAACATCTTCCGCTTCACGCAGGCAGGCTCCGAGGTATCGGCGCTGCTCGGCCGGATGCCGAGCGCCGTCGGCTACCAGCCGACGCTCGCGACCGAGATGGGCCAGCTGCAAGAGCGCATCACCTCGACGCAGACGGGCTCGGTCACATCCGTGCAGGCCATCTACGTCCCCGCAGACGACCTGACCGACCCCGCGCCTGCGAACACGTTCGCGCACCTCGACTCGTCAGTCGTGCTGACGCGCACGCTCGTCGAGCAGGGGATCTATCCGGCGGTCGATCCGCTCGACTCGTTCTCGCGAGCGTTGCAGCCGGGAATCATCGGCGAGGAGCACTACAACACGGCGACTCGAGTGCAGGAGATCCTGCAGCGCTACAAGGACCTGCAGGACATCATCGCCATCCTCGGGATCGACGAGCTCTCGGACGAGGACAAGGTCGTCGTGACTCGCGCGCGCAAGATCCAGCGGTTCCTGTCGCAGCCGAACTTCGTCGCCGAGCAGTTCACCGGCACGCCCGGCGAGTACGTCAAGCTCGAGGACACGATCAAGGGCTTCCAGGAGATCCTCGACGGTAAGCACGACGAGCTGCCCGAGCAGGCGTTCTACATGGTCGGCACGATCGAGAAGGCCGTGGAGAAGGGACGCAAGCTCTCGGGCGACGAAGCGCCTGCCGAGCAAGCGAAGGACGAAGAGGAGAGCGGCGACCCTTCAGCTGACGCCGCGCGCGAGGAAGAGCCCGAGCCCGCCGGCGTTTCTAAGTGGCCGACGAAACCGAAAGTTCGACCTTTCGCTCGTGACGCCGGACGGTCCGGCGTTCGAGGGCGAGGTGGAGATGATCATCGTCCCCGGCGCAGCGGGTGAGATCGGCGTCCTTGCTCGTCACGCGCCGTTGATCGCGACGCTGAAGGCCGGCTCGACCCGCGTGTACCTGAACCGCGCCACCGACGACGTCCGCGAGTTCGCCACCGGCGCAGGTTTCTTCAAGGTCGAGCAGGACCGTGCCATCGCGCTCGTCGACGACGCCATCCCGGCAGAGGAGATCGACGACGCACGTGCCCGGGAGCAGCTGGAGACTGCCCAGCGCGAGCTGGAGCTTCTCGACCGGGGCGAGTCAAACGCCGATCGCTGGCAGCTCGAGCAGCGCATCAAGCACGCCGAGAATCAGCTCGCCGTTTCCGGTCGCAGCTAGGCGACGAGCTGAGCGGGGCCTGCGAGCCCTGCGAGGCTCAAGAGGGCCGGGTGAATCGGTGCGGTGTCGGTGAGCCGCCCGTAGCCAAGCTGCTCGGCGATCTCGCCGCATTCCTCTTCGACTATCTGCGCTTCGACGTCGCCGACCTTGTCGCGCCACTCATCGCCCTGGAGCGGGAACCACTTCCGGTCCCAGGGCAGCGTCGCGAAAGGCATCTGATGGCTCGCGCTCGGCACGAGGTCGTCGTTGTACGAGAGCCCGGCCGCCGTGCAGGCGGCGCGGATGACTCCGGCCGGGTTCTGCAGGAAGTCCTCGAAGCGCAGCGCCAGGAACCGTCCCGTCGGTGGGCCGTCCTCGAGGGCGAGCCGCGTCGAGTTGGTCCAGTTCTGCGCGACGAGTCGTAGCTGGTCCTCGTAGGGCACCTCCTGCCGCCAGGCCGGCGGCTTACGGCGGACGGCGCGGTAACACATCGTGTACGGGTTCCGCACGACCAACAGGAAGAAGGGCTCGTGCCCGTCGAGCAGCCGGTCGAGGTACGGGATCTTGACCGTGTAGGTGTGCGTCTTGTCGAGGAAGCGCGCCGTTCGTGCATCGTCCGCGTAGACCGCGATGTGTTCCTTGAGGATTCGCTTGAACCGAGCACTGTCCGCCGGCGTCGCGTCGTCGGCGGTGTTCCGGTACTGCGGGAGCAGCAGGTTCGACGCGTAGACGGAGGCGTGTTCGCTGCCGAAGAGCGGATGGTCGAGGTCGTCGCGATGCGCCGAGCTCCAGAGCGTCGTAGGGAGCTGTCGCATGCGGTTCCGGACAAAGCCGAGCTCGTCCGTCGCCACCCAGTAGTCCGAGGCGCCGCTCATGCTCACGACCGAGGGATGCCGAAGCAGGCAGCGAGCCACGAGGGTCGTTCCGCCGCCCTGCATCCCGAGAACGAAGATCGGCCGGTCGAGAGGCACCCGGTCGACGGACGAGAGGTGCCGCCGTAGCGATCGGCGCCACCGGTCGCGGCGCCGCCAACGCTCGGCCTTGACGGCGATCATCCGCAGCAGGGATGCGCGGCCGCGCGGATCGCGCTGGAACAGGTACGCAAGGCCTCGGGACCCGGGCGGCACCGAGCGATCCTACCGGGGGTGCGGCTGCTACCCTCCGTTGACCCGGAAAGCTTTGAAAGGCAGCTTGGCGACCGGGTTAAAAAACGCCTAAAGAGCCCCGCGCGCCGGCAAGGCGTGGTTCTCTGTAGGCCGAAAGAAGGGCACGGATGCAGGACGCGCGCACACGACTCGAAGCCATTCTCGGCGAGCGCATCGCCGTGCTCGACGGCTCGTGGGGCGTGCTCATCCAGCGCGAGGTCAAGGGCGAGGAGGCCTACCGCGGCGAGCGGTTCAAGGACCATCCCCGCGACGTCGCGGGCGACCCTGACCTGCTCAACCTGACGCGACCCGAGGTCGTCCTGGGCATTCATCGCGACTACTTCGCCGCCGGCGCCGACATCGCCACGACGAACACATTCACCGCCACCACGATCGGCCAGGCGGACTACGGGCTCGAGGATCACGCGTACGAGATGAACGTGGCCGGCGCCAAGCTGGCGCGACAGGCGGCCGACGAGGTCGGCGGCTTCGTCGCAGGTTCCGTCGGCCCTCTGAACGTCACCCTCTCGCTGTCGCCTCGCGTCGACGACCCGGCGTTCCGAACTCACACGTTCGATCAGGTGTACGAGACCTACGCGGATCAGATTCGGGGCCTTGCCGAAGGCGGCGTCGACTTTCTGCTGATCGAGACCATCTTCGACACCCTGAACGCGAAAGCAGCCATCGCCGCAGCGCTCGACGTCGCGCCCGAGCTCCCGCTCTGGATCTCGTTCACGGCCATCGACCGCAGCGGCCGCAATCTCTCCGGGCAGACCGTCGACGCGTTCTGGCTCTCGGTCGAGCACGCCAGGCCGTTCATCGTCGGGGTCAACTGCTCGCTCGGCGCGACGCAGATGCGGCCGTTCGTGGAAGACCTCGCGCGCGTCGCTCCGACGTGGGTGGCGTGCCACCCGAATGCGGGCCTTCCGAACGAGATGGGCACGCATGACGAGCAGCCTCAGGACACGAGCCAGGCGCTGCGCGCGTTCGCCCAGGACGGGCTGGTGAACATCGTCGGCGGCTGCTGCGGGACCACGCCCGAACACGTCAAGGCCATCACGGCCACGACCAGGGGTCAGACCCCCAGACGAGTCCCGAACAGCGAGGGGCTGACCCGTCTCAGTGGTCTGGAGCCGTTCCGCATCTTCCCCGAGTCGAACTTCGTCATGGTCGGCGAGCGGACGAACGTCACGGGCTCGGCGCGCTTCCGGCGCCTGATCGAGGGCGGGCAGTTCCAGGAGGCGGTCGAGGTCGCACTCGAGCAGGTCCGCGGTGGCGCGAACATCCTCGACGTCAACATGGACGCCGACCTCCTCGACTCGGTGGAGGCGATGACGACCTTCCTCAACCTGGTCGCGACCGAACCAGACGTCGCGCGCATCCCGATCATGGTCGACAGCTCGCGCTGGTCTGTGCTCGAGGCCGGGCTCAAGTGCCTGCAGGGGAAGGGGGTCGTCAACTCGATCAGCCTCAAGGAGGGCGAGGACGAATTCCTGGCACACGCGCGGCAGATCAAGCGCTACGGGGCGAGCGTCGTCGTGATGGCGTTCGACGAGCAGGGGCAAGCCGACACCGTCGAGCGGAAGGTGGACATCTGCGAGCGCGCCTACAAGCTGCTCATCGCCGACGGGTGGGAGGCGGAGGACATCATCTTCGACCCCAACGTGCTTGCCGTTGCGACCGGCATCGAAGAGCATGCTGAGTTCGCCAAGGCCTTCATCGAAGGAGCGCGGCAGATCAAGGCGCGGTGCCCCGGGGTGAAGATCTCGGGCGGCATCTCCAACCTCAGCTTCTCGTTCCGCGGCAACGACGCCGTGCGCGAGGCGATGCACGCGGCGTTCCTCTACCACGCGATCGCAGCCGGGCTCGACATGGGCATCGTCAACGCCGGCCAGCTCGCCGTCTACCAGGACATCGAGCCGGAGCTCCTGGAGCGCGTCGAGGACGTCATCTTCAACCGCCGCGAGGACGCGACAGAACGTCTCGTCGAATACGCGTCGAGAGTCGAGGGCGAAGCCACGAAGCGCGAGCGCGATCTCTCCTGGCGCGAGGCTCCCGTCGAAGAGCGCCTGTCGCATGCGCTCGTCCACGGCATCGTCGACTTCATCGAGGAGGACACCGAGGAGGCGCGCAAGAACTTCGAACGACCGCTCGAGGTGATCGAAGGCCCGCTCATGAACGGGATGCAGATCGTCGGCGACCTGTTCGGCTCGGGGAAGATGTTCCTCCCGCAGGTCGTGAAGAGCGCCCGCGCGATGAAGCGAGCCGTGGCGTACCTCGAGCCGTACATGGAGGCCGAGAAGGCAGCAGGGCTGCATGCTCCGCGCGCGCAGGGCAAGGTCGTGCTCGCCACCGTCAAGGGCGACGTCCACGACATCGGCAAGAACATCGTCGGCGTCGTGCTCGGCTGCAACAACTACGAGGTGATCGACCTCGGCGTGATGGTGCCGGCCGATCGCATCCTCGACACCGCAGTCGAGGAGGGCTGCGACGTCGTCGGTCTTTCCGGTCTGATCACGCCTTCGCTCGACGAGATGGTCAACGTCGCGAAGGAGATGGAGCGGCGTGAGCTCGAACTGCCGCTGCTGATCGGAGGTGCAACGACCTCGAAGCAGCACACGGCTGTGAGGATCGCACCGGAGTTCGCGCAGCCGACGCTCCATGTCCTCGACGCTTCACGCGTGGTGCGCGTCGTCTCGAACCTTCTCGACCCCGAACGCAAGCTCGAGCTCGACGCCGAGAACCGTGAGCTCCAGGAGCGCCTGCGCGAGCAGTACGCCGAGAAGGAGCGGAAACCGCTCCTCCCGCTCGCGGAGGCACGCGCGAACAAGGAGCGCGTGCCGTTCGACGACCTGAAGACGCCGCCGTTCACGGGGACGAAGACCGTCGAGCCCGACCTCACCACGCTACGCGACTACATCGACTGGCAGTTCTTCTTCCACGCGTGGGAGATGAAAGGCAAGTTCCCGGCGATCCTCGACGAGCCGGCGGCGAAGGAGCTCTACGACGAGGCGCAGGAGTTGTTGGACGAGATCGTGCGCGACGGGTCGCTGCAGGCCCGCGGCGTCTACGGCTACTGGCCCGCACGCTCCGACGGCGACGATGTCGTCCTCGAGAACGGCATCCGTTTCAACCTTTTGCGCCAGCAGTCAGCGTACGGCGACTCGAGGCCGAATCGCTGCCTTGCCGACTACGTCTCTCCCGACGGCGACCACATCGGCGCCTTCGGGGTCGCGATCCACGGGGCGAACGAGCTTGCCTCGCGGTACGAGAGCGAGAACGACGATTACCGCGCGATCATGGTCAAGGCGCTCGCCGATCGCTTTGCGGAAGCGTTCGCGGAGTACCTCCATCTGCAAGTGCGGCGTGAGTGGTACGAGCCGGAGGAGGAGTTGCCCAGAGAGGAGCTGCTGGCGGAACGCTTCCGTGGAATCCGTCCCGCGTTCGGTTATCCCGCCTGTCCCGACCACACCGAGAAGCGGAAGCTCTTCGAGCTGCTCGGCGCCGACAGCGCGGGGCTCGAATTGACGGAGTCGTTCGCGATGACGCCGGCTGCGGCGGTGAGCGGCATCTATCTCGCAAACGCGAGCGCGCGCTACTTCTCCGTCGGCCGTCTCGCTCGCGACCAGGTCGAGGACTACGCCGCGCGCAAGGGCACGACCCTCGAAGAGACGGAGCGGTGGCTTACGCCGAACCTCGGGTACGAGACTCGATCGCGGGAAGAAGCGCTCAACCGCTGAGAGGTCGTCCGGGAGCTCCTCGTACTGGCCTGAGGGAGCGGCTGAGAGTCGCGCGCTGGCTGGCGGAGGAGACGGTCAGGGATGTCGGCTAGCCGGTCGGTCGGCTATCCTCGAACCCGGCTGGCGCCCGCGGAACGGGCGTCGTCCTGTTTTCAGGCCGTATGAAGACCACCCTTAAGAGAGGCATGGGGCGCGGTGCGACCGTCAACGGCAACGGTCGCCCGGTGTACCCGCCGGGCGTCCACACGCCGATGCGGCGCTATCGCCAGCCCGACCCGCCGCGCCGAACCCCGTGGCAGATGGTGCGAACCGTGGTGCTCTGGGTGGTGCTGGCCTCCGTCGTGGTTGCGGGCGGCGCGGCGGGTGCGGCGTATCTCAAGACCCATGAATTCCTCCAGGCGATCGCCCCGAAGACGAAGGTTGATCGCGCGGCCGCGAAGCGCCTCGACCTGGCGATTCCCGGTCAGCCGACGATTGCGCTCGTGATCGGCACCGACCGGCGGAAAGGCAGCCAAGCGGAGCTGACCGGGCGCTCCGACACGCTGATTCTCGTTCGGGCAGATCCAGGGACGAACTCCCTCGCCATGCTCTCGTTCCCGCGCGATCTGATCGCGACCATCAAGTGTCCCGGCCACCCGGACTCACGAGACCGGATCAACGCAGCGTTCTCGCAGTGCGGGACGCTCGGAGCCGTCGAGACCGTGCGCGCGCTCACCGGTCTACCGATCAACTATTTCGTCACCGTCAACTTCCGCGGTTTCACGGATCTCGTGAACAAGCTGGGCGGCGTCTGGCTCGACGTCGATCACCGTTATCTCTGCGATGCGACCAACTGTCCGGGGGTGTCGAAGATCAGTCTGTTCCCGGGATATCAGCGCGTGAATGCCACGAACGCCCTGGCCTATGTGCGATTCCGCCACTTCGACTCGGACCTCTACCGCAACGCCCGTCAGCAGCTGTTCCTGAAAGCGATGAAGTCCCAGATCTCTTCCCAGCTCGACCTGGACACCGTCCTCAAGATCATGACCGCCGTCGAGAAGAACGTCGTCGTTGGTCGCGGCGGTGGCAAGGCGCTCGATCCGAACACCTTGAAGGATTACCTCTACTTCGCTCATGGGCTTCCCTCCGGCCACGTCTTCCAGTCCAAGATCGAGGGCCTGACCGGTGGCAATGAGCTCTCCGCAACACCTGAGAACATCGCCGTCGCAGTGCGCGATTTCGTCCAGCCGGACGTGAACGCGCCGGAGAAGGCGCGTGACGTGACGTTCGGCATCAAGCGGCGCTCGACCGCGCCGCGTCCGCGCGACACCAGCACGACGGTGTTGAACGGCAACGGCGTTGCGGGGTCGGCCGCCAATGCTGCGTACGAGCTCGGGCAGCGCGGCTACAAGATCGTCCTGCCTCCGACCGGTCAGCCGCAGAACGCTCCGAACTTCCAGTACTTCCGCACGACCGTGTACTACGACACTGCGCAACCTCGCTCCAAGGCCGCCGCCGCGAGGTTGGCGAATCTGTTCGGCGACGCAGACGTCAAACCATTGCCCGCCAGTTTCATCACGCTCGCGAACGGCGCGATGGCCACGATCGTGGTCGGGCAGAACTTCCACGGGACGATTGCGCCGGCGCCGGTGGACAAGACGCCGACCCGCGAGCCGGCCAGGGTGACGCCGAATGCGGCGCTGACCCGTTCGCTGCTCATGCAGGTACGCAAGCGGGTGCGCTTCCGGCTCCAGGTTCCCCGCCTCATCGAGAGCTCCTCGCGGCTCGAGTTCGATGCCCCGATTCGGGTCTACAACATCAGCAAGGG
This sequence comes from uncultured Actinomycetes bacterium, assembly GCA_963779965.1. GTDB lineage: Bacteria > Actinomycetota > Thermoleophilia > Gaiellales > Gaiellaceae > 3-1-20CM-4-69-9. The sequence continues at coordinate 79,846 of CAWAAP010000016.1, read as the reverse complement.
TCACCGAGCGGTGCGTCTGACTTTCCGCATCGGTTCGAACGAGTACTGGGGCATTCAGGAGACGAATTGGAACGAGGCGCCGGTGCTCGCCGACCCGAGCTTCGTGCACAAGATCAAGGGCCGTGAATACGCCCTCTACTACTCCGGGGCGCATCTCCACATGGTCGTGCTCCGGAAGGACGGGGCGACGTACTGGGTCGTGAACTCGATTCTCGACGAGCTGTCCAACGAGACGATGCTCGCAATCGCGCGAGGCCTCGCGCCGCTTCCCAAGTAGGCTTCTTGGTCGTGGCGGAATCGCGAACGATCGGCGTCTTTGGCGCGGGCTGGGTCGGGCTCGTCACCGGCGGCTGCTTTGCCGAGCTCGGGCACGAGGTGATCGTGCGCGACGTGATGCCGGAGAGGATCGAGGCGCTGCGTGCCGGCCAGGTGCCGTTCCACGAGGCGGATCTGCCTGAAGTGCTCGAGCGGAACCGCGACCGCATTCGGTACACACTCGACGCGGGCGACCTCGCGCACGCGGATGCGTTGTTCATCTGCGTGCAGACCCCGCCGACGTACTCCGGTGACGCGGATCTGTCGTTCGTCTGGTCGGCGCTCGACGACCTCCCGCGGGTCGAGCGGCGGCAGATTCTGGTGATGAAGTCCACGGTGCCGGTCGGAACCGGCGAAAAGGTGCGCGCCGCACTCGAGGGCCGTGGGCTCACCAACGTCGGCTATGTGTCCAATCCTGAGTTCCTGGCCGAAGGAAATGCGGTACGCGACTTCCTCAATCCGGACCGGATCGTGATCGGCGCATTCGACGAGGAGGACGGCGTCGCGATCGAGGCGCTCTACGGTGGGATCGAGGCGCCGATGGTCCGAACCGACGTTGCCTCGGCCGAGATGATCAAGCTCGCGGCGAATGCGTTCCTGATGACCCGTATCTCGTTCATCAATGAGATCGCGAACGTGTGCGAGGCAGTCGGCGCAGACGTCGTCGAAGTCGCGAAGGGAATTGGGCTCGACCACCGGCTCGGGCCGCACTTCCTGCGGGCAGGCATCGGATACGGTGGAAGCTGTTTTCCGAAAGACTCGCTCGCGCTCAAGCAGCTCGCGTCGAACTCCGGCTATCACTTCCAGCTGCTCGCGGCGGTGATCGAGGTCAACGAGCTGCAGAAGCGGCGAGTCGTACAGAAGCTGCAGAAGCATCTCGGCAAGCTGCGCGGAAAGAAGATCGCGCTGCTCGGGCTCGCGTTCAAAGCGGGCACGGACGACATGCGGGAGGCACCGTCGCTGGTGCTCGCCTCACGCCTGTTGGCCGAAGGTGCGGAGGTGCGTGCCTGGGATCCGGTCGCGCGGCCGGGCGAGCTGATGAAGGGCGCGGTCCTTGTCGACTCGGTGCTCGACGCCGTGCGGGGCGCGGACGCCGCGGTGATTGTGACCGAGTGGGACGAGTTGCGCGGCCTCGCGTCGAAGGACGTGCACGACGCGATGGCCCGGCCGCTCATCCTCGATGGACGGAACCTGCTCGACCCGGCCGAGACCCGCGCCGCCGGCTTCGCCTACGAAGGCATCGGCCGGCCGAGCTCGCCGTTCGAGGCGCTGCCCGAAACGGCTGAGCCCGAGACGAAGGTCTCGAACTAGTGGAAGCAATCATCCTCGCGGGCGGCCAGGCGTCGCGGCTCGGCGATGCCGCACGTGGAAATCCGAAGGCGCTCGTCCCGATCGCGGGACATCCACTTGCCGAGTACCAGGTGTCGCAGCTGGTGCGCGCGGGCGTCGACCGCGTGATCGTCAGCTGTAGCGCGGGCCAGGCGCGACTCTTCGAGGCCAAGCTTGCGGGTTTGGGCGCGACGATCGTCGCGGTCGCCGAACCAGAGCCTTTGGGACGTGGGGGAGGCTTGCGCTTCGCGGCACAGCAACGCGAGGAGTCGGGCCCGCTCTATGCGTTCAACGGTGACGAATTGCACGACGTCGATCTGCGCGCATTCCTGGAGGCGCACGAGGAGCACGGCGGCGCGGCGACGATCGTCGTTGCTCCGCTCACATCGCAATTCGGTGTGGTCGAGCTCGGCGACGACGACCGCGTGACGGGTTTCCGCGAAGCGCCCCGCCTGCCGCACTGGGTGAACGCCGGCGTTTACGTCCTCGACGACGAGGCGCTGGCCCGCTTGCCGGAACGTGGCGACCATGAGCAGTCGACGTTCCCCGAGTTGTCCGCGGAGGGAAAGCTGTTCGGCTTCAGGCACGAGGGCCTCTGGATCACGGTCAATACGCCCAAGGACCTGCAGCGGGCGGAGGAGCACTACGTGCTTCATCCGGAGCTGCGACCGACTCTCGCCCGAGGTCGTAGCTAGCCCACGTTCGGTGCCAGGCACCGGACAGGTCCGGACGGCATAGAGTCGCCGAATGGGCGTGGATTCGCCGAACCTCGAGGGGCTTGACGCGTGGGCGTTCGACCCGCGCAAGGTGGAGAAGCCGTGGGGCTACGAGCTCGTGTGGGCAGAGACCGAGCACTACGTCGGCAAGGTGCTCTTCGTGAAGGCCGGCGAGTCCCTGAGCCTGCAGTTCCACCGCGAGAAGGACGAGTCCTGGCTCGTCCAGTCTGGTCGAGCCAGGCTCGAGCTCGGCTCGGCCGGGGATGCGGTGCTGAGCGAAGAGGTGATCGGCCCCGGAGCCTCGTTCCATTTCCACCCGGGCACGGTGCATCGGGTCACCGCCGTCGAGGACACGACCATTCTCGAGGTCTCGACGCCGGAACTCGATGATGTCGTCCGGCTCGAGGACGCCTACGGCAGGGAGGGAACCTCCGAGCCTTAACACAGTTGTGGTAAGGTCTCCCGCATGGCTGAATTGACCGTCGGCGAGGCCGCAGCCCAGACAGGCTGGTCGCCTCGGATGCTTCGCTATCTCGAAGGCGCTGGGCTCGTTGTTCCCCGCAGGAGTGGGGCCGGCTATCGCCTGTACGGGCTGCTCGAGCTCAATCAGCTTCGCTCTCTGCGGGAGCTCCGCCGTCGCCACGATGTAGAGCTCACGGACGTCGCTTTCGCAGCTAGGCTCGAGCGCGAGCCCGAGCTGCGGGCGGCGGTGTGGACCTGGCTGGCAGGCACGCCTCTGTCAGCCCTCGACTGGGAGCAGCGCAAGCACGAGCGCCTGCTCGCCGCCTAACTGACTGAAGACTGAAAGGACTGAATGGCTACCACGAAACGGCATGACGTGAAGGACCTCGCGCTTGCGCCCGAGGGCGTGCGCCGCATCGAATGGGCTGACCGCCAGATGCCCGTGCTCGCCGCGATTCGGGACCGCTTCGAGAACGAGCAGCCACTTGCCGGCTACCGCATCTCTGCGTGTCTGCACGTGACGACCGAGACGGCGAACCTCGCCCGCACGCTGAAGGCGGGAGGCGCCGACGTGGTGCTGTGCGCCTCCAACCCGCTCTCGACGCAGGACGACGTGGCTGCTGCGCTCGTCGACGAGTACGACATCGCGGTTTTCGCGATCAAGGGCGAGGACAACGACACGTACTACGCCCACATCGAGGCGGCCGTCGACCACAAGCCGCAGCTGACGATGGACGATGGCGCCGACGTGATCGGGGTCCTGCACTCCGCGCGGCGCGAGCAGCTCGGCGACATCATCGCGGGCACGGAGGAGACGACCACCGGGGTGATCCGCCTCAAGGCGCTGGAACGCGACGGTGCGCTCGGCTTCCCTGTCATCGCCGTCAACGATGCGCAGACGAAGCACCTGTTCGACAACCGTTACGGCACCGGTCAGTCGACGATCGACGGGATCATCCGCGCGACGAACGTACTGCTCGCAGGCAAGCGCTTCGTCGTGGCCGGCTATGGCTGGGTCGGTCGTGGCGTCGCATCGCGCGCCCGTGGGATGGGCTCGCACGTGATCATCACCGAGGTCGACCCGATGCGTGCCCTCGAGGCGAGCATGGACGGTTTCGAGGTGCTCACGATGGAGAAGGCCGCGTCGATCGGCGACATCTTCTGCACTGCGACCGGCGACAAGTCGGTCATCCGCAAGGAGCACGTCCAGAAGATGAAGGACGGTGCCATTCTCGCGAACACGGGCCACTTCAACGTCGAGATCGACATCCCGGGGCTCAGGGCGCTGGCGACCGAAACGCGCGAGGCGCGTGCCTTCGTCGAGGAGTTCACCATGGCCGGCGGCCAGCGCATCTACCTGATCGCGGACGGCCGTCTCGTGAACCTGTCTGCTGCCGAAGGCCATCCGGCCCTCGTCATGGACATGTCCTTCGCAAACCAGGCACTGTCGGCCGAGTATGCGATCCAGAACGCTGCCGAGCTCGAGCGGAAGGTCTATCCGGTGCCGGAGGAGATCGACAAGGAGATCGCCCGCCTGAAGCTCGGGACGATGGGTGTCGACATCGACACGCTCACGGAGGAGCAGGAGAAGTACCTGGCCTCGTGGGACGAAGGGACCTAGAAGCAAAAGACATCGTTCGGTACGAGGAGGACGGCCCGAAGGTCGTCCTCCTCGACCAGCGCCGGTTGCCGGACGAAGAGGTCGAGCTCGAGTGCCGCTCGGTGGCGGACGTCGTCGACGCAATTCGCGAGCTGGCGATTCGCGGCGCGCCCGCGATTGGCGTCGCCGCGGCCTACGCGCTCGCGCTGGCGGCAGCACGTGGGGAGGACCTCGACGAAGCCGCCGCGCGGCTCGTCGCTTCACGTCCCACCGCGGTCAACCTCGTGTGGGCGCTGGAGCAGATGCGTGACGACCCGTCTCCTGCGCATGCACGGGCTCTCCATGAAGAGGAAGTCGCGCGTTGTCGTGCCATGGCCGAGCACGCAGCCGACCTCTTCGCTCGAGGCACGCGCGCGCTGACGCATTGCAACGCCGGTGCACTTGCGACCGCCGGTTACGGCAGCGCGGTCGGTGCACTTCGTACCGCCTGGGAGCGCGGCTTGCTCGAGCGCGTCTGGGTCGACGAGACCCGTCCGTTGCTGCAGGGGTCGCGCCTGACAGCGTGGGAGCTGGAGAGGGCGGGCATCCCACACGCGGTTATCGCCGACTCCGCGGCAGCCTCGCTCATGGCTGCGGGCGAGGTCGATTGCGTCGTCACCGGTGCGGATCGGATCGCCGCGAACGGGGACACCGCGAACAAGATCGGGACGTACTCGCTGGCGGTCCTGGCCGCGCACCACGGCATTCCGCTGTACGTCGTCGCGCCGACATCGACCATCGACCTCGCGACGCCCAGCGGCGCGGGGATTCCGATCGAGGAGCGCGCCGCGTCCGAGATCACCACGAGATTCGCCGCACGCAACCCCGCGTTCGACGTCACGCCCGCGGATCTCATCAAGGCAATCGTCACCGAGCACGGCGTCCACTGCGCTCCGTACGCGCAGTCGCTGGCGGCACTCGTATGAAGGCGCTGATTCTCGCCGCGGGCTATGCCACGCGGTTGCGTCCCCTCACGGACTCGATCCCGAAGCAGCTGCTGCCCGTCGGAGGCCGCCCGATGGTGGACTGGATCCTCGATCGGATCGAGGAAACGAGCGCCGACGAGGTGCACCTGGTCACCAACGCGCGTTTCGCGGAGGACTTTGCCCGCTGGGCCGAGGGCAAGGACGTTCAGATCCACAACGACGGGACGACGTCGAACGAGGACCGACTCGGCGCAATCGGGGACATGCGCTTCGTCGGCCTCGACGACGACCTGCTCGTGATCGCCGGCGACAATCTGTTCGACTATTCCCTCGCGGAATACGAGCGCTACTGGCGCGAGCGCGACGGCAGCTGCATCGCCGTTCTGGACGTCAAGGATCGGGAGCTGGCGAAGCAGTACGGGATCGTCGACGTCGACGAGAACGACCGTGTGACGAATTTCGTCGAGAAACCGGAGAATCCGCCGACGACGCTTTGCGCGACCGCGACGTATCTCTACGAGCGCGACCACGTCCGGCTGATCGAGGAATACCTCGAAGAAGGAAACTCTCCGGACCAGCCTGGAAACTACGTCGCCTGGCTGCACAAGCGAGAGCCTGTCTATGCGTACCGATTCGAGGGCGAGTGGTTCGACATCGGCGATGCGGACCAGCTCCTCGAGGCGGACAATCAGATGCGTCGCCTGCGTGGCCTGCCGGAACGCGCGGAGTATTCACCAAGCTGACACAGACACGTCACACGCGCTGCCCTAGCGTGGTGACGTGCTCGATCTGCTCCTTCCTCAGCGCTGCCTCGTCTGCTCTCTCCCGGGAGCGCAGGTCTGCGACGGCTGCACGGCGGCGTTGCGCCGCATCGAGCCACCGCTTTGCGCACGTTGCGGCGCGCCTACGGCCTGGCCCGTGCAACGCTGCGGCGAGTGCGCCGGACGCAGACTCGCGTTCGCGCAGGCGCGCGCCGTGCTGGTGTATGACGACCGGCTGCGTCGAGTTGTGGTCGCCTGGAAGGAGCACGGGCTGCGCCGGCTCGCCGCCTGGGCCGCAGCAGTCGTCCGGGAATCGCTCGCGCGACCGGATGTTGCGTGTGTCGCCTTTGTCCCCGGTGATCCGGACCGCAGGCTGAAGCGTGGACACCACGCGGCCGAGCGGCTGGCGAACGAACTTGCTGCCGAGTGGGAGCTTCCCCTTGGCCCACTCCTGACGAGGGCAAGAGGGTCTCCGCGCCAACGAGGGCTGACACAACACGAGCGACGCCGGAACGTCGCGGGTGCCTTCATCGCGCACGGTCGAGTGCCCGCTCGCGTCGCGCTCGTCGATGACGTCTACACGACCGGCGCGACGGCCAATGCGGCCGCGTCCGCACTCCGGAAAGGGGGTGCCCGCAACGTCGAGGTTGTGACGTTGGCCCGCACGATACGCATTCGCTAGGGTGAGACCTCCGGCTCACGAGGAGGCGCATGCGACTTCAAGTGAAGGGCAAGAACCACGAGGTCAGCGACACGATCCGCCGGTACGCCGAGGAAAAGATGCAAAAGCTCGACCGCCAGCTGCACGAGCTGGCGGAGGTCGAGCTCGAGCTCCGTGTCGAGAAGAATCCTTCGATCGCCGACAACCAGGTGGCGGAAGCGACGGTCCGGACAAAAGGGCCGACGCTGCGCGTCACCGAGGCATCGAGTGACATGAAAGCCTCGATCGACCAGTTGACCGAGAAGCTGACCCGCCAGATCGACCATGCGCGCGGCAAGCAGCGCAAAGACTGGCATCCACGCGACAACGGCAGCCCGAGCGGAGGTCCGATGAGCATCCCCGACGAAGAAGAGACCAGCGAGCAGATCGTCAAGGTGAAGCAGTTCTCGGTGAAGCCGATGAATCCCGAGGAGGCCGTGCTGCAGCTCGAGCTCATCGGGCACGACTTCTTCGTCTTTCGCAGCGACGACTCCGGAGAGATCAACGTCATCTACCGCCGCAAGAACGGCGGCTACGGCCTGATTGAACCCTCCGGGTAGTGGGCTTCTTCCGGCGTAAGCCGCTGCACCAGCAGCTAGCGGAGGAGGGTGGTCTCGTGGAGCGGTCCACCGTGCCGTTGTTCACCGGAGTCATTCCGGAGACCGGCATCCACGGCATTCCGCGCGAGCGGCAATACGACGCAGTCGCCACCACCGAGGCACCGGATGTGGCCGGAGACTCCGCGCGTTTCGTCGGGCTCGAGGACGGTTCGCTGCTGGTCGAGGAAGGCGACGGTGACCTGACGGCGCTTGCGGACGCGATCGAACACGAGATCGCGCGCCCGTACCGCGCGAGCGCTGTGCGGCGCGGCGAGACGACGTGGGCGATTGCGGCCCACCGGCTGCGCGTCATCGAGCTGCCGGAACCGGGCGGCGACGAGATCGAGCTGGTGCTGAACGGGGAGGAGAAGACGCTGGTCGTGGACGGGAACCGTTCGTTTGGAACGATGCCGGAGCTGGAGCAGCTGGCCGACGGCAACGCGGTCATACGCGCAGCCCGCCTGGACGGCACCCTCTGGGAGGTTCGTGTCGATCCGCTCTAGGTAGGGCAAGCTACCCTAGGTTCCATGTCCTCCCAGCTCGGATCCTTCGAGAAGGTCCTTCGCCTAGGCGAGGGCCGCCGCATGAAGCGGCTGGCCGAGCAGGCTGCCTACATCACCTCGATCGAGCCCGAGTTCACTGCGCTCTCAGACGACGAGCTCCGGGACAAGACGGTCGAGTTCAGGCAGCGGCTCGAGAACGGGGAGACGCTCGAGGAGCTGCTCTTCGACGCCTTCGCGGCCGTCCGGGAGGCCCGTCTGCGGGAGTCCGACCAGCGGATGTTCGACGTCCAGCTGATGGGCGGCATCGTGCTCCACGAAGGCGACGTGGCGGAGATGAAGACCGGCGAAGGTAAGACGTTCGTCGCGAGCCTCGCGCTCTACCTGAATGCGCTGGCCGGCCAGGGAGTTCACCTCGTCACGACCAACGACTACCTCGCCCAGCGTGACGCCGAGTGGAACCGCGGCGTCTTCGAGCGTCTCGGCATGACCGTCGGCGCGATCGAGAACATGATGCCGTTCGCGGAGCGCAAGGTCGCCTACGAGTGCGACATCACATACGGGACGAACTCCGAGTTCGGCTTCGACTATCTGCGCGACAACATGGCAGTCAGTCTCGACGGCGTCGTGCAACGCAGCCATTCGTACGCGATCGTGGACGAGGTCGACTCGATCCTGATCGACGAGGCGCGCACGCCGCTGATCATCTCCGGCGAGCCGGAAGCGGCCGCGCAGATCTACAACGACTTCGCGCGCATCGCTCGGTCGCTGAAAGGAGTGGCGCACGACCCGCTCCTCAAGGGCGGGAACCCCGATGCGGACTATGAGTACGACGAGAAGCACAAGACGGTCGCGCCGGGACAGGCTTCGATCGCGGCCGCAGAGCGCGCGCTGCGGCTCGAGAACCTCTACGACCCGCGCCACTCGCAGCTCGTCAACCATCTGAACCAGGCGCTGAAGGCCGAGTCGCTCTACAAGCGCGACATCGACTACGTCATCCAGGACGGCGAGGTGAAGATCGTCGACGAATTCACGGGCCGGATCATGGAAGGACGGCGCTGGTCGGAAGGCCTGCACCAGGCGATCGAGGCCAAGGAGGGCGTGAAGATCCAGGAGGAGAACGTCACGCTCGCGACGATCACGCTCCAGAACTACTTCCGCCTCTACGAGAAGCTTGCCGGCATGACCGGTACCGCAAAGACCGAGGAGAAGGAGTTCGTCGAGATCTACAACCTCCACGTCGTCGAGATTCCGACCAACGTGGATGTGATCCGCGAAGACAAGAACGACCTGATCTTCAAGTCCGTGGAAGGGAAGTTCCAGGCGGTCATCCGGGACATCAAGGAGCGCCACGAGAAGGGGCAGCCTGTCCTCGTCGGCACGATCGCCGTCGAGACGTCGGAGCACCTGAGCGAGCTGCTCACGCGGCAGGGGATCCCGCACACGGTCCTGAACGCGAAGGAGCATGCGCGCGAGGCCGAGACCATCAAGGACGCGGGCCAGAGTGGGTCGGTCACGATCGCGACGAACATGGCCGGCCGCGGCGTCGACATCAAGCTTGGCGAGGGCGTCGTCGAGGCCGGTGGGCTGTACGTCCTGGCCACCGAGCGCCACGAGGCGCGGCGGATCGACAACCAGCTGCGCGGCCGTTCAGGCCGTCAGGGCGACCCCGGTGAATCGCGCTTCTACCTGTCCGGTGAGGACGATCTCGTCCGCCTTTTCGCAGGCGACCGCATCAAGCGAATCATGGAGCGCTTCAAGATTCCGGACGATCAGCCCATGGAGGCGAAGATCCTCTCCAACCAGATCGAGGGCGCGCAGAAGAAGGTGGAGGAGCAGAACTTCGTCGCGCGGAAGAACGTCCTCAAGTACGACGACGTCATGAACTCACAGCGCATGGTGATCTACGAGCAGCGCCGCGCCGTGCTCGAGGGCCAGGACATGTCGGAGCAGGTGCGCGAGTGGATCGACGAGGTGATCGCCCGCACGGTCGCGGAGTTCACCCAGGAGGACTACGCGGAGGAGTGGGATCTCGAAGGGCTCGTGAAGCAGATGGCGGCGCTCTACGACACGGAGGTCACGGTCGACGAGCTGCGCGAGGATCTCGGCGAGGTCACGCGGGAGTCACTCATGGAGGAATTCCAGGAGGACGCGCGCGACTCGTACACGGCGAAGGAAGAGGAGATGACGGCCGACCTGATGCGCGAACTGGAGCGCTTCGTGATCCTTCAGGTCGTCGACCAGCGCTGGCGCGAGCATCTCGACTCGATGGACTACCTGCGCGAGGGCGTCCACCTCCGTGCAATGGCGCAGAAGGACCCGCTCGTCGAATACCGGCACGAAGGCCACATCATGTTCGAGGAGCTCGGCGCCCAGATCCGGGAAGAGGTCGTGCTCACGCTGTTCCACGCACAGCTCGCGCCGGAGGAAGCCGAAGGGCTGCAGCGGGCGCAGCAGGCGTCCGGCGTCAACGGGAGTGGGCTGCAGTACGCGCACGAGTCCCTGGCCGGCGCGGAGGCGATCGCAGCCGCGGGAGGCGGCGCAGGGGGCGCCACTGCGACGCTCGCGATGTCCGGCGGCGGCACGACGTCAACCGCGGGAACGCCGCGCCCCATCGTGAAGTCCGAGCAGGAGAACATCGGCCGCAACGACCCGTGCTGGTGCGGCAGCGGCAAGAAGTTCAAGAAGTGCCACGGTGCTTAACCGCGCGAAGTCCGGCCCGTAGCCGCCCGAAGTCCGGCCCGGCTTCGCCGGGCCATGATGACTTCGCGCGGACTCGCTACCTAACGCTTAAGCGTTGGGCAGCGGACGCCGGCGAAGCCGGCATCCGCGGAGCAGGCGCAGCCCGGATTGCTCGTCACCTGTCCGAGGACGACTTGTCTGGGGACTGTCCCTGGCCACGTCTCGCAAGGACGTGGCGAAACTGTCCCGACCGGACATGGCATTCGCGTCGAGAGTGTGACGTTTCTTCCACAACCGACCGGCGTGGACATGGTGGGGACAGTCCCCGACATGTCCGTGGCCGTTGGCTAACATCGATGCATGGCGGAAGAAAGCGCACAGTCGCTCGAGCAACAGCTCGAGGAGATCAGGACCCAGCTGGCCTGGGTCCGTGATTACCTTTGACCCGGATGCACTGACCGCCCGCCGCGCCGAGCTCGAGCAGCGGATGGGCGAGCCGGGCTTCTGGGACGACCAGGACCGCGCCGCCAAGATCTCCACCGAACATTCGCGTGTCGCACGCAAGCTCGACAGCTACGAGCAGCTGACGCGCGACTACGAAGACGCGCAGGAGCTCTTCTCGATGGACGGCGGGATGGAGGACGAGATCGCCGCGTCGATCGCGCCGCTCAGGCATGAGCTCGCGCGCTTGCAGGAGCAGGCGCTCTTCAGCGGCGAGTACGACGCCGGCGACGCGGTCGTGACGTTGCAGTCGGACGTCGGCGGCACGGACGCGCAGGATTTCACCGAGATGCTGCTGCGCATGTACGAGCGCTGGGCGGACGACCGCGGCTTCAAGACCGAGGTCATCGAGGCGAGCCCGGGCGAAGAAGCCGGCCTGAAATCGGCAACGTTCACCGTCGAGGGCGAGAACGCATACGGGATCCTGCGCGCGGAGCGCGGCAAGCACCGCCTCGTCCGCCTGAGCCCCTTCGACCAGGCGCATCGGCGTCACACGTCGTTCGCCCAGGTCATCCCCGCGCCGCTGCTCGCGCAGGACGAGGACATCGAGATCGACGAGGGCGATCTGCGAATCGACACCTATCGCGCGCAGGGCGCGGGCGGCCAGCACGTCAACAAGACCGACTCCGCCGTCCGCATCACGCACCTGCCGACAGGCGTCGTCGTCCAGTGCCAGAACGAGCGCTCCCAGACCGCGAACAAGCAGACCGCGATGCGCATCCTCAAGTCCCGCCTGGCCGAGCTCGCCGAGGAGGAGCGCGAGCAGGAGCTCGCCAGGGAGCGGGGCGTCGTGAGCATGGGCTTCGGGGGCAACCCGATCCGGAGCTACGTCCTCCAGCCGTACCAGCTGGTCAAGGACCACCGCACCGACTACGAGGTGGGAAACGCTCAGGGCGTCCTCGACGGGAACCTGGACCCCTTTATCCATGCCTATTTGCTCGCCCGGGCAGCCGGGAAGGTGGTCTGACCCCTCAGGTAGACTGGCCCGCAATTCCACGGCCGGTGCGCGCCCAGGAACCCGCGCCCCCATCAGAGAACCCGGTGTCGGACGTAACCCTTCAGACAGAGGAGAATCCCGTGGCAGCGCTCCCGGAGCCGCAGCCGACCGAGGCGTCGATCCCGGGTCCCGGCTCGATGATCGTCTTCGAGTCCGTCACGAAGATCTATGACCCTGACGTGAGGGCGCTCCGCGAGGTCTCGTTCGTGATCGACAAGGGCGAGTTCGTCTTCGTCGTCGGCGCCTCCGGTTCCGGGAAGTCGACGATCATCCGGCTCCTGCTCAAGGAGCTCGAGCCGACCCGCGGGCGGATCTTCGTCGGCGGCCGCGACCTGACCCGGTTGCGCCGTTCGAACGTGCCGCAGCTCCGTCGCAACGTCGGCTGCGTGTTCCAGGACTTCAAGCTGCTTCCGACCCGCAGCGCGGCCGAGAACGTCGCCTACGCGCTGAAGGTGCAGGGCGAGAGCGCCAGCAACATCCGGCGCAAGGTGCCCGAGGTCATGAACATGGTCGGTCTCTCGCACAAGATGAACTCACTCCCGGATGAGCTTTCCGGCGGTGAGCAGCAGCGCGTCTCGATCGCGCGTGCCTTCGTCAACCATCCGCCGCTGCTCGTCTGCGACGAGCCGACCGGGAACCTCGACCCCGACACGTCGGTCGGGATCATGCAGCTCCTTTACCGCATCAACCGTGCCGGCACGACGATCCTCATGGTGACGCACGACCGCGAGATGGTCGACAAGATGCGCCGCCGTGTGATCGCGCTCGAGGACGGGCGGCTCGCCCGCGACGAGCGCCGAGGGGGTTACGAGTCATAGAACGCGTCAAGCTTCTCTTCTCGGAGTCGCTGCGCTCGCTGGGCGCAAACCTTTCGACGACGCTCGCCGCAACCGTGACCGTGCTGATCGGCATGTTCCTGCTCGGCCTCTTCATCGCCTTCGGCACGTGGGTCGTCTCCTGGAGCAATCACGTGAAGCGCGAGCTCGTCGTGCACGTCTACTACTGCACGAACGACACCTGCGCCAAGGATGCGACCACCGCGCAGATGAACGAGGTGGCACGGATCGCCACTGCAAGTCCGCTCGTGAAGAACGTCGTGTTCGTGTCGAAGGCCGACGCTCTGCGGATCATGAAGCAGAAGCATCCGGAGGAGGTGGCTGCGCTCCCGACCAACCCCTTCCCGAACGCGCTGACGGTCATTCCCAAGCGCGGAGAGGACGTCGAGAAGGTAGTCGCAGCTCTTCCAGGCAAGTCCGGCGATCGGGATCGACAAGGTCGACTACGGCAAGCAGACGACGAGTCGGGTGCTCAAGCTTGCCCACGTGATCGAGATCTTCTTCATCATCGCGGTCTTACTCCTGCTGGCAGCGTCGACGTTGCTGATCGCGAACACGATTCGCCTGTCGATCTTCTCGCGCCGTCGTGAGATCGAGGTGATGAAGCTCGTCGGCGCGACGAACTGGTTCGTGCGGGGCCCGTTCATGCTCGAAGGACTGTTGTGTGGGATCGCCGGTGCGTTGGGCGCCGTGATCCTGCTCGTGATCGGCAAGGAGATCGCGCTGCCGTCGCTGCTCCACAGCGGGCCGCTCAAGGCCGGCGACGACGTGAACGCAATCGCCTTCTCGCTCAACGCGCTGATTCTGCTCGGAACCGGATTGCTGCTCGGCGCAGCCGGCTCCGGCTTCACCATCCGCCGCTTCCTCAAAGTCTGAGCGACCTCCTAGTCGTCGAGGTCGACAAGCGCGGCAAGCTGTTCGTCGGCGAGCCGTACTTCGTCCCGAACGTTCCGGTCACGATCGACCGGAAAGGCAGCGGCGACATCCGTCCCGGAGATCTCGTCGTCGTCCGCACCGGCCGCGGCCGTGCGCGCGTCGAACGCAAGCTCGGCAAGGCGAAGGACATCCAGGTCGTGCTCGAGGGCCTGCTCGTGCACTCCGGAGTGCGCACGGAGTTCGAGCCCTACGAGGCGCCCGAGCCCGATCTGTCCGGCCGCGTCGATCTGCGAGAGCAGCTCTGCTTCACGATCGACCCCGAGACCGCAAAGGACTTCGACGATGCGATCTCCGTGCAGAAGGAAGGGGACGGATTCCGCTGGTGGGTCCACATCGCCGACGTGTCGGCCTACCTGCCCACGGGAGTGCCGCTCGATCGTGGTGCCTCCGCGCGCGCGTTTTCGACCTACGTCCCGGGGCGGGTCGCCCCGATGCTGCCACCGGAGCTGTCCGAGAACCGGTGCAGCTTGCGGCCGAACGAGGACCGCCTCTGCCTCACTGTCGAGATGCCGCCGAACGGCGAACCGAAGTTCTACCGCTCGGTCATCCGCAGCCGGGCGCGGCTCACGTATGCCGAAGCAGAGCGGCGGGACGCCGCGCCGGAGGTCGTCGCGGCTCTCGAGGACACGGACCGGTTGACGGCCGAGATGCGCGAGAGGCGATTCGCACGAGGCGCCCTCCGCATCGAGACGCCGGAGATCAACTTCGAGTTCGACGGCAAGGGCGGCGTGGCGCGCGCATGGAAGGAAACCGAGCCGACCGCCCACCGCCTCATCGAGGAGCTCATGGTTGCCGCGAACGAAGCCGTCGCCGAGCTCCTCTCCGGACGGAAGCGGCCGGCGCTCTACCGTGTCCATGAACGGCCCGACCCGCAGGCGATCGAGCTCCTGCTGAAGAAGCTCGCCGATCTGGGAGTGCCGACGCCGCCCGCGCCGAAGCAGCTCTCGCCTGCGACGGCGGCTGCCGTCGCAGGCGAGGTGAGCGTCCGCGTCATGGACTACGTCGAGCGCTCCGGTCGCGGCCGCGAAGCCTTCCCCTCGCTGGTGCTTCGTTCGCTCAAGCAGGCCCGCTACCACCCCGAGAACCTCGGGCACTCCGGTCTCGCGAGCCCCGCCTACTGCCACTTCACCTCGCCGATCCGGCGCTATCCGGATCTCGTCGTCCACCGCGCGCTGCTCCGCGAGCTCGGCCTCTCCGACGATCCGCCGCCCGGAGACCTCGATGGCCTCGCGGAGCACACCTCGGCGCGGGAGCGAGAGGCGGCCCAGGTCGAGCATCTCGCCGACGACCTCTGCCTGGCCTGGCTGCTGGAGGCGACGCTCTACGAGCGTGGCTGGGACGACCCGTTCGAGGGCGAGATCGTCGGGATGATCGCCTCGGGCCTGTTCATCCGGTTCGGCGACGTCTTCGAGGGCTACCTGCCCGCGAGGCGCCTGGCCGGCGACTATTTCGAGCTCAACGAGCTGGGTACGGCGATGGCCGGCCGGCGTGGGGGAGCCACCTACCGCCTGGGAGACCCGATCAAGGTGCTGGTCGAGAAGATCGAGAAAGCCGAGGGCAAGGTCGAGCTTTCACAGGCAGGCCGCCCTCGAAGGTAGGGAAAACCGTAACGACTTCGCCCGTCTTGTAGACGAGACTCATGCCATGAAGAAGCGACTGTTCATCACATTGCTCGTCATCGCAGCCCTCGTCCTCGCGGGCCTCGGGATGATCATCCAGACGGGTAGCGACTGATGCTGACCCTGGCAGTCGCTGCCCCGCTCGCCTTCCTGCCGATCGTGAGCCTCGCAGCCACGCTCCGCTGGATGGCGGTTTCGGCTCGCTAGCTCAGCCGACGATCTGGAAGCTGCTGAAGCCGAGCATCTCGCCGTAGTCGACCGCCTTGCGGGCTCCGAACCCCGGCCAGACATACCAGCGGTAGACGCCGCGCGACAGCTTGTACGTGTGCCCCTGGTACTTCCATTTGTTCTTGAGGTTCAGGGCAGGCTTCAGGGGCCAGACGCTCAGGATCTTCTTCTCGCCTCGGAAGAGCTGCACGTTGTAGTAGTTCGCCTCCGAGTTCGCGACCCAGGTCAGCTTCGGCGCCTTGCGGAGCCGAGCGCCGTCTTTCGGGGCCTTCAGGAGCGTCGGCCTCGGCTGTGCTGTGGCAGCAACTCCCGCAGAGGCCAGGCCATCCTTGATCGACGGACACGACGACGTAGCGGTATTCGAGCGTGTTCACGACGGCGCGGTCCAGGAAGGACTCGGCCGAGCCCGTGTATACGACCTGCACGTCGCCCCCCAACGAGAGTGAGCGACTGATCACGACGTGGTCGACTCCGGGAGGGATCTGCCAGCTCAATCTGACTCGGCGGTCGCCGGCTTCGGCTTTCAGGTCACTGACGTCGGGCGGTGCAACTCGCGGCGCCGGTATGGGAAGCGGAGGTGTCCCCGCCGGCGGCATTGGCAACACCTCGAGCACCGCGGTCTTGCTGACGCCGTTTCCACTGGCGTCGACCGCGGTGAACGTCACCGTGTGGACACCGACCGTGAAGAACTCGGGAGCGTCGGTCGTAATGACCGGGTGTGGGTCGACGGTGTCTGTGGCGGAGGCTCCCTCGAGGAACGGCGGGACGCCGTAGCCCTGCGGGCCGATGCCCAGCGGCGTGTCGGCATAGACCGCGCGTTCGCTGGGGACGATGAGGTTCGGCTTGGTCGTATCGACGACGGTCACTGTGAACGACGCACTACTCGTATTGCCGTGCGAGTCGGACGCAGTGCAGTTGACCGTGGTACCCCCCAGCGGGAAGGTTGAGCCACTCGTCGGGCTACAACTGACAGGCTTCGGCCCTTCCGCGGCATCGGTTGCTGTTGGCCCTGTGTAGCTGACGACTGATCCCGAAGGGCCGTTCGCTTCGACCACACGATTCGAGGGCACGTTCGAAATCACAGGGGCGGTCGTGTCGACGAAGGTAACGGTGACGATGAACGAGGCGTTCGCCGTGTTCGTTCCGTCGGAGGCTGTGCAGTTGACGGTCGTTTGACCGACAGGGAAGGTTGAGCCGGAGGGCGGCGTGCAGTTGACCGTCGGCGGTGTACCGCTGTCGTCGGTTGCCGCCACCGTGTAGTTCACGACGGCGCCTGTACCCGAGGTGGTGGCACCAACGGGCGGTGGCGGGTTGGGAGTGAAGGTGGGCGCCTGGGTGTCGTTGAAGGTGACGGTCACGTTGAAGGAGGCATGGCCGGTATTGCCCCTGACCGTCGTCCGCCGAACAGTCGACCGGCGTCGTCCCGACCGGGAAGTTGGAGCCAGACGCGGGAGCGCAGTTGACGGTGACAGCCTGGCCCAGGTCGGTCGCAGTCGGTGGTGGTGTAATTCACTGCCGCTCCTGATGGGCTCGTCGTCGGCTGCGTAATGTCGGACGGGACGGAACTGAACGACGGCGCCGTGGTGTCGACGACGGTGACAGTAAAGGACTGGCTGACGGGGTGCCATCCCCGAGTGTCGCACGTGCATTCCGCGGAGGTGTCTCCCAGCGGGAAGTCTGCGGTCACTGAAAAATCTCCCGGAACCGCTTCCCCCGGTGCAGGCGGCACTTATGGCGGAGGTGTCGGGATCGACGGTCGTGTCATAGGCCTTGACGCCGTACGTCACGCTTGTCGCGCTCACGCTCGTCGCCTCCGTCGTAGCCGGAACGTCGACGCGAATCGGAGGGGGCGCTGCGCTGCCCGTGGAGATGAGCAGCAGCGTGAGCACCAGCAGAACGGATCCAACGAGGGAGAAGCGACGCAAAGCTAACCCTTGGTCCAGAGGAACGTGAACACAGCTCCCATGAGCAAAGCGAGCCCGATGATCGTCAGATCGACCTGGCGCTCCGAGACGAAAATCGCGACAGGCCGCCACCTCACGTGCGTCGCCGGGACGAGCGCCATCGCGAAGCAGGCGATCGCGAGCGCCAGCCCCAACACGATCACAATCGAGCCGAGATCGGACGAGCCGCCCGACTTCGTCTGGAACGCGTTACGGACGCCGACGGCGCCGATCGGAGGCGTCACGCTGACCTTCGGGATTACGGTCGTCTCGGTCGCGACCGGCACCTTCGTGACCTTCTTCTTCGGCTTGGGGTGTGCGCGGACTTTCGGCTTGCGTGGTCACGCGCGGTGCGACCGACTGCGTGCGAGGGGCCTGGTAGGTCGGCGTCGAATACGTGCGCGGAGTCGTCCGCGGCGTGGACTTGGGAGCAGGCTTTGGCGCGGGCTTCGGTGTCGGCTTCGGTTTCGGCGCCGGCGCAGGATCGGGCGTCGGCAGAGTGGGCGTCGGCACCGTGGTCGGCGGTACCTCCTGTGCGCGCGCGATGGACGGCAGGAAGAGCCCGAAAGCCAGTCCCGAGGCAGCGGCAAGCGCGGACGCGCCGATGGCGAACGTGCGTGCAACACGAGACAAGCGTGTCCTCCTTCTCCCCGTAACAGACCCCAACAGCCCTACCGATTGTAGATCGTAATCGAGTCGGCTCACAAGGTCCCTAGACTGGCCAAATGGCCCCAAAGAGCGAGCATCTCATCGTCGACAATCGCCGAGCCACGGCACGACTATCACCTCCTCGAGCGCGTCGAGGCGGGCATCGTGCTGACCGGCACAGAGGTGAAGTCCCTCCGGGACGGCCGAGCCTCGCTCCAGCAGGCCTACGCGGACGTTCGCGGTGGGGAGGCCTGGCTCGTCGGCGCCCACATCTCGGTCTACGACCAGGGCAATCTCGCGAACCACGATCCGGATCGCGACCGCAAGCTCCTCCTCCACAGGAAGGAAGTCGATTCGCTCGCGGGCAGCGTCGCTCAGAAGGGCCTGACGCTCGTCCCGACGAAGCTCTACTTCAAGAATGGGCGGGTCAAGGTCGAGCTCGCACTGGCACGAGGCAAGGAGGGGCGAGACAAGCGCCGCGACATCGCGAAGCGCGAGGCCGACCGCGACATGCAGCGGGCCATCAAGGCCCGACGCTAGCCGCTAACGTCACGGAGGCGTAGGATCGCCCGAAGTTCTCTTCGGCCGAAAGGAGGCCGCCGTGCCTCAGGTCTCGATTACGGTCAACGGGGCAGAGCACACTCTCGACGTCGAGCCACGTGAGCTGCTCGTTTACGTCCTGCGCGAGCGGCTCGGCCTGACCGGTACGAACGTCGGCTGCGACACGTCCAGTTGCGGCGCCTGCACGGTGCTGCTGGACGGCGAGTCGGTGAAGTCCTGCACGCTCCTCGGCGTCCAGGTGGACGGCCACGAGATCACGACGATCGAGGGCCTGGCGACGAACGGGGCGATGCACCCCGTCCAGGAGGCGTTCCACGAGCAGCACGGCCTCCAGTGCGGTTACTGCACTCCGGGGTTCATCATGGCGACCGTCAGTCTCCTCGAGGAGACGCCGAATCCCACCGAGGAAGAGATCCGGCACGCGCTCGAGGGCAATCTCTGCCGCTGCACCGGGTACCACAACATCGTCCGCGCGGTCCAGACGGCCGCCGGCGTGGAGGTCTGACGATGGCGACGACGATCACAGAGCTCGAGGTCGGCCGCATCGTCGGCGCGCCGGTCGAGCGCAAAGAAGACGCGGCCCTCCTGACGGGTCAAGCCAAGTTCGTGGACGACATGAGCCTTCCAGGCATGGTGTGGATGGCCGTCGTCCGCAGTCCCTACGCGCACGCACGCATCGCCAACGTGAACGTCGACGGCGCGCTCGCGCACCGCGGCGTCATCGCCGCATTCTCCGGCGAGGAGCTTGCGGACGAGTGGCAGGCTTCGCTTCCCTGTGCGTGGCTCCCGACCGAGGACACGAAGCAGCCGAACCATCGGCCGCTCGCCGTGGACGAAGCGCGTTACGTCGGCGACGGCGTCGCGGTCGTGATCGCGGAGAGCCGCGGCGAGGCACGCGACGCAGCGGAGCTGGTCCAGGTCGACTACGACCCGCTGCCGACCGTGGTCGACGCCGAGAAGGCGCTCGAAGACGGCGCCCCGCTCGTGCACGAAGAGTTCGGCACCAACCGCTGCTACACGTGGAAGCTCGCGGCGGGAGAGGTCGACGACGAGTTCGCGAAGGCCGACGTCACCGTCAAGGAGCGCTACCGTCAACAACGGCTGATCCCGAATGCGATCGAGCCGCGCGGCGTCATCGTCCAGCCGTTCCCGGCGACGGGCGAGCTGACGATGTGGTCGTCGACGCAGATCCCGCACATCGCGCGAGTGACGCTCTCCATGGTCACCGGCGTTCCGGAAGCAAAGCTGCGCGTGGTCGCGCCGGCGGTCGGCGGCGGGTTCGGATCGAAGCTGAACGTCTACGCCGAGGAGGCGCTCGCGCTCGTGCTCGCGCGCCGGCTCGGTCGGCCGATCAAGTGGATCGAGCAGCGCAGCGAGGGTTACAACGCCACGATCCACGGCCGAGACCAGTTCCAGGAGATCGAGCTCGCCGCGACCTCCGAAGGAAAGATCCGCGCAGTTCGCGCGAAGCTGACGGTCAACTTCGGCGCGTACCTCCAACTGGTCACCGCGGGCACGCCGCTTCTCGGCGCCTGGCTGTACAGCGGAGCGTACGACGTCGCTGCATACGACTTCGAGTGCACGGGCGTCTTCACGAACACGACACCGACCGACGCGTACCGTGGCGCCGGGCGGCCTGAGGCGACCTACGCGATCGAGCGTGCGGTCGACGCACTGGCGCGGAAGCTCGGGAAGGACCGTCTCGAGATCCGCAGGCTCAACTTCCTGCGCGAGTTCCCCTCGACGATCACCTCCGGGCTCACCGTCGACTCCGGCGACTACGACGCGCATCTCGATGCCGCCCTCGAGATCCTCGATCACGACGACATCCGCCGTCAGCAGTCCGAGCGGAGAGAGCGCGGGGACACGAAACAGCTCGGCATCGGCTTCTCGACGTACCTCGAGATGTGCGGCATTAGCGCCGTCGCGCGTGCTCGGTGCGATCCGTTACGGGGCGGGCGGCTGGGATGCGGCGACGATCCGCTTCCTCCCGACCGGAACCGTGCAGGTGCTGATCGGCACCTCGCCGCACGGGCAGAGCCACGTCACGACGTTCTCCCAGATCGTCGCCGAGCGGCTCGGGATCCCGTACGAAGACGTGGAGGTGCTCCACGGCGACACTGCGGTCGCACCGCTCGGGATGGACACGTACGGCAGCCGAAGCCTTACCGTCGGCGGCGTCGCGGCGTACCACGCGGCGGAACGTGTCGTCGAGAAGGCGCGCAAGATCGCTGCGCACCAGCTCGAGGTCGGTGAGGACGAGCTCGAGTACGAGAACGGAACGTTCACCGTGAACGGCAAGTCGCTGACGACCAAGGAGCTCGCACTCCAGGCCTGGACGGCGCACAACCTCCCGGACGGCATGGAGCCGGGGCTCGAGGCATCGTTCGTGTACGACCCCCCGAACTTCAGCTGGCCCTCCGGCACGCACATCGCTGTGGTCGAGGTCGACACTGAGATCGGCGACGTCGATCTCATCCGTTACGTCGCGGTCGACGATGTCGGCAACGTGATCAACCCGACGGTCGTTGCGGGCCAGATCCACGGCGGCATCGCGCAGGGAGTTGCGCAGGCGCTGTGGGAGGAGGCGATCCACGACGAGGACGGCAACCTCGTCACCGGCTCGATGGTGAACTATCTGGTGCCCTCGGCGGCCGAGCTTCCTTCGTACGAGCTCGGAGGGACGGTCACTCCGAGCCCGACGAACCCGCTCGGGGCGAAGGGGGTGGGGGAGACGGGCACCATCGCCTCGACCGCGGCCGTGATGAACGCCGTGGTCGACGCGCTCGTCCCCCTCGGCGTCACCGACCTGGACATGCCCGCGACTCCCGAGCGAGTCTGGCGGGCACTCGAGGAGGCGAGGACATGATCCCGGCGCCGTTCGACTACGAGGTCGCCGAGTCCGCCGAGCACGCGGTCGAGCTGCTCGGCTCACGTGAGGACGCCAAGCTCCTCGCCGGCGGCCACTCGTTGATTCCCTTGCTGCGGCTGCGCTTCACGCGACCTGCACTGCTCGTGGACATCGGCCGCATCGACGACCTTCGCTATGTGCGGGACGCGGGCGACACGCTCGCGATCGGGGGGATGACCCGGCACCACAACGTCCAGAACGACCCGCTCGTGCAAGAGCACGCTCCGGTTCTCTCGTATGCGGCCGGGCTGATCGGAGATCCGCAAGTGCGTCACCGCGGCACGATCGGCGGCTCGCTCGCGCATGCCGATCCGGCGGGTGACCTCCCGGCGGTGCTGACGGCTCTCGACGCGGAGGTTGTGATCCGAGGGCCCGACGGCGAGCGAACCGTGCCTGTCGGGGAGTTCGTCACGGGCGTCTTCGACACCGTGCTCGGGCCGCAGGACGTCCTGACGGAGATCCGCGTACCGAAGGTCGGCCCGGCCGGCTGGTCGTACCTGAAGTTCACGCGCCGCGCGCAGGACTGGGCGACCGTCGGCGTGACCGCAGTTGTCCGCCGCTCGAATGGGTCGGTGGACCATTCGGCGATCGTGTTCACCAACATGGGCCCGAAGCCGGTACGCGCGACGGCGGCGGAGCAGGCGCTGAAGACGCCTGACGACATCGACGCTGCCGCCGAGGCGTCCCTCGAGGGCACGGATCCGCCGAGCGACACGCAAGGCAGCGCCGAGTATCGGCGCCACCTCGCGAAGGTGCTCGTCCGGCGGGCCCTGCAGGAGGCAATTAGCCGCTAAAGTGCCTGCAACATACGGGGGCGACCTGGTTTCGACGTGGTCGGTTCTCCGGCAGAGCTGCAAGCCGAGGTCGCCGGTTGGCCTCGTAAATCCACCGGCAAACAAAGCAAGTGCGAAGAACAATCTCGCACTCGCCGCCTAACCTAGTTAGGTAGCGACGTCGCTCCGAATTCGGCCCGTGGTTCGGGTAGCGGCGCCAACTAACGGGCTCGGCGCGGAGGGAGAGCCAATCGCCCAAAGCGCGACACTTAAGGATGGCTAGACCGTCGGTAGGGCGTCCGCCTCCGGCCGGCGGTCGAAGCTAAAGCGCGGACTACGCTTGTAGACGTTCTGTCCGGTGCGTCCGCGGACGCGGGTTCGATTCCCGCCGCCTCCACCTAAGCCTTTCGAGCTTGTGAGCCTGTCTCAAGCTTGTCGAATCCTGCGACGCCTGTGCCTGTCGGAAACCGGCCGTGTTCGGGTGGGTTGCACGGGAGCGCGTCATCTAGACTCGCCGCAGTGGCCGGCAGCGACTATCTCCGTGAGGCACGAGGTCGCACGCTCACGAAGGGTCAGATATTCGAGCCGATCGTGCGCGTCGTCGAGAGCATGGCGGAGCGCGACGAGGACTGGAGCCGCCTAGCAGAGCACCTCCATGCAATGCTCGTCGATCCGGACTTCGATCGCGACGCGCCGGTCGATCTCGCCGACCTCATGGCCGTGATCGCTGAGCATCACGAAGCCGAGCCGCGGGAGCCTCCCGTTGAAGCTCCCCGGAGGGATGAATTCCCCGGAGGGCCGCAGTAACGCTCGGGTCGCCGCCCCGCCGTTCGCGTTCCCGGATCAAGCTGCGTTTTCGTGCCCGTAGTACGCTCAACTTCTCACGCACCTCCAAGCCGCACGAAGGGAGTCGACATGCCGAAGGTCGTCATCACGCACGCCGTTCAGGACATCGACCGCTGGCTGGCGGGTAAATCGGAACGCGCGGCCGCCATCGAGTCCGGGTCGGGTACCAACGTAGCCGACTACGTCGCCGCGGACGGAAGCACGAATGTCGCGATCACCGCCGACGTCGCTGACGTAGACGCCATGCAAGCGATGTTGGCCGCGCCACCGCCGGAAGTTGTAGCCGCGATGGAATCCCACGGCGTCGTCCAGCCGATCACGGCCTACATCCAGACGTAGTCGTCTACCAGAACCGAGTCCAGCCCGCGCGCAGCTGGCGGAGCCAGCCGGCCACGAGCCTACGGCCGACGACGGCGGTTCAGCGAGGAGGCGAATGGACTTGCCGTCCGATTCGACAACTCTAGAAAGTCTGCCCTCAACAGGACGGGTGCACGTGGTCGGCGCAGGACCTGTGGGTCTTTTGCTCACGGCGTTGCTGCAGTCGATGGATGGGGTCTCTGTGCGCCTCTATGAGAAGCGCCGGGAGTACACCCGAACGCGCATGGTGCAGCTCGCGCCGTACCTCATGGCTGATTCCGTCGAGACTTACCGAGCCGATGCCATCGACGGAGACAGTGTCGAGGCGATCTTCGATCCATCGGAGTTGGAGCGCGGCCTCGCGTTCAGACAGTCCATCCCCTCGGAACTGTCTGCACTCCTGAAGAGCTGGGCGTTGGGATTCTGCCCACTCAACTCAATCGAGCAATCCCTCAGCGATCTAATCGATGCGCGAGGGCCGGACGGGGTTGAGCGGATGGCGGCTGTCGTGACGGCGAAGGACGCGATCGCGATGCTCCAACCCGGAGATGTCCTCATCGATTCCACGGGCAGCAGATCCCTGCTCCGAGATCAGCTCGTTCTTGGCGCCGACGACGTGGACGGCGCGAACACAGTCCATGTCCGTCTCGAGTACGCCCTTGTCATCACGTTCCTCTACGGGCAGCCGTACGACTGCAACGAGTCCTGCAAGTACTACAAGAACATCGAGAACGCGCACTACAAGTTCATCCCGATGGTGCACCGCACGCACTTCGACGGGAGCGTCAGCCACGTCACGGGCATCGTCAACATCAGTGCCGCGGAGTTCGAGGCGATGCCATCTCGCGTCGACGGTGAGTGGCTTCGCAGCAACTTTCCCGGCGTCGCTGAGTCGATGGACAGGTTCATCGACAAGGTCAAGGAGGAAACACACGGGGAGATACTCGGCGACCTCGAGGTCGTCCGGATACCACTGGATCTGTATCGCGCGCGCAACGCGACGAATCGGCAGTGGCTCACGGCGACGTCAAGCGAGCATCCTTTTGCCACCTCCCCGGTGTTCCTCGCCGGCGACTCGGCCATCGGCTCGCCGTACTTTCAGTCAATTTCGCTTGGCTTCGAGTGTGCGATGTTCCTCGCGGGGCTCATCGCGCAACGCGACCTGCCGCTGCAAGTGATGCTCGATCGCTATGAGCTCTACATCTACAAACAGTGGCTTCGCGTCTACATGCGCAGCAAGATGATCAAGCACAACAAGGACTTGTTCGAGTCGCTCGACGACCCGCTCGCGCTCCTGGACAAGCTGCACATCTACTAGCTGCGTTCTCTGACAGCGCCAGGTACGAGCTCAAGGGCGTGCCCGGCTTGTGGAAGCTTCATCGGTGGTCAAACGTCGAGCTTCGCACCTGAGTCGACCCGGCTCCGTGGCGGGAACGTTGCGCGGGTTCGATTCCCGCCGCCTCCATAGCGCCCGTCGCGCGAGCCCGTTCCGGGCTCGGGCGGCGGGCTCTTACCTGCGCACTCCGCGGCGGCGTTCGCCGCCTGCGCCGCGCGTCTCCTCGCCCTGGCTTCGTCGCGTTTACCATGCGATGCCGGCGACTTGTCGTCGAAATGTCTGCGTGGGTTCGCGTCCGCGCGATCGTGGGTGTCGCGGCGGTTAATCTTGCGGGTCGATTTACAGAGGGTGCGTCCAGCGATTCGTACCCGCCGGCACTGCGGAGTAGCGGCCAACAGCACGAAGCCCGGCCGAATGGCCGGGCTTCGTCATCTCCGAGCTATGCCACTACCGCAGGCGCGCGACGAGATCGCGCTGAGCCTGAGTCGCCTGTTGGCGCTGCGCTCGCAGCAGAGCCGGCGGGTTTGGGACACCGGGGAACAGCGCGTCGCCGATCGTCGGGATGAACTGCGGCGGGACACGAACGTGCGTCGCCTGCTCGTAGTCGTAGGCGAGGCCGAGCAGCTTCGGTTCCGCCCAGCGGCCGCCGATGAAGGTGATCCCGAGCGGCAGTCCCGCGTCGTAGCCGGCGGGCACCGTGATGTCGGCGTAGCCCGACACCGCGGCCGCCGTCGACGAGCCTACGAAGTACTCGAAGTGGCCGTTGAGGTCGCCCTCGTTCGGATCGTCGTTCGTCGGCCACGCCGGACCGTTCGTCAGCGCGATGATCGCGTCGAGCTGGTTCGCGGCCATGAGCTGGTCGATTGCGGCCTGAGTTGGCGGCGTGGTCGCCTGCCGGAGGGCAGCGCAATCGGCGTCACGGCCGTTCGTCCCCTCGGCAAGCTCGAAGATCAGGTCGTTCCAGGGCCCCTCGAGGTTCGGATGGGCCGCATCGAAGGCGATCAGGTCGGCGAGCGTTTGCGGGTATGCCTGGCCTGACACCGGGTTCGTACCGTGGACGTAGGTGTGAAGGTACGTCGCGATGTCGGTCTTGAACTCGCACAGGAGCGCTCCGAGCTCGTTGGTATTCGCGGCCGACAGGTCGATGTCGGTCGGGTCGACCACAGTCGCACCTTGAGCTTTGAGCGCGGCGATCGTATTAGCGAGGATCGGCTCGACGATCGGGCCGACCAGCGTCGGGTCGTAGGTGCCGGCGCGCCAGACGCCGATGCGAGCGCCTTGGAGGGTCTTGTCGTTGAGGAACTGGGTGTAGTCGGTGAAGGCGTGGCCGGCCTGCGCGGCGGTCGCGGCGTCGTTCGGGTCGACGCCGGTCGCTGCGCCGAGGAGTACCGCGGCGTCGGTCACGTTGCGGGCGATCGGCCCTGCCGTGTCCTGGTCGGCGCTGATCGGGACGACGCCCGCGCGGCTCCACAACCCGAGTGTCGGCTTGATCCCGACGTCGCCGTTGGCGCCGGACGGGCAGACGATCGAGCCGTCCGTCTCCGTGCCGACGGCCGCCACCGCGAGATCGGCAGCCGCGACGACGCCGGAGCCGGAACTCGAGCCGCACGGGTTGCGATCGAGGACGTACGGCATGTTCGTCTGGCCACCGATGCCGCTCCAGCCGCTCGACGACGGGGCGGACCGGAAGTTGGCCCACTCGGACAGGTTCGCCTTGCCGATGATGATCGCGCCGGCGGCCTCCAGCTTCTGCGCGATGAACGCGTCGTTGGGCGTGCTCCCGGCGAGCGCCCAGGAGCCGGCTGTCGTCGGCATACCGGTGGTGCCGATGTTGTCCTTGACAATGATGGGAATCCCGAGCAGCGGACGGTGATCGCCGTTGCGTCGCGCCGCGTCGGCCGCTCGTGCATCGGCGAGTGCCGTCGGGCTGACCGTGATCACCGCATTGAGCATCGGGTTGAGCTGGCGGATGCGCCGGAGATAGAAGTTCGTCAGCTCGACGGAGTTCATCCGGTGCGAGTTCATGAACTCCTGGAGCTGCGGGATCGTCGTCGCGTCGACGTCGATACCGGAGACCTTGGTGTTCGGCGGATTGGCCGCGGGGCCGCTCAGCGCCGCGGTCCCGGATACCGCGAGCAAGAGGGCCAGCAGGGTCGTGAGAAGAAGGGAACGTCGAAGTCGGCTGCTCATCGCGTGACCTCCTCGGGTGGAGTGGACGCTGGGATCGCAGGGTTCGGGCCGGCGATCTGGGGGCCTGGATTCTATAACCGTCATGCGTGACGCGGAACGTTTCGCGGGTTCGATCGTCTCGAGCCGTCAGCTCATCGCCGATGACGCATTCGCGCGTCCTCGGTCGGCGCTACGGGCACGCGGCATCGCCTAGCTCGGATCGCGACGACGAAAACTCTTCCGACCGCGTCCTGGGCGTCGCGCGATGGGAATCGCCAGCCGCTCTGGCGCGGTCCGTCTCCACGAGCATTTGCGTGCCGAGCGTGATCGCCAGCATGAGCGGGATGGAGGTGGGCGACGCGGCGAGCTTTGCTCCAATCGCCGCGGCGACACCGATCAGGGCAAAGCGGGTGACAAGAAGCCCGCCCCATCCGGCTCCGATCGTCGTCCAGGAGGCGCGTTCCCAAAGCTCGCCGCCTCGCACGAAGAGCTCGATTGTTCGACCACGGATCACGCCGAATCCGATGGACGCGAGCCCGCTCAGGACGAGCAGCACGGACGAGGCGACGTTGAGCGAAAGGTGCTTTGACGTGTTGGTCAGTAGGACAACGCCGTAGATGCCCAAGGCGATTGGAAAGAGTATTGAACGCTCTCGGAACCGATCGCTTCGCCGCTGACGCACGATGAAGAAAACGATCACCGCGAGACCGCCGAGGACGTAGAGAGCGTCTTTCGCCATGGCGCTGACCACCTATCATTTTGCCAAGCTGCGCCGCGGACTCCAACAGCTCTTAACTCAGCATTAACTGACGCAAGGCCTATAAGAGCGACACAGCAGACGACGCTGAGTGACTGGAAGGACACCATGAAGAAGCGAACGCTCGGAACAAATCTGGAGGTCTCCGCGCTCGGACTCGGCTGCATGTCGATGAGCTTTGGTTACGGCCCGCCTCCCGACAAGCAGGAGATGATCTCGCTGCTTCGGTCGGCTGTCGAGCGCGGCGTGACGTTTTTCGACACGGCGCAGGTCTACGGCCCGTTCACGAACGAAGAGCTCGTCGGGGAGGCGCTTTCACCACTCCGTGAGCAGGTCGTGATCGCGACGAAGTTCGGGTTCGACCTGGAGCCCGGTCAGCAGGGCGGGCTCGACAGTCGGCCGGAGACGATCAGGCGGAGCGTCGAGGGGTCATTGAAGCGGCTCAGGGTCGACACGATCGACCTTCTCTACCAGCACCGCGTCGATCCAGACGTGCCGATCGAGGACGTCGCGGGAGCTGTCAAGGAGCTCATTGATGAAGGCAAGGTCAAGCACTTCGGGCTGTCTGAAGCCGGTGTCCAGACGATTCGTCGCGCGCATGCGGTTCAGCCGGTCACGGCGCTCCAGAGCGAGTACTCGCTGTGGTGGCGCGAGCCCGAGGCGGAGATCATCCCGACCTTGGAGGCACTCGGGATCGGCTTCGTGCCCTTCAGCCCGCTCGGCAGGGGGTTCCTGACCGGAAAGATCGACGAGAACACGACATTCGACAGCTCCGACTTCCGCAACACCATCCCGCGCTTCGACGCGGACGCTCGAAAGGCGAACCGCGCGTTCGTCGACCTGCTCGGTCGCATCGCGGAGCGCAAGAACGCGACGCCTGCGCAGATCGCGCTCGCGTGGCTACTCGCGCAGAAGCCGTGGATCGTTCCGATTCCGGGGACGACGAAGCTGCACCGTTTGGAAGAGAACATCGCCGCGGTCGACATCGAACTGACGCCCGACGATCTGCGCGAGATCGAGAATGCCCAGCTCACACCAGAAGGGGCGCGCTACAACGAAAGCACCCAACGGATGGTGGATCGCTGACCCTGTCAGGTAAAGAACTTGATAGTGCCCTTGTCCGGATCGGATGACGCGGTGCTGCGACCACCCCTGTACGGTGTAGAGCTCGACGCTCCCAGCGGCGCTCGGGTTCGATTCGGTCGAGAGTTGAAGGAGGTTTCACGATGCTTGGTGCGCGAAGTCGACGTTACGGTCGCCGTGCCGGAAGATGGGTCATCACGGCACCGATCCTGGCGCTCCTCGCAGTTCTGGTCCTGGCTGGCGGCCGGCTGCGGCGGCAGTTCTGATACGAAGGCCAACGAGGCGTACGCGAACAGCGTCTGCAGCGCGATCGGCACTTGGCAGCAGCAGATCAAGAGCATCGCCACGAGCTTCATCGGCGGAGTCTCGCAGGCCTCCTTCCAGGCGAGCATCACGCAGGCCGAGGCCGCGACCAAAACGCTCGTGACGCAGATCAAGGCCGTCCCGCCCCCAGACTCCTCGCAGGGGCAAGCCGCCAAGCAGCAACTCGATCAGCTCACGACCGACATCAACAACACGGTCGACGCCGCGAGCACGGCTCTCACACAAGTCCAGGCCAATCCGTCGGCCGCCGCCCTCAGCGCGACGGTCGCGACGCTCGCGCCTCAGGTCCAAAGCCTCGCGAGCGAGACCAACGCGGCGATCAGCACCTTGAAGGACGCCGGAGGATCATTAGCCTCGGCGTTCAAGAGCACCGACTCCTGCAAGAGCCTCGGCGGTAGCTGACGCAGAGAGGCTGATCAGCGACCGGGTTCGGCTATCGCTGGGTCTATACTCGCTTGCCGTGCTGCTGACACTGCTCATTCGCTGGGTTGTTCTGGCGTTTGCGTTTGCGATCACGAGCTGGCTCCTCTCCGGGATGAACGTGTCTGGCGGGTTCTGGGCTTACCTTTGGATCGCGGCGCTGTTCGGGATCGTCAACGCCGTTCTCGGGACGCTGCTGCGGTTGCTGACGCTGCCACTGATGATCATCACGCTCGGGCTGTTCTCGATCGTCATCAACGCGGCCATGCTCGAGGTCATCGACGCGATCTCGAGCCATCTGACGATCGACGATTTCTTCTGGACAGCGATCTGGGCAGCGATCATCATCGCGTTGGTTGCGGTGATCCTCGACCTGATCGTGGAGTCAGCCTTCAGACGCCAGCAGCCGGCGATCGCCTAAATGTGAGCAAGGACCCGGTCAAGTGGCCGGGGCACTTGGGTGAGATCGAGCGCATCGACGAGCAACTGGGCGTATCGGATCTTGCGGCGACCGCCGCTGCCCATGAAACGCCGAAGCTGCTCCTCAGTGGTCCGTCCTCGCCACTCAGGCTGCTTCTGGAGCGTCCGGAAGCGCCCAAGGTCGCCGTGCGCTTCAACCACCTGTTCCACTGAGGCGGCACCGAGGGCACGGATCAGCTCGTCCTCCAGGTCGGCGACGCAGACATAGAAACCCAACCGTTCGAGATCGGCGCGTGTGAGATCGGAGCCGAAGCCGGCTCGCTCGAGACCGTGCTGGAAGTTGCGCTCTTCTGCTGCGTCGCAGAGACCCGCCAGCTTGAGGTCCTGGCCATGGGGTCCGTACTCGGTAATGAAGCGTCCGATTGCCTGCGCGCCTCCGATCGGCACGACGGAAACGCCCTCGGCCTTCAGATTGCGACGCCGGCGCTCCGCGAGCGTCTCGACCGCGAGCTTATCGCTGGTCCCTTCGACGAGCACCACTGCTCGCAAGTCTGCCGCGTCCATTTTCGCAATAGTGCCGTTCGTCAGCGCAGCTCGGCGAGGCGCTGCGCGACGACATCGGCGTGCGGTAGGCGTGCCTCTGAGCCCTCGCGCATGAGTGCAACGACGGATGCGGCAAGGGCTGCCCGGAGCGGTCCAGCCTCGAGAGCGGTGACATGCCCATCTTCGAACCGGGCAAGCGTCTCAGCGGAGAGGTCGTCGTACCCGCGTGCCTGCACCGCAGGCAGCCCCTCTCGGAGACACGCAAGTGACAGTGCGTGGTCGCGAACCGCAGCGACGTAATGCTCGGCTTGCCAGACACGCCGGCGCTCGATACACGCGCGCGCGTGGAGCGCGTAGATCACTCCCCACCCGAACAGATCATGCGCGGCTGGCGGCGTGGAACCCTTGTATTCGCCCGCGGCCGTCTCGCCGAACAGAAGCCGGAATCGTGGCCCGGCGGGACGAAACTGCGCCGCCGGCGTCATCGAGAGGTCGAACTGGAGTGCGTCCGGCAGCAGGAACACGCGGTAAATGGTTGGACTGCGTTCGAGGTCGGCAAGGTGCACCGCGTTCCGCTCGCCGCCGAGCATGTGCGTCCAGTTGTCGAGCACCTCCGCGATCGGTACGTCATCAGCGATACCGAACGTGAGGTCCAGGTCGGAGAACCGGTCGCCGCCATCCACGGCCAGCGAGCCCACCGTGGCTCCAGCGACGACGCGGTCATCCGCCTCCGCAAGCTGCAGCACGTGCTCGCGGAGAGCATTTCGCTGCTCAACGGTGAACACGAGGCGCGATCCTAGCGCTCTGGATGGGCCCGGCGCCTCGACCGTTTTACGTTCGCTTTACATGCAGCACACGCTGCCCTGACCGGCGTCGACCAGCATTCGCCGGATGCGACGGCTTTGGCTGCTGCTCCTCTGCGCCGTCCTCGTTTTCGCGCCCCCGAGCGTGGCCGCGGAGAAGGCCGTTGACCGCGGCATCGTCATGCGGGTGCAACCTCCGCGTCTCGCGATCCGCGAGCTCGATGGGAGTCGCAAAAGATTTGTGATCAACCAAGCGACGGTCATCACGCTCGAGGGGCGCCGCGTCCGCCTGGTGCGCCTCCGGCGCGGCGACGTGGCGACGATCGATCATGTCGGGAGATTGGTCACCTCAGTCAGGGCGTTCCGGCCGTGAGCGGAGTCGCAGTGGTGATCGAGGACGACGAAGCGATCAGTGCGCTTGTAGGCGCATACCTCGAACAAGCGGGCTTCGACGTCGTCCGCGAATGCACAGGCGAAGGAGGGCTCGACGCGGTCGAGGGTCGCCAGCCTCGGTTCGTCGTGCTCGATCTCGGTCTGCCGGACTTCGACGGATTCGAGCTTTGCCGGCAGCTTCGTGGCAGCGGAGATTTTCCGATTCTGATCCTGACCGCCCGCGACGAGGAAGCCGATCGGATCATCGGCCTCGAGTTGGGGGCCGACGACTACCTCACAAAGCCATTCTCCCCACGCGAGTTAGTGGCGCGCGTACGTGCTGTCCTGCGGCGGGCCGAGCCGGCGGCGGCCGAATCTAGGGTGATCGAGCTCGGCGAGTTACGAATTGACCTGCAGAGTCGAAGTGTCACGGTTGCCGGGTTTACGGTGGGCCTGCGGACGCTGGAGTTCGAGCTCCTGGTCGAGCTGGCGCGGCACGCAGGTCATGTGGTAACCCGGGATCGGCTGCTCGACCGTGTTTGGGGCCTGTCCTTTGCAGCCGGGACGCGCACCGTCGACGTCCACGTGGCGCAGTTGCGCAAGAAGCTCGGGCGGCCAGAGCTGATCCAGACCGTCAGGGGCGTCGGTTACCGCATTCTCGAAGGCCACGCTCCTCGGGAGGCGTGACGTCACTCCAGACGCGCCTGCGGCTCGCGATCGGTTCGGCCGTTCTTGTCGCCGTATCCCTTTCGCTGCTCGTAGGCGCGTATCTCGTGCGACGCTCGCTCGAGCAGACTGCCTTTGGCGGTCTCAAGCGTCAGGTCGCCCTGCTTGCCCACGAGGACCTGCACCCGGCGCCTGGACAGTTTGGTCGCTTTCTCGCGACCCAGGACGAGCGCTTGTCGGTGCTCCCGCAGCAGCAGGCGCGATTGCTCCTCCCCGACAGCCCCACCGGTCGGATCACGATCAACGAACACGACTATCTGTACGCAACCAAGGACAGTGGACGCGACGTCGTCGTTCTCCTCCGGACCGCGAGTTCGGTGCGCGCCGAAAGCAGGCCGTTCTGGATGGCCCTCGCGGCCGCCGGCGCGATCGGTTGCCTGCTCGCCGCCGCAGTCGCCGCAACGCTCGCCCGCAGCATCGCGCGTCCGGTGCTGCGGGTCGCGCGTGCCAGTAGCCGGTTGGCAAGGGGCCGCCAGCCCGAGACGTTGCCGCTCGCCGGGCCCAGCGAGCTGCGCGGCCTCGCCGAGTCGTTCAACACGATGGCCGATCAGCTTGCCCGTGCCCGTGACGCCGAGCGCTCGTTTTTTCTGTCCGTCAGTCATGAGCTGAAGACCCCGCTGACGGCGATCCGAGGCTACTCCGAGGCTCTCGACGAAGGCGTCTTGACGCCGGAGCGCGCCGTAAAGGTGATCCGCAGAGAAGCGGCGCGACTTGAACGCCTGATAGCCGACATCCTCAACCTCGCGCGGCTGAACCAGCAGCAATTCGACATCCATCCGGACACGGTCGACCTCACCGAGATCGCGCGCGAAAGCGCGACCCGGCACGCTGCGTGCGCGCGCGACCTCGGCGTCCGAATCGAGCTCCAACAGGGAGGGAGTGCTCCCGCCAGGGCTGATCCCGACCGCCTGCTCCAGGCGGTATCGAACCTTGTCGAGAACGCGCTGCGGTGTACACCGCCCGGAGGGACGGTCACTCTCGCGGCCGTTCGAGGCGAGCTCACCGTCAAGGACACGGGGCCGGGCATCTCACCCGAAGAGATCCCGCACGCATTCGATCGCTTCTTCCTCTACCGCAGGTATAGCGGTCAACGCCCTGTTGGCACCGGTCTCGGGCTGGCGATCGTCCGCGAGCTCGCGCAGGCGATGGGAGGTGACGCCCGTGTGGCCGCCTCGTCGGGCGGGACCGAATTCACGATCTGCCTTCCGCTCCCAGAGAGCGAGAACGAGCTCGAGGCCTTACACGCGTTTACGTAGAGCTGACGCCGGATTACGCGGGGCACATGCGATGCACACAGGCGGGTGGAATAACGGGGGCGTCAAGTACCTTCGAGTGGAGGTTCACAATGAAAGCGAAGCTGATCTTCGCGGCGACGGCAGCGCTCATGCTCGTCACGGCGGCGTCGGCGGCACGGCTCGACGTCATCCGCGGCACAGACGGGCCGGACAACCTCAACGGCACGGGCGGTGCCGACCTGATCTATGCCAGAGGTGGCAACGACATCGTTCGTGCGCATGACGGCAACGACGTCATTTACGCGGGCCGAGGCAACGACGTCGTGCGGGGCGGTCCCGGCAACGACGCAATTTTCGGCGGGCAAGGCAACGATGTGACGTGGGCGGGAGCGGGCGCCGACGTTCAGAACACCGGCGCCGGTAACGACATTCTCCATGCGCTGGCGAACGACAACCAGCCCGACATCCTCGAATGCGGGCCTGGCTTTGACGTCGCGTACGTGGTCGTGCACGACCCGGCCAGGCTCCGCGGGTGCGAGCAGGTGATTCGGCTCAGCACCGAGGAGGCCGCGGCGGTCGCCGCAGCGAACGACGACAACGGCTAGACGGGTACATCCTGCGATCAGGTCCCGCGACGTAGGTGCTCGCGGGGCCTGATCAGGTGCGGTGACAATGTGGTGACAAGGCTCGACCAGATGCATCCACACGGATAGGGTCGACGTCGTGGCCAGCGTAGACGCACTCGCGGCTGTCCCGCTCTTCAGCTCGCTGGACGAAGAGCAGCTTGTGAACGTTGCGAAGTGGTTCCATCTGCAGAACGCGCATGAGGGAGTCAGGCTTGTCGGCGAAGGCGCGCCCGGCTACACGTTCTTCGTTCTCATCGAAGGAACAGCAGCGGTCACGTCCGGGGACCAAACGCTGGCGGAACTTACGGCGGGTGACTTCTTTGGTGAGGTCGCAATTCTCGGAGACGGTCGTCGCACCGCGACAGTCACGAGCACTACGCCGGTACGACTGCTCGTCTTGTTTGGAACCGAGTTTCGACAGCTCGAAGCGGCACATCCCGAGATTGCGTCTCGCATCGCGGAGGCGATGCAGGCGCGCGCCGGGCAGGTCACAGAACTCGCCTGAAGCGGACGCTTTACGAGCCCGAAACGTTCGTATACTCGCGCCGTGCCCGAGGCGCAACTAGAAGATTCCGGCTCAGGCCTCGCCCCTGCCGGTGAGGGCTGGTTCGTGGTGAACGTGCGGGATGCACAGTGGTTGACGTCCGAGAAGGGCGAGAAGAAGCCGTCCGGTTCGGAGTGCTCTTTCGAGAGCCAGCAGTTCGAGTTCCCGCAGGTCGGCATCCGGCTCCACGTCCTGGAGCCGGGTGAGCCGAACGGTCTCTACCACTCCGAGTCGGAGCAGGAGGCGTTCCTGGTCCTGTCCGGAGAGTGCACGCTGCTCGTCGAGGGCGAGGAGCGACTCATGCGGCCGTGGGACTTCTTCCACAGTCCGGCAGGCACCGAGCACATCTTCGTTGGCGCCGGCGACGGGCCTTGCGTGATCCTGATGGCGGGCGCGCGCGTCGAGCCCTGGCAGGTGCGCTACCCCGTGTCGGAGCTCGCGGCGCGCTACGGAGCGAGCGCGGAGGAGGAGACGTCAGATCCGCGGCAGGCGTACGTGGGGTTCGAGCCGTCACGCCGGGAACGACCCTCGTACTGGCACAGCCTCCCCTGGGCCTAGGAGGTTCCGCGAAATCCGGTGATCCCCGGCGGACTAGGGTCGTCCGTTACGAGGCTGCCTTCTTACCCTCCTTACCGAGGTCCCTCGTCGCGGAAGTGCGCGGCTTAAGCCTCGTCCACAGCTCTCAAACGGCGGGCGCGGTCGAGGGCTTGGCTACCACTACCTCTTCGGGCTGTTCCTGGCGGAGGCGGTAGAAGAGCCAACCGAAAAGCCCGAGCACAAGGATCGCGTTCAGCGGGTGAAACGCTCCACCCCAACGGCCGAGTCCGGGCAGGATCATTTGCACGAAGGTCAGAATCGGCACGACGATCGAGACCGTTCGGATGCGCTTGTTCGGGTGCCACGCAAGCAGCGCGACGATCAGGAACAACAGCGCTCCAGGCATCGTCAGGAAGAAGCCGAGCGCACGATGCGGGTCGAGGGTCTTTGAGTTCGCAATGCAGCTAGCGCCGGCCTTGTTGCAATCGTCCGCGTGTTCGATGTTCTTAAGGCCGAAGATGCCTTCGCCCGCCAGGAATACCTGGACGATGATCAGGAGCACGTAGAGCCCCGAAAACCACTTGAGAACAGACCTCGCGCCACGGCGAACTCCGGTCATATCGTTGAGCCTCCTTTCGGTCGTATTGCGTTGCGGCGGTTCAGGAGCCGCCAGACCAGGCGCAGAAGGCGGTACCGCAACCGTTGGCTCGCGCGAAAGCGAACCCTGTAATGCCGCAGCTCAAGCATGCTCATTGGTGCATCTCGAGCAATTCTGAGTTTGCAGTCTTCTTCTTTCAAGTCGGTCGTGCGTTGATCTTTCTCAACGTTCGGGCCGCGTCAGATAGCCGGCGTTCTCGTACAAGCGGCACTCGTCACCGCGCGGACCACTAGTTAGGGCTTACAAAGTTCCGCGGGCTTTCTTGAGCCCGTCGAGGATCAGGCCGAGCCCGAATTCGAACTCGCTCTCGCTCTCGCCGTCGCCCGACGCAGCGATGTGCTGCTCGACGTGCTCGGCGAGGTTCGGGTAGCCGCCGGCCCGAAACTCCTGGAGGAACTTGTCTGCCAAGGCTGCAAACTCCTGCGCGCCGCCGATTTCCAACGCCGCGGCGGAATGGCCGAGCTGCCACAGCGTGAACCCCAGGATGTGGCCGTCTAGGGCGTGATAAGCGTGATAGGTCAGCTCGGGCGAAAAACCGGCATCCCGCAGTCGTCCGAGCAGCCATTCCATGTACTGCAGTCGCGGGACACGGGCGCCACGTGTCGCGGTGGGCGACATGACGAGACTGCATGCCCAGGGGTGGCGCAGGAACGCATCGTGGGCCGAGATCGCGCACTCGCGAATAGCCGCTTCCCAGTCCGGGGTGGAGGGCAGGTCGATCTCGCTGACGACGAGCTCGACGATGCCGTCGACGAGGTCGCCCTTGTTGGCCACGTGGTTGTACAACGACATCGCTTCGACGCCGAGCTCACGGGCGAGCTTGCGCATCGTGAGCGATTCGATCCCGCCCTCATCGGCGAGGCGGATCGCGGCGTGCAGCACACGCTCCCTGCTCAGCGGGACGCGGGGCTCTGATTTCGAGTCGGCGTTCGTAGTCATCCTTGACAAGCTTACGGTGTACGTCTAAGCTTACATTGTAAACTTACACTGTAAAGCAGAGGAGACGTTCCCGATGAAAGCGCTCGCGTACGACGAGTACGGCTCACCTGACGTCCTCGAGGTCCGGGAGATCGACAGGCCGGTCGTCACCGACGACGGCGTGCTCGTCCGCATTCACGCGGCGTCCGTCAACCCGGTCGACTGGCACACCATGACGGGGACTCCGTACCTCGTGCGCATCCAGGCCGGGCTGCGCAGCCCGAAGAGCCAAGCACTGGGCGTCGACTTCGCCGGAACGGTCGAAGAAGTCGGCAGCGACGTCAAGCAGTTTCAACCCGGTGACGAAGTCTTCGGCGCCAGAAACGGATCGCTCGCCGAGTACGTCTGCGTTCGCGAGGAACGAGCAGTCGTGCACAAACCGGCCGGCGTCACGTTCGAGCAGGCGGCGGCCGTACCTGTGGCGGCAATCTCTGCGCTGCAGGGTCTTCGCGACAAGGGGCAGATTCAGCCGGGTCAGAGGGTCCTGATCAACGGCGCGTCAGGGGGCGTGGGCACGTTTGCCGTTCAGCTTGCCAAGTGGTTTGGAGCGGAAGTGACCGGGGTCTGCAGCACGAGAAACGTCGACACGATCCGATCGATCGGCGCAGACCACGTCATCGACTACACCAAAGAGGACTTCACTCGGAGTGGACACCGCTACGACCTGATGCTCGACATTGCGGGGAGCCGGTCGTGGTCGGATTGCAGCCGCGCCCTGGGCGACAAGGCGACCCTCGTCGTAGTCGGAGGTCCGAAAGGAAATCGCTGGATCGGGCCTCTGAGTCAGGCGCTCAAACTACGTCTCGGCTCGGTGGGCAACAGCCGCCGGGTGGTGGCTCCGTTCCTCGCGAAGATAAACAAGCCGGATCTGGTCGTCCTGCAAGAGCTTCTCGAAGCCGGAACGATCACCCCGGTGATCGACCGACAGTACGAGCTGAGCGAGGCCTCGGAGGCACTCAGATATCTCGGCGAGGGACACGCCCGAGGGAAGATCGTCGTCAACGTCGTCGCCGACGGCTGAGTCAGACCTCCGTGAGCGTCGACCCCGCGAGTCGCGCATCCGCGACCGCGTCTCCCGCAGCCTGCGCCGCGCGGTGGCCCGTGACCGCTCCCAAGAAGTCGTCTCGTTGAAGGGCATAGAGCTGGGAGTCGACGACGGCCATCACCGTCGCAGTTCGCGGGACGTTGCGTAGCAGAGCGATCTCGCCGAAGTAGTCGGCTGCGTGCGCGGTCGAGTGGCGGCCGCCCGCATCGATGTCGAGCTCACCGTCGCCCACGATGTAGAAGCGGTCACCCTCGTCGCCTGCGCGGATGACGAGCTCGCCCGCGGACACCGAGATCGGGACGAGGCTCGACGCGACGCGCTCCTTCGTTGCCAGCGACAGCGGTGCGAACATCGGGACGCGATCGACGAGGTCCTGCTCGGCGCTCGGCGCCACGGCTCGGTCGATCTCCACGAGTCGCCGGTAGGTGATGATCATCAGGAGCGGGAGAATCGAGCCGACGACAAGGAATGCCGAGCGCGGTCCAATTGCCCTGACGACCGCTGGTGCCGCGATCGAGCCGATGGCTACGGCGCCCATCGCCAGTCCCCAGATCAGCCCGAGCACCCGCGTCAACATCTCGTTGGGGATGATCCGCTGGAGGAGCGTGAATCCTGCGACATCCTCGATGCTGTTTGCGGCCCCGACGATCGCGAGCAAGAGCAGCATCGGTGCGAAGTAGGGCTGCGACGCCATGAGGATGATCGGCACTCCCCAGAACACGAGTGAAAGTCCGAAGGGGACGGCGAGCCGCCGGCCGCCCAGAGTCATCGCCCCGATCGCTCCGATCAGCCCTCCGACGCCGATAGCCGCAGTCAGGTAGCCGACGTCGGCCGCCCCTCCGTGGAGAACGCGAAACGCCGCGACGACGATCAGGACGTTCAGGCAACCCCGTACGAAGCTCTGCGCGACCATGAGCAAGACGACGAGACGAGCCCTCGGCGTACGAGTGACGGTCCGAAAGCCGGCTGTGACGAGTCGGCCGACGCTCTCGTTCTCGGCTGCGCTCGTGAGCTCGATCGAGCTCTCGACCCTGACGCGTGCCATCAGGGCGGCACCCGTGAGGAGGAGTCCTCCGCCGAAAGCGAACGCGAGCCCAACGTCCGCAATCGACACCAGCACGCCTGCAAACAACGGCCCGATGAGAGTGCCGATGCTCTCGATCGTCGACGTCGCTCCATTCGAGGCGATCAACTCGTCGGGGGTGCGCACCAGAGATGGCAGCAGCGCCTGCAGGGCCGGTCTGATCAGGGTGGAGGACAGGCCCATCAGACCCGCGAAGACGAACACGAGCGTTGTGTTTTCTGCAAAGGCGGCGACGGCCGACCCGGCGAGGGCGATTGCCCCGAGGAGCATCATCACCATGAGGAAACGCTCACGGCGAAAGCGATCGCCGAGCGAAGCTGCGAACGGGGCTAAGAGGCCGGCAGGCAACAGTCGAACCAGCCCGGCGACCCCCACGGCCGAGGTACCGCCCTGCTGGTAGGCGAACACGCCGAGCGCCACGAAGTGCGCCCATTCAGTCGCGATCGAAGCACCCCAGGCGAGCTCGACTCGTCGAACGTTCTCGTTTCGAATCGCGGCACCGAGGGCCGAGACCACTTGCAGTGGCCGAGCCACATGCGCATTGAATCCCTTCTCCCTGGTCGGGACAAGGTACGTCGGAGTCCTGCTTTGGTTAGCGGCCTCGAGTTACACGGACGTTCGCAGCGAGCCAACGCTTCCGCGCTCGCTCGAGCAGGGGCTCGAGGCGCCGGACTTCGGCCTCGTTCCCTTCCGCTTGTGCTGCTTCCATCTCCCCAAGGAGGGTGAGGAACCGCTGGTGTAAAGCGATCTCCTCGGCTCTCGGCTCGTGGCCGTGGTCGAACTCCTCAGTCATGGCCGACTGAGTCGCCGAAAGCCTGGGCGAGCACGGCGTCCATCGTCTCCATGATCGAGACACTCTCGTCCAGGGGCATCAGCGGGCTTTCGAGGAGTCCCTCGCGCAGACAGCGGGCGACCTCGTCGGCCTCGTGCCAGAGACCGGTGCCCTCATGCGCCGTCTCGAAGGTGGTTCGCTCTCCTGTTCGTGAAACGAGCGTGAACGAGGTCGGCGCATAGAACTCGCCCTCGATCTCGATGCGGGCATCGGTGCCGACGATCGCCCCTCGGGTCGGGCCCTGCGCGAAGAGCGTGCAGTTCAAGACGGCCTGTGCGCCGTTCGCATACCCGAACAACATCGACGTTTGCCCGTCGACGCCGGTGAACGCCGGGTCGATGAGCGTCACGATGCGGTCCGGCTTACCCAGAATCATCGAGGCGAACGAGACCGGATAGACGCCGAGGTCCAGCAGCGCGCCCCCTCCGAGCTCCGGGGCAAAGAGTCGAAACTCGGGGTCTTTCTCGAACCACTGCCCATGGTCGGCGATGACCGTGACGATGTCCCCAAGAGCTCCTTCGGCGAGCAGGCGGCGGATCTCTGCGATGTGGGGAAGACAGCGCGTCCACATCGCCTCCATCAGGAACAGTCCCTCGGCGCGAGCGGTGGCCACCAGATCTTCGGCCTCGGCAGCGGTCATCGTGAATGCCTTCTCAACGAGCGCGGGTTTGCCGGCGTGCAACGCGAGGAGCGTGTTCGGGTGGTGCATCGGATGCGGAGTCGCCACGTACACGACGTCGACGTCGGGGTCGGCGACGAGCGCCTCGTAGCTCGCATGTCGGTTGGGAATGTCGAACCGATCGGCGAATCGATTCGCGGAGTCCATGGTGCGCGACCCGACAGCCGTCACGCGACCAGAGTCGGTGAACGAGAGATCGGCCGCGAAGGTCTCGGCGATCCCGCCGGTTCCGATCAATCCCCATCGCAACGGTTCGGTCATCGGCCCATCCTCTCGCTAATGGCGCGGCCCGGCGGGTCCGAGGATAACTTCTGCGTCCAGGCCCCAAGAGCAGGAGGCGACTTGCATGTCACCCGATGGAAACAAGGAACTGATCCGGCGCTACATCCAGGCGGTCGATGCCAACAAGACGAGCGACTGGAGCATCCTTGACGAGTACATCGCAGAGGATTTCGTCGCGCACAATCCTCCGATTCCCGGAGTCAGCCTGGATCGTGAGGGAATGAAGCAAGCGGCAGAGATCTTTCGGGTGGCGACTCCCGGGACTCACGAAATCGGGATGCAGATCGCCGAGGATGATCTCGTCGTCAGCCAGATCTTCGGCCGCGGCGTCCACGCGGGAGAGCTCCTAGGCATCCCCGCAACGAACAATTCGGTCGAGACCGAAGGGATTGCGATCCACCGCGTCCGCGACGGCAAGATCGTCGAATACTGGTCGGTCACCGACATCGCGCGGGTGCTGCAGCAGGTCGGCGTGCTCCCGGGGCCGCCCGCTTAGGGGCGACCCCTCCATGCCCTCGTGCATACCCATTCAGTTACTCCCTTGCGAGAGCGCCAGCTGTAGCGCATTCGTCAGCTCGCCCAGGTTGAACGGCTTCAGTAGATACGTGGTTGCCCGCAGCCCGTGAGTTTCCTCGGGGGTCGGCTTGTCGACACTCGCGCACACGATCGGAAGATTCGGGTGGTCGTGCTGCAGCCGCAGGGCGGCAGCGAGTGAGTTCGAGTCAGCCGGCTCGACGAGAACGACGTCGGGCTTGCGGGTGGTGGGGAGGCCGTCGAAGAAGGCCGCCTCGTGGCCTAGCCCGCGGACGACTGCCGTATAGAGCCGTCGAACGTCTTCATCGGGTTCGATGATCAGGAAAAGTGCCATGTGCACGTTCTCGTAGATCGCCGCATGTTTTCCAGGGCCGCGTCTGTATGAAGCCCGGATGAAGAGTTGGGCTAGCGGCGGCGGGGGAAAGTGAGCGTCGCGACCGCAACTCGCTGGATCAGTCTGCTCTTGAGCCGCAGCTGAGCTCGCCACGGGCCGCGGGGGAGTTGCTTGTCGAGTCTCACCGTCACGGCCCTCGTGCTGCCGGGCGTGAGGGGCATGACCAGCCTCGCTGCGAACGGCCCGGCGCGAACTCCACCGGGGCCATTGGACAGTGTCAGGTTGCCACTGACGGCGATGGTGCGCTTCCCGCTGTTGTGGATTCTCGCGACCACGAGCGACTGCCCCGAGGACGAGCGTTTCGCGGTGAGCCGGCCGATTGCGAAGTTGGTCGGAGGTGCGCCGCCCGCGCCGACCGACAGATACATCCGGATGCCGACCCGATTCGCGAGCTTGACGCCGCCCGATCCCGATGTTGCCACCTCGGCCCAGATGACTGCGTAGCGCTCGCCGGCTGACGCGTCCCTGGGGACTCGGATGGTCACTGTTTCGAATG
This sequence comes from uncultured Actinomycetes bacterium, assembly GCA_963779965.1. Taxonomy (GTDB): domain Bacteria; phylum Actinomycetota; class Thermoleophilia; order Gaiellales; family Gaiellaceae; genus 3-1-20CM-4-69-9. Next base: position 37,184 of record CAWAAP010000016.1, on the reverse strand, counting down.
CCTTGGTTCCCGACTGCAAGCGCACTACGCTCCGGCTCACCGACGTCCAGCCGGCGAGCTCGTTCTTGTTGTGGTTGGGGCCGAACACGAACTCGCCTCGACGGAGACCGGCCGATGCCGGGTAGACCGCAACGGCCGCGGTCGAGCGGGTGCTGTTGCTGACTTCGATCCGCCGCTGGATGGTCTTGCCCGGTGCCAGCCGGTTGACGATGTACGAGAGGGCAAGGGGATCGTTGCGCGATGAATCCGGCGGGGCGTCCACGATCCGGATGCCGATGCCGGCGTCTGTGGGCTGTGGCGCCGCCGCGAGCGCGCCCGAGGCCGGGATCATGATCCCGGCCAGGAGCGCAGCGATCAGGCGGCCATGCACGTTTGCGTGTTCCTCGGCTTAAGCGACCGAGTGCGTGATTGTGGCCCCGTAGATGCCGGGCGCGAAGTTCGCCGGCACGAGCACCGAGATGGTGGGGTTCCAACTGGCGGAGCTGACGCCGGTGCTTGCGCCGGTGACGACGGTCGTCACTCCTGTGAGATCTACTCCGGCGACCGCTGTCGCAACCACGCCGGACGCAGTGATCGTGCCCGCCGCATAACTGACGTTGCTAGCCGGGTCGGCCGGACCGGCCGTGGGAATGAATGCCGTCGAAATCACAGATGCCGTCCAGGTCGTTGTGCCGCCGCGCTGGTCGGAGACCGTGACGACGCCGAGCGAACCGGACATCGTGCTCGAGGTAACCGACGAGACCTGCGATCCGAGTGACACGCCGCCGGTAGGAGAGCTGATCGAGAGCGTGCCTGCGATCAACTGGAACGTCGCCGGGGTCGCCGAGTTGGCGGGCAGAGCGCTGAGACCCGCGAGGGCGGCGAGGGTGCCGGCAAGGAACAGGAGCTTCCGCATGTCGTGTTGACCCTTCTGTAGGTAGAGGGAGCGAGCCCAGCAAAGGAATCCGCACTCCTCTGATCGGCCGCCAACTGCGGCGTCGCTCTACCCGTTTCGTACCGTCATGCCGCCCGAAAAGGGGTCTCTGTTCAGCCGGCTCGGTAGTAGGGCCAGCCTGACAGCCAAGCCCGGAGCGCCTGCCCACCCACCAGGGTGTCGAAGCTGACGGTTTCAGGGTTGCCGGGATCCGTGCCTACGCGGTACGAGCTGTCATCGAGGGGAACGAGGATCTGCTCGGTGTCGAACCCGTCGGGTGCCCCGGCGAAGATGAGCCACGGTTCGTCCCCGCGCAGGACGATCCTGAAGTTGGTCGTCCATGGGTTGTGGGAGCGATAGTGACCGGGAATCGCCTGAAGCTCTGCGGACGGTTTGGGAAGTCGCCGCGGTGCCGTTCCCTCCGGGACATATCGCTGTCCGCCGTGCCAGAGCTCCGGGCTGTCAGCCGCTTGCCGCTCCACGCGGATGGGGAACCGGTCGAACGCCGGATCTGCCGCCAGGAACAAATCGTTGTCGAGTTCTTGGAGCCCGATTTCCTGACCACTGCTGCGAAGCACCGGTCCACTCGCAGCCGCGACTAGCTCGATCGGCTCGCAATCGGGCTCGTCAGTCTCGTAAATGCCCGCAAGTTCGTCCAGCTCAGAAGGCGGAGTGCCCGCGGGCTTCGCCGGCTCTCCGTCTGCGATCCGGAGAACCGCTCGAGCAAGCATCATCGGGTGTGCGCCCATGCCGTTCTGCAGGACGATGGCGCCGAGGTTCGCGTCCATGTCCACCTGCAGGCCCGCGAGGTAGCCGACCATGCCGCCGCCGTGCCCGATGAACCGCCGTCCGTCGAGGTTGCGCATCAGCAGCCCGTAGCCGTACGCGTCGTTCTCGTCCTCGATGGGATTTCCGGTGCTCATCTGCGCGAATGCGTCCTCACTGAGTAGGCCCTCGCCCCTGCGCAGGAGCAGCCTCACGAAGGCGCACATGTCTGCGGCGGTCGAGGCGATCGAGCCGTCCGCTGTTTCGGTCTCGAGCCAGGTTGCGGGCGCGAGCGGTGAATCAGGGTGGCTCAGCCGGTCATCGTGGAGGTACTCGTAGCCCACGGCCAGCCGGGCGCGAGTGTCGTGCGTGATCGCGGGCTCTGTCGCCGACATCTCGAGGGGAACCAGGATGCGATCGCGAATGATCTCGCGATACGGCCGGCCTTCGAGCGCTTCCAGCACGAGTCCGAGCGCCTTGTAGCCGACATTGGAGTAGTGGAAGCGCTCGCCCGGCGCAGAACGCGTCGGCAGGTCGCGCAGCGACCAGACCTGGAACGCCGCCTCCGGAGTCCCGTCGATGCCGGCCACGATCCCGGAGGTGTGGGACAGCAGATGCGAGATCGTGATCGGCGCATGACCCGCAGGCTGCGGCACCGTGAACCACGGGAGATAACGCGCGACGGGTGCGTGCAGGTCGATTCGCCCCTCGTCGACCAGCTGGAGAGTTGCCACCGCGGTGAACGTCTTGCCAATGGAGCCGATCTCGAACAGCGTCTCGGGAGTTACGGGCTGTCGCGACGCAAGATCCGCAAATCCGTAGGTACGGATCAGAAGCGTGCCGTCCCGATCCGTGAGGCCGAGCGTCAATCCCGGCTGTCGCGCGCGCTCCATCTCGGTCTGAACGGCCTCGTCGATGGCCGCCACGGCTGCCTCATCGATCACGCAGCCATCGTAATCGTGGTGCTGACGGCCGGCTCGGACGTTTCAATGCTCCGTTTCGCGGCTACGAACAGAGCATGCCGAAGACCTGGACCGACTTCCTGCGTGGGGCTCCGAGCGGCGGCCACGCCGTCCAGATCTATCGTCATGAGAACGAGTTGGCCGACTCCGTCACTTCGTACCTCGCGGCAGGTTTCGCGGTCGGCGATCCGGCGCTGGTCGTCGCTTCTACCGAACACTGGGCTCTCTTCGCCGATGCGCTCGCGACTCGCAATTGGGACCTCGCCGGACTTCAGGCGGAGGGACTGCTCACGATCGCGGATGCCGAGGCCACCCTGGCGGCTTTCATGTCGGGCGGACGCCCTTCACCGGTTCGCTTCGAAGACGTCGTGGGCGGTGTACTGGATTCGATCTCGCAGCGTCACCCCGGCCGCCGGATCCGCGCGTTCGGCGAGATGGTCGACCTACTTTGTCTTCGTGGCGAGCGCGAGGCTGCGCTTGCCCTGGAAGACCTTTGGAACCGGCTTGCACGGAAGCGGGACTTCTCGCTCCTGTGCGGTTATCGGCTAGACGTCTTCGACCGTGCCTCGCAGGCAACGACGCTGCCGGGAGTCTGCCGCAGCCACACGCACGTGAAGCCGGCCTTCGACTCCACTCGTCTCACGGTCGCGGTGGACCGCGCGCTCGGAGAGATCCTCGGCCGCGCGGAAGCAGGCAAGGTCTATCTGCTCGTCGCCGAGGAGGCACGGCGGGAGCGGATCTCAGTGGCCCAGCTCGCGTTGATGTGGATCAGCGCGAACATGCCCGTCAGTGCCGATCGAATCCTTGCCTCGGCACGCGAGCACTACGAGCGTCTCGCCCCTTCGCCCGTCGTCTGACCACGCGGGCTGCCAAGGCAGCGCCTTTGTGCAGTAGTCGAACGGCGGGCCTCCGTCCGCTTGTTCAAGCTATTCTGCAGGCAAATCAACAGAGAGGAAGGGCTGCGTTGGGCTCCAAGAGACAGACGACAATGGCCAAGCTGACGCGCGAGCGCAAGGTCAAAGAGAAGCGCGAGCTGAAGGAAGAGAAGAAGGCGGCAGCAGCCGCGGCGAAGGCCGCCGGTACGTATTCATACGACGGTGAGCCGGTCGAGGCTCCCGTGGGGAACACGACGGACCCGATTGACCCGACTGACGAAGCGCTCGCGGCCGACTCGACTGTGGCCGTGTCCAGCGAAGATCGCTAGCGCTCTACAGTCAGGGCGAGCCAGACGTCTGTTCCACCGCCGGGCGCGTTCGCGGCGCGTGCTTCCCATCCGTGGGCTTCGGCGATCGTCTCGACGATTGCCAGGCCGAGGCCGCTTCCGTCGGCGGTCGTTCTCTGCGCCCGGCTGAAGCGCTCGAAGGCATGGTGAAGGAAGTCGGCCGGAAACCCCCTGCCTTCGTCGAGGACGTGCAGCTCCGTAGATCCGTTGCGTTGCTCTGTCCTGAGACTGACGCGGCCGGCACCGTGAGTGAACGCGTTGTCGACCATGTTCGCGAGCGCCTGCTCCAGGAGCGAGCGGTCGGCCGAGACGACGAGGGGATCGCCTGCCGCCACGGATAGGTCCCGTCGCTCTGACTCGGCGCGAGAGCGAAAACGTCCCGCGACGGTCTCGAAGACGTCCGGGACGTCGACGGGCTCGGAGCGCAGCGGAACGCGTCCCTGCTCGGCCCTGGCGAGCAGCAGCAGATCGTCCGCGATCCTGGAGAGACGCTCGGTGTCCTCGGCTGCGCCGCGAATCGCTGCCTCGAGCTCTTCGGTTGACCGCGACCGCCTGAGCGCCAACTCGAGCTCTGTCTTGATCAGCGCGAGCGGTGTCCTCAGCTCATGGCTTGCATCCGCGACGAAACGCCGCTCGCGGGCGAGCCCGTCGCCGATCCGGGTCAGCATCTCGTTGAGCGTTTCTCCGAGCCGCGACACCTCGTCTCTGCTCGGCGGGACCGGGAGCCGGTCGTCGAGTGACGACGCCGAGATGTCCGCGGCCCGTCGTCGCATCGCTTCGATCGGACGCAATGCCGACGCGGCGAGACCGTAGCCGGCGAGCGCGGCGAGGAGCAGTGCCAGCGGGCCGCCGATGAGGAATGCATTGCGCAGGCTCTCGAGCGTCTCCGCCCTGTTCTCTCGCGTTGCGCCGACGACAAGCACCAGGCGGCTGGATCCTCGCTCGACCGGTACGGCCAGCAACCGCGCCGGCTCGTCGAGCTCGGGGGTGGAGCTCCGATTAAGGAACATCGGACCGCGAAGAGCGCGAGCGAAATCGCGAGGCGGGAGAAGGGGCGTGTGGTCGCGACGAGTCGTCGCGTCGAGAACCGCGCCCTTGGCGCTGAGCAGTTGCGCAAACGACTCTCCGTGCTCCACGAGGGTGCCGCCGGTGGACCTCAGTGCTCCTTCGCGGCGCACGAGCGCCGAGACGTCCTGCGCGCGTGAGCGCAGCTGCTGGTCGAGAGCGCTGGAGAGGTTGTGCGATACGCGCGCGTAGACAAGCCAGCCCGCAAGCAGGAGCACGACGGCCATCGCGAGTGCAAAGAAGAGTGTCAGCCTCAGCCTGATCGGCAGCCGGTTCACTCTTCGTCCTCGCGGAGGCGATAGCCGACGCCACGCACTGTCTCGATCGACTCCGTTCCGAACGGCCGGTCGACCTTCTCACGGATGTAACGCACGTAGACGTCGATGACGTTCGACCGATTTTCGTAGGCGAAATCCCACGCATGCTCGAGCAACTGCAGGCGGGAGAGAACCTGTCCGGGGCGGCGCATGAAAGCTTCCAGCAGCGCGAACTCCTTCGGTGAGAGGCTGATCTCCGTCTGGCCGCGCCAGGCGCGGCGCGCTGCGGGGTCGAGGCGAAGCGACCCGACGATCAGCTCGGTCGGTCGTTCTCCGCCGCCGCGTCTAACGAGAGCGCGGAGTCGCGCAAGCAGCTCGGCGAAGGAAAAGGGCTTCGTCAGGTAGTCGTCGGCCCCGACATCCAGCCCGGCGACCCGGTCGTCGACGCCGTCGCGCGCGGTCAACATGAGGACGGGCGCCCACACGCCTGCATTCCGAAGCTGCCGGCAGGTCTCGAAGCCGTTCAGCCCGGGGAGCATGACGTCGAGCACGATCGCCTCGTACGGATGCGCTTGCGCCATCCACACCGCGTCCTCGCCGGTGACGGCGACATCGGCTGCGTGTCCCTCCTCGACCAAACCCCGGCGGAGGAGACTGGCCATCTTCAGTTCGTCCTCGACGATCAAGACGCGCATCCCGGCAGCCTGCCTGCCGGCCGTGAGAATCAGATGAGAAGTCGAGCAAGGCAGATAGCCCTTCCAAGATCAGCGCGGACGAGATAGCCTCCGGGGTTTCCGAGGCCAAGCGAAGGGAGTTGGGGGGAATGGGGAGAGTCATCGCGGCCTGCGTGGCCGTTCTGCTCGGCACGCTGGCTTTCAGTTCGATTGCAGGTGCGATCACCTACGGAAGTCCCGACGGCGAGGGACATCCGGAGGTCGGCGCGCTGCTTGCGCCGGTTGCGTATTCAGACGGGACCTGGGAGGCGTGCTCGGGCACGCTCATCTCACCGACCGTCTTTCTCACCGCTGCTCACTGCGACCTCGGGGTCGATCGTGTCGCGGTCACCTTCGACTCGCAGTACGTCGCGAAGGGCGGCAACACCTACTGGGGCACATGGAATGCCGACCCGCGGTATCGGGGTGCGCAGAGCGACCCGTACGACATCGCGGTCGTCGTGTTCGACAAAGAGGTGAACGGGATCACGCCGGCACATTTGCCGCGAGCCGGCTCACTCGAGAACATCGCACCGGGAACGAGATTCACGTCGGTCGGCTACGGCGCACAGTCGGTGACGATCGACCACGGGCCGACATTCCACTACGCCGACATCCGCTACGTCGCGACCGGCGGGCTCTACACGACCACCAAGAGCTGGTTGAAGATTTCGATGAATCCGGCTCACGATGACGGCGGCACGTGCTACGGCGATTCGGGTGGACCGAACTTCCTCGGTGCCGGTTCAACCGAGACGGACATCGTCGCGGGCACGACCATCACCGGCGACTTCATGTGCCGGGCGACGAACGTGGACTACCGGTTGGACACGGCATCTGCCCGGTCCTTCCTCGGGCAGTTCGTCACGCTGCCTTAGGCAGCCGCAGCTACTTCAAAGCGGCGGCAAGCACGTGCTTGCCGCCGCTGAGGATGGGGACGCCGTGCGAGACGAGCACCCTTTCGACCGGCAGATCGAGGAGTGGCCGCAGTGTCCTGCGCAGCTCCTCGTGTGTTCCCTTGCCCAGCCAGCGTTCGGGACAGAGGCGCAACGGATCCGAAGTCGGACGCGGCTTCGCGCCGGCGCCGAGGAGCACGTCACCGACAACGACTGCGCCCTGGTCGGGCAGCCAGTACACGACCTCCGCCGCGCGTGCGGTCTGGAAGGCGCGGATTCCGCCCGGCAAGTCGTCGCCCGTTTGGAACGGGTCCGTCACGTCGACTCCTCTCGTCTTGAGCGGACGGTTCGAGCGCGCCGAAGCCCAGACGTGTTTCGCGCCGATCTCGCCCGCGCTGCGTGCGTGCCAGTAGACGGTGACGAGCACGTGGTCGGCCTTCGCAACCTCGCGTGGCGGATCGATCGGGTCGATCAGCACCAGGCCGTCACTCGTCTCCACGGCGAGCGAGCCGACGTCCTCCTCCCAGTGATCGTGCCGCGCCGTCCAGCGGCGCAACCCTGGTGAGACTTGCTGGAGCATCCCACCATCTTCCCTAACAGGACCTCAGTAGGCTGCGCTCATTCGTAGCGTCGTCTCCATCGGCCTCGTCACCGCGGCTCTGTTGGTGGTTTCCTCGGGGTGCGGTGGCTCCGACAAGTCCTCGGCTCCGACGGGTGCCAACAGTCTCCCGTCTCCGACGCCGACCACAACGAGCACGGGTGGGATCGATCCGCTCGAGGGTGCCGCGACGACCCCTGTCGAGGGGGCCGCCACTGGGAGTGAGACCGCGCTGCTCGAGCGAGTTGCGGTGGGACGTCACGAAGGCTACGACCGGGTTGTTTTCCAGTTCAGGAACACGCTTCCGGGCTACAGGGTCGAATACGTCCAGCCGCCGCTGAAGGAGGACGGGTCCGGAAATCCTGTCGAGATCAAGGGCACTGCATTCCTCGTCGTACGCATGGAGCCCGCGTCGGGCTTCGACCTGAACACCGGCGAGGGCGTGATGGTCTACAAGGGGCCGAGGCGGCTCGAGGGATCGGCCGCCGGTACGTCGGTCGTGCAGGAGCTCGTCCGGACCGGCGACTTCGAGGCGGTGCTGACCTGGGCGATCGGCCTCTCGGACAAGGTTGACTTTCGTGTCAGCACCGCGACGTCGCCGTTTCGGCTGATCGTCGACTTGCGCAACCATTAGGGCATGAGTGGTTCCGCCGAGCGGGAGCAGGCGAAGGTGCTGCGGAAGCTTCGCGAGATCTGCCTCGCGCTTCCCGAGACGAGCGAGCGACTCAGCCACGGAGCGCCGACCTTTTTCGTGCGGGCGAAGCGCGCGTTCCTGATGGTGTTGACAAATCACCATGGCGACGGCCGCTTTGCGATCTGGTGCGCTGCTCCCGACGGAATGCAGAGGATGCTCGTGGAGGCGGATCCGGAGCGATTCTTCGTGCCGCCCTACGTCGGTCACCGAGGCTGGCTCGGCGTCCGCCTCGACCGTGGGCTGAACTGGAACGAGCTGGCGGGCATCGCCGAGGATGCGTACGCCGAGGTTGCCCCGGCCCGGCTAGTCGAGGCCGCTGGTTTGCAAGACCGCTAGCCCCATTGATCCGGGGCGGTAGGCGCGAGAGAATCCGCGGCACCCTAACCTAGGAGGGACTGTGGCCGATCACTCGGCGCACGAGAAGGACCGACGCATGCTCCACGCTCTCGGGTACGCCCAGGAGCTGCGGCGCGGAATGAGCGGCTTCTCGAACTTCGCGATCTCGTTCACGATCATCTCGATCCTGTCCGGGACGCTCACGTTGTACGCGACAGGCATCAACTACGGCGGGCCGGTGGAAGAAGCCTACGGCTGGCCGATCGTCTCGATGTTCGTGATCATCGTCGCGCTCGGTATGGCCGAGATCGCGTCGAAGTATCCGACCGCGGGTGGTCTCTATTACTGGGCCTCGAAGATGGGAGGGCCCGTCTGGGGCTGGTTCACGGGCTGGTTCAACCTGATCGGGCAGATCGCGATTACGGCCGGTATCGATTACGGCGCGGCGATCTTCACCGACGCGCTGCTGAATCTCCTCTGGCCCGGGACGTTCCACGCCTCGCCACACGAGATCATCTACGTGTACGCCTGCATCCTCGGGCTGCACGCGCTGATGAACATCTTCAGCGTCAGGCTGGTCGCCTTGCTGAACGACATCTCGGTGTGGTGGCACGTCTTCGGCGTGTTGATCATCGTGGGTTTCCTCGCGTTCAAGCCGGACCATCATCAGTCGGTCGGGACGGTCTTCTCGAAGACGATCAACAACAGCGGTTTCTCGCATCAGTGGCTCTGGTTCGTGCTGTTACTCGGGCTCCTGCAGGCGCAGTACACCTTCACGGGCTATGACGCGTCGGCTCACATGAGCGAGGAGACGCAGGATGCGGGTCGGTCGGCGGCTCGAGGCGTGGTGATGTCGGTTGTCGTCTCGGCGATCTTCGGCTACATCCTGGCTCTTGGCGTCACGTTCGCGATCCAGAGCTTTGAGAGCACCACCGGGGCGGGAATCTTTGCCGTGAAACAGATCTTCCTCGACGCGCTTGGGTTAAGGGCGGCGGAGTTCTTACTCTTCATCATCGTCGGTGCGCAGCTGTATTGTGGGATGTCGTCGATCACGTCTGCGTCACGGATGCTGTACGCCTTCTCGCGGGACGGAGCGACACCTGGTCACCGGATCTGGCGTCGCTTGAATGGGGCGCGCGTTCCGTACATGGCGGTACTCGCGATCGCGGTGCTCGCGTTCCTCTGCGCGTTCCCGGCGTATTTCTCCAAGGACATCGGCGTCGGCGCGGGCTACATTGCCTACGCGGCCGTTACGTCGATTGCGACGATCGGGCTCTACATCGCCTATGCGATCCCGATCTTCCTGAGGCTACGGTTGGGAGACGCCTGGGAGCCCGGCGAATGGAACCTCGGTCGCTGGTACAGGCCGATCGGGACGATCGCCGTCATCTGGGTGGCGTTCATCTCGGTGCTGTTCATCATGCCGATCACGCCGACGGGGATCCCGTTCAAGGACGGGTTCACGTGGCTTAGCTTCAACTACGCACCGATTGCGGTGCTCGGAACGCTGCTACTCGTTGGAGGTTGGTGGGTCCTGTCCGCCAAGAAGTGGTTCACGGGACCCGTAGCGCAGGGATCCGAAGAGGAGCTCGCGCGGATCGAGGAGCGGTACGGGGAACGGGCCGGTCCCCCTGTGACCACACCCGCGGCGTAGGATCGATTCGAAGGGGAGGGAGCCGGGTCAAGCCGGCTCCCTCCGTTCGTTGCCGATGCTGACGCTCAACGAGTTGAAACGCGAGGTCGAGGCCGGGTCGGTCGATACCGTCGTCGTCGCGTTCACGGACATGCAGGGCCGGCTGATGGGCAAGCGCGTCCATGCGCAGTACTTCGTCGACGAGAACGTCGCCGACCACGGTGTCGAGGGCTGTAACTACCTGCTCGCGCTCGACATGGAGATGGATCCGGTTCCCGGCTACTCGATCGCAAGCTGGGAGCAGGGATACGGCGACTTCGCGATGCGGCCCGATCTCGAGACGTTGCGTCGTATTCCCTGGCTGGAGGGGACTGCGCTCGTGCTCTGTGACGTCGGGTGGGGTGATGGTTCGCCCGTCAGGCCCTCGCCGCGACAGGTGCTCAATGCACAGGTCGAGCGCGCACGCTCGCTGGGCTACGAGCCGATGATCGGCTCGGAGCTCGAGTTCTACTTGCTCAAGGAGAGCTTCGAGGAGGCGCATGCGAAGCACTACCGCGACCTGACCCCCTCAGTGCCGTACATCCTCGATTACCACGTGCTCGCGACCACATATGACGAGCCACTGCTGCGTCAAATCCGAAACGGCATGTACGGCGCCGGCATCACGGTCGAGAGCTCGAAGGGCGAAGCCTGGCCGGGGCAGCAGGAGGTCAACTTCAAGTTTGCGGACGCGATGACGATGGCGGACAACCACACGATCTACAAGAACGGCGCCAAAGAGATCGCGCACCTGAACGGCTGCTCGATCACGTTCATGGCGAAGCCCGACCACTCGTGGATCGGCAGTTCGTGCCACATTCATGCGAGCCTCTGGCGTGACGGCGAGAACGCGTTCGCCGGTGGTCCGGAGGTGTTCAAGCAATTCCTCGCCGGCTGGATTGCGGGCGCGAAGGAGTTGGCGATCTTTCTCGCGCCGACGATCAACTCGTACAAGCGCTACGCGGCGGGGTCCTGGGCGCCGACGACGCTGGCCTGGGGACACGACAACCGCACGTGCGGGTTCCGGATCGTCGGGCACGGTGCCGCGGCGCGGATCGAGACGCGCATTCCGGGCGGCGACGTCAATCCTTATCTCGCGTTCGCTGCGCTGATCGCGGCTGGGCTTCACGGCATCGAGGCGGGGCTCGAGCTGCCGCCCGCGCTGGAAGGGAACGCATACGAATCGGATGCGGAGAGGTTCCCGTCGACGTTGCGGGAGGCGATCGAGGCGCTGGAGCGCGGAGAGATCGCCCGGGCAGCGCTCGGCGACGACGTCGTGGATCACTACCTCAACTACGCACGCACCGAGCAGCAGTTATTCGACGAGGTTGTGACGTGCTATGAGCGGGAGCGGCTGTTCGAACGTGGCTAGACCCGTCATCGGCATCACGACGTACGTCACTTCGGCGAAATGGAGCAACTGGGACGCGGAGGCGGCGCTCATTCCTGCCGACTACGTGTATGCAGTTGAGCGCGCGGGCGGGCGCGCGTTGCTCGTCCCGCCGAGCGAGGACGGAGTGGAGGAGACATTGCAGGCGCTGGACGGGTTGTTGTTCTCCGGTGGCTCCGATCTCGATCCCGGTCTCTACGACCAGGAGCCACACGAGGAGACGCTCGGCATCCACGAGGCGCGCGATCGCGCCGAGCTCGCGCTCCTCGAGGCTGCGCTCGAGCGCGACATGCCCGTGCTCGCGATCTGCCGTGGCAGCCAGGTGCTGAATGTCGCGCGTGGGGGAGACCTCTTGCAGCACCTCCCGGAAATCGTCGGCGACGAGAAGCACAAGCACACGCCCGGCACGTTCGCGGATCACGACGTGACGTTGGAAGAGGGAACGCGGCTCGGGTCGCTGCTCGGCGACCATGCGCCGGTGAAGTCGCACCACCACCAGGGAATCGGGCGGATCGGAGAGGGCCTACGGGTTTCGGCGCACGCCGAGGACGGGACGGTCGAAGCGGTGGAGGATCCAGACCGGCGCTTCGCCGTGGGAGTGCTCTGGCATCCGGAAGCCGGCGAGGACGCGCGGCTCTTCGAGGAGTTCGTCCGCGAAGCAGCGGGGTATCGCGCTGCTCGCAAGGACTGAGCAGCGAACCAGGCTCGTCCATGGTGCCAGCTCCACCTACGGCAGGTGTCAGACACTGTGACGAAAGTGTGACGCCGCGATGCGAGTGTCCAGCTGAGCACCGAACCAAGCTATGCCGCGGTGCCAGGTACATCCACGGCAGGTGTCAGACACCGAGCCGTGGGAGAACGTGACGTGAGCGAGCCCGCCATGGTCAAATGCGCCAGATGGCTTTGATCGTGACCAACCCCGCGACGGAGGAAACGATCGCCGAGCTCGAACCGGCCGGGATCGAGGAGACCGATGCCGCGGTCGCTCGCGCCAAGGCTGCCTCCAAGAACGTCCACCTGGCGACCGGCTGATGGGTCGTCTCGACGGAAAGGTCGCGGTCATCACGGGCGCCGGCGGCGGAATGGGCCGCGAAGCCGCTCTGCTGTTCGGCGAGGAAGGCGCCCAGGTGTGCGTCGCTGACGTGAACAAAGAAGCGGCCGAGCAGACCGCCGACGCAGCACGCGAAGCCTTCGCCTTCCAGGTCGACGTCGGAGACCCGGAAAACGTGCGCGCGATGTACGACGCAACGAAGGAGCGCTACGGCGGCATCGACATCCTCTACAACAACGCGGGCATCTCGCCGGGTGACGACGCGTCCATCCTGGAGACGGAGCCCGAAGCATGGGACCGCGTCCAGGCCGTCAACACTCGAGGCGTCTACCTCTGCTGCAAGCACGGCATCCCGCACCTGCTCGAGCGCGGCGGCGGCTCGGTCATCAACGTCGCCTCGTTCGTCGCACTGCTGGGTGCGGCCACGTCGCAGATCTCGTACACGGCGTCGAAGGGAGCCGTCCTCGCGATGACGCGTGAGCTTGGCGTGCAGTTCGCCAGACAAGGCGTCCGCGTCAACGCACTTTGCCCGGGGCCGGTGGAGACGCCGCTCCTGCTCTCCATCTGGGGCGACGATCCGGCCGCAGCGGAGCGGCGCCTCGTGCACATCCCGATGGGTCGCCTCGCCAAGCCGCGTGAAATCGTCAACGCCGCGCTGTTCCTTGCGAGCGACGAGTCGTCCTACGTGAATGCCGCGACGTTCGTGGTGGACGGCGGAATCACGGGCGCGTACGTCACGCCCGAGTAGCCGGTCCTACCTCTTCTTGCCCCAGGCGTTCGGGTCGAAGCCGAACGTCTCGACGAGAGGCTTGCGCTCCTCGTTCACAGCTGCCGCTCGGCTCGCGCTGTAGTTCCAGACCGTTTCCTGGGCGGCGCCGGCCGTGCGGTGGATCTCGAGCGCTGCCGGCTCGTGCTCCTCGACGAACTCGAACGCGTGGTCGGCGGCCTCGAGGAAGTTGGTGCTCTCGAAAAGTTGTGTGCGTCGCTGGTAGCCGGGCTCGAAGATCACCTCGAAGAGCTTGTAGACCGGCTCCTCGGGGGTGATCGGCCGGACGACGGTCTTGAGCTCGGCTTCGTCCTGAGCGCCTAGCTCGACACCGTGCTGCTCGGCCAGTGCCTGAGCGAGCTCGCCGCCGGAGAGCAGACCGCGAGAGACGAGGATCTCGCCGAGGCGCCCGCCTTCTTCGCGCTGCACGGCGAGTGCACGTTCGAGCTGCGACTCGGTCAGGAACTCGAGGTCGACGAGGAGGTTGCCGAGTGGCCGCCATGCTTGCGCCGGCTCGGACGGAACCGCAATGAGCGGCGTCGGTGCCCCTTCCTTGGGAGAGAGGTGGACGCCGTGCTGATCGGAGAGCACGCGTGCGAGCGAGAACGCCGAGAGGTAGCCGTTGCTGACGATGATCTGGCCGAGGAGGCGACCGGTCTTCGCCTGTTCGGCGAGAGCCTGCTCGAGCTCGTCCTCGGTCAGCAGCTCTTCGGCGACGAGAAGCTCGCCGAGTTGGCGCCAGGGAAACTGAAGTGCCGCACTCTCCACACTGCCCTTATCGGCAGCAGTGGCTCAAAAGTTCAGTCCTTCTCCACGGGCGATAACCGCCAGAGTTTGGCGCAGGATTTGTAGGTCGTAACGCACAAGGGCCCAACTCGAGAGGCTCGAGCACGCCTCGACATAGCGCAAGTCGAGATCCTCGTAGCGGATCCCCTCGCCCTTTGTCACCTGGGCCGGGCCCGTCAGGCCGGCGGGGATGCGATTCCGATAATCCCGACCCTCGGCGACCTGCCGCCGCACCATCTCGGTCGGCCAGGGCCGCGGACCGACCAGGCTCATGTCGCCGCGCAGGATGTTCAGAAGCTGTGGCACCTCATCGAGGTACCACGGCTTGAGCAGTCGCCTACCCGTCCAGGTCAGATTGTCAGGGGCCGCCTCGTAGAGGCGGGCGTGCCCGTCGGCGGTGCGCATCTGATCCAGGACATCCCGTCGCAGCGTGCGGAACTTGAGGAGGCCGAACACACGGCCGCGCGAGACGCGGGGCTCTCGATAGAAAAAGCCGCCCCTGTCGGCCGGAGAGACGATCATGTTCACCGCCATCACGGCCAGCAGGACGATGATCAGCGGAGAGAGCAGCGCGAGCAGCGCCGCTCCGACGATCAGATCCAGGGCTCGCTTCGCGATGCCCCGAGCATCTCAGCTAGGGAGTCTGCTGGTAGACCGGGACGACGGAGACCAGTGCCGACGCAGCCTTGTAGAACGGAATCGGTCGCATGCCGTTGTCGACCTTGAAGAAAAAGCGCGCCGAGGGGGGAAGCTGCGCGCCCCCGTAGCCGGTACCGCCGCCGATGATGTTTCCGTCGGCATCCAGGACAACGCACGACAGCTCGGCAGCCTGAAGCGTGCGGCTCGTGCTGTCGTTCTGAATCTCGCCCTCCACCGAGCCGGCCCATTGCGGCTCCCAGATGCTCGGGACGACGCGAACTGCGGAGATGCCTGGCCTCGTGTGGGTCACCGGGCCGCCCTTGCCGATCTTGACCACGACTTCGAGTCGCGCGATCGGTGCGCCGCCCGGGAAGTTGACCTCACCGCCGAAGGCATGCTGCATGCCGGCGGCGATGTCGGAGATATGCACCCCCGCTGATCCGATCAGCCGGTTGTCGGACATGACGAAGTTCACGATGACGTTGACGTCGAGCGCATCGCGCTTCGTGGACTGGTTCGCGAGGATCACGCCGTAGCTGACGCCGGTGCCGCCGAACGGGTATGGCCGTGCCGACCAACCGGTCTTGACGATCTGGACGCTCGGCGGGAGGACCTGCCCGATGACGATGAGCCGCTTCGTTGCGCGGCCGGCACCTGCACAACGCGCTGTCACGCGGGCGGGGCCGGTCTGCACTTTGCGCGGCACCTCCCAGTTCCAGGTCGCGATATACCCATTGGCTGCGACAACGGGGAGCCCGCCCTGTTTCGCGCCGCCCTTGTAGCGGACGGCAAGCGAGCAGCGCGCACCGTTCGGCTGCACCTGAACGCTCACTGTCGCCTGGTTGCCCTGGACGACGCGCGAGTTGCCAGAGACGAACTTCACCGCTTGGACGCGACCGCTGGCGGATGCGCTGAAAATTCCCACGACGACCAGCGCTGCAAAGGCGAGCGGGAAGAGGCGCTTGGCTGTGTTGACTGCGGTCATGGCTCGGGCGGCTACCGAGGGGCCTTCCGTCTACTTCGCCGTAGTGGTGGCCCCGCCCGACCCTCGATTGAGGGATCAGCCGTGCTTGAAGGCGCTAGGAGGACTCGACTACCTACACTCGGGCTTGAAGTCGAGCGACTTCTCGTTAACTTCCCCGCTGGCGCTGATCGTCATGTGCGCGGTGACGTGCAGGAGATAGTCGTCGTCGGTGACCGCTCCGTTTGGTGCAACTCGATTCAGCACCAGCGTCTCCGTGTCGGTCACTTCCAGGGGAGGCGGGGACGCGCTGAAGTAGCTGGACTGGTTGACCACATGCGTCTCGATATAACGCACGCCGCTGAGGATGCCCGTGCCCGTCATCCCTTGGTAACCGTACGAATAGGTGTGCGTCTGTCCGTTTTGGGTCGTCGTCGTGTGTTCCACGATGTGAACCGTTCCCGTGGTGGTGACCAGCTCGTCGGCGCAAGGGTTGTACTGAAAGTCCGAGACGGCCATCCGCATGATCTCCGTGTCCGCCGTGCCCGCCGCCGAGGGGGCGCTGACGACCAGAGAGCTGGCGATGAGCGCGAGAATTCCGAGACCCCAGGTGTAAGCCCCGCGCCGCATGACATTCAAACGAAATCCGCTCAGGATCGGATACGGCCGGCCTTGACTTAAGTGGCGAGGCTTGTAACATCCCGCCCGTTCGAAGCAGGTTTGCGGTCTGGGTTGAGGGGAGTTAGAAACGAGACGCACTCATGCGGCGGCCGGGGCTGCTGCGGCACTGGTGGCGGCTGTGCTCCTCATCGGGGGCGGCGGAGCGACCGCGCTCGGGGCTGCTCCGGGATGCACCCTGGCTCCGCAGCTGCGAGACCTCACGATCAACCAGGGCCTCGGCTCCTATACGCCACTGGCATGGGGCAAGGACACGCTGGTCCGCCTCTACATGAGCCAGCCGTCCTGCGCAGCGAGCGGGTCGTTGATCCAGGTCACAGGCGCCACGCTGACGGTCGCAGGCGGCGTCAGCAACAACAGAACGATCTCTGCAACCACGCCGTCCTTGGTGTCGGTCTACCCGGCGCTAGCGACGTACAGCACGGCGCCGGCCGTTGATTCAACCGGCGATGTGAAGTTCGACATCCCTGGCGCGACGCTTTCCCCAGGAGGAAGCGAGGCCGGGTTCACAGCGACGTTCACGGCCACGATCAATTACGTCCAGCAGCCGAACTCACGGACAGCTCTCGCGCCGGGTTCGGTCAGCTTCAACGTTCGACCGGGAACGACGACCCCGATCACCACCGCGGTTGCGAAGAAGACGAACGCACTGCGAGTGCTCGTCGTCCCGATGGGCGATCCCACCAAGCTCTACAACACGCAGTTGACCCCCGCCGGCCAGCAGGAGATCCAGCGCGGGATGCTCACACTCGCCAGGATCTTTCCGCTCCGCGACGGCATCGCGACTCTCACCGACACGAGCGCGCCCGGGCTTGCCGCCGGTCTCAGGTACTCGATCAGCCCGACTCTTCTCGACGTAACTGTTCTGATGAACGGCGGAATCTTCTGCGGCAGCGGCGGCAACTTTGCAACGCTGCGGGGGCTGCTGGCGCAGTTCCTGCAGGCGTGGAACTCCGCTAATCCCGCGACGCCCGCCGACCGAGTGCTGGGAGTGGGTGATCAGCTCGTGACCAACGGCAGCTCGAGCGGCTGTGACGAAGGCCGCGCGGCGATCAACGGCAACGAAGCCTGGGTGCGTCTGGCGTATGACACGCAAGGCACAACGTCGAACGCCGGTGCGCTGATGGGCATGGAGCTCGCCCACACGATGGGTGCGGTCCCCGCCGGCCGGAACGACGGCGCCTTCCATTCCCTCTACACCAATTCCGACTACCTCGCCGGAGACTTGAACCGCGCGTTCAACACCGCGACCCGGTCGGTCCTCGCAGGGACGAGCGACGACCACACAGTCATGCGCCTCGTCGCGCCCTGGAACAACACGAACACAGTGCTCGAGAAGGCCGACTGGGGTCTGCTCCTGTGCCGGCTCGGAGGACCGCCGACCTCGGATTGCGCGACCGCCGGCACCGTCGGCAGCGCAGCCGCGGGGCCCGCGTTCGTGATGTCGGGCACTACGGACGGCTCGGCCGGAATCCCCGCAGGGACAATCGGGACGGCGGCCGGCACCACGGTCGTGGAGTCGTACTTCTCCCAGTCGGCTACGACGTTGCCGGATGCTGCGAGTCAGTACCGCCTCGTGCAAAAGCAGAACAGTGTCGTGCTCCAAAACCAGGGTGTTCCGATGGCAACCGCGGACACGCATCACAACGACACACCCTCGGAGACACGTCCGGAGGCCGCGCTCTTCTCCATCGCGCTGCCCTTCGACACGAATGCAACCAGGATCGAGCTCTGGAAAGGGGCGCCGGGTGCAACGAATTCCCTGCTCCTTTACGCGCGGAATCGAACCGCCGCGCCGACGGTTACGAGCATGAGCTCGGGCGATCCGATCCTGCTCTCGTTGAACCGACCTGCGAAAGCACGAAGTGTCGGCCGGCCGGCGGTCTCGAAGCCGTCGAGAATGGGCAGACATAGTCGCCGTACCGTGCAACCGGACGCGACCGCTGCAGTCGCTGCCATCTCTTCGTAACCCTCTCTCTGTCGCCGCCGCGCTGACGACATCGTTCGTGGTCAACAACACCGGCGACGGCGGCGATGCCAATCTCGGTGACGGTCTCTGCCAGGACGCCGGCGGAAACTGCACGCTCCGCGCCGCGATCGAGGAGGCGAACGCAACGGCAGGTGCAGACATGATCACGTTCAGCATCGGCACCGGCCCGGTGACGATCCAACCCGCCACAGCTTCTCCCGACGATCAACGAGGCGCTCGTCATCGACGGTACGACTCAGGGCGGTTCCGCATATTCCGGGCCGCCGCTCGTCGAGTTGAACGGCTCCGGCTAGCTCGTCGGGGTACGGACTGGCGAGCAGTGCTGTGGTCACGATTCGTGGGCTCGCAATCAACCGTTTCACGGGGTCTGCAATCGGACTGCTCACTGGGAGCGGCGACTCACTCGTGCAGGGGAACTACCTGGGCACGGACATCACCGGAGGTAGCGCGGCACCGAACGCCGGGGCTGGAGTGCAAGTGTTCTCGAGTGGTGTCAGGATCGGAGGGCCGAACGCCTCCGACCGGAACATCATCTCCGCAAACGACAGCGGCATCGTGCTACTCAGTAGCGGCAACACCGTCACTGGTAACTACATCGGCACCGATGCGGCGGGCACCGCCGACCTCGGCAACGCGAGCGCCGGGATCACGGTGCAGGGCTCGAGCTCGAACACGATCACCAACAACGTGATCTCGGGCACGGAGCCCACCAACGCCTCCGGCGCCGGCATCGATCTGGTTCAGGGGGCGACGCAATCGAGCAACAACGTGATTCAGGGTAACCGCATCGGCACTGACAAGTCGGGATCGATCGCGATTGGCAACTCGCGTCGCGGCATCATGCTCAACGGCGCCTCGAGCAACACCATCGGCGGCTCAGGCCCCGGCCAGGCCAACGTCATCTCGGGCAATACCGGCGACGGTATCCATCTCGCGAGCGGCGACCAGAACACGATCCAGGGCAACCTGATCGGTGTCGCGGCGGATGGGACCAGTGCGCTCGGCAACGGCGGGTTCGGCATCCAGGTGAACAACTCGTCAATCAACGCGATCGGTGGCTCTGGTGCGGGCGAGGGGAACCTGATCGCGAACAACAACGGCGCCGGCATCGCCATGACGGGTGGGACTGGGAACGGCGTGCTCGGTAACCGGTTCTATGCCAACGCCAGTCTGGGCATCAACCTTGGCACCGACCCTGTGACCGCGAATGACGCCGGTGACACCGACGTCGGCGCCAATAACCTCCAGAACTTCCCGGTCATCAGCTCGGCCACACTCAGCGGAGGGTCACTCCACCTTGTCGGAACTCTCGATACGAACGCCGGGCTCGTGAATCCCGGGTTCCGGGTCGAGGCATTTCTCAACAGCGCCTGCGATCCGTCCGGGAATGGTGAGGGTGAATTCTTCGTAGGTGCATCAAGCGTTTCGGTAGACGGCAGCGGCCATGCTGCTTTCACGCTCGATCTCCCGACCTCGGCGACCGGCACGGTTGCTACCGCGACCGCCACGGCCGCCGGCACAGGCGACACCTCTGAGTTCTCCGCCTGCGCGTCGATCAGCGGCGGCGGTGGTGGCGGAGGCGGCCCCCCCTTCGTCGTGAACACGACGAACGACGTCAACGACGGGACGTGCGACGCGACCCATTGCAGCCTGCGGGAGGCCATTCTCGCGGCGAACGCGCATGCGAACGGCGACGGGCCTGACGACATCACATTTGCGATCGCGGGCACCGGGGAGCAGCAGATCTCCGTTCTCTCGTCACCCTTGCCGGCGATCACCGACCCGGTGTCCATCGACGGTGAAACCGAACGCTCGACTGGGACGAACATTCCGGAGGGCTCGAAGGCGATCGTTCTCAACGGGGACGGAGCGGGCTCGACCGGCGACGGGTTGGTGCTCGCGACCGGCTCAGGTGGGTCGACGGTGAAGGGCCTGGCCATACGAGACTTCCAGTGCGCCACCGCGGCGCCGGATCCGTGTGCAACCGGGTACGGGCTGCGCCTGCAGTCCGACGGCAACACGATCGCCGCAATTTCATCGGGCTCACAGCGAACGGCGTGACCCCCGCGAGCAACGAGGCTGGGGCATCCTCGTGGCAGGGAAGCGGCAACACGATCGGCGGCACGACGAGCGCCGAACGAAACGTCATCGGTGGCAACGCGGTCCCGTCGAGCGTTCGCAGTCAGATCCTCGTGACCGGCAACACGAACACGATCAAGGGAAACTACGTCGGCGTCGCTGCAAACGGGACGACGCAGCAGAACGCCGTGACGGGCATCACCGTCCAGAGCAGCGCCCACGACAACGTGATCGGTGGCGACAAGACGATCGGGAACGTCATCCTCGGCGCGCAGGGCATCGAGGTCAGTTCCAACGCCGGGACGGGCAACATCATCGCAGGCAACAACATCGGGCTCGACGCAGCGGGCGCGGTGCACGCCTCCGCGCTGCCCGGAATTCACGTTGGCGGCACCGGGACGGTCATCGGCGACAACGTTTCGCCTCCCGCCAACGCGAACCCGGACAAGGGCAACGTGATCGTCGGGAGCAGCGACGCCGGGATCTTCTTGCAGGGTGCAAACGGCGCGAAGGTCACCGGGAACTTCGTCGGGACGAACCGTTCCGGGGCACCCGGCATGGGGAATGGCGACGGTATCCGCGTCAGCACGGGCGGCAACAACACGGTCGGGCCGGGAAACACCTTCGCGTTCAATACCGCGTACGGAGTCAACATGGGCAGCGCCACGAACCGAGTCGTGGCGAACTCGATCCACGACAACGCACACGTAGGCATTCACAACGACCCCTCCGTCACGATCGCGCCGCCAGCGTTGACGAGCGCTGTGAAGTCGGGCACGAATACCACCGTCAACGGGCACCTTCTCGGGCACGGCGAACAACCAGTACTTCATCGAGTTCTTCAAGAACACGGCTTGCGACGGCACGGGTGCCGGCGAAGGTGAGACGTTCATCGGCTTCGCTTCGCCGACGACGAACGGCGTAGGGAGCGCCTCCTTCAGCTTCTCGTCGACGGCCTTGAATGCCGGCGACATCATCACCGCGACTGCGACCAACGCCACCGAGCGCAGCACATCAGAGTTCTCGGTCTGCAGGCAGGTCGTCACCTCGACGACGCCACCAGGCCAGGAGAGGTTTGACGTCGGAGGTTCGGACGACAACGCGCAAGACGACCTACTCGACCTTTACCTGGATTGCGGCACCGGCAACGGGAGGTTCCCGATCGCACTAGCCCAGTCGCCTCAAAGCTCGACGAGCACAACTGCCAACTGGACGTACAACTACGACGCCTCACTCGCGTGCGCGGGTGGACAGCTCAAAGCGATCGTCAACGACGGCTTCCTGCAGAGCGGTTTCACGGCTACCGGCACGGAGCCGACCGAGTCCGGCCAGAAGTCGCCGTTCTCGGCGATCCTCAGTCCAGGGAAGGGGAAGACGTTCCTTCAATATTCCGGCATTCCGTTGAAGGGGATCGCAGTCGACCCGGAGGATGGCGCGCTCACACCGTCTTGGAAGCTGCTCAGCGGTAACACGGTCATCAGGACGGCAAGCGGCACCACAGCCGACCTGTCACCGGGCGGGAACGGGTGGGCTCCCGGTACCTACACCGTGTCATTGACCGCTACCGACTCGGCCTCGAACACCACGACGTCGAGTGTCAGCATCACGATTGTCGCCGATGCCGACAACGACGGCGTCCCGGCGACGAGCGAGAACGGTTGCATCGGCAGTAGCGACACCAACCCGATGGACGCGTACGCCGACAAGGACGGAGACGGGATCCCGAACGTCGACGACCCGCAACCCTGTACAGCTCAGACGGGTCCTTACAACGCGGTCATGACTTTCCAGCCCAATCCCTTCCCGATCCCATCGGGTGGGAACACGGTCAACGTCACTATTCGCATTCCGTACCGCAGTCTGAGCCAAGTGCTCTCGACGAGCGTCGCGATCACGAGGATCAACGGCGATCCCGTCACGACGTTCAAGAGTGTCAGCTGGAAGGTTACGGACAACGTCGGCCAGGCACTCTTCGATCGCCAGGCACTTGTGAATTACTTCATGAGCCATCAAATCCACAACAGCAACGTCGTCTTCACGATCAGCGGCAGATCTGCCGCGCCGCCGTGGAGCTTCGAAGGCGTCGCGACCACGTTTGTCGCGGGATAAGGAGGAGACAATGAAGCGGATCTTTCTGCTGCCGCTGCTTATGGCGGCGCTTGTGTTCAGTGTGTCGTCAGCGTGGGGGGCAGCGCCGACCGAGCCGCCGACGTCGCTCGCGTGTCTGGATATCAACGGGGGAACGGGTTTCAGCTGGGACGGCGCTACCTTGACCGGCTCTGTAACTCTCGCGGCTCCCGCCTGTAAGCAGGCGACCTACACCCTCTACGTGCTGGATCAATCCGGGGACACGACTCCGTTGACTTCAGCCACGGGGACGCCGGCCGGGCTAGGCGACGTCATCTTGTTCAACCTTCCCGTGTCCGACACCGACGGAACGGTGTGCGTGTACGCGACGAGTTCGATCGGCGGGCGTGTCTTCGACGTGGGTGCGCCTGACAATCAGCAATGCCTCGAGGTCACTACCACCAATAGCGGGGGCGGCACGTTGTTCCATTAGGTGAAACCGAGCTCAGACCGAGCTCATGAGCGCACGTGAGCGGGCGGCCGTATCAGCCGCCCGCTCCGTTTCACCGGCTTGATCCCACGCTTCCGCGGCCACGTCGAGTGACTCGGCCGCCGAAGGGGACGCTCCGACCTCGACGAACAGGGCAGCCGCTTCCTCCGCGTGTGCCGCAGCTTCCGCGAGGTTGCCTTGCCGCAGGTGGATCGTGGCCATTGTCTTCGTCAGGTCGGCAATCGTGTACGAGAGGCCGATCGAGCGAGCGAGCTCGAGCGCGTGCTCGGCGTTGACGAGCGCGCTCTCGTAGTCGCCCTTGGCTGTCAGCTTCTCGGCGAGGTTCGCGTAGCCGATCGCGCGGCCGGAGCCATGCCCGACTCGTTCGAACTCCTCGATCGCCTGATTGTCGCAAGCGATGGCATCGTCGATCGCGCCGCGTTTCAGCTCGACCATGCCGAGGTTGATCAAACAACCACCGAGCTCTTCCACGCTCCCGACGCGTTCCGCGAGCTGGACCCCTCTGCGAAGGGTCTCGGCGGCATCGTCGAGCCGATCCTGCTCGTGATACACGCCGCCGACCACGCGCATCGCCTTCGCGAGCCCGACAGCGTCGTCGTGCTCCTCCAGGATCCGCTGAGCGCGGAGACCGTGCTCGAGCGCTTCGGCAAGTCGACCGGTGAACGTCTCCGAGACGGAAAGCTCGAGGAGAAGCCGACCGACGAGCGCGTCCTCCCGCGTGCCGATCGACTCAAGTCCTGCGAGCAACACGTCTATTGCCTGGTCGTAATGTCCCGACACGGCAAGCGTCCAGCTGTTCTCGATCCAGAGCGGAACGAGGTCGGCATCGATGAGTGCAGATGTGCGAAGAGCCTCGTTCACGACGTCAAGCGACTCCTTGTATGCACCCTGCTTGCGGAGCGTGGAGGCGAGGCCGCGCCAGGCGCGAACATCGCTCGTGGTATCGCGCACCTGACGGTAGAGCACGAGAGCTTCGTCGTAACGGCCGACGTGCTCGTCCAGGTCGGCAAGCAGTAGCAGGAGCTCGGCGTCGTCCGGTGCGAGCTCGACCGCCCGCTCGAAGTGCAGGATCGCCTCTTCGTTCGCGAACATCTCCCGTGACCGCTCGCCGGCCCTGCGCAGGAAGCCGACTGCCTTCTCGCCAGCCTTACCGAGATAGAGGTGTCGCGCGAGGAGGTCGATGACGTCGTCGCCGGCGCCGTACAGGCGCTCGGCGGTGTCGGCCACCTTGCGGTGTATCTCCTGTTGCCTCCGGCGCAGCAGGCGCGAGTAGGCGACGTCCTGCACGAGCGCGTGATGAAAGGCGAGATGCCGATCACCATTGTCCGTCAGGGGATCGAGAAGACCCGTCTCTACGAGCGCCTCGACCGACGGTTCGAGATCCGCGGGATCGTCCACAACCGCGCGCAGCAACGCGAGTGGGATCCGTCGACCGATCACCGACGCGGTACCGAGCAGCGCGGCGGCGCTGCGCGGAAGCAGGTCGATACGCGCTGCGAGCACTCCCTCGATCGTCGGTGGCAGCTCCCGCGCGTTCCAGCCCGGTCGCGTCGTCCACGTGCCGTGCTCTGCGAGGAGCACCCCCGAGTCCTGGAGCGCTCGGACGAGCTCCTGAACGAAAAACGGGTTGCCGGCCGTCCGCGCGGCGATGAAGGGGGCCAGCTCCCGAGGTCCTGGCGCTCCTAGCATCGAGTGGATCAGCTCGGCTGTTCCCAACTCGTCAAGGGGATCCAAACGGAGCCGCGTCGACGGAAGATTCTGCGTGAGCTCGTCGAGGAGTGGCGTGGACTCGGGACGACCGATGAGGTAGAAGCCGAGCGGCTCGGCAGCCGCCACTCGGACGAGGTCGCGAGTGAGTGAAACGGACGAGGCATCTGCCCAGTGGACGTCTTCGAGGGCGAGCACAGTCGGCTGCTCGCGTGCCAGCTGGTGCAGCCACTCGGCGAAAGCGGCGTGCAACCCGCGCTGAAAAGCCTCCGGCTCGAGGCCGGCCAGAGCGGCGCCCTCGGGAAAGCCGGCGAGCCGGGCGAAATGAGGTACCGATCGCGCCACATCGGCGTGCTCGTCCTGGCGCAGAAGCTCGGCGTAGGGCCAGTACGCGAGCCCTGCGCCGTACGAGAGGCAGCGGGTTTGCAGCCAGCGAACGCCGAGTGCTCGAGCGTGCTCGCATGCTGCCTCGGTCAGTCGTGATTTCCCGACTCCTGCTTCGCCGACAACGCCAACGATGCCGCCGCTTCCATTCGCGAGCGCGCGCAGAGTCGTTTCCAGGTTCTCGAGCTCACGCTCGCGTCCGATGAGTCGTGACAGCCGTTTGGGTGCCGCCCGGCGCTCGCCGATCAGCCGCCAGGCCGAGACCGGCTCGCTCTTGCCCTTCAGCGTGAGCTCGCCGACCGGCTCGAGCTCGAACTTTCCCTCGGTGAGTCGCGCGGTCGTCTCGCTCAGGTAGGTCTCGCCGGGCGGAGCCGCGGACTCGAGCCGTTGCGCGAGGATCACCGAGTCGCCGAGAACCGCATAGTCCATCCTGGCCTCGCTGCCGAGGATGCGTGCGATCCCATGCCCCGAGTTCACGCCCACGTGGAGCGTGAGCTTCGCATCGTGCGGAAGCTCCTCGACCAGGCGTGCCAGCTCGGCATGCATCTCGAGGGCCACCCGCAGCGCCCGCTCAGCGTCATCGTCATGACTGACGGGAGCACCGAACAACGCCATCAGCGCGTCCCCGGCGAACTTCTCGACGTAGCCGCCGTAACGACCGACGACGCTGCTGAGACCGGAGATGACGGGGTCGATCACCTCGAGCAGGTCCTCCGGGTCGAGACGGTCCGCGAGCGACGTGAAGCCCGAGACGTCCGCGAACAGAGCCGTGATGAGCCGCCGCTCCTCCGGCAACGTGCCTCCGGCCTCGACCAACCTGTCGGCGACCGGTCCGGCGACGAAACTCCTCAGCGCGTCGGCGACGTCTTGCTCGGCGTTCGGAGTTGAAACCTCGGCGGCAGCAGTCCCGCAGTGTCCGCAGAACTTCATTCCGGCAGCGTTCTCGCCGCCGCAATTGGCGCAGACCCAGATCGCCATCGCCACCTGAGTCTAGGTCGTCAACCGGCTCGGAGTGCCGCGCGGGCAGCCAGGTGGCCGCACATCCCGTGGACGCCTGCACCCGGGGGAGTGGACGCCGAGCAGAGGTAGAGCCAGGGCACCGGAGTGGAGTAGGGGCTCCGACGGAGGTCCGGTCGGCCAAGGAGTTGCCGGAGTGTGTTCGCACCCCCGGAGATGTCGCCCCCGACGAGGTTGGGGTTGTCGTGCTCGAGGTCTGCGGTGGTGCGTGTCGCGCATGCGAGGACACGCTCGCGGAAGCCGGGCGCAAAGCGTTCGATCTGAGCTTCGACACGTTCGCGCATGTCAAACGTAGATCCGTTCGGGACGTGGCAGTAGGCCCACGCGGTGTGTTTGCCCGCCGGAGCGCGCGTTGCGTCGAAAAGACTCTGCTGCGCGAGCAGGACGAAAGGCCGCTCGGGGTGCCTTCCTTCCCAGGCCGCACGCTCGGAGTCCGCGATCTCCGCCAGTGAAGCTCCAATGTGGACGGTGCCGGCCTGTGCGACCTCGGGTGTCTGCCAGGGGATCGGTCCGTCCAGCGCATAGTCGAGCTTGAATGCGCCCGGTCCGTACTGCCAGCGCTCGAGCCGTCGGCGGTACCGGTTCGGCAATTCGTTGTCCGCGAGCGCAAGGAGCTGTCTCGGGGTCACATCGCACAGCACGAGCTTGCTGCTCGGCAGCTCACTCAGCGACGCGACCTGGTTGTCCGTCTCGATCTCTCCTCCGAGGGATCTGAGCCGGGCGGCAAGTGCATCCGCAATCGCCTGCGAGCCGCCTCGAGGGAAAGGCCAGCCCGAGACATGCGCGAGAAGAAGCAGCACCAGCCCGAACGAGGCGCTTGCCCGTTGCTCGAGTGGCAGGAACGAATGCGCGGCGGCACCGGCAAAGAAGGCCCGTCCCGCGCTCAGTTTCAAACCGCGTGTCGGCGATGCTCTTTGCGGAGCGGAGCCCGGCCCGGGCAAAACGCGCAAGCGATAGAGGATGACGCGGCATGTGAACGATAGGCCCGAACAGCTCGTGCTCCAGGTTTTTCCAGCGGGAGACGAGCGGTTCGACGAGATCCCGGTACGCGGCTGCATCGCGGCCAAGTTGTGCTGCGGTTTCGTCGACTGAACGCCGCACGAGCACGGCCGTACCGTCGTCCAGCGGATGAGCGACCGCTGCGGGCGGCTCGATCAGATCGAGGTCGAGCTCCAGCGAACGGAAGAAAGGAGAGGCCGCGAGAGCCGGATGGATCGCGGAGCAAACGTCGTGCCGAAATCCGGGAAGCGTGAGCTCCGCGGTGCGTGTCCCGCCCCCGATGGTCTCGTGGGCCTCGATGACGCGAACAGATCGCCCGGCTTGTGCGAGCGTGATCGCAGCAGCAAGGCCGTTCGGCCCTGCCCCGACGACGACAGCGTCTACGGCGTCCGCAGCGGACAAGGGAAAGACGAGTACACGCGCCTCGCCACTCTCAGTGTAGAGCGCAGCTGCCGCTTGCGGCAAGACCCGGGTCGTGCTGCAGAATCTCTGGCCGAAACCAGAAGCTACGGGGATGGGGGTGGCGCATGGCCGACCATGCGGTGGTGGTAGCCGGCGGAGGTCCGACGGGACTGATGTTGGCCGGCGAGTTGGCGTTGGCGGGGGTCGACGTTGCCATTGTCGAACGGCGCGCCAGCCAGGACCTCCCTGGCTCGCGCACAGGCGGTCTGCACTCACGCACGATCGAGGTCTTCGATCAGCGGGGAATCGCCGATCGGTTCCTGTCGGAGGGGCAGGTTGTGCAAGTCGCGGGATTCGCCGGCACCCAATTTGACATCAGCGACTTTCCCACCCGCCACCCCTATGGGCTCGGGCTGTGGCAAAACCACATCGAGCGCATCCTGGCCGGCTGGGTCGGCGAGCTGCCGGTGACGATCTACCGCGGACGCGAGGTGACGGGGTTCGCGCAGGACGAAACCGGCGTCGACGTCCAGCTGTCCGACGGCGAGTCGCTGCGGGCGCACTATCTCGTCGGCTGCGACGGAGGGCGCAGCCTGATCCGCAAGGCCGCCGGCATCGAGTTCCCCGGGTGGGAGCCTACGACCAGCAGCTTGCTCGCCGAGGTCGAGATGACCGAGGAGCCGGAAACCGGCATTCGTCGCACTCCCACGGGCATGCATGCCATCGGCAAGGTGGAGTACGAGATCAAGGACGGCGAGGTGATCTACAACAAAGCCGGGACGGTGAGGGTCATGTTGACCGAGTCGCAGGTCGGAAACACGCACGAGCCCACCCTGCGCGATCTCAGCGAGGGTCTCATCGCCGTCTACGGGACTGACTACGGAATTCACAGTCCCACCTGGATCACCCGGTTTACCGACATGACTCGGCAGGCCGCGGCATACCGGGACAGACGAATCCTGCTGGCCGGCGACGCGGCGCACGTGCATTCCCCGGTCGGTGGACAGGGGCTCCAGACCGGTGTGCAGGATGCGGTGAATCTTGGGTGGAAGCTGGCCCAGGTGGTCAACCGGGCATCGCCGGAAACCCTCCTCGACACCTACCATGCCGAGCGCCACCCGGTCGCTGCCCGCGTGCTGCGCAACACGATGGCGCAGGTCGCGCTCATGCGCGTCGACGATCGCAACGAGGCGGCGCGCGACACCGTGTCCGAGCTGCTGAGCATGGACGAGCCTCGCCAACGATTCGCCGCGATGCAGTCCGGCCTGGACATTCATTACGACCTCGGCGAGGGACATCCGCTGCTCGGACGCCGCATGCCCGATCTCGACCTTGTCACTGCCAACGGCCAACTGAGAGTCTTCACCCTGCTGCACGATGCCCGGCCGGCGCTCCTCAACCTCGACGATCCCGGCGGCCTCGACATCGCTCCCTGGGCAGATCGGGTTCAGTTGATCGACGCCGAATATGCCGGGGACTGGGAACTTCCGGCCCTGGGCCAGGTAGCAGCCCCCGCCACCGTTCTGATCCGACCCGATGGTTACGTTGCCTGGGTGGGCGACGGCACCGACACCGGATTGCGCGCGGCGCTGACTACCTGGTTCGGACCGCGCTAGTTGCCGACGACCTGAACGAGCCAGCGCCGGTCGCGCTCGCGGTCGAGCTCGATGAAGAGCACCCGTTGCCAGGTGCCGAGGCAGAGCTCGCCCTCACGCACCGGCACCGATTCGCCGGCCGAGCCGAGGAGCATCGCCATGCAGTGGGAGTGGCCGTTGCCGAAATCCATGTCCTCCGGGCAAATGTTCTCGGTGCGCTTGTCCCAGTCGTCGTGCGCGTAGTAGGTCTCACTCGGGACGAGCCGGCGGAGTAGCTCCGAGAAGTCCTCGATGAAGCCGGTCTCGAATTCGTTAACACGAACGCAACACGTCGTGTGCGGGGAGTAGATGCAGGCGATGCCTTCGACGACGCCGCTCTCCCGGACCGCCTCGTTGACCTCGTCGGTGATGTCCCGGACGGACAGCCCGCCGGCGGTCCGGAGCTCGGTCTCGCGCTGGTAGACCTTCACGGTCCCTATTTTGACGATTCCCGCCCCCGCCGTCCAAGTCGACTGTTAGCTCCTTTGGGTCAATGTGGACCGGGCCACGTTGACTCTCGAGGCGGAAGGTGTTAATCATGGATGTCCTGCGGCTCTTGGGAGCCCAACAGTTTGTCCTGCGGCTCTAGGAGAGGTTGGCGTCATGCGGAAAAAACTCTTGTTCATCTCTGGTCTTTTTGCCCTTGTGGGCACGATTGCCGTCGCTGCGGTGCTCGGAACTGCAGGAGTCGGCAAGGCGGCGAGCCCCAATATCTGTCTCACCGCCTCGACCCCGACCAAAAATGCGTCGTGTGTCGCCCAGCTCACCGCTCCCCACGTGGTGACTGCGGGACAGGACGCTGTTTCGGTCACACGTTTCACAAATCAATCCGGGCTAGGCGGCTCGACCGCAACCCACGTCGTCCTCAGCGCGACCTTCCTGGTTGGCACCGTTGCGACTCCCGTCACCGTCAAGGGCGTCACCCTCTTCGTGAACGGCTCGCCGGTCTCGACGGCTTCGTGCTCACCGACTTCTCTTGCCAACCCGGTCGCCACCGTGTCGTGCCCCGTCGGGACGATCCCCGGCGCGAGTTCCGCGAAGCTGGTGGTTCGTTTTACCGCCCAGACCGCGATGACCGTGGCTGGAAGCGCTTCATACGGCGAGGGCGGAAATGACAGCGCTACGCCACGTCCGAATGGCACGAAAAACGACCTGCAGACTTCTCGGGACTCGTTCGCGATTGCTGGATCAACCGCAGCGGGGAACTGCGTCAACACGACCACCACTACCACGGTCTCTGGCTCCACCGCCACGCAGGTGACGACGGCCGCGATCGGCGCGGTGGATCCGTCGCTCGATCTGCCGTGTACTCCGGCTGGCGCCGGAGTGGAGGACACGGTCGGAACTCGCCCCACGGGATTCGTCCCCATTTGGTTCACGGATTTCCTGACAGTCGACCCCAACGCTGGTGGCTTCGCCACCGTGACTCTCGACGCACTGTTCAACGTGCCCAACAGCTTCGTCCTTCGGGAGCTGACCGGAACGGACCCGACCAACGCAGCGAGCTGGACTCCGGTGCCGGCGTGTAATGCGTCAGGGCTGCCGCCCAGCGGCGACTCGTGCATCTTCGCCACTTCGAACCTGCCAAAGGGTGGGAAAAGATGGGTTCTCCACGCCCTCGGGGTGCTGTTCGACTCGAAGTACGCGGGCTAAGCCTGTTGCGGAACTGAACCGAGCGGAAGCGCGTCAAGCAGCGCATCGACACGTCCGAGCTGGATGGTGAGCTGCTTGACGCGACAAAGCTCGCGCGCTTCATGAAGCGCCGCCCGGGCGTCGTCCTCGTCGCCGGCAATCGCCAGCACCTCCGCGAGGTCAACGAGCGATTCGATCCGCGACGGGACGTCGTCGGTTTGACCAAGTAGCTCGACGGCCGTACGTGCGAGCAGGATCGCTTCGGCATTTTCGCGTTGCCGGGCGAGGATCTTCGCCTTTACCGAACGCCAGCCCGCCTGTGGTTCGATGTCGTCGGCCGCCGCGATCTCGGCCGCCGCGGTCGCGACCTCCTCCGCCTCCGCCAGTCGATCCTGCGCGTACAAGGTCTGCGCCAGCAAGACAGCAACGCTCGGCCGGTAGAACAGCTCTCCCAGCTCGACCAGTTGTTCGTAATCACGTCGAAGTTCAGCCTCTGCCGCCTCGAGATCTCCGGCGAGTAGCTCGACGCGGCCGGAGGTCAGCGATGTCCAGGCTGCGAGGACGACCGCCCCGAGATCGTCAAGGATCGAGCGACCACGCCGGTACAGTTCGCGCGCGCGGTCGAACTCTCCGTTCATCGCCACGAGCAGAGAGAGCGAGCAGAGGATGAGCGACTCGGACTGGCGACTCGCGAGCCCGCGGGCGAGCATCTCCTCGCAGGCCGCGATTGCCTCGGGCACCGGCGTGGGGCCGGACCACAGTGAGATCGAGTAGGCCCCGGACATTCGCGCCTCCTGGCGAGCGTTGCCTGCCAGCCGTGCATGGTGGATCGCGCGCCTCTGCGCGGTTGCGGTCTCTTCCCACTCGCAGACAATCCCGTGGACGAAAGCAACCATCCGCCACGTTTTCGCCGCCTCGTTATAGGCTTCGCGCTCTTCGAGGACTGGGATGAGGGTCGCAGTTTCACGCTTTACTTCTGCGCGCCAGGCATCCAGGTCGTCGGTTGCATGGTGGCGGACGAGGAGCCGCGTCAGGAGTGCGTCTGCGTGCAGCAGGTCGTCTGCGGCGGCGCGCGCGCCCGAGAGCGCCTCATCGAGATAGATCTCCGCCCACGCGAACTCCCCGATTTCCATCATGGCTTCGCCGAGGTCCGGCAGTAGCTTCAGGCGTGCCGGATCTTCGGCGGGAAGCAACGCAGCGGCGCGGCGCAGCAAGTTCGCGGCCGCGGACATGTCACCCCGGGCGAACGCTCGTCGGCCGGCGTCGCTCAGGCGTGTTGCCGCACGACGGCCGAGTTCCTGGCCGTGCTCATCGAGTGGTCCCAGCTCCGACAGGTATTGGTAGGCCTGTTCGAGGTGATAGCCGAGGATCTCGTCGAACTGCGCCTGGCGATCGCGCTCGCGGTTGACACGCTCCCCCCAATTCGCGAAGCGCTCATGCATCGTCGCCCGCGCGCGCTTGAGGATTCCCTGGTAAGCCGCGTCGCGGATCAGTATGTGATGGAAGCGGTAGTCGAGGTCGCTCTCGCCGAGTTCGGGCCGAACGAGCTGCTTTTCCGTCATCGAGACGAGGTGGCTCTCGACTTCCGGGCGGACCACGTCAGGGACGAGCTCGTCGACTGCTGCTTCCTCGAAAACGAGACCGATCACGGAGGCGGGCTCGATCACCGCCCGTTCCTGGGGCGTAAGCAGGTCGAGCCGCGCGGCGAGGAGCGCCTGAATCGTGCCCGGGATGGCGAGCTCCGCCAGGTCGCCGGTGGGCACCCAGCGACCCTCTTCCTGTCGTAAGAGCCCGTCGTCGATCATCATCGAGAGAACCTGCTGGACGAACAACGGGTTCCCCTCGGCCGATGTGATGATTCGGTCGCGGACTTCCACGGGGAACGGCGCGTCGCCGAGAAGGTTTGCGACGATGAGCTCGCTTTCCTCCCCGGAGAGCGGCTCGAGCTCGATTAGCGGTCCGGTCCGCTCGGCCCACTCCGGTCGGTGCTCGAGAAGGTCCGGACGAGCTGCGCAGAGCAAGAAAAGCGGAGCGTGGGCAGTCGTCACGAGGTGGTTGATCAGGTCGAGAAACGCCGACTCCGCCCAGTGGATGTCTTCGAATACGACGACGAGCGGTTGTCGGGCGGCCTGAAGCTCGAGGAGCTTCCGCGTTCCCCAGAAGACCTCGTCCAGTGGGTAGTCGGTTTCTCCCAGCCCAACGGCCGAGGCCACCCGCGCTACCGCGTCTTCGCCGCCTGGGCCGGCGGCTTGAAGAAGTTTCGCGCGCGCTTCGTCGGGTGTGTCGTCATCGCGGATCGCCGCCGCGTCGCGAACGATTTCCACCAGCGGCCAGAAGGTGATTCCGCGTCCGTACGGCAGACAGCGTCCCTTCAGCACACGCGCGTTGGGCTGGGCAGCGTTAACGAACTCTTCGATCAGGCGCGACTTGCCAACGCCGGCCTGGGCGATGATGGTGACGAGACGACACGAGTCATCACGAGCCGCGGCCGCGAGCTGGTCTGTGAGGACCGCCAGTTCCCGTGCGCGTCCTACAAGTGGGTTGTCGTGTTTGCGTTCGACACTTTCCGCCTCCCTTGCCGAGACGAGCCTGTAGGCCGGTACGCGTTCTGCTTTCCCCTTTAGCTCGAGCGGCTCGACGGGCTCGACTTCGACTGCGTGCCGGACCAGACGGTACGTCGCCTCGCCTATGAGCACCTCGCACGTCGGCGCGGCTTGTTCGAGGCGCGCGGCCGTGTTGACCGTGTCGCCGGTTACGAGGCGTTGCCCGGTCGTCACGTCGCCCGCGACGACCTCGCCGGTGTTGACGCCTGTGCGGTTGCCGATCGTGACACCCCAGCGCTGATCGAGCTCTTCGTTGAGCTTGGCGAGACGGTCACGCATCTCGACGGCGGCTCGGACTGCGCGGAGCGCGTCGTCCTCGTGGACGCGGGGGAGGCCGAAGACGGCCATGATCGCATCCCCGATGTATTTCTCGATCGTTCCCCCGTGTAGCTCGAGTGCGCCTCGCATCTCGTCGAAGTAGCGCGACATCACCTCGCGCACCGCCTCCGAGTCGAGCTTCTCCGCCATCGCGGTCGACCCCTTGAGATCGGAGAAGACGATCGTCACGGTCTTTCGGACTTCCTGCGGGGGAAGCGTCGGAGCGAGCGCCGTCCCGCAGAAACCACACAGACGGAACTTTTCCGGGTTCTCCTCGCCGCAGTTCGGACAGAGGACCATGGCGTCGAGCCTAGCTAGGAGAGCGGCGCAGGCCTGATCCCGAGCCCGAGCATGTCGGATGAAGCGCAACCGGTGTACGGCATTCTGCGCATTCAGCCAGTGTGACACTGCGGCACGCGGAGCACAACCGCACAAGAGCGTCGCGGTCACCGGGACGGGACCGTTGTAGGCTTCGGCGCCAGATGACTTCCTCGCCAACGCAAAGAAGCGTGCTGGTCGTGGACGACCATGCCGCGATGCGGACACTCTGCCGTGTCAATCTCGAAGCGGCCGGTTTCCGGGTCGTGGAGGCGGCGGACGGCGACGAGGCGCTCATGGTTGTGGGAGCCGATCGTCCGGACGTGATCTTGCTGGACATCATGATGCCGCGCGTCTCGGGTTGGGAAGTCGCCGCCGCGCTGATCGCGGACCACTCCACCGATCGAATACCGATCATCTTCATTACCGCGCGCAGCGCGGTTCCCGACCGGATCCGTGCGTTCGAGCTGGGCGCTCAGGCATATCTGACCAAGCCTTTCGATCCTGCCGGCCTTGCCGCGACGGTCACGAAGGTTCTTGATCAGATCGATCGAGGCGAGCGGGACGCCGATCTCGCCGAGACTCTGGCCGCACTCAGAGCGGAACAAGAGGCGGGAAGCAAGACGCTGCGACCCGCGTAAGCGGGATGCCGTTCGGTTTCCGCGGTACGGTGTGGCCGCAGCCGGGCCCGTAGCTCAGCTGGTTAGAGCAGCGGACTCATAATCCGTTGGTCGATGGTTCGAATCCATCCGGGCCCATGCAAAGCCCCAGACCTCGGGCGGTCTTGCGCTCGTAGCACCGTGTGCTCTCCGGGCAGGAAAGAGTGGTGTTAGCCGTACCACGTAGCCCCAACCTCGCCGTCTAGCGTGGATGGATGGCCAAATTCCTAATCGAGCGGAGATTCCATGTCGGTGAGAAGGACATGCCCGAGGTCAATCGGAGATCGAAGCGGATCATCATCGACCAGTACCCGCAAATCACCTGGGAGCACAGCCACGTCGTCATCACCAACGATGGAGCCGTGAAGACGTATTGCATCTACGACGCGCCATCCGAAGAGATCGTGCGGCGGCATGCAGAAGAACTCGGTGTTCACGACGTCGAGGGCGTTTATGAGGTAGCGGGCGACGTCACACCGGACGACTTTCCCTTGGATTAGCCGCGAACTTTGGAACTAGGCTCCGGCAAAACTCCCGCCGTTGGCGGTGACCTGGGATGCGAGCTCATGGACGTTGCGCCGCTGGGCCCTCGCCCCGTCGCGCAGCATGTCGAAGGCCTCGGTCGGAGACATCCGGTATCGAACGCTGATCGCCCCGGTCGCCTGCTCGACGATCTTGTTTTCATTGACGGCTGCTCGAAGTTGATCGAGTTCCGTCTCGAGCTCCGCGATCCGCTCTTCCTGGACCGTCACGCTGATCTCAGACTCGAGTGCCATGAACATGTTTCTCCCCTCATTGGGTCCTGACTCGCCGGGAAAGACAGAGGAGCATGACGCCGGCAAACGCTAATCCCCTGAAGATCTCTAGTCCCTAATCATCGGGCTGATAGGCCGAACGGCCTACCCCCAAGAGGGGGAATTTGAAAGCGATAAAGGTGGAGAATGGCCTAGCCGGACGAAAACAAGCGCGCCTCGAAGACGATCAGATAGCTGAAACCGAGACCGTCGACCTGGTAGGGATAACAACCGGGCGCGGTACAGTCCGGCGCGCGAATGCGCCTCGCTCTTACCATCTCGATCGCCGCCCTGCTGTTCCTGGCGGGCTGCAGCTCCGGCGAGCCTTCCACCTTCAAGGCTGGGCCGACGGCTAAGTGCCTCGGAGGCAATGGTTACAGCGTCACCACCGATGACGCGCAGGTGGGGATCATCGCGGCCAACGCGCCGAACGGCGGCTTGCGCGCAAACGAGCCCGGCAACGCCCTCACCATCGCCTTCGGCCAGAGCTCCGACGACGCCATCCAGATCGCCGCAGCATTCAAGAAATTTGCCCCCAAGAAGCTCAAGCCGCACATCGACGATGTCATGCGGACACAGAAGAACGCGGTGCTCCTCTGGACGGTCACCCCTCCGCAGGCTGAGCTGGACAAAGTCTTTGCCTGCCTGAAGGGCTGATCCCTCCGGCTAGAATCGGGGCCATGGCCGAGATCGGGACGATGCGCGTCAAGAGTGGCCTCGCCGAGATGCTCAAAGGCGGGGTGATCATGGACGTCACCGATGCCGACCAGGCCCGGATCGCCGAGGAGGCGGGAGCCGTCGCCGTGATGGCGCTCGAGCGTGTCCCGGCCGATATTCGCGCCGAGGGCGGCGTCGCCAGGATGGCCGACCCGGACAAGATCATCGAGATCCAGGAGGCCGTGACGATCCCAGTCATGGCCAAGGCGCGCATCGGCCATTTCGTCGAGGCGCAGATCCTGGAGGCACTCGAGGTCGACTACATCGACGAGTCGGAGGTCCTGACGCCGGCCGACACGGCGCATCACATCGACAAGTGGAAGTTCACCGTCCCGTTCGTCTGCGGCTGCACCAACATCGGCGAGGCGCTGCGGCGGATCGCCGAAGGCGCGGCGATGATCCGGACGAAGGGCGAGGCGGGAACCGGCGACATCGTCAACGCGGTCACGCACATGCGCTCGGTGTTCGGTGCGATCAAGCGCCTCGGTGCAATGGATCCGGACGAGCTCTATAGCGAGGCGAAGAACGTCCAGGCGCCGGTGGAGCTCGTGCGCTGGGTCGCGGAAAACGGTCGCCTGCCGGTGGTGACATTCACCGCGGGTGGGATCGCAACTCCCGCCGATGCAGCTCTCTGCATGCAACTCGGCGCGGACGGTGTCTTCGTCGGCTCCGGGATCTTCAAGTCCGGGAATCCGAGCGAGCGTGCGAAGGCGATCGTCGAGGCGACGACGCACTACAACGACGCAGAGATCCTCGCGCGAGTTTCGCGCGGGCTGGGCGACGCGATGAGCGGCCTTTCCGCCGCCGCTCTTGCGCCTGAAGAGCTGCTCGAGACCCGAGGCTGGTAATGCGCCCACGCGTCGGTGTCCTCGCCGTCCAGGGCAACTTTCGCGAACACGTTGCGATGCTCAGGCGGCTCGGGGTCGACGCGATCGAGGTGCGGAAGCCCGAGCAGCTAGAGGATCTGGACGGGCTGGTCGTTCCGGGCG
>CAWAAP010000015.1:0-105187 GCA_963779965.1 uncultured Actinomycetes bacterium | reverse complement strand
GCCGCCTAAGCGAGCCGGCGGAACGCTTCGTCGAGCTCGTCGTCCGACAACGTGAAGGGAGGCGCCGCCTGAATCAACTCGGGTTGTCTCTCGGAACCGGGGACTGGAATCACGAACACACCGGCGCGCTCCGCCTCAGCGGCATTCATCGGCGTTGCGCGCAGAAGGCCTTTGCCGTACCACCCTGCGGACGCGAAACGCTCCGACAGGACCGATCGCGGGAGCAGGTGAGGCACTTCCTCTAGAACGACAAGCCCGGCCGCGCACAGCGGATTACCGCTATGCGTGTGCGTGTACAGATCCTCCTCGCCGAAGTCCCACACGTGCTCTAGCCCCGGGCGTACGAAGAGCGCTGCCAGATCGGCAGCCCGCCGCCGAGCGCCTTGCCGACGCAAACGACGTCTGCCACTTCCAGCCCGGCCACATCTCGCCGATGCGGCCGAGGCCGGTGAAGATCGCGTCGACAACAAGCAGGGCACCTGACTCGTCGCACCGCGCCCGCAACGCGGGCAGGAAACGTCCGGCGGGACGCGAGCACCCGCACGTCCTTGAACGGGCTCGACGACCACGACTCCCGCATCGTCCGGCAGCGCACCTGAATCCTCGCCGTACGTACGTCGATGCACCGGTCCCGGCAGCCACGGCCAAACGGCTCGCGAAAGCGCTCGAGTCCCGTCGCCGCGAGTGCAAGCAGGCCGGTGCCGTGGTACGCGCCGTCGAACGCGACGATGTCCGGATTGCCGGTCGAAAGCAGCGCCGTGCCAACGCGATCTCCACCGCGTCCTCACCGGTGACCCCCAGTTAGCCCGCCGCCGAGCGCCTTGCCGACGCACAGCACGTCCGCGACCGCGGCGCCGGGCCAGAGCTCGCCGACGCGGCCGAGGCCCGCGTAGACGGCATCGACGACGAGCAGCGCGCCGGCCTCGTCGCACCTCCGCCGGAGGGTCGCCAGGAAGTCGGGGGGAGGGACGCGCGCGCCGGCGCGGCCCTGGACCGGCTCCACGATCACGCACGCGGCGTCGGCCGGCAGCTCGCCCGGGTCGTCCCCGTACGGACGTCGGTGCACCGGACCGGGCAGCCAGTCGGCGAACGGGCGGCGGAACTGCTCGAAGCCGGTGGCGGCGAGCGCGAGGAGCGCCGGTGCCGTGGTAGGCGCCGTCGAACGCGACGAAGCCCGGCCGCCCGGTTGCTAGCAGGGCCGTCCGCAGGGCGATCTCGACCGCGTCTTCCCCGTCACGCCGAGCTTCGCCGGCCAGGGCAGCCGGCCGCGAAGCTCCGCCGTCACCTCGGCGTCGGCAAGATCGCCGAGCGCGTGCACGACCGGCGCCGACGAGATCGCGCTCGGCACCCGTGGATTGCGGTGGCCGAGCGCAGCGACGCCGAACCCGCCCGAGAGGTCGAGGTACTCGCGCCCCTCCGCGTCCCAGACTCGGCACCCCTCGGCGCGGGCCCAGATCAGCGCGCCGTTGCGGCCGGGGAGGAACCGGCCCAGCGTGTCCCCGGCGATGTAGCCGGCGATCTTCGGGTTCTCCTGCAGCCGGCGCAGCGAGTACGCGTACCAGTGGCGGCCGAAGGGGACGTAGATCCGCACCCTGTGGCCCTCCGCACGAGCTCGTCGCCCAGCTCGGACGCACCCCGAGCAGCATCTGGAACTCGTATCCTCGACCCGAGGCCGCGCCCGCGACGAGCCGGCGTCCCTGGTCGACCAGCCACTCGTCGTGGGTCGCGATCCCCGACGTACGCAGCCGGCGTCCAGCAGCGCCTCGAGCGCCCGGTACGAAGTTCGCGCACCGCTTCGAACGTCGCTGAACGCGAGCTCCGGCGGCTCGACGTAGATCCCCTTGCAGAGCCGCACGCTCGGCCGGAGGTCGGCGAGCGCCGCGATGTCGTCGAGCGTCCGGCGCAGCATCGCCTGGAGGACGACGCCGACGTTGTCGAAGCCGTCCTCGCGCAGCTCTCGGTAGAGCCGCAGCGTGTCGTCCGTCGTGGAGGAGTCCTCCATGTCGATGCGGACGAAGTTGCCGCGGCGCGCGGCATCGTCCACGACGATGCGGAGGTTCTCGCGGCAGAGATCGAGGTCGAGCTTCAGGCCGAGCCCGGAGAGCTTCACGCTCACGTTCGAGTCGAGCCCGCACCGCTGGATGTCGGCGAACACGTCCTGATATGCGCGGACGATCGCCGCGGCGTCCTCCTCGCTCGTGATCTCCTCGCCGAGGACGTCGATCGTCGCGAGCTTCCCCTGCGCATTGATCCGCCGGACAGCGGCCCGCGCGTCCTTCAGCTCGGGCCCGGCGATGTAACGCTCGGAGAGCTTCTGCACGACCGGCCGCGGGACGGCCGGAAGCATGCGAACGATCGCGCGGTCGAAGATCGCCACAGCTCGATCCTACGCCCCAGGCGCGCCGAGCTTAGGTCCTAGCGACCTTCGCGCATGAATCCCTGGCGGGCGGCCCTCACCAGCGCGACCGCCTCCGGGAACAGCACGCGCATCGCGTCGCGGAGGGCGATCGCCTGCTCGTCCGGCGTCCCGGGCGGCTGGAGCTGCGCCCAGCGCTGCGCCGGTCAGCTCGACCGCCGTGTTCAGGGTCAGCGTCGCGAACTGCTCGCGCTGCGCCTCGTGCACCGACGCAGCCTGCTGCTCCGCGAACTCGCGCAGACCGCGCAGGAGATCCTCGGGATCGCCGCCGAGCGGAAGCTGAATCCACCTTCCATGGTCCACGGCATCGGACCTCCGAACGGTTAGGGTCGGCGCGTGGAGGAGCGGGCAGGCGGCGTCCTTCCTTCGAAGCCGGCCGAGCGGGACTGGCCTCGAATGGATCCTCCGAACGTTCTGTGGTTCGCGGGCGCATACGCGCTTGCGGCCGGGTCGTACGTGCTCCTCGGCGCGCTGCCCGAGTCGCACTCGAGCGTCGTGGATCTTCGTCGCCGGGCTTGCGTTCTTGCTGGTGTACTCGCAGCGTCGCACGGCCTCTTGCGCCAGAGATGGTGGGTTCCAGGCGGCCTCGCTGCAGCGCTGGCGGTCGCGATGGTTCCCGCGGTCGCCATCGGCTTCCTTCGGCTGATCCACGTCTGGTCGAACGACCTGCCTGTCTCCCACTTCAACGGTTACGCAGTCGGAGTCGCAATTGCCACGGCGGTGGCCGGCCTGATCGCCTACTTGCTGACGCGTTTCACGTTCCTCTACTTCACAGTGGTCACGGCAATTCTGGTGGGCTCCCAGTTCCTCGCAGAGGCAGGAGGCTCAGCGACCGGCGACGACCGGGCCACCGCGGCCCTCATCACCGGTGGCCTGATGCTGGTCGTCGGTGTCTTCCTGGACGCTTTCGGGCGTCGACGTGACGCGTTCTGGTTCCACGCGCTCGGTTGGTTCAGTGCCGCCGCGGGTCTCGTCTTTCTCATCGTGGAACCGGGCGGCAACCCTGAGCGCGGCTGGATCCCGATGCTCATCGTCGGGACGGTGATAGCGATCCTCGCCGGTCCAATCCGCCGCTCAACCTGGGCCGTGTACGGCGTGCTGGGGTACTACGCGCCGCTGCTGCACTACATGGTCACGAACCTGAACGAGAACGGCTGGGTGTTCGCAGTCGCGTTGCTCGCCGTGGGTCTCAGCATCTTCGTCTTCGGCATGGTGATCCACCGCTTCGGTGGAACGTGGCGACAACGGTTCGTGCGGCGGCCACCGCCGCTCGCCGACTACTCGAGCTCGAGCTTGTAGTTCAGCTCGAGATCGCGAGTCAGCTCGTCGATTGCCGGAAGCGCGCTCTGCAGCGCGCCGGCGACGTTTCCGTTCGCGACAGCGCCGAGCGAATCGAGATACGCGGGCGACGCAAGGCGAGGCTCGTCACCGGTGGGAACCGCCGCACTCTCCTCGGCGATCTCGACGAGCGCCGCAATGGAGGCCGCATCGCGGATCAACGTGCGATTCGTCAGCGGAGCGCCTCGGTCGTCGAGGCCCAGCCAACTCTGAGTCCCGTCGGCCTGAGCGAAGGCGCAGAGATAGACGCGCTCGCCCGACGCGGGCTCGACGGGCACGACCGCGGCCAGTTCCTCTCCGGGCGCCGCGTATCGCGCCGCAGCCTCGGCGATCCGGCCGACGTCCTCGCTCAGCGACACGGTGCCAGCATAAACTCGCCCCTGTGGCAGGAGCCGTCTCCGCCCGGACGCTCTTCGCCCCACTCGGGCCGACGTATGACCGCTACGCCGCCGCTCTCTCCTTCGGCCAGGATCCACGCTGGCGCCGCTTCCTCGTCTCACGCATCGATGCAGGCCCCACGGACACCGTGCTGGACGTCGCCACCGGAACCGGCGCGGTCGCCGGCGAGCTCCTCCGGCAGAAAGGCTGCACGGTCGTCGGGCTGGACCAGAGCCCGGAAATGCTGGCTGAAGCTCGGCGCCGACTGCCCGGCGACGTCGAGCTGGTCGAGGGTACGGCCGAAGAGCTTCCGTTCCCCGACGCATCGTTCGACGCGCTGACGTTCACGTATCTCCTCCGTTACGTCTCCGATCCTGCGGCGACCTTGCGCGAGCTTGCACGGGTGGTGCGTCCGGGCGGCACGATCGCAGGCCTCGAGTTCGCCGTTCCGCATGGTGTGTGGCGCCCCTGGTGGGAGCTCTATGTCCGCGTCGGCCTCCCGCTTGCAGGCCGCGTGATCTCGCCCGGCTGGGCCCAGGTCGGCGGCTTCCTCGGCCCGAGCATCCGGAACTTCTACGAGCGGTGGCCCGAACAGCGACTGCTCGAGCTCTGGGAAGCGGCCGGCATCGCCGGCGCGAGATCGCAGCGGCTCAGTCTCGGAGGCGGGATCGTCACTTGGGGCCGGCGCGCATGAGTGGGACCACCCGACCTGCCTTCTACGCGCTCGCGCCCGGCGGGTGGCGCGACTACGTGACGTTGCTGCATCCGCCGTACACACTCTGGCATCTCTCGTACGTGGCGATCGGCGCGGCGCTCGCCCCCCACTTCAAGGCCGACGTGCTCGGCTTGGGACTGCTCGCGTTCTTTCTCGGTATGGGCATCGCGGCCCATGCTCTCGACGAGTTGAACGGAAGACCTCTCCAGACGCGCATCGGCGACACGGCGCTCGTCGCTCTTGCCGTCGCTTCGCTCGCCGGCGCAGCCGCCATCGGCGTCGCGGTCGCGGTACGCACGAGTCTCTGGCTGCTCGTGTTCGTCGCAGTCGGGGACGTTCATCGCCGTGGCGTACAACCTCGAGCTCTTCGGCGGCCGCTTCCATGGAGATCCCTGGTTCTCCCTCGCCTGGGGAGCCTTTCCCGTCCTCGCCACGTACTTCGCCGCAGCCGAGACGATCCGCGTCGAGGGTGTGCTCGCCGCAGCGTTCGCCGCTCTCCTCAGCCACGCGCAGAGGCGCCTGTCGACGCCGGTGCGGCTCGTTCGCCGCCGGGCCCGGGATGTGTCCGGCCGGATCGAGCTCGTCGACGGCTCGACGATCGACATCAGCGCCGAGACGTTCACGGCCGAGTCGGAGCGGGCACTGCGGGCGGTTTCCGCAGCCGTTGTCTGCCTCGCACTCGCACTCGTCCTGCTCCGCGTAACCTGACGCCGTGGAACTCGTCACGATCGTGCAGATCGCTTTCGCCGCAGCGGCGGCCGTTGCGACCCTGACA
Source organism: uncultured Actinomycetes bacterium (assembly GCA_963779965.1). Lineage (GTDB taxonomy): Bacteria > Actinomycetota > Thermoleophilia > Gaiellales > Gaiellaceae > 3-1-20CM-4-69-9. The sequence continues at coordinate 99,565 of CAWAAP010000015.1, read as the reverse complement.
TTGGTGGCCGTCGCTTTCGATCGCATTCGACGCCGCGTACTCGTCGCTCTTGCAGTGCTCGTGGGCGTGATGGCGGTCGCCGCCTGGGTCGCCTTCGGTCTCCGCCGGGAGGCGAGCATCGCGGCTGCGGCCGGGGGAATCAGCGTCGCGTTCCTCGCACAACTCGCAGCAGTGAAGCTGCACGATCTCATGCGGGCATCCCGGCGTGTCGACGAACAACTGGCGCGCGCGCAAGGCCGAATCAACTCCATGATCGCGCGCGAGGCAGACGAGCGAATGGCGGAGCTCGAGCGAACGCTCGTGCGGGCTCGCGCGGATTCGGCCTCGATCCTGGCCGAGCAGGAGCGCCGCATGGCCGAGGAGCGACGGGCGGCGGCAGCAGACCGCTCGCGAACAGCAGCAGACGAGCTGGGCGAGGCGCTCACGGCAGCGCAGCAGCAGATGGAGGTACGCCTGATCGCATGGACCGACGACCTCGAACGTGCGCAAAGAGGAGTCGCCGATCAGCTGGCACAGCTTGCGCAACGGCAAAAGCAGCTCATCGCCGAGGCCGAGGCGAGGATCGCGGCCGACGCCGAACGGCTAGAAGGCGAGAGCGAACAACAGCGCGCGAATCTCGTGCGGCTGCGCGACGAACTGGCTCGCGCATCGCAGGAGGCAATCGCAGCGGGCAGCGCCGAGCTCGAGGGCTACGCGTCCGAGCGAAGGCGCTCGCTGCACGAGCTCAACGAGCGCATCCGCAAGCGCGAGCGTCAGCTGACCGAGCTGATCGAGCGCGAAGAAGCTGACGCAACACGTCGCATCCAGTCGGGCTTCGCGGATGTCGAGCGCCGGCAACTCGAACAGCTCGAACGCATTCTCTCGCGCGCCGCGTCCAGTTACTCCGACGCAGCGACGCAGCAGTTCGCCGACACCGTCAAGCAGCCCGCTCACCCCCCCATCGCCCCCGGCCCGGGCCCCCCGCGGCGGCCCGCCCCGAGGCGACCGAGGCATTCGAGGCCCGGCTGCTGCAGGCCGAGCAGGAGCTCCGGCGGCGGCTGGACACGCTGGCGGCGGACGCCGAGGCCGAGCGAGCGGTGCTGGATGCCAGGTTGCGGGAGCTCGCAAAGCGCATAGATGAGACCCTCGCGCGTACCTAGGGGCCGTTTTCGGAGTGGGGTCTCCCAACAAACAAACGAGGGCAGGGTTCGTCTATGAAACGGCGAACGGATCAAATCGTGGGAGAGACGACCGAGATCATCGAGCCGAACGGCAGCGACCAGACGAAGGTCGAGAGCTGGCGGCTGCACGTTCTGATGGAAGCCGGCTATCCCCTGCCGCTCGCAGAACGCCTCGCCGGCAGCGAAGCCGACCTGCACCGAGCCGTCGAGATCGTGGGCCAGGGCTGCTCGCCCGAGACGGCCGTCGAAATTCTGCTTTAGCGACCCGAGCCTGGGACATCGGGTGAGACCACCCTCGCGCAGGCGAGCGATTACGCCCAGCGGCTTTCAATCTCCTCGTCGATCCCAGACAATCTCGAAGAAGCTCGTACACCGTCATCGGTTCGCCAGAAGCGACCGCGGCCCTGGCTGCGCAGCGTGAAGCCGAGGCTGGCCGCAACGACGCGACGGTCCGTTTCCCCCTCCTCGATGCTACGCGGTCACGCTCTCAACGCCGGCACGACTCCAGAGGTCACCGATGGCCACGCGCATCGCCTCTGTCGCGATTCGTTGGTTGCGCCGGTTCTCCCTCACCCACCAGCCTGCTTCGACTTCGTAGGCGGCGATTCCCTCGATGCCATCGCCCGCGAAACGCAGCTCAGCGGCACCGAGGAAGCTGTTGTCCCCGAGGTCCCGGATTGCCCATGGGCCGAATCCGTGCTCTCGCCATTGCAGCTCAGCGCCGCGGGTGTCACGCAATGCACCGTCCGAGTTCCCCGACGCTCGGGCGGTCTCGGCTTCGTCGAGCGGGGAAAGAGGCGTCAGGATCAGCCGTGCCGTTCGGAGAGCCGTCGCGTGGTGCGCCGAGTCTCCTACGGAGTGTCGTTGCACGCCTCTCATTATTGCCGAAAGCTCAGGGTGCATCCCGGAACACTCGCCCAAGCAGCGTTCCCGCCTCTCCGAAGGTCAATTTCAGAGGAACACTCGACTACGCACCGAGTCGAACCTAAGCTCGAGACGACGTGGATCAACACTCACATCGAAGTCCTCTTGGCTATTCCCTGGGACTGCCAAGCGGTCAGCGGCGGCACGCGATCCTCGTCTCCGTCACCTTCGCGCTCTTCGTGCTTGGAGGGATCGCACTGATGATCCTGCTCCTTGTCGGGGTCCCGACAGTTGACGAATCGCGGTTAAGTCGCCCGGACTACGCGAGCGGTAGCTCATCACGACGCACCGTCCGGCACGACCCGAAACAGGCGCCGTCGTCAGTCCTCGCGGACGAAGCCAAGTTCGTTTCCGTCCGGGTCCTTCACGGTGAACTTGCGCGTGCCGTACGCGGTGTCGAACAGCGGCTCGACTACTTCGGCACGGTCGCGGAGCTTCTCCGACCAGGCATCCACATCACGGACACTGAAGTTGTATCGCCCGCGGCTGGCACAGGATCCATCTCCGAGATCGCAAACTGGGCCGAACCCGTCGGGAAGTGGGCATACGTCGGCGCCTTGGGAGGCCAGTGGCCTTGCGCAGGCAGTTCGAGAATCGACTCGTACCAGGCAACGGCGCGGCCGAAGTCGCTCACGTTGACCCTCACATGTTCCAGTCGCGGCGAATCCACCGATTCGACCATACAACCGACCGGTCCCGGCACCGAGGCAGATCGTTGACCCACGGCTCGGGTGACATTCCGGAACGCTGGCCCAGGCAAGGTTGCCGCCTGGCGATACCGTTGTCGTGGAGAGAGCCGTGAGTCGGAACACCCATCCCAGTCCTACAGCCGCCAACGATCCTGTGTCTGTTCGGACCCTCGGTGCCCCGACGCGCAAAGAAATCGAAGCACTTGCCGAGATCTTCGATCAGTATCGCGCTCACTACGTCGACCCGATGCCTCCCGATCAGCGCGCTGGCTGGACGAAAACCTCAGTACGAGCCGCCTCCGCGTGTTCGTCGCTGAAGACAATGCGAGTTCGTCGTTTTGCGATCACGATTGAAGTTCCGGCTTCGTTGCGGCTCGCCCACTTCTGGCAGATCCGAGACCTGTTCGTCCTGCCGACACACCGACGACTCGGGTCGGCCGCGCAGCACACGCGGAGCTACTGCGGTGACGAGCGGGGGGTTCGAGAAGGGCCGGCGTAGCTAGAGAGCCCGCCAGGCGCCGAGACAGAGCGGCGTGCCCTCGCACACCGCTCCGTCTGGTTCAGCGCAGTTACGGACGGGTCAGGAAGCCCTCGAAGCGCGCATACCACGGGCTACCGAGGCCTATCTGGCCACTTCGCCCCTTCCCGACGATCCCGCCGTACTGGCCGGTCCCGCGCACGACCTTCCAGGTCCCGATGCCGATGCCGTCGATCTGACCGTCGCCATTCGCGTCGCGTCCGAAATCGACCCACTCGTTCCGGTTTCGAATCGTGAGCGTTCCTCGCTTTCCGGTGAGTGTCGCCACACCGCCGTCGTAGATCGTCACTTTCTGTCCGTCGCGCATCACGTCGCGTCCGGGGATGCTCAGCCAGTTGTGGCTGATCGTGCCCGAGTCGGCCTTCAGGGGTCCGGCCTGCAGCGGCGTGAGTACAAACGTCTTCTGCGGCCAGAGCTTCATGTCGATCGCCACCCGCTGTTTCGCTGCGTCAGGGCCGGCCGCCGCAACAGACGCCAGGATGATCGTCGCGACGAGCGCAACGAGTACGGCCTGTATCGCTTTCATGCCTACCTCCGTTGGGGAAACTCGATGTCGCCGTGGAGGGTCGATGGGCGGAGTTGCAGCCGACTCGCAGAAAGCTCGAACTCGTCTGTTTCCGGAACACTGCGAAGCGTGGTTAGCTAGATGGCACGGGCGAGTCAGCACCTCTTCGGTTTCGCATTCTCGGCGCGCTCGAAGCCGAGGCCGGGGAACGCGCGCTCGAACTCGGCGGGCACAAGCAGCGGGCTGTTCTCGCAGCCCTGCTTCTCCGTAGGGACGAGGTCGTGCCCGACGAGCGCCTGGTCGATGAGGTCTGGGGGGATGATCCCCCGGCGTCCGCGGCGCACAGCCTGGAGTCATACGTGTCCCGGCTCCGCCGGGCTCTCTCCCCGTACGGGGTTGCCGTCGAGCGACGGGGGGGCGGCTACCGGATCGACCTCGGTGGGGCCGTTCTCGACTCGCAGGTCTTCGAGGACCTCGTAGACCACGCAGCCCAGGCGCTGGACGCCGGTGACCATCCGCGTGCCGCGTCCATTGCGAAGGAGGCACTCGGCCTCTGGCACGGCCCTGTACTCGCCGGGGTCACGTTGCACTTGGACGGCCGCGCGTACGCCGACCGCCTGGACGAGCTTCGCGCGCGGGCATTCGAGATCCGCGTCGACGCGGACTTGGTCTTGGGGCGCCATGCCGAGCTCGTGGGAGAGCTGCGCCGGCTGGTCGAGGAGACACCGTATCGCGAGCGCGTCGTCGCGCAGCTCATGGTCGCGCTCTATCGCTCGGGTCGCCACGTAGAGGCCCTCGAGGTCTACGAGCGGACACGGCGCGACCTCGAAGACGACCTCGGCCTCCGACCGGGCGAGGAGCTTCAAAGCCTCGCGGGGCAGATCGTCCGTCAGGAGCCTCACCTTCGAACGCCGGCGCAGGCGGTTCAGGCCCGCGACGGTCAGCCAACGAGGCTGAGAGCACGGAGACTGTTTGCGATTGTCCTGGCGGGCGCATTGGCTGTCGCCGGGACGGCGATTGCTCTCCGCCAGATCGTCCTGACCGATGCAGGCTTGCCGGGCTCCGGGGGCTCGACTCGCGTCGCCCTGATCCGACTGTGGGATCCAGGCGGCCTCGGCATCCGCGACGAAAATGGTGGGGGGTCGTTCGTGGAGGGGCTTCTGCAGGCCGAGAGCAATCACAAGCTCGAGACGGAGATCGTCGACCTGTTCCCGCGCCGCCCACCGTTGGGCGGCTTCGAGCCGGGCTCGCAAGAAGATGTCGACCGGCTTTCTGCGCGGCTCCGGTCCGGTGACTTCGATCTCGTGCTGTGGCCTTTTGGGCTCACGGGGCCGCGGTTCTACGACGTCGTCCCCCAGAACCCCGACACGCGTTTCGTCTTCCTCGACTACTGCTGTGCGAAGGGGCTCGAGCTCGGGGGCGCTCCCAATGCCACTGCGCTGACACTACGAGCCGGCGAGGCTGCCCATCTCGCCGGCTACCTGAGCGGCCTCATGGAGGCGCGGCGAACACGGCCGAAGGGTGGCCGGCACATGGTCTCGATCATCAGCGGAGAGCCGAACTTCCCGCCACAGCAGGCATTGGTTCAAGGGTTCTCAACGGGGGTGCGGCGTGCCCTTCCGGGCGTGAAGATTCGCAGCGAATATTCATTCGAGTACGACAACCAGGCGACCTGCGAGAGGATCGCGAACCGGCAGATCGACGCCGGCTCAGGCGTCATCTTCGCCGCGGTATTCGATTGCGGTCTGGGCGCGCTCACGGCCGCCGGCATTCGCGGCGTGTGGGGCGTCGCGAGCGCCGGAGAAGATCGCTCGCACCTCGGCCCGCACATTCTCGCGTCTGCGTCACTGCGCTACGATCGCCTCGTCGAGTCGACTGTGAGCTGGTACCTGGAAGGACGGCTGCCGCCGGGCGGGGACGTCGAGCTCGGACTCGTCGATGAGGCCGTCGCACTCGTCGATATCAATCCCGACGTGCCCCCAGAGATCCGGGCAAAGGTTGCACAAGAAGCTGCGCGGCTTCGAGCGCAGGAAGTGACGCAGATTCCCGAGTGACGGCGACCTGAGCCTCGGCGGAACACCGCTTCGAGCGACACTCGTGTTCGCGCGCGGTCCGACGACGATCGTGCTCTGGGAACATTCCCGAACGCTGGCGCAGCCGAGATACTCCGCGCTCGGGAGCGTCTAGACCGTCTCGCTCCGCGTGGTCGCCCACTGATCAGGGATGGCGGCGACCGACAACTCTCACCGCGTCAGCCGGGACTGCGGCGACCAGAGTGTGCGCGGGCGCCGTCCCGTGCAGCCTGATAGAAGAGCCGGGTGGAGCCATGGTCGCGGGAGCCGGTGGGACGCTTCGACGAGCTCGAGATCGAGAGCGACCTGTTGCGCGACAATCCCCTCGGCGACCCACACGTCCGCCCGCTGTGGGTCTACGTGCCCCCCGCATACGACGCCGAGCCCGACCGCCGCTTCCCGTCGATCTACCTGATTCAAGGGATGACCGGGCAGCTCGACATGTGGCGGAACCGCTCTGCCTTCCGCCCGAGCACGCCGGAGCGAATCGACCGGCTGTTCGCCGAGGAGGGCTGCCCGGCGGCAGTTGTCGTCTTCGTCGACGCGTGGACGTCGTACGGCGGTTCGCAGTTCATCGACTCGCCCGGGACGGGGCGCTACGGGGAGTACGTGTGCGACGAGGTCGTCTCCTTCGTCGACGCCCGCTACCGGACGCTCGCCGACGCCGCGCATCGCGGCCTCAGCGGCAAGTCGAGCGGCGGCTACGGTGCGATGGTGGTGCCGATGCTGCGGCCGGACGTCTTCGGCGGCCTCGCTACGCACGCCGGCGACGCACTCTTTGAGCTTTGCTACCTGCGTGACTTCCCTGAGGTCGTGCGGGTGCTGCGGGACGAGTACGACGGCTCGTTCGACCGCTTCTGGGAGGACTTCCGCTCACGCCCGGCGTTTACGAAGCAGTCCGACTATCCGCTCCTCAACACCTGGGCGATGGCCGCGTGCTACTCGGCGAACGAGGACGGCTCGATCGATCTGCCGTTCGACCCGGCGACCGGGATCCTGCGGGACGACGTGTGGCAGCGCTGGCTCGCGTGGGATCCGGTGCGCATGGCGCGCCGCCATGCGGATGCCCTCCGCAGCCTGCGCGCGATCTACATCGACGCCGGGAAGAAGGACGAGTTCTTCCTCGACCTCGGCGCCGAGGCCTTCCGGCGCGAACTCGAGGAGCTCGGGATCACGGACGTCTTCTTCGAGCTTTTCGACGCCGGCCACGGTGCGATCGAGTACCGCTACCCGCTCGCGATCCGTTATCTCGCGGAGCGGCTGCAGTAGCCCGCCCCGACCGCGACTCGCAGAGTCGAGTGACATTTACGAACGCTGGCGCAGGCGACGGCCTTGCCTCCCCGATAGTGTGCGAGCCGAGCACGCGCCGATCATCGGCAAACGCGGGAGCCGCTCAGCGCACAAAGGTGCCGAATCTGGCTGCGGTCCCCCGATCATTCGGATGTCGCGTGGGCTCGCCGTCAGGACGCGCTCCATCCTTCGGTCGGGGACGAACCAGGCGAGCGCGACGGCGACGTAGACGCCGATCGAAAGCCAAGGCACAGCTGGCGCGACTGCGATCGCCGCGATATACGCGATGACCGAGAGGTTGCCTTTCCGATCTTTCCCCACAGCTCGGGCGATTCGAGAGTCAGGCTCGTCGGCGACGATGAGGCAGCGAATGAGAATCCCGTACGCGATCGCCGAGCCGAGCAGGACGACGCCATAGATGGCGACGGGGGCGCTGTCGCCGAGGTGCGGCCCGAGCCACGCCGCCGCCGCGGGCGTGAGTGAGAGCCAGAAGAGGAGGTGGGCGTTCGCCCAGAGGGCGGCCCCGGTGACGCGGTCGACGACGTGCATCAGGTTGTGGTGGTTGTTCCAGTAGATCGCGACGAAGACGAAGCTGAGGAGATAGACGGAGAGTTTCGGGACGAGCGGCCGGAGGTCGTGCAGGCTGCTGCCGGTAGGCGGATGCAAGCTGAGGACCATGATCGTGATCACGACGGCGATGACGCCATCGGTGAATGTCTCGAGGCGGCGCGGGCTCATCTGCGCCTATGGCGTTCCGGGTTGTTCATCCGGCGGATTCGTCACTTCCGCCTTGAAGACCTCGGGTCGACTGTTCGAGCGTCGTCCGCACGCGAGTTCGCCGCACTCGGCACCCTGGCCCGGCGCTGGAGCTCAGGGGCCGTTCCCGCACACTCGCGCAGGTAGCGCGCCACGTCGCCTGAGCCTCCGAACTCTCTGTCGGCACCGCTCACGAGAGCACGCGCTCGAGCTCAGCGCCGATCCGTCGCCTCGCCGTGCGCGGGCAGCACGAGGCTCGACCGGCAGGCCTCGAGCAGCGGACGGAGCCGTCGGACGACATCGTCGCGCGTCACGTGCTTGCGACCGCCGAGTTGGATGTCCAGTCCGTCCCGAAGTCGGAGAGCGAGTCGCCGGTAACCATCGCGTTAATCGACGGCAGCCAGAGAATGAGATCGTTGTCCTCGCGGCCGGCGTACGCGTTGATGCCGAACGGCCACGCTCCGGGTCCGTGGAAGTGTCCTTCGCCTTCGCCCCGCGCGCAGCCAGCGAGGTCCTCACTCTCCATGCCGCGCACGCGGTCGGGGTCGATGCCGAACTTCTCGACCCAGTCCTGCCAGGTGTCTGCGGGCGGCGTGTGCACCGGGAGACCAAGCCGACGGGCGTCGCGCTCGTGGTACGGCGCGGTCAGAACGACGGCGGTCGCGCGCTCGCGCAGCTCGTCGGGAACGGCGAGCGGATCGAACAACAGGAAGTCGTCGCCGAGCGCGATCCCATACGACGAGACGAGCTCGGGCCACCACTCCTCCTCGTTCCAATCGGGATGCGGCGACTGCCAATGCCAGACACCCGGGCGCAGCTCACGCACGGGCACAGTCTGTCACGCTGGCTGAACCCGGACGACGAAGCAGCCGTTGACGGTCCGCGGCGCACTACCTCAGAGAGGACTAGCCTCGGCTATCCGGGGTCAGCGCGCGCCGGTGTGCGCGTGAATCGCCTTGGTCAGCTCCAGGATCTGATTGGAGAGCTCGAGGAGCTCGCGGTTCTGCTTGTCCTCCTCCCTGACGGTCTTCCACTCCAGGTTCGCGACCATCTGGCGCTTCGCGTCGGCCCGGTTCTGGCTGATCATCACGAAGGTCGAGAGGAAGATCGCCTCGAGCGAGACGATCATCGTCAGCAGGCCGTAGGGATAGCTCTCGACCGAGAGTCCGATCCAGAGACCGAACCAGAGGATGTGGAGGTAGACGAACCGCATCGAGCCCGCGAACGCGGTGATCCGGTCTGCTATGCGGTTCTGGACACTCTCGGCCCGCCGCTCGGCGTGCTCGACGAGAGCCGGGTTCGCCTGGATCGGGAGGTGCGACAGGCGCTCGTGCAGGTCGGACTGGTTCATCTCGGCCGCCTTTCGGGGGATGTCGGGTCATAGGATCACCCCATCGCGACCGTCGTGCTAGCCAGCGTCCTGGGCGACCTGTGGAACTGGGTCGCAGGGGTCTTCGAGCGGATCGGCGATGTCTCTCCGTACTGGCTTGTTGTCGCGCTTGCGTTGAAGACCTGCGAGTCGGCGTTAATCGGCCTCACCTGGCGCAATATCCTGCGGGCCGCCTACCCGAAGGGTGGGCTCGCGTTCAAGACGGCCTGGGGCGCCTCGCAGGGCGGGACCGCGATCAACGCGATTGCGCCGGCCCAGGCGGGGACGGCAGCGATGATCGGCATCTTCCGGACGAGCATCCCGGGCGCGTCGGTGGCAGGGGTCACCTCGGCGACCGTCGTGCAGTCGCTCTTCTTCATCGCCCTCAGCGCGCTGATGGTGATCGGCGTAGCGGTCTCACGACCCCACACGGTCTCGAAGGGCTCACCCGCCGACGAGTCCGGCAACTTCTTCGCCGCGCACCCAGTGCTGATCCCGTTGATCGTCGTCGCGCTGCTCGGGGCCGCCTACTTCGCCTGGCCGCACGTCAAGCCGTGGCTCGCCAAGGAGTGGCGCAAGGCCAAGCAGGGCGCCGCGATCTTCAGCGACTGGCGCCGCTACGCAAAGGACGTGGCCGCGCCGTCGACCGCCTCGTACGCCTGCCGGATCGGCGTGAACGTCGTCTTCATGGCCGCCTTCGACCTGCCCGTGACCGCGTTCACCGTCTTCCTCGTCGCCTCGTCGCACATGCTCTCCCAGATCTTCGCGATCACCCCCGGCGGCGTCGGCCAGACCCAGGCGCTCGACGTAGCCACGCTCAGCAAGTACGCGCCGACCAAGAACGTCGCGGCGTTCTCGATCACGCAGGACTCGATCATGACGATCTGGAACGTCCTGCTCGGGATCGCGGTGATGCTGTGGGCCTTCGGCTGGAATCAGATGCGCGACCTGCTCGTGAAGAGCCGCAGGAAGCCGGCGCCCGAGCCGGCCGCGCCCTGACTCAGACCGCGGCCGCGTGCTGGAGCTCGCGCACTCGGAAGGCGAGCACGATGTCCCTCACCCCGCGGATGATCGCAAACGCCGCCACCCAGGCGATCAGCAGCGTCGCGCTGCGCCCGTAGTAGCCGGCCGCCCAGAATCCCAGCGCCAGCTCGACGATCCCGCCAATCAGCTGCAGCCACCAGACCTCGATCTCGTGGCGGGTGGAGATGGCGATGATGATGTCGAACGTCCCGGCGAAGACGAGGAAGAAGCTGAAGATCGCGGCCAGCGCCAGGAACGTGTCGCCCGGATGGATGAACGCGACGATGCCGACGACGATGTAGACGACCGCCAGCACGGCGTGCAGCAGCTTCATCCAGCCGGCGGCCATGAACAACACCCCGACCTCGGCCGCGCCCGCGACTAGGGCGACGAAGCCGAACAGGATCGAGATCGACGACACCGAGGTGTAGTCGAAGCGGAGCAGGATCAGCGCGACGAGCGTCCAGCTGATGCCGGTGATCAGCATCAGCCACCACGGCGGCAACGTGCGCGCGAGCGTCCGTCGGCCGGCTGTCATGGAGATCATGAGGGCTCCTTCCGGTTGCGGTTACCCCGCCGGCGATGCTCTCACAATTCCGGGTTCTCAGGAAACGGCGGATCGCGGTAGCTGCTTCGTTTCCGCACGGCCTTGGCGCAAAGCGTCCTGTACGGCGTCCTCGGCGAGGGCGCGATCACCTGCGATCGCCGCGGCGGCCCGGCAAAACTGGGGTCGCCGCGTGCGGTACGGTCAAGCTCCTCGAGGTCGTCGATCATCACACATCCGACGCTCCGGACGGGGTCGATTCTTTACAACTTCGAGGGTAGGTTCGTCGTTCCGGCATCCCGCTCATGTGACATTCCGGAACACTCGCCCAAGGGTGCGCTCTCTCAGCGAACGAATGGTTTTCAGCGGGGAGGGGAAACGAAGTGCGGAACCCACTACTCGGGAGGATCAGGATGCCGGAGAAGCCGACCCTCTTCGTTTGCCACGGCGACGACGGTGGGCCACGTTTCCACCCTTGTCGGCGCGTGCAAGAAGCGCTCCGAGGCGGAGGAATCGACTATCGAGAAAGTCATCGCCGGACACGGCTGCCCGTTGCCGTTCCTGCGCAAAGGCTCCCGCGATGAGCTATGGAGGGAACCGGGACGAGAAAGCTCCCGACGCTCGAACTCCCCGACGGGAGGATCATCAGCCATTCCCGGGCGATCCTGGCTTGGGTAGACGAGCAGCCCGAGCAGGAGTCGATGAAGCAAGTCGCGTGAGCTGACACACGTCATGCTTCGGGTGACATTCCCGAACACTGGCGCGGCGACGGAATCCACTCTAGTGGGCTGGGTTGTTGTTAGTCGTCGATCCGTAGTAGCGCGGCTCGCTACGACGCCTTGTCGGCGTTGTAAACGATTGGCGTCATGTCACTCGCGGCGGCGTCTCCTGGGCTCAGGCCCAGGAATAGCGACTCGAAGGGCGACTTTCGCTCCTGGTAATGGGGCTCGAGCAGACGGCTGCCGTCGGCGAAGAAGATGATCGTCATCACCTCGCGCATCTGGTTTGAGGTGTTCGGCATCGCGCGGTGCAGAGTCCAACCGGCGTGGAAGGTCGCGTCGCCGGCGGCCATCGGCACCGGCTTGGTGACCGGGAACTCGCCGCTCGCGGCCATGCGCTCGAAGAAGGCCTCCGACTCGTCAGAGATAGCAAGCTCAGCAAGCGCAGGACGGCGCTGGGTTCCCGATCCGAACTCCATGCCGCCCATGTCGGCTGCGATGTCGACGAGGGGCATCCACATCGTGATGGTTCCGTCGCCCTCGAGCGGCCAGTAGTACTGGTCCTGGTGCCACGGGGTGGGACCGCCACCGGGCTCCTTGAACAGGGCCTGGTCGTGGTACAGCCGCACCGCAGTGACGCCTAGCAGTTCGGCGGCGATGCGTCCGAAGCGGCGCGCGAGCGTGAACCCAGCGACCGCCGGATCCTTCTTCCAGAGGTCGCCGACCTGAATGAAGGCCTTGCCGTACGTGTCTCGCTCGTCGAGGGCCCGCTTCTCGACGGTGTTGCCGAACGTGGCGTCCCGGATCAGCGGTCTGTAGGCGGCGACCTCGTCGGGCACGGCGACGTGGCGCAGCAGCACGTACCCGTCACGCTCGAAGTCACGGCGCGCATCGCCGGTCAGCGTGTAGGGGGCATCGAGCTCGGGCAGCGCGGTGGGGGCCGGTACCATTGGTGTCTCTCAGGCTTCGTGCTCGATGCTATGCGGCAGCTGAACCCAGGGGTGTTGGCGCGTCTCGTAGATCGACCGAATCGGCGCGAGGAAATCGGGATCCGCGAACACGCCGACGGGAACGGCGGTCATCTCCGGCATCGTCGGAAATTTGAAGAAGACTGTCCCACCGCACTCCGGACAGAACGAGAAGATCCGTTCCTCCCCGTCATCGGAGATGCGTACGTATTCGCTGCTGCGACCTTCGGTGCGCAGCTGCGCCGCATCGAAGCGCGCCTGGACGCTGAAGACGCTGCCGGTTCGCCGCTGGCACTCCAGGCAGTGACAAATCGAAACCCGAATGGGATCACCATCCGCGATCAGGCGAAGCTGTCCGCAGCTGCACGCTGCCTTGTGCGTGGCCATCCGGTGGATCCTAAAGGCGTTTAGGCGACCCCAAGACACTTGCCCATTCCCTGAGGCCTTCGCCCAGGCGACCCTCGACGGTCGAAGCATCTAGCCGGTTTCGACGACCTCCTTAAGGCCGGCCAACATCTTCTCCCAGTTGGCTCTTGAGTGCTCTGCCGCCTCCTCGCTCGAGTTGTTGTCCTGACTGAGGGAGACGCGCGTTTTCTGTCCCCGTTCCTCGAGCTCGTAAAGGACTGTGTGGTAGTTGTCCGGAATGTCCTCGTCGCCGCTCAGCGGGCTGAAATGCGTCAGTTTCAGACGCCGTGCCTGCTCGACCTCGACGATTTCCCCCTTGTCTTCGTACTTCTTGCCCTCGTACTCGCCTTTCCAGACGATAGGGCTGCCTGGCTGCCAGTCGGTCATGACCTGAGAACCAAACATGTATTTCTCGATCTGCTCAGGATCTGTTAGCGCGGTCCAAACCTCGCCCGGTGAAGCGTCAATCTCGACTGTTGCGGTCGCGACGTGGTCCGCCATGATCTCCTCCCCAGTGTCGTTGTGACCCGGCCTTACCCCGCGCGAGCCGTCTTCAAGCGCGGGTCTTCACGGTGAGCTTGCGCGATCGCGTTCAGATAGTGGACGCGATCGCCACAACTTCGTCTCGCGTCAGACGCAGCTCAGCCATCTGCGCAAGCTCGGCACCCTCCTGCTGGTTCCGCACTCCAACGATGGCGCCGGTGACTGCCGGGTGCGAGAGCACGAAGCCGATTGCGCCTTGCGCCGCAGTTCGTCGGCCGGCACGCAGTGCCGACCGAACAGGCTCGAGCTCGAGCTGAGCGAAGGGATGCCCGCGGCGGAAGTCGTCTTCGTGCAGCAATTCGATCGAGAAGCCATCCGTCAGGAAGCCGCTCGCGAGCGGCGCCCACACGATTACTCCGAGGCCACGCGCCAGAGCGAGCGGCAGAATCGCCTCCTCGACGCCGCGCGCAAGGACGCTGTACTCGTACTGCAGTGCCGCTACCGGCCCGACCGCGAGCGCCCTCTCCACCTCCTCCGGGCGATGGTTGGAGATGCCTCCGTGGCGCACCTTGCCTTCGGCGACGAGCTCGAGTATCGCCGCCCACGTCTCTTCGATCGGCACGGACGGATCGCGGTCGTGAATCTGCAGCAGATCGAGCCGATCGATGCCGAGCCGCCGCAAGCTGTCCTCGACGTCGGCTCGAATCGCTTCCGGACGTAGGTCCATGTAGTCGCTGCCGTCCGGCCGTCGCATGGTCCCGCACTTCGTGAAAACGAGCACGTCGTCTCGCCCCTGGATCGCACGTCCGACTATCTCCTCCGCACGCCCCCAGCCGTAGAAGGGCGCGGTGTCGATCCAGTTGACCCCGACGTCGAGCGCAGCATGGATGGCGCGAACAGCGTCACGCTCATCCTGCGGCCCCCAATTCACCCACCAGGCTCCGGGCGAGGAGCCGATCGGCGCCGTCCCGACCCCGACCGCCGTGATCGCAAGATCGCTTTCTCCGAGGCGTCGCACCTCCACGAGCAACCTCAACGCGTCGACACGCAGGTTTATGCCGGTCGCTTACGATCTCCTCCGTTCACGACAGAGGACGATCGAATTCCCCAGGACTTAGGGAGGTGACCTTGCCTCAGACCGGATTCATCGACCACATCGGCATTGGCGTTCCGGATCTCGTCGCGGCGAAGGAGTACTACGACGACCTCATGTCCATCCTCGGTCTTCGAGAATGGTTCGAGACAAGCCCCGGAGGACCATTCAACTACGGACCTGACGGTGATAAAGGCACACAACTGTTCTTCTACCAAGCAGAGGAACCCGGCACCTACTCACGCCTTCAAACGGGCCTTCATCACATCGCATTCTTGGTCGCGAGCCGCGCGGTCGTTCGAGAAGCACACCAGTGGGCTCGTGCACGCGACGCTGTCGTCCTGGACGAACCCAGCGAGTTCCCCCAGTACGGGCCGCACTGTTTTGCGACCTACTGGCTTGATCCTCATGGAATCAAGCTCGAGGCGGTCTGCCACACTCCCGAAGAGAGCTAGTCGTGGCGCAGGCGAGACGCCTGCCCTCACCCGCCACGATCCAACAAGCTTGACCTACGGCTTGCGCCGAAACACCCTCGCGAGGTTCACGGCGTAGCCCCAGCCGAAGGCTCTCGGCGTGAACAGGCGTGGGTCATTCGGGTTCCACCAGCGCTCCTTGAGTCGCGCCTTGAAGCCGTGCCGCCGCCAGTCGTAGGGCACCCCGAGAAACGTGCCGGTGCGTGGCTCCTTCCCGGCTGACACTGAGTGCTCCTTTCCGTGCTTCTGCTCGAAGAGTACCGCGACGCACGGGGACCAACCGACCTGGCCGCCCTCGAGCGCGCGTTGTCCTCCTCGTAAAGGGACGTTCCCTAACACTGGCCAAGCGATAGATCGGCGGTTGCGGCTGCGCTACGGTCGGCAGGTGCGCACGGCCCCTCCCAGGATCGACGATGAAGTCCGTCGACGTCTCACTGCTCGGTTCGGAGACGAAATCAGCCCGTGGTTTGACGAGCTGCCCGCCGCCCTGGGCGTTCTTGCGGAGCGTTGGCAGGTGGACTTCGACTCCTTCATTCCGCGCGGGAGCATGTCGATCGTTATCCGGTGCCGGCTGAGCTCAGGGCGTCCGGCCGTCTTGAAGATCGGCCCAGACCGGACGCGCATGGCGAACGAGGGAGCCGCGCTCGAGAGGTGGACGAGCGTTCACACCCCGTCCGTCCTCGCAGTCGATGAGAGCGCCGGCGCCCTGCTCATCGAGGCGATCGAACCGGGAACCCCACTCATCGACTCCCCGGCCTATCCGGAAATGAAAAGTGTGGCCGAACTCCTGACGTCACTGCACACAACCGGCGCTCCCGACCCGTCCTACCCGCCCCTCGCGCACCACATCGAATACCTGTTCAACTCTGGGACTCGGCCGTACGAACGTCGTCCGGACCTCGTCGCCGTGGTAGCGCCGGAACTCTACGAACGCGGACGGCGGTTCGCGGCTCGACTCGTCGAGCGCGTATCGCCGACGGCCCTCCTACACGGCGACTTGACTCCCAACAACATCCTCGACGGCGGCAACCAGCGCGGGCTCGTCGCGATCGACCCGGCTCCATGCCTCGGCGACGACCTGGCATTCGATGCGGTCGATCTGCTGCTCTGGCAAGCAGGTAGCGTCGACATGATTGCCGCACGCGCCGAACAGTTGGCTCCGGCGATCGGCGTGGAAGCTAGCCGCCTGCTCGACTGGTGCACCGCATTCGCGGCATGGTCGCGCTCGAGCTCGCCGAAGCGCCGAACACTCCGCGTGAGCGCATCGAAGCTGCCGTGAGCCTCGCCGAGCAGGCTCCTGCTGACCGAAACCCGCCTAGCTGCATCTACGTCCAGGCCGCAGCCCGACCTGCGACGACCGAGACGATGATGGAACACCGGACCGAGCCCCGCACCGGCATCCCCGCCGCCGAGCTGCAAGAGCGGCGCGAACGGCTGCTCGAGCACGTTCGGCGGGATGGCCTGTCCGGCTACGTCCTCTTCGGCGCGGACTACATCCAATACTTCACCGGCTTCTGGTTCCTCTCGAATGAGCGTCCGGTGATCTACGCCGAGGCCGTCGGCGGGGAGTCTGCGGTCTTCGTGCCGGAGTTCGAGGTGGAGCGCACGCGTGCCGAGGCCGCCTTCGCACGCGTCGAGTCCTATCCCGAGTACCCGGGGACCGAGCACCCGATGTCGATCTTCGTGCGCGTCCTGGCCGACCTCGGGATCAGGGATGCAATCGGCGCCGACCAGGACGGCTATCCCGGCATCCTCGGCTACAAGGGGCCGGCACTCAGCGATGCGGCGGGCGCGTCAGTCACTCCCCTCGGCGACATCATCGAGGGCATGATGGCGCGCAAGAGCGAGAACGAGATCGCGCTCATCCGCGAGAGCGGGCGCTGGTGTGCGCATGCGCACCGGCTGCTGCAGGAGTATTCGCGGCCCGGCACGACTGAGGCCGAGGCGAGCCTCCGGGCCAGCCACGAAACGACGCTCGCGATGCTGGAGGCACTCGGCGAGTCGTACGGCGGCGGGCTCTCATCATCCTCCGGTGCGTCCGCCGGGTACCGGGGCCAGATCGGGCTGCGCAGCTCATGGGCGCACGCGATCGCGCACAACATCGAGTTTCGAGCAGGCGACGTACTTGTGACCGAGACGAGCGCGCCGATCTGGGGGTACAACGCCGAGCTCGAGCGGGCGATGATCATCGGCCGGCCGACGGACGAGGCGCGGCGGCTCTTCGACCACACCGTCGCCGTGCAGCAGGTCGCCTTCGACGCGGTCCGGCCGGGCGCCACCTGCGCCGACGTCGACGGCGCAGTCATGCGCTACTTCGAGCAGCATGACCTGGTCCGGTACTGGCGCCAGCACACGGGCCACGCGATCGGGCTCCGCAACCACGAGGCGCCGTTCCTCGACGTCGGCGACCACACTCCGCTCGAGCCGGGCATGGTTTTCACGATCGAGCCAGGTCTCTACGACCCGGCGGTCGGCGGCTTCCGTCACTCGGACACCGTGGTCGTCACCGAGGACGGAGTGGACATCCTCACCGACTACCCGAGCGACATCGAGAGTCTCACGTTGCCGGTCTGACGCAATGGACG
The DNA here is from genome assembly GCA_963779965.1 of uncultured Actinomycetes bacterium. GTDB lineage: Bacteria > Actinomycetota > Thermoleophilia > Gaiellales > Gaiellaceae > 3-1-20CM-4-69-9. The sequence goes on along the minus strand of CAWAAP010000015.1, from coordinate 81,969 downwards.
AACCGTTTCGTCGGCATCGCTTTACGCGCCGATCGCAAGATCGTCGACAAAGTACTCGACAAGCTGCGACCACATTCGTAACCGCTCTACGGTAAGCAGCATGTCCGCCACTCGTACGCTTGCTTTGACGCATGATGACGCCTGTGCGGCGTGATCTCCCTTCCGGAACGGTCACCTTCCTGTTCACCGACATCGCGGGTTCGACGCGGCTGCTCCACGAGCTCGGCCCCGAGCGCTATGCGGAAGCACTCGCCGAGCATCGCCGCCTGATCCGAGAAGCTTGCTCCCGTCACGACGGCGTCGAAGTCGACACGCAGGGCGATGCCTTCTTCTTCGCATTCCCGACCGCGCCGGGCGCAGTCTCCGCAGCGGAAGAGATGACCGAGGCGCTTGCCTCCGGCCCCATTCAGGTGCGTGTGGGTCTGCACACGGGGACACCGCTTCTCACTGACGAGGGCTATGTCGGTGCCGACGTCCACCGCGCGGCCCGCATAGCCGCGGCCGGTCATGCCGGCCAGGTGCTCGTGTCTGCCTCCACGGCTCAGCTCGTCGCGCTCGAGCTCGCCGACCTCGGCGAGCACCGCCTCAAGGACCTGTCCAGCGCGGAGCGCATCTTCCAGCTCGGAGACGCCGAGTTTCCGGCCCTCAAGTCGCTCTACCGCACAAATCTTCCCGTCCCGATGACGCCCTTCATCGGGCGTGACCAGGAGCTCGCGGACGTCGTCACGCTCCTTTCAGGTGAAGAGACTCGTCTCCTCACTCTGACCGGGCCGGGCGGAATGGGAAAGACCCGCCTGGCGCTGCAGGCCACTGCAGAGGTCGCCGACTCCTTCGCGGACGGCGTCTGGTGGGTGCCGCTCGCTCCGTTGCGCGACCCCAACCTCGTCCTCGAGTCGGCAGCGCAAGTCCTCGGCTCGCGAAACGGGCTTGTCGATCACATCGCCGACAAGCAGCTCCTGTGCCTCTTCGACAACTTCGAACATGTGGTCGAGGCAGGCCCAGGGCTCGCTGATCTCCTCGCCTCTTGCCCAAACCTCAAGTTCGTCGTCACGAGCAGGGAGCGCTTGCGGGTTCGGGGCGAGCAGACCTATCCCGTGCCGCCGCTTGCCGAGGACGACGGCGAGGCGTTCTTCGTCGCGCGCGCCCGTGCGGTCGATCCGTCGTTCACGGAGAGCGAGGCCGTCGCCGAGCTCTGCGTTCGTCTCGACCAGCTACCGCTCGCGCTCGAGCTCGCCGCTGCCCGCACCGCGCTCTTCAGCCCGAAGCAGCTGCTCGAGCGGCTCTCGCAGCGGCTCGACCTCCTCAAGGGCGACCGAGACACCGATCCGCGCCAGCGAACCCTCCGAGCAACGATCGAATGGTCATACGACCTGCTGTCCGCGGAGGAGCAGGAGCTCTTCGGGCGCCTCTCCGTCTTTGCCGGCGGCTGCAGCTACGAGGCCGCGGAACAGGTCGCCGCCGCCGACCCTGATCCGCTTCAGTCGCTCCTCGACAAGAGCCTCCTTCGGAGGCGCGAGACGGAGCACGGGCCTCGCTACTGGATGCTGGAATCGATCCGCGAGTACGCCGCCGGCCTGCTCGATCAGGACGATGAGCGTCAGGACTTTAGGGAACGTCACCTCAGGTTCTATCTCGCACTCGTCGAAGAGGCCGAACCGAATCTCACGGGATCCGAGCAGCGCCGGTGGTACGAGCGCGTCGCTCTCGAAGAAGACAACGTGCGTGAAGCGCTCACGTACGCATGCGATCGTGGAGACGGCGAGCGCGCTCTGATGCTCGCGGGAACGATCTGGCGCTTCTGGTGGACCCGCGGCCAGATTGCCGAGGCGTCGCGCTGGTACGAGCGCGCGTTTGCAGCCGCTGCCAATGCATCCGAAATCGCCCGTGCCCGCGGCCTGTTCGGCGCAGCGCACATGGCCGAGGCGCTGGGCGACGTCGACCGCGCCCGCAGCCAGTTCGAGGAGTCGGCGGGGCTCTTCCGGCGCTTGGGCGAGACCCGCTGGCTCATCCTCGCGCTCGCTCATCTCTCAGGAGCGTACGGCGATTCCGATCCCCAGCACGCCAAGGCGATCCTGATCGAAGCCCTCGAGCTCGCCGAGGCGAGCGGAGACGTCCGTGGCGCGGCGATCGCGAAGGGAAATCTTGCCGACATGCTTCTTGCCGAGGGAGACGACGAACGTGCAGCGGAGCTACTAGAAGAAGCGCTCGAAGGTCATCGTGAGCTCGGAGACATCTTTGGGGCGGCCACCTCTCTCGCCAGCCTCGCAGTCCTCGCGCGCCGCCGCGGTGACCTCGACGGCGCGGCCGCCAACATCCGCGAGAGCCTCGAGCTCAGTCACTCGATTCACAACGTACTCACGCTGTCGTGGACGCTCCCGATCGCCGCCGCCCTGGTGCTCGCGCGTGGTGATCCGTACGCTGCCGCCCGCCTGTGCGCGGCCGACGAGGAGCTGCGGCGTGTACAGCTTCGACTTGACCAGTCTGAGAGCCAGAGCTGGACGACACAGTGAAGGCCGCGCGAAGCGCGCTAGGGCCCGGCTTCGAAGAGGCATGGGCCGCCGGGGCCGACCTCGACCTCGATGCCACGGTCGATCTCGCGCTTCGCGCTCTCGACGAGCAGCACCGACGGCCCTTGACCCGGTTCCGAGTCGAACCGATCGCGTCTTGCAGGGTTACGGCTGCAGTGGGAGACTGGCGTGTGCATGCCGGCAACCGGTCGCGCAATCGTCTTTCTTTCCGACTTCGGCTACCGCAACGAGTGGGTGGGGATCTGCCACGCCGTGATGAATCGCATCGCACCGGCGAGCCCGATCGTCGACCTCTCGCACGGCGTACCGCCCCTCGACGTCCGCGGCGGGGCGGTTCTGCTGGTCGACTCGCTCCCGTACCTGAGCGCCGAGGCAATCCTGCTCGCGATCGTCGATCCGAGTGTCGGACGCGACCGCGACATCGCGTTCGAGTCGAATGACGGCCGACTCGTCGTCGGTCCCGACAACGGGCTTCTCTCGCCTGTCGCAGCTGCGCTCGGCGGAGTCGCTCGCGCAGTCGAGATCACCTCACCCGACGTCGTGTTGACGCCGATCTCGCCGTCGTTCCATGCCCGTGACGTGCTTGCGCCGGCCGCCGCGCATCTTTCCGCCGGGGTCGACCTCGAGAGGCTCGGGGCTGCCCTGGATCCCGCCAGCTTGGCCGAGTTCAGGATTCCCGAACCGACGGTGGAGCACGCGAAGATCGAGTGTGAGGTGCTCGACCTCAACCGCTTCGGCAATGTCCTGCTGAATGTCCGTGAGTCGCAACTCGTCGAGTCAGGGCTCGACGGAGCCGACACGATCCAGATCGACGCGACCTCGGGCTCCGGTCGGGCTGAACGGGTTGCGACCTACGCGGACGTCGAATCCGGCGACTGGGGACTCATCGTCGATCCGCGCGGATGGCTGCTCGTCATACGTGGCAATCCGGCGAACGCCGCCGAAGGCCTCGGCAGCGTCTCGCCCGGCGACCCGATCTGGCTTACCGCGGCTCGGGACTAGAGCCCATGGGTCTGATGCGTTTCATCGGCCGACTTGATCGCTGGGCCGGGCGATTCAACGATTGGTTCGGCGCCACCGCCGTAGCAGTGCACACCGGGTCAGAGGGTGCAGCGAAAGGCGACCGGCGGCAGACCCCGTCGCCGTCGTAACCCTTCTCGGGGAGATCGAGAACAAGGGCGAGACCCATGGCGACGATCCGGATGAGTCACCACCGCGCCACGGCGCTCGCGGCTGAATCCGCTTCGTGAGCCTCACGCAGTACTACACCGCGACCTCGCTCGACGGCTTCATCGCCGATCCCGACAATTCGCTGGACTGGCTGTTCACCCGGAAGCGCGAAGAGGATGGGCCGCTGAACTACGACGCGTTCATCGCCGACATCGGTGCGCTGGCGATGGGGTCGACGACCTACGAATGGATCCTCGACCACGAGTTCGCGGACAAGGATCCGGCCGAGTGGAAGTGGCCGTACGACATCCCGTGCTGGGTCTTCACGCACCGCCGGCTACCGGTCGTCCCCAACTCGAGGGTCCAGTTCACGAGCGCGGACATCGCAACCGTGCACAGGGAGATGGTCGGCGCCGCCGGCGACCGGAACATCTGGATCGTCGGCGGAGGCGACCTGGCCGGTCAGTTCGCCGACGAGGGCCTGCTGGACGAGGTGATCGTGTCGATTGCGCCGGTCACACTCGGCGGAGGCGCGCCACTGCTTCCCCGACGGATCGAGCTGCGTCTCGACGAGCTCGGGCGGAACGGCGACTTCGCCGGCGCGAAGTTCTCCGTCGTGCGCCCAACCCCGTGACGGACGGCGTCAGGCTGCGAGAGGCACCATCCGGGTGACGGCGGACACGCCTCCTTCGCCCTGACGGCGCATGGCATGCTGGACGACCGATGTCCAAGGTCGAGGCGATCCAGTACGGCGACCGCAAGGTCTACGCCGTCGCGGCGTTCAACCGCGGCGTCGCGGAATGGCTGCAGCGGCTCCCGACCGTGTGGGTGGAAGGCGAAGTCACCGAATTGCGGCGCAACGAGCGCTGGCAGTCGGTCTTCTTCACGCTGAAGGATCCGAACGACGGAGCGTGCCTCGGCGTCACCATGGCGCGCAGCCGTTTCGACGCGCTGCGTCTCGACCTCACGGACGGCGAGCGGGTCCACGTCTTCGGACGGCCCGAGCTGTTCGAGGCGCGCGGCGACTTCCGCATGCGTGCGCTGTCGATCGAGCGGTTCGGGCTCGGAGACCATCTCGCTGCACTCGAGCGCCTGAAGAAGAAGCTCGCAGCGGAAGGCGTCTTCGAACGGAAGCGCCCGCTGCCGTTCCTGCCACGCCGGATCGGGCTCGTCACCGGCAACGACGCAGCGGCGAAGAAGGACGTCCTCGCCACGATCAGCGCCCGCTTTCCGGCAGCCCGGATCGTCGTCGCCGAGACCCTCGTCCAGGGGCCGCTCGCTGCGAACGCGATGATCGAGGCGCTGCGTGCGGTCGCCGCCGCACCGGAAGTGGACGTCGTGGTCTTGTCGCGTGGCGGCGGAGGCTTCGAAGACCTGCTCCCGTTCAGCGACGAAAAGCTCGTGCGCGCGATCGCGGCGTGCCCGGTACCTGTCGTCTCCGCTGTCGGTCACGAACAGGACAACCCGCTCTGCGACTTCGCCGCGGATGCCCGCGCGTCGACCCCCACCGCGGCCGCGCGGCTCGTCGTCCCCGATGCGTCCGAGCTGATCGCCCGGCTCGACCGGTCGCGCAGCGGTCTTGCGCGCGGCGCGCGCGCAGTGGTCGAGCGTCGTCGCGACCGTCTTGTGCATGCGCACGATCGACTTCGACGTGCGCCCGCGCTCGCGGTCGAGCGCAAGCGGGCACGCCTCGAGCACGCAGCCGGTCGCCTGCGAGCGCTCTCACCGCGCGCAACGCTCGAGCGCGGCTACGCGATCGTGCGCACGCGCGACGAGATCGTTCGCACGACGAACGCGGTCACGAGCGGTGACGAGGTCGAAGTCGAGGTCGCAGACGGCCGCTTCGGAGCGCGCGTCGAGTGAGCACCGAACCGACTTTCGAAGAAGCGCAGCGCGAGCTGGAGCAGATCGTCGAGCGGCTCGAGCGCGGCGAAGCGGGCCTGGACGAGGCGATCCAGCTGTGGGAGCGCGGCGAGGAGCTCTACAAGCTCTGCGTCGGCAGGCTCGACGCCGCGCACGGGAAGATCGAAGAGCTCGCCCGCCGCGCCGAGTCTGCACGTCCCTGAATTCTCCGGAGGCTCTGACCCAGCTCTCGGTCACGGTCACACAGCGACGTCCCGAACGCAAGGGTCTGACCCCAGCTCTTCGGGTCACGGTCACACCAGCGACGTCCCGAACGGCAAGGGTCTGACCCCGGCTTACGGACTTAGCCGGAAAGGCGGGTACTGGTCTGTCACCAGAACGAACGCGTAAGCAGTAACGCGGTTGCCCCAGCGTATGACGCCCTCCACGAAGTCGAAGAGTCCCCTGGGGTAGCGACCGGTGAAGAGGATCGCGAACCAGGCGATGATCACGCACACGATCGCGGCGAGAGCCAGGAAGAGCAGCACGATGTAGTGCGGAATCGCGAGGAACCACTTGACGAGCGGAAGCCACCGGTTCAGGCCCTGCTTCGCGTCTGGATACGAAAACTCGAGGGTGACGGACTGGCGCTCGTCGGTGGAGGGATAGCGTGTCGTCCATCAAGCCGAGATAGACGCAGACCCTGTTCTCGAACCGCATGAGCTCGAGGTTCCAGTCGAACCACCAGCGTGGGTACTTCTGTCGGAAGACGATCATCAGCAACGCCGGGAAGAAGACGATCGCAGCACCGCTGCCTGCGATCCACACGCCCGGGCCCGGGCTCCCGTCACCCCAGCCGCCGCTCCATTCACCGCTTCCGAGCGCGGCCAACACGATGATGATCGGGATCGCGACGATGATCCTGAACGCCGTCGTCAGCCGGTCGAGATCCCGATCCGGATATTCGACCGAAAACTGCACGGGGTACTGATCTTCACCCTGTGTATAGGCACCTGACTCCATTGCTCCTGACCTCCGTCCCTAGCGATTGAGACGACACTACTCGGCTTCCACCTCTCGCAGACGTTTTCCGAGGGCGACAAGATCCTCCTGGCCCGCGCCGGGTCACCCGACAATGGAATGACTTCGAGCTCCGGAGGAGCCTCTTCGATGCGGCCGCCGAACACGACGCAACGCACTCCCGCCGCCAGACAGCGCCGGACCACCTCGCCGGGAGCTTTCCCACGGGTCGTCGTACGGTCGACGGTGCCCTCCCCTGTGACCACGAGGTCGTAGCCGGCCGGGTCGAATCCGATCAGGCCGAGGACGAGCGGCGCGCCTGGTAGCAGCTCCGCACCGAGAGACGCGAGGGCCGCGCCCAGGCCGCCGGCTGCGCCCGCGCCGGGTAGCTCCGCAAACGCCGCCAGTTCTCCCATTGCGAGGAGTCGCGCCTCGAGCCGGCGCGCGTCATCCGGCGTAGCGCCCTTCTGCGCGGCGAAGACTCTGGCCGCGTCCAGCAGCGGAACATCGACGTCGCATGCAACACGAGTCGGCGCAGGCAACTCGTCGAGCACCTCGAGCAGACCTGCGCCACCGTCGACATTCGCAGTCCCGCCAAGACCGATGTGCAGCCCGCGCGGTTGCCCGACCGCACGAATGAGCTCGCCGAGCCCGCGACTCGAAGCGGCGAAAGGATCGAGGCGCTGCGGATCGAGCGGGATCGCCTCCGCAGCCTCGAGCAATGCCGTGCCGTCGGAGGTGACGAGCCAGCGCGCAACGCGCGGCCGCCCGAACGCGTCGGGGACATCCGCCTCGCGCCACTCAGCACCGAGAGCGGAGTGCAGCACGTCGAGCGTCCCCTCCCCGCCGTCGGCCACCGGGAGCTCGTCGGCCTCGGCCCACGTGCGCAATCCCTCCGCCAACGCTGCCGCCGCCTCGCGCGCCGACAGGACGCCTTTGAGGCTAGCCGGACAGGCGAGCGCGCGCACGCTCGGCATCGGTCTCCGCCAACGCCTCCGCGCGCAACTGCTCTCGCGCCGGAGTATCCGCCTGCGCCACGTCCGGCATCACTCTGAGCATCGCGACGGAAAGTCCTTCGCGCGCGAGGAAGAGAAGGCCGACGCCGATCCCCACCGACGCCTCGATGATCTGCAGACCGAACCCGAACGCGATCCCATTCGCCTTCGCGACGCCGTAGTAGGTGAAGAGCGGCAGTGCGACCGCCGCCTGCACGAGCCCGACGTTCCCGGGCCACAGAGGGAAGATCGTGGCGACGTTCATCAGCACGAGGACGAGCCCGGCCGCCGGCAGCGGCTCGTTGATCCCGAACGCGCGCATCGTCGTGTAGACGGCGAACAGCTGGCACGTCCAGCCGAGCAACTGGAAGAGGAGCGCGAGCGCGGCCGCGGCCGGCCGGCGCATGACGCTGAGGCCGTATCGCGCGAGCCGCACCACTTTGCGGACGGCGCCGAGCCCTTCCTCCAGGCCGGCGTAGTGATCGTCACGTGCACCCATCACCGCGATCGTGAACAAGATGATTCCGACGACGACTACGGCAATCAGGCTCGTGACCGCCCAGTCCGGGATATGCGCGGTCAGCATCACGTACACGATCAGCACGATCACCGCGACGAGATCGAAGACGCGGTGCGCGAACACGGTTCCGAGCAGGCGAGCCCAGGCGCCGGCCTGTCGCATGCGCCGGTTCAGCACCGCGACCCGCGCCAGCTCACCGATTCGCCCCGGCAGCACCGCGTTCGCGAACAGGCCGACGGAGAACGCGGAGAAGACGAGCATGAAGCTCGGGTGGGGCGGTTCGAACGCCTGCACGATCACGGTGCGCCACGCAAGCGCACGCATGAGCACCGAGAGCAGGTTCAGGCCGACCGCGGCGGCGACCCAGCGCCACTCGACCGCTGCGAACGCATTTGCAACTCCGCCCCACGCCGGCCCGTGCCACCAGAGTGCAGCGAACACGCCGACGGCGGCGAGCACGACGAGCGCCGCGCGAACCAGGACGCTGTGCACGAATCTCACGGCGCGGCTACCGCCTGTTCGTAGATCTCCACGAGACGCCGCCCGATGTCGTCCCAGGAGTAGCGCTCGACCGCGAGCCGGCGCGCCCCTTCCCCGAGCGCAGCGCGGCGCGGCTCGTCCTCCAGCAGGTTGACGACAGCTTCGGTCAGCGCCCGCTTGTCCCCCGCAGGGAAGGAGACGGCGGCCTCCTTCGTCATCACCTCACGGTATCCGTCGATGTCCGACGCCACGACCGGGGTGGCACAGGCATAGGCCCTGGTGAGCACCATCCCGAAGCTTTCCCCACCGAGCGACGGTGCAACAAGTGCCTTTGCCCGCAACAGCTCGGCGGTGAGCTCTTCCTGTGACAGGAATCCGAGGATGTCGATTCCTTCGTCGGAGACGCGCTCACGGGTGAGCAACAGGCGAACGGCGAGCGGATCGGCCCCGACGATTCGCAGTCGCGCGCCCGTGCGTTGACGGATCTCGGGCCAGGCACGGAGCAACACGTGCAACCCCTTGCGTGCCTCCTGCCGCCCGGCGAAGAGGATCTGATGCTCGCGCCCGTGCGGATCGGCCTCCGGAGGAATCAGGACGCCGTTCGGGAGAATCTCGTACTCGCCCGGCAGCCATCGGTTCGCGGTGTCGCGCGCATGCGGCGAGACCGCGATGCGGTGATCGAGCCGGTCGATGAGAAAACCCCAGACCGGCACGGCGGGCTTCATCCAACCGAGCTTGCCGTGTGCATGAAAGGTCGCGACGACCGGAACCTTCGCCAGCGCGAGGGCCGCGACGCAGATCGCCGGTGTCATCGGCTCGTGGAGGTGGAGGACGTCGAAGCGCTCGCGCTCGAGCGCGCGCGAAACGCGCCCGATCGTCCGGGGAGAGAGCACGATGTTCGGCAGCGTCCCGTTCGCCGGCACGATCACCGACCGGCCGACGGGGATGATGTCCGGCGGCGGCGTGTCGTGGCGCCCCGAGCGCGGGTGGAGCACGCGCGTGAAGCTGCCGGGCGGGTCGTTGCCGATGATCGTCCGCGTGTCGATGCCGTGCCGTCGGAGCGCATCGGCCTGCAGCTCCGCATGCTCGACGACCGCCCCCCAAAAGGACCATGAGTACGGGACGACGATGCCCACCTTCATGCTGCGGAGGATATGGACGTGACCTAGAGGACGGGCTGCGACTGTCTCTCTCTAGACTTTCCTCATGGAGGGCCTCGCCGAGCTGCACACCCACCTCGGCGGCTCGGTCGCCTCCGACATCCTCTGGAGCCTCGCGCACGAGCAGGGCATCGCCCTCCCGGTGAAGGACTTCTGGGAGTTCGACCGCCTCGTCACCGTCTCCGACCCTCGGGGCGTCGCGAACCTCGACGCGCTCGACCAGATCTACCACTGGACGGAGCTGATCCAGTCGAGCCCGATCGCCGTCGAGCGCTCGGTGCACGCCGCTATCGGCGGCGCCTACCGCTCGCAGGGCATCACGACGCTCGAGCTGCGCTTCAACCCGATGAAGCGAAACCGCGGCGGCGAGCGCGACCTCGATCACATCATCCTCGCCGCGATCCGTGGCCTCGACCGTGCGAGCCTCGAGTACCCGCAGGTGCGCGCGGGCCTGATCCTGATGATGGACCGGACGTTCACCGCCGAGCAGAACTCGATCATCGTCGAGAAGGCGATCGCCTGGGCACCGCGCGGGGTCGTCGGCGTCGACATCGCCGGCCCGCGTCCCGGCGGCGGCCGCTACGACTACCACCAGGTCGTGCCCATGGTGGAAGAGGCGCGTGCCGCCGGCCTCGGCGTGACGATCCATGTCGGCGAAGAAGGCGGCGACATGGGCCGTGAGGAAATCGGCGAGGTGGTCGAGTCGCTACGTCCCGACCGAATCGGCCACGGCATCCTGGCGGCGGGCGACCCGGAGCTGATGACCGCGCTGCGGGACGCCGGAATCGTGCTGGAGATCTGCCCCACGTCGAACCTGCTCACGAAAGCGTTGCCGAACGAGGAGGCCGTGCGGGACACGTTCCGGACATTCGTGGAGCACGGGGTCGAGTTCACGATCGCAACGGACGGGCCGGAGATGATGCGGACGCACCTGCGAGACGAGCTCGACCTGCTGCGGCGGATCGGTGCGCTGGATGAGGAGCAGCTGGCCCAGGCCAATCAACGGGGCCACGATTCGAGCTTTGTGCACGGCACACCTGTGCGCCCGAGGGTGTAGTTCCTCGAAATACGCCTTTTGGTCAATGGTCAGCCGGCGCTTGGCCGATTAGGTTCGATCACATGTACGACGCACTGCGAGAGTCGCTTCCGAACATCACCGAGAGGCAGCGGCAGGTCATCGAGCTCATCGCCGCCGGGTGCTCGAACGACGAAGTGGGAGAGCGGCTCGGCATCTCCCCTCGAACGGCGAAGGCTCATTCAGACGTCCTGCGGCAAAAACTCGGTGTGACCCGACGCCGGCAAATCCCAGTCGCGTACCGGGCGATAACCGGGGACGACCCACTCGCAAGAAGCCTCGAATCGGCTGCGGCCGATAGCGGGGGCTGACGGCACCGTGCCTGCGGCCATTGACGGTCGCAGGCACGGTTCAGCCTGAGTCAGCGACTCGAAATCCGGTTCGCTCGACGCTAAGGTGACTGGAGGCAACGGCCCCGCCCAGAGGGAGAGCGGTGAGCGAGGGCAGCAAATCGGAGCGATCGACGGCGGTGCCTCCGCATATCGTCGAACGACCGCGCCTCACCCAACTCCTCGACCAGGCGAACGCTCGCACAATCCTCCTTGTCGCGCCAGCGGGCTACGGTAAGACGCACGTTAGCCAGACAATGGCTCGCTGACGAGTCGCGGAAGGCTGTCTGGTTCCACGCTACCGCGTCCTCAGCTGACGTTGCCGTTCTTGGATCCGGACTCGCTCGCGCGATCTCTAGCGGGCTCGACCTTCAATGTGAGCGGATCGTCCAGCGACTCCGCGGCTCACCTAGCCCAAGCACCGAGGCGTTGACACTAGGTGCGATTCTCGCTGAGGATCTCCGAGACTGGCCTAGTCACGCCTGGCTTGTGCTCGACGACTACCAGGGCGTCGCTGCGTCCGAAGCTGCCGAACTGTTTGTACAAACCGTGGTTGACAATGCGCCGGTGCGCGTCCTCCTCACTGCGCGGCAGCGGCCCGCGTGGGTTTCTATGCGCGATGTTCTGTATGGAAACGTCTTCGAACTCGGCCAGAGCGCGCTCGCGATGACCCACGGCGAAGCAGCGGCGGCCCTCCGGACGTCGTCGAACAGCGACCATCTCTCCGGACTGATGGCGCTCGCTGAGGGCTGGCCCGCCGTCATCGGTCTCGCGTCGTTGACTTCAACGGCCTTCGCCAGCACTCAAGACGATGTCCCTGAAGCGCTCTACGACTTCTTCGCGTCAGAGCTCTATCACGAACTCGACGAAGAACTTCGGGCGGACGTCTCCAAGCTGGCCCTCGCGTCGACTGTCACTCAACGTCTCGCGTCAAAGCTCTTCGGAGTTCGAGCGAACGCGGTTTTAGCCGAAGGTGAACGGCGCGGGTTCCTCGCTCGACACGAGTCGCAGTACGAACTTCATCCGCTCCTTCGTCAGTTCCTCATCTTGCAGCTCCAGGACATCGACAAGTCTGAGCTTCATGAGCTTGCGACACAGATCTGCGAATGGGAGATGGCCGAACGAAACTGGAATGAGGCTCTTCAACTCGCTGACCGCTACCAGCTATCTGCACTTGTCCTCGCGATCATCGAGGCCACCCTTGATGACGTGTTGGCTCAGGGGAGAATTGCGTCGGTCGAAACGTGGCTTGAGATAGCCCGCAAGCACGACCCTGTTTCGCCGACTATCTCATTGGTTGAAATGGAGATTTCTTTTCGGCGACACGAGTTCGATCAAGCGCGCTCACATGCGCAACGCTTGATCTCCGAACTCTCTGTCGACGATCACCGTCTATCACGTGCCTTGCATCGCATGGGACAAATCGGACATCTCGATGACCACTACACGGATGCTGTTTCATTTCTTAGCTCCGCTCAAGCGGCGGCGCACACAGCCCACGATCTCCGGGCAGCGCTCTGGAGTCAGTTCATAACGGTGGCCGACCATGGCGACCAAGAGAGAGCACGGGAAATCCTCGATGAATTGAAACTAGTCCGAGATGCGACCGTCGATGACGTGCTGCGGCTTAGCCAAGGAGAACTGCATCTAGCCGCTCGATGGGGAGGAGTTGAGGCGGAGCTTAAGAAGCAAACGAGTTCGGTTAGCCTCCTCGAGAACTCAGTGGATCCCGTGGTTCGCACGGGCTTTCTGCAGACATACGGCACCGCGCTTGTACTCGCTGCGAATTATGACCGGGCAATCACTATTGCCCATCGCCAGGTCCGTGAAGCTGAAAGCTCTGGACTCGAATGGGTCCGCCCGCCTGCGTTAGAACTGCGCGGCTCCGCAGAATGGGGTCTCCGTCAATTTGACAAAGCCGCCTTGTCGCTCCGAGAGGCTTACCAGTTGTCGGAGGCTCGGTCGGATCTCCACGGACGACTAAATGCTTCGGTACTCATCGCTCGTACTCATCTGGCGCAGGGGGCTCCACAGCGTGCTCTCGAGGCAACAACGCTCGAATTCGACCGCCCTCCAGGGCCCACTATGCAAGGGGATTTCTTGGCAGTCCGAGCCTTGGCGTATGCCTGTAGCGGTGAGGGGCTGCGCGCCCAAGAGCTCGTTGCGGCATCGGAGGAATGCACCGACCACATCGATGCGCGAGTCGTGCGTGCCTTTGCCAGCGCAGTGGTGGCTCTTACGACTGAGTCCGTGGACGTGGGTGAGGCCAGGAAGGCAGTCGAGGCCGCCTTAAGCGAGGCCCATGCCACAGAAAACTACGACGCGTTCATCCTTGGCTATCGATCGCATCCAGCACTCCTCTCGATAATCAGCAAACTCGATAGCCCAAGTGCCAGCGCTTGCCGGCACCACATTCCCAAGAGAGACTGGCGGCTCGCCGAGCGAGCCGGCCTAAAACCGAGAACCGCCGCTCAGCACTCAGGTGGCGTCCTCACCCCACGAGAGCAAGAGGTTCTTGGTCTCTTGAGCAACGGGTTGTCGAATAAAGAGATCGCGAGGACCCTGTGGATCGCGGAGAGCACTACGAAGGTCCATGTGCGAAACGTACTGAGGAAACTCGGAGCGAGGAGTCGCACCGAGGCAGCGGCTCTCAATTCGCAGCGCTAACTGCAGCACTAACCGCAGCACTGACCGCGACCTGAAGGTCACCTCGAAGGTCGTCTGCTTCGCTCTGGAAATCGCGCCTGGATCCCGCGCGATAGGTCTCGTCAGCACCAGCAAGTATTGCTTCGAATGCGGCGACGACCGTCGTGTCAAACTGACTCTCCACTGCTTGCGCGAGCCTGAGGCGCGCCACCCGGGACGGCATGGCATCGCGGTAAGGGCGGTCGGAAGTCATCGCATCGTAGGCGTCGGCAACCGCGATGATCCGTGACAGGAGTGGAATCTCGCCAGCGTGAAGGGAGTCCGGATAGCCGAGACCGTCTACACGCTCGTGGTGATGACGCACTATGCGCGCAATCTCGGCGTAATCCTCGACCTTGGAAAGAATCCGCTCGCCAATCGCGGGATGCTCCTCCATCTGTCGCCGCTCTTCCAACGTGAGAGCTCCAGGCTTCTCAAGAAGGCCTGCGGGAAGTCCCACCTTTCCGATGTCGTGCACGAGTCCACACAAATGCACGAGATTCTGTTCTCCTTCTGACAGACCCATTCGAACAGCGATGTCTCTCGAGTAGATCGCGACTGCAGCTGAATGTCCCGCCGTGTAGCGGTCTCGAGCGTCAAGCGTTGCGACCAGAGCAGTCGCGAAGGAAAGGCTGGCCCGCTCAAGGCGATCGTTCGCCTCCCCCAATTCCGTGAGCGCCTTGCGCTGCTCCCGAATGATGACGAAGAGCCGCTGAGCCGCGAGCGCCGGAATGAAGAACAGCGCTGCGCTCCATGGTGTGAACGCGATGTAGGTGTAGGCAAGAACGCCGACAATGGAGGTGTAAAGAGGAACGCCTGCGACCGCGACTGGCCACGTTGTTCGAGCAAGTTCGCGAATTGAACCTGTGCCCCGTAGAACAAGTGTCATTCCGTTAAGAACGAAGTCCAGCCCGAAGTCGACGATGGCAGCAACTGACGTCGCGGCAATGATGCGACCAAACGTGTTGGTTCCATTCGCCATTGCCTGTTGAGCCGCAAGACCCGCCAGGCCTCCGATCAAAGTCCGATTGGCGGTCCAAATCACCCATCGAGTAAAGGGCCGGCCGAAGTCAAGGAGAACCGTCGCCGCCCCGATTAGTGCAGCCGGCAGTGGGCCAAACACCACCGCCACAAAGAGAAGAGGGAGAAAGGCGACCGACAGCTGGAGGTTGTCGGTCAGCCTCACCGTCTGGCGTTCCCCTATGAGGGCGAGGAGTGCGAAGGCCACTAAGGGCCACTGGACCGAGAGCCAGTTGAGAAGCTCGGTCGTAAGGCCGAGGGCGACAACCAGCCCCAGGCTTATCGAGCCCAGGACGGCTGCGTAAATGGCCAGGCCTGAAAATCGGCTGAAAAGCCCGCTCGGAGCCTTGAAAAAGCTTCCTGTATGTGCGTAAACTCGCAGTGCCGTCAGTCCCCCTAGAGAGGGAGTTCTCATGCGTATTGCACCTCGCGTGATCGCCGCGCTCAGCGCCGCCGTTTCATTGGCGACTGTTGCGGGCCAACTCAAGGCCTGGTAAAGCCTGCGTAGCTTCCGTTTTCCACACAATGTGGACATCCCCCTGTTGAGGGATTTCCACAAGTCGGTGGAAAACAGGGGACTACGGGAGGGGCAGCCCTAGGTCAAGCAATCAGGTTCCGTCGAAAGCCGACGGCGACCGCGTGTGCCCTTGAACGGGCCTGCAGCTTTGCGAGCAGGTGGCGGACGTGCGACTTCACCGTCTCCTCGCTCAGGAAGAGGCGGGCTCCGATCTCACGATTCACAAGCCCGTCGCAGATCAGCTGCAAAACCTCGATCTCGCGCATCGTGGGCTCTTGCTCCAGCTCGCGGAGGGGCCCGGCGAACGGGATGACCTCGGCGTTTCCGTTTTGCCGCTTGGCCGCAACAGCATCGAAGCGGCGCTGGTGGTCCATGTAGCGGCTCAGGATCTCTTTGCGCTCTGCGGCGTCCATATGGGGCCTATCGGCCGCATGGCTAAGCCGCTTTAGCGGAGGTTCTTACCCCCTTTAAGGGATTGGCTGAGCCCGCTGTTTTCCAGGCTCCTGGGGCCTTGCGGCCTCGTCCGCGGAGCCCGGCGTATGGCGTTTCGAGACCCGGACCCGCTCCAAAGTCTCCCGATCGACGTTCAGGGGATGGTGGCAGGCGGCGAGGTGCCCACGGCCGTAGTCCACAAGCGGCGGCTCGACCTCTTTGCAGATATCGGTCATATAGCGGCACCGGGGATGGAAGCGGCAGCCGGAAGGCGGGTTGATGGGGCTCGGGACGTCGCCCTGGAGGACGATCCGCTCCCGCGCGTGGGCCAGATCGGGATCGGGGATCGGCACGGCCGAGAGGAGCGCCTCGGTGTAGGGCATGATCGGCCGCTTGTAGAGATCCTCGGCCGGCGAGAGCTCGACGAGCTTCCCCAGGTACATGACCGCTATCCGGTCGCTCACGTGGCGGACGACCCCGAGGTCGTGGGCGATGAAGATGTAGGTAAGGGAGAGCTCTTTCTGGAGATCGTCCAGGAGATTCAGCATCTGGGACTGGATCGAGACGTCGAGGGCCGAGACAGGCTCGTCGGCCACGATCAGCTTCGGATTGAGGGCCAGGGCCCTCGCCACGCCGATCCGCTGACGCTGGCCGCCCGAGAACTCGTGCGGAAAGCGGTTGTAGTGCTCCGGGGAGAGGCCGACCGTCTCGAGGAGCTCCTGGACCCGCTTGCGCCGCTTCGACTTCTCGACCCCGTGGATCTTCAGGGGCGTCCCGATGATCGAGCCGACCCGCGTGCGCGGGTTCAGGCTCGCGTAGGGATCCTGGAAGATCATCTGCATCTCGCGGCGCAGGGGCCGAAGGGAGCGGGCGCCGAGCTTCGAGATGTCCCTGCCCTCGAAGATCACGTTGCCCTCGGTCGGCTCGAGCAGCCGGACGATCGTGCGGCCGAGCGTGGACTTCCCGCAGCCGGACTCGCCGACGAGCCCAAGCGTCTCTCCCTCGCTGACGGCGAAGGTCACATCGTCGACGGCATGGACCGCCCCGACCTCCCGCCCGAGCACGCCCTTCCTGATCGGGAAGTACTTCTTGACGTTCTTGACCTCGACCAGGGGCCCGCCGTTGCTGCGCTCGCTCACGCTCACGCTGCCTCCTCCGTGCCGGCGAGCGTGGGCTCGCGCAGCCGGCGCTTGTCCTCCACCGACAGCCAGCAGCGGTCGACATGGCCCGGTTCCTCGACACGGTTCTCGAGCGGCGGCTCCTCCGTGCACTTTGCGAAGGCGTGCGGGCAGCGGGGGCGGAACTTGCAGCCGGCGGGCGCGTTGATCAGCGACGGGCGGCGTGCCCTTGATCGAATGCAGCCGTGCCTGCTTCGGCCGGTCGAGCCGCGGGATGGAACCGAGCAAGCCCCAGGTGTACGGATGCTGCGGGTCGTAGAAGAGCTGGCGCGTCGGGGCGCGCTCGACCACACGGCCGGCGTACATGACGACGATCTCGTCCGCGACGTCCGCGACGACGCCGAGGTCGTGCGTGATCAGGATCACCGCCGAGTTGAACTCGTCCTTGAGCCGGTCGATCAGCTCGATGATCTGGGCCTGGATCGTCACGTCGAGCGCGGTCGTCGGCTCGTCGGCGATCAGGACGTCAGGATTGCACGCCAGCGCCATCGCGATCATCGCGCGCTGGCGCATGCCGCCGGAGAACTCGTGCGGATAGTTGTCGACGCGCGAGTCGGCATTGGGAATCCCGACCTGCTTCAGCAGGTCGATGGCACGCCTGCGCGCGGTGTTCTTGTCGGCGCGCTCGTGAACCTGGATCGCCTCGCAGATCTGCGCCCCGATGCTGTAGACGGGGTTCAGCGACGTCATCGGATCCTGGAAGATCATCGACATCTCGTTGCCGCGCACGTCCTGGAGCTCGCCCTCGTTCATCTTCAGCACGTCGCGGCCCTTGTAGAGCACCTCACCTTCGAAGCGCGTGTTCTTGTCGCGCGTGAGCCCGAGGAGTGTCATGGCGGTGACGCTCTTGCCCGAGCCCGACTCGCCCACGATCCCCAGCACCTTTCCGCGCTCCAGTTCGAAGCTGACGCCGTCGACGGCCTTCACGGTTCCGTCCTCCGTCGCGAACTGGACCTTCAGGTCCTTCACCTCGATCAGGCGTTCGGCCATTAGGTCGGCCTGATCCTCGGGTCGAGCCAGGCGTACGCAACATCGACCACCACGCTGAAGAAGACGATGAAGAAGGTGGCGTAGATCGTCACGCCCATGATCGGCGGCAGGTCGAGACTCTGGGTCGACTCGGCCGCGTACTGACCGACGCCGTGCAGGTTGAAAACCGTCTCGGTCAGAATCGCACTCCCGCCCACGACGGCTGCGAAGTCGAGACCGAAGAGCGTGACGATCGGGATCAGCGAGTTGCGGAGCACGTGCTTTACCAGCACGCGGTTCGCGGCGAGACCCTTTGCCTTCGCAGTCCGGACGTAATCCTCGTTGATCGTGTCGAGAATGTTCGAGCGGAGCACGCGCCCATAGAAGCCGATGAAGAGCACGGCCAGCACCCACCAGGGCATCAGGAGATGCACGAACCACTGCCAGGGGTTGCTCGTCAATGGCACGTATTCGCCGTCCGGTAAGAACTGGAACGGATGGCCTTGCGCGAACAGGTAGCGGGCGATCAGCCCGAGCCAGAACACCGGCATCGAGATCCCGATCAGAGCTAGCACGGTGATTAACCGGTCCGACGCCTGCCCAGCAGTGACGGCAGAGATGACGCCGACGAGGATCCCGAAGGTGAGCCAGATGATTGCTGCGCCGACACAGAGCGACAGCGTCGCCGGAATCCCCTTCTTGATCTCCTCCACCACGTTGAGCTGGCTCGCATACGACTTGAGGCTGCCGTCGAAGAGCGACTGCATCATTCCCCAGTACTGCACGTAGAAAGGATCGTCGAGGTGTAGCTTCGCGCGGATGTCCGCAATGTTCGCGTCGGTCGCCGTCCTGCCCGCGATGCGCTGCGCCGGGTCGCCGCCCGGAATCTGCACGAAGATCAAGTACGTGATGAAGCTGACGGCAACGAGCACCAGAAGCGCACCGATCAGCCGCCTGATGAGGAAGGCGACCATCAGCGCTCGATCCTCACCTTCGCCCGCGGGTCGAGGGCATCACGCAACCCGTCGCCGAACACATTGAGCGACAGCACGGTGAGAACAATTGCAATGCCCGGAATGATCGCCAGCCATGGGGCGGTGACTATTCGGTCCTGACCGTCGGCGATGAGCGTGCCCCACGACGCATTGGGAGCCTGCACGCCGGCGCCGAGAAACGAGAGGCCCGCTTCCGTGAGGATGTTGCTCGCGATGATCAGTGTGAAGAAAACGAGCACGGACGAGGCGATGTTCGGCGTCAACTCCGAGAGCATCACGCGGAACGGGCTCGCGCCTTGCGCGGTCGCCGCCTCGATGAACTCCTTTTCGCGCAACGACAGGATCTGGCCGCGCAGGGGCCTGCCGACGTAGGGGATGAGCACGAACGAGATGACGAGAGTCGGAATCCAGAGGCTGCCTGACTCGATGTTGATGCCAAAGTGATGGAAGCCGTTGATCGAGAGCGCCGTTCCGAGCGCGATTGCCAGGAGCAGCACCGGGAAGGCCCAGATCAGGTCAAAGAATCGCGAGATGACCCAGTCGGCCCAGCCGCCGTAGTAACCCGCGAGCAGCGCGAGCAAGACAGCGCCGATGATGCAGATCAGCGCAGATCCGATCCCGATCTTGAGCGAGTTGATGCCGCCGTAGAGCAGGCGGACCGCCACGTCACGGCCGAGATTGTCGGCGCCAAAGACGTACTTACCACCCGCGTGCCAGAGCTGCGGCCCGACCGGAATCCCTCCGGCGACGAACACGCCGTTGACGAAGCCGCCCTTCGAAACGACCTGAACCTGCTCGCCGTCGCGGGTGAAGGTCTCGCCGAGGTGGCTCTCGTTTGGCCCCGTCCCTGCAACGTGGGTGGCGTAGACCGGCGCGAGCGCGCACGCGACCACGATGGCGACGAACACAAAGAGGAATGAGAGCGCGATGTAGTTCCTGCGCAGCCTTCGCCAGGCCAGGAGCCACGGGCTCTTGCCCTCGATCGCCCCGTGCTCTTCCGCTGCCAGCTCGGCGGCCGTATCGAGCGTGAAATCGGTCGTGGACTCTGTCGCCACGGAGCCTTCTTTCCCTTAGAGCGCTGAAACGAACAGGGGGAAGAATCCCGGCAGCGCCGGGATCTCCCCCCTGCTAGACGTGGCTACTTCTGGCAGCTAACTCCCCAGTCCCAGTACTGGACGACGCTGAACATGTAGCAGCTCATGTCCATCTTGGTACTGAAGAAGTCGGTGCTCGACCTGTTCAGGTACGGCACCGTCGTGGCGTACGTGACCATGAGATCCCGGTCGACCTTCGCCCAGCGAGCGTTCACCGCCGGGGTGAGAACGGTGATCTTCTTGAGCGCCTCGATCTCCGCGTTCACGGACTTGACGTCGACGTTGCCGACATTGTTGTTGTGTGTCTCCGTGATGCGATTGCCGTTCAGCAACGTGTCGAACCAGTCGATCGGATGCGGGTAGTCCTGGTACCAGTCGGTGTGGCCGGCCTGTGCCTTGGTCGCCTGATTCCCGATCGTCTGGAAGTAGACGCCATGGGTGAGCAGGTGGAGCTTCGGCTTGTAGCCGATCTTGGTCAGCTGACCCGCGAGGTATTCGATCGAGCCCTTGGCAGGCTCCTCATTCGTTCCGTAGACGTCGACAGTCTGCGCCGGCCGTCCCGGACTCCTTGACGAGTTGCTTCGCCTTGGCGAGGTCGAACGTGTAGTCGGTGATCTTCTTGTACTGCGGGTAGCCCGGCGGCAGGAAGTTCTGCGTGGGCCGACCCAGACCGCCGAACGGGCCCGACACGATCGCCTGGCGGTCGATGGCGTAATTGACCGCTTGACGGGCCTTGAGGTTGTTGAACGGCGGGATTCGGTTGTTGAGGAAGTAGTACCAAGTGTTCGCGTTCGTGTAGATGCGCAGCTGGTCCTTGTACTTGGACTGCGCTTCGGGCAGGCGGTCGTTCGGCACCTGGTTGTAGTCGTAGTCGGCCTTGCCGCTGACCACCTGCTGGTAGGACGCGACCGGGTCGGTGATGATGGTGCCGACGACCTTGTCGGGAGCGCCCGACGGCATGGTCGGAATCTGGTTGTTGTAGTTCGGATTCCTGACCAGCGTGAAGCTCCGGTTCGGGGTGTAGCTCTGCAGCATGTATGGACCCGTCGAGGGAATCGGGTGCGTCGACTGATCGCTTGCCGGCGTGCCTGCCGGGACGAAGTGCGCGAACTCGAGCGCGAGGATGTAGAGAATGTCGCCTTCGGGGTGATCGAGCTGGATCTCGATCGTGCGCGCGGCATCGTCCGTGATGATTCCGGAGATGTGGCCCTTCTTCGTCTCCGCGAACCCGTTAGGACCGCTCACGCCCTTGATCGACGAGAAGAAGCCGACGCCGGGTGAGTCGATCTTGAAGTCCCTTTCGATCGTGTACCTGAAGTCACTCGCCTTCACCTCGGCACCGTTCGAGTACTTGAGGTTGGCGCGAAGCTTGAACTTCAGATTCTTGCCGTCGGCGGAGATCGTGGGCATGCTCTCCGCGAGGTAGGGCACGAGCTCGGCACCGGCAGCCCCGGGCAGGTGCTTGTAGCCCACCAGCCCGGTCCAGACGTAGTTGTCGACCTGGTACGCGGCAACGGTGTAGTAGAGGCCCGGGTCCATGTAGTCCGGCGCATCGAAGGCGAGACGCAGTAGTGGATAGGTCTTGCCGCTGCTTCCGGTCGAGCCTCCGCTCGAGGACTTGTTGCCTCCGCCACCGCAACCACCGGCAACGAGAGCAAGCGCGGCCACGAGCGCGAGCAGGCCGAGCGGCCGAAATACCTTTGAATTGCTTCTCACTATCGAACTCCTCCCGTTTGGGTCTGCCACGGCGGCCGTGGACCCCCCGGCCCGCTCGCGGATCGCTGATTCTTACAGACGTCTTTCCGGCTTCGCCGTTAGTACGTAACGCATTCAGAGTCGGATCAGACGGCGGCGCTGCGCCCTCAGCTCGTCCGGTTCGACCTCCTCCACCACCCCGTCGACCCCTTCCCTCTCCGTGGAATGAAGAATCCGGCCCTCGCCGACCCAGAAGGCGATGTGAGTCGCCTGATCTCCTGCGCCGTAGGTGATCAGATCGCCGGGCATGAGATCGTCCTCGGCGACGGGGGTTCCCGCAGCCTCCTGCTGGTCGGCGTCTCGGGGAACGAGGCGCCCGATCCAGCGGTAGGCCATGTGGACGAGGCCGGAGCAGTCGATACCGCGCTCGGTCATGCCACCCCAGAGATAGGGCGTGCCCAGATAGCGGCGCGCCTGCTCGACGGCGTCGCCCCCGGCGCCGCCGAGCTCCTCCTCACGAACCCAGCCGAAATAGTCGTAGGCGGTCTGGATGCGCACCCACCCGTCGCGGAGGCCCTCGACCGCCACGGGCTCGCCGCGCAGAAGCTCCGTCACGCGCTCGGCGTCGTCGCTCGGCTCAGCGCGCACAGCGGCGACATCGACCGAGCAGAGCACGTCCATTCGGGTTAGAGCGTGCCTTCGGCCAGCAGCTTGCGGAACGGCCCGTACTGTCCCAGCTTGCCAACCGTCACGAGCGTGTCGCCCTTCTGGATCACGTCGGACGGCTGCGCGCCGGCGACCGGCTCCGGGTCACGCAGGATCGCGATCACCGTGATGCCCGTCTTCGCACGGAACCCGCACTCGGCGAGCGTCTGCCCGATCAGCGGGCTGTCGTCGGGGACCGGCACCCACTCGATCGTCAGCTCGCCGAGTGCCAGCTCGAGGTCCTCGACGATCTTCGGCCGCTCGTAGGCGCCGCCGATCACGGCGCCGAGCTGCCGCGCCTCGTCGTCGTCGAGGCGGATCACCTCGGCCGGCTCGTCGTCGTGATCGTGACGGAAGAAGTAGATCTCGCGGATGCCGTCGTTGTGCAGGACGATCGCGAGCCTGCCGCCTTCCGAGGTGCGGAAGCCGTACTTGACACCGATGCCCGGCAGTCGGGTTTCTCTCAGCTCTACAGGCATTCAACGTTCCTCGCTTATCAGTGTAGGGGCTGGAAACAGGCGACGGCCGATCCACTTCGACTCCTTCATCAGCACCACGCCGATCGTTGCGGTCGCGAGCACGTAGAGGCCGGCGAACGCGGTCAGGTCGGACTGCACGGCGTCGCTCAAGCGCGTGTTGCCGGCCGCGAGCTGCGCGAGGATGATCGTGAACTCGCCGTGCGCGATCAATGCGACGCCGGCATTGAAGCTCTGCCTCGGAGTGAAGCCGCCGACGCGGCCGGCGAAGTAACCGGCCGCCGTCTTGCCGAGGATGGTGAGCGGAACCGCGAGTGCGAGCAACCAGCCGAGCCGACCGAGCGCACCGACGTCGATCGAGAGGCCGAAGACGAAGAAGAACAACGCAGCAAAGACGTCGCGGAAGCTGAAGAAGCGTTCCTCGATCTCCTCACGCACGCTCGTCTCCGCAAGCACGACTCCCGCCATCAGAGCGCCGATTGCCTCCGACAGGCCGAGCTCGTTCTGCCAGCGCAGCCATGCCGACGAGGATGCCGACGATGCACAGCAGGAAGAACTCGCGCGGGAGCCAGTCGAGCACCCGGTCGAGCGGCCTGGACAGCCAGCGCGACGCGGCGAGCGAGATGCCGATGAATGCAATCGCCTTGCCCACCGTTCCGAGCGTCGAGGCGGTCGTGCCGCCGCCTGTCGCCGCGAAGCCGAGCACGAACGCGATCGCAAGGTCCTCGAACAACAGGATCGCGAGGACGAGGTCCGTCTCCTCGTCGGCCAGCCGGCGAAAATCGATCAGCCCTTTCACCGTGATCGCGCTCGAGGAGACGTAGACAGCCGCAGCAAGAATCAGCGCGCCGAACGTGAGGCCGAACGCTGCGACACCGACGACGAGCCCGACCGCAGCGTTCGTGAGGAGGTCGATCATGCCGCCGAGCCCGACGTGGCGGCTGCTTCGCCCGAGGCGCCCCAGGCTGAACTCCAGTCCGAGGAAGAACAGCAGGAAGACGAGCCCGAGCTCCGCCACGAACTGCGTGACGTCGGAGGGAGTGATCAGACTGGTCAGGTGGGGCTCGTGGGGCCCCAGCAGGAGGCCGGTGAGTAGATAGGCGGGTATGGCCGACACCCCCAGCCGGTGGGCACCCAGGCCGAGCCCTGCGAGGAGTAGCACGGTCAAGGCGAGCTGGGAGAGCGTCATTTCGGCGCGATCGTTGCAGACGAACATATGTTCGCCTAAGCTCTCGCCATGCAACTGCGACTGGATGCGGCCGACCGGCTCGTCGAGTTGGTCGAAGAGCGGCGCGGGCCGGTCTACGCCGAGGATGCGGCACGGCGCCTCTTCGCCCTGCGGCACGCGCCCATCGGGCTCGCCCGCAGCCTGCTCGACGAGGTCGTTGCAGAGGACGCCAGGCTGGCCTGGCGAGGCGATGCGGTGGGGCTCGCCGATCCGCCGGGCGCCGAGATCCTGCTCGAAGACGCGACCTTCGTCGTCGTGGATCTCGAGACGACGGGCCTGCGGCCCGGAAGCTCGCGCATCTGCGAGATCGGCGCAGTGCGCGTGCGCGACTTCGAGCTCGCCGAGGAGTTCGAGCTGCTGGTCGATCCCGGCGTCCCGCTCGGCGCGGCGATCAGCGCCCTCACGGGCCTGCACGACGCGGAGCTGCGCGGCCAGCCGCATCCCGGCATCGCAGTGCGGCGCTTTCTCGAGTTTGCGGGCGACGCGGTGCTCGTCGCGCACAACGCACGCTTCGACCTGGGCTTCATCGACTGCGAGACGGAGCGGCTGACGGGCGGCCGGCTGGCGGGGCCGGTGGTGGACACGGTCGGCCTCGCGCGCCGTCTCCTGGCTGGGCGAACCCGCCGCGCCGGGCTCGCGTCGCTCGCGCAGTTCTTCGGCACCGAGGCGCGACCGTGTCACCGTGCGCTTCCCGATGCGCAGGCGACGGCGGAGATCCTCGTGCAACTGATCGGGCTGGCACAGGAACGCGGTGCGCGCACCGTTGCGGACCTCGTCGACCTGGCCGCGCCTCGCGTGCGCAAGGTCTACTCGAAGCGATCGCTCGCCTTCGGCGCTCCGACCTCGCCCGGCGTCTACCTCTTCCGCGACCGTCACGACCAGGTGCTGTACGTCGGTCGGGCGCGTGACCTGCGTGCGCGGCTTCGTTCGTACTTCCGTTCCGACCGGCAACGACCCGCCGTCGAGGCGGCGCTGTTCGCGCTCGAGCGAATCGAGTGGCGCCCGACCGGCTCCGAGGTCGAGGCCGCTCTCGAGGAGCTGCGGCTCCTACGCGAGCTGCGTCCGGTCGCCAACGCGCGCAACACGCGGCCCGATCGCTACGTGTATCTGCGCCGCCGGGGCGACAAGCTCGTCTGCTCGCAGACACCGACGCCTCTCGGCCCGATCCGCAGCCGCACGCGTGCGCGGCTCGCCTGTAGGGCACTCGACGGAGCCTCCGACAGAGGAGCTCGA
The DNA here is from genome assembly GCA_963779965.1 of uncultured Actinomycetes bacterium. Classification (GTDB taxonomy): domain Bacteria; phylum Actinomycetota; class Thermoleophilia; order Gaiellales; family Gaiellaceae; genus 3-1-20CM-4-69-9. The sequence continues at coordinate 56,623 of CAWAAP010000015.1, read as the reverse complement.
GCGTCCCGGAGCTCGCGCTGCCGCGCTTGCGCGCGCGCCTGCGTCACCTTGCAGAGTGCCGGCGCTTCGAGGATGCAGCGCGTCTGCGCGACCGCATCAGCGCGCTCGAGCAGATCCTCGGTTCCCTTCGGCGCCTCGAACAGCTGCGCCACGCACGCTGCTGCCTCGTCGTTCCCGCGGCGGAGCCAGGTTTCGCGCGGGGGATCTTCGTCGCCGGCGGACGCGTCGCCGCCGTTCGCACGCTTCCGCGCGGTGAAGGAGCACGACTCGAGGTCGACGCAGGTCTCGCCGAGACGAATTGCTCGACGCCGGACCATCTGGCCGCGGAGGATGTCGACGCGCTGCTCGCGATCGGAACGTTCCTGCGCCGCCCGCCGCCCGAGCTACGCGTCGCGCCGCTCGAAGCGAACGCGATTCTCAGTCTGGCGGCAGCTCTTCCACCGGCTCTGGGGCAGCAGGCACGAACACGGCCTCGCGCTCACGCGGCTTGATGCGGCCCTCCTTGATCTCCTCCGCGAAGTGACACGCGACCTCATGGCCGGTCGAGAATTTGCGCAGCGGCGGGACTTCTTCGCGGCAGCGCGTCGGCTGAACGAACGGACAGCGCGTGTGGAAGCGGCAGGCGGCCGGTGGGTTCGCGGGGCTGGGCAGATCGCCGGCCAGCAGGATCGGCTCGCGCTGCCGCTCGATGACCGGATCGGGGATCGGCACCGCCGAGAGCAGAGAGATCGTGTACGGATGCAACGGGTTCTCGTAGAGCTCGGCGGCTGACGAGACTTCGACGATCCAGCCGAGATACATGACTGCGATGCGGTCGGAGATGTGCCGCACCACCGCGAGGTCGTGCGCGATGAACAGATACGTGAGGTCGAACTCCTCCTGCAACTGCTCGAGCAGGTTGATGATCTGGGCCTGGATCGAGACGTCGAGAGCGGAAACCGGCTCGTCCGCGACGACGAAGTCGGGATTGACCGCGATCGCGCGGGCCAGCCCGATGCGCTGACGCTGCCCGCCGGAGAACTCGTGCGGGTAACGGCCGGCTGCATCGGCCGGGAGGCCGACGATCTTCAGCAGGTCGCGAACCTGCGAGCTCGCCTCGCGCCCGACTCGCCAGACCGTGCGTGCGGAGCGGCTCGCCGACGATGCGCCCCACGCTGTGGCGGGGATTGAGCGACGCGTACGGATCCTGGAAGACCATCTGCATGCGACGGCGCAACGGCCGGAGCTCGTTCTCACCCAGCTGGGAGATGTCACGGCCCTCGAACAGGATGCGTCCTGCCGTCGGCTTGTAGAGCCGCAGGATCGTGCGCCCGACCGTCGACTTCCCACAGCCGGACTCGCCGACGAGCCCGACCGTCTCGCCGCGGCTGATCTTCAGCGAGACGTCGTCGACGGCGCGGATGTCGCCGACGTGGCGGTCGAGGATGATGCCGCTCTTGATCGGAAAGTAGACCTTGAGATGCTCGATCTCGACGAGGGGCCCGCCCGCGTTTGTACTCATACTGTTTGTACTCATACTTTCGCTGCTTCGCGCGTGCGGTCCCACTCGTCGAGCGCGACCGGGTTGAAGCAAGCGACCTTGTGTCCCCGCTCGATCTCCACGAGCGGCGGCACCTCCCGGCTCGAGAGATCGACCTCGTAACGGCAGCGCGGCTGGAACGGACACGCTGCCGGGGCCTCAAGCATGTTCGGCGGTGCGCCCTCGATCGGGTGCAGCCGTGCCCGCCGGCCCATGTCGAGGCGCGGGACACTCTGGAGGAGCCCGAGCGTGTACGGGTGGCGCGGCGAACCGAAGAGCTGCTCGGCCGAGCCCGTCTCCATGAACATGCCCGCGTACATCACGTTCACGCGCTCGCACATGCCGGCAACGACGCCGAGGTCGTGGGTGATCAGGATCAGTGCCGCATTCTCCTCCGCGACCAACTCGCGCAAGAGATCGAGGATCTGCGCCTGGATCGTGACGTCGAGCGCGGTCGTCGGCTCGTCGGCGATCATGAGCTTCGGCTCACAGGCGAGCGCCATCGCGATCATCGCGCGCTGCCGCATCCCGCCGGAGAACTGATGCGGGTAGTCGCGCAGGCGCTGGTCGGCACTCGGAATGCCAACACGGTCCAGTAACTCCGCCGCCCGTTTGTTGGCCGCCTTGCGGTCCATGTCGAAGTGCGTCTCGAGCGCCTCGCGGATCTGACGTCCGATCGTCAGGACCGGGTTCAGGGAGGACATCGGATCCTGGAAGATCATCGCGATCTCACGTCCCGCGAATACGGCGGAGAGCGCGGTCGCTTTGACGGATCAGGTCCTTGCCCTCGAAGACGGCGGCGCCTGACTCGACGCGGCCGTTACCTGCGAGCAGACCGAGGATCGCGAGCGACGTGACGCTCTTGCCGCACCCCGACTCGCCGACGATCCCAAGCGTCTCCCCGGGAGCGATGTCGAACGTGATCCCGTTCACGGCGTGCACGGTGCCGCGCCGTGTCGCGAAGCGGACGTGCAGGTCCTCGACCGAGAGGAGAGCCTCCCTAGCCACGGGTGCGCAACTTCGGATCAAGCGCCTCGCGCAACCCGTCCCCGATCAGATTGAACCCAAGGACCGAGATGATGATCGCGATGCCCGGGATGATCGCGAGGAACGGCCCAACCGCCAGGTAGTCGTTCACGTTCGCGAGCATCGTGCCCCACTCGGGAGTGGCCGGATCCTGTGGGCCGAGCCCGAGGAAGCCGAGGCCCGCGACGTCGATGATCGCGGTCGCCATCGCCAGCGTGCCCTGCACGATCAGCGGCGAGACCGAGTTCGGGAGGATGTGCGAGAAGAGGATTCCCCGCCGACGCACGCCGACCGACCTCGCCGCCAGCACGAAGTCGTTCTCCTTTTGCGCGAGCACCGACCCTCGTAACAGACGCGCGAAGATGGGGATGTTCACGATCCCCACTGCGAGCATCACCTGCCACAACCCGGGCTGCAGCGCAGCGACGATGCCGATCGCGAAGAGCAGGCCCGGGATCGCGAGCATCACGTCCATACACCGCATGATCCCGGTGTCGACGGCGCCGCCGAGGTAGCCGGCAGACGCGCCAAGGACTAGACCGATTGAGAGGCCGATCGTGACGGAGACGATTCCGATCAAAAGCGAGTAACGCGCGCCGTAGACGATGCGCGAGAATTCGTCACGCCCGAGCAGGTCGATACCGAACCAATGCTCGGCGCTCGGTCCGACCGGCTCCCCGTTCTTGAGCAGGTCGAGGTTCTGGTCCTTCGGACCGTATGGAGCGATCAACGGCGCGAAGACCGCCACGGTCACGAAGACCGTGACGAACACCCCGCCGAGGACCGCAGTCGGGTTACGGATGAGCCGGTACCACGCCTCGCTCCACAACCCGGAGGGCGCTTGAAGCCCGATCTCGCGTGCTTCGATTTCTGCGACGCTCATCAGCTGTACCGAATGCGTGGGTTGATGATGGCGTACGAGATGTCGACGAGCAGGTTCACGAGGACGAAGACAACCGCGAGGAACAGGATCCCGCCCTGCAGAGCGGGATAGTCACTGTTGAAGATCGCGTCGCGCAACCAGGAGCCCATGCCGGGGAATGCAAAGACGGTTTCCGTCAGCACGGCGCCCGAAAGCAACAATCCGGTCTGCAGGCCGATGATCGTCGAGACGGGCAGCAGCGCGTTTCGGAGCACGTGGCGCCGATCGACAATATGGGGCGAAAGGCCCTTCGCGCGGGCCGTGCGCACGTAGTCCTCGTTCTGGACGTCGAGGACCGAAGCGCGAGTGATCCGCATGATTATGGCCAGTGGGATCGAGCCAAGCGCGATCGCGGGCAAGATCAGGTGCTGGATCGCATCCCACAGCGCGGTCCAGTTGCGCGTGATGATCCCGTCCAGGACGTAGAACCCCGTCGGATGATCGGCAGTCAGCAACACGTCTTCCCGGCCAACACTCGGCAACCAGCCCAACCTCACCGCAAAGATGTATTTGAGGATGATCGCCAGGAAGAAGATCGGGATCGAGATGCCGATCAGCGAGCCGATCAGGCTCAGGTTGTCGAAGACGCCGCCGTAATGCTTGGCCGCAAAAAACCCGAGTGGTAAGCCGATGCCGACGGCGAAGATCATCGCCGCAACCGCCAACTCGATCGTTGCCGGGAAGCGGCGCCTGATCTCCGACACGACCGTCCGACGCGTGGTGATGCTCGTCCCGAGATCTCCGTGGACGGTGACCTTTAGGTAATCCACATATTGGAGAGGCAGCGGACGATCGAGCCCGTAACGCTCCTTGTACTGCTTCACGAGCTCAGGCGTCGCACGCTCGCCCAGCAAAGCGGAAGCAGGATTGCCCGGCAGCGCGTGGACCCAGAAGAAGATCAGGATCGAAACCCCGAGCAGAATCGGGACGAGCAGCAACAGCCGGCGGACGACATACCGAAGCATCGTTCAGTCGTCCGCCGGCTGCGTGTCTATCTGCTACTGACCTCCGTATCCAGCGTACTGGAACCAGACGCCACCGACCGGCGTTGCGATCAGCTTCTGAATGCGCTTCTCGGCACCGAGTGCCGGAGTTGCGTGCGCATACGGAATGCCTGGCAGGTACTTCATGATCAGGATGTTCGCCTGCTGGTAGAGCTTCACCCGCTTGGGGAAGTTCGGCTCGTTGAGCGCCCTGTTGAGGATGCCCGTGATCGCCGAGTTGTTGAACCCGAACTGCGGGTTGAAGTTCCGGAAGAACGTTCCGAGGAAGTTGTCCGGATCCCCGTAGTCACCCGTCCAGCCGATCAGGTTGAGATCGCCGGCCGAGCCTTCATTGACCTTCGGCACGTACGTCGGGCGCCACGGTGCGCTGTGCGCGACCACGTTGAAACCGGAGGCATCGAGGCTTGCAGCGAAGCCCTCGAAGTTCCGCTTCGGGTCGGGCATGTACGGCCGTGAGACGTCCGTCGGGTACCAGAAGTCGATCTTGCACGGGACCTTGCACGCCGACGAATTCAGCAGTGCCTTGGCCTTCGTGGGGTTGTACGGGTACTTCTGCACGTTCTTCGAATAACCGAACAGGCTCGGCGGCTGGAACTCGTTCGCCACCTGGCCCGTGCCGTAGTAGAAGTTCTTCACCACTGCGGCGCGGTTGAGACCGTAGGCAACTGCCTGCCGGACCTTGATGTCGTTCATCGGCGAGCCGGGTCCCTGGTGGATCGTCACGTACGCGACGTTGAACGCCGGCCGCTTGATCACCTTGAGACGCGAGTCAGCCGGTCAGCCCGTCGATGTCCTGCGGCGGAGCCAGGTCGAAGGCATTGATCTCGCCGGTCTTCAGCGCGTCGTAGCGCGCCTGATTGTCCGAGATCGGCCGGATGATGATCTTGTCCAGCTTCGCCTTCACGCCCCAGTAGGCCTTGTTCTTCACCAGCTCGACCTTCTGGCCGATCGTCCAAGACGAGAACTTGAACGGGCCGGTGCCGGTCGGATGCTGGAAGGCATACGTGCCGGTAGACCTGAATGCCCCGCCGGCCAGCGTGGCCTGGTCAGCGCCGTACTTCTTCATCGCCGTGGGGCTCTGCATCGCGAACGACTGGATCACGAGCGACGGGAAGAACACGCCCGAAGGCCTGGTCAGCGTCACGACGATCCTGTAGTTGCCGACCGTCCTGCAGCTCTTGAAGAGCGGGGCCGACAGATTCGCGACCTCGTTCTTCTTGAACCCGCCGTAGGTCGCCTGGTAGTAGAAGGTCGCGGACGGATCCTGGAACGGACCAGTCCAGTTGTACCAACGGTTGAAGTTGGCGCAGGCAGCCGCGGCGTTCCACGGCGTGCCGTCATGGAACTTCACGCCCTTGCGCAGGTTGAAGGTCCAGACCTTGCCGCCCTTGAGGTTCCAGCTCGTCGCAAGCGACGGAACGATCTTCGTAGTGCCGGGCCTGAGCTTCACGAGCCCCTCGAACATCTGCTCCGTGACGCGGAACGACTCACCGTCGGAAACCAACGCAGGATCCAGATAGGTCGGGTCCGATGCGCCGGCAAAGACGAGCGTGCCTGCCTTCGAAGCTCCACCTGCAGTCCCAGCGGCGATCAGCACCAACATCGCCGCGATCGGCAGGGTGAGCCTTCTCAAATTCCCCCTCACACAAACTCCTTTCGTCGTCCCGCCCCTTCAGGCGGACGAGCAAGTATGAACAGAAGGTTAAGCCTTCCTCAAGGCTTAGACGCGATTTGGCACGAAAACGATTGAAGGCGGCCCGTAGGCCGCCTTCATGTCCGATCTATGGGCGCCGCTCGTTAGGCGGCGAGAGAGATCAGATCTCGTAGCGCCGAGAGCCGGGCAAGAGCCTGGCCCTCGAGCTGCCGGACGCGCTCGCGCGTCAGATCGAGCTCGTGTCCGATCGCCTCGAGCGTCCAGGGCTCGCCCTCGAAGCCGAAACGGAGCTCCAGGATGCGACGTTCGCGCTCGGGCAGGGCGTCGAGAGCACGCCGGACGCCCTGGCGCCGGAGCGATTCCTCGGCCTCGTCGAACGGATCCGCGGCCTCGCGGTCGGCGAACAGGTCTCCGAGCTCGCCCTCGTCATCCGCGCCGACCGTCTGGTTCAGCGAAACGGAGGCCTGAGCGGCGCCAAGTGCCTCGTCGACGTGCTGGATCGGAAGGCCGGTCGCCTCGGCGAGCTCGTCCTTCGTCGCCTCACGGCCCAGCTCGACCTCGAGCCGGCGAGCCGCCCGCGACAGCTTCTGCTGCCGCTCGACGACGTGCACGGGCACGCGGATCGTCCGGGCGTGATTCGCCACGGCACGCTGCACCGACTGGCGGATCCACCAGGTGGCGTACGTCGAGAACTTGTAACCACGGCGCCAGTCGAACTTCTCGACCGCGCGGTTCAGGCCGAGCGTGCCCTCCTGAATCAGATCCAGGAAGGGGACGCCGAGGCCCCGGTAGCCCTTGGCGATGGAGACGACCAGGCGCAGGTTCGACTCGATCATGCGTCGCTTGGCGGTCGGGTCGCCCCGCTCGATCGCCTTGGCGAGGGTGACCTCTTCTGCGGCGGTCAGCAGCTTGTGGCGGCCGACGTCGGCGAGGAAGAGCTGAAGGCTGTCTGCTGAGCCCGAGAGGACATGGGGCTCCGGCTTGGCGGGCTTCTCTTCCTTCTCGACCTTTGCCTCGGCTTCCGGCTGGCGGATATCGAGCCCGATCCGCTCGAGCTCACGGGTGAGCTCCTCGACCTCGGCCTCGTTGAGGTCGTGCTCGAGGGCGAACGCCTCGAGCTCGGCAGCCTCGAGGTGCCCACGCTCCTCGGCGCCCTCGACGAGCGCCTTGGCCTGGTCGGAATCAAGCAGTTCGTGCAGCTGATTTTGTGTCAAGTGTCCCTTTCGAGTCCTACTTTGTGATACGGCGGCAACCTTCGTACTGTAGGCCGAATTCCCTCTTACTTCCAGGCTTCTTCCGTCCCAGAAGGGTCAAAAACGTGCAACGTGCGCGGGTCCTTTGTTATTCCGTCGCCGCGGGCTCTTTGGATTGCGCGCGAACCGGAAACTCGAACTCGATCTTGTCCTCGTCATTCAAGACGAGCCGCGCACGAAAAGGTTTGCCGTTCCGTGAGCGGAAACCTGAGAGTACTTCCCGGGTCCGACGTTCCTCGATCAGCTGCCTGGCGATCTCAGGTGTGAGCGTCCGGCTGGCGACTCGTTTCCAAACCACAAAACCGCAGCCGACCTCTTCCCGGCTCTTCCAGCTCGTGCAGCCGTAAGCCTTGGAGTTCTCCTTGATGATCTCGCCGGTCACCGCGCCGCAGCGCGGACAGGGGCCGAGCTCGACCCGCTCCGGCCGAAGCTGCTCCTTGTCCAGAGCCGCGATCTGCTCGACCGTCTCTTTGGCGAAATCTGCGATTCCCTTCATGAATTTCTTCCGATCCCCGTTGCCATGCTCGATTTCGGAGAGCTTGTGCTCCCAGTCGCCGGTGAGCTCCGGGGAAGTGAGCTTGTGGTCAAGGAGCATGGTGATGACCTGGATACCCTTGGGCGTCGCCTGGAGGTCCTTGCCGACGCGCTCGATGTACTCGCGGCGGATCAAGGTCTCGATCGTCTCGGCGCGCGTTGCCGGGGTGCCGAGCCCGGATTCCTTCATCGCCTCGCGGAGCTCCTCGTCGTCGATGAGCTTGCCGGCGGTCTCCATCGCCGACAGCAGGGTCGCCTCGGTGTAGCGAGGCGGCGGCTTGGTCATCTTGTCCTCGATCTCGGCCGCGATGCACCGGACGGTCTGGCCTTCCTGCAGCACCGGGATCTCTCCCGCTTCCGCATCGGCCTCGTCCTCAGACTGCCGCTCCTGGTCGGGCTCGAGTCCGTAGACGCCGCGCCACCCGGCCTCGAGCGTGATCTTGCCGCGCGTGCGGAAGCGCTCCTCCTCGACGAGCGTGATCACCGTCGTGCGGGCATATCGCGCCGGTGGGTGGAACACTGCGAGGAAGCGCTTGGCGACGAGGTCGAATACACGCCGCTCGTCGGGCGAGAAGGCCTCGAGATCCTTCTCGATGTCGGTCGGGATGACCGCGTGGTGGTCGCTCACCTTCGCGTCGTTGACGACGCGGCCGAGCGGCAGCTGGTCGAGCGCGAGCACGTATTCGGCTCCCTTGCGGTAGTCCTCGATCGGCTGCAAGGTGGCGGCCGTCGGCTTCAGCTGCGGGACCATGTCGCCGGAGAGGAAACGCGAGGACGTCCGCGGATACGTGATCGCCTTCTTGCTCTCGTACAGGGACTGCGCGGCCTGCAGCGTGCGCCGCGCGGAGAAGCCGTAGCGCCGGTTCGCGTCACGCTGGAGGGAGGTCAGGTCGTAGAGCAGAGGCGCGCGCTCGGACTGCTCCTTGCGCTCGACCTTCTCGACCGTGCCGTCCTGGCCGGAGACCTTGGCGACGATCGCGTCGGCGCGCGTGAGGTCACCGAAGATCCGCGTCTCGTCGCCCTCGAACCAGAGTCCCTGGTAAGGCGGCTGGAACGTCCCGTGGATCAGGCGGTACGGCTCGGGGACGAACGCCTGGATCTCGCGCTCCCGCTTGACGATCAATCCGAGCGTAGGTGTCTGTACGCGTCCGAGCGAGACAACGCCTCCGACCCATGCGCGGCCGCGAATGGTCGCAGCGCGCGTTGCATTCATGCCGACGAGCCAGTCCGCCTCGGAGCGAGAGCGGGCGGCGTCCTCCAGGGATTGCATCTGGGTGCCCGGGCGGAGCTTCTCGAACCCTTCCCGGATCGCCTGCTTCGTCATCGACGAGATCCACAGGCGCTCGACGGGCTTCGGCGCCTTCGGGCTCGTTGCGGAGCTACCGAAGACCGACTCGTACACGTAGGCGAAGATCAGCTCGCCCTCACGCCCGGCGTCACATGCATTGATGATCTTGTCGACGTCCTCGCGCTTCAGCAGCGTTTCGATCAGCTTCAGCTGCTTCTTCGACTTCGCGTCGCGAGGCACGAGCTTGAACCCGTTCGGCGGGACGATCGGCAGATCGGCCATCTTCCACTTCTTCCACTTCTCGTCGTACTCCTCGGGCTCGGCGAGCTGGACGAGATGGCCGACGGCCCACGTGATCACGTAGTCGTCGGACTCGAGGAAGACGGCTTCGTCGCGGGTCGTCTTGGCCTTGGTCTTCGACTTCGCTGCTTCGACGACCTCTTCGTTCGTTGGCTCCTCGGCCTTCTTCTTCCCGCGCTTCGGCTTGATGTCGTCGAGCTTTCGTCGCTGGAAGGGTCCGTCCAGCGCGCCCGCGAGGTCGCGGCCGACGGAGGGCTTCTCAGCTATCACAAGGGTCTTTGGCATCCAAAACACCATAGCGTCCCCCGGAATGGGCGCCGGGGCGGAGATACTTGGCCGCGTGAAGCCCAGTCCCTTCTACTCCTTCGCCGCCGGCCTGTCCTGGCCGGTGGTGCGGTGGGTGTACCGATTGCGTGACGAGGGCAAGGAGAATCTCCCTACCGATGAGGGCTACGTCCTCGCGGCGAACCACATCTCGAACCTGGATCCCTGGCCGCTCGGGCTCCCGCTCTGGCCGAAGAACTTTCTCCGCTTCATGGCGAAGTCGGAGCTCTACTGGTGGCCGCTGAATCGTCTGATCACAGCAGGCGGCGGCTTCCCCGTCCGGCGCGGCGAGCGTGACATCGAGGCGATCAACACCGCAATTGACCTCGTCCGCGATGGACACGTCGTGGCGATGTTTCCGCACGGCACACGGCAGCGGAAGGGCCTCGTGAAGAGGTATCAGCCCAAAGCGCACACGGGTGCAGCTCGAATAGCGCTGGAGGCGGGAGCGCCGCTCGTCCCGGCGGCGATCGCGGGCACGGACCGGCTCTCGAGGCTCGGCCCCCTGCGTGTCCGTTACGGGAAGCCGATCCCGCTCGACGATCTGAGGGGGGAAGACCCTTCCCTTGCCGCGCGGGAGGCGACCGACCGGCTGATGGCAGAGATCGAACGGCTGGGCGTCGATCTCCGATGAGCCGGCCGCTGCTCGTGATCGACGGCGACTCCCTGGCTCACCGGGCGTACCACGCGCTGCCCAAGTCGATGCGGCGCGCGGAAGGCAAGCCCAGCAACGCGCTCGTCGGCTTCTCCAATTTCCTCATGCGCCTCTGGCAGGCCGAGGCGCCGCGTGCCGCACTCGTCGGCTGGGACACGCTGTTCGTGCCGACGTACAGGAACGAGCTCTTCGCCGGCTACCAGGGCGGACGAGTTTTCGACGACGAACTGGTCGAGCAACTCGACCTCCTGCCGGAGCTCGTCAGGTCTTTCGGCTTCGCGGCCGCCAAGGGTGCGGGCTACGAGGCCGACGACTTTCTCGCGGCCGCAGTCGCGCACGAAGAGAAACAGGGTGGCCTCGCTGTCGTGGTCACATCAGACCGCGACGCGTTCCAGCTCGCGAGCGACCGGACGACGATTCTTCAACCCACCCGCGGCGTGAGCGAGCTCGCGCGGATCGGCCCTGCCGAGGTCCGTGACCGCTACGGCGTGGAGCCCGAGCAGGTGCCGGACTTCATCGCCTTGCGCGGCGACCCGTCGGACAAGCTTCCAGGGGCCCGTGGCGTGGGCCCGAAGACGGCGGCAAACCTCCTGGCTCAGTACGGCACGCTGGAGGCGATGCTCGAGGACGGCCGCTTCGAGGTGCAGGCGGAGGAACTTCGCATCTACCGGCGAATGGCAACGCTAGACGCCTCCGCCCCCCTACCTCCCCTCGTTGACCAGACCCCGAAATGGGCGGAGGCGTCCTCCTTCGTACGACAGCTGGGCATGAATGCCCAGGCCGACCGGATCGCCGCGCTGGCCGCGTAGGAGCCGTCCGCCGATCGACGTCCTGACTCATCCGGCGCTCGCGCAGCTGCATCCGACTTTTGGCCATCCGGACTCGCCCGAACGCCTCGAGGTGCTGCTCGAAGCCTTCCCTGATGCACGCGAGGGCCGGGCCGCGGAACGGAGCGCCGCCGAACGTGTACACGCGCCTGAGTACCTGAACAGGCTGGCGACCCTGACTGAGCCGGGTTTATGGGATGCCGACACCGTCGTCTCGGAGACGAGCTGGACCGCCGCGCTGCTCGCCGCCGGCATTGCGATCGAGGCCGCCGAGACCGGCGCCTTCGCCCTGGTGCGGCCGCCGGGCCATCACGCCAGACCCCGGACGGCGATGGGCTTCTGTCTCGTCAACAACGTTGCCGTCGCTGCGCGTCACATGCAGGCCGAGCACGGCGTCGGCCGCGTGGCGATCGTCGACTACGACGTGCATCACGGCAACGGCACGCAGGAGATCTTCTGGGAGGACGACAGCGTGCTGTTCGTCTCGCTGCATCAGTGGCCGTTCTACCCCGGCACCGGCGGGCCGACCGAGCAGGGCGAGACGACCGTGAACGTTCCGTTGAGCGCCGGCTCCGGGGACGACGAGTACCTCCTGGCGTTCGACCAGCGAGTCGCGCCGGCGGTCGAGCAGTTCGGCCCCGAGCTGCTCCTGGTCTCGGCCGGCTTCGACGCTCACGAGGAGGACCCACTCGCGCAGATGCGCATCAGCGCCGACGGCTTTCGCGAGCTCAGCAGGCGCTGCGCCGCCCTCGCGCCACGCGTCGCAGCGGTGCTCGAAGGCGGCTACAACGTCGCGACGCTCCCGGCCCTGGTCACAGCGGCGCTGGACGGATTCTCCTCGGAAAAGACAACGGCCGGCTGAGAGCCGGCCGTCGAAATCAATCGCCACGGGTCGTACGTTCTCCACGTTCGCTCCGTCCCGGGGAGCGTGTAGATCTGCTCCAAGTATCGGCCCGGGGCCCTCGCAAGGCATCGCCCGAGACGGGGGAAGGCACTCACCCAAAATGGGTGAGGGTCAGCCCCGCGCGATGGAAAGAGCCTCGAGCGCTTCCCGCCTCGAGGAGACGCCGAGCTTTCGCAACAGGCTCTTCACATGCGAGCGAACGGTGTGCTCGGAGATGAACAAGCGCTTCGCGATCTCGTCGGTGGCGAGGTGGTCGTCGAGGAGTAGAAGCACCTCGAGCTCCCGCGCCGAAAGCGCTGCTGCGATCGAGTCGGGCACACCCGAGCTGCGTCCGCCTCCCTCACGCACCTGCTCGAGCAGCCGACGCGCCACCGCCCCCGACAGTGCCGCTTCTCCTTGCGCGACCCCGCGCAGGAAGTCCACGATGCGCTCCGGCGGTTCGCTCTTCAGCAAGTAGCCGGCTGCACCGCCTCGAATCGCGCCGAGGAGATTCTCTTCCGTCCCGGACGCGGTGAGCACGACGACCTCACACTCCGACGCAGCCTCGCGCAACCGCGGCAGCGCGCTGAGGCCGTCGAGCCCGGGCATGGACAGGTCGAGCAGGATCAGATCGGGCTGGAGCCTGGCGGCGGCCTCGATCGCCTCCTCACCGTCGGAGGCCTCTCCGACCACGTCGAAGCCGTGCTGGGTCAGGAGCCCGGCGAGGGCCGATCGGGTCAGGGGGTGATCGTCTACGAGAAGGATTCGCTCAGCCATCAGGGTTTCAAGGCTTATCGGCGGACTGGGATCTGCCGACAAGAGTGAACATGCGACAAGACAGCAGAGACGACTTCCAGGCCTGGCTCTGGGGAGAAATCCTCCTGTTCGGCCTGCTCGGCTCCTCGCTCGCCCTCTTCGTCTCCAACCATGACCTCCAGACGAAGATCGAGCTGCCTCAGCTCGGCCTCGTCTTGCAGACGGTGATGGCCTTCGCGGGCGGGATCATCGCCCTCCTGGCCGGCATCCGTTTCGCGGTCGAGGGTCGGCGCCTCGACCTCTTCCTCTGCACCGGCTTTCTGATCGCCTCCCTGTCGATCGTCGCCTTCGCGATCGTCCCGGTCCTCGATGGTCAGCCCGTCCACCGCGCGGAGGCATGGGCGGCCGTGGCCGGTCGCCTGCTCGCCTGGGCGCTCATTGCCGCGGCGGCCTTCGTGCCCGGACGGTCCGGGCCGCGCGCACTGGCGAACACCGCGGTCGCGGCGTGCACCGTGCTCGTCCTCGGTTGGCTCGCGCTGCGCTCCTCCGTCGGCGTCCTCCCCGCCATCAACCCTGACTCCGAGACTCCCGGCCTGCTGACCGGCTTACTGGCCGCTCAGGCCCTCCTGAATCTCCTGGCGGTGGTCGGCTTCGGGAAACGCTTCTACGAGCGTCGCGAGGACCTCGACCGGTGGCTTGCACTCGGGGCGACGCTGATGCTCTTCGCCTCGCTCCACTACGTCTTCACGCCTGTGCTCGCTGCGGGATCGGTCTCACGCGGCGACGCCTTGCGCCTGCTCGCCTACGGGTTGCTGCTCGCCGGCGCTTGGCGCGCGATCAGCTACGCAGAGTTCGGGCGCGCGGTGGCCGAGGAACGGGCGCGGGTGGCTCGCGAGATCCACGACGGGCTCGCGCAGTACCTCTTCGCCGTGTCGACTCATGCGTCGATGTTGCAGAACGGCGCGCCGCAGGAAGAGACGATCGCGAAACTGCGCGAAGCCGCCAACGCTGCGCAACAGGAGGCGCGCTTCGCGATCCTTGCACTGTCCACCGCATCGGGAACCGCACCCTTCGACGCGGCCCTGAACCGGTACATCGAGTTCCTCACCGCCGACGGACAGCTCGAGGTCGACCTCGAGATCGATCCCGACGTCAGACTCGCGCCCGACGAGCAGATCGAGGTCTTCCGCATCGTGCAGGAGGGCCTTGCCAACGTACGCAAGCACGCGAACGCCACGCGAGCCGAGGTCGTGATCGGTACGCGCAACTACGAGCGCTTCGTGTTGGTGCGCGATGACGGCGAGGGCTTTGACGGCGAGTCGGCTGCGGTCGGGCAGGGATTGAAGAACATTCGCGCGCGCACGAAGATCATCGAGGGTGGCTTCACGCTGACCTCGAAGCCCGGTCGCGGCACGGCGCTCGAAGTCGTTCTTCGTACGTAAAGACCTACGCTTCGGCGTGTGAAGGATCCAGTCGCACTCTGCGCCGATGCCGTCGCAGGCTGGCATGCCGCGTGGCTGACGGCGCTCGGCCTTCGGTCTGCCACCGACGCCGACGCGTGGCGCGCGCTCGACTCCCCGCCGCACATCTATTTCCGGGCGATCACGCTTCGCCCGGACACGACGGCAGAGGCAGTCGCCGACACAACTGGAGCCGTCTGCGACTCGTGGCAGACGATCGACCTCTCGCAGGCCGGCTTCCGTGACTGGCGGCATGAGCCATGGTTTCTCCGCTCACCGTCGAAGCCGTCCGCCGACGAGACGCCGGCAGAGCTCGAGATCGTGCGCGTCACGACTGCGGAGGAGGTGGAAGAGCTCGAGGCGGTCAGTGTGCGTGGGTTCGGAAACGAACGGGACACGATCGAGCCCGGAACGATTCACCCGCCGGCGATCCTCGAGGAATCGCGCATGGTCTTGTGGCTCGGTCGAGTCGAGGGCAAGCCCGTCGGCGCGGCGATGAGCTACCGCACCGACGAGGCCGTCGGCATCTTCGGCGTGACGACGATTGCGTCGATGAGACGGCGGGGGTACGGAACTGCACTCACGCGTGCGGCAATGCTCGTCGAGACCGGGCTCCCGTCCATCCTCGCGCCGAGCCCGGAGGGCGAAGCGGTGTACCGGCGGCTCGGCTTCGAGCACGTCGGCGAGCTCCGGATCTGGAGCCGCCAGACGTAGCTCGCCTACCTCGTGATCGAGACGAGGTGCTCTTCCTCGGAACCGCCCTTGACCATGATCGTGCGCACGTTGCCGACGCCTTTGACGTAGTACTTGTGCTCGAGCACGCCACGCTCGAGCGGCGTCCACTCGCTCGTCTCGAGCGCGTGTTCGAAGCTGCCGTACGCAACGGTGACGGACCTGTTCCGGCTCAGGACCTTCGCCATGTCTTCGGCATGGCCCGCGTAGTACTCCTGCCGGTAGACGACCCCGACGCGCGGATTGGCCTTCATGACAATGCCGGGCTTCGCGCCTTTGACGCCGGCCTCCCACGACCCATCGCTGCGAACCCACTTGCCGTTAACGAAGTCGGACGAGTCCTCGCCGAGGTACCAGACGTTCCCGTGCTTGTCCTGCGCATACCAGTCGAAGGTCTTCTCCTCGGGCTTGCCGCCGGCCAACACCTGATCGAGAACGACTGTCGCTCGGATGCCGAGGATCATCTTCGTCTTGTGCGTGACGAAAACGGAAACCCGGCGCGCCTTTCCTTCCTCGCTCCCGCGGAAGAGGAAGGTCGTGCCGGGTCGGAGCGGGAAGTACTTGTTGTCGATCCGGCTGACGAAGTCGCCCGGTGGCCGGAAGGACGGGGAACGGGGCGACGCCCTGCCTCGCACGGCCCGAGCCCGCGAGAACGAGGATGCCCACGATTGCTCCTACGAAAATGAACTGCCTGCTCATGCCTGCCTCCTTTTCCGTTGACAGACCGTAGGACGCGAAGATGAGATCGCGGTGAAAGCGGTCGTCGAGCGGTTCGTCTGCCTCATGGAAGACCCGGCCCCGTGACGCGACGATCGCCACGCGGAGTCTTGACGAAGACCTGCCAGTTGTAGAGCGCGTAGAACATCGTTCGATCGGCGCCGACGCGTCGCGCATAACGAACGACGGCATCGACATACGCGCTCGAAGGGTTGTAGTGGTGCAGCGCATTTCGCAGATTCCGGGGTGCGCCTGAAGCGTGGAGGTAGTTGGCCGCGCCGAGGATCGCGTCATGTGCGTCGTGGACATTCCCGCCAAGCCCGTAGCGGCGCCATGTCGCGGGCATGAACTGCATCGGGCCCTGCGCGCCGGCGGCGCTCGCGCTGCGCAGCTTCCCGAACTTCGTCTCGACGAAGTTCACGGCTGCGAGCACGTTCCACGGGATCTTGAACCTGCGTTGTGCCTCCCGGTAGTAACTCAACAGTTCTGGTGCAGGCCGCGCGCGCGCGACCTTGATGGCGTGGACGCGGATGGGAGGCGTCAGCCGATACAGCTCGCGTTGGGCAGCGAGAAGGTCTCTGCTCACCTTCTGCAGGTCTCGCGGAACGAGCGCAAGCGTGCGTGTTGCGAGGCTCGAGTCACGCGTGAGCAATCTGTAGATGCGCTGCTGATACAGCGCCAGCAGGACGACGGACTGCGGCGCGGCAGTGGTCTTTGGATTCCAGTCTCCGATCGCCTTCTCGAGATCGGCCGTTGTCTGAAGAAGCGTGCTGGCCCAAAGGCGCGGGCTCCTTCGGGATCGGTGCGTTCACGCTCGGGGGAGCTGCCGCGGCGCTAGCGACAAACACCAGCGCACATAGAGAAGCCCACCGAAGCGGGCTTCTCGTTAGCAAGCCTGTAAGCCGGAGTACGTAGAGAGCGGGTAGCGGAGCCACGCGAGCCGATGCCTGGGACACTCTCGGTTGATGCCCGTAACAGAGATCGCCGTACCCAACTCTTTCCCGGCGGACGGGCTCGCCACAGGAGCTTCTGGACCATGAGTCCCGGCGCGGGCAGGACGGAGCGCAGGTACCCGCTGGTGCCACTCGCGGTGGGCGCGTTGGCCGCGCTCTTCGTGCTCGCTTACCGGCGGCTGCTCGGGGTCACGCATCGTCCAAGCTGGCCGCCGCCATTCGACGCGGTCACGTCGGCAGGTGCTCAGGCTGCGACCGAGGCGTTCGTGGCACGAGGTGCAGCCCGCCCGCGCGACGCAGCACTTCCCTTCGCGTGGTCGACGGCGGCGACGATCGAGCCGTTGGTGGAGGGCGTGAACTTCTTCCCGAGGATCTTCGCCGATGTCAAGGGCGCGCGGTCGACGGTGCACATCCTGATGTTCGGCTGGCGCGAGGGCGAGATCGGGATGAAGATGGCAGCACTGCTGGAGCGGAAGCTGAAGGAGGGCGTTGAGGTTCGGGTAATTGTCGACGGGTACGGTTCCAGGCCGTACAAGCAGGCGCGGGAGATGTTTACAAGCCTCGCCGCCTCCGGGGCGCAGATCGTCGTCAACGACGTCTTCCCACCGAGCCGGTACGGCCTGTACCCCGACGGCCAGCGGGTCGGTCGGCGGCAGGACGAGCTCGGGCGGGCCGATCACCGCAAGCTCTACGTGATAGACGGCGCGGTTGCGTGGACAGGTGGCGCGGGCATCGAGGATCACTTCGAGAACGGCGGCTTCCACGACGTGATGGTGCGGGTCACGGGCGATGTCGTCCGACAGGCGCAGGCGGCGTTCCTGACGAGCTTCCACGGCCACGGCGCACCGCTTCCTTCCCAACTGTCGTCGTTCTTCCCGGAGCCGACCGACCCCGGCTCGACGCCCATCGCGCTCGCGCAGGTGATCCCCGGCGGGCACGTGGCGGCCTCGCAGGCGATCCGGGAGCAAATCGACGGCGCCCGGGAGCGCCTCGACGTGATGAACGCCTATCTCACGGACGGGGGCATGATCGAGCGGATTGTCGCCGCCGCGCAGCGCGGGGTGCGGGTGAGGGTCGTCGTCTCGAAGACGTCCAACAACGCGCAGGCGACTGCCGCTCTGAAGCACCATTACGCCGACATGCTCGGGGCGGGCATCGAGGTGTGGGAGCTACCGGAGACGGTCGTCCACGCGAAGGTCATCGTCGCCGACGACATCGTCAGCTTCGGCACCGTGAACCTCGACGCCTGGGCGCTCTATCGCAACTCGGAGATCATGATGATCGCGCGGAGCGCAGAGGCCGCCGCGCTGTTCGAGGAGCGGCTCTTCGAGCCGGACATCGCTCGCTCGCATCCAGGCGAGCCGCCCTCGGGCTCGCGCGAGCGCCGGCAGAGCTTGTTGTGGAGCAAACTCGAACGCGTCCTCTGAGCCAGTAGCGAGTCCGCGGCGGAACAGACCTAATAGGAAAAGCCCCGTTTCCAGGGCTTTTCCGTTAGCAGGCCTGTAAGCCGGATTCTGTTTGCGGTGACCATCCCTCTATGCAGCAACCCGGTCCCTCGGCGGGCCGCCTGATGGCGGGACCTGTTTGCCTTGCACCGGACGGGGTTTGGCTAGCCGCCGTGTCGCCACGACGCTGGTGGGCTCTTACCCCACCTTTTCACCCTTACCTTCAGCGTCTCCGGAGAATCGCTGCAGGCGGTCTCCTTTCTGTGCCACTTTCCGTCGGCTTTCGCCGCCTGGGTCGCCCCAGCGTCCTGCCCTTCGGTGTCCGGACTTTCCTCGAGCCGTTAGACCCGCGGTCACCCGGCCTGCGTGTCGAATTGTAGCTGCGTCTCTTCGCCTCCGAGCTCTTCGCGCAGGCTCGAGTTGCACTCCGGGCAGGTGACCATCCCGCCCGCGTGCAGCACGAACTCGCCGCAGACGAGGCACTCCATGCTGGCGCCGCGCAGCAGCGCCTGGAGCTCCTGCTCGAGAGTCCGGTGGAGAGGCGCGACCGAGCTCACAGTGAGCGGAATACTCCCGTCACTCGGCCGAGGATCTGGACGTGCTGTGCGTAGATCGGCTCGAGCGCGTCGTTCTCGGGCTGGAGCCGCACGCGCCCGTTCTCGCGGAAGAAGCGCTTGACGGTGGCCTCGTCGGCCGACTCGTCGTCACCGGCGAGGGCCACGACGATCTCGCCGTTGCGCGCTTCCTGCGCCCGTTGCACGACCACGAGATCGCCGTCGAGGATGCCCGCGTTGATCATCGAGTCGCCCTTCACCCGCAGGACGAAGTCACCGCGCAGCGTCTCCGGCACGGCCACGTGATCCTCCACGTTCTGCTCTGCGAGGAGCGGCCCGCCGGCCGCGATCTGCCCGACGAGGGGCAGCTTTTCGAGGGTCGCCGCAGGCGCTTCGCTGCGCTCGCGGCCGACGAGCTCGAGGGCTCGAGGCTTCGTTGGATCGCGCTTGAGCAAGCCGGCACGCTCGAGGTTGGCGAGGTGCGCATGCACCGTCGAAGGCGAAGCCAGCCCTACTGCCTCGCCGATCTCCCGCACGGTGGGCGGGTAGCCATGTGCGTCGACGTAGTCGACGAGGAAGTCCCAGATCTCCTGCTGTCGTCCCGTCAGCATCTCCGCCTCCAAGGGTTAGGTGGTCGATCGAACGTGTGTTCGCCACCCAGGCTAGAGATCCTTCCGGACGTTGTCAAACCGGGCTCGGAACGGATACCACCGAAGTCACCATGGCCCCGCGGAGCGGGGCCGGACTTCGGTGGTCAATGCGCTGGAGAGGACTTGAACCTCCACGGCCTTTTAAGGCCACTAGGCCCTCAACCTAGCGCGTCTACCAATTCCGCCACCAGCGCTTGAGGGGACGCAGTGTAGCGGGAGCCGGCAAATCCTAACCGCGATCGACTCTGTTTAGGCTTCCGCGCGTGCACGAGACTCTTAGTCGCAGGGACGGGCTTTGCCCGGCCCTGCTTCCCGAGGCCGGGATCGAGGGTCGCGGCGCAAAGTCATCATGCGAGCGAAGCGAGCGGACTTTGGGCCGTTAGCGTGCGAGACCTATGTGCAGCCGCGGTCGATGCGGCGACCGGAGCGGGAGCCGAGTACGCGGACGCACGCGTCGTGATGAAGAGAAACCAGTTCGTGGCGACGAAGAGCGGGCGCGTCGAACGTCTCTCCGATTCGGAGAGCGAGGGCATCGGCGTGCGAGTGCTTCTCAACGGCGCCTGGGGGTTCGCCTGTGACCGACGGCTTTCCGCAGACGGCGCACGCGACGCGGCCCTCCGAGCCTGCACCTTCGCGAGCGCCGCCCCAGGAAAGCACTCGCGACAACTCGCTCCCATAGCTCCCGCAAGCGGCACACACCGCACGTCGGTCGAGCGTGACCCATTCGATGTTCCGCTCGCGGAGAAGGTGGCGCAGTGCCTCGAAGCCGACGAAGCGATGGCAGGCCCGGACATCCTCGTCCGCCAGACGATGGTGCGCGCGCAGCGCGAGCACAAGCTCTTGCTCACCTCGGAAGGCACGGAGGTCGAGCAGGAGCTGATCGAGTGCGGCGCGGGGATCGAATGCGCCGCAGCTCGTGACGGTGTCTTCCAGATGCGGAGCTATCCGAGCGCGCAGGTCGGTTCGAGCTGCCAGAGCGGCTGGGAGTACGTCGACGGGCTAGACCTCACCGGCGAGGCGCCCCGCGTTGCCGAACAGGCGGCTGCACTCCTACGCGCTGACGAGTGCCCGAGCGGCGTGATGACCGTTGTGCTGGACGGGGACCAGGTTGCGTTGCAGGTCCACGAGTCCGTCGGGCACCCCACCGAGCTCGACCGCGTGTACGGCACCGAAGCCTCGTACGCAGGCACGAGCTTCCTCAAGCCGGGCGACCTCGGTTCGATGCGCTACGGATCGGAGCTGATGAACGTCACCGCGGACCCGACGACGGGAGGCGGGCTCGGCAGCTTCGCGTTCGACGACGAAGGCGTCCCGGCCGAGCGCACTCCTGTCGTGGAAGCCGGCCTGCTCACGGGCTTCCTCACCTCACGCGAGACGGCGGCGCGCATCGGCGCCGGCAACGGCGGCTCCATGCGCGCGGACGGATGGAACCGGATGCCACTCGTACGCATGACGAACCTTCACCTCGAGCCGGGCGAAGGGACGCTCGACGACCTGCTCGCGGACGTCGACGAGGGCGTGTACATGGAGACGAATCGCAGCTGGTCGATCGACGACAAGCGGCTCAACTTCCAGTTCGGTACGCAAATCGCGTGGGAGATCAAAGGCGGGAAGCTCGGGCGCATGTTGCGCGACGCGACGTACACCGGCATCACGCCGCAGTTCTGGGGATCACTCGACGCGGTGGCCGGACAAGACTCCTGGCGGCTGTACGGGATGACGAACTGCGGCAAAGGGCAGCCGGGTCAAAGCGCGCACGTCTCGCACGGCGCCGCTCCCGCGCGCTTCAGGAACGTGCAGGTCGGGGTCAGGTCGTGAACGCGCTCGACGTTGCACGAGCCGCGCTCGATGCGGCCGGCGGCGAAGCGGAGGCAGTCGCGCACGTCGAGCACTCCGGTCTTGCGCGTTTCGCCGGATCGGAAGTGCACCAGCCGACGCTGATCGAGAACGCGATGGTCACCATACGCGTCGTTCACGGCAATCGTGTCGGCATCGCTACGACGAACAAGATCGACCCGCCTGGGCTCGCAGAGGTAGCGCGCCGCGCGGCGGACGCGGCGGAAAGCTCGCCGCCTGACGAATCCTTTCCCGGGCTCGCAGAGCACGCGGACCCGCCCGCCGTCGAGGGCTATGACGAAGAGACCGCGGCGCTCGGGCCCGGCGATCAGGCTCGGCTGGCGGCAGCGTCCATCGACGCGGGCGGAGACGTCCCGGTGTACGGCTTCTTCACCAGCGCCGTCATCCGAGCTCGCGGTCGTCTCCTCGACGGGACTGTCGGTCCACCAGCGGATGACGGATGCCACCGCGCTCGTCGTCGCAGCGGACGAGAACGGCTCGGGCTACGCGGAGCAGACTGCGTGGCGCGCACGCAGCATCGATCCGACCGCTGTCGCACGTGAGGCCGCACAGAAAGCGCAGCGAACGAGAGATGCCGCGGAGACTCGATCCCGGCGTATACCGCGCAGTGTTCGAGCCGTACGCGCTTCGCCGAGTTGCTCGACACGTTCTCGCACGACTCCTTCGGTGCGCTCGGGCTGCTCGACAAGCGCAGCTACTTCACGGAGCGGCTCGGTCAGAAGGTCTTCGACGAGAAGATCTCGATAGTGGACAACGCCCTCGATCCGTCCGGGCTGCCGAAGGCGTTCGACTTCGAGGGCACGCCCAAACGAAGCGTGCAACTTGTAGAGGCAGGCGTCGCGCGCAGCGTCGTCTGGGACCGGACAACCGCGTCACAGGCCGGCGACGGTGTCGAGTCGACCGGACACGCGCCGCCCGCCGAATTACGCGACTGGGGCCCGCTCCCCTCGGCGCTCTGCGTGTTGCCCGGAGACGCCGAATCGGTCGCGGAGCTCGCCGATCTGGTCGGCGACGGGCTTTACATCACACGCCTGCACTACCTCGGTGTGGTGCATCCGCGCGAAGGAATCATCACGGGCATGACACGCGATGGGACGTTCCGCATCCGCGACGGCAAAGTCGCCGAGCCACTCGTCAACCTGCGCTTCACGGTTGCGGTCCCCGATCTGCTGCGCGACGTCTTGGGCCTCACGAGCAAGGTCGCGCTAGTGAACTCGCAGAACTTCTACGGCGAGCGCTATCCGTACGGGGTCATGACACCCGCCGTCGCATCGGAGCGCTTCACCGTCACGGGCGTTGGCTCGAAGCCCGGGATCTGACCGCCGCGTAGTCGACGTTCCCGAGCACGTCCTCGCGCCAGCCCTCCAGTCGCGGGGAAACGAGACGGGCGTCGACCACCCACGCGATCGGAACGGCGCGCGCGGAAGCCCATAGCCCTTCGTCGACAAGCTGGAGGTCATGACCTTGCTGTGTCGCGCCGAGCGCACGCAGGAGCGCGTCGCGCGGCTTCAACTCGTCGCGCAGGATGAGCTCCGCCGGAATCGCTTCCTCCTGCGGATAGAGGGCAAGCACTCGCTGCAAGCTCGCTTGCGCCGGGAGCAGTGGCCCGGCGGAGAGCTGCGGTCCCAGTCCGACGTCCCGCCACTGTCCGTACAGCAGTCGCGCGCCGGCGCGCAGCGCTGGCACGGGTGGAACGAAGATCCTCACCGAGCGTCGCGGCAGCAGCGGGATGGCGTCGAGCGCACGCCGAAACCGCGCCGGGTCCGCCTTCTCTGCGCCGAGGAAGCCGTAGGCGCTCGAACCGTCGAGCTCGGAGATCAACTCCTCGTAGTCAACGCGGTCCGCGGTGTCTCGGTATGCGCGCAGAAGCCGGTAGCCGATCGGACCGAACGCGACGAGATCGAGGCCAAGGAGGGTGCGCGCTCTGACTGCGCTCCCGATCTGCACGTCTGCCTTCGTCGCGACTATGTCGCCAAGCGGCACCGGTGCCTCGTCAAGCTTCCCCTGACTGAACTCCCGCCGGGCGGCAAGGGCACCGAGGCGGCGGAACTGCAACGTCAATCCCTCGTGGCGCGCGACGACGAGCCGCTTCGTGCCGCTGACGAGCTTGAACGGTCCCGCGACGAAGCGCGGCGAGGCCCCGACGACAGTCAGCGCATATGGAAAGCGGCGCCAGGAAGACCGCAAGCGGATCGTCAAAGTCGAGGCATCCGCCGAGATTGCCTCCGTCTGCGCGAAGAGCCAGTGCGCCGGTGCGTCGCGCAATCGCGCCACGCGGCGAAGGGCAGCTGCAATCGAAGGCGCCGAGCCGTTGCAAGTGAAGACCCAGCGCCGGAAGTCGCGAGACGCCTTCCATGCCGTGCAGAGCCCCGGAACCACTGTGCCGGTGGCGGGGTCGGTTCGAAGTGGAGTCGAGTAGAGAGCGCGTGCGAGCGTCGTCTCGTCGCGCCCTTGCGCGAGTGCGGGATCGAGCGGCCAGCGAAAGTCGGTGAGCGCGATCCGCACGACATCGGGCGGTCCAGTTGCAACAAGCGGCCGGACACGCGGAGCTTGAATCGAGCTACACCCCGCCGCAATCAGCGCGACGGCCGCGTAGAGCGCGGCTACTTCAGCGCGTGAAACAGCAGGATGGAGTTCGTGGCGAAGAGGATGCCGACGACCACGGTCAGCCTCGTGAGGTTGCGCTCGACGATGTGCGTACCGCCCTGGGAGGCGGGCGTGAAGCCCATGCCGCCGAGACCGGCGTCCCGGCCGGAGTGCATGAGGATCAGTCGCGACGAGACCCATCGAGAGCAGTACCTGGATGACGGCAAGCGCCTGAACCATCGCGACGGCAGGGTAGCAGTGGTACCGAGGCCTGATGTGAAATTCGGCCGTCGTCGGAGGGCGCTCCAGACCAAGCCGGGCAGTGCGGTCGTTCGCGGTGCGTAGCGGCGCTACGTGCCGCGGGCGAACGTGCTGATCCGGCGCCGTGTCTGGAGCGTCCTCCGGCCCGGCGGAATTTCGCTTCAGGCCTCCTTACCTACGACGCGACTTCGAGGATCGCGTCGATCAGCTCGGCCGCGATCCGATTCTTGGTCACGTAGCCGGCTGCTCCGGCCTCCCGGGCGCGGTCGACGTCGATGCGCGAGTTCGAGCCGGTGAGCATGAGGATGCACGCCTTGGGCCGCTGCTTGCGGATCTGTTTCGTCGCCTGAAAGCCGTCCATGATCGGCATGGCGATGTCCATGAGGATCACGTCCGGGTCGACGGCAAGCGCGAGTTGCACCGCCTCCGACCCATCGCCGGCGTGACCTACGACCTCGAGCCGGTCGTCGGTCGCAAGGATCGCCTCGAGGGCCTGTCCAAACAGACGATGGTCGTCCGCGATCAGAACACGGATCCCTTCTGGCATGTTGACGGCAGCCTCCATGACGCGGTTCCACCTTCAATCTGAACTGTTACGGTCGATTTGTGAAGGGGGACGAGGCTCGGGAACGGATCCAGAAGCTCCTCGTCACCGGGGACAACCGGCTCAAGCAGGGGGTCGACCCGGCCAAGGTTCGCCAGAGCTACGAACAGGCGCTCGAGGAAGCGCGCGAGGCTGGCATCGAGGAGGGGATCCGCCCGCTCGTGGAGGTCAGGCTTGCCGACCTCGAGCGGCTCGCTGGAGAATCGCCTCCACCTTCTCCGCCTGACGCCTGACGTCGTGTTCCTCGGCCGCTGCTCTTGCGGCGCGATTGGGACACGGCAGCGCGGCCGCACTTCGAAGCGCCTCGACTAGCGCATCTTGGTCAAGGGGATCGACGAGCACGCCGGCCTCCGGAGGGACGAACTCGGGCGGCCCGCCGATCCTCGTCGCGACGACCGATCGCCCGCAGGCCATCGCCTCGAGCACGGCCTGGCCGAACGGCTCGATCAGGCTGGGCTGGCAGACGACGTGCGCTGCCGCGATCTGCGCGGGGATCCGGTCATACGGAAGCGCGCCCGTGAGCTCGATCCCCGGCCTGCCTTCGAGCTGCTCGCGCAGCGGCCCGTCGCCGACGAACGTCAGCGTCCCTTCGCCGAGCCGTTCGAATGCGCTCGCGAGACGGAGCACGTTCTTGCGCTGGATGAGTGAACCGATACAGAGGTAACGCGGCGGACCTGCAGGCGCGGGTTGCACCGTGAAGCGGTCGAGATCGACGCCCGAGTCGATCACCTCGGTCTTGCCGCGTGCCTCGGGCACCTTCGCCTCGAGCTCGCGGCGCAGGTAGTCGGAGACGGCGATGATCGCCGCGGCCCGGCGCGCGACGAAACGCGTGGCGGCGCCGATCCCCGGCAGCCAGCCGACGTTGCGCACATCGCGCCCGTGCGCGGTCACGACCAGCGGCGCGCGGCCGGCAAGCACGCCGATCAGCCCGGTCGGAACGAGGAAGTGCGCGTAGACGACGTCGGGCTTGAACCGGCGCGAAGCGGCGAGGGTCGCGCGCGCGAGCCTGAGGTACTTGACCTTGCCGACGCCGCGTCGATCGAGGACCGCGCGCTCGACCTCGTGGCCGCGCGCGACGAGCTGTTCCTCGAGACCGCGCACGAACACTCCGAGGTCGGGGTCGGCCGGTCCCGGGGTACATCTGGGAGACGAGCAGGATCTTCATCGGCCCCTATACTCCCTGGCCGTGTGACGCGTCGTTGAACCGGCCCGCAGTCTCGTAGTTCCTCCAGGGAGGTTCCGACCCATTGTCTGAATCAGTCGTCCACGTCAACGAGCTTACGAAGATCTTCAAGGTGCCCGAGCGGGAGCCTGGACTCCGCGCGGCCGCCAAGAGCCTCTTTCACCGCGAGACGCGCGACGTGCGCGCCGTAGACGCGGTCTCGTTCGAGATCGGCCCGGGGGAAGTGGTCGGCTTTCTCGGCCCGAACGGCGCCGGCAAGACCACGACGCTGAAGATGCTCTCCGGGCTGCTCTTCCCCACTGAGCGGCGAGGCTCGCGTGCTCGGTCACATCCCGTCTCGCCGCGAGAAGGACTACCTGCGGCAGATGACGCTCGTGATGGGGAACAGAAACCAGCTCCAGTGGGATCTGCCCGCCATGGACTCGTTCGAGCTCAACCGGGCGATCTACCGGCTGCCGCGCGACGGACTTCGTCCGCGCTCCGCGACGAGATGATCGAACTGCTGGACGTCGGCGATCTCGTCCGCAAGCCGGTGCGACAGCTCTCGCTTGGCGAACGCATGAAGGTGGAGGTCGTCGGATCGCTTCTGCACCGGCCGCAGGTGCTCTTCCTCGACGAGCCGACGATCGGGCTGGACGTGACGATGCAGAAGCGGATTCGCGGCTTCATCGCCGAGTACAACCGGCGTCACGGCGCGACGGTTCTCTTGACGAGCCACTACATGGCCGACGTCGTCGCACTCTGCCGTCGCGTCATCGTCATCCATCACGGCCGGATCATGTTCGACGGCAATCTCTCTGCACTCTCTGACCGCTTCGCCGCCTACAAGACGATCGAAGTGGCGCTGGCGGACGGAACGGCTGACCTCGGCAGCTACGGCGACGTGCTCGAACGCGACGGAGACCGTGTGAAGCTGCGCGTGCCGAAGGCGGACACACCCCGGATCGCCGCACGGCTCCTCAGCGAGCAGCAGGTGGTCGATCTGACGATCGAGGATCCGCCGATCGAGGATGTGATCGAGCTCGTGTTCGCGGAAGGCTCCGCGTGAGCGTTCCGGCCCAACCGCTCCCTCAGGCGCCGCGCCTGCGGTCGATGGTCGACTTCTACCTGACCGCGATGCGCACGCACATGCAGGCTGAGTTCCAGTACCGCGCCGCGACGTACATGTACCTGATCGGGATGGTCGCCGAGCCGGTGATCTATCTCGTCGTCTGGACGACGATCGCGGACTCGCACGGCGGCTCGGTGCAGGGAATCACGGCGGGGCAGTTCGCCGCGTACTACATCGTCTGGACGCTCGTCCGCAACATGAACATCGTCTTCACGCCGTACGGGTGGGAAGAGCGCATCCGGGAGGGGCATTTCTCCGGGCTCCTCCTGCGGCCGCTGCATCCGATCCACTACGACCTGGCGGACTTCGCCGGCGGCAAGATCGTCTGGGTCCTGCTCTACCTTCCGATCGCCTTCGCCCTGACGCTCCTGTTCAACCCGACGCTGCATGTATCCGCGTTGGAGATCGTCGTGTTCTTCTTCGCGATCTGGGGCGCGTACGTGATCCGAACGATGTTCCTGTGGCTGCTCGGGATGATCACGTTCTGGACCACGCGCGGGAGCGCGATCTTCGAGACGTACATGATGGCCGAGCTGCTCCTTTCGGGCCGGCTCGTTCCCCTGAAGTTGATGCCAGACTGGGCCGAGTCGCTCGCGAACTGGCTGCCGTTCAAGTGGACGTTCTATTTCCCGATCGAGGTGCTGGTCGGGAACATGTCCGCGGCTTCGCTGCTCGGCGGTCTTGGCATGCAGTTGTTCTGGGCGACCGTCGGTGGAGCACTCGTCTGGATCTGCTGGCGGTCGTCCGCCAAGCACTACACCGCGGTGGGCAACTGATGCTGCGGCCGTTCCGCGTCGCCTGGGAGTTCCTGCGCATCGGCGTGATGAACGAGGTGCAGTACCGCGCGAACTTCTTCGTCGCGGTCTTCCAGTCCGTGCTCGCGCTCGGCGTCGGACTTGTCGTGCTCTCGCTCGTGTTCTCGCACACGACGGAGCTCAACGGCTGGAACCACTCGGAGCTCCTGGTCGTTCTGGGCATCCAGATCGCGATGGGCGGCCTGATGCGCGCCACCATCCAGCCGAACATGCTGCGCGTGACGAACGAGGTTCACGACGGGAAGCTCGACTACGCGCTCACGAAGCCCGAAGACTCCCAGCTCCTGGTCAGCATCCGAGAAGTCCAGATCTGGCAGCTCGTCGACGTCGTCTCGGGGTCGATCGTGATCGGTATCGGCGTCTCTCGGCTCGAGACGAACGTGGGAACGTCCGACGCGCTGGCGTTCGCCCTCCTGCTCCTCCTCGGTGTGGTGCTGCTGTACTGCGTCTGGCTCCTCCTCGCGACGGGCGCATTCTGGATCGTCCGCATGTGGTTCCTGACCGAGTTGTTCGAGGGCGTGTACCAGACCGGGCGCTGGCCGATCAGCGTCTATCCCGGGTGGCTGCGCTACTCGATGACCTATCTCGTGCCGATCGGCTTCGCCGTGACCGTGCCTGCGGAGGCGATCACCTCACGCCTCGCCTGGGAGACGCTCGTCACGGCGTTGATCTTCACCGCGGCGCTGTTCGCGTTCGCCCGCTGGTTCTGGCGCTTCGGCCTACGTCACTACTCAGGCGCGTCGGCCTAGGACGCGTCGGGAGACCAGAACTCGAGCAGGTTGCCGTCCGGGTCGTAGAAGTAATACGACTCCGCGTTCATCCACTCCAGCTCGACAGGCCCGTACACCTCTACGCCCGCGCCACGAACGCGCGCAACGGCTTCGTCCAGGTCCTCACGCGAGACCTCGAACGCGAAGTGAACCTGTCCGAATCGCTCGCCTTCGGAGTGGGGTGATTGCCCTTCGAAGAGGAGCGTGCCGCGATGAAGAGCGAGGCGCTGCCGCTTGCCCTCCTGCCCGGCCCAGAACCAGGCCCAGTCGTCGGACGGCTCGTTCTCGAGCTTGAGGCCGACGACCTCCTCGTAGAAACGTGTCGACGCAGGGACGTCTTCGACGATCAGGACAAGCTCGGAGAGGCCGAGGCTGCTCACATTCGTTGCGCGTCGTACATGCCGAACTCATCCCGAAGAGCATTCGAGATCTCGCCGATGGTCGCGCGAGCGCGCAGCGCCTCGCGCATCGGCACCATGAGATTCCCTTCGCCCCGCGCGGTCTCCCGGACCACTTCGATTGCGCGCTCGGTCTCGCCGGCATCTCGTTCCGCCCGCACACGCGCGGTGCGCTCGAGCTGTCGCTTCTCCGCAGCGGGATCCAGGCGGTACAGCTCGATCGGCTCTTCAGCGTCGGTGGTGAAGCTGTTGACCCCGACGATCACCCGCTCGCCGGACTCGACCTCTTGCTGCCAGCGGAACGCGGCCTGCTCGATCTCGCCCTGCACGAAGCCCTGCTCGACCGCGGCGACCGCGCCGCCGAGCTCGTCGATCTGCTGGATCAGATCCCAGGCCTTCGCCTCGAGCTCGTCGGTGAGCGCTTCGATGAAGTACGAGCCGCCAAACGGATCGGCGGTGTCCGTGCCGCCGGCTTCGTGCGCAAGCAGCTGTTGCGTCCGCAGCGCGATGCGCGCGCTGCGCTCGGACGGCAGCGCCAATGCCTCGTCGTAGCCGTTCGTGTGGATCGACTGCGCGCCACCTGCCACCGCGGACAGCGCCTGGATCGCAATGCGCACGATGTTGTTCTCCGGCTGCTGCGCCGTCAGCGTCGAACCGCCGGTCTGGGCATGAAACCGCAGGGCTTGCGCCTTCGGATTCGTCGCGCCGAAGCGCTCTCGCATGATGCGCGCCCAGAGGCGCCGTGCCGCACGGAACTTCGCCACCTCCTGAAAGAAGTGGTTGTGCGCATTGAAGAAGAAAGACAGTCGCTCGCCGAGCTCGTCCGGAGAGAGCCCTGCCGCGACCGCGGCGTCCGCGTATGCAATCCCGTTGGCGAGCGTGAACGCGAGCTCCTGCACCGCAGTCGAGCCCGCCTCGCGGATGTGGTATCCCGAGATCGAGATCGGGTTCCACTTCGGGATGCGGTCGGCGGTATACGCGAAGAGGTCTGTCGTCAGGCGCATCGAGGGACGCGGCGGGTAGATGTAGTTACCGCGCGCGATGTACTCCTTGAGGATGTCGTTCTGCACCGTCCCGCGCAGCTGGTCGCCGCGAACTCCCTGCTCTTCCGCGACGAGCTCGTAGAGCAGCAGAAGCAGGGAGGCGGGCGCGTTGATCGTCATCGACGTGGAGACCTCTGCGAGCGGAATCTGATCGAAGAGCAGCTCCATGTCCGCGATCGAGTCGATCGCCACCCCCGTGCGTCCGACCTCGCCCGTCGCGCGCGGATCGTCGGAGTCGTAGCCGAGCTGCGTCGGCAGGTCGAACGCGACCGAGAGCCCGGTCTGACCGTGCTGCAAGAGATAGCGGAAGCGCCGGTTCGTCTCCTCTGCGGATGCGAACCCCGCGTACTGCCGGATCGTCCACGGACGTCCGCGGTACATGTCCGGATAGGGGCCGCGCGTGAACGGGAACTCGCCCGGAAGCTCTAGCTCCTCGGGCGCGTCCTCGGCGGTGTAGACAGGCTTGACCTCGATGTCCGAGTCGGTGTGCCGCTCATCGCCCGTGGTCGCCACACCCGAATCGTACGCGGGCGGGCCGGGCGACCTACTTGTAGCGGTAGACGATCCGGCCGCGGTTGAGGTCGTACGGCGAAAGCTCGATCTTCACCCGGTCGCCGGGGAAGATACGGATGCGATAGCGCCGCATCTTCCCGGCCGTGTATCCGAGCGTCTCGTGCCCGCCGTCGAGTGCGATCCGGAAATAACCGTTCCGCAAAGCCTCGACGACCTCGCCGTCGAGCTCAATCTTCTGTTCCTTCTCGGCGACTACGTGTCCTCTCTACTGCGGAGTGACGTTGATCGCCTCGGGGCCCTTCTGGCCCTCGCGCGACTCGTACTCGACCTTGGCACCTTCGGTCAGAGACTTGAAGCCGTCGCCGGCGATGTTCGAGTGATGCACGAAGAGATCCTTGCCGCCGTCCTCGGGGGCGATGAAGCCGTATCCCTTGGCATCGTTGAACCACTTGACGGTACCGGTTGCCACGTAAATTCCTCCCTTGACTCTTGACGTCGAACAAGTAGAGGAAGGCTGGAAAGCACTACCGGTACTCGTCCTGATTACGGGCACAAGGTAGCACCCTCCCCTCACGAGCGCCCCTTTCAGGCCGGTGCGGGAGTTGCGTCGCGTAGATCCTCGTCCGTGAGGACTCGCTCGATGCCGGCGACCGCATAAGCCTCGGGCCCGTCGAGTGTCTCGCGATCGAGCAGCGCCAGGGCGAGATCGTCCAGTTTGGAGCGATTCTCGCGCAGCAGTGCAAGGACCTCCTCGTAGGACTCGTCGACAATGCGGCGCACTTCCTGGTCGACGAGTTGCTGGGTCTGCTCCGAAGGTTCAGCCGCGCCGGGCAGAAACGTCCCGCGACTATCCATCGCCATGACCGAGACCGGTCCAACGACAGGGCTCATCCCCCAGCGACCCACCATCTGTCGCGCGATGCCGGTGAGCTGTTGCAAGTCCGACTCGGCACCGGTGGTGTGCTTCCCGTACACGAGATCTTCGGCGGCGCGTCCGCCGAGAGCGACCTTGATCAGAGTGAGCAGATAGTCCTCGTCGTAGCTGTGCCGATCTTCCTCCGGCGAAGAGAGCGTGACCCCGAGGGAGATGCCGCGAGGGATGATCGAGACCTTCCTCACCGGGTCTGCTTCCGGGCTCATCATGCCGACGATCGCGTGCCCCGCTTCGTGGTAGGCGGTCTTCTCTCGATCGGCAAGGCTCAGCACGATATTTCGCTCCGCCCCGAGCAGCACTCGCTCGAACGCGTCGTTGAAGTCGATTGACTCGACCAGCTCACGACCGCGTCGAGCCGCGAGCAGAGCTGCCTCGTTGACGAGATTCGCCAGGTCGGCGCCGACCATTCCCGTAGTGCTCGCTGCAACACGGTCGAGATCGACGTCGTCCCCGAGTGGGACTTCGCGGGTGTGGACCTCGAGGATCCGTTGACGGCCCGTGCGGTCGGGAGGCTGCACGGCCACGCGCCGGTCGAAGCGGCCGGGGCGGAGCAGCGCGGCATCAAGGATGTCCGGTCGGTTCGTCGCGGCGATCACGATGACGTCGGTGGACGGGTCGAAGCCGTCCATCTCCGTGAGGATCTGGTTGAGCGTCTGCTCGCGCTCGTCACCACCGCCACCTCCAACCTGGCCTGCCGATCGCGACCGGCCGATCGAGTCGAGCTCGTCGATGAACACGATCGAAGGGGAGGCGTCCTTCGCCTTCTTGAAGAGATCCCGCACGCGTGAGGCGCCGACGCCGACGATCGCCTCGATGAACTCGGACGCGGACATCGAGAAGAACGGCACATTGGCCTCGCCGGCGACAGCCCGTGCCAGCAGGGTCTTGCCGGTTCCGGGAGGCCCGCTGAGCAGCACGCCACGCGGGATCCGCCCGCCCAGCCGCCCGTAGCGGTCAGGGTTCTTCAGAAAGTCCACGATCTCCGTCAGCTCGTCCTTCGCCTCTTCGATCCCCGCGACGTCGTCGAAGGTCACGCGCTCTGCAGAAGCCTCGTAGCGGCGTGCACGGGAACGGCCGAAGGAGCCGAGCGCCCCGCGACCGCCTCGCCTCATCAGAAGGACGAGGAGACCGATGAGCAGGAAGGTCGGGCCGAAGCCGAACAGCGCCGTCTCCCACCAGGCGGCAGCGGTCTGGAGGGGCTCGGCGTTGATGACGACGTTGTTCTCCTCGAGAAGCCTGGAGAGTGCGGCCGTGTCCGCGAAGGACGGAATGAGCGTCGAGAATCGGTCGGCGCTCCGAGAGCCGCTTCCCGGTTGGCGGGATAGCGCACGGAACTCTTGAACTGTCCTTGCAGCGCTGTCCCTTTCGAGGTGATGCGGTCGACATTGCCCTCGCGGACCTGGTTGAGGAAGAGCGGGCTGTATGGAATGTGAATGCGTGGCGGCTCCGAGAGCTGACGGGACGCAACCCAGTAGTTCAGGACGAACGCGGCCAGAATCGCGATGACGACCCACCTGCCGATCGGCCCCAACGGACGCCGTGGGAGTCGCCAGCTCGACTTCGGAACGTCGGGAGCGATCGGCCGAGGCGGCTTTCTGCCTGCACTGTTGCTCCGAAAGCGGGCGCGCATCCGCCACTAGGCTGCTGATCATGCGCGTCCACGTCAAGCTGTTCGCCGGTCTCAGGGAGCGCGCCGGGTGGAGCGAGCGCGAGCTGGACGGGGTCGATCGAGTCGGCGGCGTCTGGCCCGCACTCGATCTCGGCGACGAACCCGACGGTCTGCTCTACGCCGTGAACAAGGAGTACGCCGACCGGAATCGCCCGCTAGTGGACGGAGACGAGGTGGCGCTGATCCCGCCCGTTTCGGGCGGAGCATTCCGGCTCAGCGGGGAGCCCCTGTCGCTCGATGCCGCCGTCGACGAGGTGCGATCGGACCGGGCTGGGGCGATCGCGACCTTCATCGGCACGACCCGCGTGCAGTCGCGCGGACACACCGTCCTTCACCTCGACTACGAGGCCTACGAGGAAATGGCCGAACAGGTCATGGCCGACATCGCCGAGGAACTGAAACGCCGCTACGACCTGTGCGAGATCGCGATCCACCACCGCACCGGCCGCGTCGACATCGGCGAGGCCAGCGTCGTCATCGCCGTCTCGGCACCACACCGGCAGGACGCACTTGCCGCGTGCAAGGAGGCAATCGACACGCTCAAAGGCCAGGTGCCGCTCTGGAAGAAGGAGTTCTACGAGGGCGGCGAGGAGTGGATCGGACGCGGTTCCTAGGTCAAGGGAGCGCCGCGCGCGCTGGTCCGACGATCATTTTCCGGGTCCCTCGAACCACCAGAGGATGAAGAGGACCGCGCCCGCAAAGACCCACCAGGGCCCGTGGACGACGAACTTCCACGCGACTAGCCCAAGGCCCGACAGAGCGGCGAAGAAGAGCATGCTCATCCCGAGCCTGTAGGCGAAGCCCGGCTGTTGGTCGTCGCGTGTCTGCACGTTGTCTCTCGCCACGGCCCTACAAGTCCAGCGCACGGCGGCCGCTGCCTCGATACCCGAAGGTCCTGTGTCGTTGGGCCGATCGGCGACTCCTCGCGCGAATGCGTCGTTGGGACAGATCAACGCTTCGTGGGCCGCCCGGCCCATTCCGGGCCGGCGGCACCCTTTTCGTCAGATGCCCGCGAATGACCCGCCACTGCGCCGCGCAAAAAGGGGGTTGGCCCGGGACAGTCAGCGCCGGGCCAACCTCCGTGTCTCTGTTACGGGTTTCTCGGGTTACTCCCGCCGTGACATGCCAGGCCCGGGATTCCAGGTGCTCCGCCATTCCTGACGTCCTGTCCGGGGGACTGCACGTGGAAGTCGATCGGCCCCTGGCCCGGGATCATGTCGTTCAGGCCGGAGTAGGAGCAGATCGAGTTCGAGTTCGCCGGGGCAGCGGTGGCGATGGCGTCAACCTGCTCCTGCGTTCGCGGTTCAGTTCCGGGCGGGCCTTTGACCTCGCCGGCGAAAGCGGCACCCGCAGTTAGGCTCAAAAAGACGGCCGCGCAAATCCCGGCCGCGAATTTCTTGTGGCGCATTGATGTACCTCCCCATCTAGCCGCCATCGTCGCGGCTGTCGAAAGACCCCCAAAAGATCTTGCGCGCGCCTCGCGCAGAGGTCAAGCGCGCTCGCGTTGATCTTTCTCAACGCGCGCTCGCGCTGATCGCGTCGACCTCGTCAGCGATACGCAGGATGGCGTTCTCTAGCGCGGTGCAGTTGAGAACGTCGCAACTGCGATCGTTGTCCAACGGACAATTGGGCGTCTTCCGGCGGCCATAGTCTTCCCTTCCGTGTCGGGCGAAGCTCAGTCGTGCGGGCTGAAGCTGTACGTCCCTTCCCAGTGCCACAGTCCGGTCGCCGAGTCGTTCGTGACGACAACGCCGGCATGGAAAAAGGTGAACAACCCGGTTCCGCCCCAGAACGTGCACTGCCCGACATAGAGCGAGCAATTGCCGAAAGCGGTGTTGTTGCCCGGTCCCGGTGGGTCGAGGACGACGTCACTGCCGGCAGAAGTAAAGAGATCAGCCGGCTGGAGATAGATGATCCTCGAACCGACTGGGATCGCCGCCAGGCTCGACGACGTGATCGTGCAGAAAGAACCCGCGAGGCCGCTGTAGCCCGAACATTCCTTCGTCACAGAGAGCGCTCCGCTTCGGGGAGAGGACGCCCAGACCGAAGAAGCGAGAGCGAGAGCGGTGAGGGAAAGAATCGCCACAGCCACGAGGAGACGTGGACGAGAGCGTGTGAGGCCGGTCATAGAGCCACCTCTCCAGCTTGTTTCCCTCGGGAATTCGAAGGTATTGCACGATTACCGGATCCCGCGGTCGCCGCAATACGGCATTCGACGTATATTTTGTGGCGTGGGCACCCTCGGCACTGCCGACGTCCGCGGCGTGCTGGAGTTTCTAGAAGTCGCCTGCGAGGTCGACGGCATCGACCCCTTCCCCGATCCTGTGCTCACCGCACTGCGCCGACTGATCCCGGCCGACGTCGTCTCTTACGGCGACTACGACCCCGAAGGCCCCGGCTGGCGGCAGCCGCGCGTGCGTTGGCAGGGCGCAACCCCGGGAGACCTGACACCCGGCATCCGCGAGGCGCACCGTCGTCTGACGCACCAGATGCCGCACCCTCCCTGGGCACAGACCGCGGGACGAGCCGTGCGCTGGTCGGATCTCCTGCCCCGACGCCGGCTGCGCCGCCTCGACATCTACGCCGAGATCGGGAGACCGCTTGGTCTCGAGCACACGCTCGAGCTGTGGGTTCTCACCCCCAATGGGGTAGCGGGCGGCTTCGCTTTCGACCGATCAGACCGCGACTTCAGCGAGCGCGACGTGCGCGTGCTCGACACTCTTCGGCCTCATCTGGTCCAGCTTTGGCGGAACGCGCGACTGCGCAGACCCGCTGCGGACAGCTTGCTTACGTCCGCGGCCGGCCTGCTCACTCCGCGCGAGCGCGAGATCCTCGCCTGGGTCGCGCGCGGGAAAACGAACCGCGAGATCGCGGCTGTGCTGTACCTCGCACCCGGCACGGTCCGGAAGCACCTGGACAACGTGTACGCAAAGCTCGATGTCGGAAGCCGCGCGGGCGCGGTTGCGCGCGCGTTCCTGAACTGAGGGCTCGACCGCTGTGCAGGCAGGCCAACTCTGGGACTCCTGAGCAGCCGCGGTGTGACCGATACCGGTAGGCACAATGGCTGACATGGAGCAATACCCCCAGGAGTGGCGCCAGTACGAGCCGATTCAGCCCCGCGGCACGGATTGGCGCGGGCTGCTTCGGAGGCTCTGGGCGCCGATCGCCGGCATCGGTGCGTTCCTGGCGAAGTTCGGCTTCGTCCTGCTCAAGTTCAAATTCCTGTTCTCGATGTTCGTGTCGGCTGCGGTCTACGTCTGGATCGGCGGCTGGTGGTTCGGGATCGGGCTCGTGGTGTTGCTGTTCGTGCACGAGATGGGACACGTGGTCGAGGCGAAGCGGCAAGGGCTGCCGGTTTCGACGCCGCTCTTCATCCCGTTCATGGGCGCGCTGATCACGCTCAAGGAGATGCCGCACAACGCCTGGCGCGAAGCAAAGCTTGCGATCGCCGGCCCGCTGCTCGGCTCGGCCGCCGCGCTGGCGCTCTACATCGCGGGCGTCGCGTACGACTCCAACTCGCTGAAGGCGATCGCATTTCTCGGCTTCTTCATCAATCTCTTCAACCTGCTGCCGGTCGTGCCGCTCGACGGAGGGCGCATCACGGCCGCCTTGCACCCGGCACTCTGGCTGGTCGGCTTCCTCGGACTGCTCGGCCTCGTGATCTGGAAGCCGAATCCGATCCTGATCATCATCCTGCTCTTCTCCGCATCAGAGCTCTGGCGCCGTTGGAAGACGCGTGACCATCCCGAGATGCAGGAGTACTACCTGGTCAAGCCGCATCAGCGACTCATCATCGGTGTGCTCTATTTCGGTCTCGCGGTCCTGCTCGTGCTCGGCATGCACGCGACACACGTGCCTCGAAACTTCTGATGGAAGACAGGCGGATCCTCTCCGCCGAGGAGAAGACCGAGGATCTCGAGCAGGACATCGCGCTCATCGCGCAGGAGTTCCGCGAAGGCTTCCAGGCAGTCGACAAGATCGTTCAGCCCGCGGTGACCATCTTCGGCTCCGCTCGC
Organism: uncultured Actinomycetes bacterium; assembly: GCA_963779965.1. Classification (GTDB taxonomy): domain Bacteria; phylum Actinomycetota; class Thermoleophilia; order Gaiellales; family Gaiellaceae; genus 3-1-20CM-4-69-9. The sequence goes on along the minus strand of CAWAAP010000015.1, from coordinate 19,407 downwards.
GTCCGCGCAGACAACCCGGTCTACGAAGAAGCGCGCGCGGCGGGCCGCCGGTTCGCCGAGCTCGGCTGGGCGGTCGTGACCGGTGGCGGCCCAGGAGTGATGGAGGCAGCCAACCGCGGCGCAAAGGAGGGCGGCGGGCTCTCGGTCGGGTTCAACATCCAGCTACCGCACGAGCAGCAGCCGAACCCCTACCTCGACATCTCGCTGACGTTCCGCCACTTCTACGCGCGCAAGACGATGTTCGTGAAGGTCGCCGAGGGTTTCTTGGTCTTCCCCGGGGGCTTCGGGACGGTCGACGAGCTCTTCGAGGCGCTGACGTTGATCCAGACAGGCAAGGTGTTCCACTTCCCCGTCGTGCTGTACGACACGGATTACTGGGCGGAGCTGATGGGCTGGATCAAAGGCGAGCTGCTCGCCGACGGGATGATCTCTCCGAACGACCTCGACCTTCTGTTCGTCACCGACGATCTCGACGAGGCCGTCGAACGGGTGCGCCATGGCTACCAGCAGCGTTCTTCCGAGACACCGGCCGCCCCGGTCAAGTCCGACGCGCAGTGATCGCGAGGGTCTGGCATGGCTGGACGTCGCCCCACAACGCCGATGCCTACGAGGAGTTCCTGCGCACGAAGATGTTCCCGTCCATCCACCGTGTGCCGGGATATCTTGGTGCCGACTTACTCCGCCGCGAAGCCGGTGACGAGATTGCCTTCGTGACGATCACGCGGTTCGAGTCGCTCGAATCAGTTCGGGCCTTCGCGGGCGAGGACTACGAGCAGGCTGTCGTCGAGCCGGAGGCTCGGGCACTGCTGTCCCGCTTCGACGAGCGCTCCGAGCACTACGAAGTCGTCATCGACCACAGCTGAGTAGCCTTCGGGCTGTGAGGCTGCGCGATCTGCCTTCGGTGGACGAGCTGGCGCGTCAGAGCGACGATCCGCTCGCCGTCGAAGCCGCGCGTCAGGTTGTCGCGCGTGCGCGTGAACGAATACAGGCCGGCGACGACCCCGGCGACCTCGCAGCCCAGTTGCGAGCCGAGCTCAGCGCTGCCCGAGCGCCACGCCTACGCCGGGTCATCAACGCCACCGGTGTGATCGTGCACACGAATCTCGGCCGCGCGCCTCTGGCCGAGGCTGCGCTCGACCGGGTACGTGAGATCGGGCGCGGCTACTCGAACCTCGAGTACGACGTTGCCGCCGGCGGTCGCGGCTCCAGGCAGGACCACGTCGCCGGCATCCTGCGGCCGTCTGACCGGCGCGGAAGCCGCGCTCGTCGTCAACAACAACGCAGCCGCGGTCATGCTCGCGCTTGCCGCGCTCGCCGAAGGCCGCGAAGTCCTCGTGTCGCGGGGAGAGTTGATCGAGATCGGCGACGGCTTCCGCATTCCGGACGTGCTCGAGAGATCGGGCGCGCGGCTGCGCGAGGTCGGAACGACGAACCGCACGCGCGCCGATGACTACGAAACGGCGATCGGCCCCGAGACCGCGGTGCTGCTGCGCGTGCACCAGTCGAACTTCCGCGTCGTCGGCTTTACTGCGCAGCCTTCGCTGCGCGAACTGGGGGACGTTGCCCGACGCCACGGCCTGCCACTTGTGGACGATCTCGGCTCCGGCGCGCTCATCGACATAGGTGATGAGCCCACTGCGCGCGCAAGTCTGGCTGCCGGCGCCGACCTCGTCTGCTTCTCCGGTGACAAGCTGCTGGGCGGCCCGCAGGCCGGCATCATCGTTGGGCGCGCCGATCTCGTGGAGAAGCTCCGCCGCCATCCGCTGCAACGTGCGTTGCGCGCCGACAAGCTGACGCTCGCGGCGCTCGAAGGAACGCTGACGCTGGCGATCGACGCGCCGGACGAGATTCCCGTCCTCCGCATGTTGCGCGAGCCCCCGGAGGCGGTGCGAACGCGCGCGGCACATCTCGCCAACCTCGTCGGCGGCGACGTTGAAGAGACCGTTGCGCGTGCCGGCGGCGGATCGCTGCCGTTGACGGAGCTCCCAAGCTTTGCCTGCGCCGTGGAGGAAGAGCTCGCCGTGAAGCTGCGGGCAGGCGATCCACCGGTGATCGCGGTCGTGCGCGACGGCAGAACGCTGCTGGACTGCCGGACGCTCACGAATGCCGAAGCGGACGAGGTCGCGGTGGCCGTCGAGGCGGCGCGCGCGTGAGCGACCTGCCGCCAGAAGCGCGGCTTTGGAACCTCATCCGTGGCGCGTTGGGAACAAAGACGCTCGGTATTGCCGCGGACCTCGGCGTGGCCGACGCTCTCGCCGGTGGTCCTCGCTCGGTGGCCGAGCTCGCGGAGGAGAACCGCGCGGATGCCGACACCCTCCACCGCATCCTGCGCGCGCTGGCGAGCGACGGGGTCTTCGCGGAGGACGAGCCTGGTGTTTTCCGCAACACCGAAGCCTCGGAGCTCCTCCGCACTGACAACGCTGACCGCTGGCCCGAGTTCGCGCACCTCTTCGGCGAGGTCTTCTATCCCGCAATGGGTGCATTTGACGCGCGCCTCAGCGACGTGCCCTTCGCGCGCGCGTACGGGACGGACATCTGGTCCTGGTTCGCCACAAAGCCAGAGGAGCGCTCGAATTTCGACAGGGCCATGGAGGGCGGTCAGGGAGAACGCGCCGACAGACTCGCCGCGCTCGACTGGCACGAGGACGAAACCGTCGTGGACATCGGCGGCGGCACCGGCAGGCTCCTGCGCGATCTCCTCGAACGGCGGCCGGAGCTGCGCGGGATCGTCTTCGACCTCCCCGAGGCGGATCGCGACGAGACCGTCGTCGGCGATCGCATCGCCTTCGTCTCCGGCAGCTTTTTCGAACAGGTTCCGGAAGGCGATGCCTACATCCTGTCCAAGATCCTCCACGACTGGGACGACGAGCCCGCCGCGGCCATCCTGCGCACCGTTCGTGCAGCGGCACCGGACGAGGCGCGGTTGCTCGTCCTCGATTCGGTCGTGCCGCCGGGCAACGACCCGGCGGGTGTGAAGTGGCTGGACCTGCTGATGCTCGTCCTCCAGCGCGGCCGGGAGCGAACCGAGTCTGATTGGCGTGCGCTTCTCGAGGGCGCAGGTTTCCGCGTCGACGAGGTCGAAGACGGGCTGATCCAAGCCAGATGCCGCTGACGGTCGGAACAGCCGGACACATCGACCACGGCAAGACGTGGCTCGTGCGCGCGTTGACCGGCAAGGACACCGACCGGTTGCCGGAAGAACAGGCACGAGGGATCTCGATCGACCTGGGCTACGCACCGCTCGACCTGCCGGACGGCCGCCGGCTCTCGCTCGTGGACGTCCCGGGACACGAGCGCTTCGTCCGCACGATGGTCGCGGGGGCAACGGGCATCGACCTCTTCCTGCTCGTCATCGACGCCGGCGAAGGCGCGCGGCCACAGACGCACGAGCACCTTGCGATCCTCAGGCTGCTCGGCGTCGATCGCGGAGTGGTCGCCGTCACGAAGGCCGACGCGGTGGAGCCCGACGAGCTCGAGCTCGCACTCGAGGAAGCCCGCGAGCTCGTGCCCGGCTCCGAAGTCATCGCGGTCAGCGCGAAGACGGGCCTCGGGCTGGACGAGTTGCGCGCTGCTCTGGCACGCGCCTCCGTCGAAGGAGAGCCCGCCGACGCGCCGACGCGGCTCTACGTCGATCGCGTGTTCAGCCTGCGGGGGATCGGGACGATCGCAACCGGGACCCTCTGGTCGGGAAGGATCGCTCCCGGCGACGTGCTCCGTGCGGATCCCGGTGCCCGCGAGGTGCGCGTCCGCAGCGTGCAAGTTCACGACCGCGAAGTCGACGTCGCGGAAGCGGGGCAGCGCGTCGCGGTCTCCCTTCCCGGCATCGAGCGGAGAGAGCTCGGCCGCGGCGACGCGCTCGTCGAGCCGGATGCGTACGACGTCAGCTACCGGCTCGACGTCGAGATCGAGGAGCTCGCGCCGATCCCGGCGCGCGTGCTCGTCCATCACGGCACTGCAACGATGCTCGCACGTGTCGTGAGAGTCGATCGCTTCGCCCAACTGCGGCTCGACGCGCCTGTGGTGGCCGCGCGAGGCGACCGCGTCGTGCTGCGCGCAGGAACCACGGTCGGCGGGGGGCGCGTCATCGACGCAGCGCCTCCGCGCCACGCAGAGCCGGAGCGATTCGAGCGCAGCGCCCGCGGCGAGGTGCTGGTTCATGCGCCCGTGCGGGACTCGGCCGGCGGCTGGGCTTTCTCCGACGACTGGTTCGAAGAGCTTCGGGCCGACTACGAGCGGCGTCTTGACGTCGCGGACCCGCTCGACCCGGGCGTGCCGGCTCCGACGCAGGCGTGGGCGGCAGCCGTCGTGCCTCGGCTCGGCCTCGAGCGGCGCGGAGCGAAGCTCTACCGCCCCGGCGCGGCCGGCTCGCTCGGCGCGCGTGAGCAGGAAGCGGCGGAGCTCGAGGCACGGCTCGGGTTCGAGCCGGTGAAAGTCGAAGACGCAGGTCTTGCGCGCTTCCTCGAGCAGCAGGGCCGCCTGGTGCGCGTCGGCGACGGTTACGCCGTCTCCGCCGCTGCTTACGAGCGCGCCCGCGCCGTTCTGTTCGAGGAGATCGGTGCGTCCGGCCGCATCACGCTGGCCCGCTTTCGGGACCTACTCGGGGTATCGCGAAAGACCGCACAACTGCTCCTGGAGCGTTTCGACGCCGACAGAGTCACGCGCCGCATTGGCGACGCTCGCGTCTTGAGGCGCAGCGCGCCGAGCACGCCAAAATGAGGCCCGCGGACGAGGGATACGGTCGTTCGGATGAACGGCCGATGCTGAGCGTGGCGTAAGTCCTCAACTGCGGAAAGGCGGCATCCGATGCTCGAACTGCTGAAGAGCAAGCTTCGTGGTTTTCCGACTGGGAACCTCAGTCTACGGATCGGCTCGTAGCAAGCTTGAAGCGAAGTACGTCCGGCCGGTGGTAGTGCCCGGCCGGATCGAAACGCTGTCGTGCCTCGTAGAGCCGCTCTGGATCGAGATCGGCGTAGAGAATGCCTTCCTCGTTCCACAGCGGCCCGGCGAGGTAGGCACCGTCCGGTCCAAGAATCGCTGAGCCCCCGGCGCCCACGAGTTCGTCGCCCTCGGCGAGCGGCACGTCGGCCGGGTAACTGGAAGCGCGCTGAAAGACGCAGCAGCTGAGCACGAACGCACGCGACTCGCGAGCGATGTGCTTCATCGAGTCGTGCCAGTCCTCCGAGTCGTCGGCCGTCGGGGCGAGATACACCTCGACCCCGGCCTCGTAGAGGGCAAAGCGGGCGAGTGGCATCAGGTTCTCCCAGCAGATCAGCCCGCCCACCTTGCCGAGGTCGGTCGCAATCGTCTCCAACCCCCTCCCGTCGCCCAACCCCCAGACCAGCCGCTCGTGGTTGGTGGGCATCAGCTTGCGGTGGTGAAGCGCCAACTCCCCTGCCGGTGAGTAGACGAGCAGCGAGTTGTAGATCGTCCCGCCGTCGAGCTCGTTGACGCCGACCGCGAGCCACAGATCGCTCGCGCGCGCGATCTCGGCCAGGCGATCCGAATCGGGCCCCGGAACCGTCACCGACTGCTGCATGAGGCGCGCGAAGACTTCACGCGCGGCCCCGGCCTCGGGACCGCCCCAACCGGCGAGATACCGAACCCAGCGGTTGGACGGATAGACGGGGATGAACGTCTCCGGGAAGAGCGCGAGCCGCGCGCCGGCGCCTGCAGCCTCGGCCGCAAGCCCTTCGAGCTTGTCGATCGTGGCCGTGCGGTCGAATGCGACCGGCTCGGCCTGCACGCAAGCGACCTTGACGACGTCGTTCACAAGACGAGCCTACGCCTTCGAGAGACTTGCGACGAGCTCGTCTTCGGCCTCGTACTCGAATTTCAGGTAGTCGGCTCCACGGGTGAGGACGTCGCGCCAGTCGCGATCGCGCGTCGCGTCGATCAGCCAGCGCACCTGGCGCGGCAGCGCGTCGCCCCACGTCGTCGCGGGCCGGTAACCGAGCTCCCGCTCGGCCTTCGACATGTCGATCAGCAAGGGCTTGGGTGCCGACCACGGCGTCTGACCCACGTCAGCACGACCCCCGGGCTCATCGAGCAGGACCTCCGCGAAGCGATGGCCGGCTGCAGCGCCGATCGAGCGCGCGATCTCGAGCACACTCGGTGGATCGGGATCGCCGCAGTTGTAGGCGCCCGTGCGCGGCTCGTCGGCGAGCAGCCGCACAAGCTCGCCGATGTTCTCCGCCGCGGTGGTGTGGAACCGGCCAGCGCCGCGATTCGTCAGGACGACGTGCGGCCGGCGATCGAGTGCGCGCTTCACGAAGAACCACTCCCGCCCCATCCGGTCGCCCTTCCCGTAGATCGCGCACGGACGCACGATCGCGGCCGGGACCCGGCCGTTCTCCAGCAGGATCCTTTCGATCTTCGCCTTCTTCGTCGAATACGTCTCGTCTCCGGGCTCGACCGTCGGCTGCGTCTCCGGGATCGGAACCGGGAAGTCGGGGAAGTCGGCCACTCCCTGCGCCTCGTCGAGCGTGCGTCCCTGCTCGTCGGCGTAGACCGAGGCGGAAGAGATTGCGACGAGCGCCCCCGTGTCGAGTTCGAGCAGTTGCGTGGCGTGCGCCGCTTCGAACGGGATGACGTCGACGACGAGATCGAAGCCGTTGGCGGCCGAGAGAGCACCGTCCTCGTTTCGGTCGAGCGCGACGTAGTCGAAGCCTTCGTCAACCGGCCGCTCGGTCTTGCCTGCGAGCGTTACGTTCCAGTTGCCGGCGGCGAGGGAATGTGCGATCGCGGTGCCGACATTGCCGGTACCGCCGAGGATGAACGCGCGACCTGCTATCGCTAGACGATCGCGACCGGATCGCCGACGCTGATCTCGCCGTCGCTCAGGATGTCGGCGTTCAGCCCGCAACGATGGACGAACGCCTTGATCACCCCGGGCTGCGTCATCGACTCGAGGGTGGAGCACGGCTCGCACAGTTCGACGCCCTCGCACTCCACGGTGCCGATGCGGAAACGCTTCCCAACGAGCGCGTTGACGTCGATCCCGCTCGTGAGCACGTTGCGGCGAGTCGCTGCCGGCTCGACCGAGACGTCACCTTCGCTCGCGACGGCCTCGACCGCTTCGGAGGCGATCAGCGTGAGCGCGCACCCTGGAGGCGCGGCGCCATCGGCCCAGTAGTAGCGGTTGCCTTCGAGGCCCCGGCCGGCACGAGCATTGACCCGGTCGACGGGCTCGGGCAGCTCGCCGTGCTCGGGGCTCAGGAAGATCGCTTCGACTCGGCCGCTCATCGACCAGACCCTATCGTCCGTGCCCGCCGCCGCCCGGCGTCTCGATCGTGACGACGTCGCCGGCACTGAGGTCGCGCGTCACCTTGGCCGGAAGAGAGCCCCCGTTGAGGGAGTTGCGCCCCGGTGTTCCAGCCTCGCCGCCGCGCTCTCCCTGCGGCGCATGACTGCGCCGCTCGCTGATGATCGACAGGCGGCAGTCCTCGAGCACTCGCAGCTCGCGGATGACGCCGTCTCCGCCCCGATGCCGGCCTTCGCCGCCCGAGCCGAGGCGCAGGGCATAGCGCTCGACTCGCAGCGGGTACTGCAGCTCGAGCGCCTCGACCGGCGTCGAGAGGGTGTTCGACATCGCGACGTGCACACCGCTCGGCCCGTCTGCGTTCGGACACGCGCCCTGGCCGCCGCCGATGGTCTCGTAGTACGTGAAGCGATCGTTGCCGAGCGTGACGTTGTTCATCGTTCCTTGCCCCTGCGCGGGCACGTCGATCGCCTCGCCGAACGCGCGCATCACGACGTCGACGATTCTGGAGGACGTCTCGACGTTGCCCGCAGCCACGGCTGCCGGCGGGCGTGCGTTGACGAGGCAGCCCTCGGGCGCGGTGACTGTGACGGGCGCGAAGGCGCCGCCGGAGGCCGGAAGATCGGGGTCGACGAGGACACGAACGACGTAGAAGCACGCAGAACGCGCGACCGACAGGGGACAGTTCAGGTTGCCTTCATGCTGAGCCGACGTCCCGGTGAAATCGATCGCGACCGCGTCACCCGCGACCGACACGGTGGCGTGAACCTCGAGATCGCCGCCGATTGCCTCCAGCACGTCATGCGCCTCGAAGCGCCCGTCCGGGAGTGCGGCAATGCCCGCGCGCATCCTGCGCTCCGAGTACGCGAACAGCTCGTCCATCGCGGCGACGACGACGTCATGTCCCCGCCGTGCGCAGAGCTCCGCCACACGCTGCTCAGCCAGGCGGTGCGCGGCGAGCTGCGCACGCAGGTCTCCCCGCCGCTCGTCGGGATTGCGCATGCGCGCGATGAGCTTCGACATGACCTCCTCGTCGAGTCGGGTCGGCGGAATCACGACACCTTCCTCGTCGAGCGTCCGCGAATCCGCCGGCATCGAGCCGGGCTCGCGCCCTCCAACATCGGCGTGATGTGCGCGCGTGACCGCGAACCCGGCCTCGGTTCGCGAGACGAGCGTGATGTCAGGGAGGTGCGTGCCGCCTGCATACGGATCGTTGAGCGCCCACACCTCACCGAAGGCCGGGTTGTGCCGCATCACGGCGGCGACGGCGGCGGGCATGGCGCCGAGATGGACCGGGATGTGCTCGGCCTGCGCGATCATGCGCCCGCCCTCGTCGAAAAGCGCCGTCGAACAGTCGCGCCGCTCCTTGATGTTCGCCGAGAAGGCCGAGCGAACGAGCACGGCCCCCATCTCCTCTGCGACCGCGCGCAGGAGGCTGCCGATGATCTGCGTCCTCGATCGTCACTGTTTCGCGAGCCGCAGCATGCGACCATCCCTAGCCCCCACCCACCCGGGGGGAATCCAACAGGTGGAGCCGGAGAGCTCGACGACGGCTGGGCCCGTAACTGTCGTCGTTTCTTCGCTGCGCGGCAGCTCGAGCTCGGGTCCCTTGCGGATGTCCGCGGTGCGAACCACGACCAGCTCCACTACGCGGTCTCTCTCGGCGAACCCGTACTGCTCCTCATGGACGCGGTGAAACGCTTCCTCCAAGTCTTCCTGCAACGGCAAGGTCAGCTCGAAGGACTGACCCGCGTAGCGCAGATCTGCTTCGCCTTCCGCGGGAAGCTCGCCGGCGTCCGCGAGCGGTACGAGGTACGAGCGCACCGCGTCTCTCCGTTCCTCCGAAGCGACCAAACCGAGCGCCGAGAGAACGCCCGCTGCCTCCGGGACCAGCACCGTGCGGATCCCGAGCTCGTCGGCCAGCTCGCACGCATGCAACGGTCCCGCGCCGCCGAACGCCACGAGCGCGAAGTCCGCCGGATCGTGCCCGCGCTCGACCGAGACGACTCGGAGCGCGCGCAACATCTCCGCGTTGACCACGTCCACGACCGCAGCAGGGTCGATTCCGGCGAGCGCGCGCTCGGCGGCCGCGCGGTCGAGCTCGACGCCGCCTGCGAGCTGCGTCGGCAGCCGCCCGAGCAGGAGATTCGCGTCGGTGACCGTTGCCTTGTGTCCCGCCACGTCCGTAACACGCCGGGCCTGGGTTCGCGCCGGCGCTCTGTGGCCCGACGCGCAGCGCGCCGCCCGCGTCGATCCAGACGAGCGAGCCGCCGCCCGCGCCGACGGTGTGCAGATCGACGGTCGGGAGGCGGATCGGGAGCCCGGCGACCGTTCGTTCGCTCGCACGCTCGGCGCGGCCGCCCGCGATCAGGCACACGTCCGTCGACGTGCCGCCCATGTCGAACGCGATCGCATCCTTGATGCCGGCGAGCGCTGCAAGCCGTGCGGCGCCGACGACACCCGCCGCAGGGCCGGAGACGAGGATCGTCGCCGGGTGCGCCGCCGCTTCGTCCGGTGTCGCAACTCCTCCCGACGAGCGCATCACGAGCGGCTCAGGCAATCCCTCCCATGGCCGCTGCGTCGGCCAGCGCGTGGAGATATCGCGCCACGACTGGGCCGAGGTAGGCGTCGGCCGCGGTCGTCGACGCGCGCTCGTACTCGCGGAACTCGGGCGCCACCTCGTGCGAGGCAACGACGTGCGCGCCCGGCAGCCTGCGCCGTAGCTCCTCGGCGACGGCCCGTTCGTGCGCTGGATCGCGGTACGCGTGGAGCAGGCAGACCGCGACTGCTTCGGCATCGAGGTCCGGCAGCGTGTTCAGATCGAGCGGGTCGAGTTCTCCGTCCGGGCCCATGCGCCCGCGCACCCCGTGCGTGCGCTCGAGCGGGACGAGCGGCTCGGGCCACGCCGCACACGGGCGGTACAGATGTGCGCGAGTCTGCCGGCGCAGGTGCAGCAAGTGCTCGAAGCCTGCGGTCGTGACGAACGCGGTGCGGGCTCCTTTGCGCTCGAGGAGGGCGTTGGTCGCAACGGTGGTCCCGTGAGCGAATCGCTCGACGCTCACCGCGCCGGCCGCGCGCGCTGCGGCGAGGACGGACTCCTCCTGGCGCGGGGCGGTGAGCACCTTGGCGGTGGTCACGCGGCCCTCGTCCAGGACGACCGCATCCGTGAAGGTCCCGCCCACGTCGACGCCGAGCACAGCCATTCAGGAAGACTGACAGCGTGGCAATCCGCGGGCTCCTCTTCGACTTCGACGGCTTGCTCGTGGACACGGAGACTCCGGCCCGGCTCGTCTGGGAGGAGCTCTACCGCGCGCACGGGCACGAGCTCCCACAGGAGCAGTGGGCGACGCTCGTCGGCACGATCGGCGCGCCGTTCGATCCATTCGGCCATCTCGAGGAGCTCGTCGGGCGGCGGCTCGACGAGGAAGCGCTGGACACGCGCCGCCGCGCACGCGAGGACGAGCTCACCGAGCTCGAGGAGCTCCGGCCCGGCGTGGAGGACTACTTCGCCGAAGCAGAGCGGCTCGGCTTGCGGACAGCAGTCGTGAGCAGCAGCGACGACGACTGGATCGCGCGTCACCTCGGCCGCCTCGGCCACCTCGAAGGCCTCGACGCGATCGTGGCCGCAAACGGCGACACCGAGCGGGCGAAACCGCGGCCGGATCTGTACCTCGAAGCGCTCGACCGCCTGGGCCTGCGACCGAACGAAGGAATCGCCTTCGAGGACTCGCCGAACGGCGTCACGGCCGCGAAGGCCGCGGGCCTGATCTGCGTCGCCGTCCCGAACCCGATCACGGCAACGCTTGCGCTGGACGACGCCGACCTCGTGCTCGAATCGCTCGCGGACGTTCCGCTGCCCGAGCTGCTCGAACGCTTTTGACGAGCTGCACCAAAAGACTCGCGGCGCAACGCAGGTGCAGGCTAATCGAGGCTCCGTCTCACGCTGGCTGCAAAAGGCCCATCGCAGACTTCGAGTCGACCTCGAAGTACGTGTTCTGACAGATCCCGCGGGTGGCCGAATCGAGATAGTCGCGAAGCACGTCAAACGATTCCGTCTCCAACAGGCAATCGGCGGCGGACGCGTCCTGAGCGGGTAGGAACTGATGCACCTGCACACCACGTGGCGCGTTTCCCGCGATGTCCTTTGGATCCGTCGCGAGGAACTTCTCCCGATCAATGACCTGGTGGTGAACGACGACGTACATGTGTGCCTCCTTCGGCTCGTACTACATTGCTCTTCGAGCTCTCGACGATAGGGAGGCATCCCTTAGTCTTCATCGCACACTCGTGCCAACTTCCGCGGCCGCCGCTGTGGTCCGTTCGTACCAGAGCAGTCAGATCAGGTCGTGCTGGAAGGCGAACGCCGTCGCGGCGGCGCGTGACGAGACACCCAACTTGCGGAAGATGTTCTGAAGGTGTCGCCGGATCGTGTGGTCGCTGACGAACAGGTCGGCGGCGATCGCGCGGTTGCTCTTTCCGGCGGCGACCAGGCGCAGGACCTCCAGCTCACGCGCAGTTAGTCCGTAACTTGCGGGCGTCGCTGTCCGAGGGCTGTGCGAATCCATGCCCGTGAGGTCCGACTGCGCACCCAGCTGCTCGAAGATGCCGCGAGCCGCATCGAATTCGAGCCCAGCCGTCTCCTCGTCACCGAGCAGTCTGCACGCCAGCCCGATGAGCGCACGCGTGCGTGCGCCCTCGTAGGGCGCTTCGAGCTTCTGCCACGCGTCCGAGGCGCGACGCAAAGCGGCCAGGGCGGAGTGCGCATCCTCGTGGGCGAGGGCAACCGCGCCGCGGGCATGCGCGGACATCGCAGTAAGAGCATCGCTCTGTCGGCCCTCCGCGATCCCTTCGAGCTCGCGGCAGGCGCTGGCTGCCTCGTCGAGCTCGCCGCCCGTGAGCATGATCTCGATGTAGGCCGGCAGCAGAGCCGCCCGTGGCATCGCTGCGGTGGCCTCGCTCACCGCCCGGCGGATCGCCGCGACCGCCGGATCGACATTGCCCTGGGCGAGACGCAGCAAGGCCAGTCCCGGCTGCGGTTCGGAGCCACATCGACTCGCCTCCCTGTACGCCCGTTCCGCCGCGGCGAACTCGCCGCGCAGGCGATGGACTTCCCCCTGTCGGTAGAACGCCTTCCCACACGCGAGCTGGTTCAAGACCCCTCGCGTGAAGCGTTCTGACGCCAACTGCGCCTCGCCTAGAGCATCTGCCCACGCGCCCTCTAGCTGCATGATCTCCGCGCGATGGACGAGGCAAAGGCCGTTGTGAGCCACCATCTCGGGCTGCCCCTCGCACCAACGCGTCAGTGCTTGTGTCCAAACACGGGCGTAGTCCAGCTGGTAAACGCTTCGACAGAACGAGATCGTGTTGCAATAGACGATGCCGGTGACGATCGGGGAAAGCTCACCTGCGTTGGCAACAACCAAGACGTCATCCACCAGGCGTAAGCCCTCCTCGACTCGCCCTTGGTTGATCAATGCACGACCTTGCTCGTCCACGGCGAGCCACCTCAGATCGTCATCGCCGAACCGCTCGCCGATCGTTGCCGCTTCAGCCGCCGTCGCGTAGCCCGCCTCGTGATCACCGCTGCCCATCTGCTTCAACCAGACGGGGATCAGCAGATACCCGCGCTCCACGCAGTCCTCCTCTTGGCGTTCGAGGATCTGTTGGGCGCGAGCGAACCATCCGGTCGCGCGGACGCTGTCTCCCCTGAACAGGAAGTTGTGACCGATCCAGAAGGCACAGCGCGCGGCTGCCAAGCCATCGTCTGCATCGAGGTGCGCGTGATGTGCACGCTCTAAGCCGGCTACATAGTCGTCGTCGTGGCCGAGCATGTAGGCCGACCTCGCCAACAGCTCGAGGTCCTCCCCGCCGAGGGCTTGCGCGCCGTCCGCGCGAGACAGCGACTCGAAGGCATCGGTCCAGGCTCGCGTCGCGTATGACTCACGGCCTCGATCGAGTTCCTCGACGGCGTGCTTCATCGCTTCCTACCGTGCCATGAACGGGCTAAAAAGGGAACCCGCCTGACCTCCCGGACGTGTCCCGGCCCCGCGAAGATCGGCACGCGCCCACACACTTTCGGAAGACTGACGACATGCGCATCGCAGAGCTTCTGCTTCAGGGCGCGGGTGGCGAGCCCGTCGATTTCGCACGCACGATCGTCTCGCACGGAGTCGCCGAGCTGCCGCCCAACCAGATCGACCTCGAGACGCGGACGCTCGAGACCACACTCCCCGTAAGAGAAGGCGCTCGCACGGTCCGGATAACTGCCGATGACGGGAGGCTACTCATCGAGATGATTGCCGGCCGCTCAGGGACCCGTGTTCGCGACACCCTCGCCTCGACGGTGGTGCACATGTTCCGCTTGGACGAAGATCTGTCTGCGTTCTACCGAGCAGTCTGCGAAGACGCAGAGCTCGCGTGGTGCGCGGAGGGCGCAGGCCGGATGCTGCGTGCGCCGACAGTGTTCGAAGATGTCGTGAAGACGATCTGAACGCCGATACGACCTTCTAGCGACGTGCTCTTGCGGCCAACGCGCTAAGCCCAGGACCGCGAATGACCCCCTCCGGATGGGAAGGGGTCATTCGCCATCTGATGGCGACGTCCGCTCAGCCGCCGTAGCCGCCGCCGTAGCCGCCGCCGTAACCACCGCTGCCGCCGGAATCAGAAGCGGAGGGCTCAACCGCGCGGCCGCTCGCTGCGACGACATCCCAGATGCCGCCGAAGTTCGTCAGGCCTTCGCCGCCCGTCTGGCCCGCATTCTTGTCGGCGATGAACCGGTAGAGGGGGTGACCCGCGTATGTCACCTGCCGCTTGCCGTTCGCCCGCTTGGTGACGCCCAGCAGGGAGGCGTGCACGCCCTTTCCTGCTCGAGGCTTCGTGGTGCTGTAGAGCGGCGGCCAATAGGTTGCGCACGCGCCGTAGCAGGCGCTCCTGCCCTGCTTGTCCTTCTTGAACAGGTAGAGCGTATGGCCGCGTGTGTCGACCAGAACGCTGCCGAGCGCCGTGCTTCTGAGCGCGACGATGGCGCCCTTCGACACGGGCAGAGGCGATGCCGAACTGGCGCCGAAGGCGGCGGCGACGAGGGCCGTCCCGGACAATGCGGCGAAGGCGATGAACAGTGTGATCTTGCGCTTCATGGGAGTTCCTTTCTGTGAGAGTGGGCTGTAGCTTCGGCGGGGCCTCGAGGACTGAGGCCCCGCACTCCTTTTGCGTGAGGCTCCTCTAGGGGACGAGCACGCCGTCCTCGAAGAGCTGGATTGCACCGGCGGCCAGACCGCTGGAGTCGACCGCGTCCGTGCCGGCGAGGGTGTCGATCTCGAGCCGGTCGTTCGCAACCTCCGGGTGGAAGATCGCGACGAAGGGGGCAACACCCTTCGCCGTCACTTCCGTCGCGTCCCCGTTGACGTTGATCGTGTCGTCGCCGTTGGTGGCGTTGACGACCACGCTGTCGGGCTGACCGTCGCCCGTGGCGCCGCCCAAAGTGCCGGCGAGGTCGACGTTCACGCTGCGGACGTCGGTTCCGGATAGGTCGTTGATCGTGATGAGGTCGGCGCCGCCGAGGGCGTTGAAGTCGACCCGCTCAACACCGGCGGTGTCCATCGTGATGTTGGCCTGGGTGCGGAAGAACTTGAGACGGCTTCCGTTCGCCGATAGATCGACCTGCTCAGACACGTTGGCGCCGTTGAAGCGCATCGTGTCCGTGCCGTCCTGGCCTTCGATCTTGTCGCTGCCGTCGCCTGGATCCCAGACGAAGGTGTCGTCGCCGGCACCCAGCAGGGCCAGGTCGTTGCCGCCGTTGCCGTCGATCGAGTCGTTCCCGTCGCCGCCCAGCAGCGTCTCGATGCCTTTGCCGCCGGCGATCGTGTCGTCTCCGGTGCCGCCATCGAGGGTCAGGGTGATCGCCTGGGCTGCGAGCGCTGCCGCCGAGATCGCGTCGTTGCCGCTGAGCCCGTTGACCGCGAGCGCGTCGTTCGGCTCCTGGTGCTGAATCGCCACCAGCGCTGTCAGACCGGACACGGCGACACCGGAGGCGTCTCCGCTGACGTTGATCGCGTCGTTGCCGTTGGTGCCGTCGACGGTGACGCTGTCGGCCTCGCCGTCGCCGGTAGCCCCACCGAGGGTGCCGGCGAGGTCGACGTTCACGTCGGTGACGCCGGTTCCAGTCAGGTCGCTGACGAAGACCACGTCGGCGCCGCCGAGGGCGTTGAAGTCGACCCGCTCGACGCCGGCGGTGTCCATCGTGACCCTGCCGGGATCGCGGAGGAACGTGAGGCGATTTCCGTTTGCGGACAGGGCGACGCGCTCGGGGACGTTCGCGCCGTTGAAGCGCATCGTGTCGGTTCCGTCCTGGCCTTCGATCTTGTCGCTGCCGTCGCCTGGATCCCAGACGAAGGTGTCGTCGCCGGCACCCAGCAGGGCCAGGTCGTTGCCGCCGTTGCCGTCGATCGAGTCGTTCCCGTCGCCGCCCAGCAGCGTCTCGATGCCTTTGCCGCCGGCGATCGTGTCGTTGCCGTCTCCACCGGCGATTGTCGTCGGGATGCTGTCGGTGAAGGCGCCGTTGCTTTCGTCGATGCGCACGAGGTCGTCGCCGGCCGCGGCGTCGACGGCGATCGTTGCGACGCGCGTCGCGCGCAAAGCTGAAGTCGGCCGAGCCGTCGTCACCGACATCGACCTGGAGAACGCCGGGCTGGCCGGACTGCAGGCGAAGCGCGATCTTGTCGCTCGCTTCGGTGCCCACGATCGTCAGCTCGCCGTGCTTGAGCTTCGGGTGCTTGAACTTATCCATCCTGTGTGCGGCCGACGTCTTGACTGCCGACGCGGCATTTCCCTGTCCGGCCACGATTCCGGCCGCGCCGAAGAGGGCGGCGAGCACGACCGCTGCCCACACCGACAACCACACGGGCCGTGCGGTGCGCGACTGCTTGAGTCGAATGAGGTTCTTCATGGTCTTCCTTTCGGAGTGGTTGATCTCTTAAGCGCTAAAGACACCGGCGAGCGCCGCGTATTCCCGCGCCGTTGGTCACGCCGTCACGCGGCGCAGATGGGGCCCTTGGTCGCCCCGACCGACACGCGATCGGCGACCTGCAGCGGGGCCCGCGGTCCTTTCAGGGTCGGGGCAGACGTGCGGTCGGGCGTGGGAATGGATTCGGCCGAAGCGGAGTCATTCAGAGCGTGAGGTTTTCTGCGCTGTTCACGTGGTTTCGCCCTGCGCTTGCAGCGGCTCTCTCGATCTGGCGTAGGACCAGAGAGCTCGCTTGCCCTCGAGAGGCGCCGTACTCTCCAAGCGCCGGCCTTCCAGAGGGGGCGGCGCGACGCCAGAGCCCGCTCGGAGCTACCTTTCGCTTGGTGTGTCGATGAGAGGTCGTCGAGAAGACGAGGCAGACGGCGAGGAGATGGCCGAACTGGCGGCGCTTGCGGACGGGTCGCTCGCGTCGGAGCGTCGTGCTGCGCTCGAGGCGCGAGTCGCGGCGTCTTCGGAGCTAGCCGACCGGCTTGTCGAGCAAGAGCGGGCGGTCGCGCTCGCGCGGAGCGCTGTGAACGGGGTCGAGGCACCGGCGGCGCTACGGGCGCGCATCGACGCGCAACGACGTGTGCGCCGCGTCCGGGCGCCTCGTCGTCTCGTTCTGATCGGCGCCCCTGCGATCGCTGCGCTGGCGATCGCCATCGGGGTGGTCGTGTTCGGATCGAGAGCCTCGAGCGAGCGCTTCCACGCCGCCCTCGCAGCGACCGAGCAGGTGCCCGGCGCCAGGGGCGAGGCGACGCTCACCAAGACAGCCTCGGGCTGGCGGATCGAACTCGATGCCACGGGACTCCCCCGCCTCGCGGGCGGGCGCTTCTACGAGGCGTGGCTGCGTAACCCCGCTGGTGTGCTCGTTCCGATCGGGACGTTCAACGAGAGCCGGAAGGTCACGCTCTGGGCGGGCGTGTCGCCGAAGCTCTTCTCGACGCTGACCGTCACGCGCGAGCAGGCCGACGGCGATCAGACCTCGTCGGGCGAGAAGGTACTGGTGGGAAGGGTCGACACGGGCGGCTAATTTACGCAGGTCATGTCGAGCCGCCCTCGATTCGGCGCACGACCTGCTGGCGGGCGCGATAGAGGCGGCTCATCACCGTACCCTCGCGGATGCGCAGGGCGCGTGCTGCCTCCTTGTAGGAGAGGCCGGTGATATCGACAGCGACGAGGACGTCACGGAAATCGCCTGGAAGTGCAGCGATCGCGGCATAGAGCTCGCCCGCCTCGAGCGCGGCCTGCGGCTGGCGCGCCTGTGGATCGGCGACGAGCTCGAGCTGGTCGGGTAGCGGGTCGGAACGGAGTCGGCGGCTCTCGGTCCGCTTCTGGTTCAGGAAGGTGTTGCGCAGCGCACGCAGGAGATAGCCGAGGTCGTCCTCCTTGCGGATTAAGCGCGGGCGGGCGAGTAGGCGCGCATAGGTCTCTTGGACGAGATCCTCGGCGTCCTCGCGCGAGCCGCAGAGCGCCCAGGCGGCCCGGTAGAGCCGGTCGAGGTGGTCTCCGAGCCGGGCGGGGTCGAGCGTGCGCTCCATCGGGTGATCGCCTGCGGCGGCTGCGTCCGGGCGAGCATAAAGCCGGGAACACTTGGCCGCGCCGACGCTCATGGGTGTCACTCGGCTCACTTCGACGCCTTCGATAGCGAGCCGCGCGGGACCGATTTCGAGCGAGGCGAACGCTGCCGATGCGGCGAGAGCTACGAACGGTTTGGCCCAGTGCTTCATCGAAACCTCCTAGCGGTGGAGGAGAGCCGTCGAAACTCTGACTTATAAGAAACTTTCTAGAAAGCTATCTAGTAAACGTCTTCCTCGTCAAGTACATTCCCGCTGTGACCGCAGCAGACGCCGTCGACGTAATCCTCGAACAGTGGGAACGTGAGCGACCCGACCTCGACCTGACCGCGACGGCCATCCTTGGTCGCGTCTCACGCATCGCCGCATTGGTAGAACAGTCGATGGACCGGGTCTTCCAACCGCACGGGATGACCGGGGGCGATTTCGTCGTTCTCGCCGCACTGCGCCGCTCCGGCAAGCCGTACCAGCTGACACCAAGCGCGCTGAGCCGCTCGATGATGGTGTCAAGCGGCGGTACGACAAAACGTCTCGACCGACTCGAAGCTCGCGGGCTCATCCGACGCGATCCCGACCCTGCCGACCGGCGCGGCACGCTCGTCACGCTCACCAGTGCCGGGCTTGCGACGATAGACACCGTCGCATCCGCACACGTTCGAAACGAGAAACGGCTAGTCGCGACCCTCTCGCCAAACCAGCAAAAGACGCTCACGCGGCTCCTCCGAGAGCTGCTCCTCGCACTCGAACACGACTAGGACTTGCTCGGAATCACCGCTCGAGAGCCCTGAGGCGGATACAGGCGCGGGTCGCGCGTCACACCAACCGGCTCGCCGAGCTTGTGCGCTTCCATCGCGACGGACTCGGTCCAGGGGCATAGATCCACCGCTGCGGGAATAGACGCCGCTTCGCCGGTGTCTCTACGCACAAGAGATCAAGTACTCCAAAGGAAACCATGAAGAAGCTCGTTCGACACAAAGAGTCGCGCCTCGCCGCCTCAGTGGCATTCGGTGCCAGACCGAAGGTTCTCTCACCGGCAGGCAAGAGGATCGAGTCCGGTGGCTGACAGAGCCGCCAGCCCTGCACGGGCCGTCGCCAAGGACGACAACCCGTCGCCCGCAGCGCGGGAGCACGTGAGAGCACAGACGCGAGAACTGGCCCAGCGGCTCAGCGGGACAGTTGAAGTTCTCCTTCTTTGGCGCCCTGAGAGCGACCGAGTAGAGCTTTCCGTCCGCGACCTTGCAACCGGCGCGGGCTTCAGCATTGTGGTCGCGCCAGGCGATGCGATCGACTCCTTCTACCACCCCTACGCCTACGCGGCCCGGCGCGAGAACCCTCATGGGGACAAGCGAGACGAACCGATGATTGTCGATGGCTAGCGTCGAATGCCTAGAGAAAGCTGTCCGCATGCTCGTCGTCGAGCGGCAAGCATTGCGCGACCGCGACGCGGGCCGGGACGAACTCGAGTCGAACCGACTCGAATTGGCCGGACGGCAAAAGCAGCTCTCCCATGCGCTGATCGACCGCTACCTTCGCCACGCTCAACCCGACGCCGCCTAACATCCAAACCGTAC
>CAWAAP010000014.1:0-29411 GCA_963779965.1 uncultured Actinomycetes bacterium | reverse complement strand
CGAACCAGAAGAAGCCGACGGTGCCGGGGCCGCCGTGCGTCCCGACGACCGCACCGAGCGTCGTCACGATCTCCACCTCTGCGTGAGGACGCTCGGCGTGCACCATCTTCTTCAGCTGCTCGGCGCGCTCCGGAGCGTCGGCGTGCACGATCCCGACCTTCAACGTCGGCGTGTCCTCGGTCGTCGAGGTGAACTCGGACACGAACTCCTGCATCGCTTTCTGATTTCCGCGCACGCGTTTGAGCGGGACGACCTCGCGCTTGATCGTGAGGATGGGCTTGACGTGCAACAGGTTCCCCGCCCATGCGCTCGCGCGGCCGATCCGCCCGCCCCGGCGCAGGAACTCGAGCGTGTCGACGGTGAAGATCAGTCCTGCCTCTTCCTTGAAGCGCCCGATCAACGCATCGATCTCGTCATCGGTCGTTCCTCTCTCGAGCCTGCGCTGGATCGCCAGGCCGAGCATCGCGATCGCTGCGGATGCACTCTCGGAATCGACGACGCGCACCTTGTCGCCGAGCTCCGCCGCTGCAGTTGTCGCGCTCTGGTAGGTGCCGGAGAGCGCGGCCGAAAGGTGGAGGGAGTAGATGCGCTCGTAACTCCCCAGCGCCTCGTAGGTCGTGAGGAAGTCACCGGGCGTGGGTTGCGACGTCGTCGGCAGCTCCTGGGCGGTGCGCAACCGTGCGTAGAACGCCTCGGGTGTGAGGTCGACGTAGTCGCGATAGCTGGCGTCGCCGAAGAGGACGTACAGAGGAACGACACGCCAGTTCGGGAAACGTTCGGGAGCCTCGGGGAAGTCGGCCGTCGAATCGAGGACGATCGCGGTGTTCTCTGCGGTCAGGGTCGTCAAGCGGCCTGCCTGATCGCGTCGACGATCTCGTCGAGCTCCTGGTCCTTGGACAGACACGCAACTGCGCCCGCTTCGTAGAGCGCGTCGACCTCGCGGAAGTTCGCCGACGCCGTCAAGCAGACCACGGCCACGTCAGGGCAGGCCTCCCGCACGGCCCTCGTCGCCTGCACGCCGTCGAGCCCCGGGAGCCGATAGTCCATCAGCACCACGTCGGGCTTGTGCTTCCGAACGACCTCGGCAGCGGAGGACCCGTCGCCGACCGTGGCCACGACCTCGATGTCGGACTGGAGCCCGAGCAGCAACTCCAGCGCCTCGCGGAACACCTGGTTGTCTTCCACGAGGACGAGGCGGATCGGCTCGGCCATCGGCCGAAGGTTATTCGGCTGACAGGAGCAGCGGATAGTGGGGCTGCCCGCCGGCCTGTACATCGAGCTCCAGGTCGGGATGGCGCTCCTGGATCCGCTCGAGCAGGCTGTCGAGCTCAGGCTCGTCCGCGCCGGTGAGGAGCGTCATCACGCTGCGAGGCTCCTCGAGGAGACGTTCGGCCACCGCCGCAGCGACGTCGTCGAAGTCCGCGCCACCGGCAACCGCCTTGCCGTCGGCGAGGCCGAGCCATGCGCCCTTGCGAACGGAGACGCCGTTCATGTCCACGTCAC
Organism: uncultured Actinomycetes bacterium; assembly: GCA_963779965.1. Lineage (GTDB taxonomy): Bacteria > Actinomycetota > Thermoleophilia > Gaiellales > Gaiellaceae > 3-1-20CM-4-69-9. Next base: position 27,908 of record CAWAAP010000014.1, on the reverse strand, counting down.
GTGAGGCGATCGTCACCTCACCGGTCTTCACTTCGTCGAGCACGTCGTTCATTGCCGCCGCGTTCTCCTCGGCCGGGCGGTCCGGATCGAAGGCGAGCATGGCGGCCAACCCCGCAGGGAGCGAATCCGTCGGGACAACAGTCACCGGCTTGTCGACCAGGCCGGCGGCCTGCTCGGCGGAGAGGATGACGTTGGAGTTGTTCGGCAGCACGACGACTTCGGCGGCCGTGTGTCGATTCGATCGCTTCCACGAGCTCGGCGGCCGACGGGTTCATCGTCTGTCCACCCTCGACGATCCTCGTCGCGCCGAGACTCTCGAAGAGCTTGCGGTTGCCGTCGCCTGCGACCACAGCCACGACGCCGGTCGTGGTCGGCGGCGCATCCGGCACTGCTTCGAGCAAACGCTGTTCGCGCCGGAGTGTCTGCTCGTGCATGTTCGCGATCTCGACGCCTTCGATCACGCCGGCACGGGTTCCAATCGCAAGCGCGCTGCCCGGGTCGTCGGTGTGGACGTGGACCTTCAGCGCTTCAGGGTCGCCGACGACGAGCAGCGAGTCCCCGAGCTGCTCGAGCTCCTTCTCGATTCCGTCGCTGTCGAGGTCGTCGCCCTCGATCATGAAAGTGGTGCAGTAGCGGTAGGGCGAGAGCTCCTGGTGAATCGCGTCGATGTTCAGCTCCTCGCGCGCGGCGGGTGCTGCGGGCAAGGGCTCGCCCGCTGCCGTCGCAGCGAGGCCGCGCACGATCTCGAGCAGGCCCGCACCGCCCGCGTCGACAACGCCGGCCTCGCGCAAGACCTCGAGCTGTTCCGGCGTTCGCGCAACCGCCTCCTCTCCACGTTTGACGATCCTGGCCAGGAGCTCGGGCTTGGTCAGGCTGTCGTTCCCGGCGCTCTCCCCTTCCTCGGCCATCTCGCGGATGACGGAGAGCATCGTTCCCTCGACCGGCTGGCGGACCGCGCGATACGCGGCATCGCTCGCCGAACGGAATGCTTGCGCGAGCGTGGAGGTGTCCACGTCGCCGTTCGTGCGCAACGTCTCGGCCGCGCCGCGGATGATCTGCGAGAGGATGACGCCGGAGTTGCCGCGTGCACCCATCAGCGCCGCACGAGTCACCTCCTTGACGAGACCCGCGCGATCGTCCGTGGTCGTTCTGTCGAGCTCGTCGACCACCGCGCGTGCCGTCATCGTCAGGTTCGTACCCGTGTCGCCGTCGGGGACGGGATACACGTTGAGATCGTCGATGCGCTGACGGTTGCGCTCGAGCGAGGCGAGTGCGCCGTGCGCGAGCTCCTGCACGCGCTCGCGATCTGTCACGCCGTCGACTTCTTGACGTCCTGGATGCGCACTTCGACCTCGGCCACGCGAAGTCCGGTCAGGCGTTCGACCTCGTACTGCACACGGTTCCGCAGCGTCGACGCCACCTCGGCGAGGTTCAGGCCGTACTCGACGACCACGTGGAGCTCGATCGTGACTCCCTCCTCGGCGCTGCCGCCGACCGTGATCCCCTGGCGCAGCCGGTCGCGCGTCAGCAGCTTCTCGCGCGGAGTGCGCGCTGCCATCCCGACGACGCCGTAGGCCTCGGCCGCGACGCGGCCGACGATGTGAGCCACCGCCTCGTGGGAGATCGAGATCCGTCCCAGCGGAGACGACAGCGAGGGAGCTGCCTCCACGGGTGGATTAGACCACGACGAGCCGCTGGAAGTTGCTGCTCAGATGGCCTTTTGCACCTTGCCGCCCTTGAGGCAGCGGGTGCAGACGTATGCCCGGGTCGCCTTGCCCTTGAGGAGCACGCGGACGCGCTGGAGGTTGGGGTTGAAGCGGCGCTTCGTGGCCACCATCGAGTGGCTCCGGTTGTTACCGAAGCCGGGCTTCTTCCCACAGACTGCGCAGACCTTGGACATCGGCCGCGCAGTGTAGCCGACGAGCCCCAAAAGGCTGGGGTCAGACCCTTGCCGTTCGGGACGCGTTCCTAAAGGCTGGGGTCAGACCCTTGCAGTTTGGGACGTGGCTCCGAGGAGGAGATCAGCGGGACGCCGAAGCGCGCAGCTGCGCGAACGCGTCGGCCATCTCGAGCGCGGTGCGCACCGCCTCGGCGCCTTTGGAGATTCTGGCCTCGGCCTGTTCGATCATGTCCACCGTCAGGACGCCGAACGCGACCGGAACGCCCGTCTCCAATGCAGCCAGCTGGAGGCCGCTCGCCGCTTCCGACGCGATGAAGTCGAAGTGCGGCGTCTCACCTCGAACGACGCAGCCGAGCGCCACCACACACGAGAAGCGGCGCGTCTTCGCGAGTGCCATCGCCGCCAGCGGTAGCTCGAACGCGCCGGGCACGGGCATGACCGTGATCGCGTCACGGCGCACGCCGGCTTCGTCGAGCTCCTCGAGCGCCGACTCGAGCAGCTTGTTCACGATCTCGCCGTTGAACCGCGCCGCGACGATCGCGACTCCACGCCGCGTCCCGTCGGGCTCGCCCTCGATCAGGTTGACGTCGTCAGGGATGTCGAGGTCGCCGTACGCGTGCTGCTGCTCGTCCGGCGCACGGAGCTGCGGTTCCTCGGCCGCTTCGACCTCCTCGGCCGGAAGCTCCTCGTCGAGCACCACGTCCTCCACCTTCCCGTCCTCCGGTTCGTCCACCTTTGTCGGTTGGCTCGGCCAACGCTCGCTCATTCGCCCTCCAGGGGCTCGTACTTCAGGTCCTGGTGATGAAGCTTGTGGCCGAGCTTGTCACGTTTGGTGGCCAGATAGCGCGCGTTCTCGGCGGTGGGCTTCGTCTCGATCGGCACCTGCTCCACCACCTGGAGCCCGAAGCCCTCGATGCCGGTGATCTTCTTCGGGTTGTTCGTGAGGATGCGGATCGTGCTCAGGCCGAGCTCGGCGAGGATCTGGTTGCCGATCCCGTAATCGCGCATGTCGGGCTGGAACCCGAGCTCGAGATTCGCCTCCACCGTGTCGTAGCCGTTCTCCTGCAGCTCGTACGCGCGCAGCTTGTTGAGCAGGCCGATACCGCGCCCTTCCTGCGCCATGTAGAGCAGGACACCGCGATCCTCGGCGGCAATCCGCTCGAGTGCCTGCTCGAGCTGCTCGCCGCAGTCGCAGCGCAACGAATGGAACACATCGCCGGTCAGACATTCGGAGTGGACGCGCACGAGCACGTTCTCGGCGCCCTCGACGTCGCCCTTCACGAGCGCGACGTGGTGCTTGCCGGTCAGCGTCTCGCGGAACGCCACCGCCGTAAAGTCGCCGTACATGGTCGGCATCGCGACCGTGGTCATGCGCTCGACGAGCCGCTCGTGCCGCCGCCTGTATTCGATCAGGGCCGCCGTGGTGACCAGCTTCACGCCGTGGCGCTCGCAATACGGAATCAGATCCGGGACGCGGGCCATCGTGCCGTCCTCGTTCATGATCTCGCAGACGACTCCCGCGGGAATCAGCCCAGCAAGCCGTGCCAGGTCGACCGCCGCCTCCGTCTGGCCTGCACGCTCCAGCACGCCGCCCCGGCGGGCGCGGAGCGGGAAGACGTGACCCGGCTGCACGAGATCGTCGGGCTTTGCGTCGGGATCGACGGCGACCTGAATCGTGCGCGAGCGGTCAGGCGCGGAGATTCCCGTTGTGACGCCCTCGCGCGCCTCGACCGAGACGGTGAACGCGGTGCCGTACGGCGTTTCGTTCCGCTCGGTCATCTGGCGGAGGCCGAGCTCGTCACAGCGGTCCTCGGTGAGGCAGAGGCAGATCAGGCCACGCGCCTCCTTCGTCATGAAGTTGACGGCCTCGGGCGTGGCGAACTGGGCCGCGATCGTCAGGTCGCCCTCGTTCTCGCGATCGGCCGCGTCGACGACCACCACGAACTTGCCCTGGCGGATGTCCTCGATCGCCTCCTCGATGGTGGCGAAGGCGCTCTTTTCTTCGACTTTCATTCCGAGGATCGTAGCCCCGGGAGCAGCCGCTCCACGTACTTCGCCAGAACGTCCGTCTCCAGGTTGACCTTGTCGCCGGGCGCCAGGTTGCCAAGTGTCGTGGCGGCGAGCGTGTGCTGCACGAGTGCGACGGCGAAGCCATCGTCCGCCAGCCCCGCAACGGTCAGCGAAACGCCCTCGACGGTGATGGAGCCCTTCTCGACGAGATAACGCATCAGCTCCGGCGCGGCGTCGATCCAGACCCGCTTGCCCTCACCCTCGGGCTCGATGGAACGGACGGTGCCGACACCGTCGACGTGACCCTGGACGTAGTGCCCCCCGAGCGGGTCGCCGGCGCGCAGCGCGGGCTCGAGGTTCACCTGCGGCCCGAACAGCTTCGCGCGATTCAGCGTCTCCACCATCACGTCGAACACGAGCGTCCCGTTCTGCGCCTCGGTGACCGTCAGGCAGACGCCGTCCACGGCGACGGAGTCTCCGACCTCGGCTTCGATCCGGCTCTCGATGACGAGGCGGCCTCCGTCGAACGAGGCCACCCGGCCGCGCTCCTGGACGATCCCGGTGAACATGGCATAAAGGCTACTGCGCAGACAGTGAAGCGGGCCCGTCTCCGGACCCGCTCCGAACGATGCTGTGCCAGGTGTCTAGGTGCTTGCGAGCCCCGTCGGCCGAGAGCGGAACCGTCGGCCGATGACGACTGCCAGCAGCAGCATCAGTGCTGCACCGAAGGCGACCGAGGCGCCGATGCCTGCGTCGCTCCAGTTGAAACCGTCGGACGTCGTGGTGGCCTGAACCACCGACACCGGATACGCGGTGTGCTTCGCGTTGCTCAGCGCGGCTCCCGCGGCCGTGATGCCGGGCGAATTCTCATAGGCCTTTGCCATTGCCTGCCAGCGCAGCGCCTCGACCTGCAGCTGGGGGACTCCCGACTGAACGGAAATCTCGGAAGCGATCCGCGGGTGAGCCACCGCGGTGTAGGAGATCGGCGCGGCGTGTCCGTCGACGAGCGCGACCCTGGCCTGAGCCGTGGGCGCGACGACGAGTGCTGCGAATGCGAGACCGAGAGCGATTTTCTTGAGCCTGAAGTGCTTGCGGATCATGGTGTTTCTCCTTCCCCCACTTGGTTTGCCGATGGCCGCACGATCGCTCCTGCCGGTAATGGGACCGTCACGAGGGACCCATCGCCACCCATCGCCCGGTAACGGTGTAGGTTCAGCCGAGCCGCGATGGACTACCGCATCCTCGGGCCGCTCGAGGCTTATGACCGGGAGAGACAGCTCCCGCTCGGCGGCGCGAGGCAGCGCGCCGTCCTGGCCCTCCTGCTCCTACACGGAAACGAGACGCTGACCCGCGACGTCATCATCGACCAGCTCTGGGGCGAAAACCCTCCGCCGACCGCCGCCAAGGTGCTCCAGAACTGCATTTCGGCGCTACGGAAGGCGCTGCCGCCCGACACGATCCGGACGGTTGCCGGCGCCTACGCGCTCGCGCTGGAGGCCGACGAGCTCGACCGCGACCGCTTCGAGCGGCTGGTCGCGGAGGGCCGGGCCGCACTCGACGAGGGCAACCACGCGGAGGCGTTGGAGCAGCTTCGCCGCGCCCTCGAGCTCTGGCGTGGAGCCCCGCTGTCCGACCTCTCGTACGAGCCCTTCGCCCAGGACGAGATCAAGCGCCTCGAGGAACTGCACATCGGCGTCTTCGAGGACAGAATCGAGGCGGAGCTCGCCCTCGGCCACCATGACGAGCTGGTGCCCGAGCTGGAAGGGCTCGTCACGAGGCATCCGCTGCGGGAACGCCTGCGCGCCCAGCTCATGCTCGCGCTGTACCGCGCCGGCCGGCAGGCCGAAGCACTCGAGGCATACCGCTCCGCGCGGCGGACGCTCCTTGCCGAGCTCGGGATCGAGCCGGGGCGGGCGCTGCGCGAGCTCGAGCACGCCATCCTCGAGCAGGATCCCGCGATCGACATCGCCACGCGGCAGCGGCAGCAGCAGCCGGCCCGCCCGGGCCGAGCGGCCGCGCCGACATTCGAAGGGCGGAGCGACGAGCTCGCGTTGCTCGAAGCCGGCCTCGACGACGCGCTCGCGGGCCGGGGGCGGCTCTTCGTCGTCGTCGGCGACGCCGCCACGGGCAAGACGCGGCTCGCGGACGAGCTCGCGAGCAGCGCGAAGCAGCGCGGCACACGGATCCTCTGGGGCCGCGGCTGGGCCGGCGGCGGCGCGCCGGACTACTGGCCCTGGACGCAGGCTCTCGGCGACGGCTTGCCGGACGCGAGCTCCGACGAGCCGGAAGCGCGGTTCCGCTTCTTCGAAGCCGTGACCGCGGCGCTCCGCGACCAGGCAGCCGAGCAACCGCTGCTACTCGTGCTCGACGACCTGCAAGCAGCCGACGAAGGGTCGATCCTGCTGCTGGAGTTCGTCGCGACCGCGTTGCCGGAGATGTCGGCGCTCGTCGTGGCACTCGGACGTCCGGAGACTGCGCGGCTCGACGAGCTCGAACGTCACGCGACGCGCCTCCTCCGCCTCTAACCCAGCGCGACTGCCTCCAGGGTCTCGCGGACGACCATCTCGAGGTCGCCGCGGCCGTTCGTCGAGACCAGCTCCTCGCGTAGCTCCTGAACCGCATCGACCTGGGTGGGGCTGAGCGCCGACGTGTCGACGGCGTCCAGTTCCCGGAGCAGCTCCTTGTTGTCGACATGCCGCGCGAGCCAGTGCGACAGCACGTTGACGAGATGGTTCTCAGGGCTCGTGGACATAGCCGCTCAGCAAGAGATCGTCACCGACTGGCTCGGCAGTCAAACGTCGCAGCTCCACCGGTGCGGGCAAGTCGGGCGCAAACGAGGGACCGCTGCCGGCGATCTGCGGCGCAACGAACAGCAGGACCTTGTCGACGAGGTCCGCCCGCAGGAAGCCCTCGGCAAGAGTTGGGCCGCCCTCGAGCAGCAGCGATTGCACTCCCTCTGCCGCCAGCGTCGCGAGCTCGTCCTCGAGCCCACCGGTGCGCAGCTCGAGTGCCGACCCATCCGGGAGTGGCCCACGGCCGAACGCGAGCCGTCGCGGCTGTTGCGCCACGCCGACGTCCCGCGCAGTCAGCTGCGGATCGTCCTCGCGCACCGTCCCCATCCCGACCGCGACCGCATCGACTTGCGCACGCAGCTCGTGGACACGACGGCGCGACTCCTCGCCCGTCACCCAACGCGTCCCGGGCACGGCCACCCGCCCGTCGAGTGTCAGCGCGAGCTTGAGGATCACGAACGGGCGCTTCGCAGAGACCCAGACGCGCCACGCCTCGTTCTGGATGCGTGCCGCCACCGAGTCCGCATCCTCCGTCTCGACCCCGGCAGCGCGCAGCAGGTCGAGCCCGCCGCCCGCCTCGGGATTCGGATCGAGCGAGCCGGCAACGACCCTCGCGACTCCCGCGGCGAGCACTGCGGCCGTGCACGGCGGCGTCGACCCGTGATGTGCGCACGGCTCCATCGTCACGAAGAGCGTTGCGCCTTTCGCGCGCTCGCCGGCCGCTTCGAGCGCAATCACCTCGGCATGCGCTTCGCCTTTGCGGTGGTGCCAGCCCTCGCCGACAACTTCGCCGTCGCGCACGACGACAGCTCCGACGACCGGGTTCGGATACGTCGTGCCGCGGCCGCGCTCCGCGAGCTCGAGCGCGCGTTCGAGGTTCACTTCAACTCTTCGAGGAGCCTGCGGTAGGCACGCGGGAGATCCTCGCGGCCGAAGATCGACGTGCCCGCTACGAAAAGCGATGCGCCCGCATCACGGACGGCCTTGACGTTCTCCGGGCCGATGCCCCCGTCGACCTGCACGGGCACGTGCTCCGGCAGAACGGATCGCACGGTGCGGATCCGGTCGAGCGCTTCCGGCATGAACTCCTGACCCGAGTAGCCGGGCTCGATGCTCATGCAGAGCACCATGTCCACGCCCGACGAGATCGCCGCATGCGCCGCATACGCGGCGCTCGTCTCCGGCTTGAACGCGAGGCCGATCTGCAGATCCAGCGCACGCGCCTCGAGCACGACGGGCGCCAGGTCGGGACACGCCTCGTAGTGCACGGTGACGCTGTCCCCTCCGGCCCTCTTGATCTGCGCGAAGTGCTTCTCGGGCGTCTCCGTCATGAGATGGCAGTCGACGTACCCGTCGGCGGCGTGAATGATCGGTGCGATCCACTGGAGGACGATCGGGCCGATCGTGATCGGCTCGACGAAATGCCCGTCGCCGACGTCGAAGTGAAAGACCCGGGCGCCCGCCCGCAGCAGCACGTCGATCTGCTCGCCGAGCCGCGAGAAGTCGGCCGCGTAGAGAGACGGCTCGACCTCGACGGTCCTGATCCAGTCGTTCCAGCCCATGCTCGTGCGAGTCTAGGTTCTGAGGCGGGCGATGAAGAAGCCCGCTGTCCCGTGCACGTGCGGCTGCGTGAGCAGGAACTCCGGCCGGCGCGGGTGTCGGAACTGCGGCCACTCCTCACCGAGCTCCTCGATGTGCAGGCCGGAGGCGTCGACGATCGCCTCGTTCTCCTCCGGATTCAGGGTGCAGACGGAGTAGACGATCGTCCCGCCGGGCTTGACGCGCTCCGCCGCGACGCGCACGAGCTCGGCCTGCAGCTCGGGCAGCGGCCGCGCGCGCCAGCGCAGGTCGGGCCGTCCCGCCAGCACGCCGAGACCCGAGCACGGCGCGTCGACGAGCACGCGGTCGAAGCCGGTCAGCTCGGGTGGGAGCTTCGTCGCGTCGGCGTTCACGACCGTGACGTTGTCGGCGCCGAGCAGTCGGCAGTTCTCCTCGAGCTCGCGGGCGCGACCGGGATGGAGCTCCACCGCGACCACATCGCCCTCGAGCTGGGTCGCCTTGCCACCCGGAGCCGCGCAGAGGTCGAGGGTGCGCTCCCCCGGCCGGGACCCGACGACGACCCCGGCAAGCTGGGAGCCACGGCTCTGCGGCCAGATCAGGCCCGCGTGCAGCGCCTCCTCGTCGACGCGCTCGACGTGCAACGCATCCGGCAGATCCAGGTCGGGCCGACCTTCGACCGTGCCGGACTTTCTGCGGTTCAGGCGGACGACGCGTTCCGGCGGCTCGTTCTGCGCGCGCATCAGCGCGAGCGCTTCCTCCTGGCCGAGCTCCTCCCACCACAGCTCGGCAACCCAGTCGGGGTAGGAGTGCTTGAGCGCCGCGGCGTGCGGATTGTCCTCGGGCAAAGCCAGCGAGCAAAGACGCGATGCCTTCGGAAAGCCTGCGCATGACCGCGTTCGTGAACGGCACCGCCCGCTCGAGGCGCGCGGAGCGAACGAGCTCGACCGTCTCGTTCACGGCTGCGTGCGGCGGCACGTCCGTGTAGCCGAGTTGGTACGCGCCGAGCCGTAGCGCAGCGCGGACGGGCGGGTCGAGTTTCCGCACCGGTCGCTTCCCGAGCTTGTCGATCGCGTGGTCGAGCGTGCGCGCTCGCTGCACCGTGCCGAACGCGAGTCGCTGCGCGAGTGCGCGATCGCGGCCGTCGAGATCCTTCACAGCGCTACGCAGAACGCGGTCCGCATACGCATCCTCTTCGAACACGCGCAGGACGACCTGGTACGCCGCCTGTCGCGCGGTCATCGCAGTCCGCGCAGAAACTCGTCGTACGTCATGCGCCGCTTTCCGTCCGGCTGCACTTCGAGCGGCTCGAGCCTTGCACCCGCGATCCGCGCCTTCCAGATCGTCACGGGGCGGCCGTGCAGCTCGGCCCGGGCGCCGATGTGCGGCGACAGCGCGCGGATGCGGTTCAGGAGCTCGTCGGGAGATGCGCTCCAGTCGAGCTCACGATCGGCGGCGGTGATCTTCTCCGCGTACGTCACGCCCTCCTCGTCCTGCGGCGTGAACTCCGGCTCGGGCAAGACCGCGTCGAGGAGCTCGACGGCGAGTGGGGCCGCCTTCTCGTAGACGCTGTCCCGCATCGTCCTGCTCACCGATCGGGAACGCGCGCTGCGCTGCGATCGGCCCGGCATCCAGCTCCTTGACGGTGCGGTGGATCGTCACGCCGGTCTCCGCGTCGCCGGCCATGATCGTGCGCTCGACCGGGGCGGCGCCCCGCCAACGCGGCAGCAGTGACGGGTGCACGTTGAGCCAGAGCCCTTCTTCGAGCACGTCCTCGGGGATCAGCAGCCCGTAGGCGACCACGACGATCGTGTCGGCGCCGAGGTCGAGACCGGGTTCCGGACGCGCCGGCTGCAGCACGCGAATGCCGAGGCGCTCCGCCGTCTCCTTCGCGGGCGGCGCGCCGGTCTTCTGTCCGCGCCCGCGCGGCGCATCGGGCCTCGTCAGCAGCGCGGTGATCTCGTGACGGGCGGCGAGACGCTCGAGCACGTCCGCTCCGAACGGCGCCGTCGCTGCGACGGCCAGCTTCACTTAACGGATGACGAGCCGGGGCCGCAGCGCCGCGAGCGCTTCGCGGCGGGCCTCGGGCGTCGTGCGGTCCAGGATCATCGTTCCGTCGAGGTGGTCGAGCTCGTGCTGCACGATCCGCGCGGGCGTTCCTTCGAGGTCGTATGCGACCTCCGCCCCGTTCGCGTCGCGCCCTTCGATCCGCACCGAGGTCGCCCGCTCGACCGGCATCGTCACGCCTTGAAGGGAAAGACAGCCTTCCTCGTCCACGTCTGCTTCGTCACCTCGCCGGACGATCTCCGGATTGACGAGCACGGCCACCTCGTCCTCATCCCGCGCGAAGACGAACACGCGTCGGAGCACTCCGACCTGAGTGGCGGCGAGCCCGACGCCGTTCGCGTCCTTCATCAGCTCGCCCAGGCGCGTGGCGAGCCGCTTCAGGTCGTCGTCGAACGTCTCCACTGGAGGCGCCTTCATCCGGAGGACTGAGTCTGGGTACTGCCGGATCTGGGCGAGCGCGAGTTGCCGCCTGGCCTCGCGCTCGGCCTCGAGCTCGGGATCGAGCTCTTCTTCCCTGATCTCTCCTCTCATCACCTCTGCATCACGCGAGGCAGATTAGCGACGTAGTGCAGACTTAGGGCATGGACTCCCTTGCGGGCCACTTCCTGATCGCCTCGCCGGCGATCATGGACCCGAATTTCGAGCGCGCCGTCGTGCTGATCACCGCCCACAACGATCAGGGCGCGATCGGACTGATCCTGAATCGCTGCTCGGAGGCGACGGTCGGCGAGGCGGTGCCGCAGCTCGCGCCGGTCATCGACATGGACGAGCCCGTGTTCGTCGGAGGCCCCGTCAATCCGGACGGCGTCGCGGTGCTGGCGGAGTTCGAGGATCCCGAAGAGGCGGGCATCGTGGTGATGAACGACGTCGGCTTCGTTGCAATCGAGGAGGCACTCGAAGAGCGTCCGCCCGACCTGCAGCGCACGCGCGTCTTCGCCGGCGTGGCGGGTTGGGGCCCGGAGCAGCTGGAGGACGAGCTCGACCGCGACGACTGGATCATCGAGCCTGCAGACGCGGACGCGATCTTCACCGACGATCCGGACCGGCTGTGGAGCGAGGTGCTGCGCCGCAAAGGCGGGCGCTATGAGCTCGTTTCTCGCATGCCGCTCGATCCGTCCCTGAACTAGTACCTCTAGAGGCTCTGCGGATCGACGTCCACGACGGCCGTCAGTCCTGCGCGACGCATCGCAGGTGCGCCCGCGCTGAGCAGCCTGCTCGCCTGTGCGGCGAGACGGCGTGGCTGGTCGGTCTTCGCAACGAGCTGCGCGCGGTAGCGGCCGCGTAGCCGGAGAAGCGGCGCGGGACCGAGCAGGTCGCCCGTCAGTCCCTCTTTCAATTCGAGCAGCGCCTGCAACGGCGCGTCGGGCTCCGGCCCGGCGACGACGATGCGCACGAGATGGCTGAAGGGCGGATAGCCGAGCGCGCGCCGGCGTTCGAGCTCGCTGTCGAGGAAGCGCGAGACGTCATGCCGTGCGGCGAGCTCGATCGCGCGCGAGTCGGGCTGGAACGTCTGCACGAGCACGCGTCCGGGTGCGTCGCGTCCGCTGCGCCCGGCGAGCTGTGTCAACAGTTGGAAGGTGCGCTCCTCGGCGCGGAAGTCGGGCATGCCGAGCCCCGTGTCCGCGTCCACGACGGCGGCAAGCGCGACGCCCGAGAAGTGGTGGCCCTTGGCGACCATCTGGGTACCGACGAGCACGACCCGGTCCGCAGCGGAGAAGCGCTTGAGCGCGGCCGCGAGTGCGCCCGGCTTCTCGACGGCATCGGCATCGAGCCGGATCCGTTCCAGTTCCGGCAGCTTCGCCTCGAGCTCGCGCTCGAGCTTCTGCGTGCCCGCGCCGAGCCGTGCCAGCTCCGTCGAGTGGCAGGCGGGGCACGTCTCGGGCTTCGGCTCCGTGTGTCCGCAGTGATGGCAGCGCAGGAGGCCGTCGCCGTGGAGAACGAGCGCGACGTCGCAGTTGACGCAGCGCAGGGTCAGCCCGCACGCACGGCAGTGGAGCGCAGGCGCGACACCGCGGCGGTTGAGCAGGAGGATCGCTTTGCCGCCGTGTTCCTCGATCGCCCCGAGCGCGGCGAGCAGCGGCGCGGAGAGCGGGTAGCCCGCTTCGCGGCGTAGGTCGACGACGAGCACCGGCGGCAGTGGACCGGAGAGTCGTCCGCCGAGATCGAGCCGCTCGAGCGTTCCCCAGCTCTCGGGGCGCGGGGTCGCGCTGCCGAAGACCGCGACCGCGTTTTCGAGGGCGGCACGCTTCGCGGCGACGGTGCGCGCGTCGTAACGCGGATCCGACTCCTGCTTGTAGGAGGCGTCGTGTTCCTCGTCCACACAGATGACGCCGAGTCGCGGCACAGGCGCGAAGACTGCGGAGCGCGCGCCGACGACGATCGGCGCCTCGCCGCTCGCGATGCGCGCTCGCTCGTCGCGTCGCTCCGCTTCCGTCAGCGAGGAGTGGAGCACCGCGATGCGCTCGCCGAAGCGCGCGCGGAAGCGACCGACCGTCTGCGGCGTGAGGGCGATCTCGGGAACGAGCACGATCGCTCCGCGCCCGCGTTCGAGCGCAACCGCGCAGGCCTGCAGGTAGACCTCGGTCTTGCCGCTCCCGGTTGCGCCGTAGAGGAGGAAGTTGGCGCTCTCCCCGGTGTCGAATGCGCCGACGATGCGGTCGAGAGCCGCACGCTGCGAGGCGCTGAGCTCGGCCGGCTCTGCCTCACCCGGCAGCGAGTCGCGCTCTGCCGGCTGCGGCCGCTCGCCGCGGGCCTTCCGCTGGACGGGCGCGATCAGCGCCAGCGCGCGTCCCGGCGTGGAGCCGTAGTACTCCGCGATCCAGAGAGCGAGCTCGACGAGGGGCTTCGGCAGTTCCTCGACGACACGTTCTATCTGCGACGTGTCGATGCCTTTCGGCGGCGCGATGTCCACCTTCGTCACGACACCTCGCCGCTTCGCGTTGCCGAAGCGCACCTCGACGACCGCGCCCGGCTGAACCTCGTCCCCGATCTCGTACGTGAACTCGCGCGCGAGCGCGCGCGCCGTCACGAGTGGATACACCGAGGCATAGCGAGTCACCTCGCCAGCCTAGAGTCGGGTCGGGACGCTAGGCCCCGGCGGCTACGAGGATGAAGTCGGTGCCGAAACCGAGGAAGAGGCCGAACAGGACGCCCCACGTGACGAGCGTCTTCGAGGCGAGGACACGGCCGACGTTGAGGAGCTCCATCACGACGTAGAGGATCGATCCGGCGGCGAGCGCGAAGAACAGGATCGAGACGGCTTCGTTCACCCAGAACTGGCCGACGAGCGTGCCGAAGAAGGTCGGGCCGCCGCCGATGAGGCCCAGCAGGCCGAGGAAGGCCCAGCTCGGCCGCTCTTTGTCACCGGCGAGCGGCGCGCAGATCCCGAGCCCTTCCGTCGCGTTGTGCAGTCCGAAGCCGATGATCAGCACGATCGCGAGGCTCACCTGATCCGAGGCGGCCGACTGTCCGATCGCCAGGCCTTCGGAGAAGTTGTGCAGCCCGATACCCGTCGCGATGAAGATCGCGAGCCAGCGCGCCGGCGACATCCCGGTGAAGTGGTGGTCGTGCTCGAACTCGGCAGTGGACGCGGCGCCCGGCCCGAGGAACGCTCGCCGGCGCCGGCGCTTCATCCAGGTGTCGTAGTAGACGAGGCTCATCAGGCCTAACGAGAAGCCGGCTGTGAGGAGGAACGCGAGCCAGGCGAAGCGGCCGGTCCTACCTTCCTCGAGGGCCGTCTCGATCGGCCCCACAGCCCCGCTCATGACGTCCCAGAACAGGAAGATCAGAACACCGGTCGCGGTCGCGGCGAGAAAGGCCTTCGTGGCGGGGCTGACGTTCTGCATGCGGCCGATCGGCAGGCCGAGGAAGATCGTCAGGCCGGCGATCGCGCCGAGCACGAGGGTCTGGGTGGTGCTCATGTAAGGGTCACCTTACAGGCTACGATCAGCCGGATGGCGCAGGGACATTCCGTCGACGAGTACCTCGAGACGATCTACTTCCTCGCGTTTCCGATCGGGGAATACCGACCGATGAGCGGCGGGCTCCCCCACGCTTGCGTCGCGGGTGGCGGAGATGCTCGGCGTCTCGCGTGCCTCGGCCGGCGAGATGCTGAAGCGACTCGAGGGCGAAGGGCTGATCGAGCGGGGCGAGCACAAGGAAGCGCTGCTGACCGCGAAAGGTCGCAAGCGTGCGGAGCGTGTCGTCCGCAAGCACCGGATCATCGAGCGGCTGCTCACGGACTTCATGGGCTACACCGCCGCCGAGGCGCACGTGCAGGCCGACCTGCTCGGGGACACGTTCACCGACGACATGGTGGAGCGGATCGAGGAGCGGCTCGGGAATCCGGACCGCTGCCCGCACGGGTGGCCCGTCGATCCCGACGTCGAGCAGGCCGAGAACCGCGACCTCGCGCCGTTGTCGGATCTGAAAGCCGGCGAGCGCGCGACGATCGTGAGGCTGGCGGAGCACGACGGCGACCTACTGCACTGGTTCTACGACGAAGGCCTGGTGCCGGGCAGCGAGATCGAGGTCCGAGACGCCCAACCGGCGGCGGGCCAGGTCACGGTGAAGCTGAACGGCAAGGAACGAGCGATCGGCGAAAAAGCCGCCGCGGGCCTCTTCGTCCGACCCGCCTAGTTCTCGGACCCGGCTCCTCCGGACCCGTCTGGGGACTGTCCCCAACATGGCCAGCCCCGGCATGGCCGGAGCTGGTCGGACGGGACATGGAGTTCGCGCCGGAAGTGTGACTTTGTCTCCACAGGGGCTTCTGGCTGGCTCAACCATGCGACTCTGCGCGGAGGGGGCTGCGCTTTTCGCCGTGGGACATGTCTGCGGCGGACGGCAACGTCCTTCGCTCCCGTGCGGCCTCAGAGCCCCGTCTAACGCGCACGCCCCCGGACGCCGATACGAACTCTGTGAGCGCCGTTCCGACAACGGCTGCCCGAAATGCGGCCAGGCCCTTCACCGTCTCGCGCGTTCTCGCGCGTCGGCTGGCGCTGCCTGCCCTCTTCGTCCTCGCCGCCGCGTACCACGCCTGGCAGTCGCTCGGCCACGCCACGCCGATGGTCTTCGACGACGAGCTCCTCTACGGCAAGCTCTCCCAGTCCATCGCCGCCGGGCACGGCCTCTCGATCCGCGGCGAGCCGTTCTTCTTCCCCGCTCCCCTCGGGCCGCTCGTTCAATCGCCGGTCTGGCTCCTGAGCTCGATGACCGACGCCTACACCGCGGCGAAGATCCTCAACGCGGCCGTGATGTCCGCCGCAGTCTTCCCCACGTACTGGCTTGCGCGGCGCATCGTCCGGCCGTCCTTCGCCTTGCTCACCGCCGCCGCGGCCGTCGCCACGCCGGCGATGGTCTACCACGCGTTCCTCATGTCCGAGGCGCTCGCGTACCCGGTCTTCCTGCTGACGCGTCGCCGTGCTCGCGAAGGCGCTCGCGGAACCGCTCACGCCGGATGGCGATCGCGGTGCCGGCGGTCAGCCTCGTCGCCGTCGCGACACGAGTCCAGTTCCTGATCCTCCCACTCGTCTATGTCGCCGCAGTCGCTCTGTGCGGCCGCGGGAACTACCGGCGTCACGCACTGCCCGCAGCACTCGGCTCGCTCCTCGTCGGCGCACTCCTCTTCATCCCGGGCGCGCTCGGCACGTACGGCGGCGCGACGCACCTGCGTCCGTCGCTCGGCCCGCTTGCGCACTGGACGCTCGTGAACGGGACGCTGTTCCCGTACGCACTCGGCCTGGCGGTCGTCCCGGGCGCGATCGTCGGCCTCGGTTACATGCTCGTAAGGCCGCGCAGCAAGATCGACCGCGCGGTCGCAGCGCTGACCGTCGGCTCCCTGGCCCTCTTCATCGGGCAGGCCGCGCTGGTGTCGACCGCGGAAGCGCACCGGCCCCTCGAGCGCTATCTCTTCTACTGCACCCCGCTCGTCTTCCTCGCGTTCTTCTCCTATGTGGAACGCGGCGCGCCGCGACGGTTCCTGTACGTCGCGATCGGGCTCATCGGTGCGCTCGCACTCTCGAGATTCCAGCTGACCGGCCTGACGGGAACGACGGCGTACTTCTTCGACGGCATCACGCTGACGGGCTTCGCGCGCGTCGCGTATCTGATCGGCTTGACGAACGCGGCGCTCCTCTACGCGCTCATCCCACTCGCGCTCGCACTGCTCGCCTGGGCATTGCCGTTACGGAAACGCGGCGTGCCGGAGCTCTTCGCCTCACTCGCGATCGGACTGTCGCTCGCTGCCGGCGTCGGCGTCTACGCGACCGACAGCCTCGCCACGAGCTGGGCGGCGCGAACCTTCGGGTCGAAGCACATGGACTGGCTCGACCGCTCCGACCTCGGCCCCGCTCGCCAGCTCATCCTGCCGAGATCCAACATCTCCGCCCGCGCAAGCCTCGAGACCTGGAACCGCAGCTTCAGCGGCGTCGTCGTCCTTGCGACCGACGCGCCGGACCGCCTGCCCGAGGCAGTCGCCCGGATCCGCAGCGACGGCACGCTCGAGATCGACGGGGCGGTCGCCGGCGCCCAGACGCTCGTCGCCAACATCGCGGGATCCGCGATCGACCTTGAAGGGAAGGTCGTCGCGCGTCCCCGCGTCGACCTCGTCGCCTACCGGATCCCCGCCGGCGCGCACGTGCGCTCGCTCACCTGGGGCCTCGAACCGGACGGCTGGATGGGCACCGAGCTGCGCTTCCGCGCCTGGCCCGGCAACCGTCGACGACCGGACGCTACGAGCTCACCCTCGCCCTGCCGAAGGACAAGCTGCCGCGCGTCGGAGAGATCACGCTCGGCGGCAAGCAGATGCGCAAGCTGCACTTCGTCCCCGGCCAGACGCTCCACCTCAGCATTCCGGCCGGCGGCTCACCGACCGAAGCGCTCGGCCTCTCCATCGGCGTCCCCGACACACCGCTCGACGGACGGGTGCTCGGCCTGAAGGTCGTCGAGCTGCGCTACGTGACGGGCAAGCGCACGTTCGACGCGCTACGCCGAAGCGGCTGAGGCGACCCCGGCCGCATCGCGCAGCGCATCGGCCTTGTCGGTGCGCTCCCACGTGAAGTCACGGTCTTCGCGGCCGAAGTGGCCGTACGCTGCCGTCTTGGTGAAGATCGGCCGTCGCAGGTCGAGATCGCGCAGGATCGCGGCCGGCCGCAGGTCGAAGTGCTCGCGAACGAGCGCTTCCAGCTGGTCGGTCGGGATGTGCTCGGTGTTGAACGTCTGCACCGCGATCGAGACCGGGTGCGCGACGCCGATCGCGTAGGCGACGTTGACCTCGCAGCGATCCGCCAGCCCTGCTGCGACGATGTTCTTCGCGACGTAACGCGCGGCATACGCCGCCGAGCGGTCGACCTTCGTCGGATCCTTGCCGGAGAACGCGCCGCCGCCATGCCGCGCCGCGCCGCCGTACGTGTCCACGATGATCTTCCGGCCGGTGAGCCCGGTGTCCCCCATCGGGCCGCCGAGCACGAACTTCCCGGTCGGGTTGACGAACACGAAGTCACGGTCCTCCATCAACCGCTTCTCGTCGTACAAATCTGACGGCAGGATGGGACGAAGGACACGCTCGACGATGTCAGGCTTGATCAGGTCCTCCGAGGAGATCCCGTCGGAGTGCTGCGTCGACACGAGCACGCGCTCGATCTCGACGGGACGCTGCCGTCCGTCGTCGTCGATCTCGTAGCGAACCGTCACCTGCGCCTTGCCGTCCGGCCGCAGGTACGGCAGCTCACCCGCCTTGCGCACCTCGGCGAGCCGCTTGCAGATCTTGTGCGCGAGCATGATCGGAAGGGGCATCAGCTCCTTCGTCTCGTTCGACGCGTACCCGAACATCATTCCCTGGTCGCCGGCGCCGATCCGGTCGAGCGGATCGTCGTCACTCGGGTCGTGCTGCATCTCGTACGACGAATCAACGCCTTGCGCGATGTCGGGGGACTGCTCGTCGAGCGCGACCACGACACCGCACGTTGTCGCGTCGAAGCCCCACTCGGAGTGCGTGTAGCCGATCTCCGAGATCCGTTCGCGCACGAGCTTGGGAATGTCGACGTAGATGTCGGTGGAGATCTCGCCCGCGACGACGACGAGACCGGTCGTGATCAGCGTCTCGCAGGCCACCCGACCCTGGGGATCCTCCGCCAGAACGGCGTCGAGGACGGTGTCCGAGATCTGGTCGGCGACCTTGTCGGGGTGTCCCTCGGTGACGGATTCCGAGGTGAAGAGGAACTCGCGGGCGGCCATCGGGCCACAGGCTACACAGAACGCCCGACTACTTGATGCGCAAGAAGAAGGTGATCTGGAACTCGTGAGAGCGGCTCACGGCGTATTCCACCGCTGAGCGAAGCGGCTTCAGGTTCCGCTCCACCTCGGCCGGGATCCGCGCGCCGCCGAACCGGTTGATCACCGGGAGCGTGCTGTGGATGTCGACGTAGAGGACGACCTGCGGCGAGTCCGGCACACCGGAGGTGGCGTCCTTGTACTCCTGACTGTCCGTGAGCGACTTGCCGCCGTTCTTCGCGAACACGATCCCCGACGGAAGATCGGTGACGATGAGCTTGCCCTTGACGTTTGCGTAGCGCACCGCGATCGGCCCCGCGCCGATCACTCGGGCGGGCACACCGGCGATCGTCGTCCGATGAGGGCGGGCTCCGAGCTCCTTCGCGTAGCGGTTCAGGATTCGGTCGAGGGTCGCCGCGCCGTCGACGCCGCTTCGCGGCGAGGCGATGAACGTGACGTCGGGCACACCTTTCGTGTCGGCAGCGCGGACGTAGAGCGCGTTCTCGCCTTCCAGGATCGTGCCGAGCTGCCGAAAGGCGCTGTCCAGCCCCTTGGCGCCGAACTGCTGCAGGATCGGGTTGCCGCCGAGCCCATCGAACATTCCTTTCGACCCGTGGAACGCGAGGTAGAGCAGCGCATCCTTCGGCACGAGCTTCTCCAGGCTGCCGTCCAGGCCGTTCACGGCGACGTTCTTGAACGCCGTGCCCGGTGTGCCGTGCACGGTCGTGTCCCACGCGATTCCGTCGGACTTCGCACGCAGCGTCATCAGCAGCCAGTCGAGCGTGCCGAGCTTCTTCAAGTACGGGCCCGCGTCGGCACCGCCGAACTTGCGCGCCGCAGCCATCACCTGCGGTCCGTTCACGTACGCGCGGAAGATGCCGTCGCCGGCCTTGTCCATCGCGCTCGTGAAGGTCTTGTCCTCCGAGAGCGTGCGCTTCGCGGAGTCGCTCGCCTGCGTGAAGGCGTCGATCGCGGCCAGGTTCTCGGATATGACCGTCCAGCCGTGGAACTGCTGGTAGACGAGCTTGTTCGACGGGTCGGCAGCGTTGCCTTTCCTCACGGCGCCCTCGAACGCACCCTGGTTCTTCGGCTGCGTCAGGGCCACGATCTCGTCGGGATGATTGAAATCGAGCATCACGAGGTCCAGCTCCGGGCCGAGTGCGGGCTTGAGATCTTCCTCCCAGTCGAGCCCGTTCTTGAGCAGTTGCCGCTTGATCGAGTCGATCGCCTTCTGTTTGTCCGGGAACTTGTTCGCGAGCTCGTTGACCGTGTGCCATTGCGACGAGTCCAGGTCGGTGTTGATCGCCACGAACAGCGGGACCGAGGCCGGGACGAAGTCGGCTCCGCCGGAGCCGGGGCCCGTCGTGCCGCCGCAACCCGCGAGCAGGAGCGCAAGCGCGGCGACGAGAAGGCCGAGCCTCCGCACTACCGAGTCGTGAGGTGCACCTCGACCCTGCTCGTCGAGCCGGACCGAGCGCCGAAAGCGACGAGCGTCCCGAACTTCTCGAGGTTCGCGCCGGCGGACGGCTTGGACTGGCCGTTCCCAGTCAGCGCGGCGAGTGCCTGCAGGATCGGAGCGAGCCGCTGGATGTCTGCGTATGCCAGCCATGTGACCTTGGCGGGTACATCGGCCGCGGCGAACGCGTCCTTGACCGGCTGATCCTCCATGAGGGATCCGCCGCCGGAGCTGGTCCCGGCGGCCGCGTTCGTCAGGACCACGGACCTTGCCCATGCCGTTCAACGTCGCAGCGGCAGCAGCTTGGCCGCCTGCGCAGCGAGAGCGCGAAGCGACTTCGCCGCCGCAGCAGGATCAGGAGCCCGAACCTCGAGGGTGATCACCGGGAGGAGCGTCCCCGGCAGGAGATACAGCACGCCTTCGCCGCCGACCGACTTCAGACCGGTGAGGAACGGCGGCAGCGCTGCGCGCAGCGTGGGCTCGGCCTGGATCCGCGCCAGCAGCTGATTCACGTCCTTGAACGAGACCGCGAGGATCGCGCCCGAGGGAACGTCGTCGAGCAGCGTCGGCCTGTACGTCGCCGGTGACGACGCGCCGGCGGCGCGCACGTCGACGTGAAGCGCGCTCTTGTCCGCGGTGATGCCCGCGGCGACCCACCGCGGCGAGCCGGCGACCCCTACGAGCGCGCGCAGCTTCGCCGGCAGCTGCTCCACTCCGGAACCCGATGCGTAAGCCGTCGCGAACGAACTGTCGCCAACCTGCGACATCGCGTTCTTGAAGTCGGCGTTGTCTGCGAGCGAGCTACCCGTGTTGGCATCGCGAACCGACTGGAACGCCGCCGCGGAGTCTGCGACGACCGACCAGCCGCCGATGTTCTCGACGGTGTAGTGCTCGGTCCCCTGGTCGAACTTCTTGGCGAGCGCCTCCAACTTCGCGACGTCCGTCGGCTTGACGATCGCGACGGCCTCGGGCTTGCCGTCCTCGACGCCCAGCACTGCAAGGTTCACGCGGTCCCCGAGCGCGGGCTTGATGTCGCGCGTGTAGTTGGCGTCAGTTCCCACGATCGGGCCGAACAGATCGGTGACGACCTGCCAGGACTGCGAGTCGAGGTTCGCGTCCGCGCTGACGTATGCAAGCGCGCTCGCCGGAACGAGACTCGCCGCATCGGTGCCGGAGGACGATTGTGTTGCGGCGCTGCTGTTACCGCAGCCGGCTGCAACGAGCAGAAGACCGAGTGCGAGCGCTGCGGCGGCGGCACGCATCACCGCCAATGGTAGCCCTCACTCGTCGGTCGGCTGGCGTCCCATCAGGCTGGCGAGCAGTTTGTCGAGGCTCTCGCCGCCGAGAACGCGACAGACGCCCTCGGTGATCGGCAGCTCGACGCCGACCCTGTGTGAGAGATCTCTGAGAACCGGCGCCGTCGTGAGGCCCTCCACCACCTGTCCGATCTGGGCCGCGGCCTCGTCTGCGGTCGCGCCGCGCGCGATCAGCTCGCCTGCGCGACGGTTGCGTCCGAAGCCCGAGTAGCAGGTGACGTTCAGGTCGCCCATGCCGGCGAGCCCGGAAAAGGTCTCGGGCTCGCCCCCGCACGCCTCGCCGAGCCGCGCCATCTCGGCGAGGCCGCGCGTGATCAGGCTCGCCTTGGCGTTGTCGCCGAGCCCGAGCCCGTCCACCCCGCCCGCCGCGAGCGCGATCACGTTCTTCGCGGCGGCGCAGATCTCGACGCCCACGAGGTCGTCGTTCACGTACACGCGGAAGACGATGGAGTTGATCGCCTCCTGCAAGCGATCCGCGAGCTTGCGATCCTCGCTCGCGATCACGGTCGCGGTCGGCAGGCCCTGCACGATCTCCTCCGCCATGTTCGGGCCCGAGAGCACCGCGACCGGGCGGTCCTGCACGCGTGTCGACAACCGGCTCCCCGTTCCCGGGTCGAGGCCCTTCGTCAGGATCAGCACCGGCGCATCGCCCGGCAACGCCTCCGCCACGTCGGCGAAGGCACGACTCGGAACAGCAAGCACGATCAGCTCCGCCTCCGCAATCGGCGCGTTCTCCACGGTCACCGGTTTGACGCCGCGAAGGTCCGCCGTCGTGAGGTAACGAGGGTTGTGGCCCGTCTCTTCGATGGCCCGGACCTGCTCTGGATCGCGGCATGCGAGCGTGACGTCGTGATCGCGGTCGCGCAGGAGGGCCGCAAACGCGGTTCCCCACGATCCACCTCCCACGACGACGATCTTCACGCGGCTCCTTCCGTAGGATCGCGCCATCCTAGGACGGATCCAGGAAGCACTTCGTCACCACGCGCCGCGTGGCCGCGAGACCGAGCGAATCGGCCCGTTCCTCGCGACCTTCACCGGCGACACGACCAACCCCTTTCTCAATTACGCCATCCCGGATGACGGCGGAATCGCCTCCCCCGCCGACGTCGAGTCGCTCGTCGCCGCCTACCAGTCCCGCGAGCGAAAGCCGCGGCTCGAGTACATCCCGTCCGTCGCTCCCGCGGTCGAACCCGTGCTGCTCGCAGCCGGGTTCGAGATCGAAGGGCGGCTCCCGCTGATGATCTGCGAGACGCCCGTCTTCGATTCACCTGCAGGCATCGAGCTCGTCGCGCCGTCGACCGAGGGCGAGTTCCGCGGCGTCGCCGAGGTGCAGTGGGAGGCGTACGAGGAACGCGAGCCCATGTCGGACAGCGCGGTCGCAGGACCTACGCCGCACCGCCGACGCGGGCGGCGTCGTCGTGCTCGCCCGGGATGCGGAGACGGGCGAGCCCGCTGGTGGAGGTCTCTGCGTGGCGCCGTACGACGGCGTGACGGAGCTGGCCGCTATCGGCGTCCGCGAAAAGTTCAGACGCCGCGGCATCGCGGCGGCGATGGCGGGCTGGCTCACCGATGCTGCGTTCGCGAAGGGGATGACCCTCGTCTTCCTGATGGCACACGGCGCCGACGAGGCGCGGATCTATGCCCGCGCAGGCTTCGTCGAGCACGGCGAGGTGCTCCACATCTCGTTCAGCGCGGAACGAAGTCGATCGTGACCGGCACTCCTTCGAGCTCGAACCGCTCGCGCACCTGGTTCTCGACCCAGTAGCCGTAGTCGCGTGTGACCAGAGACTGGTCGTTGACAGAGAACCGGAAGCGCGGCGGGCGGGCGGACACCTGCGCCCCGTAGAGCAGATTCAGGCTCCGGCCCTCGCGTGAGGGTGGCTGGCGCTTCTCGCGGAGCTCGGCGAGGAAACGGTTGAGCTCGGCGGTCGACACCCTCGACGTGTGCTTGTCGTAGAGCTTCTCGATCGCATCCAGCAACCGCTCGACGCCGCGCCCGGTCTTCGACGACACGGCGACGTGCGGGGGGCGCTGCTTCAGCCGCCGCTCCAGCTCCGGCCTGATGTCTTCGATGCCGAGCGTCGTCACATCCCACTTGGAGAGCACGACGATCGTCGAGTCCTGCGCCTTCCGCGCGATGTCGGCAACGGTGAGATCGTGGTCGACGAGACCCTCTGAGGTGTCGACGAGGATGAGCGCGATGTCCGCGCGTTCGGCCGCTTCGCGTGCTCGCAGCTCCGAGTAGTACTCGATGCCCTGGCGATGCCGGCGCTTGCGGCGGATGCCCGCGGTGTCGACGAAGACGAAGGTGCGGTCGCCGCGTTCGAAGACGGTGTCGATCGAGTCGCGGGTCGTCCCCGGCGTCTCCGAGACGATCACGCGGTCGTGGCCGAGGATCGCGTTCAGCAACGACGACTTGCCGACGTTCGGCCTCCCCAGGATCGCGACGCGGATTGCGTCGTCGGGAGTCTCCTGACGCCCGGCGCCGGGAAGCTGCTCGACGATCTCGTCGAGGAGATCGCCGCTGCCGTGCCCGTGCAGCGCGGAGACGGGCCGTGGGTCGCCGAGACCCAGGCGGTGCAGGTCGAGGGCGAGGCTCTCCTGCGCGGGATCGTCGATCTTGTTCGCGATCAGCAACACGGGCTTGCGCGCGCGCCGCAGGATGTCCGCGACTTCCTCGTCCCCGGGCGTCACTCCGGCGCGCGCGTCGACGACGAAGAGGACGAGGTCCGCTTCCCCGACTGCCAGCTGGGCCTGCGCCGCGATCGACTTCGTCATCGGCGACTGATCGGCGATGTCGACACCGCCGGTGTCGATGAGGAGGAAACGCTTTCCGTTCCACTCGCCGATCAGCTCCTTGCGATCGCGCGTCACGCCCGAGGTCTCGTGCACGACCGCCGCGCGCGACCCGGTGAGCCTGTTGATCAGCGTCGACTTGCCGACGTTCGGGAAGCCGACGATCGCGACTGTCCCGTGCAGCGGCTCCTGCTCGTCGTCAATCGTCACGCGGGTGGCGTCGCGTTCCGCGGCCGGCCCTGCGCGTGCGTCGTGACGAGAAACTCCCACAGCCGTCTCAGTTCCTGCTGGATGTCGACCGCTGCCGCGCGGTACCCCTTGGAGTTGCGCGGATGATGACTCACGTCCAACGGCTCGCCGAATGCGACCGAGACGGGATGGAAGTTGCCGAAGCGCCAGTACTGCGAGCCGTGAATGGCGCCGCAGACAACGGGGGCGCTTTCTTGAACGGCGATCATCGCGGCGCCGGGCATGACAGGGCCGGGCTCGCGCTCCTGGCGTGTGCCTTCGGGAAACATCCCGAGCGCGTCGCCGCGGTGCACGATCTCGCGCATGATGCGCACCGCTTCGCGGTCCGACTCACCTCGGCGCACCGCAATAGTGCCGAACGTGCGGATCAACGGGCCGATGAAGGGATTGTCGTGCGCCTCCTGCTTGGCGACGTAGTAGAGCGTGCGCGGCACGTAGGAGCCGATCGCCCACGGGTCGAGCCACGAGAAGTGGTTGAAGCAGAGAACGAGCCCCCCGTTCGCAGGGATGCGGTCCTGTCCATAGATGCGCAACGGCGTGACGAGCCGCACCGCTCCCGCGAAGAACGGCCGCCCCGACGACCTGGGCGATCTGCGTGCGGTTCATCGCTGCGACGCTGCGAGCCGCTCTTGCACGAGCTGCTCGATCCGGGTCACGACGTCGTCGACCTCGAGGTCGGTCGTGTCGATGCGCTCCGCATCGGGGGCCGGCTGCATGCGAACCGCATCGCTCTCGTCACGGAGGCGGAGGTCGGTCGCGAGGGCATCGCCGCCGATGTCCGGCCGCTCCGCCTGGCGGCGGCGCGCGCGCGTGCTCGAGTCGGCGTTGAGGTAGATCTTCACCTCGGCATCCGGCGCTACCACCGTGCCGATGTCCCGTCCTTCGATGACGACGTTGCCATGGTGGCCGAGCTCGCGCTGGCGCTCGCGCATCACCTCGCGGACCGCGTGGTGTCGCGCCACGGCAGGGACGTTGCGGTCGATGTTCGATCGGCGGATCACGGACGTCACGTCGATCCCGGCGATCGAAACGCGGCCGGCGTCGTCGAAGGTGACCGGATTCGCGGCGGCGAGCTCTCCGAGCGGCTCGCCGTCCCCGAGCGGAAGGCTGCGTTGCATCGCGAGCCAGGTCAGCGCGCGGTACATCGCCCCGGTATCGAGGTAGCGGAAGCCGAGCCGCTCGGCGAGTCGCCGTGCGACCGTGCTCTTCCCTGCCCCTGCGGGGCCGTCTATGGCGACAATCATCGTCTGGAAACCGAGTTGAGGAGGTCGAAAAACCCGGGGAAGCTTATAGCGACTGCTTCGGCGCCCTCGACCTCCACTCCGTCGCGGGAAACGACGCCTGTGACCGCGCCGAGCATCGCGATGCGGTGGTCTCCATCCGACGGCATGCGGCCGCCGGTCGGACGTGTCGGCACGCCTCTCACCTCGAAACCATCGTCGCGCGACTGGATGCGGACGCCCATTGTCTTTAGCCCTTCCGTCACAGTTTCGATCCGGTCCGACTCCTTGAGCCTCAGCTCACTAGCGCCGGTCACGTGGCTGACGCCGCGCGCGACCCCTGCGGCGAGGGCGAAGAGCGGCAGTTCGTCGACCAGCCTGGGCACCTCCTCTTCCGTCACGTCCGTCGCCGTCAGCTCCGCGGAGTGCACCTCGAGGTCTCCGATCAGCTCGCCGCCGACCTTCCGGCGGTTGAAGACGATGACGCGCGCACCCATGCGCTCCAGCACGTCCAGCAGTCCGGTGCGGCGTGGATTCAGGCCGATGTCGTGAATCGTCAGCTCGGACCCTGCGATGAGTGTCGCGGCGACGATGAACGGAGCCGCTGCGGAGAAATCGCCGGGAACGGTGACTTCGGGGAGGCGCAGCTGCCCCGCGGGCTCGATCGAGACGGACGCCGGCCGACGGCGGACGCTCGCTCCCGCTGCCTGGAGCATCAGCTCGGTGTGGTCGCGGGTCGGCGCAGGCTCGACCACGGTGGTCGTGCCGCTCGCGTTGAGCCCGGCGAGGAGGATCGCGGACTTCACCTGCGCGCTCGCCATCGGGAGCACGTACTCGATTCCCTTCAGCGCATCCGTCCCCTCGACGGTGACGGGCGGTTTGCCGTTCGTCGTCTCGATGCGCGCGCCCATCCTCTTCAGCGGCTCGGCGACGCGGTCCATCGGTCGCGAGCGCAGCGACTCGTCGCCGGTGAGCTCGAAGCGTCCTTCCTGTCCGGCGAGGATCCCCGGGAGAAGCCGCATCAGCGTGCCCGCGTTGCCGGCGTCGATCGGAGCGTCGGGAGCCTGCAGGCCGCGCAGTCCGGCACCGTGCACGACGAGCTCATCGTCGGCAACGTCGTCGACCTGGACGCCGAGCGAGCGGACGGCGTCGATCGTCGACTGCGTGTCGGCCGAGCGTCCGAGCCCGCGCACGTGTGTCTCGCCGTCCGCGAGCGCGCCGATCAGCACCGCGCGGTGGGAGATCGACTTGTCGCCGGGCACGGCGATGTGCCCCACGAGCGTCCCGGCCGGCTCGACTCGTCTCATGCCCACGTCACACCTCAGGCAAGGTGTCTGACACCTGGCC
This sequence comes from uncultured Actinomycetes bacterium, assembly GCA_963779965.1. Lineage (GTDB taxonomy): Bacteria > Actinomycetota > Thermoleophilia > Gaiellales > Gaiellaceae > 3-1-20CM-4-69-9. Next base: position 930 of record CAWAAP010000014.1, on the reverse strand, counting down.
TGAGGATCGCGCCCCGCTCGGGAGCAGGCTCTTTGGCATGGGAGTCACGGTCTCGTCACACCCAAGGCACAGTGTCTGACACCCGACGGTGTCATTCGAGGACAGGTGAGATCACGACGTGGTAGCCCTGCGCCTCGAGGATCTTCGCCGCCCGCTCCGCTTCGTCCTCGCCGCCGACGAGCAGCGTGAGCGTCCCGCCTCGCTCGCGCGAGAGATGTTGCAGCTCGAAGTCCTCGATGTTGATCCGCTCCGCGCCGAGCGCCTGCGTGATTCCCGCCAGGACGCCGGGACGGTCGGGGACGTGGACGCGGATCCGCTGCAGCGTGCCCGGCTCCTCGTACGCATCGGCGAGCATGCGGCGCCGGTTGTCCGACGCCTCGCCGATCCACCGCGCGAGGAAGCCGGCATCGCCGTCGGCAAGCGCGCGCTCGACCTGCTCGATTCGCCGGCGATGTTCCGCGAGTGCGGCTGCGAGGGCCTCGGCGTTGTCGAGGAAGATGTCGACCCAGATCCGCGGATTCGCTCCCGCGACGCGGGTCATGTCACGGAGCGAGCCGCCTGCGGCGGCGAGCGGCTCGTGTCCGTCGACCCGCGACGCGCCCGCCTGGTTCAGGAGAACGTTCGCCAGCGCATGCGGAAGGTGACTGGTGAGCGCGACGAGCCGGTCGTGCGCCTCCGGGTCGACCGCGACCGGCACCGCACCCAACGACGCGACGAAGCCGTGCAGCATCCGGTAGCGCTCCGGGTCAGTGGTCGTATCCGGCGTGAGGAACCAGGTCGCCCCTCGAAACAGCCCGCCGCTCGCATGCGCAGGGCCGTGCGTTTCCGAGCCGCAGACCGGATGTCCGCCGATGAAACGGGCGTCGCTCACCGCCCGCGTGAGCGGTGTCTTCGTCGAGCCGACGTCCGACACGGTCGTCCCGTCGCTGG
>CAWAAP010000013.1:0-10248 GCA_963779965.1 uncultured Actinomycetes bacterium | reverse complement strand
AACCAGCCGGCGCTGATCGGCTCAGACGTCAGTCACGGCTGTATCCGGCTGCGGAACGAGGCGGTGCGGCGACTCGCGAAGATCCTGCCGCTCGGTACGCCCGTTTACATCCGCACGTAGACGTGTCTCGAACGGCAAGGGTCTGCCCCGGCTGTTCTAGGCGGTGATGCCTTTGGCGCGGAGCTCGGCCAGTGCGGACTCCGACTTCTCGAGCCCTTCGAGGCCCATCGCGCTCAGCACGCTGTCCGTCTTCGTGAACTGGACGTCGCGATAGTCGACGATCTGGATCAGGTTGCCCCACGGATCGCGGAAGTCGAGGCCGCGGCCGGTGGCCGGGATGCCGAGCTCCTGCAACCGCTGGCGCACTGCTTCCTTGTCGTCGACGACGAGGCCGAAGTGCCGTTCCTGGTCGGGCGGCTGCGTCCGCCCGCGGGCCAGCGCGAGGAACTGGTCGCCCATGTCGATGAACGCCATCTGCTTGCCTCTGCCGCGTAGCTCGAGCGGGCCGAAGATCGACTCCCAGAAGGCGAGCGCCTCGTCGATGTCGTCGACCTCGAGCGCGATGTGGTTCATCCCGACGAGCCTTGGCATGGATTCAGCGTAGACGCGCGCGCACCGGCTACGGGAACTCGGGGCCTCTGGACGGTGTAGAAGCAACCGGTGGTGGGCCGACCACTCGACGAAACCGACCTGATCGGCCGCGCGAAGCGCGGCGACACTCACGCCTACGAGGAACTCGTGTACGCACACCAGGGCATCGCCTTCCGCACCGCCTACGTGATTGCAGGCAACGCCGCCGACGCGGAGGAAGCCGCGCAGGACGGATTCGTCAAAGCGTGGCGCGCGCTCGGACGCTTTCGCGAAGGCGCGCCCTTCCGTCCCTGGCTGCTGCAGATCGTCGCCAACGAGGCTCGCAACCGCCGCCGCTCGGCGGGGCGGCGCGCGCACCTGGTGCTGCGGGCGGCGACGGAGGAGCCCTCGGGGGACGCGGCTCCGTCCCCCGAGGCGTCATTGCTGTCCGCGGAAACGCGCGAGACGCTGCTCGCCGCGGTGAACGAGCTGCCGGACGATCAGCGCACCGTCATCGCGCTGCGATTCTTCGTCGGACTGTCCGAGCAGGAGGTCGCCGATGCGTTGAACCTGCCCACGGGAACGGTGAAGTCACGCAGCGCCCGCGCGCTCGAGCGGCTGAGGGAGTCGTATGACTGAGCTCGAACGCGCACTCGTTCAGCTCGGACGCGAGCTCGACCTGCCGACGGAGCCGGACCTGCGCTCCCGCGTACGAGAGCGGATCGAGCGCGCGCCCGCGTTATCGGCGCGCGCTCGTGCCCGCGCTGGCGCTCCTCGTCGCGCTCGGGATCGCGCTCGCGGTGCCGGATGCCCGCAGCGCAATCCTGCGCTTCTTCCACATCGGCTCGGTGACGATCGAACGAGTCGAGACGCTGCCGACCGCGCGCGAGCGCCCGCTCACCGCCGGGCTGGGGCCGGCGCTGTCGCTACGCGCGGCCGAGGCACGCTCCGGCGTGACGCTCGTCCTCGAAGGGGCGCGGCCGCGGCGCTTCTATGCGCAGCCGGGGCTGATCGCGACGGTGCTCCAATACCGCGGGAAGCCGGTCCTCCTCGCGGAGCTGCAGGGTGACCAGACGGGAATCGTGAAGAAGCTCGCCGGCCCCGAGACCAGTGTCGAGCCCGCTCCGATCGGCTCGTTCGGCCTCTGGCTCTCCGGCGGCCGCCACGTCCTGATCTGGGAGACCGGGGCCGGGGAGGTTCGGCAGCTGGAGACGCGGCTCGCCGGAAACGTCCTGATCTGGACCGAAGGCGGCCGCACGTTCCGTCTCGAGGCCGCCTTGGACCAGGGGCCAGATGTTGGAGCTCGGGCGTCAGATCACCCGGTAAGGGGAGAACCACACGGCCTCTTTGTCCGAATAAAGAGACGTGACGACTGCGGCAGATACCGGAATCAGGGAAGAGACCGAGCTGGTCGAGGCCTGGCGGGCCGAACAGCTCGAGATGGCCGGCTACGGGGCCCAGACGGCGGCAGAGATCGCAATGCGGCAGGACATCGACCTGCACCTCGCGATCGACCTGCTTTCGTCCGGCTGCTCGGCCGAGCTCGCGGCGCAGATCCTGCTCTAGCAAGCAGGCCCGCGCGCATCCGGGCAGAATTCCCTGCCCTGTGAGCTTCCTCGCGTCCATACCGTCGCCGTCGAGCGGCACGATCGACCTCGGGCCGTTCACGATCCACATGTACGGCCTGATGCTCTTGCTGGCGATCGCGGCCTGCTGCGCGCTCACCGGTTATCGCTGGGTCAAGTGGGGCGGCGACTGGGATCTCGTGTTCCGCGTCACCGTGTGGGGAGTTGCGTTCGGCATCGTCGGTGCGCGCCTCTACCACGACGTCACGAGCTGGAACGAGGTGCCCGACCACTGGTGGGGCCCGTTCGCCGTCTGGCAGGGCGGGCTCGGCGTCTGGGGAGGGATCCTCTTCGGAGTCCTGGCAGGCGCGTGGATCGTGCACCGCTCCCACCAGAGCATTCGGCTCTTCATGGACGCCGTCGCACCCGGCCTGCTCCTGGCGCAAGGGATCGGCCGCATCGGCAACTGGTTCAACCAGGAGCTCTTCGGCAAGCCGACCGACCTGCCCTGGGGGCTGGAGATCGATCCGCAGCACCGGCCGCCCGGCTACTTCGACCACGCCACGTTCCATCCGACCTTCCTCTACGAGCTCACCTACGACCTGATCGGGGTGGTGATCCTCCTTTGGATCGACCGGCGCTTCAACATCCGGCGGCCGGGGCTCTTCGCCCTCTACGTCTCGTACTACTGCTTCGGGCGTTTCTTCGAGGAACTGCTGCGGGTCGATCCGGCGCACGAGTTCTTCGGCCTGCGACTGAACGCGTGGGTCTCGATCGTGGTGTTCTTCCTCTCGACGGCGTTCTTCATCTGGTGGCAGTTCATCAGGACGCCGAGCAGTGGCGACCGGCCGCGGGCGACCAGGACGATCGTGCCCACCGGGCCGGCCATGTCCGTCCCCAAGGGGCGCGTCCGCTCGGGACGCTAGGTTGACCGCACGATGATCGTGCGTGAGCTCGACCTGGACCTGGACGCCTTCGAGGGCCCCTTCGACCTGCTGCTGACGCTCGTCCTCAAGGAGGAAGTCGACCTTGCGGACGTGGACGTCGCCGGGATCGTCGTGCGCTTCCTCGAGCGCCTCGCCGAGCGGGACGCGCTGGATCTGGATGCCTGCGGTGAGTTCCTCGTCCTCGTCGCCGCGCTGCTGGAGCTGAAGGCGCGCGGGCTCTTCGAGGACGAGGCCGCGGAGCTGTCCGAGCTCGAGCCCGAGGAGGCCGCGGAGGAGCTGGCACGGCGGCTGGCCGAGTACCGCCGCATGAAGGAGGCGGCCGGCTGGCTGGCGGAACGGCTGTCGTCGGAGCGCGACCGGTTCTTCCGGGTCGGGCCGGCGCCCCTGGCGCCGCAGCCGGAGCGGCGCCTCGCGCCGCAGGATCCGGAGCAGCTCGCCGACGTGGTGCGGCTGCTCGCCGCGGAACCGCCGACTGTTTCGCTGGCGCACATGGAGCTGCGGTTTCCGCCGGTGGCGCAGTTCCTCGAACGTTTCCGCGCGTTGCTCGGGCGGCGCTCCGTTTTCGATTTCGACGCCGAGCTCGAAGGGCTTTCGCGCGCCGAGCAGGCGATCGCTTTCCTGGCCTTGTTGGACCTGCGTCGTTCGGACGAGATCAGGATCAGCCAGGCGGCTCCTTTTGCTCCCATCCGTGTCAGTAGGGTGGAGCAGGAGAGTGCCGCTGTGAACGAAAGGACCCACGCGTGGACCGTCCGCTCCGCCTAGTCACCGCCAATCCGCTCGACCAGCTCGCGCGGACTCTCGAGGCACTGCTCGTCGTTGCGAGCGCGCCGCTACCCGTGGAGGAGCTGGTGGCCGCGGCGGACGACGACCGCGAGCGGGTCGAGCTGGCACTCGGGTTGCTGGCGGAGCGCTACCACGAGGGTCGCAGCGGCATCGTGCTGGAGTCGGTGGCCGGCGGTTGGGCCTTCCGCGCGTCGCGTGAGGCGGCTGAGGCTTGCGGCCGGCTGTTCGAGCGGCCGGTTCAGCGTGGTCTGTCGCAGGCCTCGTTGGAGACTCTGGCGATCGTCGCGTACCTGGGGCCGTGCACGCGTCCGGAGATCGCGCGCATCCGCGGCGTTGCTGCGGATTCCGCTGTTGCAGGGCTGACGGAGCGAGGACTGATCACCGAAGCGGGCCGCGAGGACGGCGCGCACGGTGGCGCGGTGAAGTACAAGACGACGCCGATGTTCGAGCGCGTGTTCGGGTTGGAGAGCCTGTCGCAGTTGCCGCGGCTGGACGACCTGCCCGGCGAAGTCGACGATCTGCGTGAGCGTTTGCACGCGGTCGCCGAGCAGCGCAGCGCGTAACTAAGAAGCGCGCTTGCGACCCGTAGCTTCGACCCAGCGGTAGCCGGGGATCGGCACACCGAGTGCGCGGCGCGCGCCTCTCAGGCGACGGGGCAGGCGTAGGTAGATCTCCGGCAGCTGCTCCCGCTTGAGCAGATGCGCCGCCGCGGCGATGCGGAACAGCGGGTCCGTCAGCGGAAACTTCAGTTGCGACGAGCGCACGACGTCGAGCTCCAGCTCGGGATGCTCGAGCACCGAGCGGAAGTGCTGCTCCGATTCGTACTCGCGCATGTGCGTCGGATCGAGCTGCCACCGCTCGGGTGCCGGCGGCTTTCCCTTGTAGAGCCAGAACGCATGCGGGCCGCGGATCACGCTCGCGACATAGAACCACCCACCCGGCTTGAGCAGTCGCGCAACTTCAGGAGCCAGCACCCGGTCGTCCGGCAGATGCTCGATCACCTGCGACGAGATGACGGCGTCAACCGAAGCGTCCGCCAGCTCGTCGACATGCGCGACATCGGACACGATCCCGTGCACCTTCGGCGACAGCCGCTCGCACAACGCGACGTGCTCCGCAGAGATGTCGACCGCATAGATCGTCTCGCCCACGAGCCCAGCGCGATCAAGCGGCCACAACGTCCCGCCGTCTCCCGCGCCGAGATCCGCGAGCACACGCGGCGGCGAGCGCTCCGCGGTTTCGCGCAGCAGCGGAGGCATCCACTCCGTCAGGAAGTAGCGCGAGTGCTCGAGATCTGCGACCGACGGGCCGCTAGCTTCCAAAGCTCTGTCGCCGCGGCAGATCGTGCTCCACGTCGACGAGATGCCCGTCGCGCTCCACGTAGCCGCCCTTGCCGCCGACAACCAGCAGGACGAGATCCTCCGTCTCGCTCGCGTTGGACAGGAGACGTGGGGTCGTCGACTCGACGTGAACGAGGCCACCCTCACCGAGCTCCCGCACCTCGTCGCCGACCTCGACGCGCGCCCGCCCGCGGTGGACGAAGTAGAGCTCGTCCTGCTCGTCGTGCCAGTGCTTGAAGCCCACGTAGCCCGGCGGATACACGATCGCGTTGACACCGAACGCGGTCACGCCGAGCGCAGACCGCACCTTGCGAAAGCCGAAGCCCTCGCCGAGCTCATCCACGGAACTGAATGCGTATCCACTCATAGCCTGCGCACGATCTCCTCTGCTTCCTCGCGGGTGAACGCCCGGAGCGTCTCGGTGTGCTCCGCGCCGTAGCGGTTCAATTTCATCAGGATCTCGATCGCGACGTCGTCGTTGGGCGCCTCGAAGATCTCGACCACGTCGTAGCGCCCGAGCGTGACGTACACGCCGACCATGCTGCCGCCTGCCTCGGTGATGATCCGCTCGCCCTCCTCGATGCGCTCGCGCCACTTCGGGAGGCCGGCAAAGCCCTGCGTCGTGAAGCGCATCAGGGTCACGTAGTGGGCCACGGAGCGAATATATGACGCATGCGCCTGAACGCCTATCTCGCGAGGGCAGGAATCGCCTCCCGACGCGGCGCGGACGACCTGATCAAGGCCGGCCGCGTCAAGGTCAACGACGTGCCCGGCGCGCTGAACACCTACGTCCACACGGGCGACCGGGTCGAGGTCGACGGGAAACCCGTCACGGCGCAGGCGCTGAGATACGTGCTCCTCAACAAGCCCGGCGCGACCGTGACGACGGCCCGCGATCCGCAGGGTCGTCCCACGGTCGTCGAGCTCGTCGAGGAGATCCCCGAGCGAGTCGTGCCGGTCGGCCGGCTCGACGCCGACACGACGGGCGCACTGCTCCTCACGAACGACGGGCCGCTCTCGCACCGGCTCGCGCATCCGCGCTACGGCGTCGAGAAGGTCTACGAGGCCGAGGTCGAAGGCGAGCCGGACGAGGCGGCGCTGGAGCAACTCGCGGCAGGCATCGACCTGGACGACGGCCGTACCGCACCTGCGGGTGTCCGCCGTCTCGGCCCGTCGAAGCTCGAGCTGACGCTGCACGAGGGACGCAAGCACCAGGTCAAGCGCATGTGCGAGGCCGTCGGTCACCCGGTCCTGCGGCTGCACCGCAGCCGTTACGCGGGCTTGACAGTCGAAGGGCTCGAGCCCGGCGCCTGGCGCGAGCTCGAGCCCTCCGAGGTCGATCAGCTTCGTGGTTCCTAGTGCCCGCCGAGACCCGCGGCGCGTCCAAGGAGGCCCTGGGCGCGATCGAGGAGCTGACTGGCGGCAGTGTGGTCGATCGGTTGTCCGTTCTCGGCACCCGCGAGGAGCGCCTTGATGTCGTCGACCACCTGGTCACGCTGGTCCGTGACCTGCGCGATCGACTTCTCCAACGTCGTGTAGCGATTGTCCTTGTTCGTGTCGCTTGCGAGCGCGAAGGTCGACCCTTTGAGCGTGTCCATCGCGAACTGGCCGAACGGTGCATCGAGCCGCTTTAGCATGTCGCCGAGCGCGACCGCGTCGGACGTCTGAAGCGTCGCGGGCACCGCGCCGGGGTTGAGGACCTGACTCACGACCCGACCATCGCGAACGTAATCGTCGCTGAGCCCGAGCAGGGAGAGCATCGTCGGGCGGACGTCGGTGTGGTCGGTCCAACCGGTGTAGTCACCGGCGTTCTTGACTCCCGGGCCGACAGCACCGATCCAGGTTGAAGCGATCTCGTCCTGGATGTCGCCGTGGTTCCAGGCGAAGCTCTGAGTTGCTCCTCGCCGGAATGAACGCGCACGCGGCCTGCGTCGCGCAGGTCGCGGGTGAGTTCGAGGCAAAGAAGAACCAGTCCGGATCGGCGAACGGCGTGAACGTCGGTGTGCGAGCCGGATCCGCCGTGATCATGTGGAGCGTCTTCATCTCGGTCTTGTCGGCGAGCGCAACCATGATGTTGTTCTCGGTCTGGTTGGTGTACGGATTCAGCCAGTTCAGCTGAGCCATCTCGCGCTCGAGCTTGCGAGTGGCCGGGTCGGTCTGGCTGGGATTGCCCGTGATGTAGACGTTCGGAGCATCGTCCGAATGGACGGTGAACGCCGTGTTGTCGCCGAATTGAGTCCTGATCATTGCGCTCAGATTCCCGTTGATCTCACCGACGCGGTTGTAGTTGCACGCGACGTTGACGCCGTCACAGCCGGTCGGGCTGTCGGCTGGTCGCCGACAAAGTGGTCGCCCTCGTCGACCGTGAACACGAAGAGCGTGTTGCTCTTGTCGATGCCGTCGGCGGCGAGGCGGTTGAAGAACTTCCCGAAAGCGCTGTCGTAGTCCTTCAACTGGTGGACGTAACCCGCTTCACCGGGCCCGTAAGCGAAGTGGATGTTGCCGGAGGTGCCGTGACCGTCGTGCGCGTCCGAGATGTAGCCCGTACGTGATCGGGATGCCCGCCTCCTGCATCTGGGCAATCCAGGAAAGCGACACGGTCGCGGTCATCCCGTCGAAACCGGGGAAGCCGACGTGGTCGGTTCTGGTCCTGGATCGTGTTGCCGTCGAGGTCCGTCATCGGCGCCGCTCGGCTTGATGACGGGATCGACGTACTTGGCGCCGAAGAGCCCGTTGTAGCCGGTGTAGCCGTTCGGTTCGTCCGGGAGCAGGTCCGGTCGTCCGTGGTTCTCTGCGGCGCAGACTGACGAATCCTGCGCGCAGTGGACACCGATGCCGATGTAGTCGGCGAACGTCTGGGTCGCGCGGGCGTGCCCGGGCTGTCCGCCGCCGCCTGGATTGCCTCGGGCGAGCCGGCGCCGAACACGGTCGGAACGTCGATGCCCGTGTTCTCGAGCACCGCGTTGGCGATGCGCCACCTGCGCCGACGTCACAGCCGGCGCGGGTGTAGGGCACCCACGGCGCCGGAGCGATCTTGCCGTTCTCGTTGATCATCTCCGGTGTGAGGTCGGTCTGGCCCGTCGGCGGGAACGGAGGCCCGGCCGGGTCGAACAGCGGCGCCGTCCAGTAGGCGAACGAGACGCCCGTTCGAGTGGTGCCCGACGGAGTGAAATAGCGGAAGCTGTTTGAGACAGGCTGGCCCATCCGGTCCGGGTAGACGCCCGGTCAACGAGCGTCAGGATGCCGGTCGCGGTGTGCGAGATCAGCACGGTGTGGTCGTTGGTCAGCAACGTCCCGTTGCCGCGGATGAAGTTGAGCAGGTGCGGCATCTGCTCGAGATCGGACGGGACGTTCGGGTTGTCACGTAGGAAGTGCGTGTTGTCGAACTGGATGTAGATGACGTGCTTGATGTTGCCGCCGGCCGACGTCAGCTGACAGCCGGACGCGGCGAGTGCACCGCGACGATCCCCCTCCGTTCGACTGCACCTTTGCGGCCGCAAAGCCGGTTGCGACCAAGCACGCGATCAGCAAGAAGCCGAGCGTTCTCAGCCCTCTTCCTTTCATGAGTGCTCCTCCCCCGTTCGTTGACCCCGCGAACTTACAAGGTCCGCATCGAGGGTGAAGGTCGATGCCGCGGCGATGCGGTTACGGCCTGGTGAAGCCCATCCGCTCGTACATGAGCGCAAGAGTGGGAGCCGAGGACGGCACGAGCCTTCTCGGCTCCCACCGCTAGCAAGCGGTGGAGCTCTGCCGGGTCCTCGCGCAGCTCGCGGTAGCGCGACTGGAGCGGCGCCAAAAGCTCGACGACCGCTTCTGCGACGTCGGCCTTGAAGTCGCCGTAGCCGGCGCCGTCGTAGCGTGACTCGATGGCCTCGGGCTGCTGACCCGTGGCGACGGACATGATCGAGATCAGGTTCTCGATTCCCTCCTTGCCTTCGCCGCGCCGAACTTCACGGCCGGAGTCGGTGACGGCGCTCTTGACCTTCTTCCGGATCACCTCCGGCTCGTCGAGCATCAGGAGCGTTCCCTGCATCGTGCCGCCCGTCGTCGACATCTTCTTCGTCGGCTCCTGCAGGTCGAGGATCTTCGCGCCGAGCTTCGGGGTCACGACCTTCGGCACGACGAGCGTCTTGCCGTAGCGAGAGTTGAACCGCTCGGCGATGTCGCGCGTGAGCTCGACGTGCTGGCGCTGGTCCTCGCCGACCGGGACCTCATCCGTGTCGTAGAGCAGGATGTCTGCGGCCTGGAGAACGGGGTAGCCGAAGAGCGCAACGGAGACGAACTCCTGCTGCTCGGCCTTTTCCTTGAACTGGGTCATTCGCCGGAGCTCGCCGAAGCTCGCGACGCTCGAGAGCAGCCAGGCCGCATCGGGGTGATCCGGGTTGTGGCTCTGGACGAAGAGGGTGCAACGGTCAGGCTCGAGGCCCGAGGCGAAGAGGAGCGCGGCGAGCGAGAGCGTGGACTCGCGCAGGTCCTCGGGGTCGTACGACACCGAGATCGAGTGCAGGTCGACGATGCAGATGAATTGCTCGCCCTCGTCCTGAGACGCCACCCAATGCTGAATGGCCCCGATGTAGTTGCCGAGGTGCTTGTCGCCCGTGGGCTGGATCCCGCTGAAAATGCGCATTGGACGGACAAAAGTATCCTGAGTTCCATGGTTGTGACGTGATCGAACGGCTTGCGATCGTCGGCACCGGGCTCATCGGGGCCTCGGTGGGGCTCGCGGCACGCGCCGCGGGCGTGGGGGACGTGCGCGGCTGGGACCTCGATCCGGCGGCATTGGCCGTTGCGGTCGAGCGCGAAGCGCTTGACGCGGCAGACTCTCTCGGGGCTGCGGTCTCAGGCGCCGAGCTGGTGATCGTCGCCGCGCCGGTGGCGGCGTTGCCGGCGCAGGTCGCGGCGGTGCTCGACGCGACCAGCGACGGGACGACCGTGTCGGACGTCGGCTCGACGAAGACACCGCTCACGCGGGCGGTGAGCGACGCCCGTTTCATCGGCGGGCATCCGGTCTGCGGCTCGGAAACGCACGGCCCTGCGCATGCG
>CAWAAP010000012.1:0-185718 GCA_963779965.1 uncultured Actinomycetes bacterium | reverse complement strand
GTTGTATGCCTGGAAGACGATCCCGATCCGGCGACGCACCTTGTTGACATTGACGCCGCGTCCGGTGATCTCCTCGCCCTCGACGACGATCCGACCTCGGTCGATCGGCTCGAGCAGGTTGACGCACCGCAGGAGTGTCGACTTCCCGGATCCGGAGGCGCCGATGAGGCAGATGACCTCGTGCTCCGCGACGGCAAGATCCACTCCGCGCAGGACCTCCAGCGCCCCGAAGGACTTGTGCACGCCGTCGACGACCAGAGCTTCGCTCATCATGCGCCTGCCGCGTGCCGCCGGCGTCGGTCGCGGAGCACGAGCCAGTCCGTGAAGCGCGCGAGCGGGATCGTGAGCGCTACGAACAGAACTGCTGCCGCGACGAAGGGGGTGTAGTTGAACGTCGCGGCCGCGTCGATCTGCGATTGCTTGAACGCCTCGACGGAGCCGAGGAAGCCAACCAGGGCCGTGTCCTTCTGCAAGCCGATGAAGTCGTTGAGGAGCGGCGGGATGACACGCCGCACGGCCTGGGGCAGGACGACTCTGCTCAGCGACTGCCAGTGCGTCAGGCCGAGGGAGCGCGCGGCCGCGTCCTGGCTTCGGTGCACCGACTCGATCCCGGCCCGGTAGACCTCCGAGACGTACGCCGTGTAGACGAGCACGAGCGCGACGATCCCCCAGAAGGTCGTCGAGAGCGGCACCCAGCTCAGCTGCAGCGCGGGCGCGCCGAATCCGAGCAGCGCGATCACGAGGATCGTCGGCACGCCGCGGAAGAAGTCCGCGTAGGCGATGCCGAGCGCGCGGATCGGGAAAAACACCGGGCCGGGGAGGCTGCGAACGATTGCGAGGACGAGCGCCAGGACGAGGATGAACGCCTCGGCGATGCAGAACATCTTCACGTTCAACAGGAACGCGCGGGAGATCTCCGGCATCGAAGCCTTGAACTCGTCCCAGTTGAAGAAGGTTCGCTTCACCTCGGGCCAGCCGGGCGCGTGCGTGATCGCGACCGCGAGCAGGGTGAAGAAGACCACCGTGCTGAGCAGGGCCACCGTGACGCCGCGACGGCCTTCGCCGCTTGCGGTCACGCTGCCGAGGATCTTCGAGCCGCGGTTCGCGTTCAGACGGCTATTTCAGCACGGGCGCGTCGGCCTGGAGCCATTTGGCCTCCAGGCTTGTCAGCGCGCCGTCCCCGCGAAGCGTTGTCAGCGCGTCGTTGACGCACCTGACCAGCGAGTTGCCCTTCTCGAAGACCATGCCGAAATGCTCCGGTGTGCCGACCGTTGGGAACTGGCCGAGGATCTTGCCGTTCGGGACCTGGACGGCCGAGATGTAGAACGCCGTCGGAAGGTCGACGACCAGGCCGTCGATCTGCTTGTTCTTCAGCGCGGCGACTGCGGCGTCATTGGTATCGAAGACGGCCGGCTTCTTCTCCGGCTTGATGTTGTTGACGATGTAGTCGTAGCTCGTCGTGCCGAGCTGCGCTCCGAACTTGTATGGCTTCAGGGCCGCGATCGAGGTGGCGCTCGCGATCGGAGTTCCCTTGACCACGACGAGCGCCTGGTGGACGTTGTAGTAGGAGGCGCTGAAGTCGACCGCGCCCGCCCGTGCCGGTTTGAACGAGATCTGGTTGATGTCGAAGTCGAACTTCTTCGGTCCGGGTGCGAACGACGTGTTGAAGGGAACGACGATCCACTTGACCTCGCGCTTGGCGAAACCGAGTTTGTTCGCGACCGCATAGGCGACGGCGCTCTCGTATCCCTGGCCGGAGTAAGGATCGCTCACCTTCCAGGGCGCCTTCTCGTTGCCGCCGAACCACGGCGGGAAAGCCGGATTGTCCGTGCCGACCGTCAACTGGCCGGAGTGGACGAGATTGAGGCTGCCCTTATCGCAGGACGCGCCGCGGCTGCACCGGTCGTGTCCGAGGCCTTGTTGCTCGAGCCGCCGCAGCCGGCGGCGAGGATCGAGAGCAGTGCAATCAGGAGGATGGCGGGGGCTCGGCGCACTGGGGCGACCCTAACACGCCGATACTTCGCTCCATGCACGTTGGCGGCCACGAAGTCTCAGTAACGAATCCGGACAAGATCTTCTTCCCCGAGCCCGGTCTGACGAAGGGCGACCTCGTCCAGTACTACGTCGATCTCGCCGACGCCGCGCTACCGCACCTGCGCCACCGGCTCTTCCACATGGTGCGCTACCCGAACGGCGTGGACGGGAAGTTCTTTCACCAGAAACGGGTGCCGCCGCACCCGGAGTTCGTCGGGGAGCAGATCGTCGAGTTCCCGAGCGGCCACTCGACGGTCTTCGCGGTGATCGACAACACGGCTGCGCTGGCGTGGGTCGTCAACCTCGGCTGCATCGAGCTGCACACGTGGCACTCGCGGATCGACGACATCGAGCGGCCCGACTATCTCCTGATCGATCTCGACCCGACGACCGACGGGCAATGGCCCTACGTCCGCCGGATCGCGCTCGTCGTGCGCGAGGTGATGGACGAGCTCGGCTTCGCCTCGTATCCGAAGACCTCGGGGGCGACCGGGCTGCACGTGATGGCCCCGATCAGGCCCGAGCTCCTGTTTCCGGAGGTTCGCCGCTTTGCGAAGGCGCTCGCCGAGGAGGTCGAGCGCCGCGTCGGCGACCAGGACGTCGCGACGACCACCTGGAAGGTGGCCGATCGCCGCGGCGTCTTCGTCGACTTCGGCCAGAACACGCGCGATCGCACGATCGCCACGGCCTACTCCGTGCGCCCGACCGTCGGACGCCCGCGTGTCGGCGCCGCTGCGCTGGGACGAGGTCGCGGACGTCGACCCCGCCGCCTTCACGGTCGAGACGATCCGAGACCGCGTCGCCGACGTCGGCGATCTGACTGCGGACATGTGGGGGCAGGAGGTTTCGCTCGGGCCGCGCTTCGCGAAGCTCGGCCTCGAGTCGCCCTAACTCGCGAGCAGGCTCTCGAAGGTCGGGTCGTCCTTGCGGCGCGGCGGCCTCACCTCACGCCACGTGCACTGGTCGGGATCCTTGTCGTCGCGGAAGCGGATGAAGCGCGAGCCGTGGCGGAAGCGGTTGCCCTGCACCTTGTCGTAGCGCACCTCGGCGACGAGCTCCGGGCGGACGGCCGACTCCTGCAGCTCGCCGCTCCCCCAGCGGTTGGGCTCGGAGAAACCACGGTCGGGTGCGTCCTTCAGCAAGGGCTCGACGCGGTCGAAGATCTCCTTGTGCTTGCTCGCGGCGACGGCCGCGGAGCCGACGTAGTCGATCTTCCCGCCTTCGCTCGTACAGCCCGAGCAGCAGCGTCGCGATCCGCGTCGGGCTTCTCCTTCCAGCGCACGCCGACGATCACGCAATCGGCCGTCTTGAACGGCTTCACCTTCAGCACCCCGTCGCGCGAGCCGGGGAGGTACGGCAGTCCGAGCTTCTTGGCGATCACGCCGTCGAGGCCGGCGGCCTCGAAGCTGTCGAGCCACTTCTGAGCGTCCATGGCGTCGGCTGTCGTCGGCGAGAGATGGAAGCCCTCGCCGACTCGCTCGAGCTCGGCTCGGCGTTGCTCGAGCGGCTGCTCGTGGATCGGCTTGCCTTTCCAGAGCAGGAGGTCGAACGCGATGAAGTCCGCTGGGATCTCTGCGGAGAGCTTGCGCACGCGCGACTCCGCCGGATGAAGCCGCATCTGCATCGAGTCGAAATCGAGCACGCCGTCGCGGGCGATCACGATTTCGCCGTCGAGGGCGGAGTGGGGCGGCAGCAGGTCGCCGAGGGGACGGAGCTCGGGGAAGTAGCGGAGCAGCGGCCGGCCGTTGCGCGACCAGAGGGCGAGCTCGCCGCCGTCGTTCTCCAGGACCCCCCTGAAACCGTCCCATTTCGGCTCGAACTGCCAGTTCGCCCGAGTCAGGAAGCTCCTTCACGAGCTGAGCTTCCATGGGCGGAAAGGGCACGTTTGGTCCAGGCACCGCGCGGAACCCTACTGGGGTGGGTGAGCTCGATGGGGTCTGGGCAGTCGAGCGCGTCTCGGGCGCGCTCCCGCCGCTACTCGGATGCGTGAAGCGCATCCACGGCTTTCGCGGGACGACGGAGTTTCCGCACGTTCCAGGCCTGCCGTTCGAAGTGCGCGAGCGGGAGCTGCACTACCCGTCGGGGCTGTTCGTCGACAAGCTCGAGCCGTCAGAACGGTGCCTACCTCGGGCGCGCGACGCTGCTCGGCCGCGAGTTCGGTCAATTCACGATGAGGAGGTTGGACGCGATGGGTCAGCTCAAGGAGCAGCTGATCAAGCACATCGACGAGGCGCACGCGATGGAGCAGAACGTCCTGCGGATGCTCGACGGGATGATCTCCACGACCGACGATCCGGAGATCCTCGACGCGCTCGAGCATCACAGGATGCAGACGCAGGGCCACGCGGACCGGATGGCACAGCGTCTCGAGGCGCACGACGCCACGCCGTCGACGGTGAAGCAGATGGGCGGGGTGCTCGGCGCGCTCGCGAAGCTGCCGCTCGACTTCGTCCGTGGCGAGAAGGCCGGCCGCAACGCGCGCGACGCCTACGCAACGGAGCACCTCGAGATCGCGAGCTACGAGCTTCTGCGCCGCGTCGCCCAGAAGGCAGGCGACGAGGAAACGGCGACCGCCGCCCGCGAGATCATCGAGGAAGAGCGGGCGATGGCGAAGGTGATCGACCAGAACTGGGACAAGTTCGCGACGCTCTCCCTCCAGGAAGAGGGCATCACGGTCTAGCCACGTTCAGCCACGGCCTGGCGTCAGACACCAGGCCGTGGCTGTTCGGCTAAGTGAGCCAGGGCGCGAGGAAGCCTTCGATGTCCCGGCAGCCTCGTGGCCGTTCGAGCCTGGCCGTGACGGCCTTGTTCTCGACGACGACGAGGGTCGGAACCGTTTCGATCTTGAACCGTTCGAGCAGGTCGGGACGCTCCTCTTCGGCAACCAGCACGACGTCGAACGTGCCGTGGTTGCGCCGCCGCTGCAGCACCTGCGCGAGGAAGCCTTCAACGCGCCGGCAGTGGCCCGACAGGCTCGAATGGAAGAACACCAGCCTCGGCTGGTTGGCCAGTGGGGGAATCGCCACTGTCATGTCGCACCTCCGTTGAATCTGGAAGGGCGAGGACTTGGCCCTTTGCTAGGAACGAGCGGATTTATGCCCCGAACCTGCTCGTTCGTAACCTCGAGGCTCGGCCCCGTGTCTAAGCTCAAGTGATGAGGAGGGTTGCCGTCACAGGGCTCGGCGCGGTCACGCCGCTTGGGAACGATGCGCAGTCGACCTGGCGCGCGGCCGTGGCCGGAGAGAGCGGCATCGACTGGATCAAGTCGTTCGACGCGAGCGAGGCGCCGGTGCGAATCGCCGCCGAGGTGAAGGACTTCGACGCCAACCAGGTCGCCTCGGCCAAGGAAGTGCGAAAGCTCGAGCGGAACGTGCTCCTGGCGCTGGGCGCAGGACGCGAGGCGATGGGGGACGCCGGGCTGAACGGCTTCGACCCGATGCGCGTGGGGATCGTCTTCGGCACCGCGATCGGGGGCGTCAACGGGATCCTCGAGCAGGAGGAGATCCGCCGCGAGCGCGGGCCCGAGCGCGTGTCTCCGAACTTTCTGCCGAACGTCCTCGTCGACTCCGCGAGCGGGCAGCTGGCGATCTCTCTGGGCATCAAGGGCCCGAACTACGCCGTCGTGTCCGCGTGCGCGACCGGCTCGCACGCGATCGGCGAGGCCGCCGAGCTGATCAAGCGCGGCGACGCCGACGCGATGCTCGCGGGCGGCGGCGAAGCCTGCCTGCACCCCTTGATCCTCGCCGGCTTCACCGCGATGCGCGGCCTGGCCGTGGAGAACGAGGATCCGCCGCTCGCATCGCGTCCGTTCGACGCCACCCGCGCAGGGTTTGTCATGGGCGAGGGCGCGTGCGTCTTCGTCCTCGAGGAGCTCGAGGCCGCGCAGGCGCGCGGTGCCCGCGTCTACGCCGAGGTGCTCGGCTACGGCGCATCGAACGATGCGCACCACATGGCGCAGCCCGAGCCGGAGGCGACCGGCGTCGCCGACATGATGCGCGCCGCGCTCCGCCGCGCCGGCGTCGAGCCGGAGCGGGTCGGCTACATCAACGCGCACGGCACATCGACGCCGCTGGGAGATCTCGCGGAGACCAAAGCGATCAAGGACGTCTTCGGTGACCACGCGTACGAGCTGGCGGTCTCGTCGACGAAGTCGATGATGGGCCACACCTTCGGCGCCGCGGGGGCGATCGAAGCGATGATGTGCGTGCTCGCGCTGCACGAAGGAGTGATCCCTCCCACGATCAACTACCGCCACCCCGACCCGGACTGCGATCTCGACTACGTGCCCAACGAGGCACGCGAGACGAAGATCGACGTCGCCCTCTCGAACGCGATGGGGCTCGGCGGCCACAACGGCTGCGTCCTCCTGGGGCGGGCCGAGTGAGCTTCATCGTCGATCCGAGCGTCGAGGAATACGCAGAGGCACACACATCTCCCGAGGGCGATCTGTTCGAACGCCTCGCCGCGGAGACTCACGAGAAGACGACCGCGCCGCAGATGATGGTCGGCCGCATCGAGGGCCGGTTCCTCGGCGTGCTCGTTCGCAGTCTCCGCGCGCGCCGCGTCCTCGAACTAGGGACGTTCACCGGCTACTCGTCGATCTCGATGGCGCTGGCGCTTCCGTCCGGCGGGCCGCGTGATCACCTGTGACGTCAACGAGGAGACGACCGCGATCGCTCGGCGCTACGCGGAGGAGGCAGGCGTCGCCGACCGCATCGACTACCGGCTCGGCCCGGGGCTCGACACGATCGCGCAGCTGGACGGCCCATTCGACCTCGTCTTCATCGACGCCGACAAGCCGAATTACGTCAACTACTACGAGGCGACGCTGCCGCTGCTCGCCGAGGGAGGGCTGATCGTCGCGGACAACACGCTGTGGTCGGGCCGCGTGATCGACGAGACCGACGACGAAGACACGACGCAGGCGATTCGCGCTTTCAACGACCATGTCTCCGAAGATGCTCGCGTCGAGAACGTGCTGCTCACCGTCCGTGACGGGATGAACCTCGTCTGGCGGGCGTGAGATGATCCGCACATGACCGAGACGTTCGCAGCACAACAGCGAGGGCCTGTTGGAAACACACGCTCGATCGGCCTCTCGATCCTCTGGGCGATCCTGACCCTGGGGATCTACACGTTCGTGTGGACGTACAAGACTCAGGAGGAGGTCAAGCGCTACTCCGGCAACGGCGTTGGCGGAGTGATCGGCCTCGTCATCTACATCCTGATCTCGCCGGTCACGTTCTTCATCGTCCCGTCCGAGGTGCGCTACATGTACGAGGACCTCGACGGGCAGACGAGCCCGGTACGTGGACTTACCGGCTTGTGGTTCATCCTGCCGCTGATCGGCAACATCGTCTGGTTCGTCAAGGTTCAGGGCGCGCTCAACCGCTACTGGGAGTCGAAAGGCGCTTCGCCGCCTTAACCACGTCGGGGTCGAGCTCGTTGATCGACTCCAGCGACGGCGTTCGCGAGTGCGAGCACATCGGCCGGCGGCGGGAACGCACGGTTCGGAATCGCAACGACGTGCATACCAGCGGCATGAGCAGAGCGGATGCCGTTCGCCGAGTCCTCGATAGCCGCGCTGCGCGACGGCTCCACGCCGAGCCGGTGTGCTGCCTCGAGATAGACGTCGGGAGCCGGCTTGCCGCGCTCGACCTCCTCCGACGAGACCGTGGCCTTGAAGTACGACGCCAGGCCCGACAGCTCGAGGACATGGTCGATCAGCTCGCGGTTCGACGACGACGCGACGCCGAGCGGCCAGTGCGCCGCGACTCGCTTCACGGCATCGACGGCACCGTCGATCAGCGGCAGGTGCTCGGAGTAGCGGACGAGCATCCGGCGGACGACCTCGCGGTTGATCTCGTCCGGCGGCTCCGGCAAGCCGACCACCTCGTGCATGTAGCGCGACCACTCGGTGGAGCTCATGCCCATCATGTCCGCCTGCGCCTGTTCGCTCCAGCGTCCGCCGCGTTCGCGGGCGAGGCCCTCCCGGACCTCGTCCCAGAGCTCCTCGCTGTCGATGATGACGCCGTCGAGGTCGAAGACGACCGCGTCGATCACGCGGGGAGGTACTCGCCGCCGCGGTACACGAGCCCGGCTCCCGGCACGCCGAGCTCGGTTGACTCGACCTCGCCGACGAAGATCGTGTGGTCGCCCGCGTCGTGCTCGGAGGTCGTGCGACATTCGAGCCAGGCAAGCGCGTCGTTCACGAGCGGCCCATGCGAGCCGTCACGTACGTCGACGCCGATCCAGAGCGCAACCGGCGGAATTCCGCTGCGCGCAAAATGCTGGGCGACGGTCGCCTGGGAACCCGACAGCAAACTCGCTGTCCAGCCACCGGCGCGGCGAATCGGCTCGTGCGAAGACGAGTCCTTCCCGATCGAGATGCCGACGAGCGGCGGCTGCAGGGACAGCGACACGAGCGAACCGACCGTAAGCCCGAAGCGCTCGCCGTCTACCGCTGTCGTGACGACGGCGACCGGCGCAGGGAAGCGGCGCATCACTTCTCGCAGCTCGTCGCCCTTCATGAGGTCGATGATATGGGCGTGACTCGTCGGGACGTGATCGAGCTCGCGATCGGAGCGCTGCTTGTCGTCGTCGCAGCGACCGCGCACTTCGCCGACGCCACGCCCGTGCTGACCTTCTCGCTCGCTGCGCTGGCGATTGCCGCCCTCGCACGCCTAGTGGGCGGTGCGACGGAACAGCTCGGCAGCCGGGTGGGCTCCTCGATTGCGAGCGTGATCCAGAGCGCGCTCGGCAACCTGCCCGAGTTGTTCATCGCGGTGTTCGCAATCCGCGAGGGGCTGATCCACGTCGTCCAGGCAGCGCTCGTCGGTTCCATCATTGCCAACAGCGTGCTGGTGTTGGGAATCGCTTTCGTCGCCGGCGGTCTCCGCAACGGGACGCAGAGGTTCGACTCGCCGCGCGCACGGATGATTGCGACGCTGACCGCGATGGCGGCTGCAATCCTGGCGCTGCCCACGCTCGCGCACGCCTTTCACGCCCCCGCGGCCGCGCACGAGAAGACTCTCAGCCTGATCTGCGCGGGCGTTTTGCTCGTGCTGTTCTTTCTGACGTTGCCCTACTTCCTCAAAGGCGGCGAGGGGGCAGCCGTGGAGCCTGCCCGTTGGACGCTCGCGACCACGGTGGTCGTGCTCGCCGTGGCCGGAATCGCCGCTGCGTTCGTGAGCGACTGGTTCGTGACTGCGCTGCGGCCGGCGACGGAGACGCTCGGCATGAGCGAGGCGTTCGCAGGGCTGGTCGTCGTCGCGATCGCCGGGAATGCCGTGGAGAACGTCGTCGGCGTCCAGCTCGCCATGCGGAACAGGGCGGACTTTGCGATTTCCGTGATCGTCAACTCTTCGCTCCAGATCGCGCTCTTCCTGACGCCGGTCATCGTGTTCGCGAGCCTGTTCTTCGCGACCACGCTGACGCTCGCATTCCCGACACTTCTCGCAGTCGCGTTGCTACTCGCAGCCGGCATCGCTGCGCTCGTCGTCTACGACGGCGAGAGCACGTGGGAGGAGGGCTCGATCCTCATCGGCCTCTACGTCGTCATTGCCGCCAGCTTCTGGTGGGGGGCCTAGAGCTGGAGCTCGCGTCAGCTGAGCAGGAGTGCGATCACGCCCCAGACGGCGGCACCCAGTCCGGCGATCTCCATCCTGTGCCGCGCGAGGATCTGGTTGGCGCGGGAGTCCGAGAGGGCCGGACGCGGCAGCGATGCAACCGTCAGCAGGACGATTGCCAGTGCGAGCAGGGCGACCAGGAAGGGCTGAACCGCACGCGCGGCAGTCGCGACGGTCGAGCCGAGGACGCCTCCGGGGTGAGTGTTCCCGGCTCCGACCGGTCCGCTCGCCGACGGCTGTCCCGGGGTGAGCGCGCCTTGAGGTGAGCTCGTGTTCGACGCTCCTGTCGAGCCGCTCGCTGCTGAGAGGACGCAGACGTTCGCCGCGCGTGCCGCGATGATCTGCTCGCGGGTCGGCGCCCCGGCCTTCACCACGACGATCGTGACACGCTGAACGACGGCGCCCGCAGGTAGCGCGGGTGGTGCGACCGTGGGCAGCGAAGCACTCGTCGTCGGCGCGGAGACCGTCGCAGTCGGCGTGGAGACGGTTGCAGTCGGCGTTGTGACGGTGACGGGGAGTGTGGGGACCGTCACGGTCGGAACCGTCGGGACGGGAACGGTGACCGCCAGCGCGTGGCCGCCGAGCAGGCCGGCGCCCACCAGCACGGTCATCACTGCCGCAAGCCTCACACTTCAACAACTTCCAGGGGGCCGAATTGGTTGCGGTGTCTGCGTGGTGCGCAAGAATCCCGGCGTGGCCGCAGTCAAGAGGGACTACTACGAGGTGCTGGGGCTCCCCCGGGACGCCGACGACGAGGCCATCAAGCGGGCCTTCCACTCGCTTGCCCGCGACTGGCATCCGGACGTGGCCGATGCCCCGGACGCCGAGGCCCGGTTCCGCGAGCTCGCCGAGGCCTACGGAGTCCTCTCCAAACGGGAGGCCCGGCTGCTGTACGACCGCTACGGCTACCGCGGCCGCGGGAACCAGGGCTTCGACGAGGCGCTCTGGGAGGCGAGGCCGGCTGTGGCGGCGCGCGGCGAGAACGTCTATGTCGGGATCGAGTTGCGCAGCTTCGAGGCGAGCGAGGGGACGCGCCAGATCGTGAGCTACGAGGCGGTTGCGCGCTGCAAGGCATGCATGGGCCGGGGCTCGGTCGGTCTGCCCGATCCGGAGTGCGACTACTGCGGCGGCACGGGACGCAAGCGGACGGTGTCGAGCCTGGAGGTCGCCCACCTGCTGCAGATCGAGCCGTGCCCGGAATGCGTTGCCGAAGCCTGCTCGCAGTGCGGCGGAGAAGGGACGGTCACGGCCGAGCGCCGGATCCGGCTCGTAGTACCGCCGGGCGTGCAGGACGGCGCGCAGCTACGCGTCGGCGGCGACGGCCACGACGCGGGCGCGGGCTCCATCCCCGGCGACCTGTTCGTCAGCGTGAAGGTCCTGCCGCCGCCCCGGGATCCGCGGCTCGTGCGCTACGCGGCGTTGGTACTGCTCATCGCCGCCGTCGCGACGCTCGTTCTCTATATCCGCTGAGCGACGCTCAGATGGGTGATTTTCGCACCGAATCCGATTTTCGGCGCTAGGCTGCTAGTTGGAACGGCGCCTGCTGCGGCCGCCGGTCTACCCGTGATGGAGACGCCGCAGCTCTTCCGTGATCCTTGGCCCATCGGCCGACGCCGGATCCTCGTCGTGGACGACGATCCGTCGCTCCGCCTGCTGCTTCGCGAGACGCTCGCCGCGGACGAGTTCGAGATCGAGGAGGTGGCATCTGCCGAGGAGGCGCGTGAGGTTGCCCGTTTCTGGCGCCCCGCGGTCGTGCTGCTCGACGTTCAGCTTCCCGGGCTTGACGGGCTTTCGTTCTGCCGGCAGCTCACGGCCGCAACCGATGATCCACCTGTCGTCATCTTGCTCACCGGAACAGCTACGCCTGCGGCGGAAGCAAAGAGGGCGGGCGCGCGCGCAATCCTGCACAAGCCGTTCAGTCCGCTGGAGCTGATCGGGTTGATCGACGAGCTCGACGAGACGCCGACAGAGCGCCTCGTCTCGAGGAGCGAAGGCGACGCTGAGCAACTCATGATCTACGCGCGGGACCTGAGCCGCATCGTCGAGGTCGAGCGTGCCCAGCGGCGGGTGCTGCAGCACGCCTACCGTCAGACCGTGGCCGCACTCGCGGACGCCCTCGAGGCGAAGGACCCCGGAACGGGTCTGCATGCGCAGCGCGTCCAGCACTACGCGGTCACGCTGACCGAGATGGCCGACCCTCGCCTCTTAGACGATACGAGCCTCGAGTACGGGTTTCTCCTGCACGACGTCGGCAAGATCGGTGTCCCCGACAAGATCCTCAGGAAGGCTGGGCCACTGGATGACGCGGAACGCGGGCTGATCGAAATGCATCCGCAAATCGGCGTCGAGATCCTGTCGGGCGTCGGGCTGCTCGAGGGCGAGGGGCTCGGCGTGGTGCAGTCGCATCACGAACGCTGGGACGGCCTCGGCTATCCCGCCGGCCTGTCCGGCGACCGCATCCCGCGCGGCGCGCGCATCTTCGCCCTCGCCGACGCGCTCGATGCGATGACAAGCGATCGTCCCTATCGAGCAGCCCTTAGCTGGGAGGAGGCGACGGACGAAATCCTCTCGCATGACGGCTCTCAGTTCGATCCGAAGGTCGTCCGTGCGTTCTGCATGCGAGAACGTCAGCTGCACCGCATCTACGAGGAGCTTTCGATCGTCGCAGCCTGAGAGCTGCTCCGAGCCCACGGACCTTAGGGCTAGGTGGACCCTCCAATCGGCCGGTGGCGCTCACCCGCATACGCGCCATCGTGAGTGCATGGACGGCCCACTCGAGCTCGATTCACGGCATGGGGGAGGCATCGACGTCGAGCTCCTCTGGGATCCCCGCACGCAGGGGCTCTCGGTCGTGGCTCACGACGCGACGAGCGACGAGACCGTGACGATTTACGTCGAGGCGGATCAGGCTCTCGAGGTCTTCCGCCACCCGTTCGCCTATGCGGGGGAACCCGCTCGGCGCGTCGGCTCGCGGGTCAACGCGCAGTAGCGAGGAGCGGCGGGGGTGGGATTTGAACCCACGGACCGCCTTGCGACGGTCAGCGGTTTTCAAGACCGCCCCGTTCGGCCGCTCCGGCACCCCGCCGTCTGCACACCGTAGCGCCGCGCTCGGCGGTTAGAGGCGCCGATAGCCCCAGCTCACGGAGCGAGCTTGTTCGGTGCGCCGAACGGGTGCAGTGACTCGGGGATCGAGACCGAGCCGTCGGCGTGCTGGAAGTTCTCGATGATCGCGAGCATCGCGCGTCCCGTCACTGCTGTGCCGTTCAGGGTGTGCACCGTCTCCAACTGCTTGTCGTCGCGCCGGTGCCGGATCTCGAGGCGCCGCGCCTGGTAGTCGGTCGTGTTCGACGTCGACGTGATCTCGCGGTAGCGCTCCTGCGACGGGAACCAGGCCTCGATGTCGTACTTCTTCGTCGCCGATGCACCGAGGTCGCCGGCGGCGATGTTGACGACTCTGTAGGGCAACCCGAGCTCCTGCACGAGCTCCTCCTCGATGCCGAGCAGCCGGTCGTGCTCCTCCTGTGACCACTCGGGTCGCGTGAACACGAACATCTCGATCTTGTCGAACTGGTGGACGCGGAACATTCCGCGCGTGTCCTTCCCTGCGGCGCCGGCCTCGCGGCGGAAGCAGGTGGAGTAGCCGGCGTAGCGGAGCGGGAGCTCGTCTCCGTCGAGGATCTCGGCGCCGTGCATCGCGGCGAGCGGAACCTCGGACGTTCCGACGAGGTAGAGCTCGTCCCGTTCGGCCGCGTAGATGTTCACCTCGTCGGTCGGGAAGAACCCGGTCCCGTACATCGCCTCCTCACGAACGAGCACCGGAGGGAGGACAGGTGTGAAGCCGCGGCTCGTCAGCCGGTCGAGAGCGAACCGATAGATCGCGAGCTCGAGCAGCGCGACGTCGCCGGTGCGAAACGCGAAGCGCGCACCCGAGACCTTTGCGGCCCGCTCGAGGTCGATTCCGCCGGCGGCGAGCTCCAGGTGGTCCTTGACCGGGAAGTCGAAGGACGGCGGGTCGCCCCAGCGGCGGATCTCCTCGGCGTCCTCCTCGGTGTCACCGTCGGGCGTGTCCTTGTCGGGCGGGTTCGGCACCCGGTCGAGGAGCTCCCTGCGTCGTCCTTCGGCCGCCGCCAACTGTTGTTCCAGCTGCTGTAGCTCTTCCTTGACGCCTTCCAGTTCCTTCAGCTGCTCCGGGCTCGGCTTGCCCTTGACCTTGCGTGCCGCGCGCAGCTCCTCGACTCGCGGCTGGATCTCCCTGACGGCCCGATCCGCCTCGAGCAGCTCGTCGAAGACGTCGGCTGCTCCCTTCCGCGCCAGCGCCGCGCGGAAGGTGTCGGGATCGTTGCGGGCGGCGCGGAGATCGATCATTGGCGGGAGTCTAAGTACGCCTCGAGCACTTGAGCCACGCCCTCCTCGTCGACGGAGGGGCAGACGAAATCGGCGACCTCCTTCACCAGATCGTGCGCATTCTCGACCGCCACGCCGTAGCCGGCCCAGTCGACGAGCTCGATGTCGTTCTCCCCGTCGCCGAACGCGATGGTGCGCTCGCGCTCGAAGCCGAGCCGCTCGGCAAGGAACTCGAGCCCGGCGGCCTTCGTCACGTCCGGCGAGGCGAACTCGAGGAAGTACGGCAGTGACTTCGAGATGTACAGGCGGCCTTCGAACCGATCGAGCATCCGCTGCTTCAGTCGGTCGAGCGGCTCAGGGTCGCCGATGACGACCAGCTTCGTCGGCGGCCTGTCGAGCCAGTCGAGCAGATCGCCGACGGGATGCAGCTCGAGATCCTGGAAGTCCGCATAACGTCTTGCTTCGGGCGTGACCTCGGCGACGTACAGCTCGTCGTCCACGTAGCAGTTGAGCCCGACCCCTTCCTCGTTCAGCGCGGCGATCGTCTCGCGCGCAAGCTCGAGTGGGATCGGCACGTGACGAAGCCACCGTCCGCTGATCGGTTCTGCGACGACCGCGCCCTGGTAGCAGACGACCGGATCTTCGATCCCTGCCTCCAGTGCATAGCGGCGGACGGACTGGAACATCCGGCCGGTCACGAGCACGACGTGGATCCCCGCACTAAGAGTCCGGACGATCGCGGCGCGAGTCCGCGGGCGCAACACGGCGTCCTCACCGATCAACGTCCGGTCGAGGTCGCACGCGACGGCGTCGACCTCGCGCGGGAAATCCTGCGGGAGGTTCAGCCCTGCGGCTTCGTCAGGAAGTCGACGAGGGCTTTCAGATCGTTCGCCGGCAGGCTTGCGTAGGACTTCGGCATCACGCCCTTCGGGAAGCCCTTCTCGACGTACTTGTCCGGATTGACGATCGACTGAGTGACGAATATTGCGAGCGGCTGGTGCGCCGCCTTTGCGTAGTCCGGCAGCTTGTCGAGGTCGGGCCCGATCGTCCCCGACGCGTCCGAGCCGGCGGGCTTGAAGGTGTGACACGAACCGCAGCCCTGGCTCAGGAAGATCGCCTTCCCGGGAGCCGCGGCCTGCACCGTTCCGACGACCGTGTCGGCCACTGGGCGGACGGTCCCCTGGTCGCCGCAGCCCGCGAGTGCGAGTGTCAGCACGGCCAGTGCGGCGGCGGTTGTGAACGCTCTCAGGCGCATCGGGCGCGAGTCTACTGACTCCCAACGGACGAGAACCAAGCAGCCAAGCGCGCCGAGCCCGATCACATCGACCGGGGTGTCGTTGACGAGCAGCGAGACCGCCAGGCCGGCGAGAAGCGCATCGACCGTCGCGCGTCGCGGCCGCATCGTGCCCATCAACACGATCGCAGCGAGGCAGCTCAGGAAGATCAGGATGCGGTACCAGTGGTCGGTCGCGGACAACCACGAGAGGTGCAGGCGATGTCCCAGGCTTCCGAGGAGCGAGTCCGGCCCGCTTCCGACAGCCCGGGTGACGTGGCTCGATCCGCCGAGCACGGCATCGAGCCCGACGAACGCAAGCGCCACGACGAGGACGGCCACCCCGACGAGGGCAAGGCGCCGTGGTGTGAGCGTGAGCCCACGGAGACGCAGCCCCAGCACGCCTAAAGCAGTCGCGAAGACGAGGACGCCGCCGCCGTCTGCGCCGGCTTTGCTCCAGCCGATCGCCACGAGCGCGAGCGCCGCCAGCGGGAGCAGCCAGCGCAGACCTCCGATCGCCACGGCGACGAGGACGGGGGGTAGGAGCAGTGTCTCGACCTGGTTACCGACGCCGTAGAAGCGTCCGCCGCCGTCCGGTCGAGCGCCGAGCACTGCGAGTGAGTTGAGCTCCGGGTCGACGGCGAGGACGATCGTGAAAGCGGCCAGGAAGGCCGCGACGACGATCGGGACGATCCGTCGGCGCAACGAGCCCGCAACTGCGAGTGCGATCGTCAGCACCGCCATCGCCGCGATCACCAGGGCGAAGCGCGTCGCGCCGGCCCAGGACAGGAGCAAGGACGCGGTCATGGCCGCAGCCCCTCCGATCCCCGCCGCGCGAGGCGCGAAGACGGCCAGCGCGATGAGTGTCAGCACGACGGTGACGACCACCCACCCGCGGTCGTGGTGCACGCGCGTGAGCCGAGTGTCCAGCGCTCGGAGATCCGCGCGTGCGTCCCGATCGGGCTCGAACCGGATCGGCGGCGACCGACCCTCTTGCAGCGCGACAGCCGTCGGCGCGATGTCGGCGATCGAGACGAGGCCTCGGATCTGCGTCGAGTCGGACGTGAGGATGCCGTGGTAGCCGGCGCCGACGATGACGACGCCGTAGCGCTTCGTGTTCGGGTGCTCTCCCGGCGGCGGGAGGCTGACGTAGACGGCCCGGTCCGCTCGGCTGCACCTCGGGAACCGCCGAAGACGAGGTCGACGAGGATCTTTCCGTCCGGCGTGCCGAAGTCGCTTTCGACCGTGCCGCGCCTGAGGGCTGCGATCGCTCGTGCCCGGCTGACCGTCCCTCCGGTTCCCGGGACGTAGAGGCCGACCGCGCCGACCCCGGGCGTGGCGCAGACGCCGTTGGTCGGCATGACGTAGATCGTCGGCCTGGCCTGGGCCGCCGCGCTCACGCCGAGGAACCCCGCACCCACAAGCCCCACGGCTACGATTCGCTGTGTAACCCTCGCCTTCAAGGAGAGCGATTCTCGATGAAACGCAGGTCATACGGTCGCGACGCCGGTCTTTCGTTCCGGATCATCCTCACGAGCTCCCTGCTCGGTCTCCTCTACGTCATCTTTGCGGTCGTCCTCTTCAACGTCCTGAGTGTCGGCCTCGTCCCGATGCTCGTGATCGTCGTGGGGATCGCGTTCTTCCAGTACTTCACCTCCGACAAGCTCGCCCTCAAGGCCTCGGGCGCGAAGGTGGTCGAGCGTGACGAGGCTCCCGAGCTGCACGACATGGTCGAGCGGCTCTGCGCGATGGCAGACCTGCCCAAGCCGCGTGTCGCGATCATCGACACGGACGTGCCGAATGCGTTCGCGACGGGCCGAAGCCCGAAGCACGCTGCAGTCGCGGTCACGCGCGGACTGTGGCAGCGCCTCGAGCCGCAGGAGATCGAGGGTGTCCTCGCCCACGAGCTCTCGCACATCGCCAATCGCGACGTCCTGATCATGACCGTCGCGAGCTTCTTCGCGATGCTCGCCGGTCTGCTCACCCGCTTCGGGCTCTACAGCGGGATGTTCGGGGGTGGCCGTGGCCGCGACAACAACCAGGTTCCGGTCTGGCTGATCGTCCTGCTCGTGTCCGTCGTGACCTACTTCCTCAGCCAGATCCTCATCCTCGCCATCTCGCGCTACCGCGAGTTCGCCGCCGATCGCGGCTCCGCGCTGATCACCGGCGCGCCGGAGCACCTGATGAGCGCGCTGCAGAAGATCGCGAGTGACATGTTCAGGATTCCCGAGCGCGACCTGCGGCAGGTCGAGACGATGAACGCCTTCTTCATCATCCCGACGTCGGTGAAGAAGGGAGCGGCATCGCTCTTCACGACCCATCCGCCGCTCGAGAAGCGCCTCGAGGCGCTGGCCGAGATCGCCCGAGAAATGGGTCGACCGGTCGCATAGGCCCGGCGTGGGCCTTCGCGACGTTCTCCTCGGCAAGAAGAAGCTCGCAGGGCCGGCGCAAGAACGCCTCTTCGCGCTGACGACAGCGGCGGTGACGCTCGACACCGAGCTCGGGCTCCGCAGCGCCGGGGCTGCTGGGGTGGTCTTCAAGCCGCTCTCGGCAGCGGAGTTCGTGCGGGCAGAGAACGATCTCCAACAGCTGCTCGACGCGGTCGCGACCTCGTCCAGCTCGAAGCTCGAGCGGCGCGAGGACTCGTTCGGTTACACGTGGATCATCGTCCGCGATCCCGATCTCGAGGATCAGGTGGCGACGATCCACGCGGTGGCCCAGGGCCTGGAGGAGCAGGGATTCGGGTCGCAGCTCCTCGCCGCGGTCTTCAAGTTCGAGGGCGGCAAGCATCCGGTCTACTGGATCTACGGCTACAAGCGGGGGGCGTTCTGGCCCTTCGTCCCGATGGGCGAGGACCAGAAGCGCGACAACGCGGAGGAGCTCGAGCTGAAGGCCAAGCTGGAGAAGGAGCTGCCCGTGGAGCAGGACCTGAGCCGCTGGTTCGGCGTCTTCGACGCGCCGCTCTAGCCTGCGTCCCAACTTCTCCGAAGTGCTGGGGTCAGACCCCGGCCTGTGCGGTCAGGTCCCTGAACGGCAAGGGTCTGACCCTGGCCTTCGCGGGCACGAAAGTCCCGCAATTTGCAGGCTTTGCGTCACCGTGACGCTGCGGTGACACTAAATGTGACTTGACATGACATCACAGTGATGTCAGAGTGCCGTCCATGGACGTGGCGGCCTATGTCGAGGCACTTCAACAGGATCTGGCCAACGTCGCCGGGATCGGCGACGAGGCGGTGGCTGAAGCCGCCCGCCGGATTGCCGCAGCCCTGGAGTCATCCCTCCGACTCCGGTTGACGGATGCCCTCGGCGAGGCCGCCGCGGAGCTCACGAGCCAGCTGCCCGACGGACACGTGGAAGTGCGCGTCTCCGCCGGCGAGCCCGAGCTCGTCTACGTCCCCGATCCCGGCGCGCCTCCGCCGTCGGGCCTCGAAGACCTCACCGCGCGGATCACGCTGCGGCTGCCCGAGACGTTGAAGGCGATCGTCGACGCAGCCGCTCAAGAGTCAGGCGTGTCGGCGAACACGTGGCTGCTGCAGCAGATCACGCGCAGTGCGGATCCCAAGCGGCGCAACCAACCTGGTGGCCGCCGCATGACCGGCTACGGCCAAAGCTGAAAGGAGCGACGATGCACGTGCTTCCCCTCCCATTCGGACTGGCGCTGGCGCTCATCCCGCGCCGCGAGGCCGACAGACTTCGCGACAACGACCCAGTGCGTGTCCGATTCGAAAAGACGGTCCACGCGCGAGAGCAGATCCTCGGCGACATCAAGCACTTCGACGCGGGCCGCTTCATCATCTGATGCGGAGCGAGACCTACTCAACTCCCGGCCCCCTCCGCCTCAACCTCGAGATTCCCGCCGGGGAGATCGAGATCGAGACCGGGAACACGGACGAGACGCACGTGGAGCTCGAGGCCGTCGCCAACAACGACGCGATCCGAGACCTCGTCGAGAACTCTCGCATCGAGCTCGTGCGACGCGGCGACGGTCACGAGGTCATCGTCGAGGCGAAGTCACGCCACGGCATCTTCATCTCGATCAGCCGCGGACCTGACATTCGCCTCGGCGGCCCTGATGTGCGCCTGCGGATCACCTGTCCGCACGGTGCGGACCTGGAAGCCCGGACGAAGTCCGCCGACGTCCGCGCCCGCGGCGAGTACGGCGCCGTCGATCTGAAGACGGCATCCGGCGACCTGCAGGTCGACAAGGCGAAGGGCACACGCGCATCAAGTCGGCGAGCGGCGACGTGCACATCGACGAGGTTGCCTCCTCCCTCGAGGTGCAGTCGGTCTCCGGCGATCTGCACGCAGGCGCGGTGCACGGCGACATTCGCGCGCAGCTCGTCTCCGGCGACGTTCACGTGCGCGACGCGGGTGGGTCGATCAGCACCAACACGGTCTCCGGCGACCAGCGCTTCGAGGCGGTGCGGCGCGGCCGCATGGAGCTGAAGGCGATCTCCGGCGACGTCATGGTCGGCGTTCGGGCCGGCGCTCGCGTCTACGTCGACGCGAACACCGTGAGCGGTTCGACGAGCTCGGAGTTCGAGCTGTCCGATGCTCCGGCGGCAGCACCTGCAGCGGACGCGCCGCTCGTCGAGTTGTTCGTGAAGACGGTCAGCGGCGACGTCCGCATCGAGCGAGCCCTCGCGGCAGCGGAGTTGACCGAGCAGCCGTGAGGCTCTGGCCAGAAGGGGGTCTCTGGCGGCGGTCCGATTTTCTGAAGCTCTGGTCTGCGGAGACTGTTAGTCAGTTCGGGACGCAGATCAGCCAGCTGGCGCTGCCGCTCGCCGCGATCGACGTGCTCCACGCGAGCGCATTCGAAGTCGCCGCGCTGACGACGGTCGAGTTCCTGCCCGTTCCTGCTCGTGAGCCTTCCTGCGGGAGTCTGGGTCGACCGCCTGCCACGGCGACCGATCCTGATCGCCGGCGATCTTGCGCGTGCCGGGCTGCTCGTCTCGATTCCGATCGCCTACTTCTTCGACGCGCTGACGATCTGGCAGCTCTACGGCGTCGGCTTTTTCGTCGGGATCGCGACCGTCTTCTTCGACATCGCCTACCAGTCGTATCTCCCCGCCCTCGTGGAGCGTCATGAGATCATCGACGGCAACGCGAAGCTCGAGATCAGCCGCTCCGCAGCGCAAACGGGCGGGCCGGGACTTGCAGGCATCCTCATCGGCTTCCTGAAGGCGCCCGCGGCGATTCTGATCGACGCCGTCAGTTACCTGGCCTCTGCGCTCTTCATCTTCGGAATTCGCAAGACGGAGACGTCACTCGAAGACCGGTCGCCGCGACGAAAGATGCGCGTCGAGCTGCGCGAAGGCCTCAGCCTACGTCCTTCGCCACCCGTACCTGAAGAACATCGCCGCGTGCACTGCCCTCTTCAACTTCTTCGGGTCGGTGTCGTTCGCCATCCTGCTCGTGTTCGCGCGCCGGGAGCTGCATCTGAGCCCGCTGGCAATCGGTCTTGCGTTCACGATCGGCAACCTCGGGGCGCTGCTGGCGGCGTTCACCGCCAACCGGATCTCAGGCCGGCTTGGCGTCGGCCGCACGATCATTCTCTCGTCCGTCGTCGGCGGTCCGACGTACTTGCTCCTCCCGTTCGCACCACACGGGAACGCGGCGCTCGCCGTGATCGTCCCGGCGCTGATCGTCGGAAGCTTCGTGAACGTCGTCTACAACATCGCGCAGGTCAGCTTGCGTCAGGCGATCACGCCGGAGCGGATCCAGGGGCGGATGAACTCGGTGATGCGCTTCATCGTCTGGGGGACGATCCCGCTCGGATCGATCACAGGCGGCGCGCTGGCTTCGCAGATCGGCCTCAAGCAGACGCTGATCGTCGGTGGGGTCGGGTGCTGCCTGCCGTTCCTGCCCGTCCTGTTCTCGCCCGTTCGCTCGGTGCGCGAGATGCCGGAGCCGCTCGACGACGAGCCACTCGACGTGATCCTCGCCGACGCGGAAGCGGCCACCGTGCCCACCTCGCACATCTGATGCGCGCGCTCTTCCGCATCAAGGACGCGCGCCTCTTCCTGATCGGCTCGGGCCTGTCGATGCTCGGGGACTCCGCGATGTTCCTCGTCCTCGGCATCTGGGCCAAGGACCTCACGCACAGCAATGCGGCTGCGGGGCTCGTGTTCTTCGTGCTCGTGCTGCCTTCGCTCTTCGCCCCGTTCGCGGGCCTCGTCATCGACCGCGTGCGCAAGAAGCCTCTCATCATCGGCGTCAACTGCGTCATGGCCGCTGCCGTCCTCCTGCTGCTCTTCGTCCACGACCGTAACGACCTGTGGTTGATCTACGTCGTCGCCGGCATCTACGGCGCGGCCGGAGCGGTCCTCGGCTCGGCGCGGTCGGCGTTTCTCACCGTGATGCTCCCGCGCGAGCTCCTCGGCGATGCGAACGCCGCCTTCTCCACGATGCGCGAAGGGCTCCGATTGCTGGCACCTCTGTTGGGCGCGGGTCTCTATGCGGCATTCAGCGGCCACGTAGTCGCGATCGCCGACGCTCTCACGTTCGTCGGCCTGGCGGTGGCACTCCTTTTCGTGCGCACGCCCGAGCTGCGAGTCGAGCGCGAGGAGCAGCACTTCCTCACCGAGCTGTTGGCGGGCGTGAGGCATGTCTTCGCCACGCTGGCCTTGAAGCAGATCATCCTGGCGACCGCGGCGTGCCTGCTGGTGGTCGGGTTTTCCGAGACGCTCTTCTTCGCCGTCGTCGAGTTCGGGCTGCACAGACCACCCTCGTTCCTCGGAGTACTGGAGTCGCTACAAGGATTGGGGGCCATCATCGGCGGCCTGACCGCCGGACGTGCCTTGCGTCGCTTCGGCGACGTGCGCCTCGTCGGCCTGGGCATGGCCCTCTTTGCGGTCGGAGATGCGAGCTTCGCGTCCTCGAGTCTCCCGGTCGTGTGTGCCGGGATCATCGTTGCGGGCTTCGCCGTCTCCTGGTTCATCGTCGGCTTCGCGACTGCGATCCAGCTCCGGACGCCACAGCGGCTGCAGGGCCGAGTCGCCTCGGCGGCCAACACGATCGTGGGCATGCCGCAGACGATCGGGATCGCGCTCGGCGCCGTCCTCATCAGCGTTATGGACTACCGCGTGCTCGTCGCAGTGATGTTCGTCGCGATTTCGGCCTGTAGCGCGTATCTGCTCACGCGCGGGCCGGAACCGATCGCGGTCGAGGAGCCTGCGCTGGCCTAGCCGGATGTGCCGTGCTCGACCAGGCCCTGCTCGAATGCGTAGCGTGCGGCCTCGGTGCGGTTCGACACCTCGAGCTTGCGGTAGATGTTCGTGAGGTGGAACTTGACGGTCTGCTCGGCCACCCAGAGCTCCTTGGCGATCGCCTCGTTCGAAAGGCCCCGGGCAACGGCCCGCACGATCACCAGCTCGCGCTCGGTCAGGCCCGCTTGCTTCGCCGCGCGCTCTCCGGCGTCTTCTGAGACGCCCGCCGTGGTGAAGACCGTCCCCTCGACCGTCTGCCGCAGTGCGGCAGCGAGATCGTCGGGATCCACCGTCTTCACGATGTAGGCGTTCGCGCCCCGCTTGAGGGCGCTCTGAATCAGATCCGGCTCCTGGGAGACCGAGAGGATCGCGACCTTCATGTCGGGGAACTCCTTGCGGATCTTCGCCAGGCAGGTCAGCCCGTCCATCTGCGGCATGCGCAGGTCGAGCAGGACGAGATCGGGCTTCAGGCGCCTGACCAGCGGCAGGACCTGCGCACCGTTCGAGGCCTCGCCCACGACCTCGAATCCGCCCGCTTTTGCGAGGGCCTGCTTCGTGCCCTCGATCATCAAGCGATGATCGTCTGCAATCACTACCCGCACTCTCAAGACGGTATAGCAGCCCCCCGCCAGACCGCTCACTCGCCCGGGGGATTGCAGGAAGGCGGATTTAGCGCAAGAATCTTGACTCTTTGCGGTCTACATCGATATGCGGCGATATCTAGATGATTCCGTTGGGGTCTGAGCTGGCTGTGGCGGAGGAGGACATGGTCGACTCGCGGCCGGCGCCACGCGTGCTCGTTGCGGGGCACGACTCGGCGACGATCAACGGCATCAGGATGGCTCTCGAGGAGGAGGGCATCGTCCTCTGCGGGCAGGTCGCCACCTGCGCGTGAGCTCGTCGACGCCGTCAACCGCCTCGAGCCAGACGTGTGTCTCGTCGACGTCGACATCCCGGGCGGCGGCCTCGTTGCGGCTGCGGAGATGCGTGCCTGGAGATCGAGCGTCGCGGTCGTCATGCTGGCCTCCGACCTCAACGAGGAGGACTTTCTCAAGGCAATGGCGGTGGGCGCGATCGGGTATCTGCCGAAGAGCATCTCGGCAAAGCGCCTGCCGGCGGTCATCCGCGCGGTGCTCCTCGGCGAGCCCGCGATCCCGCGCCCGCTCGTGGCCGTGCTGATGAATCGGCTCCGGGGCGACGACGCCAAGCGGCATCTGGTGGTTCCGGACGGGCGCGGCGTCGACCTGACGAGCCGCGAGTGGGAGGTCCTCGATTGCATGCGCGAGGGGCTCTCGACCCGTGAGATCGCCGCGAAGCTCCTGATTGCGGACGTCACCGTTCGCCGCCACATCGGGGCCGTGCTGAAGAAGCTGCAAGTTCAGAGCCGCCGCGAGGCGCTCGAGCTCCTGCGCAGCGCCTGACCGCGCGGGCGGCGCGACTAGCCCTTCCGCTAGGTCAAGAAACCGTCCAGCAGAGGGACGATTGACCCATGAGGCTGAGGCCCCGTTCGGTCACGCTGCTCGCGGCTCTTATCGCGGCGGCGTTCACGAACCTAATCGTCATGGTGCCGGGGCTCCACTACGCCTACCGGAGTGTCCCGCTTCACGCGATGCTCGAGACGACGGCGACGATCATCGCGCTGCTCACGAGCCGTCTTGCTGTGGGGTCGCCTCCGGGAACGACAGCGGCTGGACGACCTGCTCCTCTTCGTGGCGCTGGCGCTGCTGACGACGACGAATCTTCTCTTCGCCGCGATTCCCGCGGCGATCTGGACAGACCCGCATCCATTTTCCATCTGGACGAGCGTCTGCGGCGGAGCCGCCTCTGCCGCTCTGCTCGCTGCCGCGGCATTCGCTCCTCCCATCAGGTTGCGGGACTTCGAGAAGGCGGCGCGTATCGCGATCACTCTCATGGCGCTCGGACTCGTGGCGATTGGGACCGTCATCGGAGCTTTCGTCGACCGGTTGCCCGTCGGGCTCGATCCGGCGCAAAACCCAACTGTTACGAGACTGTTCACGGGCAACGATCTCATTGTCGCGGCGGAGATCGTCATCGCCGGTCTCTTCCTCGTCGCCGCGATCGGTTTCACGCGACGCGCCGAGCGTTCGGGCGACGAGTTCCTGATGTGGCTCGGCGCGAGCGCGATGGTGGGAGCGTTCGCGCGCGTGAACTACTTCATCTATCCCTCTCTGTACTCGGAATGGGTGTACACAGGCGATGCTCTCCGCCTCGGCTGGCACGTACTGCTCTTCATCGGCGCGGCACGGGAGATCCAGCTCTATCAACGGGGATACGCCCAGTCGCGTGTGCTGGAAGAGCGGCGCCGAATCGCTCGCGATCTTCACGATGGTCTTGCGCAGGAGCTGGCCTTCATGGTCACGACGACCCGCAAGATGGTCGATGCACGCTACGGAGACCGCGAGTTGATCCAGCTGGCGTCGGCGGCCGAACGTGCTCTCGACGAATCTCGTCGTGGGATCGCCTCACTGACTCAGCGAAACAGTCAGCCGTTTGACGCGGCACTCGTTCAAACGGTGGAAGAGGTTGGGGGTCGGCTGGGCGCTCAAGTCGTCGTCACTGCGGATGCCGCACCCCGGCTCACGCAGGAGCGTCAGGAACAACTGTTGCGAATCGTGCGGGAGGCGGTGACGAACGCGGTCCGCCACGGGTCTGCGAATGTCGTGCGAGTTGAGTTCTCGAACGGCCGGGGCCTGCACTTGCGAATCGAGGACGACGGCGTCGGGTTCGATCCGGCGGCGGTCCACCCCAACGGCTTCGGCCTCATCGGGATGCGCGAGCGAGCTGCCGCGCTCGGCGGTCAGTTGTTCGTCGCGTCGACGTCGGAGGGAACGCAGATCGAGGTGGTCCTGCCGTGACAACGATGCGGGTTCTCGTGGCCGACGACCATCCGCCGACTCGGGCCGGTGTTCGCCTGGCCCTCGAGCGCGGCGGTTTCGAGGTCTGCAGTGAAGCAGCAGATGCGACCACCGCGGTTGCATTGGCGAGACGCGATCGTCCTGACGTTTGCCTGCTCGACATCAACATGCCCGGCAATGGCATCCATGCGGCCGAGGCGATCTCCCAGGAATTGCCTGAGACGGCCGTCGTCATGCTCACAGTCTCGCGCACCGATTCCGACCTGTTCGACGCGCTTCGCGCAGGCGCGTCGGGCTATCTCCTCAAGGACATCGATCCAGCCAGGCTGCCGCTTGCTCTGCACGGTGTGCTCGAGGGTGAGGCCGCGTTGCCGCGGCACCTCGTCGCGCTGCTGATCGAGGAGTTTCGCGAACGGAAGCGCCGGCGTCGGATTCCCCTGCGCGGCAGGCGCAGCGCGGAGCTCACCGACCGGGAGTGGGAGGTGCTCGAATTGATGCGCAACGGAGCCTCGACCGAGGAGATCGCGTCGCGACTCTTCATCTCCCCGGTGACCGTGCGCACTCACGTCTCCGCGATCCTGCGCAAGCTGCACGTGCCCACGCGCGAAGCGGCGATCGAGCTGCTCGAGCGTTGAGCAACCTCAGCGGCTCGTCAGTGCTCTCGGTCCCTCTGGAGTATCGATCGGGCCGCCCGCAGCAGGACGAAAGCCGCTTTTGGGCGTTCAGTCGTATGAACGAAAGATAGGTCTGGCGGCCCTTGTGACCGGGTGCCGGCCGGGCAAGACTGAGTGTCCGGGCGCTGCGGCAGCCCGGCTTTTGCGGCAAGAGAGGGAGAGGGAACAACCAAACTTTTCGAGGGGGCTCAACCCGACGGGGGTCTAGTAACTCACCTTGTCCGTCGGAGCACGATCTGAATGCGGAATTGGGGAATTGCGGAAGTTTGCGGCGATGTGGGAGGGCGACGGGACATGACACTGGCGTACGGGGAGAAGTTGTGTACGCCAGTCTGGTCCCCTCGACTGCCCGGACGCCGCGACTGACATAGCGACTTAAGGGGTCATTCATGCGGCGTATTCATCGGGGCGAGAGGGGAGCTGGCGAAATGAAGGGTCGAAAGACACTGCGGCGGGCAGGGATCTTTTTTGCATTTGTAGCCCTGCTCAGCGCGGGGATGCTGGCTTCCGGCGCTCTCGGTATGACGCTCGAGGGAGGCGGCTCGACGGACAGCAGCTCGACGGCGACTGAGACGGCGCCGCCGGCGACGCGACGTCGACTGATGCGACGTCGACTGACGCGACGGAGACGACAACGGCAGCGACTACAACGACAGCCACCACAACGACAGCTACCACGACAACGACCTCATCGTCCACGTTTTCGCCGTCGATCCCGAGCGATCAGGAGGACTACAACCCTGGCGCGACCGTGACCTCCGGCGCGAGCTGGGTCCGGGGAGTCAGTGCACATAACTTCGTCAACGACGACAAGTGCAGCCGTGGTCATACAACGACTGACGCAGGCGGCTGATCTGTCGGGCGCATTCGCGGTTCAGTTTCAGCTGCCGAGCTCGTTCGCTGCGTCCTATTTCGTGCAGGCAACGGGTTCTTCCGGCGTCGTCGCAACGACGACCTTCACAGACGGCAATGTCAACGTAAAGGCAGTCGGGACCGAGCCCGATTCCGGTCAACTGGGCCCGCTTTAGCAACGCCACCTGTCAGAACGGTGCAGGCCAGCCAACCGCAACGGGTTCGATTAGTGCGGCCAGCGGAGGTAACGGCACCGGAATTCCGAGTGCGCCGGTGCCGGCGAGTCCCGAGGCTGACTGCAGGCAGTGTTGCGGGATTCAGCTTCACGTCGTGGAGCAACGGCGACTTCAATCCGGCTAACGACCCGAGCAGTGCGAACCCTGTGTGCCTCGTTGGAAACAACAACACACAGAACATCAGTCTGACCTACACGGCGGCGGTGACGGACACCACTCCGCCGGTGATCACCCCTATCGTGACGCCGGCTAGTCGCAACGGTTCGAATGGCTGGTACAAGACGGGCAACATCACGGTGAGCTTCACAGTGACCGACGCTCAGTCGGCAATCACTTCGCGCTCCGCCCCCTGTGCCGCTGATGCGACCACGACGACGGTCAATGCGGATGGAACAACCACCGTAAGTTGCACGGCGACCAGCTCTGGTGGGACGGCAACTCAGTCCGTGACCATCAAACGAGACACAACGGTGCCGACGATCACATTTCAGAACCGGACAGCGCCGAATGCGAACGGCTGGAACAGCGGCAACGTCACGGTGAATTGGAGCTGCACAGACACCATCTCCGGTCCCGTCTCGAGCAGCATCAGCCAGACGGTGACTACAGAAGGCTCAAGCCAGTCTTCGACAGGCACCTGCACGGACAACGCGGGAAATACATCCTCGAACACACAGACCGGGATCAACATCGATAAGACAAATCCGACGATCGTTGCTTCGGCGACGGTGACGGGTGGTGGCTCGTATACGTCTGGTGATTGGACGAAGCAGACGGTGACTGTGCACTTCACCTGTTCGGATGCTCTGTCGGGGATCGCTTCGGGCGACTGTCCTGCGGATGTTGTGGTCAGCGCAGACACGCTCGCGGCGGGTCAGAACGTTTCTGGGAATGTCAGTGATCGTGCTGGGAACAGCGCTTCGAGCAACACGATCAATGTGAAGGTGGATAAGACGGATCCGTCGATCACGTTCGTTTCGCAGACTCCTGCGGCGAACGCGAATGGTTGGAACAACAGTGATGTGACGGTGAAGTGGAGCTGTGCCGATGCGCTTTCGGGCCCGGTCAGTGGCTTCGTCACCGATGTCCGCACGGCTGAAGGGACTGCCGACGCGAGCGGTACTTGCACGGACAACGCTGGCAACTCTGCGAGCGCGACCCGTGAGGTGAAGATCGACAAGACCAATCCGACGATCACGTTCAATTCGCAGACTCCTGCGGCGAATGGGAATGGTTGGAACAACAGTGATGTGACGGTGAAGTGGGACTGCGCCGACACGCTCTCGGGCCTGCCGACGCCTTCGTCACTGATGTCCGCACGGCTGAAGGGACTGCGGACGCGAGCGGTACTTGCACGGACAAGGCTGGCAACTCTGCGAGCGCGACCCGTGAGGTGAAGATCGATAAGACGGATCCGACGATCGTTGCTTCGGCGACGGTGACGGGTGGTGGCTCGTATACGTCTGGTGATTGGACGAAGCAGACGGTGACTGTGCACTTCACCTGTTCGGATGCTCTTGTCGGGGATCGCTTCGGTGACTGTCCGGCGGATGTCGTGGTCAGCGCAGACACGCTCGCGGCGGGTCAGAATGTTTCCTGGGAATGTCAGTGATCGTGCTGGGAACAGCGCTTCGAGCAACACGATCAATGTGAAGGTCGATAAGACGAATCCGTCGATCACGTTCGTTTCGCAGACTCCTGTGGCGAACGCGAACGGTTGGAACAACAGTGATGTGACGGTGAAGTGGAGCTGCGCCGACGCGCTTTCGGGCCCGGTCAGTGGCTTCGTCACCGATGTCCGCACGGCTGAAGGGACTGCCGACGCGAGCGGTACTGCACGGAGAACGCTGGCAACCTGCGAAGCGCGTACCCGTGAGGTGAAGATCGACAAGACCAATCCGACGATCATTGTTCATTCGGAGACTCCTGCGGCGAATGGGTATGGTTGGAGAAGCAGCGAGTGACGGTGAAGTGGAGCTGTGCGCGATGCGCTTTCGGGCCCGGTCAGTGGCTTCGTCACCGATGTCCGGCACGCGCTGAAGGGAATGCCGACGAGCGGTACTGGCATCAGGACAGGCTGGCAACTCTGCCGAGCGCGACCCGTGCAGGTGAAGATCGATAAGACGGATCCGACGATCGTTGCTTCGGTGATGGTGACGGGTGGTGGCTCGTATACGTCTGGTGATTGGACGAAGCAGACGGTGACTGTGCACTTCACCTGTTCGGATGCTCTGTCGGGGATCGCTTCGGGCGACTGTCCTGCGGATGTTGTGGTCAGCGCAGACACGCTCGCGGCGGGTCAGAACGTTTCTGGGAATGTCAGTGATCGTGCTGGGAACAGCGCTTCGAGCAACACGATCAATGTGAAGGTGGATAAGACGGATCCGTCGATCACGTTCGTTTCGCAGACGCCTGCGGCGAACGCGAATGGTTGGAACAACAGTGATGTGACGGTGAAGTGGGCTGTGCCGACGCGCTTTCGGGCCCGGTCAGTGGCTTCGTCACCGATGTCCGCACGGCTGAAGGGACTGCCGACGCGAGCGGTACTTGCACGGATAACGCCTGGCAACTCTGCGAGCGCGACCCGTGAGGTGAAGATCGACAAGACGGATCCGACGATCGTTGCTTCGGCGACGGTGACGGGTGGTGGCTCGTATACGTCTGGTGATTGG
Source organism: uncultured Actinomycetes bacterium (assembly GCA_963779965.1). Taxonomy (GTDB): domain Bacteria; phylum Actinomycetota; class Thermoleophilia; order Gaiellales; family Gaiellaceae; genus 3-1-20CM-4-69-9. The sequence continues at coordinate 155,921 of CAWAAP010000012.1, read as the reverse complement.
ACGAAGCAGACGGTGACTGTGCACTTCACCTGTTCGGATGCTCTGTCGGGGATTGCTTTGGGTGACTGTCCTGCGGATGTTGTGGTCAGTGCAGACACGCTGCGGCGGGTCAGAACGTTTCGGGAATGTCAGTGATCGTGCTGGGAACAGCGCTTCGAGCAACACGATCAATGTGAAGGTCGATAAGACGGATCCGACGATCGTTGCTTCGGCGACGGTGACGGGGGTGGTGACGTCTGTGATTGGAAGAGACGGTGACGTGCACTTCACCTGTTCGGATGCTCTGTCGGGGGATCGCTTCGGCTGATGTCCTGCGAATGTCGTGGTCAGCGACATGCTCGCGGCGGGTCAGACGTTTCTGGAATGTCAGTGATCGTGCTGGCAACAGTGCTTCGAGGCAACACGATCAGTGAAGGTGGATAAGACCGGATCCGTCGATCGCCGTTCGTTTCGCAGACTCCTGCGGCGAACGCGAACTGGTTGGAACAACAGTGATGTGACGGTGAAGTGGGCTGTGCCGATGCGCTTTCGGGCCCGGTCAGTGGCTTCGTCACTGATGTCCGCACGGCTGAAGGGACTGCCGACGCGAGCGGTACTTGCACGGACAACGCTGGCAACTCTGCGAGCGCGACCCGTGAGGTGAAGATCGACAAGACGGATCCGACGATCGTTGCTTCGGCGACGGTGACGGGTGGTGGCTCGTATACGTCTGGTGATTGGACGAAGCAGACGGTGACTGTGCACTTCACCTGTTCGGATGCTCTGTCGGGGATCGCTTCGGCGACTGTCCTGCGGATGTCTGTGGTCAGTGCAGACACGCTCGCGGCGGGTCAGAACGTTTCTGGGAATGTCAGTGATCGTGCTGGGAACAGCGCTTCGAGCAACACGATCAATGTGAAGGTGGATAAGACGGATCCGTCGATCACGTTCGTTTCGCAGACTCCTGCTGGCGAACGCGAACTGGTTGGAACAACAGTGATGTGACGGTGAAGTGGGCCTGCGCCGATGCGCTTTCGGGCCCGGTCAGCGGCTTTCGTCACCGATGTCCGCACGGCTGAAGGGACTGCCGACGCGAGCGGTACTTGCACGGATAACGCCGGCAACCCTGCGAGCGCGACCCGTGAGGTGAAGATCGACAAGACCAATCCGACGATCACGTTCAATTCGCAGACCCGCGGCGAATGGAATGGTTGGAACAACAGTGACGTGACGGTGAAGTGGGACTGCGCCGACACGCTCTCGGGCCCGGTCAATGCCTTCGTCACCGACGTCCGTCCGCTGAAGGCACGGCGAACGCGAGCGGCACCTGCACGGACAAGGCTGGCAACTCTGCGAGCGCGACCCGGGTGGTCAAGATCGACAAGACCGATCCGGTGGTCACATGCCCGGCTGTTCCGACGTTCTTGCAGAGCCAACTTCCTCAGACGATCACTGCCGGCGTCAGCTGACGCACTCTCAGGAGTCGTAAGCCCGACCGCTAGTGGAACGGCAAATAACCCGAGCGGTGGAACGGTAAGCGTCACCGGCCAAGACAAGGCGGGCAACACGAAGAGCGTGTCGCGTGTGCGTACCACGTCGGCAACACGAGCCTTCCTTGCACCCGTGGACAATGCACCCACGATGAACATCGCGAAGCTCGGGCGCGTCGTGCCGGTGAAGGTGAACCTCACTTACGACGGTGGTGCTGTTACCTCCACAGGGACGCTGTACGTCGGAGGCCTGACGAACGTGGATTGTGCGAACAGGCACTGCTGGCGACGACATCGAGGTCTACGCCGCCGGCGCTTCGAACACGGGCAATCTCTTCCGCTGGGATTCAAGCGGCCCGTTCTGGATCTACAACCTCGACACCAGCGCACTGAAGATGAATGTCGGCAACTGCTATCGAATCAACGTGTACTACGGAGGCGTACGTGAGCGGTGGGAACGACGCGGCGGCGCACTAGTCGGCTACTTCCTGCTGCGGTGACGAAGTAAGAGAAGGCGAGGGGAAGCGCTGATGCGTCAGCGCTCCCCTCGCAAGGGTGCTAGTAGGAGTCGGGGGGCTTCTCCAGAAGGGGAGCGCGGCGGCAGCGCTCCCCTTCAACCGCTAAACAACTCAAATGGATGCAAACGGCGCACGCGAACTCACGAAACGGCTGGAGGCCCAGGCGCACTGGCGGCTGGCCACCGCCGTGCAGACGGGCGAGCAGCCGAGCTTGGATCCGGATGCACACGATCTCGACGAGCTCGGAGAAGGCATCCGCCGTTACGGGATAGAGACCCAGCGCACGACTGTTGAAGGTCGGCCGGCGCTCGTTACCCACCGTCTTTGCAAGCGACTGCGCGACGGTCGCTGGGAGACGTCGTTCGAGATCGAGCGGATCGAGCCCTTCGAGGATTCCGCCGCGCGCGCCTCATAGCTCGACTGCGCGCAGCGTGCGCGAACTATGTAGAGACCACGCAGTTCACCGTGTAGGTGACGCCGTTCACGGTGATGCTGGCGGTGATGGTCGCGGTCTTGCCCGCTCCGTTGTTGAGCGTGAGAGTGAACGTGGCCGAGCTCGAGACGCCGTTCTGGGCGATCGTCACGCTCGGGGGTGTGCTCGCGCCCTGGCCCGTCGTCGTTCTGGCTCACGGTGATCGCGCTCCCGGTGGTGTTGTTGACTGGATTGTGGTTGGCGTCGATCAGCTCGACGGCGCGGTGAACGTCCCGCCGCTCCCGACCCCGCTCACCGAACAGGTGACGGCGGTGATGGTCGTGTAGGTGCAGCTGACCGTCCTGTTGTTGCTCGTGGTGATGCTCGTCCAGTCGATCCCTGCGAACGGAACCTTGACGAGCGTGCTGATGCTCGTCGCGTTGCCGACCTTGTCGGTGCCGGTGAGCGTGTACAGGTAGCAGTAGCCGACCGTGATCGTGGGATTCGTGGTTCCGTTGATCGTCGTCGCGGAGGTATACGGCCCGCCTGAGCCCGCAGCACCGCAGGTGGTGTTGCTCGTCAAGGTCGCCGAGCGAACGGTCAGCGTGCTCGAGGCCAGTCCCGAGCCGCCGTCCGTGTAATCGGTGCGCGTGTTGATGGCGAAGCCCGGGTTGGACGTCGTGCTCGTGCTGCCGGGGCCGGTGGCGTTGGTGCCGTTGACGGTGAGGGCGCCGCCTGTGGGGTTGGTGGTGTCGGGGGTGACGGTGAAGGTGTTGCTGTTGGTGAGGGTGGCGTTGTTGTGGCTGGTGATCGTTTGGCTGCCTGTGGCTGCGACGGCTCCGGTCCAGGTGTAGGTGGTCTGGAAGGGGCTGCTGCTGATGTCGCCGCCGCCGCTTGTGAAGCCGGTGAGGGTGGGGAAGTTGAGCTTGAGGATGCCGGAGTCGCTGTCTGTTGAGGTGGCGGCGGCCTGGAAGCTGCCCGACTTGCCGGCCTGCGCGTTGATGTACACCGTTGTGCCGCTGACGAACGTGTTACCCGTCGCCGACGACAACGTCACCGACGGCGCCGACGGGCCGCTCGTGTCGACCTTGACGGTGGTGGTGATGCTGGTGCTGTTGCCGACCTTGTCGGTGCCGGTGAGCGTGTACAGGTAGCAGGTGGGGCCTGTCAGCGTCTCGCTGATCGGGGTGGCTCGGCTGCTGATTGTCGTCGAGCCGCCGAAGCTGCCGCAGCTGCCGGCCGCGATTCCGTCCGAGGAGGAGAGCGTTGCCGACTGCCGTGTCAGCAGTGACGAGTTGAGCCCGGAGCCGGAGTCGCTGTAGTCGCTGATCGCGCCGATCGTGAAGCTGCCGTTCGAGTTGTAGCTGGTGCTGCCTGGGCCGGTGGCGTTGGTGCCGTTGACGGTGAGGGCGCCGCCTGTGGGGTTGGTGGTGTCGGGGGTGACGGTGAAGGTGTTGCTGTTGGTGAGGGTGGCGTTGTTGTGGCTGGTGATCGTTTGGCTGCCGCTGGCGCCGACGGCTCCGGTCCAGGTGTAGGTGGTCTGGAAGGGGCTGCTGCTGATGTCGCCGCCGCCGCTTGTGAAGCCGGTGAGGGTGGGGAAGTTGAGCTTGAGGATGCCGGAGTCGCTGTCTGTTGAGGTGGCGGCGGCCTGGAAGCTGCCCGACTTGCCGGCCTGCGCGTTGATGTACACGTTGCTGCCGCTGACGAACGTGTTACCCGTCGCCGACGACAACGTCACCGACGGCGCCGACGGGCCCGCTCGTGTCGACCTTGACGGTGGTGGTGATGCTGGTGCTGTTGCCGACCTTGTCGGTGCCGGTGAGCGTGTACAGGTAGCAGGTGGGGCCTGTCAGCGTCTCGCTGATCGGGGTGGCTCGGCTGCTGATTGTCGTCGAGCCGCCGAAGCTGCCGCAGCTGCCGGCCGCGATTCCGTCCGAGGAGGAGAGCGTTGCCGACTGCCGTGTCAGCAGTGACGAGTTGAGCCCGGAGCCGGAGTCGCTGTAGTCACTGATCGCGCCGATCGTGAAGCTGCCGTTCGAGTTGTAGCTGGTGCTGCCTGGGCCGGTGGCGTTGGTGCCGTTGACGGTGAGGGCGCCGCCTGTGGGGTTGGTGGTGTCGGGGGTGACGGTGAAGGTGTTGCTGTTGGTGAGGGTGGCGTTGTTGTGGCTGGTGATCGTTTGGCTGCCTGCTGGCGCCGACGGCTCCGGTCCAGGTGTAGGTGGTCTGGAAGGGGCTGCTGCTGATGTCGCCGCCGCCGCTTGTGAAGCCGGTGAGGGTGGGGAAGTTGAGCTTGAGGATGCCGGAGTCGCTGTCTGTTGAGGTGGCGGCGGCCTGGAAGCTGCCCGACTTGCCGGCCTGCGCGTTGATGTACACCGTTGCTGCCGCTGACGAACGTGTTACCCGTCGCCGACGACAACGTCACCGACGGCGCCGACGGGCCACTCGTGTCGACCTTGATGTCCGGGCTCACGTACGTTGCGGCGTTGCCGACGTTGTCGTAGACGACGTACTCGTACTGATAGCAGTGTCCCGTCGAGATCCCGCCGGCCGCGTTGTCGGTGAACGGTGTGCTCGGATCATTGGATCCGACCTGGTTGAAGCTTCCGTAGCTTCCGCAGGCGCCGTTGCTCGTTCCGTTCGAGGAGAGAGTCGCCTCGGCGCGCAACAGCTGAGCGCCCGTCGCCGCGAGGCCGGAGCCGGAGTCGCTGCCCTTCGCGAACGAGATGCTGAGCGTGGTCGACGTCGAGTAGCGGCTACCGGTGCCCGCGAGCCCGCTCGCATCGACGGAGCCCCCGCTCGGAGCGGTGGAATCGTTGACGAAGTTGAGCGTGGACGAGGCGAAGTTGTCCGCGAGGTCGCGGCCGGTGATCGTCTCGCTCGGTCCGCTCGTGGTGCCGGCGCTCCAGCTGAAGAGATTCGAGACATAAGGGCCGCCTGCCGGCGTCGCCACCAGCGAGGAGGTGTGCGTCCAGCCGCTCGCTCCTCCCGCGAGTGCGCTCGTCGAGCTCGAGGCCGGGCCCGAAAGCGCGTCGGCGACCGCGTTTCCGATCGTGAAGGAGCCCACCGCAGCGCCGCGGTAGTAGATGCTCGACCCGTCGGCCAGTGGCCCGGAGGTGGGGAAGACGCCGCCGCTGAGACTGGTGAGTGAGATGCTGTTCGTCGGCGGAGCGGTGTCGATCTTGACCAACTGCGTCTGCACCGCGGAGGCGTTGCCCGCGATGTCACTGGCGTAGTACTTCACGGTTGTCGTTCCCTGCGCAGAGATGCTGAAGGGCGAGCCGGAGTAGACCTGCGCCGTGCCGGAGCTGGTCGGGTCGGAGCCGTCGGTCGTGTACTTGATCTGGTTGAGGCCGGAGCCGCTGCCGTCGTTGGCGCTGAGCGTGACGCCGATCGGCGTCGTGTTGTTCCAGCCGGCGGCATTGGCCGCGGGCGTAAGCGTCGCGGTCGCCGTGGGCGCGGTCGTGTCGATCACGATTCCGGCGCTCGCCTGTGAGGCGACGTAAGCGGCGTCACCGATCGCGTAGACGGTGTGCGCTCCGTCGCCTGCGGTCTTCGGAATCGCGAGAGACGTGATGGCGGCGCTGCCGTTCGTGCCGACTGCGCTCGGCGATCCGGTCAGCGCGGTGGCAGCGTCGAGGCGGTAACTGACGCCTTCTCCGCCGCCGTAGCCGGAGAAGCCGCTGAGCGTCCCCGTCGTGGTCGCGAACGCGGGGGTGAATGCGGCATTGCCGAACGGCGATCCGTTCACACCCATCGTCGCCGCGCCGACACTGACGATGCCGCTCAGCAAGCTTTCAGTGCCTCTCCACGAGCCCACGGTCGGCGTCACGGTGTACTGCCAGTTGCCGGGCGGAACGTCCTCCTCGGCGCAACTCATCGAGGCGACGGTCCCGCTACACGTTCCGATCGGGCTGATGGTGGCGACACCGCCGCCGGCCGGATAGCGCTTGACCAGATAGCCGGTGACCGCGGTTCCGTTGGAAAGCGTCGATGCACCCCAGCTGAGACTTGCCTCGCGTCCGATCGAGGTCAGGGTCACGCTCGGAGTCGCCCCCTGGTTGACGGTCGCTGCGGTGGCAGCGCCGGTGCTCCCGGCAGCCGCGTTCGTCGTCCAGTACGCCCACGCCGTCGCCGCGGTGCCGGCGATCAGCATGGCGACGACGACGGGGGCAAGCCGGTGCGTCGTCGCGCGTAGAGCGAAACCGAGGAGCGGGGTCATTACCGACTCACTTCGAGCCGCGCACGCGCCGTGTAGCGGAGCTTGAACGTCGCTCGCTGGCAGGCGTCGGCGACCGTGTTCGGCATCGACAGGAGCGCGCTCACAGTGCGTGTCTGTCCCGGAGGAATCCGAATAGGTGCACCCTTGTATTGGCGGATGGCGAGGTTCCGCCGTGTCGGCGCGCAGCCTCTGTTCGTCGTCGCGATGTCCCGAACGCGGACGCGACGAACCACGATGCCGTGCTTGGGGTCGGAGTTCTGCAGTCTCAAGATCAGTTCCTTGCTGACGCCGGGATAGAGGCCGGTGGTGACGCGATTGCTCGTGATGCGAACGAGCGGCGAGGATCCGCTAGGCACGAGCTGCCAGCCAGCGGCCGCGGTCCGATCGCCGAGAAGAACGGCAGGACCCGTGAGCGACAGTGCAAGCAGGGCCAGCACGATGATCCGGCTGACCCTGCTCCAAGCCTGCTCTGCGAGAGGCATCCTCTGACGTCCGCTCGAGCAACCGAGCGTCGGCGCAATCCCAGCGCTACGGGGTGCTCGCGCCGGTGGCGGTCAGGGCAACGGTGAACGTCGCACCCTGGCACGAATCGTTTGCCGCGTTCGTCATCGAGACGGCATTCGCCAGATCGACGCCCAACGAGCCGTTGACAGCCCCAACCTTGGCGGGCACATCCCAGCCGGCACCGCTGTTGTCTGCCGGAGAGGTGACCGTCACGCTCGCCGTGTTGCAGCCGCTGTGGCCGCCGTCGACGGTGATCGCGCCCAGCGAGATCGAGCTGACGTGCACCTTGTAAGGATTGGGATTGCTGATCGTCGCGGCGACGTCCGCCGAAGCGGTCGGGTAGAGACTCGTGCTCGGTGTCCCCGCGGAAATCGTCATCGAGGTTGCCGAGCCGGCCGAAGCCTGGCCCGACCCGGTTCCGCCGGTCGTCCACGCCGCAATCGCCACACCGATCACCGAGACGGCGATCACGACGATCGCGATCACGGCCGCACGCTTCTTGTTGTTCTTCAAGTTGAAAATTCGCACCGTTTAAAGCCCTCCTAGGGTCGCCTGCGTCCGCAAGCAAGATTCGGGAAACTCGCCTCGAGGCTCAGCGACCACCAGGGTCGGTGAATTCCCTCTTGGGGGATGTCGGTACGTCGGATCGGGCAGCGCACCCCGCAAAGGGGGTTTCCAGATGGCAGATGGGGCGCAGGCTCGCCCTCTACGAGCCGCTCAGCCGAACGCGAGCAATGTAGAAGCGGCGGTGCAATCCTGCAACCGTCGGACTTCGGAAGGCACCGCCGCCCGAGGGGTATTCGCGGGCGGCGCCCGCGCTCCCTGCTGCGTCAGCTGAGGACGGCCCGGAGAGCTTCCACGCAGTCCGGGTCGAACTGGCGGCCAGACTCGGAGGCGATCTCGTCGAAGGCCGCAGCCCACGTCCTCGGCTCGCGGTACGGCCGGGGCTCGATCATGGCCTGGAAGGCATCTGCCACGGCGACGATCCGGGCCGCCAGCGGAATCTCCTCGCCGCGCTTGCCGTCGGGATAGCCGCGGCCGTCCCACCGCTCGTGGTGCGATCGCACCACCGCCAGAACGTCCGCCTGTTGCACAATACGAGCGAGCAAGCGCTCACCGAGGGCGGCATGGCGTCTCATAGCCTCCCATTCGAGCTCGTTGAGAGGAGCAGGCTTGGTCAGGACCCGATCGGGAATCGAAAGCTTGCCCACGTCATGAAGGAGAGCTCCCAACTCGACGCAGCGATGCTCGGCCGCCGGCAGGTCCAGCTCGGTCGCGATCGCCACGGCCAGGCGGCTGACCGCGGCCGTGTGCTCGCCCGTGTACCCCTCCTTGAGCTCCAGCCGGTCGACGAGGCCTGCCAGCTGGATATAGGCCCGGCTGTCCCCGCGGGTCTCGAGCTCACGCAGCTTGGCGACGGCGGCATTCATCGTCAGGCCTCCCCCTTTCGGGGGATGAGCCAGGGATCCTACGTAGGGAGGATCGGGTCCTTGTCAGTTCACCCGCGGGGGAGCGGGGCTGCGGTGTCCGGCCTACTCGTATTCGGAGCGCTACTCGTGGTGCTCGTTGCGGCATGGGTGGTTGCCCTGAGCACCGGAGCGTCCGAGCTGGACCGGGCGGATTCCCGGCTCGCGAGCGAGGTCCGCGCCGCGGCCGCCGGCTTCAGCGGTCTCGTAGGTACGGCCGACGCGACCGCGGGCTCGCTCGCTGCCTCACCGGCGCTGCAGCGGGCCGTGCTGCGGCGCGACCGGGTCGCTGTCAGGCGCCTGCTGCGCGGCCGACAGGGCCTCGCCGTCTATGCGGGAACGAAGCTTCTGGCCGGGAGTGTGCCGGCTGGGTCCGTCACGCGAACCGTCCGCGTGGTTGCTCGCTCACGCACGATCGGCCGCGTCGTCGCGGTCATCCCGGTGGACAGCACGCTGCTCGGACGCCTCAGCAGTGCCGCCGGCGTTGCTCCGCCCGACCGGCTTTGGGTGCGCATCGGCCGTGCGGCACGGGACGCGCCCGTCGGCAAGGCCTTCGACCTCGTGCAGGACCGGAAGTACCGCGTCTTCGCGACCAGGCTCGTCGCCACGCCGCTGCCCGTCGTGCTCGAGGCCGCAACACCACGGTCGGCGATCGGGGAGGGCACAGGGAGGCGGACCCTGTGGTTGATGCTGGCGACTCTGGTCTCGCTCGGGACGCTCGTCCTTCTGATCCGTGGCCTGTATCTGGTGACCGGGCGTCCTCGGCTCCGGCCGCGTCGCCGCGACGCCCGGCAGGTGGTCGCCCTGCTCGGAGACGCGCTGGCCTCCACCCACGAGCCCGACCGGCTCCTGCCGGTCATCCTGCACGCCGCGATGGAAGCGACAGGAGCTGTCGCCGGCGTCGCGATCCGCGGCGGTGAGGAGGTCGCGCGTGAGGGCAGCTTCGAGCGAACAGGTCCGCCGCTTCGGCTCGAGCTCGCGAGCGCGGAGGTTGCCGGCGAAGAGCTCGGCCTGATCCTGCACCCGCTGCCCACCGGGTTCGACGACCGGTCGATCGCACTTGCGCATTCGCTCGTCGCGCAGGCCGCAGTGGCGCTCGACAACGCACGGCTGCACGGAATCGTCAAACGTCAGGCTGTGACGGACGAGCTCACGGGCCTTGCGAACCGCCGTTCCTTCCGCGAGTCACTCGACACGGAGCTGCAGCGCGCAGAGCGTTTCGGCAACGGGCTCGCGTTGATCGTCGCCGACCTCGACGATTTCAAGGACGTCAACGACCTCTTCGGGCACCAGGCGGGCGACGAGGTGCTGCGGGCCTTCTCCGAGGTCCTGCAGGGAAGGATCCGAGGCATCGACCTGGCGGCACGACTGGGTGGGGAGGAATTCGCAATTCTCCTGCCCGAGACCGATGCGCCAGGCGCCGAGGGGCTTGCGGAGAATCTTCGGGTCGAAGTCGCCGGGCTCGCTGTTCAGGTGGGCGAAGCTGAGATTCACACCACCGCGAGCTTCGGTGTCGCGGCCTTTCCCGAGGCTCGCACGGCGGACGAGCTGATGACCGCGGCCGACCTCGCTCTCTACAGCGCGAAGCGGCAGGGCAAGAATCGCGTGGTCGCGGTCAACCCGGAATCGCAATAAGGGGGGTTCGGATGTCTGGCCCTGGGGTGATACTTAGGGCATGAGGAGGATCCTCATCGGGGGGAGCTATGTCGGCGCGGTCGCAGCCGGTGCGGTGGCGTCCGCCCAGCTCTGGATGCACGCCTTGTCTACCGACGAGAGCGCGGCGATCCGGGAGGTCGCTCTCCCCGGCTCGCAGATACGGAACGTGCCGGCGCTCGTCCAGCCTCTGCGGCCGCAGGTGGCGACGCCGTCCGTCTCGCCGTCGCCGTTCACGGGCTTCATCCCGATCTTCGCCTCGGCCGGCTCGGGCTCATCAGGTGGAGGGGAGACGCCCGCGCCTGGCTCGCCAACACCTGGCTCGCCCTCGCCCGGTTCGCCTGTGCCCGGCACGCCCGCGCCCGGCTCGCCTGTGCCCGGCACGCCGGCGCCCGGCACGCCGGCTCCCGACCAGCCCCACCCCACGGGCGGCGGCGCAGGCATCACGGCGTCCGGCCCGCAGGGCGGGGGACAGGGACCCACGGCTTCGGCGGCTCCCCCTCCGACGAGCTCGAGCGGTGGCGGCACCACGACGGGCGGCCCGAAGAACAAGCCGAAGCACCCGAGCGTGCACGCGACTCCGGCGGTCCCGGCTCAACGGGCGCGACCGCCTGCATCGAAGCCCGCTACACCGGCCACGCCGGCGATCCCGCCGAGCCACCCGAAGCCGGACAAGCCCAAGCCAGACAAGCAGAAGCCGACAAAGCCTCCGAAGCAAAAGGACACGGCGCCGGCCGCGCAAAGCACGCCCGCCTCCACCTCCGCCTTCAGAGCCGTCCGGCCACGGGAACGGCGGCGGCAACGGTCAGGGCAACGGCAACGGCAACGGGAACGGCAAGGAGAAGGGCAAGAAGTAGAGCCTGCCGGCTCGAGCCGTTTCGCTCGAGCTACTCGGCGGCGAGTGCGAGTTGCCCGGCGACGTCGCCAGACTGCTCGACGCCCATGGGCCGCCAGCGCGGCAGACTCATCGACACAGTCGTCGGTCCGCCCGGCTTGCTGCTGACGTCGAACTTCCCGCCGAGCAGCCGAATGCGTTCGCTGCCGCCGACGAGACCGAGGCGTCCCCGTTGCGCGCTGTCGAGCAAGGTACGTGCAACGTGGAAGCCCGCGCCGTCGTCCTCGACCCGCGCCTCGATGCCGCCGCTGTGCGCCGAGATCGTGATGCGCACATGTGCCGCGTTCGCGTGCTCGCGGACGTTCGTCAGCGCCTCCTGCACGACCCGGACGAGCGCGATCTTCTGCGAGACCGTCATGCCTTCGAAATCACCTTCGACTCGACGCTGAACCGGAATGCCGGTCCGCTCGCTGAAGGCGGCGATCTCATCGTCGATCACGACCGGGAGTGGACGGCGCACGAGGCTGCCCGGCTCGAACGAGTGCGCAAGCTCTCTGAGGATGCGATCGAGCTCCGAGATTCGAGACTCGAGGTCGCCGATCCGCGAGACACCCAGAGCCTGGTTCTCCTCGGGCAAGAGCTCCATCAGCTGGCGCTTGACAAGGAACAGGTCCGCGCCGAAGGCCGCGATGTGCTGAAGCGCGCCGTCGTGCAGGTCGAACGCGAGCCTGCTGAGGCGACGCTCGCTCGCCCGCACGAGGGACCGTTCACGCGTGGCGCTGCGATCCAGCACGAGCTCACGCTCGACAACCGGGCTCATCGCTGCCGCAGCCTCCGCGAGGTACACGGCCACCACCGGCCGATTCTCGACACGTGACCTGGCCACGATCGCGGCCCACGGGGTCTCCCAGCGCAGGACCGGTGCTCCGACGATCGTGCCGCGGGAGCCGCTCTGAGCCGGAGCGCCTTCGAGCGCTCTCGACGCGATGCCCCGGAAGCGCCGAGTGCGGGCGGTCAGCCCTTCGTCGACGAGGCAGGTCGGCCGTCGGTCAGTTCCGGCCGTCCACAGCGAGGCCTCTTCGACGGGCGCCAGGGCGAGCAGCAACCTGAGCTGCGTCTGCAGGGCGACCGCCGGCGTCAGGTCGAGCAACTGAGGTGCTCGCACCGCCTCCAGAAAGAGCTGCAAAGCCATCGATTCGGCAGGAAGATCGAGCACGCGCGCGAGCTTCGAGACGACTCGTTCCGCCTCGTTGCGACGCCAACGCCGCTCGATCGTGCAGAAGACGAAGAGGTCGCTCGCATAGGCGACCGCAACTGCGGTCGACATGCCGCGCCCGGCTTCGATCAGCCGCTCGACCCGTCCGCGCAGGCGGGCGATTTCGGCCTGGCGTTTCCTCCGACTCGATCCGCGCGCCGAAGATTCGCGCCACCGCGTCGAGAGTCGTGTTCCTCGGCGCACTGCTTCGGACCACGTGAACCTGGTCGATCAGTGCCGTGTCTAGATAAGCCTCCGCCGCAGCGGGGAGATTGCCCCCCACGATCTCTCGTGACTGCCTCGGAGGCGAGTCCGCAGTAACGCCCACTCGCCCCGCTCCCTTCCCTCAGGCGTAAGTGTCGTTGAGTTAGCCCCAACAGACAATGGGCCGTAAGGCCCATCTTTGCGTTCAACAAAGTGAACGATTCGTCGTTAGAGGAAGAGCAAGACCACGATCGCCCCGCCGGCGAGGAACGGGCCGAGTGGGATTGCACGTTTGCGCGCAGACGAACCTTCTTTGAAAAGCATGACGCCGGCGACGAGCCCGGATGCAAGCGTGCCGAGGAACAGTGCCGGCAACACCGACCAGCCCAGCGCCGCTCCGATCAGCAGCGCGAGCTTGACGTCACCCATTCCCAGTCCCGCCGGATAGGCCAGGGCGACCGCGAGGAAGAAGAGCCCGGCACCGAAGCTGGCCACGACCCACTGCGACCCAGTGGTCGGGGTAGATCGCGATCTGTGCGATGAGGACGGCGATCCAGGCAGGGACGACGATTCGGTTCGGGATGATGCGCTGCTCGAGGTCGATGCGGGAGATCACCACCAGCACGAGATCACGAAGATCACGACCAGCGTCTCCGGCGTGGAAGCCGTATCTGATCGCGCCGAGCACCGAGAGAAATGCAGCGACGGCGATCGTGGCGTTGCGAATGACGATCCGCGTTCCGAGCCGTTTCCGGTGGGTTGGTCGCCACACGCTCTCGCTCGTCATCGATATGCCCGTCTCGCACCTCGAGAAGCGGAGCCGGCCGGTTGACGGCGGCCGTCTCGATCTGCTGCACCAGCGTCTCGATCGGTGTCCACTTCTTGACGGCCTTGAATCCCTGCCAACGGTCGTCGTCGTCGTCGTCGAAGACGACGAGCACGCTCGGCGCCGTCGGCAGCGTCTCGCAGTGCCGCGACCATCCGAGCAGCGACGCCTCTGGTGTCGTTCGTCTCCAGCAGGATCACGTCGCGACTTATGGCGCTCGACGGCCTGCAGGGTCTTTTTCGAGCTCGTCTCGACTGACGTCGTAGCCGCGCTGCGAGAGGAGGAAGGAAGTCACTCGCAGATAACGTCGATCGCGACCGGCCAGCAAGAACGCGCAAAGGGCGAAGTCGGTGAAGCTTGCGTCCTCGACGGCGTGATCGGTCATGGCGCCGGCGTGAGCTTCCGAAATTCGAGCTTGATCACCCGGCGCGACATCGCGACGTGCAGCCTCGCCCGCGGGAAGCTCGAGGACGGAGTGCGCGCCGCGGCAAAACCGCGCACGCCAGGCGCCGACGTTCGGTTTCACCTTCAACACTTCGCCGTCGCGGGAAAGGAAGACAGCGTCGATCGGGAAGCGCATGAAGAACGTGTGGATCGACGACGTGGGTCGGATGAGCATTCCCTCGCCGGACGCAAGCTCTCGTTTACCCAGAAGTCCCTTCATCCGCGACCACATGCGATCCGCGACGACGCAGCGTTCGCAGACGATCGAGCCGTCGGCGTTCGTCAACGCGACGACGCCTCGAGCACGCGCAGCGAAGGACTCGGTCCTCGGGAACCGCGCTTGATCCATTGGCCGAGATGACCGCCGAGTGCCTCGACAATGAGGAACATCGCCGGGCCGAGCAGGATCACGAACATCGCCGGGAAGATGAGCAGAACGAGTGGGAACAGGATCTTGATCGGTGCCTTCTGTGCCGTCTCCTGCGCCATCGCATGTCGCCGCCTCCGCATCTCGTGAGCGAGGTCGCGCATGATCTGCCCGATCGACACGCCGAGCGCTCTCGCCCTGGACGATCGAGCGGACGAATGAGCGCATCGAGGGCGTGTCGCAACGAGCCAGCATGTTGAGCATCGCCTCCTGGATCGAGAGACCCATGTTCTGTTCCTGAAGCGTCAGCTGGATCTCCTGGCCAAGTGGTCCGGCCGACGCGACCCGAGGCCATCTGCATCGAGCCGACGAATCCGAGACCGGCCTCGATCGTGACGACGAGCAGATCGATCAGCTCCGGAAGTTGGTAGTCGATCTCGTGCCAGCCGCTCGCGTTGCGCGTCTGCTGGATGGCGCGCGCGGGCAGCCACCAGCCGAGGAATCCGAAGATCCCGGTCAACAGCACGACTGAACGCGGATTGACACCCACGCTGGCGCCGAGCCAGATCCAAGCAGAGGGACAGGCCAACGGTGCAAAGGACGCGGTAGCCGAGTGAAGCGGCCGGGCGTGACGTGGTACAGGCCGGCCGCGATGAGATCTCTCTGGATCCGTTCGTTCGACCGATCCTTCGAGCGATCGCCGACGACGGAGCCGACGCTTCGTGGCGACCTCGTCGAGCTTGCCGCGCACGCCGCCGAGCCTCTCTTCGCTTCTGGTCGCTTCTTTCGTCGAAGCCGTACGCTTCGACGCGTCTCGGCACGCCGGCCGAGCGCATGTGGCCTCCGCTGGGCCAGACCGTCACGCGGGCGAGGCTTGCGCATCGCGAGGCCGGTGAGGAGCGATTCCGATGATTAGCAAGAGATCATCTGTCAGACCTTGATGTTCACGATTCGCTTGATGACGAAAGAGCCGCTGACGACCGAGATGCCGGACAGGAACAGGAGCACCCGCCCGCAGGTGCGAGTCGTACATGACGTTCATGTAGCCGGGGTTGATCAGCGTGATGGCCAGCAGGAGGAAGAGCGGGAGGAGGGTCAAGACCCAGCGCGACATTCGTCCCTGCGCGGTCAGTGTCTGGACCGTCCGCGGAGCTCGAAGCGCTCCCGGATCGTGGCGGTGACCCGGTCGAGCACCTCGGCGGTGTTACCGCCCGTCTCCCGCTGGAGCGCCGCCACGAGCGCAACCTGCTCGAGCTCTCGGCTTTCCATCCGCTCGACGACGACGTGCAGCGCCTGGTCGATGGGAACACCGAGCTGCTCGTCGCCGACGACCCGCTGGAACTCCGATCGAGCGGGCTCCGGGGCGTCGTTCGCGACGACAGCAAGAGCGCCGACGAAGCTGTGGCCGGCGCGGAGCGCGGAAGCCAGCACCTGCAGGTTGTCCGGCAAGCTGCTCGGCGAACAGCTTGCGCTGCTTCTCGAGCTTCCGCTTCAGCACGGAACGAACGGCGAACGGAATCACGACGGCGACGACAAGCGCGACGAGAAGCGAGCCGAAGACGACATTGATCAACAGGGCCAGCCACGAGCGAGCCGATCACCGTGAGCACGACGATCTGCTCCGGCGGCATCGTGATCCCGGCGATCCCGAGCTCCCACTTGAACCGCTGCCACCTGCCGCTTCCGCGGAGCATCGAGTCGGTGCCGTCGAGCATCTTCTCGGTGAGTTGGGCCGTCGGCCGTCGGCTCGTGTCGCGCATCGCCGTCGGCACCGACACGAACTCGGCCAGGCGCCTGCGGACGGTTCCCTTCTTCGGGCCTGGACAGGATGGCATGCAGGCACCGAAGCCGATCAGGACCGGCGACGATCAATCCGACGAGGGTCATCGTCACCGTGCGACGTCAGGAACGCGGTCGACCGTCGACGGCTTGTACGGCGGCGCTGGCGCTCTTCGTCGCGACCGGCCAGCGACGGGGTGCTGGTACTCCGTCGCGCGCGACGCCGTTCAGACCGTCGACTGCGGACCGTCACCTTGATGTGCTTGTCCGGGCCGGCGACAGAGACCGGTAGCGCAGGAGGTACTCGCTCGCGAGGCTTGAGCCGAGTTGCTTGTAGATCCCCTGAGCTGGCGGATCGACGTCGTCTCGATGTAACGGCCGCCGGTGTCACGGGCGAGCTTCCGCAGCGCCGCGAGCTTCGACACGCCGCGAACTTGAGTCCGACCGCGAAGATCCGGACGTGCGCCGCACGCGCCGCCGCGGCCGCGCCTTCCAGCGGTCTCGTGGCTTGCCGTGTCGCTCGGGCGCGCGATGCTCCTGTCCGTCCGAGAGAACGACGATCGTTCCCGCGCTGATCTGTGCGTCTCGCAGCAGGTCGAGCGAGTGAGTGATCGCGTCGTAGATATGCGTTCCGAACAGGAACGGACGGCTGTTTGGAGAGCGCCGCGTCGATCTTTGCCTGATCGGTCGTAAACGGCAGCGACGACGGTCGGCGTCGACGTTGTAGGTCACGAGGCGAGCTGCTCCTTTCCCTTTCGCTGGGCCGCGAAGGCCCGTGCAGCAGAGAACGCCGCCCGTTCGGGCTTTCCCTCCATGCTCGTGCTCGAGTCGATCGACGAGCACCGCACCGAATTGTCTGAGAGGTGCTCTCTCTCACCGGCGTAACAGTCAGATCAGTCGACCGGCCGTGCCGTTCTCGAAGACGTGCACGGCGCCGGGCTTCAGCTTCATTCCATGCGGCAGGGTGAGGATGTACGAACGCGCTGGGAAAGCCCGTGCCCGTGGCCTCCGTCACGCGCGGCTGTCGCGTTCGCATGCCGAGTGCCGCAACCACGGCCACGAGCGCGACGAGCGCGAGAGGGCGAGGGTGAACAGGCGCCGCTTCATTCAGTGCCGCCCTCGCCGTCGCGAACTCGGGCAGATCCGCGCCCGGGACTGACGAACAGGTCGTTCGGCAGGCTGATGCCGCGCTTCTCGAACTTGTGGAGGAAGGTCGGTCGCAGGCCCGGTCGCTTCGAGCTGCCCGACCACCGTGCGGTCAGCGCAGAATGTCCTCCATCTTGAAGGCGAAGATCTCCTGCAGCGTGATCACGTCCGACTCCATCCGCTGCACCTCCGTGATCGCGGTCACGCGGCGGGAACCGTCCTCGAGGCGCTCGAGATGCACGATCAGGTCGAGAGCCGACGCGACCTGCTGCCGGATCGCGCGCAGCGGCAGGTCGTAGCCGGCCATGAGCACCATGGTCTCGATGCGGGCCAGCGCGTCGCGCGGCGCATTTGCATGGACAGTGGTCAGCGAGCCGTCGTGGCCCGTGTTCATCGCCTGGAGCATGTCGAGCGCCTCCGGGCCGCGAACCTCGCCGACGATGATCCGGTCGGGCCGCATGCGCAGGGCGTTGCGCACGAGATCGCGAATCGAGATCTCACCCTGCCCTTCGATGTTCTTCGGCCGTCCCTCGAGCCGGAGCACGTGCGCCTGCTTGAGCTGGAGCTCGGCCGCGTCCTCGATCGTGACGATGCGCTCCGAGTCGGAGATCGGCCTGCGACAAGGCATTCAGGAGCGTCGTCTTGCCGGTGCCCGTACCGCCGGAGATGAGGATGTTCAACTGCGCCCCGATGCAGCGCTGGAGAAAGTCCACCGTCTCCTCCTGCACGCGTCCCGAGCCGGATCATCTCCGAAGGTCGAGTCGCTTGTTCGCGAACTTTCGGATCGTGATGAGCGGCCCGCTCAGCGAGAGCGGAGGAATGACGGCGTTGACGCGGCTGCCGTCAGGCAGTCGAGCGTCGACCATCGGTGACGACTCGTCGATGCGTCGACCGACCTGCGCGACCATCTTGTTGATGATCCGGCGCAGGTGCGAGTCGTCGTTGAAGCGCACGGTCGTCTGATAGAGGCGGCCCTGTCGCTCGACCCAGACGTCGAAGGGACCGTTGACCATGATCTCCGTCACGCTGTCGTCGGCCAGCAGCCGCTCGATCGGCCCGTGTCCGAGGATGTCGTCGGAGATCTCGGCGACGAGCCGGTCGCGGTCGTCCTTCGAGATCCCGGCTTCGCCTGTGAGGTGCGTACGGATGTCGGTGACGACGCGGTCGCGCAACGAGAGCGGATCCATGGTCGAGTTGAAGAGCTGTGGTCCGAGCTCGCCGATGACCGCCAGGTGGATCCGGTTCTTGACCTCGGCGAATGGATCGGGTCCCGAGATGTGACGACAGGACGAGAGGTGGAGAGTCGTTCGTGAAGCTCCATCATGACCTCCAGGCGAAGCGGCGCTTGCTGCCGCGGTCGCTGGGTCTGCTCCTCCGGCTGCGCACGACTGGGCCTGCCTCTATCCACGTAGCGCTCCGCAAGCTTCTGGAATGCGCGTGCAGCCTCGGACCGCTCGTCCTGGATCACGATCGGCGTGCCGTCGTTGACGGAGATCGGGAATCTGGCGGTCGCTCGGGATGAACACCTGCGGGCGAGCGGCCGATGATCGCGTCGACGTCCTCGAGCGTGATTCCGACTCGCGTGTCGGCGCGGTTCAAGACCAGCGTGATGTGGTCGGGGTCGTAGCCCATCAACTCGAGCGTCTCGAGCCCGAGCTTCGTGTTCTTGAGCGAGAGTGAGTCGAGCATGCCGACGATGCAGACGTCGGACGACGAGGTCGATCGCGGCGATCACCTCCGGTGTGAAGCCCGGGGGCGTGTCGACGATCACGTAGTCGCACATCGACCGAAGCGTCGTGAACACGTCTCGCAGAAAGTCGACGGTCACCGTGCTTGCCTGGTCGGGCCGCGTCGGCGCCATCAGGACGTTGAGGCCCGACTCGTGCTTGACGAGGTAGGCGTCGAGCTTCTCGCTGTCGAGCGACCCGCCGGAGCGCGCCAGGTCGTGGATGGTCTTGTCGGGCCGCAGGCCCAGTGCCAGCCCGATGTCGCCGAACTGGAGATCGAGGTCGACGAGCGACCGCCTTGCTGCCCGGCCAGCGCCAGCGAGACGGAGAGGTTCGTCGACACCAACGTCTTTCCCGTCCCGCCCTTTGGGCCCGAGCACGCAGATCATCGGCGCGAGTGCGATGCCGCTGGCGACGGCGGCCCCTCGCCGCCGTGCGACGGCCTTCTCGAGCGCGAAGGCGATTCGCTCGGTCGGCTCCGGAAGCGTCAGGATGTCGTCGGCCCCCGACTCGAAGACCCGGCGCACGAACCCGTTCGGTGAGCCCGTCGTCATGACCACCACAGGTCGGTCGGGCTGGTCTTTCACCGCCGCGTCGATGAAGTACAGCGCTCGGTCGGAGTAGCCCTCGCAGGCGACGATCAGGAGGTCGGATTCGGTCTCCTGCAGCGTGCGCCAGCTCTCTTCGAGACCGTTGATGATCCCGACGACCTCGATGGTGCTGTTGTCGGGCAGCATCGACTGGATCGCTGTTGCTGTCGACGCCTGCGTCGAGGGCGACGAGCGCGTCGAATGCGAGCCAGCCATACCTAGTGCACCGGCTTCGGCCGTTCAGCAAGCGTCTGAGCGTTGACGATCCCGGGGTTGACGGTCCTGGCGCCGCTTGCCGGTCGCAGAACGAACCAGAGCTGGCCGTTGTCTGCGGCGTACGCGAGCTGAGCGGCCCTGCTGCTCGGGCGCGCGAAGCGTGAGAGCCCGCTTCCTCCCGCGTACGGGAGCCCGGAGCACGAGCACGTCCGCCATCAGCAGCTTGATGACGGGCTGGGTGCCGCCGGCGCCCTGCACGGTTAACGCCGACGAAGATGTCGATGTGATCGCCGGCGGCGATCTGGCCGATCATCCCGTGCTCCGCGTCGATCGAGACCGAGATCGCGCGGTCAGCAGCCGGTGATCTTCGTCTGCAGAGTGCCCGGGGGTGCATACGCGAAGTAGCCTGCCGTCAGCTGCTGGCCGGGATAGATGTCCGTGACGGCGACGCGGCCGGCGAGCGCCGCCGGGTCGGTGAGAGCTCCGATCTGCAGCTGTCCCTTCGGAACCGACGCGACCTGGAACTGGTCGCTCGTTCCGATGATGTCCCCCGGCGTTCCTTTCTGGATCAGGTTCTTGGCGACGAGCACGCTCGCTGGTGCGGCCGACGCCGTTGACGCTGTTGCGATACGAGTGCAGGTAGACGAGCAGAACGATCCCGGCGAGGACGGCTGCGGTGGCGCCGACGAGCAGCGAGCCTCGCCTCGTCGTGAACAGATTTTGGGCGATTTCCACCACGAGTCTTCCTCCTTATTTCGTAAGTACTGCTACGCATGGATTGAAGCTTCCGACAACGCACGCTTCCGTTCCGGAGGCGTCCGCACTGTTTCCGACATGAGTGATGAAGTTTCCGGCTAGGTCTCCGGACGGCACGTTGCCGACGTAGCCCGGGTCCGACGTGCAGGGATCGTTGTTGCCGTTGCCGTTCCCGCCCCAGCCACGCACGTAGAAGACTCCGAAGCTGACGATCGGCAGGATGACGTTGCCGGAACCTCTGAACGACCCGAACGGGACCATGAAGACGTAGACGACGCGCGGGTCATTGAACGGGTGGAGCGGGTTGCTGGCGGTCGGAAAGTCTGGATAGAGACCCCAGTAGTTTCGGCCCGGAGCCCCGGCTGCAGGACACTGGCTCGACCCGTTGAGGATCCGGTCCTGGATTCCCTGCGAGAACTGGCCGATCGAACCGCCGGTCTGGACCGCGACGCATGGGTAGGCCTGAGGACTTGCTAGGAGAGCGGTTTTCGTCGTAACCGTCGTCGCATCGACACATCTCAGGTCCGAGTTGGTATTGATCCGATAAGGCAGATCGCAGCCATTCGCCAGCTGGTCTCGGAGGTTGCCGGTCCTGTTGCAGTCGATCGTGCCGTTGCGGCTGCCGCCGACGATGCGGAGCAGAACCGGCGGATCGGCCTGGCTAGTCGTGATCGCGCCGACAAGCTGCACGTCCACAGCAAGGCTGTGGCTCTCACCGATCGGCCACGAGTTGCAAGCCGGGCCGTAGCCGAGGGGACCCGGGCACGACGGCGTCCCGAACGCGGAGCCCATGTTAAGGAGGTGGGCGGTTCGAACAGGCCCCGTCACATCGTCATCGCCACCGACGGCGCGCTGCACCATGCCGAACGAGCCGTTGCAAGGATTGTTGTTATTGAAGGCATTGCCGCAGGCGATTCCCGGCGGCGACGGCGCAGACGGAAAGTTCGTCTCTTGCTTCACGATCCACGTCACGGTGATCGGGCATGGGCCTGCGTGAGCGGGGATGTTGATGGTGAAGGTGCGCGTCAGGCTGTTGGAGGCGTCGTGTCCTCCGCCGCTGCAATTGCCGCCCGGCGTGGCTGTGAGCTCAACCCTGTTCCAGTTCGTGGACGAAATCGTGGTGTCGAACGTCACGCTCAACGTGGCGGTGCAGGCGGCATCGTTGTAAGTGAAGTAGGCGTACGAGCCCGAGCAGTTGGCCGTGCTCAGAGTCGCACCCTTGATGACGGGCGTCTTGTTGCCGGCCGCGCCCGACGGATATCCGTGGGCGAAAAGCAGCCCGCCGCCCGAGGCGGGATCGTTGTAACAGTCGACCCGGGCGCGCGCGCAGATCTCCGTGACCGTGCCGGTGATGCTCATCGCAGACGGAGCTGGGCGGGCCGTCGCTGCTGAAGGCGACGACGGAGCCGAGCCGGCCGCTCGCGGGCATCGGCACCGACGACAGGCACCGCCGTTCCCGACGAGTCGACGTTGGCCCACTCGTTCAGCCCGTTCGCGGTGCCGACCTTCCGCAGGTACTTCGCGTAAGTCGTCGAGAGGGTTCCGGGATTCGCCTCGTCGTAGAAGATGACCGCCCCGCTGTGCGGGTTGACGTCCACGACTCCGATCGGGAGCTGTCCTTTGAGGTGGTCGACAAGCCGGAACGAGACCCGGGCGTGCGCATTGATGGCGGGGACCAAGGAGCCGCCCAGATACCACGGGAGGCTCGATTCGGTCATCTTGATGTCGATCATCTTCGCCTCACACGGCTCTACCGTCCCGTTTGCCGTGTAGCCGTTGCTCCAGTAGCCGTCGGGATCGGGCGAATTCACGAGCATGTGAACCTTCGCGTCGGGAGTGCGCCCGACCTGGAGGTTGTACGGCGAGGCGATCGCGAGAGTCGTGCTCTTGACGCCGGAGTACTGCTGAGCGGCTTTGTAGATCTCGGTGTTGTTGCAGCCCGGCAACTTGAAAGCGCTGCCACCGGCAAAGGCCGCGGCGTCTGCCTGTGTCTGCAGGTGACGCTTGTGCACGTACCAGTTCGCGACGTCGACGACGAGCGCCGCGACCAGGATGAGCGAAGCGAGCGCGACGGCTGTGATGAGCAGCGCAGCTCCGCGTTCGCTCGAAAGGTCGATGGGAATCCTGGACCGGGTCATGTTCCTGCGGGACTGTTCGGGTAGCAGGCCGGGGTCGTCAGAGAAACGCCAGAGAAAGGCTTCGACTCGAGGCGCATCGTTGCCGCACCCCGAATCGGCGTGTGGGCGACAGCGAAGTCCAGCTTCTTCGTCAGATAGTTGAGCCACTGGTACTGAACGAGGAGAGTCACGTGGACAGGGTCACCCACCTGAGTCGTGGACCCGTTCGGATACGAGATGCACACCTGGGTGGAGTTCTGTGCAGGCGCGGTTGTGCTGAGGGTGCGTCCGTTCTTCAGTTCGCCGAAGGTCTGTCCGTCGATGTACCGGGCGAGGCATGTGTTCGCATCGGAGCTGCAGCTGATCGAGGACCAGTCACAGGTCAAGTTCCCGCTCCCGTCCGAGGACGGGCTCGGGCAATAGTTCACCGCGGCCAGACGGGCGCCCTCACTGGCCAGATGCGTCTGGCTCATCCATTCGTTGAAGGCCTTGCCGAAGTCGAGCATCCCCAGCAGGACCACCAGCAGCAACGGCAGGACCAGTGCAAGCTCGACGAGGGCGGTTCCGCGTTCTTCGCGGATCCGCCCCCGCCTCATGCTCGAGCGAGTAGTGCAAGTCAACGGTGCGTCCTATGGATTCGACACCGTCGACAAGCCATTACCAACTTGGTCGAGGATGCCGGCGACGTTCGTTCCCAGTACCTGCAGGACACCGATGGTTGCCAACGCGACCAGGGCGAGGATAAGCGCGTACTCGATCAGCGCTTGTCCTTCCTCTGCCGCGCCGCGGCGTCCGACCGCAGTTGGAATTCGCTGCCAGGCAATGGAATACATCCGGATCCTCATTTCTCTGCCCTGACGTCCTTTACGGAGCGTCCGGAACGGAGTTCAGCTGGTTGTTCACGCCGGTGAAGACGCGTGACACGTTGACGCCGATCAGCTTCAGGACGGCGATCGAGACGATCGCGATCAGAGCGAGGATCAGCGCATACTCGACGAGTGCCTGACCTTCCTGCCGCTCGAGCCGAGCGCGCAGGGCGGTAAGCATCTCGTATGCCTTGAAGAACATCATTCTCTTACTCCTTCGTTTGTGGTTGACATACGTTGGAAGGCGGTCCCTAGTACCGCCGACTTCGGACTCCCCGTGCCCTCCCTCCTTTCGTTGCTGTCCGCAGAGCCTCTGCTTGCGCAAAGGCCACCCCAGATCGCGTGATGCAAAAGTCCTGCTCACGCGGCTTGACCCAACTGAAGTCGAAGGTGTCCAGAGCGACAACCGACTGAAGGTCCGGTTGGAGCCGGTCGTTCGGCGCGTCGTTACGGGCGGTCATCCGCCGACATCTCGCTTCACAGGCCGCGAAAGGACGACTACACCGTTCCCTCGGTAGAGGACGCGAGCGTGCTCTTGCCGCAGCAGGCCTTTGATCAGAGAGCCCTCGTCGTCGGCCCCGTCCTTGAGGACGAAGAGCCCAAAGGGCGCGATCACGTTGCGCCAGCCTTCGACCTGCCTCCGGATGTCGACGAGCTGGCGGAGCCGGTAGGTCGGCATGAGCTCGAAGCGCGCGTCATACGCGATGCGCCCCCGGAGTTCCGGCGCCCTGAGCAGCAGCCAGTCGCTGTACTGCGTGCTCGCGAAGACCTGCACCTGCGGCTGCGTCGCTTCCGTCCGTTGAACTGCCGCTAGGGCGCCTTCCGGATAGTGCTGCTCGAACCAGGACGCCGGCTTGGCAGCGACGGTCGCCACGGTTGCGGCAGCGACGAGAACGCTCAGGGCGGCCAGCGCACCACTTGCAAAGCGCAGTCGCGCGGTGGGCGCGGCGGGCTTCAGCTCCCCGCCGCCGAGCAGGCGCGGCAACAGCATGAAGGCGGCGAACGCAAACCAGATGACGCCGCGGATCGACTGGAGCCCGATGAGGATCGTCGTGACGAGCAGGACCTTCTCGAAGGACGAAAGCCGGTCACCTCGGCGGCCGACGAGCCACACCGCGATGAACGCGAGCAGATAGAAGGGGGCCGTCTGGAACCCGGGGGTCGTCGGCTGCCATTCGTGGATGTAGTCCCGGAACCCTGGGTTGACCAGGACCGCGCGGTAGTAGTCAGGAAGGTTCAGGGCGTACGGGGAGGCGACCAGGCACGCGATCGGCGCGACGCACAGCATCGCCGCGCGAGGGAGCCATGACTGCCACGCGTCCCTGCGGCGATCGAATCCGTAGCTCAGGCCCGCCAGCACGACGAGCAGTGCGCCCGTGACGGCGCTCCCGTGGACGTTGGCCCACAGAACGAGGATCGGGAAGACGAGCAAGACCCGGCGCGACCGGGCTCGAGCGTCGGCGACGAGCAGCCAGACCAGTCCGACGAAGAGCACGAAGGCGAGGCTCTGAGCCCGCGCGTTCCACGACCCCCAGATGATCAGGAAGATCGTCGGAACGGCGAGCCAGCAGATCGTTCTGACCGACCCTCCGTGCCGTCGGGCGAAGACGATCGCGAGCGCGAAGGCGGCGCTGGCAGCGGCGGCATGGCCGAAGAGCGCGAGCTTGATACCTCCTGCGGCGTAGAGCCCGTAGAAGAAGAGCTGCCCGAGCCACTGCTGGTCGACCCACTCTTTGCCGTGCGTCCAGATCGCGAGCGCGTCCCGGCCGGGGAGGCCGTGATGAACGACCTCATGTCCCCCCATGACCGCGTACCAGCTGTCGGACAGGAGCTGCTGCGGGAGCGCGCCGAAGATCAGGATCAGGTAGAGGCCGACGACGGGAAAGAGGAGTGCCTCGCCGGATATGCGATCCGCGATCCTCGCGATACGTCCGCCGGCGTTCGCCAAGGCAGGCGCGGCGACGAGCCCGTCAGGGAGCGGTTTGACGTGCTCGACCATCTGCCCTGAATCCAAGGCCAAAA
This sequence comes from uncultured Actinomycetes bacterium, assembly GCA_963779965.1. Lineage (GTDB taxonomy): Bacteria > Actinomycetota > Thermoleophilia > Gaiellales > Gaiellaceae > 3-1-20CM-4-69-9. Next base: position 130,530 of record CAWAAP010000012.1, on the reverse strand, counting down.
GTGGCCCGCCGCCATCGGTCGAAAGGCCGGACCGGGCCGTACCTTGGGGATGGGCGAACGACCGTTCGTATCAGTTTCAACCTCCCCCGAACGAGGGACATCCTCAAACGACGCTCACCCGATCAAGTGAACGCAGGACGAGTTCCCGCCTGCGGCACCGGACTCCCAGACCTCGAGGAGGGATGAGTCGAAATGAGCACCCACAGCTTTCTGATCGCCCTCGGAACCGGTGCGGCCCTGATCGCTTTCTGGTTTGCAATCCGTTTTCCGGACCGGGCTCCTGAAAATCTTCAGCGACTGCTCATCCATGTCGCCATCGTCATGGCGGCCGGCTGGATGGCGCCGAGTGTCACCGGCCCCCTGATTGCCTCGGGATTTCCGACCGCGATGACCGCACTCTTCGTTGTGGTCTTGCCGGTTCTGATCTACACGTTCCTGGCCGGCGCGTGGGTGCTGCAGATGGTCCACGAGACCTTCAGCCGCTTCAAGAAGTAAGCGGCCTCAGGACTCGATCGCGACGACAGCGCTGCTAGCCGCCTTGCGCGTAGCCCGCCGGTTCGCGAATCTCTCGACGACGACATAGGCCGCCGTGGCGTAGACCCAGCCGGCAAGCACGTCGACGACGTAGTGCTCGCCGAAGTACGTGAGCGTGAAGCCCATCAAGACGGGATACGCGGCCAGCGGAATCCGCAACCACCAGCGGCAGAACTTCCAGAGAAACAGTGTGATCAGGAGCGTGAACCCTGCATGGAGTGAGGGCATGGCGGCTACCGGATTGGCGAGTGCCTGGCCGTTCTCGACGAGCCTCGAAAAGCTCGGGAGCACGCTTTCCCAGACGGCACCAGTGAGGCGGTGCGCCGGGCCGATTTGCCCGTGGGAGCTCGCGTACCAGGGTGGCGCCGCCGGGAAGAGGAGATACGTGGCGAATCCGGTGAAGCTGAGGAGGGCGACCATTGCCACGTACCGCCTGAACCACTGGTAGGCGAAGATCCAGAGGCCCGCCGCGACGGCAAGCGTCCCGAAGAAGTAGGTCATATAGACGCCCCAGGCGGCGTAGTCGTACCAACGGACGTCGCCGACGCCGTGCCAGAGGTGCTGTTGCAGCCACACGCTGGGGACGTGACCGGCGAAAAGGAGCTTGTCGCCGTCGATCGGGAGCGCCACGTTCGTGGGCATCAGAAAGTTCGCGTAGCTGCGGGCGACGTCGTACAGGAGCAGGAAGGCGATGAAGGGAAGCCACTCGAGCATCACGCCTTCGATCCAACGGCGGACGTCGTGGAGCGAGAACGCGAGCATGCCCAGGATCAGCCAGAACGCAATGCTCGTCCGGCTGAGCGGCAACCCCTTCGCCACGACCCAGAAGATCAGGAGCGCGAAGTAGAGCCCAACGCCGGCCCAGTGCTGCAGGAGCCGGCTTCGCTTCCTCCTCGGCCGCGCCTCTGCCGCAGTCGGGGGCACCGTCTGGGCACGTGCAGGTCTCACGGCGACCGCCATGTCCGCACTTTGAGGAGCACGACCCAGGGAGTTCAGACCCAAAGGGTTAGTCCGGCTAGCCGTTCGGTCGGCGCTGGCCCGGGTTCCGTTTCCTACCGTGCTTTGAGCGAGGCCCCGAGCGGGATTGCGAACGGAACACATGCTGAGACAAGGCGCCGAAACCGTCCAGATCGCGTTGCCCACCCAGTCGCTGGAGGGCCGAAGGCGCGCTCTCAGCATCGATTCGGTGCGTGAGTTGCCGGTCGCCGTCTGGCTGGTGGGGATCATGGTCGTTGCCGCCGCGGTGAGGTTCGTCATCTCCGTCCCGATGACCGTGCCGTGGACGATCCCGGACGAGCTCGTCCATGCCGAGCTCGCCAGGAGCTTCGCCGCCTCCGGTCACTTCGAGATCCGCGACGTCCCGTTTTCGGCCCAGACGTGGGGCCCGCTCTACCTCGATCGCAATCGCGCCCGCCTTCCGGCTCTTCGAGTCACTCCCGGATGCCTTCGTGGCGGTGAAGGCGATCAATTGCGTGCTCATGTCCTGCGCGGCCGTGCCGGCCTATCTCCTGGCCAAGCGGCTTCTCGCCCGTCAGACAGCGCTCTTCGTCGCCGCGCTCGCGGTCGCGGTTCCCTCCGGGATCTACACGTCGAAGATCATGGCCGAGAGCCTTGCCTATCCACTCTTCCTTCTCGCTGCACTCGCCGTCGTACGAGTGCTCGAGGAGCGAACGTGGCAACGGGAGCTTCTCGCACTCGGTGCGATCGGACTGGCGATGCTCGGCCGGGCCCAACTGGTCGTCCTGCTGCCCGCATTCGTGCTTTCTCTCGTGATCCTCGCCGTTGCCGAAGAGCGAGACCGCGCGAACGGCGTCAAGCTGGGGCCGCTACTTCGCCGCCTTGGCGCCTACCGTGTGACCACAAGCACCGTGGTCGCGCTTGCCGCGCTTCTGGTTCTCGGCAAGGTGGTCGGCGTCGGGCCCTCAGGGGTCGCCGGCGCGCACAACGAGGCCTTCGGGGCAGCGGATCCCGGTTGCGGTCGTCCAGTTGCTCGTGCTCCATCTGGCCGAGCTCGATCTGTACCTCGCGCTGCTCCCGCTCGTGGCTCTGGCGATCCTGACCACACGCGCTTTCAGACGTGGGGCTCGATTGCGAGAGCTGCGACCGTTCTGCGCGTTCACGATCAGCCTGACGTGTTGCATGCTGGCGCTGTCTTCCCGCTACCTCGCGGCGGTCTACAGCGACAGCTTCCTGCACGCATACGACCGGTACTTCTTCTATCTCGCTCCTCTGCTACCTGATCGCTTTCTTCGTGTGGCTGAAGGAAGGGCTGCCCGCGTCCGGGCTCGGCTCGTGTCTGGGTCGCCGGCGCAGCGCTGCTGCCGCTCTTGCTTGCTTCGAGGCCGCTCCTGCAAGACGCTTGGGGCAACCCCGAGCATGGTCGCATTGGCGCCGTGGGCGTTCGTCCGAGAGGTGTGGGGGACTCCTGCTGTCTACGCGATTCTGGTCGTCGGAGGCTGCTACCTCGCCTGGGCTGCTCTGCGCTGCCCGGACCGCCGGTGGCTGGTGGCGCTTCGTCGTGATCAAACCTCGCTCGTCACCAACTTCTTCGTGGCCGCATCGAAGCGTCCAGATCGCCAACGCCGCGCAGAAGAAGTGGATCGGCCCGGGAATGCACGGGAACTGGGTCGACACCGCCGCCGGAAGCAACGCGAAAGTGGTCGTGCTCTGGTCTGGCCTTCGGCTTCGTGGAACCGCGGGCTGGCACAGAATCTGGGAAGCGGAGCTGCTGAATCGCAGCGTGCGAGGTGTCTACGACCTCCGAGACGCGCAACCGTACGCCGTCTTCCGGAGCCGAAGCTCGAGACTCGTGGTCGTCAGCTCTACCTTCCGAGCGGCCGTCCTCTGCGCGCCCAGTACGTTCTCACTGACCTCTATGCCCCTGTCGTCGGCACAACCGTCGCCGCTGAATCGGGCCATCGGGATGACGCTGTATCGCGTGGATGGGCGTGTGCGGCTACTCGGAGCTACCGACATCGACTCGATGATTCGCCTCAGGACCGCGAACGCGCGAAGGACGGCCTTCCGCTCGAAGGCCACAGCGGCGCATGACGCGCCGCTAGGCGCGGCCAGCACTTCTCGAAGCAGGAACGTTCTGGTGTTAGGCGGCGCGTCGGCCGCGCATCATGTAAAGCGCGCCGACCAGAATGACCGCAACGACAATGATGATGACGTAGAACATGGACTCCCTTTCCATTGTGAGACCGAGTGTCCTGCTAGATCTAACTCAGGTGTCGGGATCCGTCTTTCGTCGCAGGGCTAGCCGCACCCAAACCAACCGCTAGTTCGAGGGCGGAGCCTCCTCGAGCTCCTTCTTCTCGCCGCCGGAGCCGACCTCGGCCTTCATCTGCTCGAGCTCACGGTCGACCTGCTGCTGCGATGCGAGCTGCGAGAGCTCTCGATCGAGCGGGGTGGTGGTGGAGCCGAGCTCCTCGAGGTCGCCGGAAGTGACGAGCTCGTCGATCGCTGACGCGCGAGCCTGCATCTGCTCGGTCTTGTCCTTGGCGCGCTGGATCGCGAGGCCGGTGTTGTCCATCTCGCGGCCGATCCCGGTCGCGGCCTCACCGATGCGTACCTGCGCCTCCGCGGCGGAGTACTGGGCCTTGATGACTTCCTTCTGCGAGCGGAACTGCTCGACCTTCGCGGAGAGCTGCTTCTCACTCGCGACGAGCTTCTCCTGCTGATCCTGCAGCTGCTGCACCTGCGTGTCGAGATCCTGGAGCTGCTGCTGGATCCCTGACTTCCGCTCGAGAGCCTGCCGCGCGAGGTCCTCGCGGCCGGCGCCGAGAGCCTGGCGCGCCTGCGTGTCGAGCGTGACGACGTTCTGCTCCAGCTGCTTTGTCTGGATCTCGAGCCGCTTCTTGGCCGTGACGACGTCGGCGACACCTCGCTTGACGTTCTGCAGCGACTGAAGCTGCTTCTCGTAGGAGTAGTCGAGCGTCTCGTTCGGGTTCTCAGCACGGTTCAGCAGCGCGCTGAACTTCGCCCTGATGATCTCGCCAGCTCGTCCCAGAAGCCCCATTTCAGTTCCTCCTCTTCGCAGGTATGCCGGTAGCGTACCGCCGTGCTCGTCGAACGGAGCCTCCATCCGGACTACCTCTCGAACGCCTACCTCGTTGCCGACGAAGAGGGCGGTGCGGCTCTGTACGTTGACTCAGGGGCGCCGCTGGAGCCTCTGCTGGCGGCGGCGGAGCGCTGGGGCGTCGAGCCGGAGGTCGTCCTGAGGACCCACTCGCACGCCGACCACGTGGAGCACGAGCGCGAGCTCGGCCTGCCGGTCAAGACGGACGCTGCCGAGGTGGGTGGCCTCCAGGTCGAGGCGCTGTCTACGCCTGGCCACTCCGACGACATGGTCGCGTTCGTCGTCAACGGCGAAGCGGTCTTCACGGGGGACACGCTCTTCAAGGATTCGGTCGGAGGCGGGAACTTCGACCAGGTCCGGCAGTCGGTGATGGAGGTACTGATGAAGCTTCCGCCCGAGACGCGAGTCCTCCCGGGGCACACCGACGAGACCACGATCGGGCGTGAGTGGGAGGAGAATCCATTCGTGCGCGTTTGGCGCGGGGTCGAGCCTGAAGGAACGGAGCGCGTTCGGGTTGCAGGCGAGGACGCGACCCTGATCGTCTGGTCGCCGGACTACGACGGCGGCGGCAAGGCGTGGGTGCGCTTCGACGACGGGCGCGACGCCATCGTCGGCGGCTCACGCGTGCAGCGCGGCTGAGCGCGCGTCCCGGCCTTCAGGCCAGTCGGGTCAAGCCCTTCGGTCGGAGACATCGGAGGCCCCATCCGGGACGCTGGGTGCATCGGGTCGTCGACGACCCGTGGACCTCCATGGCGCAGACCACGGCTGTTACCGCTTCCCCCTCTCGACTCTGGGAGATCGAAGGCCTGCGCGCCGTTGCAGCCTGGAGCATCGTCGTGTTCCACGTCTGGGTGTTCTCGTCGCCCGCCGTCCTCGGCTGGAATCTCGGGCCGTTCACCGCGTTCGTGTCGCCGTTGCAATCGGGCGTGACGCTGTTCTTCGTGCTCTCTGGCTTTCTGCTCTACCGCCCGATCGCGGCGGCACTGCTCGATGCCGCTCCTGGTCCGTCCGCCTGGACGTATTTGCGGAATCGGGCTCTGCGCATCCTGCCGGCTTACCTGGTGATCCTGCTGCTCGTCGTCTTCGTCCTGCAAAGTGCATCACTCGGTGCGTCCGGTCACGGCGTTACGGCGGGACCATTGACGGACCCGAGGACGTTCTTTCTAGACGTCTTCCTCCTGCAGACCTACGTGCCGGACGCAATCTGGTCGGGGATCTTGCCGGCGTGGTCGTTGACGATCGAGGTTGCCTTCTACCTGCTGCTGCCCCTGCTCGGCCTGGCCGCGTTCGCGTTCGCCCGCGGCCGCGCGCACTGCCACCGACGGATCGTGGCAGCGCTCGGGCCTGTCCTGTTCATGCTGCTGCTTGGCGCAGTCGGCAAGATCCTCGTAGCTGTCTACGCGCACGGGCCGCAGCGTGCTACGACATCGACCTGGCACGCTGTGCTGGACCGAAGCATCCTCACGCACGCCGATCTCTTCGGCTTCGGGATGGGGGCGGCGTTCGTGCTTCTGCTCTGGGAGCGCGGCCTCGGTATGCGGCTCGAGCGTTTGCTGTCGGCGCACCTGTCTCGGCCTGTTCGTCTACGTCGGTCTGCCGACCCTTTTCCTCGGCTACTACTTGCTGCCGCCGTACGTCTATGACGCGGCCGTCGCGCTGCTCGCCTCGTTCGTGCTGCTGCGCCTCCTCGGTGTCAAGCGACGAGGCGACGCGAGCTCCCGAGCGAGCCGCTTCCTCACACAGAGATGGACGCTCGCGGCGGGTCGGCGGTCGTACAGCGTCTTTCTCTGGAACTACCCGGTGCTCGCATTTCTCTCGACGCACGGTCTGTTGGCCGGAGGAAACAACGCCGGGGCATTTCTGCTGAATCTCTCGATCGCAGTGCCGGCCATCGCCGTTCTCTCCGCGTTGACGTATCGCTTCGTCGAAGCTCCGGCGCTCAGGCTGAAGGGCCGGCGACGGGTCGCGCGCAACGCGCTGCCTGCTGCGACTCCGGCGGCTTGAGCGGCCGGCCTAGTTGGATTCGGGTAGGTCGACCGACGGAAGCGGCGCGGTTGCAGGGCCCTGGAGAAGGGCTCCGTCGGCTCCGAATTGCGAGCCGTGGCAGGGGCATTCCCAGGTCCGGTCGGCCCGGTTCCAGCCGACTAGGCAGCCGAGGTGGGTGCACCGCGCGGAGCAGGCGTGCAGTTGACCTTCGTCATCTCGATGAACGGCTAGCGGGCGTCCTCCAATCCGGGCGACCGTGCCATCGCCAGGTTCTAGACGATTGATGTCGTCGCGACCGTCTCGGATGCGTACGCGATCACCGATGAACCAGGAGCCAACCTTCGCGTTTTCTGTGACGAACTTCGCAGCCGAGTTCCTCAAACTCAGCCTGTTGGCGTTATAGACCGCGGCCCAAGGATTGGCCCGACCCATGATCGTGTCGGTCAGGATGGCTGCTGCGACCACACCTTTCGTGAGTCCCCACTTTGCGAAGCCCGTTGCAACGAGTAACCGCTCGTCGCTACGGCGGAGTCGGCCGATGTAGGGCAGCTGGTCGAGCGGCACGTAGTCGTGCGTTGACCAGCGATGCTCGATCTCCGACGCGTCAAAGCGATCCTTGAGAAAGCTCTCGAGTGTCTTGTATCTCCGTCGAGTGTCGTCGTCGCGGCCGGGCTTGTGTCCCTCGCCGCCGATGATCAGGAAGCGCGACCCATTTGGTCCCGGCGTCGAGCGAACGGAGCGCGTGGGTTGCTCTGCGCTGATGTACATCCCGGACGGCGCTCGCGATTGCGCGATTTGCGCAGCTATCGCATAAGACTTCTGCGGGTGCGCCTTGGCAAAGAACAAACCGCGATCGAGGAAAGGCAGATGCGTCGCGAGTACGACATGGCGCCCACGCAGTACATCCCCGCTCTGATCCGTGCTGACCACGCAGTCGTCGCCACTGCGCACGTCCGTGACGCGCGTTTGCTCGAAGACATGGCTACCGTCGCCAGCGACTTTTGCCGCGAGTCCTTGGAGGAACTTCTGCGGATGAAACTGCGCCTGAGCGTCGATACGGACGGCCCCCAGAACTGGAAACGGGAGATCTGTCTCTGTCGTCAGCTCCGCCGAGACTCCCGCGCGTCGCGCGGCCTCGACCTCTTCGCGTAGATCGCTCAGTCGCTCCTCGTCTTCCGTGTAGACGTAATTCGAAGCGCGCTCCCAGTCACAGTCGATCTGTTCTGACGACACAAGCTCGTCGAGCCTCTCGATCGCCCATTGATTCGATGCGGCGTACGTACGTGCGGTTTCTTCCCCGTGCTTCTTCAGGAGATCGGCGTAGATCAGGTTGTGCCCGACCGTCAGCTTCGCAGTGGTATAGCCGGTTGCTCCCCCTCCGACGCGGAGCATGTCGACGAGCGCTACACGCCTGCCCTCCTGCTTGAGCAGCCAGGCAGTCATCACGCCGGTAATCCCGGCACCGACAACGACAACGTCCACCTCGACTTTTCCCTCCAGCCGCGGGTAAGTCGTTTCAGGCGTTGTTTCGATCCAGAGAGATCGGTTCACGGCAGCACCACGCGGACAATTCCCCCTGTGAGCCCGAGAAAACGCTCCGCAACGGGCCAGGAGGCCCCTTCCCGGACGCCGCGGTTTTCGCACTGGATCGACCAAGAGGTAGGTTCCGCCGGTGGGCGAGCTGACGGACGAGCTGCGGTCCTTCCTCGGCGAGCGGCGTTACGCAGTGCTCGCGACCCACGATCCGGACGGCGGCATCCGCCTTACCCCGATCTGGTTCCTGTTCGAGGACGACCGCTTCTACTTCGCGTCGTCGTCCGGAAGCCGGAAGGTGAAGAACGTCGAGCGGAGCTTCTCGGCCTCGGTCGTGGTCGACGCACGCGAGCCGGGGCGGGAGCGATGGGTCTCGGCGTCGGGCCCGGTTGAGATCCTGCGCGACGGCGAGGCGCAGTCGATCAACGCCCGCATCAGGCACCGGTACCTCGCGCCGAAAGCGCTCGACGGCCCGATCGAAGCCGCGCTCGCCGCGTCGGACGACGTCACGCTCAGGCTGGCGCCGACGGCGTGGCGCTCGTGGGCCGCGCCGATTCTGGAGTCGCCGGAGCGGTGGTTCCTGGCGGTCGACGTCTGATGATCTCCCTTCGTCCTATCGACGACTCGAATCGCGAGGCGGTCGAGGCCCTGGACGTAGCACCCGAGCAGCAGCGATTCGTGAGTAACGCCGCCGACTCGATCCGCGAGGCGGCCCGCGAACCGGATGGGCGCGCACTGTATTGGGCCGATCTATGCGGACGACACGCCCGTCGGGTTCGTGATGATCAGCGACGACGTCGGAGCTCCCGGCTACTTCCCGCAGTACCTCTGGAAGCTGTTCATCGACGAGCGCCACCAGGGACGCGGTTACGGCACGGCGACACTCGACCTCATCGCCGACTACTTCCGTCGTCGACCTGAGGTCGAGATCATGAGAACGAGCTGCGGGCAGGGCACAGGCAGCCCGCTCGGGTTCTACGAGCGCTACGGCTTCGAGCAGACCGGTGAGATCGTGTTCGACAACGAAATTCTTCTGCAGTACCGGTTGCGCTGACGCTCGACGAGGGGCCTGTCCGAAACGGCCAGTACGGTCCACCGACCATGCGCCTGGTCGTCGCTCGCTGCGAGGTTCACTACACGGGACGGTTGACAGCCGTCCTGCCCGAGGCCGTGCGCCTGCTCGTCTTCAAGGCCGACGGCTCGGTGCTCGTACACGACGATGCCGGCGGCTACAAGCCGCTGAACTGGATGACACCGCCGACCGTCGTCGAGGAGCAGGAAGATCGCATCGTCGTGCGCAAACGCGCCGGCAAATCCGAAGACCAGCTCGAGATCCGAGTGACCGAGCTGCTCAGTGATGTCACGCACGACATGGGGGAGTCGGTCGCGCTCCAGAAGGACGGCGTCGAGCGCCACCTCCAAGAAGAGCTCGCCGCGCAGCCCGCCGCGCTAGGCCAGGACCTGCAGCTCGTGCGGCGCGAGTGGCCGACCGACATCGGCCCCGTCGACCTGATGTGCCGCGACGAGGCGGGCGACTGGGTCGCCGTCGAGATCAAGCGCATCGGGACGATCGACGCGGTCGAGCAGCTCACGCGCTACCTGGAGCGGATCGAGATCGAAGGCTGTCGCGGCGTCCTCGCCGCGCAGGTGATCAAGCCCCAGGCGCGCACGCTCGCGGAGGCACGAGGAATCCACTGCGTCGAGGTCGACCTCGCTGTGCTGCGCGGCGAGCGCGAGCCGGAGCTCACGCTCTTCGCGGACTGAGCTCCTCGGTCTCATCTGTTTTTCATCTGCGCTTGCTCCAATCAGATCGTGCGACTTCTGCGTGGTGGAACCGAGGGAAATGCGCGGCTGACTGCGACGACAGGGGTCGTGCTGTTGGCGTTGCTCGCGGTGGAGGGCGTGACGATCCTCGCCATCCGTCCGTTGCTGTCGGTGCATGTGTTCGTCGGGTTGCTGCTGATCCCGCCCGTCGCGCTGAAGCTCGCGGCAACCGGCTACCGGCTCATGCGCTACTACGCGCGCGCCGCCGAGTACGTACGCAAGGGACCGCCGCTTCTCCTCATGCGGATGCTCGTTGCGCCGGGGCTCGTCGCAGCGACGCTCGTCGTCTTTGCTACCGGGGTCGCGCTTCTGGTCGTCGGCCCGGACGGCGGGATCGTCCTCGGGTTGCACAAGGCGAGCTTCTTCGTCTGGCTGGGCGCTTTCGGAGTCCACGTGCTCGTGTACGCACTACGGGTCCCGGGCCTCGTCGCCGCCGACTGGGGTCGCGACTCCAGCACGCCGGGAGCGGCGCTGCGCGCCGGGATCGTGGCGCTGGCGCTCCTCGTCGGCCTGACCGTTGCGTTGGCCGCCTTGCCCGCCGCCGGGCCGTGGCTCCACTCGTCCGGAGGCCACGACTAGGAGCGCACGAACTCGACGAGGCGCGCGCCTTCCTCGTCGATCTCGACACGCTCCGCCTTCGTCAGCCGTCGCAGCGGCTCGAGCTCGAGTCCCCGTTTCTTGTCGACGTTCCACGTCGCCGCGACGAAACCGTCGACCAGCACCGTGGGAAGAACGTCGCCGTTCTTCCTGATCACGGTGCTCCGGAACTTCTCCGGGAGGATGCGCGTGCGCTCGGGTGGTGCGTACGCCAGCAAGGACGAATCCCACTTCGGCAGGAAGCGGACCGGTGCCGGCGTGTCTCCGTCCGGCAACGGCGCGCGGGGTAGGTCGAGCAACTCACGTCCGCGCTCGTCTCGAAACCTCCGCAGCTCGAGGCTCTCGAGCCCGGGACGGAGGTCGCCGACACGCACACCGGCAAACCGGAGGAGATCCTGCTGCGTCGCCGGCCCGAACGCAGACAGGTAGCTGCGCACGAAATGCTTCGCGCCCTCCTCGCGGGTGGGGAGGTCGACGCCGAGCCATGCGTCCAGCACGAGCAGCTCGGGTCGCCCGTGGAAACCCCAGGTTCCGGCCGGCGGCACGTGCAGCAACGGCGCGAGCGTCCGCGTCCGCCAGCGCCCGCCCATCTCTTCGGCGGCGATTGCCTCCAGCTGCTCGTGCGTGATCTGCTTTTGCGCGGCGGCGTGAACCTTGCGCGACAACTCCGCCATCCGTTCGACGGTGACGCGCGGCGTCATCTCGCGCGCTGCCGGGAGCCAGGCTGCGGCGTAGTACGGGTAGTCGCGCGCGCTCGTGATGTGCAACGTGATGCGGAAGAGCGAGGACTTGACGGCCTTTCGGTCCTCCAGCGCTCGAGTCAACTGCTCCTTGCGGAAACCCGTCAGTCTCGACCAGAGAGCGATGTACGGCGAGGGCGCGTACTGAGCCTGCAGTGCGCAGAGCCGCTCGATCGCACGGGGCACCGTCAGGCGCTGTCTCGCCAGGAGCAGCTGCCGCTCGAGCAGCGCGCGGTTGAGCTCGCGAAGCGTGAGGACGCGCTCGCCTTTAGCGTTCGCCTTGGTGATCCGGGCCATCTACGAGCTCGATCCGCCCGAAGCGGCGGAGACGCTGGCGCTGCTCGAGTCGGTCGGCCGCGCCGACGGGCCCGAACGCGTGCGCGGCACAGTCGTGGCGCAGTCGGACGGCCGGGCTGTCCTCGAGTTTCCCGAACAGAACTGGGGCGGGGATGTCACGTTGCTCGTCTCCTCCTTGCTCGCCGGCGAGTGGGCCGACAGCGCCGCTTTCGCCCGTTGCCGGCTCGTTGAGCTCGAACTACCAGCCGGTCTTTTACCGGGCCCGGCATTCGCGGCGCCCGACAAGGTGCTCGTCGGAGCGATCGTCAAGCCGTCGCTCGGGCTCTCTCCGCAGGAGGTTGCGGCGACAGCCGCAGCTCTGGCCGCGGGCGGCGCCGACCTGATCAAGGACGACGAGCTCCTCGGCGATCCGGCCTGGTGCCCGCTCGAGGAACGTGTGCGCGCCGTCGCGGCGGTTCTTCCGGATCATGTTCGCTACGCGGCGAATGTCACCGGCCCGGTGGAGTCGCTGCTCCCGCGGGCGCGCCGTGCAGTCGAGCTGGGCGCGAGCGCGGTGATGGTGAACGCGTTCGCCCAGGGACTCGACTCTCTGCGGGCGTTGCGTGAGGCGGAGCTCGGAGTCCCGATCTTCGCCCACCGAGTGGGTGCGGCACTGTGGGTGCGTGGATCGGCGGTAGGCGTCGCTCCACGTGTCATCGCGGAGTTGACGCGGTCGTGCGGCGCCGACTTCGTCCAGGTCGGATCGTTCACGGGCACCGTCTACGACACGCCCGACGGACGTGCTCGAACAGATCGATGCCTGCCAGCGTGACCTCGGAGTCGCGCGTGCCGTCGCTGTCCTCGGCGGCGGCGTCGGTCCGCGGAACGCAGCAGAGCAGGTACGTGCGGCAGGCACCACGTCCGGGTTGATGGTCCTGCTCGGCTCGGCGGCCTACGAGTACGGGTCTCCTGAGGAGGCCGTGCGTTCAACGGTCGAGTCCATACGCCCGAATAACGTGGCGGAGAGCGCGTAGAAGAGCGCAATGGCGGCGAACATGACCAGGCTGGCGATCGAGCTGACGAAGGCGAGGAGCGTGGCGCTCGCGTAGAGCGGCGCCCCAGGCAGATAGCTGCGAGTGATGCCGCTCACCACGACCGGGTCGGCGTCCGCGCGGAGGAGCCGGTGCGACCCGTACATCCAGAGAGCGAAGAAGAGAATCGCGGTCGCCGTCATCGTGATCCCGTAAAGGAGCGCGGCATTTCGGCGGTCGACCTCGGAACGCGCGAACTCCGCGGCGATACGGGTCGGGAACGGCACGAATGCGATCAGCATCAACAGGAGGATGTTGAGCAGCAGCATCGGTCGATCGACACTTGCGAAGTTGTCGAAGAGCAGGTGATGGTTCGCCCACATGATCCCGATCGTCAGGAAGCTCACGGCGTACGCGAGATAGGCCGGCCAGAGGTCGAGGAGATAGGTCCCGAGATCCCCGTGCGGCGCGCGGTCGATCCCGACTGCGAGGATCAGCAGCGTGATCGCGATGGCGAAGACTCCGTCGCTGAAGGACTCCACACGGGACGTCCGCACGCTGCGGAACCTATCGGCTCGGCTGGACCTAGACCTTTGAACGGATTCCGGCCGGAGGGGTGCAAAACGGTCCCGAAGGCGTCAGAATGGCCTTCCCGTGGAGAGCGAAGCGATCTCACAGGACATCGAGGCGCTCGAGCGCGACCTGGCGAGTCTGCGGGAGCGTGTCGAGGGCGACAGCTCGAGTTTCGCCACGCTCGAACAGCAGGTCGCAGAGCTGCGCGAGAACCTCCTGCGGAATCGCGAGAGCGTGGCCGAGCGTGAGGCGCGCCTCGCCGAGAAGCAGCAGGAGCTCAAGGAAGCCAAGCGGCTCGAAGCACTAGCCGCGTACGAGGAGGATCTTCGTTCGCAGCGAGAAGCTGCAGACCGGGCGGCGACCGCCGCTACCGACTTCCTCGCCGCGCTCGACGCCTACGACGACGAGACGCTCAAGGTGCGGCGCCTCCTCAAGGAGATGCGGGCGGCGTTCGGGAGCGACGAGCGCGTGGCCGAGGTCGAGGCGGCAGTTCAGGACGAGCCGTCACGGCTACGCGGAACCTGGGAGGCAGTAATGGCCGCCACGAAGTGGCGGTTGGAGGCCCCCGAGGTCGAGGAAACCGTGGCGGGCGAAGAGCTTCCCCAGGATCTGCAGGACCTCGCGCAGGAACGCCGGCGGGCGCGGATCAAGGAGTACTTCGCGAAGAGCTGATCGAGCGGAGGCCGGCTCAGCTGCGAACCGGCCCCCACGCTTTGTGCTCGACGCCTAGTCGAGCGCCTGGCAAACGTTCGGAAACAGCGTTTCCGAGTGCTGGCCGGCCGAGAAGACCACTCCCTCGACGGTCGTGATCGTCCGGCCGAGATCCGCATAGACGAGTCCCACGCCCTGCGCGATGAACCGGCCGTTGTTGCCGTTGATGATGAGTGTGCCGTCGGGCTCGACGATCGCAGGCCCTCCGAGCGGCGATCGCACGACTGCGCCCGAGTCGAGGTTCGTCCACTCGGTCACGAAGTTCGAGAGGATCGTTTTCTGAGTCCCGTCGGAGTACGTCCAGGTGTGGATGGTTCCGGTGCTGTGCACCTGGATCGGGAACGCGCAGCTCTCGGAGCTCGCCGGAATCACGCGTGTTCGATCCCAGGGCGTCGTGGTCTGCACAGGAGCTTCTGCCCGGGCAACCGGCACGAGCACCAGGGCAAGCATTGCGGCGACGAAGACCTTCTTCATCCTGACCTCCCGGCTCGAAGTGATGAGTCAGTGTCATAAGACGATTTTGATCCTTACTAGTTAGCATTCGGGAATGTTCCAGAAGGCCAACGACCCGGTCGCGCTCGCGGTCGATCTCGTCAACACCTGGGACGAGCTCGAGCCTGATCCCGAGCTGTTGCGTGATGCGGCGGCGCTCAAGCGCTTTCTGGCGCGCCATGGCTATGAACCACCGCGACTCAGCAGTCGCGATCTGGCGCAGACCCGCGCCCTGCGAGACGCGCTACGGGCCGCTTTCACCGCCCGCGACGAAGAAGCCGCAGTGCGGGAGCTCAACGGCGTTCTCGCCGGCAGTGCGGCGAAGCCGCAGTTCGAGCGAAGCGGCGAGGAGTGGGGGGTCAGATGGGTCGGACGGGTTTCCGACTCGGTCGCGACGGCTACGGCAATGTCACTGCTCGAGGCGATCCGCGACGACGGCTGGGACCGCTTCGGCATCTGCGCGGGCGCGCCGTGCTGCTGCGTGTTCGTCGACCGCTCGAAGAACCGGTCGCGGCGCTTCTGCTCAGACCTGTGCGCCGACCGGGTCGCGCAGGCGCTCCATCGCGAGCGGCGCCGAGCCAAGCGGCCGGCCGGAGCCGTCAGGCGGGCGCGGCTACACTAGGCCACCGACGGGGCTATAGCTCAGCTGGGAGAGCGCCTGGATCGCACCCAGGAGGTCGCCGGTTCGAGCCCGGCTAGCTCCATCTCGAGAAGTCGCACTACGTTCTGTGTGCCGTTTGGCATGTGGGCGGCCGGGAGTTCCCGTTCCATCGAGGTGCGATCTTGACATCGGACCGCCGAGAGGTCTTAGATAGCGCGCCCCCACGACCTTGCAGGAGGAGAGACATGCACGAGGCGGCTGTCCGTGACGTTGCGGTTCCAGCGGGAGACGACGCGCGACTCGAGAACCTCGGCTACACGCCGCAGCTCAACCGCGTTCTCGGCTTCTTCGAGAACTTCGCCGTCGGATTCACCTACCTGTCGCCGATGGTCGGCATCTACTCGCTCTTCATCCTCGGCGTCGCTCTCGCCGGCCCCGCCTACATCTGGCTGACGTTCATCCCGCTGATCGGCATGCTGTTCGTGGCTCTCGTCTTCGGCGAGTTCGCGAGCCATTACCCCGTGGCGGGCGCGCTGTACCAGTACAGCAAGTTCTCGGTCGGGCCTGCGTACGGTTGGTTCGTCGGCTGGTTCTACGGGATCGCCCTGCTCGTCACGGTCGCGTCAGTCGACACCGGCGCGGTCGGCTACATCGCGGCGCTCAGCCACAACTGGTTCGGGGCGAACTGGGATCCGACGAACCATACGACGATTCTCATCGTCACTCTCGCTCTCCTCGCGATCCAGACCACGCTCAACATCACCGGAACCAAGGTGATGGGTTGGGTAGCGAAGTTCGGCGTGGGTGTCGAGATCCTCGGGACTCTCGGCATCGCGCTCATCCTCGCGATCCACGGGTTCCACCACGGCCTCGGTTTCCTGTTCTCGACACAGGGTGCCACGCATGCCTCGTCGAACGTCTACGGCGTCGGCTTCGGCGGGAGCTGGCTCTCCGCAGCGCTGATCGCGGTGCTCGCGCCCGTCTACATCTTTTACGGCTTCGAGTCCTGCGGCGACATCGCCGAGGAGACGAAGGACGCAGGCACGAAGATCCCGAAGGCGATGCGCTGGGCGCTGATCTGGGGAGGCATCGGGTCGCTCATCCTCACCGCTGCGCTTCTCCTCGCGATGCCGAAGAACGACCCGATCAAGGCGACGTTCGACGGCGGCGGCGTCCCCGCGATTCTCGGCCAACTCTCGAGCGGGATGCAGGACTTCCTGCTCCTGTTGATCATCTTCGCGTTCTTCTCGTGCGGGAGCGCGGTGCAGGGTGCGGGCAGCCGCCTAGCGTTCGCGTTCGGCAGGGACGGCGCCCTTCCGGGATCGGGGTTTCTCTCCAAAGTGCACTCGAGGTTCCGGACGCCGGTCAACGCACTGATCACAGGAGCCCTGATCTCGGTGCTGTTCGTGCTGCTCGTCTACTACCAGCCGTCGAAGAACGTCGATCTCGGGTTCATCACGTATCCGGCGAACACGACCGCGCTCTACTCGCTCGTCTCGTTCGCCGTCAGCGGCATCTACCTCTCATTCCTGCTTGCGGTGATCGCGGCGATCATCGCCCGCTCCCGCGGCTGGGTGCCGGAGGGCGCGTTCACGCTCGGACGCTGGGGCTGGACGGTGACGATCATCGCCGCCGTGTACCTCGGGTTGATGCTGCTGAACGTGGTCGTGCCAACGGGTCTGTCGAGCGGGCGCGCGTTGTTCAACCTCGACTGGATCACGCTGCTCGTGATGGTCATCATCGCCCTGATCGGCGCGCTTTACTTCTTCAGCGCGCGGCCCGATCGCAAGGTCGGCGAACACGTCCGCGACACGCTCGAGCCGACCGGAGCCGAGCGGCACGCGAAGGCATAGGGCATCCGAAGACAGGCAGCGCGTCCGGTCCCAGGCGTGAACCGCTGGAGCACTCGGTGCGCGGCGACGGAGGCCGCCGCGCACCTTGTCCTACGCTACGCAGGAGCGACGTCGGCCGTATCCGGGCGCCGCCTCGTCCGCGTCGCCGCGAAGGCGGCGCCGGCGACGAGCAGTATCGCGCCGGTCCCGATTGCCGCGGTGTCTGTCGACGACAGCGTCCCGTCGCCTCCAGCAGCCGGCGCGGCGCTTGCAGCATCGTTGACGATCGCTTCTGTGCCACCCGCCGGCACGACGTAGCCGGTGCCGCTGGCGCCTACCGCAGGAGCATCGTTGACGATCGCTTCTGTGCCACCCGCCGGCACGACGTAGCCGGTGCCGCTGGCGCCTACCGCAGGAGCATCGTTGACGATCGCTTCTGTGCCACCCGCCGGCACGACGTAGCCGGTGCCGCTGGCGCCTACCGCAGGAGCATCGTTGACGATCGCTTCTGTGCCGCCGGCCGGGACGACGTAGCCGGTACCGCTTGCACCGGCCGCGCCGGCGTCGTTGACGATCGCTTCGTCGCTGCCGGCCGGGATGACGTAGCCGGTACCGCTTGCACCGGCCGCGCCAGCGTCGTTGACGATCGCCACGGTGCTGCCGGCCGGGACGACGTAGCCGGTGCCGCTCGCACCACCCGCCGCAGCCGAGGCCACGCCCGCACTACCGGCCATCGCCGCGACGGCCACGGTGAGGACGGCCGCCGTCTCGCGCAGGCCCTGCGCCTCAACGTCCGGGCCTTGCATCGCGTGTGCGAGCTCTTGCGGGTCGAAGACGAGCGCGAGTTCCTCTCCATCTGCCGACTGGAGCGTCCGCTCCAGGTCGGGTCGTTCCAAGATCATGCTGATCGCTTCCGTCGCCCCGCCTACGCGGACGACGTCGAACGTCAGCTCCACCGGCCCGTCGCCGTCGCGGAGCGCCGCCTCCGCCGCGGCGCGGCGGATCGGTAGCGCCGGACGTGCGATGGGAGTGGCCGCCGCTGGCTCTGCGAGCCGCGCGCGACTGTGGATCGCATTCATCGTTCCTCCTTCCGGGGGGAACCCCGTTCGATCTTTGCACCGGTGCGAGCCGAATGCAACGATCCGCGCGAGTCGTCAGGCTCGAGGAGGCGGCGCGGTCGAGTCGCGAACCACGAGACGCGTCGCGAGTTCGACGTGCAGGGTCTCGAAACGCTGCCCTTCGAGCAGTCGCATCAGCAGACTCACACCGGTGCGGCCCATCTCTGCGAGTGGCTGGCGAACAGTGGTGAGGGCAGGCGTCACGATGGTCGCGTATTCGACGTCGTCGAATCCGACAACGGAAAGCTCCTCAGGGACTCGTAAACCACGCGCGCGAGCAGCTTGAATCGCGCCGATTGCGATGCCGTCGTTGAACGCGAAGATCGCGGTGGGGGGTTCGGAGAGATCGAGTAGCTGTTCGGCGGCTGCGCGGCCCGGGTCGATCTCTGGCTCCGCCTCCCGCTCGAGAGTGGGATCAGGAAGGATTCCGGCCGCCGCAAGCGCGGCACGGTAGCCGCGGCGCCGGTCTTCCGTCGCGACCCAGCCCCGTGGTCCGGTGATCTGCCCTACGCGCCGGTGCCCCAGGTCCAGCAGATGCTTCATCGCCTGGTCGGCGCCCGACATATGCGCTGCCGAGACCGACGGAATCCGCTCGTCGAGGGGCATGAGCGGGTCGAGGACAACGAAGCGAAAGCCGCTGTCAAGGAGTCGCTCGAGCTCCTCGCTCGACTCTTCGGGGAGGATGATCATCGCCCCGTCTGTCAGGCCGTGGAGACGATCGACGATCGAAACCTCGCGGTCGTGCTCGCCGCCCGTGGGAGAGAGCACGATCTGAAAATCTCTCTCCGAGAGCGCCTCGGCCGCACCGGCGAGAATTCCCGAGAAGTACGCGGGATAGACGAGCGGCACGAGGACACCGACCAGCCCGGTGCGCCCGGCGGACAGGCCCCGCGCGTTGCGGTTGGCGGTGTAGCCATTCTCGCGAATGACCCGGCTCACGGCCTCGCGGGTCTCCTCGGAAACATCTCCACGACCGTTCAGGACCCTCGAGACGGTCGCGATCGAGACGCCTGCGAGTTCGGCGATCTGACGGATGTTCAGGCGTTGGGCAGTCTCGGACATGGGCTCATTGAAGCATGTTCCGGAACATTTCGGAACAGAGAAGCGTTATTTCATCGCATTTTGCGACGGTGAGCTTGACTTTGTGGTGAAGATCATGGTAACAGTTCCGGAAGCGTTTACGACATCTGGGGCAGACACCGTAATTCGCCCACTGGGCGAGAAAGGACAGCCGATGAGACGCAGTCTCCGTTCCGCCCGTTGGGTTGCGCTCGCCGCTGCGGTGGCCTCTGCCGCGGTAGCGACGCTGCTCGCAACCACGACTACCGCCGTCGCCAAGCCGGTGGCCGCGAAAGCTCACAAGTGCCTCGTCATGACCGGCTCAGGCGACCCAGCCTTCACCCGGAACTTCAATCCCTATGCCGGTGGCGGCCTGCCGACAAATGCGATTGCCCAAGGCGCTTTCTACGAGCCGCTGATCGTGGTGCCTGCGGGCGGTCGCAAGACCCTCCCCTGGCTGGCTCGCAGCTGGAAGTGGAGCAATGGAAACAAGACTCTGACGCTGAACATCGCGCGGAACGCGAGATGGTCAGACGGCACGCGGCTCACCGTTGCCGACGTCGTCTACAGCCTCACCGCCGGGCGTCAGGACAAGACCATGGACCGGATCGGACTGGTAGGCGCGGGCAACGAGATCGCCTCGATCAAGGCCAAGGGTGCGCATAGCGTGGTCATCAGCCTGAAGAACAAGGACTCTCAGTTCATTCCTGCCATCCTCAACCGGGCGTTCGTCGTTCCGAAGCACATCTGGACCAAGGTCGCCGACCCGGCGACATTCACGAACCCGACGCCTGTCGGCTCGGGCCCGTTCAACGTCGTTGCGCGCTTCACGACGCAGGACTACGTCCTCAACAAGAACAAGAAATACTGGCAGCGAGGACTGCCGAAGGTCGCATGCCTCGAGTACGTACAAGCGTCGTCGAATGACGCCGCGCTGGCCTTGATCCAGAGCGGTCAGGTCGACTGGACGCACAACTTCGTCCCGAACGCCGAGAAGGCCTACGGGTCGAAGGACCCCAAGCACTACCACAACTTCTATTCGAATTCGGACTACCCGGTCTCACTCGTCTTCGACGACACGCAGTACCCCTATAGCCTGGTCGCCTTCCGCAAGGCGGTCAGTCTCGCGATCGACCGAAAGACGGTTTGGAAGCTCGGGGAATACGGCTACGAGCCCCCGGCAGATGCGATCGGCCTCAGCGGGCTGTTCCCGCAGTGGGTCAAGGACCCGGCGGTGAAGAAGCTCGCCAAGCAGATGGCAACCTACAATCCAGCCGGCGCCAAGAAGCTTCTGACCGACGCCGGGTTCAAGTACTCGGGAACCCGACTGATGGACCCGAAAGGTGATCGGGTCAAGCTCGACATCCACGTCATCTCCGGCTGGTCGGACTGGGTGGCGTCGAATCAGATCATCACTTCGAACCTCCGTGACATCGGGATCGACTCCCAGGTGCGGCTCGAGCCGTCTTGGGGCGATTGGTTCCCGAACGCGTTCTCGACGAAGAACCCGACGCTTCTGTGGCAGGTCGCCTCGCGAGGCTCGCCCTACGGCTTCTTCTATTCGAACATGTCGAAGAACGCTTTCATCCCTTCGGGCCAGGACGCGACAGCGACCGGCAACTGGCAGCACTACTCGCACGCAGGTGCGACGAATCTGCTGAACCAGTGGAAGGCGACGCTCAACCCGAAGACCCAGCAAAAGACGGCGACGCAGCTCCAGAAGCTCTGGCTGCAGAACCTCCCAATCATCCCCGTCGTGATCGGTGCGCGGTGGTCGACGTACAGCACCAAGTACTTCCACTGCTTCCCGACGGCGAAGAACTTCTACGCCGATCCGATCTTCACGACGAATCCCGACAGCGTGCTCCTGTTCACACGCATCTGTCCTGGGGGCAAGAGCGGCCCCTGAGCCGTCCCTGAATCCACCGAACGGCGGGCGGCTCTTCCTCCTCACCGCCCGCCGTTTACCCTCCGAGGACCCAACATGCGCTGGTTTGCCCGTAGGCTCGTCTTCTACGTCTTCGCGATCTGGGTCGCGCTGACGATCAACTTCTTGCTCCCGCGGCTGATGCCCGGTAGCCCGATCAGTGGACTGCTCGCACATCTGAATCCGTCGCAGCTCGCGGCCAATCCCGGAATCGTGCAGACCTATGAGGCGCTGCTCGGGGGTGGCCATAACTCGATCTGGCAGGACTACGTCACGTACCTCAGCCGGGTGGTGCACTTCGACTTCGGCCTCTCGACATCGAACTACCCGACTCCGGTGTCCGAGGTGATCGGCCGGACGCTGCCGTACTCGATCTTTCTGGTGGGCGTTGCGTTCCTGCTCTCGTTCGTCATCGGCACGGCCGTCGGCATGGTGGCCGCCTGGAGGCGCGGCCGCTTCGTCGACAGCTGGATCGTTCCCGGGTTCATGGTGCTTGGCGCCTTCCCCGCGTTCTTCACCTCGTTGCTCGGGCTCTACATCTTCGGTCTCAAGTTGCACTGGTTCCCGATTCAGCATGCCTACGACACCGGGCTCAGCCCGGGCCTCAACTGGACGTTCCTGTCGAGCGCATTCCGCCACGCCCAGCTGCCGATACTGGTCATCCTCGGGGCATTCGCCGGCGGCTGGGTGCTGAACATGCGAACGGTGATGATCAACACGATCAGCGAGGACTACGTCACGCTGGCGCAGGCCAAAGGGTTGCGCGATCGACGTGTGATGACCCGCTACGCGGGACGCAACGCGATCCTGCCGCCCTTGAACGGTTTTGCGGCGCTCTTCGCGAGCGCGGTCGGCGGCCTTGTCTTCATCGAATACGTGTTCAGCTACCCGGGCGCCGGCCTCACCCTGCAGCAGGCCGTGCTCGGAAACGACTATCCGCTCGCGCAGGCTCTCCTCGTCGTCCTGTCCGTCTGCGTGATCTTGGCCAACCTGTTGATGGATGTCCTCAACCTCGTCCTCGACCCTCGGCTCCGAGCGGCCTGATGTCGCAACTCGAGCCAACCGTCGAACTGCTCGCACCGCCGCCCGAGCGCGTGAGTGGGCGACGGCTGCACGTTCCCGGTTGGGTCATGCTCCTGCTCAAGAACCCGAAGTCGTGTGCCGGGCTCGCCATGGTCGCGTTCGTCGTGGTGATCGCGATGATCGCACCGCTCATCTCTGTCGCCCATCCGAACGACTTCAACCTGCTCGCGGCGCGGCAGGCGCCCTCGTGGCACCATCTCTTCGGCACCACCGACCAGGGAAGCGACATCTTCTCGCAGGTCGTGATCGGCGCGCGGCGTTCCCTTCTGCTCGGTGCGGCAGCCGCTCTGCTCGCCACCGGCCTGGCCGCGGTCCTCGGTATCACCGCCGCATACGCGGGTGGGATCGTCGACGACGTCGTGAACTTTCTCATCAACGTCTGCCTGACCATTCCCGCAATCCCGCTGCTGATCGTCATCTCCGGGTACCTCAAGAACCGCGGCATGGGAACGATGATCGTTGTCCTGGCGCTTGTCCTCTGGGCATTCGAGGCTCGCATCCTGCGTGCCCAGGCGCTGACCCTCAAGAATCGTGACTTCGTTCAGGCTGCGAGGGCTACCGGCGAATCGACGACGCGTGTCGTGTTCGCCGAGCTCGTGCCGAACATGATCAGCAGGATCGCCGCAGCGTTCGTCCTCGTCTTCTACATCGCCCTGCTCGTTGATGCGGGTCTCGAGTTCCTCGGGCTCGGCGACATGTCGAAGACGACGTGGGGTGTGATCCTCTACTGGGCGCAGACGAATTCGACCGTCTTGCAGGGCGAATGGTGGCCGTTCTTCTTCCCGGGTGCGGCGCTCGCCTTCACGGTGCTCGGACTTGTGCTGATACTCGCCGGTATCGACGAGGTCAGCAATCCACGGCTCAGAACCGAGAAGGTGGAGCGTGGAAACCTGCTGCGGACGCTCGCCGGCGGTCGACTTGCAGCTACACGCAAGAAGGCGGCATGACGAGCCTTGTCGAAGATACGGTCGTCATGCACACGGACAAGGTGACGTTGCTCGAGCTGCAGGATCTCACTGTCGACTACGGCTACGGCGCGACTCGCGCGCGGGCGGTCGACGGCGTGGATCTCGTCATCCGGCAGGGTGAGGTCCTGGGCCTTGCGGGCGAGTCGGGATGCGGAAAGACCACGATCGCGAATGCGGTGATGCAGATGCTTCGACCGCCCGCGCACATTGCGGGAGGCAGCATCTTCTTCCAGGGAAAGGACCTTGTCGGTCAGGGAGCCGAGGAGCTTCGGCGCTATCGCTGGCGCAACGTCTCCATGGTGCTGCAAAGCGCGATGAATGCGCTCAACCCGGTGATGCGCGTCGGCGATCAGTTCGTGGACGCGATGCGGGCGCACGAGAAGATCGACAAGAAGACGGCGCTTGCGCGTGCAGGTGCGTTGTTCGAGCTCGTCGGCATCGACCGGCGGCGGGTGCGCGCATACCCGCATGAGCTCTCAGGCGGCATGCGCCAGCGGGTGGTCATCGCAATGGCGCTCTCGCTCGAGCCCGAGTTGATCATCATGGACGAGCCGACGACGGCGCTCGATGTCGTCGTGCAGCGCGAGATCCTGCAGCAGGTCGAGGCGCTCAAACGGGACTTCGGGTTTGCCGTGCTCTTCATCACGCACGACTTGTCACTGCTGCTCGAGTTCGCGGACCGGATCGCGATCATGTACGCGGGCGAGGTGGTTGAGAGCGCGTCGGCCGAGCGGCTCGGCTCAGACCCTCAGCATCCCTATACACAGGGACTCTTGCGATCGTTTCCGCCACTGAGCGGGCCGCGGTTGCGGCTGACCGGAATCCCTGGCTCACCGCCCGACTTGCGGGATCCTCCGAGTGGCTGCCGCTTCCACCCGCGGTGTCCACATTGCACGACCGATGAGCAGCGTCTCTATCTCAGGCAGACGACCGAGCGACCGATCCTGCAAGAGGTCGCTCCGGGCCATGAGGTTGCCTGCCACCTCGCCTCGGAGAGCGCGTGATGGCAGCCGCCTCGCTTGAAGTAAGGAACTTGACGAAGCGCTTTCCGATCGGCGGTGCCCTTCGTGGTCGCGCGTACGTTCACGCCGTAGACGACGTCTCGTTCGCACTGCTCCCGGGACGAATCACGGCGCTCGTCGGCGAGAGCGGGAGTGGGAAGAGCACCGTCGCGCGGCTGCTCGCGAGGCTCTACGACCCGAGCGCCGGCGGAGTCTTCTTCGACGGACAGGAGACATCCGGCTCCCGGGGAGGCAAGCAGGATCTGCTGCGTTACCGCTCAAAGGTGCAGATCATCTTCCAGGA
Source organism: uncultured Actinomycetes bacterium (assembly GCA_963779965.1). GTDB lineage: Bacteria > Actinomycetota > Thermoleophilia > Gaiellales > Gaiellaceae > 3-1-20CM-4-69-9. The sequence continues at coordinate 106,259 of CAWAAP010000012.1, read as the reverse complement.
TCCCTTTGGTTCGCTGAACCCGGTGAAGACGGTTCGCCATCACATCGAACGACCTTTGCGCATTCACGAAGTCGTACCTCGAGGTGAGATCGAGGAGCGTGTTCACGACCTGTTGCGAACGGTCGGGCTGGTTCCTCCCGAGGACGTCGCTGTCAAGTACCCGCATGAGCTTTCGGGAGGTCAGCGCCAGCGGGTCGCGATCGCACGCGCGCTGGCGGTCGAGCCGAAGATCGTTCTCGCAGACGAGCCGACGAGCATGCTCGACGTCTCGATCCGCATCGGAATTCTCAATTTGATGCTGAAGCTGAAGGAAGAGCGCGGGATCGCCTTCCTGTATGTGACGCACGATCTCGCCAGCGCCCGTTACATCGCCGACGACATTCTCGTCATGTACGCCGGACAGATCGTTGAGCACGGACCCACGGAGGACGTCCTGTCGGCGCCGCTGCATCCGTACACGAGACTGTTGCTCTCGGCTGTGCCGGATCCAGCCAAGAAGCTGCGCGGCGAAACGATCGTACTGCGCAGTGGTCGCGCCGCAGCAGCAGTGGATCCGCCCGAAGGCTGCCGCTTTGTCACACGCTGTCCACTTGCCATCGAAGCCTGCTCAAGCATCACGCCGATGCTCGTCGAGGAGCGGCCACGACACGCTGCTCGCTGTCACGTCACTGCCCCTGCCCCGAACTTCATGGAGAGGAAGAACGATGCCCGCTGATAGCCCGTTTCCATACGACTTCGTCTGGGGAGCGGCCACCGCGTCGTACCAGATCGAGGGCGCTGCGCACGAGGACGGACGTGCGGAGAGTGTCTGGGATCGCTTCAGCGCGACGCCTGGAAAGGTTCGAAACGGCGACTCCGGAGAAATCGCCTGCGGGTTCTATCACCGGTATCGGGACGACATTGCCCTCATGAAGGACCTCGGGTTGGATGCCTTTCGTTTCTCGATCGCGTGGCCGCGCATCGTGCCGGCGGGACGTGGTGCTGTGAACGAGGCCGGTCTGGACTTCTACGATCGTCTGGTCGACGAGCTGCTCGCCCAGGATCTCGAACCGTTCGCGACGCTCTTCCACTGGGATACGCCGCAAGCGCTCGAGGATGCAGGTGGGTGGCCGGTGCGCGCAACCGCCGAGGCGTTTCGGGAGTATGCGGCGGTCGTCGTGGGGCGGCTGGGCGACCGCGTCCGCTTCTGGACGACGCACAACGAACCTTGGGTGCACGCCTGGATCGGCCACGCGTGGGGTGAACATGCGCCGGGCCGGACGAGTGAAGCCGATGCGGTCGCCGCCGCTCATCATCTGCTTCTCTCGCACGGTTGGGCAGCTGAAGAGATCAGACGCGAGGTACCCGACGCACAGGTCGGCATCACCCTCAATCTGTCGCACGCCTACCCAGCCTCCGATTCTCCCGAGGACGAGGCGGCCGCCTGGCGCGTCGACGGTGAAAGTAATCGCTGGTTGCTCGATCCGGTCTTCCGCGGTTCGTACCCCGCTGACCTGCTGGATCGAAACGAGCTCGTCGCTCCTCTGGTCGAAGAAGGCGACCTACAGACCATCGCCGCCCCGATCGATTTCCTCGGCGTGAACTACTACTTCCGCTTCGTCGTCAGCGGCGGCACGGATGGGCCGCAGATGGAGCGGATGCCGAACGCGCAAGAGACGGATATGGGCTGGGAGGTGTACCCGGACGGTCTGTACCAGCTCTTGACGCGCGTCACGCGCGACTATGCGCCACCGGCGATCTACGTGACCGAAAACGGCGCGGCGTTCGGCGATGTTCGGGTTCACGATGGCCGAGTCCACGACCCGGAGCGAACGGCTTACATCGCGTCACACATCGAGGCCGTCTCGCGCGCCGTCGCTGATGGGTCTCCCGTGAGGGGATACTTTGTCTGGAGTCTTCTCGACAACTTCGAGTGGGCGCACGGGTACTCGAAGAGGTTCGGGATCGTCTACATCGACTATCCGACGCTCGAGCGCGTGCCGAAGGACAGCTTCTACTGGTATCGCGACTACATCGCGAGCGCACGCCGGGCGCCGCGTCCGTCTTCGGTCGCCGTTCGAGGCCAGAACCGCGCACCCGGGTCGCCGGTTCGAGCCCGGCTAGCTCCATAAACGAACGACCTTCGCCGAATCAGGATCTCTTTCCGCGTCGCGACGCGATCTGCGAATCAGCCGGTCGGAGCATCGTGTAGATCAGCAGCCCAACGAACGGGACGACAAGCATGCCGATTGCCCAAGCGACCTTTCCTACTCCAGAGAGATCCGGTCGCCGGAAGAACACCTCGAAGACCGCGCGCACCCACATCACCAGGAAGAGCACGACCACCGCGCCGATAAGGAGTCGCAAGAACATGCGTTGCCGTGACTCTACGCTCAGTGGCTCGGCGGCACCGAGCGCGGGCCAGACGCTCCGTCAGGAGTTGCGTCTGGCATCGGCTCGTCGACCGGCGACTCCTTCTGCCTGACGAAGAGGCCCAGCCCGGCCCGTTTCACCTGGGTGAGGATCGGTCCGCCAGCCTCGGTCTGCGGCCGCGACCACGCGGCGGCTATCTCGGCGCCGAGGAGCAGCGCAGAGGAGTAGAGATAGACGGAGTAGAGGAAGACGAGCGCCGCCGTGAGCGAGCCGTAGACCACGCTGAGCTTTGCCGTCTTCTCGCTGATCCAGCCGGAGGCAAGCGAGATCAGCAGGAAGAGGAGGGCGGTGACGATAGCTCCCGCAAGCCCGTCGCGGGTGCGCAGTCCGCGGGCCGGGACGAACCGGTAGAGCAGCAGCACGACCACAACCGAGAGGAAGAACCTGGCCCCATGCAAGAGGACGCCGGCCAACGTGTCAGACCCGAGGCCGATGGCCTCGCCCAGGCTCCCAGAAGCCCTCTGCACGAGATTGCCGAGCAGGTTGAGTCCCACCATGACGAGCACGAGCACCGCAGCGCCCACGATCAGCCCGAGGTCGACGAGCTTCCCGCGCGCCAGCGGCCGTGACTCGGCGACACCCATTGCCGACTCGAGGCCCCGGCGGATCGCAGTCATCATCCCGGTCGCACCCCAGCCGAAGACGAGCAGGCCGATGAGCCCGGCGGCGCTCGCCGGCGTGGCGATTTCCGTAATCGCATCCTCGACGTCCTTCCGGCCCGCCGCCGACACCGGCAGCGCATCGACGATCGCGTTCACGACATCGTGGCGGACGCTGTCGTCCTGGAGCACGAGCCCGAAGATCGAGACGAGCACGATCGCCAGCGGTGCGATCGAGAACAGCACCCGGTAGGCGATCCCGGCGGCCCGCATCGGACACTGATCAGCGAAGAATCGCTGGACCGCGTCCGGGACGACTCGGACGACCTTGCTCGTCACCAAACGGGCCACCTCAGCGCACGTCCCTCCTCACCCGGCGCCTCAGTAGGTAGGCGAGATAGCCGACGATCGCGACGTTCACGATGATTCCAGCCGCCTTCCAGACGCTCGGACGGTGCACGAGCTCGTAGAGCTCGAAGGGGATCAAGAGCGAGGTCGCGATCACCGTCAGGTATTCCGCCCACAGCTGGTCGAGCCAGAGCCCGGTCCCTTCGACCAACTCGAGTGTGCCGTAGCCGAGCGCGACGAGCGCGACGATCCGCAGCTCGGAGGCGTGCAGGTGATGAAGATAGGCGAGGATGCGGTGGAAGGACGGCCGCCTGGGATCGAGCTCGATCGCTCGCATCACCCGCTCTGCCAGGCGGCCGAAATCGCTGTTGAGGTTGAAGAGCAAATAGACGCCGGCGGTCAGCAGCAGCACGCCGCGCGCGATTCGCTCCAGGGCGATCAGCCGAACGATTCGTCGGCTGCGCGGCCGGTCTGCCGCTCGGGTCATGTCGGTCAGAAGTCGTCGACGCTCGATTTCACGGGCGCCCCGACCGGCCCTTCTTTCTCTCCGCGCTGTTCCATTCGTCTGCCAGCGCGGCGGCGTCGATCCGCTCGGCGGCATCGAATGCACGTGAGGCGCGCCGCCCTGTTTTGCGACCGAAGGCGCCGCCGAGTAGCCACTTGCGCGTAAGGCGAACGATCCGCAATCGTTCGTTCTTCAGGTTCGGCGTGCGTCGCGGGTGCAGATAGAGGTCGACCGTCAGTTTCTTGACCAGTGCCGGATCGGCTGGAGCTCTCGTTGCCTGCTCGAGCCGGTGGGTGATGAGCGATGACAGCGCCTGGATCTCTTTGACGCCGCTTCGAACAGCGATTCCGATCGATAGCGTCGTCGAGGCGACGAACACCCACGGAACTCTCGTCACGCGCGCGCCGCGTGCGAGCCTACGGAGGACGGGGATGGCAAGCATGACCACCCGCTGAGTCTCGCCGGCTAGCGCTTCTGCCTGTTCGTCTCGCCTGAGGAGCTGTCTCGCCTCAGCCGCCGAGCCAACGCGCACGTCGCCGAGCAGAACTTGATCGACCGCCTTGTCAACGAGATCCGAGACGGCGCGGACGAGCGCGCCGCTTGCCCTACGAGCATCCGTTCCTGCTCTCTTCCCCGCTCGCACCGAGCCGCCGACGACCACCGTTCGTGCCCGGTCTGCCGCTTGTCGTGGGTTCCTCGTGGCCAAGCGCTGAACGCTAGCGCCTTTGTTGAGCGATTCTCGCAGATCGAGCTGGGGTCCTTCCGGATGCGCTATAGGTCCCATGGCCCGATGTGTTGGAAGGCCTGGCGGCCCTGACCGAAAGGACACGGTGACAAACAAGTCGGATTTCACAGAGCAGGAGTGGGAGGTCGTGCGGGACGGTCCGCCGATCGCCGGCATGATCGCGGCGACCGCGTCGAGCGGGGGCAGCTTCCGCGAGAGCTGGGCGCTGGCCAAGTCGTTCGCCGAGGCCCGGCAGCATCATGGCGACAGTGAGCTCCTCGATGCCCTGGTCGCGGAGAGGCCGCACGCGAAGCGCTACGGCTCTTCGCAAGAGCTCGAGCAGCAGGGACTCGAGCGCCTGGCGGAGGCGATCAGACTGCTGGAGCAAAAGGCGAGCGCGGACGAGGTCGAGGCCTACCGGCGCTTCACGCTCGCTGTTGCCGAACATGTCGCCGAGGCTCACAAGGAAGGCGGCGCACCGATCAGCGCTCAGGAGCGCCAGGCGATCGACACGATCGCAGCGACGGTGAACGTCGAGCTCACGGCCCGGCTAAGGTCGCGCACCGGCGCGGTTGAGCGGTTCGGCGATCTGGCAGTATGTGTGAGTGCCAAGAGCCGTGAAGCTCTCAGCGCTCGCTGCTCTCTTCGCCGCCGGTTTTCTCGCCGCCGCGGTTATCGTCAGCGGAGGGCGAGCACAAATAGTCACGACGAGGACGGAAACGACTGTCGAGACCACAACCGCTCCCGGCACGACCGAAACCGTTGAGCTGACGACGACCAGGAGTGTCATCCTGCCCACCTCCACGGCCGAGTCAGCGTCGAATGACAACGACACCCCGACGTGGGTCTGGGTGCTGCTCGGGGCCCTCGCTCTTGGCGTGGTCGTGCTGCTGGTAGTGGTGTTGACGCGCCGCGGTGGTGGTGGAGGAGGAGTCTCCGTCGAGGAGCGTCAGCGTCGCCTCGACGGTGCCGTCGGCAGTTGGGTCGCGCAGGGCTGGGCGGTCGAGAGTCAGACGGTCGACTCGGCCGTTCTTCGGCGTGGCGGCGACCTCATGCTTGTCAGCGTCGACCAGGCTGGGCATGTGAGCACGCAGCCACTGCCGGCGGCGCCCGAGTAAATGACGACGGGCAGTCTGGGTCCCGCAAGCCGACAGTCTTAGTGATCGCTGACAGGTGCGCGCGCTCGGGAACGAGCGCCGTGCTTGACAGTCTCGGCGGCGCACCTCCAACGGCACGCCGAACCGGAGCAACCGTCCTCCGAAGGCCACGGCGCAGATTGTGAACCAGACCCAGCCGAGGATCAGACCGGCAATCACGTCGGAGAGCCAGTGCACGTCGAGGAGCACACGGCTCGAGGCTACGGCGACGGCCAATCCGACGGCGACTCCCGTCAGCACGGCGCGGACGACGTGACCGTGTCGTCGGGATAGCAGAAGTGCGACGCCTGCATAGAGTGCGGCGGCAGTCGCCGAGTGGCCGCTGGGAAACGATGGGCCCAACCCTGCAGCGGCCGGATTGAGAGTCGGCCGCGCTCGGTTTGCAAGATGCTTGATCGTGGTGAACAGAATCTCGTTGCCGACCATGAGTACAACGAGGAAGGGCACGATCCACGGGCTTCGTGTCCGCACGGTCTCGATCACGGCCAGCGCGACGCAGATGAGGATCGCAGTCACTGTTGCTCCGAGTTGCGTCACGATGTTCAGCCCGTGCGTGGACAGGACCGACGCATGGTCGTGACCCCAGGCCGCAACGCTCCGGTCGAGCCGGTTCAGATGCGCGTTTGTCCGCTCTAGGTAGGCGAGCACGCCAAAAGCGACCCCGCCCGCGATCGTCACGACGAATGCCAGCGTCAGGGCGAGGCCGGTCGCCGCAGCCGGATCGAGCCTCGGCGCGAGGAAACGCCGGAGACCACGATGGCTCGCCGCCTGATCGCCGGCCGCACGCGCTGCGCCCAGGGCCGGGCCCACTGAGCCGGCTGCTACGCGCGGATAACGCCACGCGGTTAGACAGGCCAAGCAGCCCGCAATTACCGCAACGAGAATGAGAACCAAGAGTGGCATCAGCGCAGCGTATGAGAGGTGTGCTGGATTACCCTTGCTCTCTCCTGGGCAAACACGCCCGATGAGCACAGCTCTTGAAAGGCACGGCGCCTTCGCGCACCGGTCTCGTGATTGGCCCGTACCCGTCCTCGAACCTCGCCCCGACGGCCCCGTCGAACGCCTCGCAGTCCGCTTGGGTGCCGGGCATCCCGTATTTGTCTTTCTCGCCGGGATGCTTGCAGGGCTCGTCTTGATCGCAGGTCTGTCGATCCTTCTCGGCTTCCTCGTCACCCACGTCGTGCTTCACATCGACGGCATGGGCGCTGCGGACGAACGCGTCAACGACTGGCTTGCGGCCCATCGGACCGCGTCACGTCACGCATCTTTCGCTCATCGGCTCGATCATGTCCGGTGGCGTCGTGCTCCCGGTGGTCGTCGGCGTCACGGCGCTCGGCTGCGCCCTTCTTCGTAGATGGCGAATTGCAGCTTTCGTTGTCTTCGTCTTGGGCGTCGAGTCTGCGTCGTATCGCATCACGACATTGGTCATCCACCGGCACCGGCCGACAGTCCCTCGCCTCGAAGACCTTCCGGTCAACGCGAGCTACCCGTCGGGTCACACGGCCGCCGCGATCGCCGTGTACTGCGGGCTTGCTCTCCTGCTCACGTCGGCAATTCGGAACCGCACGTTCAGGGTTGCGATCTGGTCGATCGCCGTTGCGATCGCGGTGCTCGAAGCGGCGTCGCGGATGTATCGCGGCATGCACCATCCGCTCGATGTCGCGGGGGGCGTGGTGGTGGGTGTTGCCAGCGTGTGCGCACTCGTGCTCGCGGCTCGCGCCGCGGCTGCGGCAGACCGCCAGTCTGGTGCGGCGTGAAGGTCGGGGTCATCGCGCACAAAGGGAAGACCATTGGCGGAGGCCTCCTGGAGCTGCGTCGCACCCTCGAGCGCGCGGGGGTGGCCGATCCGGCTTGGTACGAAGTTCCGAAGAGCCGCAAGGCGCCCGCCGAGGTCCAGCGCGCATTGGAAGCCGGCGTAGATCTGCTGTTCGTCTGGGGAGGCGACGGAATCGTCCAGCGCTGCATCGACACGGTCGCAGGGTCCAACGTCGCACTCGCGATCGTGCCGGCGGGAACGTCGAACCTTCTCGCCAGAAATCTGGGCATACCGATCGACATCGAAGAAGCCGTGGCTGTGGGCCTCCATGGTGCGCGCCGCCGGCTCGACGTCGGCCGATTCAACAAGGAGCGGTTCGCCGTCATGGCCGGCGTCGGAATCGACGCAGCGATGATCCGGGATGCGGACGGCGCCTTGAAAGATCGACTCGGGCGCGCCGCCTATGTCTTGACGGGCCTGAAGAATTTGCGGGCAGAGCCTGTCGGTGCCGAGATCACGGTCGACGGGGTGCACTGGTTCAGCGGCGAGTCGACGTGTGTGTTGATCGGAAACGTCGGCGGCCTGTTCGGCGGAATCGAGGTGTTCAGTGATGCAAGCCCAGACGATGGTCTACTCGAGGTGGGGGTAGTCACGGCCGACGGCGTGGGACAGTGGGCTCGTACGGTTGCGAAGACCGTCGTGTCCACGGCGGAGATGTCGCCATTCGTCCAGGTCGCCAAGGCGCGGTCGGTGAAGATCAAACTGGATCGCAAGGTTCTCTACGAGCTCGATGGGGGCGACCGTACAAAGACGAAGTCGTTCAAAGTGAAAGTCGAACCAGCCGCGATCACCATCTGCGTTCCGCACTCCTGATGCCTCCGTATCCAGGAAACGCGACCGGTCGTTCAACAACTATGAGCTTCCAGAGCACCAGGTCCATTCCAGTCAGACGAGCCGAATCGGCTGGTAACAGGGTCGAGCAGACACGCGTCTTCGAGATACTTGCCAGGGCCGGCTTCGTTTCCCGCGCTGTGATCTACGGGATCGTCGGTGTCCTCGCACTAAAGCTCGCGATCGGTGCCGGCGGCAAGGCCACCGACCAGGGCGGCGCGCTGAAGACGATCGCGCATCAGCCGTTTGGCAAGGTGATGTTGATTGTCGTGGCGATCGGACTCGCGGGCTACTCGCTCTGGCGGCTTCTCCATGCGCTGCTCGGTCACGGTCCGGAAAAGTCCGACGGCGCGTTCGATCGGCTCGCCGCGCTCGGGAGCGGCATCGCGTACGGCGTCATCTGTGCGATCGCGGTCAAGATTCTGCTCGAGCCGGGCTCGGGCAAGGGGACTTCGGGGAGTGCGTCCAAGGCGGCCGGCGGCGTACTGGGCTGGCCTGCAGGCGTCTGGCTGGTGGGAATCGCCGGTGTCGTCGTTGTCGGCGTTGCGCTCTTCCAGGCGTACCGCGGTATCACGACCGACTTTCTCAAGGATGCGAAGACCGAGCGGATGGGCGAGACGACCAGACGCTGGTACACGCGGATAGCGGTCGTCGGTCACCTCGCGCGCACGGTCGTCTTTGGGCTCATCGGCGTCTTCCTCGTCAAGGCTGCTGTCGACTACAACCCAAGCAAGGCTGTCGGTCTCGACGGTGCCCTGGCGAAGCTCGTGAACCAGTCGTACGGCTCGGTGCTCCTCGGCGTTGTGGCCAGCGGGCTCATCGCATTTGCGATCTATTCGCTGGCCGACGCGCGCTATCGAAGGATCTAGTCGGCTTCTCGAGGCTAAGCGGCGTCGATGGAGTCGCGCAATCTAGTTCGTCCGTTTCGGCGCTTGGCCTTCGCAGCGGAGTCTTGGTTCGGCAATCAGGTCAGCCGCCAGATCTGCAGTCACCATCGACGTCGTCTGCGGCGGATCGGATGGCAGCGAGCGCTCCACCCCCCAGTTGGAGGTTGGGCTGCCGGTGACCCACCAATGCGGCCTGGGAATGCGGTCGACGTTCTCATCGACGGTGAGCAGGCCCTTCCAGCGATCGCGGAAGAACTCCGACGAGCGCGCTCGCACGTTCATCTGGCGGGGTGGCACTTTTCTCCGGATTTCGCGCTCGAGCGCGACGGCGAGCACGTAGTCCTTCGGGATCTCCTCGCGGAACTGGCCGAGCGCCTCGATGTCCGCGTGCTGGTCTGGGCCGGCGCTCCCCTTCCGCTCTTCCGTCCCTCCCGGCGCGACATGCGGAGGATTCGGGAGGAGCTGAGTGCTGGGACGAAGATCGAGTGCGCACTTGATGCGAACGAACGGCCGATGCACTGCCATCACGAAAAAACGATTGTCATCGATGACCGCGTGGCGTTCGTCGGCGGGATCGATCTCACCTCGGAGTCGGGTGATCGCTTCGACGCCAATCGGCATCCGCCTCGCGCGGGCGTAGGCTGGCACGATGCGTGCACGCGCCTCGAAGGCCCCGCCGTAGCTGATGTTGCGGAGCACTTCCGAATGCGCTGGCGCGAGGTGACCGGAAAGACACTTGCTCCTGTTCGCTCTTCAGGGCGCTGCCGGCGACGTGGAGGTGCAGATCGTGCGCACCGTGCCTGAGCATATTTACACGGCAACGCACCGGGGTGACTTCAGGATTCTCGAATCCTATGTTCGCGCACTCAAAGCCGCCGAACGATTCATCTACATCGAAAACCAATTCCTTTGGTCGCCTGAAATTGAGGCCGTTCTCCGCGACAAGATCTTGGATCCCCCTCACACCGACTTTCGGCTCTTGCTACTGCTCCCTTCAAAACCCAACAACGGCGCAGACGACACTCGGGGAGTGCTTGCGAACCTCATCGAAGCGGACGACGATTCGGACGGTGACTCCGGTCGGCTCCTCGCCTGCACCCTGTTTTCACGCTCGGGCAACCTCGTGGACCCGATCTACGTCCACGCCAAGATCGCAATCATCGACGACAACTGGCTCACGATCGGCTCCGCAAATCTCAACGAGCACTCTCTCTTCAACGACACCGAGATGAACATCGTCAGCCACGACGCTCACCTCGCGAGACAGACGCGACTACGCCTCTGGGCAGAGCACCTCGAGCTCCCAATCGAGGAGATGCCGACCGACCCGATCCAGGTCATCGACGACCTCTGGAAACCAATCAGCGAAGAACAACTCGAGCGCCGGAAGATCGGCCAACCACTCAGCCATCGCCTCGTCCGTCTACCGCACGTCTCGAAACGCTCGGCCCGCGCACTCGGCCCCGTCACAGGCGTGCTCGTCGACGGGTAACCCGATCATCAGCTCGCCCGCCGTCTACTTGCTGCGGTGGCTAGCGGTCTTGGAGCGCGTCTAGCCCGATCGCGAATGCAACGATCAGTCGCCGATCGACAGCGGCGAGTTCTGGTTCCAATTCGAGGATGTAGCGGTCGCGGAACTTCCCGAGGACGCGCTTGTACGTGCCCACCTGTTGGCCGCCGCGGAGGAGCACAAAGTTGAACGGCAGCCATGTCAGCAAGGAGAACAATTCTGGGCCGACGTCGGCGAAGCGGCGCAGCAGCGCAACGATCCAGCTCGCCTCGTGCGCCTCGAGGACCTCGGTCCCGGCGGCGTCGCGCACGCGCCAGTGGCTGCGCAGCAGCGACCGCCCGAAATCCTTCTCGAGCATCCCAAGAACGGCACCGTCGGCATCGAGCACCTCGTGCCGGCCGCGAAATTCGAACACCGACTTCGACTTGATCATGAACACGTGCTCGCCGTCGTCGGGCGAGAGGCGGAAGCGGATGTCCTCCTTGATCTTCATCTTCTTCTGTTTCACGTAGAGCAGCGGGCGCCCCTCCTCGGACGAGCCTGGCGCGGGCGCGCTGATCCGGTACTCATTCGCGATCGGCCTGAAGACCTGCTGGATGAGCAGCCGGTTCGACGCCTCGAGCTCGGTGAGGACGGTCTCGGCGTCGGGAGAAATAGAGGTCATGGCCCGGATCGTAGACGCTGCGTCAATCGGCAGATCGCGGCTCGGAACAGGTCGCCCTGTTCGTGCCGTGCGGTGCGTGCGACAGTTGCAGACAGCGGATGGACTTGCTCGAGCGATCGACTGAGCTGGCGGCGCTGGAGGTAGCGCTCGCGGACGTCTGCAGCTCGGGCCGCGGGTCACTCGTACTCGTCGCCGGCGAGGCAGGGATCGGGAAGACGGCGCTCCTCGACGCCTTTTGTGACGGCAACGGAAACGTGCCGACCCTGCGCGGGGGGTGCGACGCACTGTTCACGCCCCGGCCGCTCGGTCCGGTGCTCGAGATCGCGGCGGAGTTGGATGCGGACGGCGAAACCCCGCACGAGCTCGTGCAGGCGATGGCACGGGAACTCCGGGAGCGCGGTTCGACGGTCATCGTGCTGGAGGACCTGCACTGGGCGGACGAGGCCACCCTGGACGTCGTTCGGATGCTGGCGCGCCGACTCGAGTCGGTGCCGGTGCTGCTGGCTGCGACCTACCGGGACGACTCGCTCGACCGCCGGCATCCCCTGCGCCTCGTGCTCGGCGAGCTGCCCTCGAGTCGACACGTCATCCATCTGACGCTCGCCCCGCTTTCCGCCGAGGCAGTCGCCACGCTCGCCGGACCCACGCGACGGCGCCGTACTTCATCGGCAGACGGGCGGCAACCCGTTCTTCGTCACGGAAGTTCTCGCTGCCGGCGGCGCCAAACTGCCGACGACCGTTCGCGAAGCCGTCCTCGCGCGGACAGCGCGCCTCGACGACTCAGCTCGGCGTCTACTCGACGCCGTCGCCGTCGTGCCGCCGCGCGCCGAGCTCGACCTGCTGCAAGCGCTTGTCGACGGATACCCGAACGGTCTTGACGAATGCCTGAGCTCCGGAATGCTCGTCTCCACGAACAACGCCGTCGCGTTTCGCCACGAGATCGCACGTGTTGTTGTCGAGGAGTGCTTGTCGCCGCACGACCGGCTCGAGCTGCATCGGCGTGCGCTCGTCACGCTCGGGTCGGCGCGACAGGCCCGACCTCGCGCGTCTCGTGCATCACGCCGAGGCGGCTGGAGATCGCGAGGCGCTACTCCAGTACGCGCCGGCTGCCGGCGACCGCGCGGCGAAGCTCGGTGCACACAGGGAGGCGGCGGCGCACTTCGAGCGTGCGTTGCGGTTCGCCGACGATCTTGACAGTGAACGCCGCATCGACTACCTGGAGCGGCGCTCGTACGAGTGCTACGTCACCGACCAGATCGACGCCGCGATCGAGGCGCGAAAGCGCGCCCTCGAAGAGCATCGCCGCCAGGGTGACCCGTTACGCGAGGGAGACGCGCATCGGTGGCTCTCGCGTCTTGCGTGGTTCGCGGGCGACAGGAAGAGCGCGGAGCGGGAAGCGCAGCGCGCGATCGAGTTGCTCGAGCCGCTCGAGCCCGGGCCTGAGCTGGCCATGGCCTACAGCAACGTCGCGCAACTCAAGATGCTGGAGTCCGCCTACGCCGAGGCTATCGACTGGGGACAGCGCGCAACCGAGCTGGCCGAGCGGCTCGGCGATGACGAGATCCTCGCGCACGCCCTCAACAACGTCGGCAGCGCAGAGCTTCAGGCTGGGATCGCAAACGGCGCAGCCAAGATCGAGCGCAGTCTCGATCTGGCCCTCGGGGCCGGCTTGCATGAGCATGCGGCGCGGGCGTTCACGAATCTCGCCACGATCTACGTGACGCGTCGCGACTTCGAGGCGGCCGCCGGCTACCTCGACGCGGGGATCGACTTCTGCCGCGAGCGCGATCTCGACTCATGGTGGCTTTACATGACCGGCTGGCTGGCACGGATGAAGCTCGAGATCGGGGAGTGGGACGCGGCGGCGGACGCCGCGAACACTGTTGTTCGTCATCCGCGCGTCGCCGTGCCAAGCAGGATCACGCCGCTCGCCGTGCTCGGGCGGCTCCGCGCGCGCCGCGGCGACTCCGATGTGTGGAGCGTCCTCGACGAGGCGTTGCAACTGTCGACGGGGACCGCCGAAGTCCAGCGGCTAGCGCCCGTCGCCGCTGCACGCGCAGAGGCGCGCTGGCTGAGCGGCGAAAACGATCGCATCGAGGAGGAAACCGAGGTCGCCCTCGAGCTCGCGCTCGCGCACGCGGACAGGTGGTCGGCCGGGGAGCTCTGCGCTTGGCGCCGGCGAGCAGGCGTCGAGGACACGCCCGCCCTGGACGCGCTCGCCGAGCCGTTCGCGCTCGAGCTGGCAGGCGAGGCGGAGCAAGCAGCGGAGCGCTGGCGGTCAATCGGTTGCCCATACGAGGCCGCTCTTGCGCTTGCGTCGGCCGACGACGAAGACTCGCTGCGCCGTAGCGTGACCGAGCTCCAACAGCTCGGCGCACCACGGGCGAGCGCGCGTGTTGCGCGGATACTGCGCGAGCGTGGCATCCGCCGCGTGAGTCTCGGCCCGCGAGTCTCGACCCGCGAAAACCCTGCCGGCCTGACCACACGGGAGCTCGAAGTTCTGTCTCTCCTCGGTGAAGGCCTGCGTAACCGTGAGATCGCGGCTCAGCTCTTTCTCTCCGAGAAGACCGTCGACCACCACGTTTCCGCGATCCTGCGCAAGCTCGGCGTCGAAAGCCGCGGACAAGCCGCTGCCGAGGCGGCGCGGCTGGGGATCAACGGAAGATAGGGAATCCTCCCGAAGTCGCGGCGGCGGGTCCAGGGCTAGCCTCCGGAGAGATGAATCTCCACGCAATCTTTCGCCGCAAGCAGCCAAACCGGGCGGTCGCACCCGCCCGCCCGGCCGTGAAACCGGCGGTTGCGTGTGAGCGCGTGATGCTCGAAGCGCAGCGAGTCGCGCAGCAGGTCGCTCGTTCGCGAGCCACGCTTCAGGGCTGAGTCCCGCCGGCACGCCTAGCGTCATACCGAGCAGCGCATAGCCGCTCACCCAGAACCCGACCGCGGCGCTTCAGCTCAGCTCCTGCGCAAGCGTGGAGACCGTGTGGCGATCGTCCTGCCGCCGGCCCCCGAGACCGCTGCGATCTTCTTCGGCGTCTGGAAGTTGGGCGCGATCCTGCTTTCGATGTCAGTGCTGTATGGCGACGATTCGATCCGGCACCGACTCGACGATTCCGGCGCGAAGCTCGTCGTCACGGATGCGGTGAACGCCGGCCGCTTCGGCTCTGCGGCAACCGGGCTCCTGCTCGTCGACGAAGCAACGTTCGTAGGCGCGTCGACAGATCCGATCCTCTGCGACACCTCGGCCGACGATCCGGCGCAGCTCTATTACACATCGGGCACAACAGGACTCGCGAAAGGCATTGTCCATGCGCATCGCTACATCCTCGGCCACGAGGAATTTCTCTACTGCCACGAAGTCGAGGACGGCGAGCGTTTCCATGGCATGGGCGAGTGGGCGTGGGCTGCCGGAATCGCGCCACTTCTCGGGCCTTGGCGTCTCGGCGCGGTCCAGTGCGTCTATCAGCGTAAGGGCGGTTTCGACCCTCACAAGCAGCTCGACTTCCTCAGCCGCCGGCGCGTTACGAACGTGTTCACGACGCCGACAGCGATGCGCGCGATGATGTCGATCGGAGACGCGCGCACTCGCTATCCGCAGGTCTTCCGCCGCGTTTGCTCCGCGGGCGAACCACTGAATCCCGAGGCGATACGTTGGTTCCGCGGCCAGTACGGAGTCACGGTGCTCGACTACTACGGCCTGACGGAGTCGTACCCGCTCGTTGCGAACTACCCGTTCATGGACGTGCGCGAGGGCTCCATGGGCAAGCCGATGCCGGGCTGGGACGTCGAGATCCTGGATGAAGACGAGAATCCTGTCGCGCCCGGCGAGCGCGGCGAGATCTGCCTGCGCGCGCGTTCGAATCCGCACTACCCGCTCGGGTACTGGCAGCGGCCGGAGGAAGGCGTCGAGGTCTTCGGCGGAGAGTGGTTCCACACGAAGGACGCCGCACGCCAGGACGAGGACGGCTATGTCTGGTACGAAGGCCGAGCCGACGACGTCATCATTTCGGCCGGCTACCGGATCGGGCCGTTCGAGGTGGAGTCCGCCTGCCTCGAGCACGCGGCCGTACGAGAGGCGGCGGCGGTCGCGTCACCCGACGAGCTGCGCGGCAACATCGTCAAGGCGTTCATTGTTCTCGCGGAGCAGTACAACCCGTCCGACGAGCTCGCGGAAGAAATCAAGCGCTTCGTCCGAGAGCGGCTTTCAGCGTACGCCTATCCGCGCGAGATCGAATTCGTCAACGATCTCCCGAAGACACTGACCGGCAAGATCCGTCGTATCGAGCTCCGCCAACTCGAGCACGACCGTCGACCGATCTCCGTCCGCCGTCACCATGAGATGGCCCACGCGGATGGTTGGCCGGTGGCAGCGGCTCGCCACGCACATCAGGCACCCGGTACCACCGTGCAGCCCGGTACCACCTCCGTCTCGGCATGGGCACCGGATTGGACGATGGGATTGGTTTGGCGACCGACGAGGTACCAGGCCTCGATCTCGCCTTTGCCCTTGACCGGGATCGTCCCCCTGGGCTCGCAGACGAACTCGTCTGCGAGCAGCTCTTTCGTCGCTCGGGTGATCTGGATCCGGCCCGAGGTCCCGTGCGACTCCATCCGACTCGCGGTGTTCACCGCATCGCCCCAGAGGTCGTACAGGAACCGCTTCCGGCCGATGACGCCCGCCACAACCGGTCCGGAGTTGATCCCGACACGCAGTTCGAGTCCCGAGGTGCCCGATCTCGTCGAGCGAGCGCATCGCCGACTGCATGTCGAGCGCCATCCGGGCGAGCACTCGGGCATGGTCGGGCCGAGGTGAGGGAACGCCCGCGGCGACCATGTAACAGTCGCCGATCGTCTTGATTTTCTCGAGCTCGTAGCGCTCGGCAAGCTCATCGAAGTGGCTGAAGAGGCGATCCAGCAGGGCGACGACTTCGGTCGGCGGGAGGTGTTCCGCGAGCGGGGTGAAGTCGACGACGTCTGCGAACAGGATCGATGCCGAGCTGAATTGGTCCGCGATCGTCCGCGTCTCGACCTTGAGCCGTTCGGCGATTGACCGCGGCAGGATGTTGAGCAGCAGGCTCTCTGCCTTTGCCTGCTCGACTCGCAGCGCCGCGACGGCGTCTCGGCGGTCGCGGGCGAACACGGCCAGCAGCGTGAAGACGATAGTGCCGCCGACGACCACGTTGAGCGCCAGCATCGTGCTCGTGAACCACTGCGGGACAGTAGGCGACACGCCACCCAGCAACTCTCCGGCAATGCCCGAGCCGAGGAACACGACGACGTAAGCGGCATACCAGCGAGCCGCGCTGCGGACGTCGCTGAACACGAGCGCCGCGAGCGGGGCGAGGATCCCCCACAGACCGACTCCGCCGGCGTCGAGGAACCCTCCGAGCGGAACCATCGATAGCGTCGGAGCGAGCAGGATGGCCACCTGGCCGACACGCAGGAACGTGTCGAAGTCCCGCGTGCGTGAGAAGACGACGATGGATGCCAACAGGACCGCGAAGTACGCGAGTGGCACCCAGCCCACGGGCGAACCGAACGCGAGGTAGAGCGCCGCCCAGACCAGTGCGACCGGCAGGATCAGCACGGAGATCAGGACGAGCAGCGCCTTGCCGGCGCGCGTATCGTCGTCGTCCTGCGGATCTGCGCCGATCTGCGCCAGATATGCAAGCGCCCGGTCTACGACGCTCCGGATCGAGCTGACCCCGCTCATGACGCAGACCGTACTAGGCGGTGCCGCTAGGCTACGCCGCCGTGGAGGCATCGGCCGCCAACTACGTCGAGGCGCTCGCACGGCTGAGCCTCTTCGCGGACGTTCCGCATCCGCAGCTCGAGGCGCTCGCGCACTCATTCGATGAGGAGGTCTTCGCCGAGGGACAGCGCGTCATCCGGCAGGACGTCACCGGAGGCGGGTTCTATGTGATCCTCGACGGCGACGCGAAGATCGTCATCGACGGCAACGAGCGTGCGCATCTCAGCCGGGGCGACTTCTTCGGCGAGATCTCGATCTTGACGGACGAGGCGCCCACAGCCGACGTGATCGCGACGTCCCTCCTGCGCTGTCTGATCATCCCAGACAACGAGCTGAAGGCGTTTCTGCTCAAGCAGCCGAGCGTGATGTATCGAATCCTCCAGATCGAAGCGCGGCGGTTGCGAGCCGCGAACGTTTGGAACGACTAGACGAGCGTCCGTTCCCGCCGGGCGAGTACGACGTCGTGGTGGTGGGAAGCGGGCCCGGCGGACTGCAGACCGCGTACAGCCTCGCCCGCACGGGGATTCCCCGGTGCGCGGTGATCTCGCGCGACTCGGCGCCGGGCGGCATGTTCCGGCGCTTCCCGGTCTATCAGCGCCTGATCAGCTGGACGAAGCCGGACGCGCCGTTCGAGCGAGGCACGCGCGAGTACGAGTGGTACGACCACAACAGCCTCGTCGGCGACGAGCCTGAGCATCAGGCGCTCGTACCGGAGTTCATGGATCGCGCGTTCGACGTTCCGGCCCGCCACGAGATGGAGGCGGCGCTCGTCGAGTTCGCCACGCGCGGAGGCGTTCGCGTTCGTTACGGCTGCGAATGGCTGTCGACGCAGCGCGACGATGCGGGCTTCGTGCTCGGGACGTCGGACGGCGAGTACCGCTGCCGGGTGTGCGTGTTTGCGATCGGCGTGACCGAGCCATGGATCCCTCCGATTCCCGGGCTCGAGGCGGCGCCGCACTACGTGGCCGCGAACGCGCCCGAGCGGTATCAGGGCAAGAGCGTCTTCATCGTCGGCAAGCGGAACTCGGGGTTCGAGCTCGCGCAGGGTCTCCTACCGTGGGCGCGACGTATCGTGCTCGGTTCGCCGCGCCCGGTGGACACCGCGATGCTCGCCTTCTCGCCGCTGAGCGTGCGGTACCTGTCGCCGTATACCGAGCACCTCCGCGGCGGGACCGGGAGCTATGTCGTCGACGCGGCGATCGAGCGCGTGGAGCGGCACGCGGACGGATACCGCATCGTTGCGAGCGGGACGACCTGGGACGGGGTGCTCGAGCTCGAAAGCGACGAGGTCATTGCGGCCACGGGCTTCCGGGCGCCCGTACGCGACCTGCCGAGCGTGGGGGTCGCGATGGTCAACGACGGCCGGATGCCGGCACAGACACCGTACTGGGAGAGTGTCTCGGTCCCCGGGATCTACTTCGCGGGGAACGTGACCCAGGCTTCTCCCGGACTGCGCAAGCACGGTGCGACGAGCAGCTCTGGATCCGTCAACGGGTTCCGCTACAACGCTCGCGTCCTCGCGCAGCACATCGCCGAGAAGCACTTCGGAATCCGGCCCGAGCGGCGGTCGCTCGACCGCGACCAGGTGGTTCCCTATCTGCTCCATGAGCTCGCGCACGCGCCGGAGCTCTGGACGCAGAAGGGCTACCTCGCGCGGCTGGTCGGCGTCGATGACGCCGGAACGATCCGCGACGAAGGGATCGTGCCGCTCGCAGACTTCGTCGACCGCGAGGGCGGCGACGCGTGTGCGGTCGCGGTCGAGTACGACGGCGAGGGAGCGGTGACCCCCTTCGCGTACGTCCGTCGAGGCGGCCGTCTCGTCGAGCACTCGCTGCCTCGAGATCCCCTGCACTGGTTCGGTACCGACTTGCACCGTCGGCTGCTCGCGGCCTGCCTGGCGCCGCTCCTGTCCCGGAAGGTGGACGGGCGAGCTACGTGATCCTGAGGATCCCGCTGTAGCGGCGATCGCGTGGCGACCAGATGCGCAGCTGCGATCCGCGTCCGACTGAGACGACACGTCGCAGGAAGCCGCCAGGGCTCGTCAACCGTGTTCCTCCGACCCACTGCCAGTGGCCGTCGCGGAACTGTTGTAGCCGGTAAGGCTGGCGACCCGATCGCGGGCGGACCTGGCCCCACACGCTCGTGCGCATGCCGTGCCGCGACACCTGTGCAAACGGAAGCGCGTACGCCGAGAACGACGGCTTCACCTTCCCACGACTCGTGAGGAAGCCGCTCGTCCACTTCCGGGCGTCCGGCTCGTCACGGACGAGGAAGTTGATCAGCAGATCGACGTGCGAGGCGAGATACACACGCAGCGCAGCTTCGCTGACGTATCGCGCCTGCAGCGTGTTCGAGACACCGAGCCATTTGCTCGGCGGTTTTGAGTTGTAGCCGTACTCGGTCAGCCAGATCCTCGTTTGCGTTCCGAAGCGTCGTTTCACTTCCGTGATCAGCTTCGGGAGCGTCGCCATCGTGATCTCGGTGCAGCGCCAGCAGCCGCCGGAGGACGGCGTTTCATGCGGGCGCACGGGATACGGGTTCTGAGCGTAGGCGTCGAGGAGGGCGTGCGCGGCGCCCATCCCGCGGATCCAGGCGATCGGCGAGACGCCGCTCGGCGTCTTGCGAGGCGACGTGACCCCGCCGGCGACGAGGTTGCGCGGGTTCGCCGACTTGAGCGCGCGGTAGGCGGGATTTAGCAGGCGGCTGACGTAGAGGCTGGGCGAGTTCGGGATCAGGAAGAGCCGTACGTTCGGCTCGTTCCAGATCGTCCAGCGCGTGATCCACGGATACTTGGTTGAGGCCGCGTACGCGAACGATGCGAGCGACGTTGTGTCACTCGGCATGAAATTCGGTTGCTGTCCTTCGTTCGCCCAAGGCGGGGTGCCCCAGAGGGAGATAAGCACGCCGATGTGCGCAGCATGCAGCCGCTGCAGGATCGGCTCGTACAGATCCCAGTGGTACGCAGGATCGTTTGGATTGCGAGCGTCAGTGGGGACGCTTTGTGCAACGGCGTCCCAGCGCAACGTCAGGCGCACGATGTCGACACCCAACTGCTGCAGAATCTCGATTCGCTTGGCCGGCGCTTCCGGGCCGTACAGCAACCACGCGTCGTCCTGCACGCCGTACTGAACGTGGGTCGATGCCTCGGCGCCGACTGGCGCGAGCAAGGCCACTGACATGACGGCGGCTAGTGCCGCAAGCTGAATCCTCATGAGAAATACCCCCTGGCGAGGACGTGGTTCGCGTTCCCGTCCGAGCCGAGGCTAGGCTAGGGGACGTTCGGAGGGGGTTAAAATTCGGTTCGGCTTTGCGGTCGTTGCGTCGTGCACAAGGATCGCGCAACTCGAGTCGTGAAAGGAACGGGAAGCAATGAGCGAGAGCGGGCACCCCAACAGGATCGAGACGATCCTCTACGACGCCGACGGGAACCGCACGCAAGAAGAGAGCATCGCTGTCCGCGCCGAGGTCGTCGAGTTGGACGCTGAGGGCCGCGTTATCGGGAGGCACGAGCAGCTCGACTGGGAGGTCGATCCTATTTCGCTCGAGGGCGATGCGGGCGAGTCCGCGACTCGACCGAAGCACGAACCGAACTAAGGGCCTCTTGGGGTCGCGCTAAGCCAGCAGACGTTCGGTGCGCCGCCGCCCTCTCGCGGAGAGGTCGATGCCTATCTCTCCGAGCGCGTCCAAGCCTAGTTCTCGCGTTGTTCGGCCGTGCGTCTAGGGAGCGATGATCAGCCGCGTGATCTGTTGTCCTGCGATGGTGAAGTCCCACTTCAGGTCGGCGGTGCCGCCGGGGAAGCTGCCGGTCAGGCGGCCGCTGACGAGGTAGCGGCGATGTCCCGATGGGCGTCGCGTTCAACGTAGCGGGCGACGACGTCGGGAACTTTGGTGGACACGTGTCCTCCTCGAGTGGCAACGGCATGAGCGACCCTTTATCTCTTGCCGTGAGCGCCGCCTTTCGATCGCCGTCAGGCACGTGAATCTTCGGCGGTTCGAGCCCGCCATCGTGGGCCCCTGACTAGCATTCCGGGCTCGTGCCGACGGCTGTCAGACATGTTCTGTATGTCGTGTCGCTGGCAGGTCGGCGCCTGGCCCGTCGGTCTGGCCGTGTCCTGTTCGTGGCCCTCGGGATCGGCGCTGGTGCAGCGACGCTGGCGACGCTTCTTGTCGCCGGCACGATCGCCCGGGATCGAAGCTTGCGAAATGCAGTTGCGGATGTCCCGCCCGAGCAGCGCGTCATTCGTGCTTCCTGGTTCGGCGCTCTCCCCGATCCGCGCGAGTATGAGGCGAAGCTTGATCCGTTCGTCCAGCGAACACTTGCTCCGTTCGCCTCTCGGCCTCTACGCGTCATGACCTATCGGGAGGTCAGTGTCGACGGAAAGCTTTTCGACCTGGCCGCCGCAGACGAGTTGGCGCGGTGGATCCGTCTTCGCTCCGGACGACTTCCGCGGCAGTGTTCGCAGACCCGGTGCGAGGTTCTGCAACTCGGAGGCGCGGGACCTGTGCCGAATGTGCCCGGGCTTCCTTTGCAGCGAGTTGGTCGAGCGGATCTCGTCTCGTCGGTACCTTTCTTACGGAGAACGGCATACGGCAGGAACGTCGAAGATGCGTACTCATTTTCGCTTTCCAGGCGCGCGCCTCCATTTCTCATCGCCGGCGACGTCGCCGGGGCGACGCAGCTACGGTCGTTGCGTTGGGTTCGCCGTAGCTACGGGTGGATCGTTCCCCTCAGCCCAGGCGAGATTCATCCGTGGAGCCTTGGAAGGCTCACTCAGCGAGTCGATCGTGCACGTTCGACACTCGAGGCCGAGTCGTTCTATTTCGATCTTGCTGATCCCCTGCAGGGACTAGGTGACGCCGCTTCGCGTGGACGTGTAGCCGGAACGCGGCTGCTCCTGATCGGCGGCGAGGCTGTTGCGCTTCTCCTTGCGTTCGCGGCTCTAGCGGCTGCGGCTACTCGACGCGAGGGCTCATTGACGCGGTGGCGGCTCGAACGCGCAGGAGCCCGTGCATTTCAGACCAGGCTGCTAACAGGGACCGAAACAGTGGGCCTGGCCATTGTTGCGACTCTGGTTGGCTGGGGGCTCGGAATTGGAGTCGGAGCCATTGTCGCGCGCCTTGCCGGAGGGCCGGTCGCAACTGTCCTGGTCCAGTCTGCCGCTTCGGAAACAGGATTTGTCATCGCCCTCGCTCTGGCGGTGGCGGCGGCGGGCGTCCTCGCACTCTCTTTCAGCGCGCGAGGGCCGCGGAGTCGACTGTTCCCTCTCTCTGCCGTGGACGTGGCTGCCTTAGGGGCGCTGGCAGCCATCGGGCTGGCCCTCGCGCGCGGAGTCGCGGACGTCGACGCACTCGCGCAAGGGCGGGGGACGGGTTGGCTGCTGTTCGCACTACCACTTCTCGTCGCCTTCGTTGTCGCAGTCGTTGCTGCGCACGTGTTTCACCCTGTTGCTCGCCTGCTCGAACGAACAACTCGGAACCTGTCGGTTCCCGTCCGCCTCGCCGCGCTTTCGCTTGCGCGGCATCCTGCACAGTCGATCGCGTCTTCGACCTTCCTGCTCGCGAGCGTCGGTCTGGCCGTGTTCTCGCTCGCGTACGGATCGACACTCGTTCAGGGCCAGGACGACCGCGCCAGATTCGCGAATCCGACCGGAGTGATTGTCCGGAGCCCGCAACCTCACCGTGTTCCCCTCCTTGGAGGTCTGTCACCGCAGGCCGATCATTGGCTCTCGCAGAAGGGAGCAGTACCTCTACTGCGGCTGGATGGTCTGGTGGGGCAGCCTTCGCGCTCTATCGAAGTTGTCGGGATTTCTGCTCCGACCCTCCGCCACCCTCCCTTTTGGCGTGACGACTTCGCGTCGCGCTCTCCGCAAGGGTTGGCGACAGCGATTGACCCCGGGCGATCCGTCTCTTTGAACGGTGTGAGGCTGCCGGTCGCGGCGCGCGAGCTCGTCATGCCGCTAAAGATCGACGGTGACCCACTTCGAGTCGTCCTTAGCTTCCGGGGACGAGGCGATCGGTTCATGGACGTCGATCTCCGAGCCGTGCCCTCCTCGAACAGCAGTCTTAGGGTTCGTGTCCCAAGAGCGGCTCGTGGAGGGCTTGTGCTCGGAATGACGTTCGCGCCAACCGAGCCTGACGTGCACAACTCGACGCCTGCCAGAGGAACCCTCGAGCTCGGGCAATTTCGCGTTCGGACTGCGGCTGGGATCCATCGACTCGCGATGGACATCGGTCAATGGAAAGGGGTCGGCGGAATCAGAAGCAGTCCAAGTCGAAACGGAGTAAAGCTCCGCTACTTCGTGACCAACGACGTCGTCTCTCGGTTCCGGCCTGAGCAGCCCACAGACCAGTCTCCCGTACCGGTAATAGCGACGGCGCGGATCGCGGAGCTCGCCGATCCGAATGGACTGCTGCCGCTCCAGGTCGAAGGCGAACCCTTCGTCGGAAGAGTGGTTGCGACGGCTCGCCGGTTCCCCACCGTGTCCGGCGATTTCGTTCTTGCAGACCGCGAGGCCTTGAGCACCGCTCTGAATGCCGATGCGCCGGGATCCGCCGTCATCGACGAGATCTGGCTGCAGAGCTCCTCAGCAAGCGATGAGACACGCATGAAGGCGGTGCTGAGCGGATCAGCTTTTGCCGGTCTCGAGACGAGCTTCCGTCGCGACCTCAGAGCAGAGTTGGACAGAGAACCGGTCGCGCGCGCATCGATTCTCGCGCTGCTCGTTTCTGCTGTCGTCGGCTTTGTACTTGCCCTCGCCGGCCTTGCGCTCGCGCTCAGCACCGATATCCGAGACGAGAGGGCCGAGCTCTTCGATCTCGAAGCCCAGGGCGCGACTCCGGCACTGCTTCGTCGACACCTGCGGCTGCGCTCGTTCGGTGTTCTCGGCTTTGGCGTCCTCTTCGGTTTGGGCTTGGGCGCGATTCTCAGCACGATTGTCGTAGACGTTGTACGCGTCACCGCCGGAGGACAGCTCCCCGAGCCGCCTCTGCTGCTCTCATTTGACTGGCCGCTTCTTCTCGGAGGGATCGGGCTGTTCGTTCTCGTCGCGATCGCTGTTGCGATGGTCGTCACCTGGCAGGCGCTTCGGGGAGCCGGCGCCGTGGCTGGCACGGGGTAGGGAAGTGGCGGCGATAAGCCTTACCGACGTCTTTCGCGTCTACTCGACTCCCGAAGGCGACGCCGCTGCGCTCCAGGGACTCACGCTCTCGATTGCCGAGCACGAGATCGTGGTCGTGGTCGGCCCCAGCGGATCCGGAAAGACAACGCTCTTGCGCCTGCTCGCGGGGCTCGATCGCCCCTCCGCGGGGAACGTGCGTGTGTTTGAAACGGAGATCTCCAAGCTGAGCGCTCGCAAGCTCGCCGGCTATCGCGCGAGCGAGGTCGGTTACGTCGACCAGCACTACACCCGCTTTCTCGCGCCAGAGCTTTCCGCGCAGGAGATCGTCGGTCTTCGCCTCGGGCTTCTGGGGACGTCACGACTTGACAGGCAGCGCCGCACAATCGAGCTCCTCGAGCGGGTGGGTCTTCGAGAGAAAGCTGATGCGCGTCCCGCTGAGCTGTCGGGAGGAGAACAGCAGCGGATCGCGGTTTGCGCAGCCGTTGCGCACCGACCGCGCCTGCTCCTCGCAGACGAACCGACGGGCGAGCTCGATGCAGAGAACGCAGGGATCGTCTACGACCTCGTCGCGGCGTTGGCGCGCGAGAGCCAATCCACGGTCGTGATCGTGAGTCATGACCCGACGTCGGCGCGTATCGCCGACCGGGCAGTGTCGATCCGAGACGGAAGAGTCAGTGAAGAGGCGAGCTCCCGCGATTTTCGTGGACGAATCGATCGTGGTCGGACGGGGTGGTTGGCTACGCCTGCCGGAAGATCTCCTTGCTCGGGCGGGGATCAGTACTCGTGCTGTCGCGACTCTGGTCGAGCAGGGGATCACGATCTCAGGCAAGAGGGAGCCCGATCCGCCTTCGAGATCCAGGGACGGACGTAACGGGCCGGACTCTGCGATCAGACGCTCAGCTTTCGGAACCGTCGCTGTCCTCCGCGGTGTTTCGAAACGGTGGAGAACGAGCCCGACGCCTGTTTTCGAAGGTCTTGATGCACGCTTCGAAGCCGGTGTACTTCATGCGATTACTGGCCCCTCAGGCTCGGGAAAGACGACGCTTCTTCACCTCTTGGCAGGCCTCGATCTTCCGTCCGAGGGCGAGATCCTTGTTCGGGACGTACCTCTGAGCGAGCTGGACCGACCGGCGCGGGCTGAGGTCCGTCGGAAGCACATTGCGTTGGTCGCACAGGAGTCCATGCTTGTCCCGTTTCTGAGCGCCTACGAGAACGTGAATACGTCCCTTGCGATTCGTGGCGACAACGGGCTCGGCCAGAGCGCCGCCGATGCACTGACAGCTGTCGGGCTTCGTAATCGGACGGCACAGCGAGTCTCGCGTCTGTCCGCCGGCGAGCAGACTCGGGTGGCAGTCGCACGGGCGCTCGCGGTTGGACCGGCGTTGCTCCTCGCCGACGAGCCGACGGCACGCCTCGATCGGTCGAACGCCATTGAATTGGTTCGACTGCTCCTTGAACTCGCTCGCAAAACGGGGACAGCGGTGGTGTGTGCCACGCACGACCCGGTTGTCATCGAGCACGCCGATGCTGAGTTGTCTCTAGCGTAGGCGGTTGATCGTTCTAGAGCGAGCCCTCCGTCAATGCGACCGTCGAACGGCTGCGAGCCGTGCCGGCGTAAGCGACGCGTTGACCACTAAGAGTGCTGCGGTAAAGCCGACGAGCACCCAGAGCACGACGTCGAAGCCGCTGCTCGCGTCGCGGATTGCGCCGAGCACGAACGGTGACAGCGCGGAGAGCGAGTAGCCCGCACCCAGCATGAGTCCGGTGTAAGCGGCTACCTCGGCGGGCCCGTGACCGACGTCCAGCGGTAGCGCCATCGTCAACGAGAAGAGCGGCCCCCACGTGGCACCGAGCAGCGCCGCCCAGAGGAAGCCTGCTCCCGGCACCAGCACGACGCCGAGCATCGAGAGGAAGCCCAGGCCGGCGCAGCCCGCCATCCAGGTGCGGCGCGACCACATGCGGTCGGCGAGCCAGGCGACGGCGAGGCCCGCAACGATTTGCGCTGCGCTGAGGACGGCGAGCAGCGCCCCTGCCTTTCCCTCGCTCCAGCCGCGCTCGACGTAGATGTCGGGGAGCCAGGCATTGAGCCCGTAATACGTGGCGGACATGAAGAAGAACGCAGCGACGAGACGCCACGCGATCGGGCTCCGCCAGGGGAGCGCGAGCGGCCGCGGCACCGACGCAGAAACGCGACCGCGCTCCACCCGGGTGAGCACGAGCCAGAGCACGGACAACGCCAGCGTTACCGCGGAGAAGAGAAGCAACGGGTCGCGCCAGCTTCCGAGCGCGTGCTCGAGTGGGATAGCCGTCGCCGCAGCCACAGTGGCGCCGACGTTGATCCCTGCCGCATAGACGCCGGTGGCGAATACGGGTCGATCGGCGAACCGTTCCTTGACGGCGACGGGCAGCAGCGCGTTGCCCAATCCCATGCCGATACCGACCGGGATCGTCAGGAGTATCAGCAGCACTACCCCCGGGACGAGCACGCGTGCGATGCCGAACACGCCGATCAGCGCGAGCGCCGCGGCCAGAGCGTGGCGCGAGCCGAGTCGCTGCGAGAGGAACGCCGCCGGCGGCGCGAACAGGCCCATGCAGAGAACGGGAATCGTCGCGAGCATGCCGACGACGGCGTGCGACGTGTTCAGGTCGAGCTGAACCGACGGGATCAGCGGGCCGAGGCCGACCAGTTGCGGTCGCAGCGCCAGCGCTCCGAGGAAGAGCGCAACAAGGAGTGAGCCTCGTCTCAGTACTATCCCAGCAAGCCGCGGAGCCCCTGGCTACCGAACCAGACCGCGAGGATGAGCGCGACGACTGAGAGCGCCGCCTGCTGGTTTCGCGCGATCCACTCCCGGATCCGCCGGAGGCCGATCGCCGAGTGTTTCGGCAAGACGTACGCGTAAAGGATCAGCCCTCCTTGCACCGACACGGTGATGAGGGTGAAGGCGGCGAAGACGACCATGGACTCTCCGTTTGAAAGCTCGGCGCGGAGGGTGTCGACGCCCGCAGCGATGACGATTGTCGTGTTGATCCAGAAGGCGCCGATAAGGAACGCGAAAACGGGGCTCATCTTGCCGATTCGCGTCATCCAGCCGGGCTCTTCTGGCAGCTTCCCGGTGCGAGCAGGCCGCCGCGCCCAGAACCGTCCCGCAGCCAAGAGCAGCAGCACGCCCAGCAGTACCTGAACGACGCAGGCCACAGTCGTCGGAGTGCTGCTCCGGGAGAAGTCGTACCCGCCGAGGAAGACAACGATCAGGACGCCGATCGCCAGGGTCGACAGCGTCCACCCGACGAGCCAGGCAACCGAGTTCGACGGTCGGTCGGAGGCGAGCATCAGGATCACAGCAACGATCGCCCACGGGGAGAGGGCGCAGACGATCGCGAGCGGGAGCAATTCAACAAAGAGATCGCCCATCCGAGCGAGTATCGCGAACCGATGCCGGGCGGCGTCCTCGTCCTGATCGTGACGCTCGAGTTACCCGGCAGGCGGGCCCTTCAGGTCCGCATCGGCGAGGTACTCAGCTCCTGCGGCGGGCGCGTGATCATGTAGAAGAGCACCCCGATCAGCGGCAGGAAGATGACGAGAAGCGTCCAACCGGCTTTTGCAAGGCCGGAGTGGTCGCGCCGCCTGAAGTTGTCCGACAGGATCATGATCAGGAGCCAGAACCAGATGGCATAGGCGAAGAAGATGGTCATCGTCCAGAAGATGTCGAGAAACGGATAGTCAGAAGCAGCGAGCATTCCGGTGCCCTTTCTTTCGCGGTTTGACCGGACCAGCGGTCGTGCAAGTTCTGCGCAAGGAATGGATCACTATCGCGACGTTGGCTCATCGTCCCGATGGGATGAACCCGGGTGATCGGTCGGCTCGGAGACCGGCTCGACGATCAGGGTCAGGCGATCACGCCCGACGACCCTCACCGAGTCGTGCTCCGCGGCTCCTTTCGCGCTGCGTGCAGCCCAGACCTCGCCGTCGAGCCGAACCTGCCCCTCGGGAGAAAACGGCGACACGACCGTTGCGGTCCTACCGATGAGCGTCCCTGCGCCTACTTGCTTCCTGCGGTCCCGCACGGTTCGGTTCCAGAAAAACAACTCGACGATGCCGAGCAGACCCGCAACAACGAACGCCACTAGGTTCCAGGGCGACGGCAGGAAGAGAAGCAACGCGAAGGCGACGATGATCAGCATTGAGCCGGTGAACCAGCGTCTTTCTCAGGTCGCCTTTCCATTGCCTTCCTCAATGACCGCCAGCTCTTTCCTCGAACGCGCGCCGTTGCTGCGGGTACTTTCGCCTCCAGATCTTCCATGCTCTGTCTGTAGCGCTCGGCGATCTGGCCCATCACGAAGACGGTCGCGGGTTCGAGCCGGTCTGCGCTCTCATCCACCAGGGTGCGCAGGCGAGTGATGGCGACGTCTGCATCCTGATACAAGCCAAGTATGTCCTGGAGCGCGGTCAGTCGCTTGCTCAGCGCTCGGGTCGGGCCTGGATAGAGCTCTGCGAAGAACTCGAGCGCGTACCGAAGTCGCTTGCCGCGGATGCGCAAGCCGGTGGTAGTCGCCGGGCTTGGAATTGCGGACCGAGTCGGTCCGCGGCTCTCCCGAAGGCACGGAAACGAGCTTCGATCAGCGGCGGGGCGATGTCACGCGCGGGTGAGGACGGGTCCGCGGAGCTGCGTGGGGGGCGCGCGCGCAAAGCGCGGCCGAATCGACTGACGAACGACTCATAGCGCCGTGAGTCGAGCGCTTCGAGCATCGTCTTGCGAGCCTCGTTGCGCTGCTCTTGCAGAAGCGCATCCAAAGCGTCGAGCGCGTTGCGGTCGGCGTCGGGGAGGACTACACGCCACCCGGCGAGTTGTTGGAGTTGAACGTCGAGATCGCGTACCGCGCCGAGGACACCGCCGATCCAGCTCAGCTCGGTCCGCAGCACGAGTACTCCTGGTGGCAGCACCTTGGAGAAAAGGGAGAAAGCTGCGCGTAGGCGACGGCTCGCAACGCGCATGTCGTGCAAGCTTTCGGGGTCGTCTCCGAGACGAGTTGCCGGCTCGTTCTCGAGCAGCGTCGAGAGCTGCAGCCGGAGCGCGCTGACGGCGACGGTTCCTATTGTCGGGTTCTCGCCGAGATCGGTCGGGCCGAAGCGCGTTCCCTGCGGCCTGCGCACGCCCGCCGAGATGAGGCCGGCCTCGTATTTGCTGAGCTCGACTGGTCGCAGCCCATAGTCGAGGCGCAGTCGTTCCGCCAAGGGCTCGAATACAGCTGTTGCCCCGTCGGGCACCGTGAGCTCAATCCGGCGCAACCGGGTTGCGGGCGCACCGGGGGCGGGCAGGATCCGCGTTTCGTCGACTGCGATCTCGCCCGGGAGATGACCGTTCGCCGCAACGGAAAAGAGGTGACGGTGAGTACGGATCTCGAACAACGGCAAGAGAGGCTTTCTGCCCGCGACCGCCCGGACACGATCGGTGACCGGACCTCCCGCAACGGCCAGTAGGCGTGCGTCGAACGCCTCGACGGGTTGGCTGATCACAGGGCGGCTCTGCAGGTTCCCCGCAGCCGTCGCCGACTCGAGCGTCTCGAGTGTGGCCTCTGCGTGGCGACGCCGGTTCACACGGCGAATGCGGAGTGAGTACCCTGCGCGGTGGAAGCGCAGATCCTCGGTGTCGAAGTACAGGTCGACCTGCCGGGTGCTACCGACCGGAGAGATCTGAGGCGTCGAACTGCCCAGCCACCCGGCGGTGTCGTTCAACCTCCCGAGGACAGCGCGGAGGTCTAGAGCGTCAAACTGCCATCCGTTCTCGCGTGCAGCCACTGAGCTAATCGCTTGGATTCTGTCAGTCGGCCCAAACGATCAGCTGTCGCCCGGCGCTAGGCCGCTGTGGCAGCTCGTGGTTTCGGGGACATGAGTGCTCCGACGATCCAGAGGATCGGGAAGAAGATCCCCACCCAGAAGAGGAGATGGTGTCCCTTGCGGTAGGTCGTCATGCCCAAGCTGATCAGGGCTACGAGGTACAGCACAGCGAGAAAGCTCCAGAGAAAGACCACGTTGCTCCTTCTAGTTGACTGCGGCGGTCCCGGCGTAGACGACCGATACCACTGGAGCGTGGACCGTGGCCCCTGGGAGGTCATCACCCCGAGGGGATGGTTCCGCCATCTCGCGCGAGGAGTAGCTATGGCCCTGACAGCTATAGACCCTCCTTCGCTTCGATTCGGCCGTCACGGGCAGCCTTGACGAGGGTCGTGTAGTCGCGTTCGTTCAGGTCGGCGTACGCCACAGCGAAATCGGCCAGAGCGCGATCGAAGACATCGTTCTTGCCGAGGTATGCCCCGATGGCGACGCGGTCGCCCGAGCGTGCGTGCGCCCGCGCAAGCGTCCAGCCGCAGGCCTGTGCGTAGAGCTCGAGGCCCCGGGGTTCGATCGTTTCGAGATCGACGGACGTCTTCCAGTCCCAGAGCTGGCGGACGTAGAAGTCGCGTTGCGCGGTGTCGTCGAGGGTCATTTTGTTGCGAATCCAGCCCAGGAAGATGTCGCTTGCAGCTTGCATCAGCCGCTGGCCTTCGACAACACGCTGGCCGTGGTTACGGTACTGGCTGCGCCCCAGCGAGGGTTCGAGCACCGACGGTCCAGTCTCCTTGACCTGGAGGAAAAGAGGGTCTCCGTCGTCGCGCCCGAGTAGCAGGAGGATCCAGCAGCGCGTCCCGACGCTGCCCACCCCGACGACCTTGCGCGCGAGATCGACGTAGCGGAAGCCTTCCAGCAGGATCCGGCGATCGGGTTGGAGCGTGCGACGGTATCCGCGGTAGAGCTCCAGTACGTTGGCGATAACCTCATCGGGATCTGCGCCGATGCTCTCTGCCAGTTCCGCGATCGGCACGATCAACGGGGGATCGGAAATGATCCGCGGCTCGCCGTCCACTTCGTGTGTCAACTTGGCGAACGCCTTCATGCTGTCCTTCGTTCGGGCTTTAGCGACCCCGCGCTCCATCGCCTTCGCCTGCTTCTTATCCTTCTGGCCTGCGAAGAGACGCCAGCCATTTCGGTGACGTCCAGCCTCGAATACCAGACACCGAGGTTGTTCATCGCCGCGAAAGCCCGCATCGATTCGCGATAAGCACGGACAACGGTCAAGACGGTTGCCGTCCGCATTCGCTCGTCGAAGCCTCGATCCCTGCCTGCGATCTCGAAGCTTGCGGCCAGCCGCTTTACGTCCCACTCGAACGGGCCGGGAAGCGTCTCGTCGAAGTCGTTGAGATCGAATACGAGATCGCGCGACGGCGAGGCGAAGCCGCCGAAGTTGGAAAGGTGCGCGTCGCCGCAGAGCTGCACCTTCAAGCCGGCTCTCGGCGTCGCAGCCAGATCGTGCGCCATGAGACTCGCTGCGCCTCGGTAGAACGTGAACGGCGAAACCAGCATGCGGCCGTAGCGGATGGGCACGAGTTCGGGGACGCGCGACGGCGTGTCGGCATCGACGATCGCCACGGGGTCGCGACCTGCCGAAGTCTCGAGCGCCGAATGACTTGCACGCGGTACGTCCTCGCGGGCCGCCTTTCCGCGCGCGACCCGCTCTGATGCGGTGAGGTGAGTAACTTTTGGCGCGGGCGTTGCAGCGTCCACTGTCTGCTCTTTGCCTTCGGGCTGGACTGCGGACTCGGTACTCATGTCTCCTCCTTCACTCGGCCGACGTCGAGGACTGTGCCTTCGCCGTCTGCTACACGTTGATCGCGCTCGCCGCGCGCGGCCGCGAGGCCGCCGACGTCACCGCCGGGACCGCGCAGGACCCACGCGAACGCGACTGCGATGAGCGCGCCGCAAATCGGCCCGACGACGTAGACCCAGTAGTGCGAGAAGTCGCCTAGCGCGAGATCCGGCCCGAACGAGCGGGCCGGATTCATCGATGCGGCACTGATCGGGCTCGACCAGAAGCCGGCGAGGATGATGTAACCACCGACCGCGACCGCCGACAGAGTGCCGACGTTTTGGGCCCGCGAAGCCGTGCCCAGGATCGTGCTCAGCAGCCCGACCGTGAGGACCAGCTCGAAGAGCATCGCCTTCCAATCGCTGATGCCCGGCCCCGGTTCTGTCGCACCGAGCTGGCCAATCTTGCCGAGAACGGCCCACAAAAAAAGACAGGCGAGCGTCGCGCCAAGGAGCTGAACGATGATGTAGCCCGGCACTCGACGCCAGGGAAAGTCTCCGCGCAGTGTGAAACCGAGCGTGACGGCTGGATTGAGGTGTGCCCCGGAAACGGCGCCCATGAAAAGGATGATCGCCATCACCATCAGCCCGGGCGCCGCGACGGCGGTCGACCTGCTGATTGCGCCGTGGCTGGAGGCGTTCACAACCGCGCCGCCTGCACCTACCAGAACGAGCAAGAACGTCCCGAACAACTCGGAGAAGAGGCGTCGCCACTCCTGTTTGGGATCGTCGAACGTCCCCCGTCCGGGATACTCCAGGGAGAGCAGCGACTCTCGCGCCCTCGGCCTCGTTGGCGGGGGCTGTCTGACCGGCGACCACCTCGCTCACGCCGTGAAATCCCACTTTGGCATGGTAGTGAGGATCGTTGTCACCGCATGGACACACATCGTCCGGACGGGGTGAACCGTCGTTGACGCCACGGGTTCATCCCGACGGGAGGATGCGACCCCTAGAGCCCGGCCCGACGCTGGTGCAGTGGGCGGCCATGAAAAGGACGCAGTGACGGCATGAGCGCGGCCCCAGGGTTGCTCGCATCACCTCGTGCCTTTCACCTTCTGGCGAAGCCGACGGGGGCGGTCTGCAACCTTGACTGCTCGTACTGCTTCTTTCTCTCCAAGGAGATGCTCTACCCGGGCAGCCGCTTCCGGATGGCGGACGAGTTGCTCGAGGCCTACGTCAGGCAGCTGATCGAGGCGCATGCCGGAGTACCCGAGGTCGCAATCGCCTGGCAGGGAGGTGAGCCGACGCTCATGGGCGTCGACTTCTTCAGGCGGTCGGTTGAGCTGGCTCAGCTCTATCTGCAACCGGGGCAGCGTGCTGCTTACACCATTCAGACGAACGCGACGCTGCTTGACGAGGAGTGGGCTGCGTTCTTCAAGGAGCACGACTTCCTGGTCGGGATCTCGATCGACGGGCCGCGCGACCTGCACGACACCTACCGCGTGAACAAAGGCGGCAAGGGCAGCTTCGACCAGGTGATGCAGGGGCTCTCGTTCCTCCGCGAAGCAGGGGTCGAGTGGAACGCTCTGACGACCGTGCACGCAGCCAACGGCGATCGCGGCCGGGAGGTCTACTGCTTTCTTCGAGATGAGTGTGGCGCGCGCTTCATCCAATTCATCCCGATCATCGAGCGGGTCGCGGAAGCTGCCGAAGACGGAACCGTTCCGTGGGAGTCGTGGCGCGACCGGCCGCTCTACGTCCAGGAAGGCGAGGTGGTGACGGGGCGATCGGTGAGCCCGGCCCAGTACGGGAGCTTCCTGATCGACGTCTTCGAGGAGTGGGTGCGACACGACGTTGCCTCGGTCTATGTCCAGATGTTCGACGTCGCCCTGGCGAACTGGGTCGGCGAGCCACCCGGCCTCTGCGTCCATTCGGAGACCTGCGGTCTCGCGCTGGCTCTGGAGCACACCGGCGACCTCTACTCGTGCGACCACTTCGTCGAGCCGCGCTACCTGCTCGGCAACATCAAGGAACGTCACATGCTCGAGCTGGTCTCCTTGCCTCAGCAACAGCAGTTCGGACTCGACAAGCGCGACACACTGCCGCAGTACTGTCTTGACTGCGATGTTCGGTTCGCCTGCCACGGCGGGTGTCCGAAGGACCGCTTCATTCGTACGCCGGACGGCGAGGCTGGGCTGAATTACCTCTGCGCGGGTTTCAAGGAGTTCTTCCACCACGTCGACGAGCCGATGCGCGTCATGGGTGAGCTCCTGGCCGGCAATCGGGCGCCGAGCGAGATCATGGGGCTGTACGCATCCGACGACGCCAAACGTGGACGCAACGATCTCTGCACGTGCGGCAGCGGGCAGAAGTGGAAGCGGTGCCATGGCACCGCGCCGCCGCCCCTCAAGCCCGCCGGCTCGAGTGGGCGCGAGGGTGACCGGGGCTGATCCGCGACCCCGAAGCCCGCAGCGGCAGACGATCAAGGTCGGGGCGATGCTGCGGCTGCTGGGGGCAGTTCCATCGATGCGCGGAGGTTGGTGAGCGGTGTCGCGGGGACGTGGATGAGGCCGCGCGTCGGCCTGTCGAGGTCGAACGTGACCAGGAGCAGCAAGCAGACAAGTGCGGCGGCAGACAGGACAGGAAGCACGCCGCGGCCGAGGATTGCGAGGTAGAAGGACAGTAGGGCGAGTGCGACGGCGGCGAAGATCACCTCTACGGCCAGGACGGGCCCGGGCACACGATTGTTCAGGGCTGCGACCCGTACCGTCTGCATATCGATCATCGTCGTTGAGGGTCTCGACGTACAGGCGCGGCGCGCTCGCGACCGGTGCCTGCGCGAGCGCCTGCCCCGCGAGCCCCCAGAGCTCGCGCTGCAGCTTCTGCCCATCGGCAACCGCCTGACGCGCCGCGGTGCTGCCTGGTACCGAGCGCGAGAGACGAATGCTGGTATCGGTGTAACGCACCAGGCGTCGAAGCGATCGCGTTCTGATCGGTTCTGCCAGGGTCTGGGCACGGAGATAGGTCGTGCCGATCGCATTCGCGTCCTGGACGACGGCGTCACGGCGAGACTCGTAACGTCCGACAGCCAGGGCGAGGCCGAAGGCCAGGACGAGCCCGACCAGCCCGAGTAGTGCACCCTGCAGGACTCCCAGGGAGTCGCGGAGATGTTCCGATCGGTGGCGAAGGTAGTGGCCGAAGACGAGACCGAGGCCTGTCGCGCCGAAAATGACTGCGAACAGGATGAGCGCGAGCTCCAGAGTGCTGAGCCGAAAGAACAGCATTACCCGTTCTGGTCAGCCGCGGCGCCCTCAGCGAGCGGCAGGCTGAGGCTCTTCCTCGCGATCCTGGGTCGACGCGATGTCGCCGTTGCCCTGAGCTCCGCCATTGAGTTCAGCCCGCCAGCGTCGGAGCACGACGTTGATCGCAGCCGCGCCGATGAGCGGCTCGTCGTCGAGCAAAAGCGTCGACGGGTAGAGCAGGAATGGCCGCGTCTGCGGGCCGCCGAGTCCGCCGTGGAACGAGATCAGCTCCTCGAACGCACAGCCGTCTTCCAGGGCGGGGTCGTAGAAGCTCCCGACCATGATGTCAGCGACATGCGCGAACCCGTCGGTGCGCAGCAGATGTCCAGGAGCGGTCGGCGAGAAAGCTGCCAATGGATCCACTCCGTCGACCCGCCCGGAGGTGAGGTGGTGGGCTCCCCCCGCACCGAGGACCACGGGCCCGTCTTGCTCACTACGAACCAGAAGCCAGCCGACGTGGGGGTGGTTGCGCAACGCCGGCAGGAGCCGCGGATGCCGGTCGTTCAGCTCTTCGAGTGTGAGGCGGCGCTGCTCGGCCATGAGATACACGAGCCCGAGGTTTCCGGAGCCGAGAACGATCACATCGCGGTCCGAGACGTCGTTCTTCGACTGCTTCTGCTCCTTCTGGCCGGTCGCCTCGCCGATCGCGTGACCGACCATCGAGCTCTGCTCGTCCCCGTCGGCGATCTCGGTCACACCGCCTTGTTCGAGTGAACGCTCGACGAGCTCGTCCAGGCCATAGCCGTTACGTTGCTTGAACGTCGCTCCCTGTGTTTGACCATGGTCTGAAAGAACGACGATCTCGTAGGGACGCGCGGCGTAGTGTCGTGCGCGCTCGATGCGGCCGAACTGCTGGTCGAGCTTGCGTAGAGCTTCCAGCGTGTCGGAACGCTCGAGACCGGAGTGATGGGCGACTTCGTCGTAGCTGGAAAAGGTGGCGTAGACGGCGGGCCGGCCTTTCATCATGTCGGTGAGCACGCCGTAGACGATCACGTCGCGCACGACCACGCACATCGCCGCGCGTAGGAACGGGTACTTGCCACCGCGGTGGCCTCGTGGGCGCACATCGCGTCGCTTCGCCTTCGCTGCGGCCGTCCACTCGATGATCACTTCCCAGCCGAAGAGCACGAGGGAGCGCATCACGTTGAAGCCGTTCGCGAAAAAGGCACGGTAGCCCGGATTTGCGCGCTTCTCCGCGTCGATCCGACTGACGGTGAGAATCACGTGATCGGCCCCACCCGAGAGCAGGTTGCCACGGCTCGCGCCACCGTCCGCGAGCAGGCCTCGCCCGGAGCTCACTCGCCGCTCGATCTCGGCACAGTCGGGCGGGGCCGAGCAAGTCATCAACGTCGAGGTTTCCTTCTCCACCCACCGGAACGCCGGAATGTCCTCGTTCGATCCGAGCAGGATGCCGGCCTGGCTCGCTCCGGTCTGCGACGAGAGATCCGTCTCCCACTCGGCAAGCTTGTGAGTGCCTTCGGTGAGCCAGCGGGCAAGATTGGGCGCAGCACCGCTTCGCATCGCCCGTTGCAGCACGGGGAGCCCGAGGCCGTCGATCTCCAGGAATACGATCCCGGGTGCGTCGGTCGTGACACGCCCGCTATCGCGCCGCGCGATCCTTTGGATCACACGGAAGGTGTACGTGTCGTCGTCGTTCGACCCCGCGATGACGTCGAGCGCGACGCCGATCGCCGCCGCCGCCAACCCGACCCCGAGTGCGGACCAGAAGGAGTCGACAGATATGTCACCGTTCGTGAGGTTGTCTGCCGCGAGCAGCATCAAGGCATCGAGAACCAGCACGAGCAGAAAGCCGGTGAGCAACGTGAAGGGCAATCGCAACGCTGCAACGAGCGGCGGGAGCAATCCGTTCAGCAGAGCGATGACGAGCGCGGCAACAAGAGCTCCTCCGAAGTTCCGAGTCGAGGCGCCGGGAATGATCCAGGCGGCAATGAGAAGTGCTGCAGCGGACAGGAGCCAGGCGGCGAGCAGCGCTAGAGGGTGGATTCGGGGGCGGGCCGGAGCCCAGGCCGCCGGCCTCGCTCCATAGTCCGGTTGTCGTGTTGCCTCTGTCATGGCTCGCCCGGTCTGGACATCGTCCGCTTGGAATGAAACCAGACCGGGTCGTCAGCTCATCGCCGGTGGGTCATCCCATCGGGACGATGTCATTGCGAGCGCGATTCACTTTGCTGCCCCTTAGGCTGGCGCGTTCGCGAGCCGGTTCTCGACGAGGAGGGACTCGCACATGAGAACTTCGCAGGACTATGACATCCAAGGACCTACCCGCCGGCGATCTGCCGAGAGGCATGGGCTGGGTGACATTCGCCGCCGTGATGCTGGGGGTCGTGGGGGTCTGGAATTCGATCGACGGGATCCTCGCGATTGCGGACTCGAGGGTCTACACCAACAGCTCAACCTTCGTGTTCAGCGATCTCAACACGTGGGGTTGGATCATGCTGATCCTCGGGATCGTCCAGCTGATTGCGGCAGGCTCGCTGGTCGCAGGGAACGAGTTCGGCCGCTGGTTCGGCATCGGCGCGGCCGGGTTGAACGCGATCGGCCAGTTGATGTTCGTAACGGTCTATCCCTGGTGGGGGATTGCGATGTTCACACTCGACATTTTGGTCATCTACGGCCTCACCGTCTACGCAGGCTCGCGTTCGCGCACTGAGTGAGGACGCGAGCCGAGCTCGGCCGAGCGGCCGCTCCGGGATCAGGTTCGGGCTTCCAGCGCCGACGTGACGTCGAACCCGAGTGCCAGACCTAGCTTGGGTGCGGCGGACACGATCCGAGCCACTCCGAGTGGAGGCATGACCGCAAGGAGGCAGCCGACGATCTCGTCGTCCGAGGCGCCGGCACGCCGTGCGGCCTCGAGAGTCCACATATACGCGGGAGCCTCAGCGTCTATCGCGATCAGCGCGCCGAGGCGAACAAGGGCGTGTGCCTTGGCGTCCAGTGTGGATGCGGCCAGGTTCGCGCGATCGTTGGAGAGGACCTCTTCGACGTAGGCGTCGTCGGCGATCGCAACCTTGCAGAGCATCGTTTCGTGCCTTTTCACGGGATTGACCCATTGCAGCGCCCCGGCGACCGGTCGGCATCATCCCGCGCGGGTGAAACTCAGATCGCGCGCTTTGCCGTCTCGAGCAGGCCGAGCACGCCGGCTCGGTCGATGGCGTCGCTCCGGCTGGAAACACCGAGTTTTCGGTACACGGAGATCGCCTGGGTCTTGATCGTGTTGCGGGAGACGAACAGCTCCTCCCCGATCTCACGGAATGAGAGGTGGGTCGAAAGGAGAGGAAGGAGGCGAAGCTCGGCACCGGTGAGGCCGGCTGAGGCCGCCTTTCCGTTCTCAGGCATCGCGTCGATATCACTCTCGAGCGCATCGACCTGATCTGCGAGGACTCCGACGTGCGGATGGCTGTGCAGTAGGTCGCGCATCTCCTCGACGAGAGTGCGCGCTCTATCGTCACCCAGGGCCAGATAGGCGCGAGCGAGCTCTAGCTGCGCCTGGAGGGTCAGCCAGGGGAACAGCGCTTGCGCCAGCAAAGGCCGGAGTCGCTCCGCCTCTGCCAGATGGGCTCGGGCCTGATCCCAGCGGCCGTGTCGAAGCTCGGCTCGTGCCGCAACTGCGAGCGCTATTGCACTCGTGACGTATTCGTCTACGTGGTCGTGATCCACCAGTTCCAGTGCCTGCAGCGCCAACGCCTGAGCCGCAGGTGGATCGTGGCGCATCGAAGCGATCAGCGCGCGCTGGCTCAGAGCGACCATCTCGGTGTCGGTCGCACCGAGTAGCTCGGCTTGCTCAGCTGCGCTGCTCAGAAGTGCATCTCCCCGTTCGTTTTCGCCGAGAAGCATGTGCGCCGAACCGAGCAAGAGCAGCGCGGCGGGCCGCATCAGGCTCGCCTTCGGCAACCCGGCCAAGCCGGTCTCTGCGTCGGCGAGCATCTGATGCGCGCCGTCGCGACAAAGAGCTGCTTTCAGCACCGCGATCCACGGCTGAAGCGAGGTGCAACCGTCGGGGAGCGTTCCTTTGAACGTTCCCCTCTCCGCCGCCTCGAGCCAGCGCCCAGCATCGGCCGCCCGTCCGCTGAGCGCATGGATAAAGCCGCCCTGGAGCGCCACGGCCGGATATCGCTCGAGCAGCGACGCATCATCGAACGGTGAGAGCCACTTCTCGACCGAGGTGATGCGGCCACCGTAGTACGAGGGAAGCGCGATCTCGGTGATGATCGCCGCCACTCGGTCGAGATCTCCGGCAGCCAACGAGTGCTCGAGCGCAGACTCGGAATCGCCGTTCAGCTCGTACCAGTCGGCAGCACGCGTATGCAACGGGCGAAGCAGGTGCGGCTCACTCTCCGCAAGCTCTCGTTGGAGCAAGTCACGAAAGAGGTGGTGATAGCGGTACCACTCGCGTTTCTGATCGAGTGGCACGAGAAAGAGGTTCGACCGCTCGATCTTTTCGAGCTCGCGTGCCGACCCCTGATCGTCGAGGACGGCGTCACACAGAGAGCCGCACATTCGCTCGAGCACCGAGGTTCGCCTCAAGAACCGGAGGGCGCCGGGACGGAGCTTTGCCAAGTACTCGGACCGGAGGTAATCGGCCACGTGTTTGCTGTCGCCGCTGAACGGCTGTGCTCGCTCGAGGTCTGGTGTCCGGTCGTGCTCCTCACGTTGCGCGAGCGCGCCAAGATAGAGCGCGGCGGGCCACCCTTCGCAGCGCTCGACGAGCGCTGCAACGGTTTCAAGGCTCAGGTCGGCCCTCGTGGCGCGCAGGAGCAAGTGCGCCTCGTTGGGAGTCAGGGCCAGGCGGTCGACCCCGATCTCCGAGAGGTGGCCACGGCCGCGGAGGGCAGCGACCGGCAGGTTCGGGAGGGTACGCCCGGCGAGCGACGAGGAGCGAGCCTTCTGGTGCGTGCTGGGCGAGGGTCCAGACGGCATCGAAACCCTCGCGGGAGCGAAGCAAATGCGTATCGTCGAGGACGAGGACGACGGGCTCGCCGAACGCGGCAAGCGCGGAGCCGAGCCGCGGAACCGCGCTCGTCCAGATGGATGACCCCGGCACTGCGAGCGCGTCGAGCACGCGCGGTGCGATCCGCTCTATGCCGTTGAGCGCAAGGGCCACGTGCCTGAGAAGAACGAGCGGATCGTTGTCGCGTTCGTCCACCGAGATCCAGGCGAACGGACGGGAGTCGCGCGCCGCCCATTGCGCCAGGACGGTCGTCTTCCCGTAGCCCGCCGGCGCAGTCAGAAGTGCAATCGGTTCGGAAGTGGCGCGGAGCCGGTTGACGAGCGCGGGCCTCGAAACGGTGCCGGACCGCAGAGCCGGAACGTGCACCTTCGACTCGACCACGTCAAACGGCAGCGCCGGCGACCGTCGTAGCGCCTCACGCGCGCTCGGCGCTCCCGCACCGAGTGCGGACGGGCGTTTTGCCTTCTTCGTCCCCGCCCGCGCGGACGTTGAGGCAGATCGCGCTTTTGAAGTGGGCATCCGACTCCCGACGGCGGGGGTGTCCCCGGCAGTGCCGGGCTTCCATGTCTGCCAAGAGGTTAGGGTCAGACGCGCGATCCGTGCGGGGTTTGTGCAGCGGTCGCGCCTCTATCTTTGCTGCGCCCTTGTGACGCAAGTCAAGGGGGTTCACCACCTCATAACACGGTGGTGCCTCGAGCGATTCAACGACCGGGTGCCAGCTGAGAATGACCGCCTAGCACGGCTTCTGCCACATCGACCGCACGGGCGTTGAGCCGGCGTGCTTCGCAGCGCAGCGGTGAAGACGTCGCATCCCTGGAGAGTTTGTGACGTTCGGACCCCGCTCATCCCGACGGGGTGATGTATCGAGATCAGCCGGAGCCACGCTCTCACAGCCTGGACGTAGCGATGGGGAGGTCATGCATTGGTCGCAACTGATCAGCCCGCCACGGCGCGACGCAATCAGGTGCGACGCGCGGTGACATAACCATGTGCAGGCTGTTCGGCCTGACCGCCTCGCCCAATCGCGTGCATGCGAGCTTCTGGCTTCTCGAGGCGGCGGACTCGCTGCTCGAGCAGAGTCTGAGAAACCCGGACGGGACTGGGCTGGGCTATTTCAGGCCCATCGTCGGCGCCGTCATCGACAAGGAGCCTTTGCCGGCCTACGAAGATCCGGCCTCCGTGCGGGAGGCGAAACACGTCAGTTCCACGACGTTCGTCTCGCACATCAGGTACGCGACGACCGGGGAGCGGACGACTGAGAACACGCAGCCGTTCGTAATTGACGGAATGCTCTTTGCCCACAACGGCATGCTCGAAGATCTCGATGCCTTGGAGTCGCACCTCGGCCGTGACATGCGCTTCGTCGGAGGGGAGACGGACTCCGAGCGCTACTTCGCCCTCGTTGCGAAGGAGATACGGACGCGTGGCAGCATCGGCTCGGGGATCTCGGCGGCCGTCAATTGGATCGCCGAGAACCTTCACGTGTCTTCGCTGAACTTCGTGCTCGCGACGGGGAATGAGCTCTGGGCGTTTCGCTATCCCGAGACGCATCGGCTCTTCGTGCTCGAGCGTGGGGCCGGGGGCGAGCTCGGAGGGCGTGATCTGCATCATGTGAGCGGGACCATGCGAGTGCACGTTCCGGATCTTCGTCGTCACCCCTCGGTCGTGGTGGCAAGTGAGCCGCTGGACGACACCACAGGATGGCGACCGCTCGAATCGGGCGAGTTGGTACGCGTGGGACAGGATCTCGCCGTTCGCTCGAGCATCGTCATCGACCGGCGTCCAAACCTCATTCGTCTCGGCCATGCGATGGGCGAGCGGATGGCCCGACACGCTCGCCGCTAGGCAACCGGATCGTGTCCTTCGCTGCCGAAGAAGACATGCCCGGCCCGCCGGGCGCGTGGCAGCGCCTCACCTGGCTCGGCCACAGCACCGTCCTCCTCGAGGTCGACGGAGTCCGCCTGCTGACCGACCCGGTGGTACGCCCGCGTGTGCTCCACCTGCGACGCGTCGGCAGAGCTTTCCGGCTCGACGAACAGAGGCCAGATGTGGTGCTCATCTCTCATGTCCACTACGACCACCTCGACCTCGCGTCGCTCCGGCTGCTCGGAGGTTCCCCACTCTTTGTCGTGCCGCGCGGCGCCGGTCCCCTGCTGCGACGCCGCGGCTTCGAGCACATCGTCGAGGTCGAGCCCGGTGACGAAGAGCAGGTGCGCGGCATCACGATTCGTGCAACGCACGCCGAGCACGACAGCCGGCGTGGGCCTTTTGGCGCCCAAACCCCTGCGCTCGGTTATCTCGTCTCCGGCTCCGCGTCCACGTACTTCGCCGGCGACACCGACCTCTTCGCCGGCATGGGCGCGATTGCCGACGACCTGGACCTCGCACTGTTGCCGGTTGCAGGCTGGGGTCCTAGGTTGCCGGCCGGTCACCTGAACCCGCGCACGGCCGCCGAAGCGCTCGCTTTGCTTCGTCCCCGGATCGCGGTTCCGATTCATTGGGGGACCTATCGCCGACTCGGTCTCACCCGCGATCCGCTCGAGTTGCGCGAGCCGGCCGAGTCCTTCGCACGCTTCGCTGCCGATCTCGTGCCTGCAGTCGACGTTCGTATCGTGCCGGTCGGAGGCAGTCTTGACCTGAAATCGTGAGACGACGGTGGAGAAGTCGAGGGAGCGAACGATGACCCGACCGTCGCGCGGGCCGCTCCTGCGCCGAGATCGCACTGGGCGCGGTCGGCCTCGGCATTGTCATCGCGACGTTCGTCTACTTCCTGCCGACGATCGCCAACTATGGAGATGTCTGGGCGGTCGTCAAGACGCTCTCCTGGCAGTGGATCGCGGCTCTGCTCGTTGTGGAGACCGTGAATATCGCCACATTCGCCCCCCCTTGGATGGTCGTGCTCCCGGGCCTCTCGTTCCTCTCAGCACTGCGGCTGACGCAAGCATCAACTGCTCTCTCC
This sequence comes from uncultured Actinomycetes bacterium, assembly GCA_963779965.1. Taxonomy (GTDB): domain Bacteria; phylum Actinomycetota; class Thermoleophilia; order Gaiellales; family Gaiellaceae; genus 3-1-20CM-4-69-9. The sequence continues at coordinate 63,091 of CAWAAP010000012.1, read as the reverse complement.
TTGGTTGTGCCGGGAGGTCCCGCCGCCGGGGCGGCAGCAGCGTTCGGGATGTTGCGGGGCTGGGGCTTTGCCACTCGAGATATCGCGCGCGGCGTGACCCTGACCAGCCTCTGGAACCAGTTGCTCAACCTCTCGTTCCCGGTCGTGGCCGTCTTCCTCTTGACGATCTCCGGTGAGAGCACGGCGACGCTTGCGACCGCAGCCTTCGTCGGCGTTGCCGTCCTCGGTGTCGTCGTGGCAGGGCTCGTGCTCGTGCTCGTCAGCGATCGGCTGGCCCAGGACGTCGGTGACGTGTCCGCACGCTTCGCGAACTGGGCGCTGGGCAAAGTCCGCCGGGGTCCGGTTGGCTGGAACGGTGGCAGCTTCGAGCGGTTCCGACAGGGAGCGGGGGACCTGCTGACGAGGCGTTGGCATCTCCTCACGCTGGCCTCGCTGGCCGGGCAGCCTCAGTGTCTTCGCAGTCCTGGTCGTCTCGCTCCGCGCACTCGGAGTCACGGCGTCCGAAGTGTCGCTCGTCGACGCTTTCGCGGCGTGGGCGCTCGTTCGCATCATCGCGTCGATTCCGATCACGCCGGGCGGCGTCGGGGTCATCGAGTTGGGACTGACGGGCGCACTTGTGGGTTTCGGCGGGAGCAACGCTGCCGTTGTCGCGGCCGTGCTCGTTTTTCGATTCCTGACCGTCGTCCCTACGCTCGTGCTCGGGCTCGTGTCTGCGGCGACCTGGCGCCGTAGAGGGAAATCAACAGAGGCGAGCGATCCAGCGGGCCTGGTCCCGCGTTCCTGACGTGTCGGAGCTCCGGGAAATCGGCGGTGACATCGAGAGGGCCCTCGAGACCGTCAACGTTCCCAGTTACGTGATCGATCCGACCGGAATCATCCGCTGGATCAATCCCGCCGCTCGACGTCTGGTCGGCGACGTGCGCGGACGACAGTTCACCTCGGTCGTAGCCCATGAAGACACCCGGAGGGCACGCGAGCACTTTGCCCGCAAGATTGCCGGCACCGCGCAGGTGACCGACGCGCAAGTTGTCCTCGTGGACCCTGACGGCGGTCGCCTTCAGGTCGATATCAGCTCTTGCCCGCTAATGCAGGGTCATCGCGTGATCGGAGTCTTCGGGCAGATGTCGGATGTCGAGGAAGAGCCCGCTGACCCTCTTCCACCTCATCTCACGCCACGCCAGACGGAGGTCCTCCGCCTGCTCAAGCGTGGCCGTTCGACGGAGCAGATCGCGCAAGAGCTCCAACTCAGCACAGAGACAGTGCGCAATCACGTTCGCCACCTGCTGCGGGCGCTCGGCGTGCACACCCGGCTCGAAGCCGTCGCGGTAGCCCGCCAAGAGCATCTCGTCTCGTAACAGCGGCCGGCGCGCGGTTGTCGATCCGTCGCCGTGCGAACGTCAGCCGACCGGGTGATTGCGATCCGCTGCTCCGATGAAACCGTCTCTCTGCATGATGTAGACGCGGCCCTCGAGATGGAATCGAACTGCGAAGAATGTCTGCTGAGTGACCCAGTTTTCGACAGTCCCCAGCAGCTCGTCGAGCTCGCTGATCCTCTCTGGTGTGTGGACGATGACGAAGGTCCCGTCAAGGCCGGTCTCGATCCAGCCTCCCCAGCGCGCCTGCAACGCCCTGAAGAGGTGCGTCGCGCGCTGTAGGGACGGCATCTCGAACGCAGCGGCATCGGACGGGAAGCGAGAGGAAGACATGGGGTCGAGCCGACGCCGGGCGAACTCGTCGAACGGGGGCATCACGCTGAGATGCGTGCGCTGGCAGTCAAGGACGGCTGCAGGGCGTATGTCCGACCGTCCAACTCGAAACGGATCGCGAGCAGCCCGCGCTTCTCAGTCCATGTCTCGACCCCGCGCAACACGCAGGCGAGCTCGCCATCGTCCGCATTGAGAAGCACGCCGACGACGGAGACCTCGCCGCCTCGCTCGATCCACGCGTGATGCGAGGACGAGAGCTCCGCGAGTAACTCAGTGGCACCCGAACGTGTAGGGACCTCGAACAGCACGATGTCGTTGAGAGAGCGATGGTCGGGCATCCAACACAGCATCGCCACAATGCGCAGGGCCCCGGTTAGCCCGCTTGGGTCAAAATTTGTATGGCTTCAGTAAGCGAGCGCGCGGATCAACGCGACCGGCGCGCCCAGACGAAACGGGCGGCCAGGAGCGTTCCGATCACCGTGGTTATCACCTTCAGGGCCTTTCGGCCGCGCAGCTTCGAGTCGCCACTTGCCCGCGCTTTCATCTCGACGGGCACCTCTTCGACTCGAAGGTCCGCGTCGTCGAGGCGAAGCAGGGCTTCGATCTCCGGAGCCTCGGTCCTGAACGGCTCGGCCAGCAACGGCAGCGCCTTCGCATTGACGGCATAGAGCCCGCTCGTGGCGTCGGCGAACGGCCGTCGGAGGACGAGTCCCATTGCTCGACGAAGCAGTGCTGTGCCAACTCGTCGGCTTGGGCTCGGCAGATAGCGGTAGGGCTCGTAGCCTTCTCCCGACACGAAACGTGATCCGACCGCGACGTCGCACTCGCCGGCGTACACACGGGCCAGCAAGCGCGCGAGCTCCGCTGCTGGATGCTGCCCGTCGGCATCCACGCGTCCGCAATAGGCGTAGTCGTGGTCGAGCGCCCAGCGGTAGCCGGCGGCGATCCCGATCGGGCAGGCCTCGATTGCCGCCCAGCGACAGAACCTCGGCACCGTTCGTGCGCGCGACGTCGGCAGTGTTATCCGTCGAGCCGTCGTCGACGACCAGCACGTCCGCCTCGGGCAACTCTCTGACGCAGGTCTTTGATCACTGCGCCGAGATTCTGCTCTTCGTTCCAGGCCGGGATGAAGACCACCGTGCTCACTTCGGCCTCTCACCTCGCTCGAGTTCTTGCTCCGCGGCACGAAGCTGCCGCGACCGCACAGTCATCGCGCCCAGCTCCCAGACCAGCGCCGACGGCAGGGGCAGGGCCGTGGGAGTCGTGAAACTCGTCTCGATTCCGCGCGCCGAGTACAGACGCCGGAAGAACCAGCGGGCGCGGTAGAGATGCAGTGGCGCACAGACGATGACGGCGTGGCGGATGTTCCGGTCAACCAGAAGCGGGAGCGTGCGCGCCGCATTCTCGGCAGTGGTCGAGGCGGTGGGCTCCAGCACGAGCTCGACCGAGGGTCCTTGCCAGAGCGCGAGCATTTGTTCCGCTTCCGGGATGCCTCCGTTCGGCGCCCAGCCGCTGAACACAACGACCTGTGGAGCATGCGTCTTGGCAAGTTGCGCGGCGTGGCCGACATTTCGGCGGCAGGCTCGGCTGATCGCATAGTCGCCGGCCCGGTTGCGTCGGCTGCTCCCGAGGACGACAAGCGCGAAAGGCTCCATCCCCGTAGCGTACGCATCGGCCCGATCGGCTAGGACCAGCGATGTACGTGGACAGCCGGCAGGTCGTCTACCTGAGCCTTCGAGAGGCTCAGCGAAACCGCATCGTTCTCGACCTTGGCGACGGCCCCGATCGGGATCGTGATCTCGCGCTTTCCCCACAGGTGACCTCGCTCGAGGACGAAGTGCGTGATATGACCGCCGTCGACCACAAAGCCGTCGACCTCGCCGAGGAAGTGGTCATCCGCCGCGGTGACCGGGCTCGAGCGCCGGACTTCTACCTCTCCCTTTGGCACGCGGTCAAAAGTGACGCCTGCATCTTCGAGCCCGCCGCCGTAGCCGGCGATCCCCGAGCTTTCGTAGTAGGGCAACGCGAGCACGTCTTGGATGCCGACGTCCCAATCCGGATCGCTCGCGGGGTACTCGCCGAGTCGAAGATAGGCGAACTCCTGAACGTGGTCGAGACGGCGGACGTCCTCTGCGGTGCAACGCAGTTTGATCTCCCGGGTGTCGTCCTTGTCGGTTTCGACCAGCTCGATCGGAACGAGCCGGGCAATGTCGTCTCCCTTCTCCGGTCGGACGACCAGATGCGTGACCCGCTTGGCGATCGGATCGATGACTACGTCCGCGAGCTTGCCATAACGCTCGTCCGAGCAGCGAACCGCCTTCCCCAACTCCAGTCGCATGATCTGCTCCTTCCCTTCCCACATCCATTCCGGCGTCAACTCTGGAGACGGAGCCTTCAGCCTGAGATTGCTGGACGCCGCGTGCATCATCCGAAACGGGCGATTCGTCGTCTCCGCTGTGCCGGCCCCTCAGCTTTCACCCCCTCGGGACGATGACGGGATTGTTCGACCGGGAGACCATCGCCGAGGATGCTGTACTGGACCATCGTCCGCTCGGACTTCATCCGCCTCGGCCTGGATGCGACGGCCCGCTTGATCACCTTCGACGAGGAGCCGACATCCGCTCCTCGATCCAGAAACGAGCATCTCCGCAATGGCCTAGGCGCCCTCGTGTCCGTCTCGAGCGACGTCGGCTTGCAGCGGAACACTGACCGGCTTTCTCTGGCACGCAAGGCGTGACCCGGCTCGCTCCGAGTTGCTTTACGGCCTGTCCGAGCTGCGCCGAGCCGAGCCGTGGAGCTCGAGCAAGCGATTTGCCAGACGGCATGCGCCGGGCTTGCAGCTCGCGACATTCGCTGCCGGGTTGCTCCTGGGGGCGAGGGCTTCGGACGCATGAGACCGGTGATTGCGTCCTTCTCCGGTCAACACGACTAGAAGTCTTACCGGGCGATGAGTTTCGTCTGGCCGATCCTCGTCGTCGGAGTCGCCGTCGGCCTCGCCGTCTCGACTCTGCTCCTCGTTCGGCGTCGCGCACCGGAGGGCAGCTACTTCGCCGATGGCGATCGGGCGGCGGGAATCTTCGGTGTGCTGGCCACCGGCTTCTCGGTGCTGCTCGGGCTGATCGTCTTTCTCGCCTTCACGAGCTACGACAAGTCGAGAAGTGGCGCGGAGACCGAGGCGCTGCTGATCGCGCAGCAATTCGAGACAGCGCAGTTCTTCCCGGTCGCAGTACGGCGGCAGCTCGGAAACGAGCTCATCTGCTACGGACGCTCCGTCGTGCACATCGAGTGGCCGAGGATGCACTCTGGAACGCAAGGAGACCTGTCCAACCCGTGGGGCGTAGCCATGTTCAGGACGTTGAAGATCACAATCCCGAAGACGGCGGTCGAACAGGCGGCTTACAACGAATGGCTCGATCGCAGGGCCGACCGTGAGATCGCGCGCCAAGACCGTATTCACGGTGCGGAGGGCGTCATACCAGGGCCGCTGTGGGTCGTCCTGTTCTTCATCGCGTCCGTCATCTGCGTCTTCATGCTCTTCTTCGCCGACAGCGGCGAACGAGCCATCGTCCAAGCAGTGCAGATCGGCTCCGTCGTTGCGGTCATAGGCGTGACGCTTTTCCTCATCCGATTCCTCAACAACCCGCTCCAGGGTGGCTACGGGGCGCTGCAGCCCGTCGCGATGGAACGCACACTTGACCTACTTGCTCAAGAACGTCGGCTCGTGGGCCAAAGCGGCCCGCTCCCGTGCAACGGCAGCGGGGCGCCCGCAGTGCCCTGAGCGAGCCGAGGCTGTTGTGCCTCCCGATCATCCCCTTCGGACGATGCCCTGCAACGGCCCTGGCCCGATCGTTCACGGGGTGAGCCACACGCGCGGAGACCTGAGCCTGGCGCGGGCCGGAAAGGGAGACAATGAGTGATCCAACCGGAGAATTTTTCGCCGAGCTCGGCGGCCGAGGGCACGAGCCGATGCTTCGCAAAGCGACTGGAACCCTGCGTTTCGATCTGGTAGATGGAACGAAAGAATCGTCCTGGTCGGTTGCGGTGAAGAAGGGCGACGTGTCGGTGTCTCAGGCGAAGGGCAAGGCCGACTGCGTAGTCACTACCGACCGACCGCTTTTCAACGCGATCGTCCGAGGCGAGAGGAATGCGATGGCCGCAATACTTCGCGGAGAGATCGGCGTGGAAGGCGACCCAGAGCTGCTCGTCCTCTTCCAGCGCGTCTTCGCAGGGCCGGCGGAGTCGATCGCGCGGCGAGAAGCCGTTCTCGCAGGGGAGTCGTCATGAGCGACCTCGTACAGATCCTCGACGGAAACACATTCGTCGTCAGCGACGCCAACGGAGACATCGAAGCATCTCTGACCGACCCTACGGGCCTCTTCTCGTTCGACACCCGCTTCCTTTCGAAATGGATTCTCACGCTCGACGGCGAACGGCTGAATCCGTTGTCGGTCGACGATCTGCAGTACTTCGAAACTCGCTTCTTCCTCGTGCCGGGCACGGGGACGGTCTACGTCGACGCAAAGCTGTCCGTGATCCGGCGGCGCGCGGTCGGCGACGGCTTCCACGAGGAGCTGACGATCCTCAACCACGACGAAAAGCCGGTGGACATCACCGTTCGGCTCGAAGCCGCCTCTGATTTCGCCGACTTGTTCGAGGTCAAGGACGCTCTGCAGAAGAAAGGTACGTACTCGACGAAGGTCGACAAGGGCTCGTTGCAACTCGGCTACAACCGTGAGACCTACAAGCGCCGGACCTCGATTTCCGCTTCGGCGCCGGCGACCTACGACGAGACCGGGCTCACGCTCTTGGCACACATCGAGCCGCACGGAGTCTGGACCACCGACCTCGACGTCGTCACCGCGGCCGGCATAGGAGGAACCTATACCAGGCCGAAATACCAGCGTGAGGGAAGAAAAGCACGGCCGAACATGGAGCGGAGCCTCGACAGATGGCTGGACGACGCGCCACGCGTGGAGTCCGACTGGGAGCCGCTGAAGACGACGTACCGACGCAGTCTCGTCGACCTCGCCGCACTCCGCTTCGCGCCGCCGGTGATGGGCGGCAAGAGCCTTCCTGCTGCCGGGCTTCCCTGGTTCATGACGATGTTCGGCCGGGACAGCATCTTCACGAGCCTGCAATCGCTGCCCTTCACGCCCGAGCTCGCCGCGACGACGCTCCTCGCGCTCGGAGACTGGCAGGGCAGCCGCCTCGACGACTTCCGCGACGAGGATCCCGGCCGGATCCTGCATGAGATGCGGTATGGGGAAATGACTGCGTTCGAAGAGCGACCACATTCGCCGTATTACGGAGCTGCCGATGCGACAATGCTTTACGTCGTCCTGCTCGACGAGTACGAGCGGTGGACCGGGGACAGAAAGCTCGTGCGCGATCTCGAGCAGCAGGCACGGGCTGCGCTCACATGGATCAACGAGTACGCGGACCTCATGGGCAACGGCTACGTGTCGTACCAGCGTCGCAACGAGGAGACCGGGCTCGAGAACCAGTGCTGGAAGGACTCCTGGGATTCGATCTCTTACAGCAACGGCGAAATTCCCGGCTTTCCGCGTGCGACGTGCGAGCTACAGGGCTACGCCTATGACGCGAAAGTGCGAGGAGCGCGACTCGCTCGGCTCGTGTGGAAGGACCCGGCGTATGCGGACCAGCTCGAGCAGGAGGCGGCTGACCTGAAGCGCCGGTTCAACCGTGACTTCTGGGTCGAAGACGGCGGCTACTTCGCGCTCGCTCTCGACAACGAAGGAAAACAGGTCGATGCCCTGTCGTCGAACAACGGCCACCTGCTGTGGAGCGGCATCGTCGACAAGAAGAAGGCGAAGGCTGTCGTCGGCAACCTGATGGGGCCTCGGCTCTTCTCCGGCTGGGGTATTCGCACCCTTGCCGAAGGTGAAGGTCGCTACAACCCGATCGGTTACCACGTCGGGACGGTCTGGCCGTTCGACAGCTCGTTCGTTGCCTGGGGACTCCAGCGCTACGGCTTCAAGAACGAAGCGGCCCAGATCGCGGCGGGCATTCTCGACGCCGCCGAGTGCTTCCAGGGGCGGCTTCCGGAGGCGTTCGGGGGTTACGCGCGGAGCGTGACGAAGTACCCGGTGCAGTACCCCACTGCGTGTAGCCCCCAGGCCTGGTCGACCGGTGCCCCGCTGCTGTTGATCCGGACGATGCTCGGTCTCGAGCCGCTGGGTGAACACCTCGTCATCGATCCGGCGCTACCGCAGGGGATCGGGCGTCTCGAGTTGCTCGACATTCCGGGGCGTTGGGGAAAGATCGATGCTTTTGGCCGGGGGCGGGTTCAGGTCGACGAGCGCGGCTCGCGGCGCCAACTGGGCCTGGTCGAGGCGATCATGCCGAAGTCGAAGCGAAAGAAGTCCGGCCTCACGCCGCCACGTTGAGGGGACGAGCGGCTCGCCGAGGCCGCAAACACTCGGTTGACGATGCGGACTGAGCCTCGCGCTCTCTCGTCGCGTTTTAGCCGCTCGGAGCTGGGCGAGCGACTTGGCGGCTTCGTGTACGGGACGATCATCGTGCTCTCGGTCATAGTTGCCGGGGCGAAGGCGTTTCCGCACGGACTGGGGCATGTCGCATTGCTCGTGGCTGTGACGACCGTCGTCTTCTGGCTCGCGCACGTGTACGCGCACGGGCTCGCATTCAGCGTCGGCCATGACACACACCTGTCGGCTGCCGAGCTCGGCCGCATCTTCCGCCGCGAAGCCTCGATTGTCGAGGCCGGGGTTCCGCCCGTAGTGGCGCTCGTCCTGGGTGCAGTCGGCCTGCTCTCGGACGAGGTTGCGGTCTGGCTTGCATATGGGCTCGGCCTGGCTGTGCTCGGGACGACCGGTGTCGTCTTCGCCCGGGTGGAGCGCCTCCGACCCCTGAGTGCGCTCCTGGCAGTCGGGGCCAACCTGGCGCTCGGCCTCGTGTTGATCGGCCTCAAGGTGTTCGTCGCGCATTAACCGCCGCCCTTGACAGTGGACAGCACGGCTGCGAAGGACCGGGTAGTTTCGTCGCTCCCAGAGAGGAGGCGACCGTGGGTCGAATTGCAGTGCTCGGTACGGGAATCATGGGTGGGCCGATGGCACGCAACCTGCTGCGGGCCGGGCATGAGGTAACCGTCTGGAACCGGACGATCGAGAAGGCCGCGGCCCTCGAAGAGGACGGCGCGCGCGTCGCACCGGCACCCGCGGACGCGGTTCGTGACGCGGAGATCGTCCTCACGATGCTCGCGGACGCACGAGCTGTCGAGGGGACGATGATCGAGAGCGGCGCCCTGGACGAGATGACCCACGATGCGCTCTGGATCCAATCGAGCACGATCGGCGTCGCCGCGATCGAGCGGCTGGCCGAGTTGGCCGGCGAGCGCGGGATCGCATTCGTCGACGCACCTGTGATCGGCACCAAGAAGCCGGCCGAGGACGGTGAGCTGTTCGTGCTCGCGTCGGGTCCGCAAGACGCGCGAGCACGATGCGAGCCGGTCTTCGACGCGATCTCACGCGGTCACGTCTGGCTCGGCGAGGCCGGCCTGGGGACGAAGCTGAAGCTCGTCGCCAACGGCTGGATCCTCGGCACGATCGAGAACCTCTCCGAGACCTTCGTCCTGGCTCAGACGCTCGGCGTCGATCCTCGGAGCTTCCTGGAGGTGATCTCCGGCGGTGGCGATGGACATGCCGTACGCACATCTGAAGGGCGAGGCCATCCTGAGCCAGGACTTCCCGCCCTCGTTCCCACTTGCGCACGCGCGGAAGGACGTCGCCCTGCTCCTCGAGGCTGCAGGCGACGTCGAGTTGCCGCTCATGCGTGCGACCATGCAGCAATTCGACCGCGCCTTCGAGCTCGGCCACGGCGACGAGGACATGAGCGCCGTCTACTACGCGAGCGCGGCGAATGCCGGAGTGCGGTCATGAGCCTGCCGATCGAGATTCCGGGCAAGATCGTCTGCGTCGGCCTCAACTACCGCGATCATGCGGAGGAACAAGGCACCGAGCTTCCGAAGGCGCCACTCCTCTTCGCGAAGTGGCCGAACGCTCTGATCGGACCGGGCGAGCCGATCGTCATACCGCGCGTCTCGAAGCAGGTGGACTACGAGGCCGAGCTCGGCGTCGTGATCGGAGAGCGCGTGCGCGGCGTCTCGGAGGAGAACGCGCTCGAGGCGGTGCGCGGCTACATCTGCCTGAACGACGTCAGCGCGCGCGACCTCCAGTTCTCGGACGGCCAGTGGACGCGCGGGAAGTCGGCGGACACCTTCTGCCCGGTCGGGCCGCACGTTGTTCCCGCTGCCGACGTACCGGATCCTCAGGCTCTCGGGATTCGCTGCGTGCTCAACGGCGAGACGATGCAGGACTCGACGACCGCGAACATGATCTTCAGCGTCGCCGAGATCATCGCGTACATCACCAAGACGATGACGCTCGAGCCCGGCGATCTGATCGCTACCGGGACGCCGGCGGGAGTGGGGGTGTTTCGAGACCCGCCCGTGTTGCTGAAGGCGGGCGACGAGGTGACGATCGAGATCGACGGGCTCGGCTCGCTGACGAATCCCGTTCTGGCAGAGGGCTAGGCGGAGACGCGCGCGCGGTAGAGCTCGATCGTTTGGCGCGTTCCTTCTCGAAGCGTCGTCCACTCGATCGGGCCGACGACGTCCTCGAGCCCGCCTGATTCCATCTCTTCCGGGAAGGGAAGCTGCACGTCGTCGAACGTGATGCGCCCCGCCACTTCGGGCGCAGCCGCTTCGATTGCACTGACGACGTCGCTCGCATGTGACGACGGGCCGCCGAGGTTGAAGACCGCTGCGCCGCCGTGCTCGGCCCGTGCGGCGGCGATGAAGATTCGTGCGGCGTCGGCCGCGTACTGAAGCTGGCAGCGCCCGCCCCAGCGCATCTCGTAGCCCTCGCCTCGTGCGGCGGCCTCCATCGCCAGCGTCGGATCTGCGGTCAAGCCCTGGTCTCGTCCCGGCCCGTAGACGACGTACGGGCGGAGGCCGACACTGCCGACGCCGTCGTCCTCGAAATAGACGTTCGCCGTTCCCTCGTTTGCGAGCTTGAAGACTCCGTAGAGCGTCGTCGGCTCACCTGCGTCTTCGACCCGTGGCCCGGAGGCGGGGCCGTAGACGGCCGCCGAGCTCGCGTAGGCGATGCCACGGACACCCTGTCTCTTGGCCGCTTCGAAGACATTGGTCGTTCCGACGACGTTGACGGCCGCGCCTCGGGTCGGATCGGCCTTCACAAGCGGGACGAGCATCGCGGCGAGGTGAATGACGTGTGTGATGCCGTTCTCTCGGATCGTCTGCTCGAGGTGATCGAGATCGGTGACGTCGCCATGAACGAGTGTCGGCTGCTCCAGTTCGTCGGGCGACATGATCAGCTCGAGCCGCCCTCGGTTCGTGCCGAGGTCGTACAGGATCACCGGCACGTCCTCGCGCACGAGTTGCGCGCACGACCAGGCGCCGATGCACCCGAGCGCGCCGGTGATCAGGAAGCGTTCGTCCGTCATACGTCCTGGTAGACCGTGACGATCTCCGTGTAGAACTCGACCGCCGCGGGGCCCTGCTCGTGGGGCCCGAAGCCCGAGGCCTTGATCCCGCCGAACGGAACGTGGACGTCGGCGCCCGCGGTCTGCGAATTCACGTGGAGCATGCCGGCCTCGGCGCGCTTCACGAATTCCTGCGTCGCCTGGAGGCTGTTCGTGAAGATGGACGCCGACAGCCCGAACTCGACCGCGTTCGCACGCTCGATCGCCTCGTCGAGCGTGTCGAATCGGTAGAGCGACGTCACGGGACCGAAGACCTCTTCGCACGAGAGCATCGCGTCGTCCGCCACACCCTCGAACAGTGTCGGCGCGACGAGGTACGACTCGTCGTCGATGCGTTCGCCGCCGGCTAGCACCGTGCCTCCCTCGCGCTTCCCCTGCTGGATCGCGTCGAGGACGTCGTTCATCTGCTTCTCGTTCACCAGTCGGGCCGACCTCGGTCTCGGGATCGGCCGGATCGCCGACCTTGCCGCTGTCGATGCGAGCCAGCAGCCGCTGCCGGAACTCGTCGTAGACCGGCGCCTCGACGTAGATCCGACGCGTGGCGGTGCACTTCTGGCCCGCGGACCAGAACGCGCCCGCATAGGCGGCCTCGACGGCGCGGGCCAGGTCGGCGTCCGCAGCCACGATCAGCGGGTTGTGCCCGCCGAGCTCCAGTTGCACGCGCTTCCCGAGGGCCGTTGCCTGGTCGCGCACCAGATGACCGACCGCGACGGAGCCCGTGAACGAGATCGCGCGAACCTTCGGATGCAGTGACCAGCGGCGTTCCGACCTCGGAACCGCGGCCGATGACGACGTTCAGCACTCCCGCCGGAATGCCGGCCTCGTCCAGCGCGGCCGCAAGGTGCAGGCCGGTGAGGGGTGCCTCTTGCGCCAGCTTCAGCACCACGGTGTTGCCGTAGACGAGCGCGGGAGCCATCTTCCAGGCGGGAATCGCCGCCGGGAAGTTCCAGGGGGTGATCAGCCCGACGACGCCGAGCGGACGCCGCAGCGTGTAGAGGCTCGAGCCGGTTGCCGACTGCTCGTACAGCTCGCCTTTCGGGCGTCCGGCCTCGCCGGCGAAGTAGCGGAAGATCGCGGCCGTGCGGGCCGACTCCATGCGCGCTTCGCGCAACGGCTTGCCCATCTCGCGCGTCATGTCGGCCGCCATCTCCTCGACGCGCGCTTCGATCGCGTTGGCCGCGCGCATCAGCACCGCGGCACGTGCCGCGGCCGGCAGCGCCGACCAGGCCGGGAATGCCTCTGCGGCGGCTTCGACCGCTGCGACCACGTCCTCCTCGCCGGATGCGGGGAACTCGCCGACGACCTCGGTTGGGTTGGCGGGATTGCGCTTCTCGTATGTGCGGCCGCTACGAGCCGGCGTCCATTCGCCGCCGACGTAGTTGGCGAGCTCCGGCCGCGCGGGCGCTTCCAGCACGCTATCGGACATGGGTCTTGCTCCTTTCGGCGGGAAGAAGGTCAGCTGCAGCGCCGACCGGATTCACCAGCTTGCCGATTCCCGGGATCGTGATCTCGACCTGTTGCCCAGGCGTGAGTGCGACGTCGTCGGGTGGGACCAGACCGGTGCCGGTGAGCAGAACGCTGCCTGCGGGGATGGGATTCTCGCGCACCACCCATCCGGCGAGCTCTTCGAAGGAGCGGCGCATCCTGGCCGTCGAGGTCTGTGCTTCGTAGACGACGTCGCCGCCGGGCCCGATGAGGCGCAGCTCGATGTCGAACGGCTGCGACCAATCGTCAGGGAGCGCAATCGCCGGGCCGAGCGCGCAGGCGGCCGCGAAGAGCTTTGCCTGCGGAAGATAGAGCGGGTTCGCACCTTCAATGTCCCGCGCGGTCACGTCGTTGCCGATCGTTGCGCCGAGCAGCTCGCCGTCCGCGTCCAGCACGAGCTGCCAGCTCGGGTTCCGGCACCGTCCACCGGGCATCGGAGCGGACGCCCACAGTGGCGCCGGGACCGACGGTTCGACGGCCGGCGGCGTCCTTCAGGAACAACTCGGGCCGCTCGGCGTCGTAGACGAGGCTGTACACGTCGCGCGCCTCCACCCGGCTCTCGTCGACGCGGGCGTCGCGGCTTCGCTCGTACGTGACGCCGGCGGCCCACGTCTCGGGCGGGACGAGCGGCACGAGCAGCTCGAACGGCGGCGGCAGCTCGAGTGTCTCGGCGTCGAGCGCCTCGATCGTCCGTCCGGTCCGATCGCGCGCGCCGCGCAACACGGCGAGCACGTCGTCGCTCTCGAGCTCGGCGACGGTCGTCGGCGCGTCCGGTTCGACGGAGCCGAGCCGCGGCTCGTTGTCCTGCTCCCTGAAGCGGACGATGCGGATCAATAGGTTGCTCGCCCGCCGGAGATGTCGAAGCAAGCGCCGGTCGCGAAGCTCAGATTCTCGCTGGCGAGGTAGGCGATCAGGTGGGCCACCTCTTCCGGCCGGCCGACCCTCCCGAGCGGGATCTTCTGCAGCATGTAGCCGATGTGCTCCTCGCTGAGCTGACCGAGGATCGGGGTGTCGATCACGGCCGGTGCGATGCAGTTCACGAGCACGCCGGAATCGGCTACCTCCTTGGCGATCGACTTGGTCATTCCGATCACGGCGGCCTTGCTCGCCGAATACGCAGAGGCATTCGGGTTGCCTTCCTTGCCCGCGATCGAGGCGACGTTGACGACTCGTCCATAACCGCGCTCGATCATCTTGCGCACTGCCGCGCGGTTGCAGAAGAACGTGCCGTCGCAGTTGATCGCGAACACGCGCCGCCATTCCTCGTCCGGCATGTCGACGGCGCGAACGGAATCACCGCCGACTCCTGCCGAGCAGACGAGGATGTCGAGCCCGCCGAGCTCGGAGTCGACCCGTGCCACAGCGGCGTCGGCGTCGCTCGATTTCGTCACGTCGCCGCGAATCGGAAGAACGTCTTCGTGGAGGCCGTTGGGATCGATGTCGAGCACGGCTACTCGTGCACCGCTCGTGCGCAGCAACTCGACGGTCGCCGCACCGATCCCGCTGGCGCCTCCCGTGACGAGCGCCACGCGGCCGCCGAAGTCGTACGCGTTCACACGCAGTCTTATATCGCGGGGCGAACCGAGCGCGGGGCGGGGACTAAGCTTGGCACGTGGCGTTCGATCCCATCGCGGACTACCCGCTCGGGACCCAGCGGCCCGATCTGGTCCGCACGCCGGGTGGGCTCGGGCTGGACGAGCTCACGCTCGACGCGCTCCGCTCGGGCAGGTTGGACGCCTCGGAGATGCGGGCGACGGGGGAGACGCTCGAGCTTCAGGCCCAGGTTGCCCTCGCAGCCGGCCGCGCGCAGCTTGCCGCCAACCTCAGGCGCGCAGCCGAGCTCACCGTTGTGCCGGACGAGGTCATCCTGGAGGTTTACACCGCTCTGCGTCCGCACCGATCGACCGCGGCCGAGCTCGAGAGCTGGGCGGACCGGCTCGAGAGAGACTTCCAGGCGGTGGCGACCGCGGCTTTCGTCCGGGAAGCGTGCGTGGTCTACGAGCAGCGGAATCTCCTTCTCTCTGATGAGCCAACGGTCTAGACGGTTCGTCGAGCGCGAGCGTCGCGAGCTGCGGCGTGAGGTTCTGATCACCCCGCACCCAGACCTCGGGCTCGTCGCCATGAACGGTCCAAACGATCCGGAGCCCGGTCTGACGATCGAGGACGGGCGAGTCGTGTGGCTCGACGGACGGAGCGAGCAGGAATTCGACGCGATCGACCACTTCATCGCACGCCACGGTGTCGATCTCGAAGTGGCGGGCGAGGCCATGGCCCTGGACGACGGCGAGCTCGCCCGTCGTCTCGTCGATGTCGACGTGCCGCGCGAGGAGCTCGTCCGGCTCGCGCGCGGGCTCACGCCGGCTCGACTGGCGCGCGTGGTTTCGCTGCTCGACCCCGTCGAGATGATGTTCGCCCTCAAGAAGCTGCGCGCCCGCCGTGCCCCCGCGAACCAGGCGCATGTCACGAATCTGAAGGAGAACCCGGCGCTGCTCGCGGCCGACGCCGCGGAGGCCGCTGCCCGCGGTTTCGCCGAGATCGAGACGACCGTCGGCGTGTCGCGCTATGCGCCGCTCAACGCGATGGCGATTCTCGTCGGCTCGCAGACCGGGAGACCGGGCGTGCTGACGCAGTGCGCGATCGAAGAACGTCGGTCGCTGCAGCTGGCGATCCAGGGCATCACCACGTACGCGGAGACGCTCTCGGTCTACGGCACCGAGCCGGTGTTCGTGGACGGCGACGACACGCCCTGGTCGAAGGGCTTTCTCGCCTCGGCGTACGCGTCGCGCGGGATCAAGGTCCGCTTCACGTCCGGCGGCGGTTCCGAGGCGCTGATGGGCCACGCAGGTGGTTGCTCGATGCTCTACCTCGAAGCGCGCTGCCTGTCGCTCGCGCGGGCGGCCGGCTCGCAGGGGGTGCAGAACGGGGCGATCTCCTGCGTCGCGCTCGTGATGAGCGTCCCTGCGGGATCGCGCGAGATTCTCGCCGAGAACCTGCTCGCCGCCTGGCTCGACCTCGAGGTCGCATCCGGCAACGACGCGATCGCCTCGCACTCTCCGACCAGGCGCACGGCCAAGTTGATGGGCCAGTTTCTTCCTGGAACCGACTTCGTCACGTCCGGTTGGAGCGTGATGCCGCGCTACGACAACATGTTCGGAGGCGGCAACTATGACGCCGCCGACATCGACGAGTGGCTGACGATCCAGCGCGACTGGCAGGTGGACGGTGGGATCGAGCCGCTGAGCGAAGGCGAAGCGACCAGCGTGCGCGAGCTGGCGGCGCGTGCGATCCAGACTGTCTTCGCCGCCCTCGACTTTCCCGCGATCACGGACGAGGAAGTCGAGGCGGCGACCTATGCGCTGGACAGCCGTGACCTGCCCGATCGCGATCGCGCCGCGGATGTCGCCGCGGGCGACCGGGTGCTGGCGGAAGGGATCAGCGGTCTCGATGTTGCGCGCGAGCTCGATCGGCACGGCTTCACCGACGTCGCCGAGGCGATTCTCGGCATGCAGCGCCAACGCGTCTCGGGTGACTATCTCCAGACGTCGGCCATCATCGACTCGACCGGGGCGGTCAGCGCGGCGGTCAACGATCCGAACCGCTACTCGGGGCCCGGCACCGGCTATCGCCTGGACGGCGAGCGCTGGCAGCGTCTGCAGCATCTTCCGCACGAGCTCGATGCGCGCACGTTTGACGAGTCGACGGACGCTCAACAGGCCGTGGTTGTCGAGAAGCATGTTGCCATGGTAGGCAACGAGGCGGACGACGTCGTGATCGCACTCGGCCCGGCGTTCGCCGACGGATTGCGGATGACGATCGGGGGCCTGGCACATCAGGACGTGCTCGCAGCCTTGATCGAGGGAGTGCGAGACGCGGGCGCAGCGCCGCGCCTCGTCCGTGTGCGCCGCGCGTCCGACGTTGCCTTCATCGGCCACGACGGCGCTGCCCTTGCCGGCTCCGGCGTCGCGATCGGCATCCAGTCGAAGGGGACGACCGTCATCCACCGAGCCGACCTCCAGCCGCTCGACAACCTCGAGCTCTTCGGCATGGCGCCGTCGCTCACGCTCGAGTCGTATCGCGCAATCGGCCGTAATGCCGGGGGCTACGCGCTGAAGCAGCGCGTCGGGCCCGTGCCGACGGTGATGGACAACTTCGCGCGCGCGAAGCTGATCGTTCGGACGACTCTGTTACACGCGCGCGAGACGGCCGCGATCACGCCCGGCGCGCCGGCGGTTGAGCTGGAGCTAGCTTGACCTAGAGGGGAGGCGTCTTCTCGGCAGGCCAGGGCACGCCGCCGACGCCCCAGTTCTTCGGCGAGTGTCCTTCGACGACGACCCACGTGTGCTCGCGCAGGCCCTCGGTCGTCGCTTCGCAGAGCGCATCCGTCAGTCCTGCGATCAGCTTGCGGCTCGTCTCCTCGTCCATCCTAAAATCGAAGAGCTTGACCTCGATCAGCGGCATGGCGCTAGCCCGCGGGCTTGCCGGCGATACCCCAGTGCTTGGGCTGGCACGCCCTGGATCACGACGTGGATGTGCTCCTTCGCCGCGCCGCTCGACTCGTGCAGGGCGTCCGTCAGCGCCTCGATCATCTTCGGCACCGATTCGTCGGTCACCCGGTGGTCGTAGAGCTTGACTTCGATCATCGGCATTGCCTGCTCCTTTCTTGCGTGTAGATCAGCGCTCGACGTGACCGCTGCCACCGTCGGGGCCGAGCACGAGATCGCGGTCCCGGTCGGGAACGTGGTCGAGCGGCACCGGCGCGAGTGCTTCGAAGAACGTCGAGTCCCTTCTCGGAAAACACGCTGTGCGGACGCCGCGGTTGATCACGATGACATCGCCGGCCTTGACGTCACGGGTCTCGCCCGCAACGGTCACCGTCGCCTCTCCGTCGACGATCGCCATGACCTGTTCGGTGTGCTCGTGAGCGTGATCCGGCACCTGCTTCCCCGGCTCGTACGTGACGCGGCAGAGCAGGATCTGCTCCCCGCCGATCGCGTGCAGCGTGACGCCGTCGACGAACTGCCAAGCCTCGACGCCGTTCCACGTTCGAAACGGCGTCGCGGTATCAGCCATCCGTCTCGAAGAAGCCCTTGCCGCCGTCCGAGCTCACCGTCCGGATCGAGACCGGGTCGTCGAAGATGACGCGCTTGCCTTCGCGCCGTGGCTCCTTGTCTCCGTCGAGCGCGCGCAGGACCCGTTCCGGCGTCGCCGGGAGCTGGGTCACCCAGACGCCGACGGCGTCGTAGATCGCGGACACGATCGCCGGCGGCTGCGCGTTGTTCGCCATCTCGCCGATCGCCTTCGCGCCGAACGGCCCGTCCTCGGACGGGTTCTCGATGATCAGGTTGTCGACGTCGGGCAGGTCTTCGAGTGACGGCGCGAGGTAGGCGCCGAACTCACCGCCACGGTGGTCGGTCTCCGGGTAGTACGGGTACGCCTCTTCGAGCAGACCGAGCCCGAGCCCCATCATCGCGCCGCCTTCGATCTGGCCCTCGACGAGCGTCGGATTGATCGCGCGGCCGACGTCGTAGACCTGGATCAACCGCTCGACCGTCACCTCGCCCGTTTCGTCGTCGACCTCCACCTCCGCCACGCAGGCGGCGTAGGAGATCGCGGAGTGCGGCTCGATCTCGACGGAGCCGTCGTCGTCGTTGACATCGGCGTACGGCTTCAGCGCCGCACCGGTGCCGGTGATCAGCTCGCCGTAGTTCCAGGTTGCTGCGGCGGCCACTTCCGGGATCCCGATCTTCCGGTCCGGAGCTCCCTTGGCAATGACCTCGCCGTCGACGATGTCGAGATCCCCCGGTGCGATCTCGAGCTCCTTCGACGCAATGTCGAGGATGCGCTCGCGGGCCTGTT
This sequence comes from uncultured Actinomycetes bacterium, assembly GCA_963779965.1. Taxonomy (GTDB): domain Bacteria; phylum Actinomycetota; class Thermoleophilia; order Gaiellales; family Gaiellaceae; genus 3-1-20CM-4-69-9. The sequence goes on along the minus strand of CAWAAP010000012.1, from coordinate 44,504 downwards.
CGGCTGCGAAGCGGACCGCATTGCCGCCGATGAACGTGCCGCGAGAGGCGAAGCTCCCGGTGCACACGGCGGACGAGTCGGTGTTCGTGTTGTCGTTGGTGACCCAGTCGAAGGGGACGCCGAGCGCGTCCGCGACGATCTGCGTGTGCACGGTCCGCGATCCCTGGCCGATGTCGACCGTGCCGGAGAAGACGTCGACGCGGCCGTCGGGCTTGAGCTTGACCCATGCCTGGCTCGGGTCGCCGTTCTGGTTCATGCCGGTCGGGTACTCGATCGTCGCGATCCCTCGGCCTTTGTGCTTCGCCATTACCGACCCCCTCCGTTCGACGAGGGGTCCGATCCTGCTTGCTGGGCGGCGAGATGCTCCGGGAGCAGGTCGCCGGTGCGACGTTCGTTCGTCATCGACTTGTACTCGTCGGGGAGGTCGTAGCCGACGCGGTCTGCGGCAGCGAGGACGACCGGAACAGTCGACGGATCCTTGAGCACGACTCGATTGGGAGTCGTGTCACCGATCCGGTTCGCGTTCTTCAGCCGCAGTTGGAGCGGATCGATCCCGAGCACTTCGGCGATCCGGTTCATGTGCGTCTCCACGGCAAACGAGACTGACGTCACGCCGAAGCCGCGCATCGCCGTCGTCGGCACGCGGTTCGAGAAGACCACGAAGCCGTCGAAGTGAACGTTCGGGATCGTGTACGCACCCGTGTGGTGGAACGCATGCTTCGTCACGCCGTACGGCGAGAAGCGGGCATATGCGCCCGCGTCATGGAGCGTCGTCATCCTGCGGCCGAGAATCCAGCCGTCACTGGTGACGGCGTCCGCCAGTTCCATGTGCCACGGCGCGCGGGTCGAGGACACGAGGAACTCCTCTTCGCGTGTCCAGCGCCACTTCACCGGTTTCTTGGCCTTGAGCGCGAGCAGCGCAGAGATCGTCTCGCTCGCCGTGTCGACCTTGCCGCCGAAACCACCGCCGACGGTTCCGCCGACGAACTTCAGCTTGTTGAGCGGCCATTGGAGATGCGCCGCGACGACTCCCATCGAGAAGTACATCGCCTGGGTGCACGAGTAGATCGTCAGGCGCCCGTTCGCCTCCGGGACGACGAGGGCGGTCTGCGGCTCGATCGGACAGTGCTCGATCGCCTGCGGGCGGTAGACGCCCTCCACGATCGTGTCCGCCCGCTCGAACGCCGCGTCGATGTCTCCCTTGCGCACACGCCTGTGGTTGTACGGGCCGAAGTGCGGATACACCGGTCCCCACTGATGGATGTTCGGCCAGTCGGCATCCATCGCCTTGCGGATGTCGAAGAACGCCGGGCGCTCCTCGTACTCGATCTCGATCAAGTCGACCGCCTCGCGGGCGGTGTCCTCGTCGATTGCCGCGACCGCTGCGATCGGCTGGCCCTTGTAGCGGACTTCGTCGACGGCGAGCAGCGGCTCGTCGGCGGGAATCCCGAGCGCCTCGAGGTGGCCGTAGACGTTGTGCGGGACGTCCTCGTGAGTGACGATCGCGTGAACGCCCGCAAGCGCCTCCGCCTTGCTCGTGTCGAGGCGCTTGATCGCCGCGTTGGCGTGTGGCGAGCGCAGCGCCTTCGTCCAGAGCGTGCCGCGAACGCGGATGTCGTCGACGTACTGCGTCTGTCCCGTGACGTGTGCGACGCCGTCGTAGCGCGGCAGTCGTGCGCCGACGGCTTTCACGCCGGGCTCCCTGGAATCAGCACTGCCGCCTCCTCGGGCTCGAAGCTCGGCTCGACCTTCTCGGGATGGACCTCGCCTTTCGCGGCCGCCTCGACCGCGCTGACGATCTTGATGTAGCCGGTGCAGCGGCAGACGTGTCCGGACAGGCCATCGAGGATCTCCTCGCGATTCGCCTTCGGCGTCCGGTCGATGAGTGCGGTGGCCGCCATGATGAACCCGGAAGTACAGAAGCCGCACTGCGCGGCGTAGTGCTCGTCGAATGCGGCCTGCACTGGCGAGAGGTCGTCCGCCGCGCCCAGGCCCTCGACCGTCGTGATCGTGGCACCGTCCACCGCGGCGAGCGGCACGAGGCATGACCGTCGCGCCTCGCCGTCGACCAGCACCGTGCAGGCACCGCAGCCGCCCTGGTGGCAGCCGGCCTTGGGGCTCGTGATGTCGAGCTCCTCACGAAGCGCAGTGAGGAGCGAGGTGAGCGGCGGGCTGTGGAGGTCGTGCGGCTCGCCGTTGACAGTGAGTCTCATTTGCCTCCTCCAAGGTCGTCGAGTGCTCGCTGAACCAGGATCGGGAGCAGCCGTTGCCGGTACCAGGCCGACGCGAGTGCATCGTCATGTGTGTCGGCGTCGTCGAGCACCTTCTGCGACGCCTCTTCTGCCGAGGCGCCGCCTGCAAGTGCGTCCTCGACCGAGCGTGCGCGGCGTCCGCGTCGGTCCAGCTCCGCTCAAACCGATACGTACGCCCGCAGGCGTCTCGGCGGCGCAGACGGCCAGGATCGTGTAGGCGTGCGCGTGCGGCCTGTGGGCCGCCGCGTAGCCCGAGCGCTGCGGCTCCTCGAACTCGACCTCGAGCACCAGGCGTCCGTCGCGGCCCGGCCGCGACGAAGTCCTCGATCGGCTCCGTTCGCTCGCCGCCCTTGCCCGCCGTCTTGACCTGCGCGCCGAGCGCGATCAGCGCAGCCTGCAGGTCGCCGCGAGGAGTTGTGCCGCCGGCAGGCGCGCAGAGATTCCCTCCGAGGGTCGCCTGGCCGCGAATCTCGTGATCTGCGACGTTGCGAGCCACGGTCCCGAGCGGCTCGGGCAGCGCTTCGAGCTCGGCCACCGTCGTCATCGCACCGATCGTCAGAGAGGAGCCGTTGCGCGCGATTCCGGAGAGCCCGGCGTCCTGCAGCAGCAGGACACGGTCCGGCCTGAGCCGTCCGTAGTTCATCTCGGGCATCAGGATCGTGCCGCCGCCCAGCACGGTCACGCCCGAGCCGTCGCCGAAGGCATCGACCGCCTCGGCGCGCGATGTGGGGGCGATCACCTGGGCCTCTGCAAGAGATGTCGCTGTCACTCGCCGCTCCCCTCCTCGAAGGCGCTAACCGAGCCGATTGTGTCACCGCCCGGTTATCGTGAGAGACGGTGGTGTTCAAGACAATCGACGAGCTCGAGGTCGGCCTCACGAAGAGCGAGGTACCTGCCGGAGCGTGGCCTGGCGACCGCGCTGTACCTCTCGCTCGCACTCGAGAAGCCGCTGCTGCTCGAAGGGGAGGCCGGGGTCGGCAAGACCGAGGCGGCCAAGGCGCTCGCGGAGGCCACCTCTTCGCGTCTGATTCGGCTGCAGTGCTACGAAGGCCTCGACGTCGCCCACGCGGTGTACGAGTGGAACTACTCGCGCCAGCTCCTCCACATTCGCGCGGCTCAGGAAGGGACCGTCTCCGAGCAGGAGCTCTTCGGCCCCGACTTCCTGATCAGGAGGCCGCTGCTCGAAGCGATCGAGAGCACCGAGCCGGTCGTGCTGCTGATCGACGAGATCGACCGGGCGGACGACGAGTTCGAAGCCTTCCTGCTCGAGATGCTGTCGGACTTCCAGATCACGATTCCGGAGATCGGAACGATCAGCTCGAGCCGCCGGCCTGCGGTGATCCTGACCTCCAATCGCACACGCGAGCTCCACGACGCGCTCAAGCGACGCTGCCTCTTCCACTGGATCGATCACCCGACGCTCGAGCGTGAGATCGAGATCGTCATGTTGCGCGTGCCCGGTATTCCCGACCGGCTGGCCGGGCAGGCCGCGGCGTTCGTGCAAGGCCTGCGACAGCTCGATCTCGCGAAGCCGCCGGGAGTGGCCGAGACGATCGACTGGGCGCAGGCGCTTGCTGCGCTGGGGCGTGAGGAGCTCGACGCCGGGGTCGTCGAGGAGACGCTCGGCTCCGTTCTGAAGTACCACGAGGACTTCGCCGCGGTCCGCGACGAGGCTCTCGTCGCGCTCGTCGAGGAGGCACGCAGTGTCGCCGCAGCCGGCGCCCTCTGAAGGCGGGTTCGTCCGCCACGTCGTCACGTTCGGGCGCATCCTGCGTGAGGCGGGGTTGGAGGTCGGCCCGGGCCGGATCTCGGACGCGCTCACCGGACTGGACTGCCTCGACATCCGCAACCGCGACGACGTGTACTGGGCGTTGCGCACGACGCTCGTGTCGCGAGCCGAGGAGCTGGAGAGTTTCGACCGGGCATTCGCCGCCTGGTTCCTTCGCTCGCCCTCGCGTCCGCCGTACCGCGGCACGCTTCCGATCGACAAGGTGCCTCGTCTCTCGGAGCGGACACGCACCGATCGCACCGGCAACAACGATCGGCCGGGTGACGAGTCCACCGAGATCGGCTGGAGCAGCCACGAGGTCTTGCGGCGGAAGGACTTTGCCGCGATGACGCCGGAGGAGTTCGCGAAGCTCTCGAAGGCGATCGCGGAGGTGGCAGCGTCGCGACCGCTTCGACGGTCGAGACGCTTGCGCCCGCATGCCCGCGGCCGCAGCCTCGACCTGCGACGGCTTGCACGCCGTTCGCTCGCACGCGGCGGGGATCCGATCGAGCGAACGTTCCGCCGCCGCATCGAGGTGCCGCGCAAGCTCGTCCTGCTCTGCGACGTCTCGGGCTCGATGGAGGCCTACACGCGAGCGCTGCTGCTGTTCATGCATGCCGCGGTCGGGTCCGGGCGCGGAGTCGAGGTGTTCGTGTTCGGGACGCGCCTGTTCCGGTTGACGGACGAGTTCAGGACCCGTGATCCCGAGGAGGCGCTGGCGGCGGCGGCCCGGCGAGTCGTCGATTGGGCGGCCGGCACCCGGATCGGCGCCTCGCTGAAGACGTTCAACGACACCTGGGGGCGGCGCGCACTCACGCGTGGGGCGGCTGTCGTGATCGTGTCAGACGGCTGGGAGCGCGAGGATCCTTCGCTCGTCGCGCGGGAGATGGCCCGTCTGCAACGTTCGGCGTACGCGATCGTCTGGGTGAACCCGCTCAAGGGGAATCCGGAGTATCAGCCGCTTGCCGAAGGGATGAGAGCCGCCCTTCCGTTCGTTGATCGGTTCGTGGCCGGACATAATCTGGCGAGTCTCGAAGAACTGGCCGGCGTCCTCGCCGGAATCGAAAGGAGGCACGCGGCGTGAAAGAAGTGCTGCCGGACATCGAGCGCTGGCGTGCGCGGGGCGAGCGGTTCGCCGTGGCGACCGTGATCGCGACGAGGCGCTCGGCGCCGCGTCCGGTCGGGGCCAAGTTCGCGGTCTCCGAAAGCGGCGAGATGGCCGGCTCGGTCTCGGGCGGCTGCGTCGAGAGCGACGTCTACGACCACGCGTGCCAGGTGCTCGAGGGAGCGCGCCCGCAGTTCCTCTCGTACGGGATCGAAGACGAGCTTGCGTTCTCGGTCGGCCTTCCATGCGGGGGCGAGATCGACGTCTTCGTGGAGAGCGCGCCGGACGCGCTGGTCGAGCGCCTCCTGAAGATCATCGAGACCGAGGAGCGCGCGATCCTCTTCACCGTTGTCGAGGGCGAGCCGCTCGGTGCGGATTTGCTCGTGACCGAAGCGGGTGAGCGGTTCGGCGAGGGGCCGGAGGAGCTTGCGGACCACGTCGACGAGCTGCTGCGACGAGGACGAAACACGTTGCTCGAGCTCGACGACGGCCGAAAGGTGTTCGCCGAGGTCTACGGGCCGGCTCCCCGCCTGCTCGTCATCGGCGCGGTCGATACCGCGGAGGCGCTGTGCGCCGCAGCGAAGCAGCTGGGCTGGCGGACGATCGTTGCGGATGCACGCGGCAAGTTCGCGACGAAGGAGCGGATCCCGAGTGCGGACGAGCTGCTCGTCTCCTGGCCGCAGGAGGCGATCGACCAGGCGCAGCCGGATTACCAGACTGCGGTCGTGGTGCTGACGCACGACGACAAGTTCGACGTCCCCGCGATCAAGGGCGCGCTCGGCACAGAGGCTTTCTACATCGGTGCCCTCGGGTCGCGGCGAAACCAGGAGCGCCGGCGCGAGCGATTGCTCGAGGCGGGCGTCGAGGAGCATCAATTCGAGCGTGTCTCGGGCCCCACGGGTCTGGACATCGGCGCAGACACGCCCGCCGAAACGGCTCTGTCGATCCTGGGCGAGATCCTCGCCACGCGCGCGGGCCGCGACGGCGGCTTCCTCCGCAACTCGAAGACGCGAATCCACGTGGAAGAGCCGCGCGAGAGCGCAGACGCGCTGGCCCGCGACTGACGTACCGCCGCGCCCGCGAGACATTCGTCCCAAAGACGACACGCTTTCGTCACGTTGCAAGCCGTACCGTGAACGAGCCTCACTAGTCCAACCCCAGCGGACACGTCACATGCCGACGTGTCCTGGGGTCTGACCCAAAGACAGCGCCCGAAAGGACAGGATGCCTCGTCCTCTGGCGCCCCCTGGTCCCGGGCGGGATTTCCGAACACGGTCCTCTCCTCTTCGGCGTCGCCTGCAACGCGCCCGGGAGAACTTCGCTGCCTTCATCCGCGCGGCTGAATGAGGCTTCCGCCTGGAGCTGCGAAGTGTTAGGTTCGGCCGGCTTTAGCAGCGCGAAAAGGAGCCGAGAATGGCCGTTGACGTCAAGTCGGAGAAGCTCCACGAGCTCGTCGACTCGAAGGCACAGGTCGAGAAGCTCGCGACGGGCTTCACCTTCACCGAGGGACCGATCTGGAACCAGGAAGGGCGCTTCCTGCTCTTCAGCGACATGCCTGCCGACATTCGACGACGCTGGAGCGAGGCGGACGGCGTCACCGAGGTGGCGAATCCGAGCAACAAGGGCAACGGGATGACCTACGACGCCGAGGGCCGGCTGCTCGTCTGCGAACACGTGACGAGCTCACTCGTGCGCATGGATCCGGACGGGAAGGGCGGCAACCGCGAGACCCTCGCGTCGCACTACGAGGGCAAGGAGCTGAACAGCCCGAACGACGTGATCGTCGCAAACGACGGTTCCATCTACTTCAGCGACCCGTGGTACGGACGCATGCCGGTCTTCGGCATCGAACGCGAGCGCGAGCTCGACTTCCAGGGCGTCTACCGAATCGCTCCCGATGGCGGCGATCCCCAGCTTCTGGTCGACGACTTCGAACAGTCGAACGGCCTCTGCTTCTCGCCCGACGAGTCGCTGCTGTACATCAACGACACGCCTCGCGCGCACATCCGCGTCTTCGATCGACAGCCCGACGGGTCGATCGCAAACGGACGGATGTTCTTCGACAACATCGGCTCGGGCGTGATCGAAGAAGGAATCCCGGACGGGATGAAATGCGACGAGCACGGCAACGTCTACGTCACGGGGCCCGGCGGCGTCTGGGTGATCAGTCCGGACGCAGAGTTGCTGGGCATCATCGAGGTCCCGGAGAACGTCGGCAACCTGAACTGGGGCGGCGACGACTGGAGCGACCTGTACATGCCGAGCACGACCTCGCTGTACCGGATCTCGATGAAAGTGTCAGGCAATCGGCTCAGCTACATGACGTGAGGAGGAGACGGTGAGCGAAACCGAACGCATCGACGTCGATCCAGGGCGGGCGGCCCTGATCATCCAGGACCTCCAGAACGACGTGATGGCCGACGGCGGCGCCTTCGCCGAGTCCGGCGCTCCGCAGCACGCGAAGGAGCAGAACGTCGTCGAGAACGTGAAGCAGCTTGCAGAAGCGTGCCGCGCGGCCGGCATTCCGGTCATCCACGTGCACTACATCGTCGAGGACGGTGCACCCGGACTGAAGCTGAACGCGCCGCTCTTCCAGGGCGTGAAGGAAACCAATGCGCTCGTGCGGGGAACGTGGGGCGCAGCGGCAGTGGACGGCCTCGAGCCGCAGGACGGCGACTTCGTCGTCGAGAAGATGCGGATGAGCGGCTGGCAAGGAACGAAGCTCGAGCTGCTGCTCGGTGGCCTCGGTCGCGACACCGTGATCATCACCGGAGCCTGGACGAACATGTCGATCGAGCACACGGCTCGAGTCGGTGCCGACAAGGGCTTCTTCATGATCGTTCCGGAGGACGGCTGTTCGACGATGAGCGCGGAGTGGCACAACGCGTCGATCAACTTCGCCCTCCAGAACGTCTCGACGGTGACGAAGTGCGCTGCCGTGCTCGAGGCGATCGGCGCCGCCGCGCCGGCGTAGCTCGAACCGGAGTTATCCTCGGCTGCGTGCCGGAGCGCGAGGAGATCAGAGTGGCGGGGCAGCCCGAGCCGATCAGCCACTACACGGATGCAGTCCGCGTCGGCCAGCTGCTGTTCGTCTCCGGCTGCGTGCCGGTCGACGCGGAGGGCCGACTCGTCGGCGGGGACGACGTCGTCGAGCAGGCCCGGCAGACGTTCGCGAACGTCGGCGCAGTGCTCGACGCAGCCGGATCGTCGTTCGCCGACGTCGTGAAGGTGACGGTGTTCCTGACGGACATCGACGACCGCCCGAAGATCAATCCCGTGCGCCAGGAAGTGTTCGGCGAGTCACGTCCGGCGAGCACGCTCGTCGAGGTGAGCAGGCTCGCGATACCGGGTGCGAAGATCGAGGTCGAAGCGGTTGCCGTCGTCCGAGGCTGATCCGTTCAACGCGGTCATCAGCTGGATCGACGACCCAGGAGAGGCGAAACCGGGCCCACTCTCGGGGAAGACGCTCCTCGTCAAGGATCTGTTCGACACAGCCGGGATCCGCACGACGTACGGCTCGAAGATCTACGCGGACCACGTGCCCGATCGCACTGCCCCCGCCGTGCAGGCCCTCGTCGACGCAGGAGCAGTCGTCGTCGGCAAGGCGAATCTGCACGAGTTCGCGTGGGGAGTCACGAGCCAGAACCCCTGGTACGGCACGGTCAAGAACCCGCTCCACCCAGGGCGGACGACCGGCGGCTCGAGCGGAGGAAACGCTGCTGCGCTCGCCGCAGGGCTCTGCGACCTCGGCCTCGGCACCGACACCGGGTGCTCGATCCGTCTGCCTTCCGCCTGTTGCGGCACCGTCGGGCTGAAGACCCGCTGGGGCGCGATCTCGACGGAGGGGGTCTTCCCGCTCTGCCCGACGCTGGACACGGTCGGCCCGATGGCGCGCACGGTCGAGGACGTCGCTCTGATGTGGTCGGTTCTCACCGGCAAACCTGCTGCCGGAACCGCGACTCGCCGGGTTGACCGTGGGCGTCCTCACGCGCCCGCCGTCGGTCGGCGACGGGAACCGGCCGCCCGCGAATCTCGCCGCAGAGGCGTACGTCGACCGACTCGAGGAACTCGGAGCGCGCTGCGTCGCTGCCGAGATCCCGGAGCCCGAGGCGAACACCTGGCCGGTCTTCTTCCACGAGGCGAAAGAGTCTCACCGCCCGACGTTCCCCGCGCGGGCAGACGAGTACGGCGACAACGTGCGCCGCAAGCTCGAGCTCGCGCAGTCCATCGACGCCGACGAGGTCGCCGCGGCGTACAGGGCGCTCGAGTCGTGGCGGCGCTACGAGCCGGACGTCGATCTCTTCGTCGCGCCGGTTCTCGGCATCGACCTGCCGCCCGAGGACTGCGACGAGCTCGAAGTCAGAATCCCCTTCACGGCGTTCGCGCGGCCGATCAACCTGATCGGCTGGGCCGGTCTGGCGATCGGCGACCTGCAGCTGATCGCGCCACACGACGAGACCGTCCTCGCCGCAGGGCTCGCCTGGGAGCGCGGCTAGCGTTACCGTAACCTCGGTGCGAGCGACGCGTTTCAACCACGTCAGCATCCATGCCTATGACATGGAGGAATCGCTTCGCTTCTACATGGAGGTCTTCGGGATGGAGCGGCTCCCGAGCCCTGACTTCTCCCAGCATGTGGAGTGGCTCCGCCTCGGCGGGCAGCAGCTCCATCTCTTCCTCCGAGAGACGCCGGCACCCGAGTTCCACCACATCGCCCTCGACGTGGACGACTTTGAGGCCGCGTACGTCAAGGCAAAGGAGCTTGGTCTCCTCGACGAGAATTCGTTCGGAGCAGGTGTTCGAGAGCTTCCCGACGGCGCGGTCCAGATGTACATCCGGGATCCGGCCGGGAACCTCGTCGAGTTGGACTGGCCCGATGTCAACAACCTCGACAGATCCGTGATCGCGAACATCCGTCGTGTCGTCGACGAGCGTCCCCAGAGCGATGAGGCGTTGCGGTCGACGCTGTACCACGAAGTCGGTTAGCCCGGCCATGGATTGCTGCGTCCGCGGCGCGGGATTTCAATCTTTCGCTCCGGCATCGTAGACTCACGACGCGTTGGCGTTTCGCATGAGGTCCCATTCCCCGCTGACCCGCCCGACGCGTATGGGTTTACGTGCAGCTCAAGAGGAGGAAAGGGCCAGTTCGCGCTCCTGACAGTACCGAGATCAGCGACCTGACGCACGCGAGGCGCTGCCACGTGTGCGGCGAGCCGTGAGCGCGTTCGACTGGCGCCTGCTCGTGCGCCGACTTCCGGTTGGAGTCGCGGTCGGAACCACAGTCTTTGCCCTCGTCTGGGTGCTGTTTTGGGCGCCGAGTACGAACTTCGGGCCCGCGATCCACAGTCCGAGCAACTTCCTCATCACATTGCTGAACGGCCTGACGCTGGCGGCCCTCATGTTCATCGTCGCGAGCGGCTTCTCGCTCATCTTCGGGCTGATGCGCGTCGTGAACATGGCTCACGGCTCCTTCTTGCTTCTTGGCGGCTACATCGCCTACGAGGTGCAGCAGTCGATGACGAACGGCGGCGGCTTGACCGTCTTCAGCTCGCAGGTCAACGCATGGCAGTGGATCGTGCCGGCGATCGTCGCGGCCGCGGCGATTGGGGGCATCGGTCTCGTCACTCAGCAGGTTTTCCTGCGCTGGAACATGGGCCAGGATCTACGGCAGGCGCTGATCACGATCGCCATCTCGGTGATCATCGCCGACCAGATCGTCGCGCACTTCCCGCTCGAGAGCTCGGTCGAGAAGGGCAGCGCCGTCAACACTTCCTGGCCCGGCTGCGATCGACCGGCTCGTCAACCTCCACGTCGCCGGCGTCCAGTACTCGGTCGCCAGACTGACGATGCTCGGGCTCGGAGTTGCGGTCGGCGTCGGGCTCTGGCTCTGGCTCTATCGCACGAAGACCGGCATGGTGATCCGCGCCGGAGTCGACGACCGCCAGATGACCTCGGCGCTCGGCGTCAACATCCAGGTGACGTTCGCGATCGCATTCGTGGTCGGTGCTTCCCTCGCCGCCCTGGGAGGAGCGGTCTTTGCTTCGTACGCCGGCGTCAACCCTACGACCGACGGGCAGTGGTTGCTCAACTCGCTCGTCGTTGTGATCGTAGGAGGGTTGGGCTCGATCTTCGGCACCGTCGCCGGCGCCCTCCTCTACGCGCTCGTCTACAACTTCTCGATCTCATATCTCCCGACGACGGGCGGCGACTGTTGCGGCCAGTACTCGCCGGTGCTCACGTTCGTGCTCCTGGCACTCGTGCTCGCATTCAGGCCGCAAGGGTTGTTCGGGAGGCCGGCGTGAGCCCCTTCGCGTGGCGGTTCCGGTCCACGTCGGAGAAGCAGCTGACCGAGCTGCTCATCGGTGTGGCCCTCCTTCTCTTCCTGGCCGTGTTTCCGGTCTTCGGGGTCGGCTACTGGGTCAGCTTCGTCCTGACGCAGACCTTCTTGATCGGCATCGCGGCCGCCAGCCTCATCTTTCTGACGGCGTACGGCGGCATGGTCTCGCTCGCACAGGCGGCTCTCTACGGTATCGCCGCGTTTGCGCTCGGCAACATGGTCACGAAGGGCTCGGTCAAGGGCCTCCATCTCGGCCTCGACCCGTCGCTCTCGGTCGTGCTCGCGATCGCGATCACGACGGCGATCGGGTTCGTCTTCGGCGCCGTTGCGAGCCGCAGCGCTGGGATCTACTTCCTGATGATCACCCTCACGTACGCCGTCATCGCGTTCACGTTCTTCGGCCAGGTGACCCAGCTATCCGGCTTCTCGGGGATCGCGCGGGATAGCGGACCGCACCCCAGCGCTCGTCGGCGATCCGGTCACCCAGCCAAACCGGCTCTACTACATCGCCTTCGTCACCGCCTTGGTCGTCTACTTCGCGATCCGTTACGTGGTGCGCACGCCCTTCGGAATCTCGCTCCAGGGCGTTCGAGACGACCCGGTGCGGATGGGCTCGCTCGGCTACAACGTTGCCCTCCACCGGACGCTCGCGTTCACCTTCGCCGCATTCATCGCGTCCCTGGCCGGCGTCCTCTACGGGTGGTGGAACGGTGTGATCGCCCCCGACAACGTCGGCCTCGGCGCAACCGTCGATCTACTCATCGTCGCTGTCATCGGCGGCCTCGGCCGTGTCGAGGGCGCATGGCTCGGTGCCTTCGCCTTCGTCATCATCAACAACTACGTCCGCGACGTGTCGGTGCCGGTCCTGGGCGGGAGCTTCAACACCGTCATCGGCCTCATCTTCCTCGCCATCGTGATCGTCTCTCCCAGCGGGCTGATGGGGCTGTGGGACCGGCTCTGGAACATGGCGGTTACGGAGAGGGCTCAGGTCCCCGTCCGGCCGCGGCGACCGGCGCGGCGGGGCCCCAGGCTTAAAAAGGGAAAGGAGGTTTGGTCACGGACTCTCAAACGTCGTACAGTCGCCCGGTGTGAGCGCAGGTCAACAATCCACTAGGAGGGCTAGAACATGGGTCGACTAAGAGGGCGGAGGTGGAGGCTCCTGCTTCCATTGGCCGCTATCGCGATCGTGGCTGCCGCGATTGCCGCGAGTTCGCTCGCGGCACGGTCGGCGGCGAGCGTGATCAGGCTGGCGATCATGTCGGACTGCAAGGGTGCCTTCGCGGGCGGCTACGAGCTCGACATCGGCGGAGCGCAGGCCGCGCTGGCCCAGTATGCGCACGGCAAGCCAGTCAGCAGGAAGAAGCCGTCCGCCGGCATGACCGGGATCACGATCGCCGGACATCCGGTGAAGATCGTCGGCTACGGCTGCGGCAACGACACGGTCCCGGTCGCGATCTCCGAGACCAAGCGCCTGATGGAGCAGCTGAAGGCGGACATCATGATCGGCCCCCTCTCGGGGGACGAGGCGGTCACGATCGCGCACTACGCACAGAAGCACCCGACGAAGACGTTCATCATCGGCACGGCCGGCTCTCAGGACCCGACGCTGCAGATCGCGCCGAAGAACATGTTCCGCTACCACGGCGACGGCGCCCAATGGAACGCCGGCACCGGTGATCTTGGCCTACAAGAAGCTCGGGTGGCGCAAGGCGGCCATCATCATGGACGACTACAGCTTCGGCTGGACGTCCGCGGCCGGTCTGATCGCCGACTTCTGCGGGACGGGCGGCAAGATCGTGAAGCGAGTCTTCCCGCCGCTCAACACGACTGACTACGCGCCGTACATCCAGCAGTTGCCGGCGCCGAACAAGGTCGACGGGTACTTCTGGGTCGTGGGTGGCACCGGCACGGGGCCGTCGCTGAAGGCATACGAGTCGGCGTACGGAAAGGTCGCCCCGAAGAAGTTCGTCGGCAATCTGTTCTTCTTCTTCCAGAGCGGCTTCGACGATGTCGCCCCGCGGCTCGTCGGTGCGTATGTACGGCGGCTTCGGCAACGCGCCTGGCCTGAAGACGGCTCAGGCGAAGCAGTACGAGGCGACCGTGAAGAAGTGGTACGGGCCGAGCGGGGTTCAATGTCACGGACAGCTTCGTCTACAACTACTACAACGCTGCCCACGCGCTCGTCATCGGGCTTACGAAGTCGGGTGGCGCACTTGGGGCGAGCTCTAGATTCGTCGCTGCCGAGGTCGATCAAGGCCGGGTACCAGGTCAGCGATGGCGGTCAGGTTCAGCTCGACTCGAACCGCCAGGCGATCGCCGGATCAGTACCCGCTGCAGATCGTCAAAGGGCCGGACGGGTAGCCGCTGCCAAGGTCGTCGGCTTCGTGCCGAACGTCGACCAGTCATTCGGCGGTCTCTTCAAGAAGACGTGCCAGCCGCCTGGTCGCAGCCAGCCGGCCTGCGTGAAGCACAAGCTGCCCTGGGCAGGGCAAGATCAAGGTAGTCAAGAACGGCGTGATCACCGAAGCAGACCATCAGGTAGTCGTTGACCGAAGCAGCAGCGCACGCCGAGAGCGCCGAGCCGATCCTCCGCTTGCGGGGGGTCGGCCGGCGCTTCGGCGGTCTTGCAGGCCGTGAGCGACGTCGACCTCGACGTCGTACCTGGCGAACGTCGCGCGATCCTCGGGCCGAACGGCGCGGGGAAAACGACGCTGTTCAACGTCGTCGCAGGCGACTCCCGGCCGACGTCCGGCCGGTCGAGCTCTTCGGCCGCGACGTCACCGACGGGACCTGCGCGCGCGCGCGCGAAGCTCGGTCTCGCCCGCAGCTACCAGCAGTCGCGGCTCTTCCTCGGTCTGACCGTCGAGGACAGCATCTTCTTGCGATCGTCGGCGTCGGCCGAGGGCACCTACGGCCGGTCGTCCTCCCGCGCAAGGACGCCGAGCTCCGCGCGCGTGCACGCGAGGCCGCGCGCCGAGTTGCCATCGACGGCAAGCTCGGCGACGCTCGTCGGCTCGCTCGTCGCACGGCGAGCACCGACAGGTCGCGCTTGCGATGGCCCTCGCGGCAGAGCCGAAGCTCCTCATGCTCGACGAGCCCGCGTCAGGTCTCTCTCGTGGCGAGCGTCAGCTTCTGACGGAGCTCCTGCTCGCGCTCGACGCGTGACATCACGCTGATCCTGATCGAGCACGACATGGATATCGCACTCCGTGTCGCAGAGCGCGTCACGATGATGCACGAGGGCCGCGTGATCGTCGAGGGAACTCCGGCAGAGATCCGCGCGAACCGAGCTCGTCCACGATCTCTACCTGGGCAGCCGCTACGGTTCCGAACCGGAGGGAGGAGCGAGTGAGTGAGCCGCTGCTCTCGGTCGAGGGGCTCGAACGCGTTCTACGGCAGCGCACACGTCCTCGACGACGTGTCGTTCGACGATCGAGAACGAGCAGCCGGTGGCCGTGATCGGCCGCAACGGCATGGGAAAGACGACGCTCTGCGCGGCGATCATGGGCCTCACGCCCGCCGCGAAGCGACCGGCTCGATCCGCTTCCTGGGTACGCGAGCTGATCGGCCGACCCTCGTACAAGATCGCGAAGCTCGGTGTCGGCTACGTCCCGCAGGGACGCCGGCTCTTTCCCTCTCTCAGCGTCGACGAGCACCTCCGCATGGTCAGCGGCCGCAACGGTCGTGACGGCGGTTGGACCCCAGAGCGTGTGTACGAGCTCTTCCCGCGCCTTGCCGAGCGGAAGCGGAACGGCGGAGCGCAGCTCTCCGGCGGCGAGCAGCAGATGCTCGCGATCGGTCGCGCGCTGCTGCTCAATCCGAAGCTCCTGATCATGGACGAGCCGTCCGAGGGGCTCGCGCCGACCGTCGATCGAGCAGCTCGATCGAGACGTGCAGGACGCTTCCAGGACGAGGGCGTCGCCATCCTGCTCGATCGAGCAGAACCTCGGCGTCGCAACGTCGCTCGCGGAGCGGCAGCTGGTCATGGTCGCCGGCGTCGATCGCAGCTCGAGACGACAGCCGAGCAGCTCCGGAACGATCCCGACTCGCAGCGCCGCTATCCTCGGCGTCGAGCCAGTCGCCCAGGCCTGAGCCGATGCGGTCGCATGAGCGGTAGCGAGCCACACGCTCGTTCCTCGAGTCGATCGGCCTTCCGCCCGGAGACCTGCACGAGCTTCCGGACTCGCAACTGCGTTTCCCCGATGGTGCCCAGTACCGCATCGAGATCCCGAGCGTCGAAGGACCCGCGTGCCTCGAGGCCGTCCTGGAGGAGTCGGCGCGGCTCGACGTCGCCGTCCACCGGGTCTCGCAGGGAAGCGGCGTCTTCCTTCAGACGGACGACGAGCTCGACTCGATGGCACGCATGGCAGCCGATGCGCGTGTCGAGATCAGCCTCTTCGCCCGTCCGAACGCCGCGTGGGACACGTCCGCGATGGCGCGCGCGCCTGCCGGCGGAGCCGTCGCGCCGACCTCGCGCGGGCAGGAGCAGGTCGTGCAGGGCATCGAAGACGTGAAGCGTGCTGCGGCGCATGGAATTCGCAGCGTGCTGATCGCGGACCTCGGCCTGCTCTCCGTCTTCGGTGCGATGCGTGCGGCCGGTGAGCTTCCAGATGACATGCAGGCGAAGATCTCGGTGATGCTGCCCGCGGCGAACCCCGCGGCCGCACGCGTGCTTGTCGAGCTCGGCGCAAGCACGCTCAACCTGCCCACCGACCTGACGCTGGCGCAGATCGCCGCGATTCGCGCCGCGGTCGACGTGCCCCTCGATCTCTACGTCGAGGCGCCCGACAACATCGGCGGCTTCGTGCGGCTGCACGAGATCCCCGAGATCATCCGGGTCGCTGCGCCGGTCTACGTGAAGTTCGGCCTTCGAAATGCGCCCGATGTCTATCCCGCGGGCACGCACATCGAAGCGACGACGGTGGCCCTGTCACGCGAGCGTGTCCGGCGCGCCCGGCTCGGTCTCGAGCTGCTCGCCCGTTCCGGCTACGAGCCGACGATGTCCGAGCTCGGCGCCCCCGGTCTTGCCGTTCCAGTGTTGGCGGCGGCCTGATGGCGCGACCGGTCACGCTCTTCACCGGCCAGTGGGCCGATCTTCCGGTCGAGGAGCTCGCTGCGAAGGCGGGTACCTGGGGCTTCGACGGCCTCGAACTTGCGTGCTGGGGCGACCACTTCGAAGTCGACAAGGCGCTCGCCGATCCGGGCTACGTCGATTCGCGGCGTGACGTGCTCAACCGAAACGGTTTGCAGGCGTATGCGATCGGTGCACACCTCGTCGGCCAGTGTGTCTGCGATCCGATCGATCAGCGGCACCAGGCGATTCTGCCGCCGGAGGTGTGGGGCGACGGCGAGCCTGAGGGCGTGCGCCGTCGTGCGGCGGAGCGGATGAAGGACACGGCTCGCGCGGCCGCTCTGTTCGGTGTCGAGCAGGTCAACGGCTTCACGGGCTCGAGCATCTGGCACATGCTGTACTCGTTCCCGCCGAACGACTTCGCCGAGATCGAGCGTGGCTATCAGGACTTCGCCGAGCGCTGGGGGCCGATCATGGACGTCTTCGCAGCCGAGGGAGTCCGGTTCGGGCTGGAGGTTCATCCGACCGAGATCGCGTACGACTTCGTCACGACGCGCAAGACCCTCGCCGCGATCGACCGCAGGCCGGAGTTCGGGATCAACTTCGACCCGAGCCACTTCGCGCACCAGTTCCTCGACTCTGCGGCGTTCGTCGAAGAGTTTGCCGAGCGGATCTACCACGTGCACGTCAAGGACTCGCGCAAGACGCTCGACGGACGCAGGAGCATCCTCGGGAGCCATCTCAACTTCGGCGAGGTGGAGCGCGGCTGGGACTTCGTTTCCCCGGGCCACGGCGATGTCGACTTCGAGTCTCTCTTCCGTTCGCTGAACAGAATCGGCTATGGCGGACCGCTCTCGATCGAGTGGGAGGACTCCGGCATGGACCGCGACTGGGGCGCGCCGGACGCGCTCGCATTCGTCCGCCGCACGGACTTCGCGCCGTCGGCGATCGCCTTCGACGCGGCGATGCAGCGCTCGGACGGATGAGCGCGGCCTAGGCTCGAACCGTGTCGCAGCCGGGAATGCGCCGCCCCTTGCAGGCGTGCGGGTCGTCGACCTTTCACGTGTGCTCGCCGGCCCCTACGCGACGATGACGCTCGCCGACCTGGGAGCCGATGTCGTCAAGATCGAGCACCCCGCCGGCGGAGACGAGACGCGCACGTGGGGCCCTCCGTTCGCGGGAGGCGAGTCCGCCTACTTCCTCTCGGTCAACCGCGGCAAGCGCAGCGTCGCCCTGGATCTGAAGGATCCGGATGGTCGTGAGCTCGCGCTCGAGTTGTGCGCACGCGCCGACGTCGTGATCGAGAACTTTCGCCCCGGCGGCGCAGCGCGGCTGGGGCTCGACTACGAGGCTGTGCGCAAGCGCCGGCCCGGTGTCGTCTACTGCACGATCAGCGGCTTCGGTGCGCGCGAGCCGCGTGACCGGGCGGGTTACGACTTCACCGTGCAGGCCGAGAGCGGCTTGATGGCGATCACCGGCGAGCCCGACGGTGAGCCCATGAAGGTGGGCGTCGCGATCGTCGACGTGCTGGCCGGCCTCCATGCGGCAACAGCGATCCTCGCCGCGCTCCGTCGGCGCGAGCTCACGGGCGAAGGTGACCTCGTCGAGGTCTCGCTCCTCGACAGCGCCTTCGCCGCCCTCGTCAACGTCGGAGCGAGCGCCCTGCTCACGGGAGCAGAGCCGCTGCGCTACGGAAACGCGCACCCGAGCATCGTCCCCTACCAGCCGTTCCGCGCCGCCGATGGCTGGATCGCGGTGGCTGCGGCCAATGACGGGCTCTACGCCAGGCTCTGCACTGCGATCGAGCGGCCCGATCTCGCCACCGACGATCGGTACGCGACAAACGAGGCGCGGGTTCTGAACAGGGAAGCGCTGATCGCGGAGCTCCAGTCGGTGTTCGCCGGCCGCGCGACCGAGGAGTGGGAGCGTCGGCTGCTCGACTCGGGCGTTCCGGCGGGAAAGATTCGGCCCGTCGGCGAGGCGCTGCGTACCGGCCAAGCCAGGACTCAGCGTGTGGATCACCCCACGGCCGGCGCGGTCGAGCTGGTCGGGCCTCCGTTCGAGCTCGAAAGCGCGACGCTCGCACCAGCGACGCCCCCGCCGCTGCTCGGGCAGCACACGGCCGAGGTGCTGGGAGAGCTCGGCGTCGACGACGAGCGTCTTGCTTCGCTCGAGGAGCGCGGCGTGATCGCGCGATCAGCTGCGTAGAATCGCGCCGGAATGGCGCAGACCGTGAGAGAGCGCACCCTCCTGCTCGACCGAGGCTTCATCGCGGGTGAGTGGGTCGAGGGCGACTCGGGTGCGACCTTCCCGGTCCTCAACCCGGCGACGGGCGAAGAGCTGGCGCAGGTCCCCCGCATGGGTGCGGAGGAGACGCGGCGGGCGATCGAGGCCGCAAGGGATGCATATCCGCGGTGGCGCGCCACCCTCGCGAAGGAACGCGCGCGGATCCTGCGCCGCTGGGCCGATCTGATGCTCGAGCACCGCGACGATCTGGCGCTGTTGTTGACCACGGAGCAGGGCAAGCCGCTGGCTGAATCACGCCTGGAGATCGAATACGCCGCCTCCTTCCTCGAGTGGTTCGGCGAGGAGGCAAAGCGCGTCTACGGAGACACGATTCCGACGTACATGCAGGACCGTCGCGTCGTCGTGACCAAGGAGCCGGTGGGCGTCACCGCCGGCATCACGCCCTGGAACTTTCCGGCGGCGATGATCACGCGCAAGGCGGCTCCCGCGATCGCGGCCGGCTGCACGATGGTGCTCAAGCCTGCGGAACAGACGCCGTTGTCGGCACTCGCCGTCGCGAAGCTGGCCGAGGAGGCGGGCTTGCCGGCCGGAGTGTTCAACGTCGTCACGGGCGATGCGGACGACGCGCCCGCGATCGGAGGCGAGATGACATCGAATCCGATCGTGCGCAAGCTGGGCTTCACGGGCTCGACGGAGGTCGGAAAGCTCCTGATGGAGCAGTGTGCGCGTCAGGTGAAGAAGGTGTCGCTCGAGCTCGGCGGCAACGCTCCGTTCGTCGTCTTCGACGATGCCGATCTCGACGAGGCTGCCGCGGGCGCGGTGCTCTGCAAGTACCGCAACTCGGGGCAGACCTGCATCTCGGCGAACCGCATCCTCGTCCAGGATTCGGTGTACGACGATTTCCTCCGCCGCCTGACCCAGGCGGTCACCGCACTCAAGGTGGGTGCAGGCACGGAGCCGGATGTCCTTGTCGGCCCGCTCATTGACGACCAGGCGCTCGCCAAGGTCGAGCGCCATGTCGCAGACGCACTGGACGGCGGCGCCGAGCTCGTGACCGGCGGCAACAGGCACGAGCGCGGCCACACGTTCTTCCAACCGACGGTGCTGTCGGGTGTCACGGCATCGATGGCGATGACCTCGGAGGAGACGTTCGGCCCGGTCGCGGGAGTCGGACGCTTCTCGACGGAGCAGGAAGCGATCGAGGTGGCGAATGCAACTCCCTACGGGCTCGCGGCGTACTTCTACAGCCGCGACGTCGGACGCATCTGGCGCGTGTCGGAGGCGCTCGAGTACGGGATCGTCGGCATCAACACCGGTTTCATCTCGACGGAGGTCGCTCCCTTCGGTGGCATGAAGGAATCCGGCATCGGCCGCGAGGGCTCGAAGTACGGCATCGACGAGTGGCTGGAGCTGAAGTACCTAGCGATGGGCGGAGTCGACCGATGATCGTCGAGCAGCGTGACTATCACGTGTTCACCGGCAAGCTCGTCGAGCTCGTTCGGCTCTACGAAGAGGAGGGGATCGCTCTCCAGCAGGAGTATCTCGGCGGCCTGATCGGCGTCTTCACGACGGACATCGGGCCGCTGTCGACGTACACCAGCCTCTGGGGATACGACAACTTCGCCGAGCGGGAGCAACGGCGCGCAAGCCTGCAGGCGGACGAGCGGTGGCGGGCCTTCCTCGCGAAGATCCAGCCGCTCATCCACACGCAGCACAACCGGATTCTGGTGCCGACGGTCTTCTCGCCGATCCGATGAGCGGGTCACTGGAAGGCAAGGTCGCGATCGTCACCGGTGGCGCGCAGGGAATCGGCAATGCGATCGCCAAGGGGCTCGCGGCCGAAGGAGCGCGAATCGTGGTTGCCGACCTGAGCCGGGCGGAGGAAGCCGCGCAGGAGTTCGAGGAAGGAATCGGGCTCACCGTCGACGTCGCCGACGAAGCGCAGGTCGAGGGAATGGCTCAGGCTGCGATCGAGCGCTGTGGCCGCATCGACATTCTCGTGAACAACGCCGGCCTCTATGCCTCGCTGCAGATGCGCCCGTTTACCGAGATCCCCGTTGAAGAGTGGCGGCAGGTCATGGATGTCAACGTCCTGAGCATGTTCTTGACGATGCGGGCCGTCGTGCCGCGCATGCGCGAGCAGGGTGAGGGCGGTCGGGTGGTGAACATCTCGTCCGGCACGCCGTTTCGTGGTGTTCCGTTTCTCTTGCACTACGTGACGAGCAAAGGCGCGATCGTCGCGCTGACGCGTGCGCTCGCGAAGGAGCTCGGACGCGACGACATCCTCGTCAACTGCGTCGCACCGGGCTTCACGATGAGCGACGGCGTTCGCGAGCATCCGGAGGTGATCGAGGCGCTGCAGCAGGTCTCTGTCTCCGCACGCACGCTGCAGCGGGACCAGGTGCCGGAAGACGTCGTCGGAGCGGTCGTCTTCCTGTGCGGTCCCGGCGCCACGTTCGTCACCGGTCAGACGATCGTCATCGACGGCGGCCAGTACTTTCATTGATCCTGGCGCTCTACGACCACCCGGAAGGGATCGAAACCAACGGCGGCAACATCGCGGTCTACGACATCGACCGCGACAAGGCGTATTTCGGCGCGGCCTCGGTCGCCGGACGCGCATTGGTCTGGAAGCTCGAGGAACAGGGCGGAGTGGGAGAGAAGCTCGCCGCGCCCGTGGCGCTCGATCCGAACACCGAGTGGCTGCTCCGTTGTGATCGTGTCGACTTTCCGGCTGGAGGGGTCGCGTACCGGCACACGCATCCCGGCCCCGGGATCCGGTGCCTGCTGCACGGGTCGATCCGCATCGAGAGCGGTGGCCAGACTCATGTGTACGAAGCGCTCGAGCCGTGGTTCGAGGCAGGGCCCGAGCCGGTCCTGGCAGTCGCGTCCGCAGCCGAGGAGACCGCCTTCGTTCGGGCGATGCTCGTTCCGCGTGAGTGGGCGGGTAAGCGCACGATCAGCTACGTCGACCCCGCTGACGAGGAGAAGCCGAAGCTTCAGCGCGCGACGGTCTTCTTCGACGAGCCGATCGAGCTGTGACCGCACCGGCGCGAGGATCCTCGTCGACCAGCTCGTCGTTCACGGCGTCGATACCGCATTCTGCGTTCCGGGCGAGAGCTACATCGCCGTCCTCGATGCGCTCAGGGACGCTCCCATCCGCCTCGTCGTTGCGCGGCACGAGGCCGGCGCCGCGAACATGGCCGAGGCTTACGGAAAGCTGACCGGCCGGCCGGGCATCTGCTTCGTGACGCGGGCGCCGGGAGCGACGCACGCCGCCACCGGCGTGTACACGGCGTTTCAGGACTCGACGCCGCTGATCCTCTTCGTCGGCCAGGTACCGCTCGAGCACCGCGGGCGAGAAGCGTTCCAGGAGCTCGACTACGCAGCCGCTTTCGGTGCGCTGACGAAGCTGGCGATCGAGGTCGAGGAACCCGAACAATTCCCGGAGCTCACCGCGCGCGCGTTTCAGACGGCGGTTTCCGGACGGCCGGGCCCGGTCGTGGTGGCATTGCCCGAGGACGTCCTCTCGGATTCGGCGGACGTGCAGGACGCGGCACAGTTCTCACGCGCGCGGGCCGCCGCCTCGGACGAGGACCTCGCGCGCGCGCGCGAGTTACTGTCGGACGCAGAAAGACCGCTGATCGTCGTTGGCGGCGGCGGCTGGAGCGCGGCGGCCGCTGCGGATCTCCAGGCCTTCGCCGAGGCGTCGGTTCTGCCCGTGGCGACCTCGTTCCGCCGCCAGGACTACATCGACAACACGTCCCCTTCCTACGCAGGCGTGCTCACGATCGGGCACGACGCCGCGCTCGCGCGGAGGCTTCGTGAGGCGGACTTGCTGCTCGTCGTCGGCTCCCGCCTGGGTGACATCCCGACACGCGGTTATACGACCCTGCAGCCGCCGCGCACGCCGCAGACGCTCGTCCACGTCCATGCGGATCCCGAGGAGCTGGGCCGCGTGTTCCAGCCCGACCTCCCGATCCTGGCCGGCTCCGCGGAGTTCCTCGCCGCGGCGCGCGCGCTCGAGCCGGTCGACGGCTCCCATCGGGTCGACTGGACCGAGTCGGCTCACGCAGATTTTCTCGCGAGCCTTCGACACCAGCGCGGCCCGGGCGAGCTCGATGTCGGCGACGTGATGCAACACCTGCGCGAGCGCCTTCCGGACGACGCAATCCTGACGAACGGCGCCGGCAACTACACGGTCTGGTGCCATCGCTTCTATTCCTTCAACCGCTATCGGACGCAGCTCGCACCTTGCTCGGGTGCGATGGGCTACGGGATTCCGGCAGCGATAGCCGCCAAGGTCGTTCACCCCTCGCGCACGGTCGTTTGCGTCTCCGGCGACGGTGACTTCCTCATGAGCGGGCACGAGCTCGCGGCCGCGGTACAGGAAGAGCTGCCCATCATCGTGCTCGTCGTCAACAACGGGATGTACGGGACGATCAGGATGCACCAGGAGCGCCTCTTCCCCGGCCGCGTCGTCGGCACGGACCTCGTCAACCCCGACTTCGTGGCCTGGGCGCACGCCTTCGGTGCGTACGGGGAGCTCGTGCTTCGTTCAGAAGACTTTCCGGATGCGTTCGAGCGCGCACTCGCGGAGCAGCGGCCGGCTCTCCTCGAGCTTCGGGTCGATCCCGAGGCGATCACGCCGAGACAGACGCTCTCGCAGATCCGCGCCGAGGCTGGTTCCGCGTAAGCTCACGCGCGTGATCGCGGGACGCATCCGGCACACAGTCGCGTTCACGCTCGCCCATCCTGAGGGCTCGGCGGAAGAGCGGGACTTCCTCGAGGCGGCGGAACGGCTCGCGGCGATCCCGGGCGTGGAGGCGTTCGAGCTGCTCGCCGAGGTCAGCCCGAAGAACGGCTACCGCTTCGGGATCTCGATGGAGTTCGCCGACCGGGCCGCCTACGAGGGCTACAACGAGCACCCCGATCACGTGCGCTTCGTCCAGGAGCGTTGGCTGGCCGAGGTGAGCGACTTCCTGGAGCTGGATTACTCAGCTCGGTAGTCGGGTGCGGCGCGCTCGGGCTACCTCAGCCTGAGAGACCGTGTGGCGGTCCTCTCGTTACCGACGGTGTCAGACGCGACGACGATGATCTGGATGTTCCGGACTCCGCGCGGTTGGCGGATACGGAGCTTTACCGTCGCTTGGCCCGATGCGGTCACACCCCTCTTGTATGCCAGGAACGAATGGCCGGCCCGGATGTCGACGCTGTACGAAATGCTGCTCCCCGGGGTGTCGTCGGCCAGCTTGAGGGCCACGCGGACGGAGTATGTACGTAGTGGTCGCCGGAGCTTGCCGGCGCTCGCGGCCACTGCGACGGTGGGTGCGACTGCATCAAAGTCGGCGACGCCGTCCCACGTGCTCCGAAAGACGATCGTGGCCGGGTCGTCCCGGACTGCCCGCAAGGCGGGTGCTCGTCCACGTTCCCTTCCCGCGCAGGTTTGCGAGCGGCCCGCCGCCGGCGACGATCTGCCAGGAGCCGAGGCCGCCGTGCTCGGCGGGCAGCGGGGCCACACGCGCTGTGAAGTCCCCTTTGGAGCCGGCACACGTGAATCTCCGAAGCGCGCTCTCGGTTTCGGTGTCGAAGCTGACGTCAGCAGCCGAGCCGGAGGGACAGGCAACGACCGAGCTCGTGAAGGTCCCTTCGTGCAGCAGAGCGGCGTTGTGCCTCCCGTCGAAGACGAGCTTGAACGAGGCAGGCGCAGCTCGCGACCCTCCGGTCGCAGTCGCTCCAGCCGCCATCAGGGCTACGACGAGCACGGTGCCTGCCGTTGAGACCAGCCGTCTGCCTTTCACGCCCAAATGATTTGCGGCGTCGGCAGTTTCGGCCATACGACGTTCGTCGTATTGTTTGAGCCGAGATGGCCCGCCTCTCAGAAGCGGACGTTCGGCAGGTGCTCGACGTGGTACGCGAAGCGTCGCTCGTCGACGGGCCCCAGCCCTTTCCCGAGCCGGTTCTCGATGCGCTGCGGCGCCTGGTGCCGTGTGATGTCGTTGCCTACCACGAGCGGTGGGGTCGCGGCGCGAAGCGCATCGTCTGGACGGGGAACCCCTGCGGGCCGACGACCCCTGAGGTTCGCGATGCCGGACGCCGTTACGAGCACCAGGATCCGTTGACCCCGGTCGACGGCGCGCGCAAGTACTCGGACTTCTTCTCTCGCCGCGAGTTTCACCGCATGCCGCTTTACCAGGAGGTTGCACGTCCTGTCGGCGTCGAGGACATGATCCGGCTGTGGCTCGACCCCCAGGGTGAAGGAGATGCGCGCCTGGAGTTCGACAGCTCACGACGAAACTTCCGCGAGCGCGACCGCGCGGTACTGGACGTACTGCTTCCGCACCTCAAACGATTCCGTCGTGACGCGGCCGCCCGGCGGGAATTGACCGGCAGGCGCGTGAACGAGGCACAGCGGCTCAGCCCGCGGCAGAGGGAGATCCTGGAGCTCGTCGCCGCGGGAAAGACGAACGCCGAGATCGCGGGGCTGTTGTGGATTTCGCCCGGGACCGTTCGGAAGCACCTCGAGAACGCCTACGACAGGCTTGGTGTTCATACGCGTACCGGCGCGGTAGCGGCCGCGTGCGTGCTCGAGAGCCCGAGGCCATGAGCCTGCGGTGACAGCCCACTCGCCGTAGTCTCGCTCCTTCGCTGCACGACAAACGATTCGGGAAGGAGACGAGATGGGCTTCGAGCAATATCACGAGCCGGCCGGCGAGCTCAGCGCAGAGGTGCGCACGTTCGCCCGGATGATCGCTTCGCTCACCGAGGAGGCGGAGGCAATCGGCTGGTACGAACAGCGGATCGCACTCGAGCCGGATGGTCAGGCGAAGGCGATCATGGAGAACGCGCAAGGCGAAGAGTTCAAGCACTTCGGCATGGACCTCGAGTTCCTGATCCGCCGCACCCCGAAGTGGCGGATCGCTCTGCAGACGATCCTCTTCACCGAGGGTGACATCGTCGAGAAAGGCGAAAAGGCAGAGGACCTGGAGAACGCCTAGTCGTCTGTCAGCCCGTGCGCGTCGAGCCAAGCCTTCGCGACGCGCTTCTGTGCCCTGGTCAGCCATGCCTCGACCACCGCGTCTTCCAGTTCGTCTCGATCGAGGCGGGCAAGATCCGGGATGCGGATGAGCACGGCGGAGTAGCCGTCCCAATGCGGTGTCGTGAAGAACAACCCGCGGTCGTCGGCGAGCATGAGCTCCTTCACGCCGACGTCGGCGACGCGGAAGACCAGCACGTCGTCGAGTCGTTCGCCTGTATCCGGATCGATCGCGTCTCGACGAGGGCTGCGATGGAAGCAGAAGAACTTGCCGTGCACGAGGTACGTCGGCCGCCCGTCGTCCGACAGTTCCTTCGTCGTCTGCGGCATTGCGAGGGCGAGCTCGTCGAGGTCGGCCATCGTCGCCATGGGGTCAGTCTCCCATCAACGCGCGTGCTGCTCGATCTTCTGCTCCAGCAGAGCCTTCGCGGCCGGCCAGTCGTCGTCGACGATCGCGTACCAGGCCGAGTCGCGGATGGAGTCCGGCAGCACCATGTGCTTGCGAAAGATGCCCTCGAAGGTTGCGCCGATGCCGAGGAGGGCGCCCCGCACGCGCAGATTTCTGGCGTCGGTCTTGAACTCGACGCGCATCGCGCCCCAGTCGTCGAAGGCATTTCGCAGGAGGAGGTACTTCGTCTCGATGTTCGCACCCGTTCCCCAGTGGGCGCGCTCGAGCCAGGTCCAGCCGATCTCAGTGCGACGGTGGAACGGCTCGATGTTCAGGTACCGCGTCGAGCCGACCGGTCTTCCGTCGACGATGACGGCGAACGGCACCTCCGTCTCGCTGCCGACTGCCTCGTCGAACCAACGGTCGAAGCCGAGCGAATACATGCCCGTGTAGCGATGGATTTGCGGCTCGCGCTCCGCGGCCTCGCGCAAGCCTTCGCGGTGACGCTCCGCGAGTGGCTCGACGCGCACGATCCGTCCCTCCAGTGGTGTGTCTGGTCGCAGCCCTGCCAAGGCACCTCGGAGTATCGCGGCCAAAGCGACGAGGACAGAGCGCTACATGCGACGATTGGGCCAGGTGGCGAAGCTCCACGACATCTCGGTCCCGATCAATGCCGCCATGCACGTCTACGACGGCAACCCGGGCTTTCACCTCGAGCTGATCGACTCGATCGCGGCCGGGGCAACCGCCAACGTGAGCCGGCTCGATCTCGGGGTGCACACCGGGACGCACGTCGACGCCCCTGTCCACTTCATCGACGGCGGAGCGGGGACGGAGTCGCTCGACCTCGAGACGCTCATAGGTCCCGCGTCGGTCGTCGATGCCACGGCGGTGAGCGGCGACCTGGACGCGGAAACGCTCGGTGAGCTTGCGTTCCCGGATGACCTCACGCGGATCCTCTTCAAGACGTCCAACTCACGGCTCTGGAATCGCGACAGCTTCTCGCGCGACTTCGTCCGCCTCACCGGCAGCGGCGCGCGGTTTCTCATCGAGAGAGGCGTCCGTCTCGTCGGCATCGACTACCTCTCCATTGGCGATGCTGAAGCCCACCAGGAGCTGCTCGGAGCACGCGTGATCGCTCTCGAGGGGCTCGATCTACGTGAAGTCGATCCCGGCAACTACGAGCTCATCTGTCTGCCGTTGCGACTCGAGGGCTCCGACGGGGCGCCCGCCCGGGTGATTCTTCGAAGTGCCTGACGGCTAGAGTTCCGCGCGGTGGAAGAGGCTCAGGAAAAACGTCTCGCGCTGAACGAGGCCCTGTTCAGGGACGTCAACGAGCGCATCCGTGAGATTTCCGACACCTTCGGCCAGAAGGATGCGACGTACAACTTCCTGTGTGAGTGCTCCGATCCAATGTGTGCGGAGAAGGTCGTTCTGACCCCCGCCGAGTACGAGCACGTCCGCGCAGAGTCGACGCGGTTCGTGGTGGCCAAGGGTCATGCAATGCCCGAGATCGAGTCGGTCGTCGAGCAAGCCAAGGATCACGTCGTCGTGGAGAAGGAAGGCGCGGCCGCCGACGTCGCGGTTCACCTGGACACAACCAACGACTGAGCATCGTCGCCGCGGTGTTTTGGCCGACTGTAGGAGCGGCGAGCGTGTGTACGTGCCGGGGCGAGTTTTGGAGCCTTCCGACTGTCCCCGTACCAGGGCCACGCCAAGACGACCTCGTTGCTGTCGTTCACGGCGACGTGCACCGTCAATGTGAAGGCGTTGAACCTGACGAAGCACTGCCAAAGCGCGACGTTCTTGAACTTGGTCGGAAGCGTCAGGCGGCGGTCGGCGTCTGGCTCAGGCCGACCCGGTCGACAACCGGCGGCAGGGGGAACTTCGATGCAATTCCTTGCAGCCGTTGTCTATGACGCGCGGGGCGCCAGCTCCGTACGGGAAGACGGAATCCTCCGGATTAAAGGTGGAGAAGTAGTGCTGCAGACCGGCCTCGACCTTCGGGCGGGGGTCATCACCGCCGCCGCAACCGGCTGCCAGCATCGCCGTGAGCGCGAGCGCAGCGGCGGGTAAGAAAATCAAGCCAACGCAACGCGGACGTTTGACATGTCCGTCGCGCTCACCAACGGGGCTTGCCATCAGGAGATACCAAGACGCCTGACCGAAGGAGGAGTCATGGCCAAGAAAGCTGATTTCACAGAGCAAGAGTGGGAGTCGTTGCAGAAGGGCGTTGTCGGCGCCGGGCTGCTCGTCTCGTTGAGCGACCGCAGCTTCTTCGACACTTTCAAGGAGGCCGGTGCGCTTGGGAAGCACGTCGCGCAGGCGAAGCAGAGCAGCTCCAGCGACCTCGTCCGCGACCTCGCTGACCTGCACGGCACGGGCTTCGGCGCTACGTCATCGCCCGACAAGGTGGAGAACGAGACACTGGAGGCGTTGCGGACCGCGAAGACGACGCTCGAGTCGAAGGCTCCCGACGAGCTGGAGCCCTACCGGCAGTTCGTCGTAGAGGTCGCGCAGTCGGTGGCCGCGCGGCCGGCGGCGGCGACGCAGCGGAGAGCGGTGCGATCGAGAAGGTCAGGTCTGCGGTCGAGTAGCGCAGCAAGCTACGCGCCGATGAGCTCGGCGGCGGTCTCGGCGAGCAGCGGAACGCCTGTCTCGAAACGGCTCGCGCGGCCGTCGTCGGCGGTCAGCTCGCCACGCACGTACCGCCCGTAGATCGCCTCGCAGAAGACTGCCGCCTTCCAGAGCGCAAGCCCCTCGAACCACGCCAGCGGTTCCACGTTTCGGCCGCTTCGGCTCCTGTAACGCTCGACCAGCTCGTTGCGCGTGGGGAAGCCCTCCATCGCCGTGACGGGTGACGTCCCGAGTGGATTCTCACGCCCGCCCGGCTCGCTGTACGTCGCGACGAGATAGCCGACATCAGCGCGCGGGTCGCCGATCGCGCCCATCTCCCAGTCGAGCACCGCTGCGATGCGGTCCGGCTCGCTGCGCGTGACGATCATGTTGCCGAGGCGGTAATCGCCGTGGACGACGGTTGGGGGTAGTTGCTCCGGCACGTTCGAGGCGAGCCAGCGCCCGACGTCGACCACTGTAGGCAGATCACGGGTCTGGTTCAGTTCCCACAGCTGCGAGAACCGACGCACCTGGCGCTCGTTGTAATTCCCAGGTCTGAGGAACGCGGCGAGTGCGGGCACGCGCACGTCCGCTGCGTGGATCTCCACGAGCGTGTCGACGAGATCGTCGGCCAGGCGACGCCGCGCCGCGGGATCCCGATCGAGCGGCGGCGGCAGCGCGGTCGTGACCACGTCCCCGTCGATGTAGTCCATGACGTAGAACGGGACTCCGAGCAGGGAGTCGTCCTCGCACACGGCGCGAATGTTCGGGACCCGGATCCCATGTGGCGCAAGCGCGAGCTGAAGCGCCGACTCCCGCACGACATCGTGCGCCGACGGCGGCAACGGTGGCCGGGGCGGTCGCCGGAGCACATACCGCGTTCCGTCCTCCCGCTCGAGCAGGAAGGAGAAGTTCGAGCCGCCGCCCTCGCCGATCCGGTGCGCTTGCAGTGCACCTGTTCCCAGTCCGTGCTCGTCGAGAAACGAGCGGACGGCTTCCAGGATCAGCAGCGGCGTGCGCGCTGCATCGTTTGCGTCGGTGCGCCGCTCGACGATGTCCACGCGAGAATCCTGACACGTCGATCGCCGCCGTTACCCTGGGGTAGTGAGAGCCGCCCCGCCGAAGGAGTTCGAAGCCGGCGCGCTGATCGATTTCCTCGCCGACGGTTGGGGTCTACCGGTCGAAGCTGTCCACTACGCGGCGGTGGGCGGTGGGAGCTACCACTGGATCGTGAACGACGCCGACGGACAGTGCGGCTTCGCCACCGCCGACGACCTGGACCTCAAGCCCTGGCTCGGGGAGACGCGTGAGTCGGTGTTCGAGGGCCTGAGCCGCTCGTTCGGCACGGCGGTTGCCCTTCGCAACGATGGCCTCGGCTTCGTGACCGCCCCGATCCCGACGAGCAGCGGCGAGACGTTGCGCCGATTCGGGTCGCGCTACACAGTCGCTCTGTTCCCTTTCGTGGCTGGACAAGCGGGCACCTTCGGCCACTACGAGACCGCCGAGCGCGCTGCTTTGCTCGCGATGCTCGCCGAGCTGCATCAGGCAACGCCTGTGGTTGCGTCCGTGGCGCGAAGGGTGGACCTGGGCGTGCCCGGTCGCCGCCGGCTGGAAGCTGCGCTGCAGGAGCTGAACCAGACGTGGACGGGGGGACCCTTCTCCGAGCCCGCGCGGAAACTGCTCGCCCCGCACGCCGCCTACGTGGGTGAGCTGCTGAGCTTGTTCGACCGCCTCTCTGCAGATGTCGCGACGGCGCAGCAGCGACTGGGTCGTCACCCACGGCGAGCCGCACGGCGGCAATCTGATGCGCACGGATGAGGGCTATGTGCTCGTCGACTGGGACACCGTCGCGCTGGCCCCTCGCGAGCGCGATCTCTGGATGCTCGCAGAAGAAACGACCACCTACACCGACGCGACCGGTCACGAGCCCGACGAAGTTGGCGTGAACTTCTTCCGTCTCACCTGGGATCTGGAGGACATCGCCGCCTTCACCAACGAGCTTGCGCTCACCACATGAGCACGACGATGACACGGAGAAGGCCTACGAGGCATTGACCTATTACGTCACGACTCGAGATCGATGGGCTTCGCTGCTCGATCGTCCCTAGTCGGGCGCGAACGCGTCGATCAACGCAGGCAGCCGGTCCGGGGTACAGGACAACGCCAGCACGGCAGTCGTGATGCCGGCGTCGCCGAACGCCTCGAGGCGCTCGCGCTGCGCTTCGACCGGCCCAAGCAGGAACACATCGCGAACGAGTGCGTCTGGTGCGAGCTCGAGCGCTTGCTTGCGGTCGCCCTCGTTCCATGCTTCGACGACGGGATCGATCTCGTCGCCGAAGCCGAGCCAGCGAAAGAACTCGGCGTAGACGGGCACCGTCGCGTAGGCGACGAAGATGCGCTTCGCGGTGACGAGCGCCTCTTCTTCCGGGCCGTCGATCGAGAAGAACCGGCACGCGAGCTCTTTCTCGGGCGCTGCGAAAGCGTCGATGACCTTCGCGGTCCGGCTCAGCGGGAGGAAGTTGGTGAACGCGCCGTCGGCGATGCGCGCGGCCAGGCCGAGCATCCGGTCGCGCAGGGCCGCCAGGACGATCGGGACGGGTTGCTCCGGTGGTGAAGCGAGCTTGAAACCTCCGGTGCCGCGCTCGCCTGCCAGGACCGTCGCGGAGATACTCCACGGTCTCTTCCACCTTGGCGAGCGGCCGGCGGAACGGGATGCCGTTCCATTGCTCGACGATCACATTCGACGATGCCCCGAGGCCGAGCACGAACCGGCCGTTGCTGACGTTCGCAACCGCTGCGGCGGTCTGCGCGAGCAGCGCCGGGCCGCGGGTGTAGACGTTGACGATGCCTGTAGCCAGTCGCAGCCGCGTGCTGTGCTCAGCCGCGACGACGAGCGGCGTGAAGCCGTCGAACTCCGTGGACTCCGCCGACCACACGCTGTCGTAGCCCGCCTCGTCGATCCGGCGCACCAGCGGTCCGAGCTCGTGCAACGGGACGCCGGTGAACGGGATGGTCATCGCGATGCGGATGGGGCAGTATGCCCCGATGTTCCCGCGCACCGCACTCGTGACGGGAGGCGCCTCGGGAATCGGCGCCGCGATCGTCGACCTCTTGCGAGACGAGGGGGCCGAGGTGCAGGCGCTCGACCTCGCCGATGGGTTCGACGTCTCGGACCCGCAGGCGTGGGAGACGGTCGGGGCTGTCGAGCTCGCATGTCTGAACGCGGGCGTCACCACGGGCGAGCACGACGTGAGCCGGCTTTCGGACGACGCCTACCGCCGCATCCTCGGCGCGAACCTCGACGGCGTCGTCTTCGGCGTTCGGCGGCTCGCGGACGTCATGGAGCCGGGAAGCGCGATCGTCGCGACCGCGTCGCTGGCGGGCCTCGTTCCGTCACCCGCCGATCCGATCTACACGCTCACCAAGCACGCGGTGATCGGCTTTGTCAGGAGCGTCGCACCGCAACTCGAGGAGCGGGGGATACGCATCAACGCGGTCGCGCCCGGCTTCGTCGAGACGCCGCTGATCGACGCCGCGCCTTTCACTGCCGCCGGCTTCCCGCTGCTACAGCCGCAAGCCGTCGCGCAGGCCGTGCTCGGCGCCGCGCGCAGCAGCGAGACCGGTCAGGTCTGGGTCGTGCAACCCGGGCGCGAACCGCTCCCGTTCCGCTTTCCGAACGTGCCCGGCCCGCGCGACGCGTCGGGCGCGAGCGTCGGCGCCCCGCCTCGCCTCTCTAGTTGAACCGCCAGCCCTCGCCCGACGCGAAGGCTTTCAGGATGCGCCGGCTCACGACCATCCGATGGACTTCGTCGGGCCCGTCGTAGATGTGCGCGCCGCGTGCGAGTGAGTACATCTGCGCGAGCGGCGACCGGTCGGTCAGTCCGAGCGCGCCGTGCACCTGTACCGCTCGGTCGATCACGCGGGAGAGGGCGTCCGCCGCATAGAACTTGATCAGCGAGATCTCGACCCGCGCATCCTTCTCCTCGTCGATCTTGTGAGCGGCGTCGAGTGTCAGCAGCCGGCAGGCCTGGATCTCCGCTGCAGAGTCGGCGATCCAGTTCTGCACGGTTTGCTTCTCGGCGAGGGGGCCGCCGAATGCCTCGCGCTCGAGGGCGCGCGTGCACATCAGCTCAAAAGCGCGCTGCATCTGTCCGAGCCACCGCATGACGTGGTGGATCCGTCCAGGGCCCAGCCGCTTCTGCGCGATCAGAAAACCGCTCCCTCGTTCGCCGAGGAGATTCTCCGCCGGTACGCGCACGTCGCTGTAGGTCACCTCGCAGTGCGTCGACCAGCCGCGCCCACGGTGCCCGAGGGTCGGCACCGGTTCGACCTGGATTCCGGAGGCGTCGGCGGGAACGATGATCTGGCTCGTTCGGCGTCGCGGTTCGGCGTCGGGCTCGGTGACGGCCATGACGATTCCGAAGCCCGCGCCCTCGGCGCCGGACGAGAACCACTTGTGGCCGTTGATCACCCATTCGTCGCCGTCGAGCACCGCCGTCGTCCGCAGGTCGGTGGGATCGGAGCCGGACACCTCCGGCTCGGTCATCGAGAAGAACGACCGGATGTCACCGGCGACGAGCGGTTTCAGCCAGCGCTCCTTCTGCTCGTCGGTGCCGAACAGGTGAAGGATCTCCCCGTTGCCGGCATCGGGCGCCTGGCAGTTGAAGACGTACTGCGCCCACAGCACGCGCCCGATCTCCTCGTTCAGATGGGCGTAGGCGAGGAAACCCTGCCCGGTTCCACCCGCTTCCGGCGGGAGGTGCGGCGCCCACAGGCCCTGCCGCCTTTGCCCGCGCGCGGAGCTCCACGATCAGCTCCTGCGCTGCGTCGTCCTCGCGTCCGAGCGCCACCTCGTTCGGATAGACGTGCTCCTCCATGAAGGCGCGGTACTCGGCGCGCAATTCCGCGAAGTCGGTGGAAGCGGGAGGATCAGCGATCGCCATGGAGCGAGACTAGTTCAGCCGCTCGACGACCATCGCCATTCCCTGGCCGCCGCCGACGCACATCGTTTCGACGCCGATCGTCCTGTCGAGGGTCTTCAGGTCGTTGAGCAGAGTGTTCATGATCCGCGCGCCGGTCATTCCGTACGGATGGCCCAGCGCGATCGCTCCCCCGTGCGGGTTCAGCTTGTCGCTGAACGGGTCGACTCCGATCTCGCTGCAGACGGGAATGACCTGCGCCGCGAACGCCTCGTTCAACTCGACCACGTCGACCTCGTCGATCGTCATTCCGGCCTGCTTCAGCGCCTTGCGCACCGCCTCGATCGGTCCTACGCCCATGATCTCCGGCGCGACGCCCGAAACCGACGAGGCGATGATCCGCGCCAGCGGCGCGATCCCCAGCTCGCGCGCGCGCGTGTCACTCATGACGACGACCGCCGCCGCTCCGTCGTTCAAGGGGCAGGAGTTGCCCGCCGTCACCTTGCCGCCCGGCTTGAAAGCAGGTTCGAGCTGCGACAGCTTCTCGAGCGTGGAGTCCGGCCGCGGCCCGTCGTCTTTCGCAACGCCGTCCCACGGCGTGATCTCCCGCTCGAAGAAACCTGATTCCTGGGCTGCGACGGCGCGCTCCTGCGACTGCTGGGCGAAGCGGTCCATGTCCTCGCGGGAGACGTTCCACTGCTCGGCGACGTTCTCCGCCGTCAGGCCCATGGGGATGTAGACGTTCGCGATCGGCGCGTCGTCGCCGAAGAGCTTCGGGTGCAGCTCCTCTGCGTCCTTCGGGTAGCCGTCGACCTGCGTGATCGACTCGACGCCCGCCGCGACGTACACGTCGCCCTCCCCGGCGCGAATCGCGTGGAACGCCATGCGGATCGTCTGCAGGCTCGACGCGCAAAACCGGTTGACGGTCGTGCCGGGCACCGTTTCCGGGAGGTCGGCGAGCAGGGCAACGCGCCGCGCGAGGTTCATCCCCTGTTTGTCCTGCGGGAAGCCGCAGCCGACCATCACGTCCACGATCTCGGCGCGGTCGAGCTCGGGGACCTGCTTCAACACCGCGTCGATCGCGAAGGCAGCGAGATCGTCGGGACGCGCATCGACGAGCGAGCCTTTGCGGGCGCGACCGATCGGCGTCCTGGTCGCAGCGACGATGACTGCTTCAGGCATCGGGTGCTCCCGCCGCCATGTAGACGACCTCGCCGACGAGCGCGGGCTTCTCCTTGCCCTCGATCTCGATCTGAATGCCGACGTACCAGAGCACACTCGGCCCGCGCCGCTCGGTGCGAAGAAGCTTCCCGTGCAGGCGCACGCGTGACCCCGACGGCACGGGGCTTGTGAAGCGAACCTTCTCCGTGCCGTAGTTGACGCCCATGACCGCGTCGCTTACGGACACGATCTCGCTGAGCAGCATCGGCAGCATCGACAGGGTCAGGTACCCGTGCGCGACGGTGGTGCCGAACGGGCCGTTCGCGGCAGCTTCGGGATCGACGTGGATCCACTGGTGGTCGCCGGTCGCCTCCGCGAAGAGATTGATCTGTTCCTGCGTGATCTCGTGCCAGTCGCTCGTCCCGAGCTCGCGCTCGCCCGACTGTTCGAGCTCCTCGATGGTCAGCGTGGTCGTCACGTGTTCATCACTCCCTCATCGATTGACCGCCCGCCTGGTGCATCGAGGCGAGCATTCCGGGAGGCGCGGCTCCGTCCGGGAGGCGGTCGCGGAGCTCCTGCAGCAACGCGTCAGGGTCCCAACGCTCGTCGCTTGCGAACAATTCCCCGGCCTCCCAGCCGCTGAGCATGTTGACGACGCCGCCGTAGATGAAGAACACCTGACCGGTGATGTCCTGGGCCTCGTCCGCGCAGAGCGCGACGACGATCGGGGAGTTGTTGCGCAGGGTCCGCGGCGTCGAACCCGTTCTCGGGCGGCGGAATCTCACCGAACGCGGCCTCGGTCATGCGCGTTCGCGCATTCGGCGCGATCGCGTTGACCGTCACTCCGTAGCGCTGGAGCTCCTGCGCGGCGATCAGCGTGAAGCCGACGATCCCGGCTTTCGCGGCGCCGTAGTTCAACTGGCCGACGTTGCCGAAGACGCCGGAGGGGCTCGACGTGTTGATCACGCGCGCGTTCACCTGGTCACCCGCCTTCGAGCGCTCGCGCCAGTGGGCCGCGGCATGCCGCGTCGGCGCGAAATGGCCCTTGAGGTGCACCTCGATCACCGCATCCCATTCATGCTCCTCCATGTTGACGAGCATGCGGTCACGCAGGATCCCGGCATTGTTGACGAGGATGTCCAGGCGGCCGAATGCCGCGACGGCGCCGTCGATCAGACGTTTCGCGCCGGCGAAGTCGGCGACGTTCTCGCCGTCGGCGACCGCCTCGCCGCCGAGCGCCTGGATCTCGCGGACGACATCGTGCGCGGGTCCGGTATCGGCGCCCTCGCCCGCGAGCGACGCACCCAGGTCGTTCACGACGATCTTCGCGCCGGCGCGCGCCAGCGCGAGAGCGTGTTCCCGCCCGATTCCGCGGCCGGCTCCCGTGACGACCGCGACCTTTCCGTCCAGATTCGGCATTCGCCTCCTAGCTAAAGGCGCTCTCTCCGGTGAGCGCCCGTCCGATGATGAGCTTCTGGATCTGGCTCGTTCCTTCGTACAGCGTCGTCACGCGTGCGTCACGAAGGTACTTGCCCACCGGATACTCGTCGACGTAACCGTAGCCGCCGTGCACCTGCACCGCGGCGTTCGCTGCACGCACGGACACCTCGCTCGCGTAGTACTTCGCGACCGACGACTCGAGCGTGTGCTGCTGCCCCGAGTCGGCGAGCAGCGCGGCGCGCCAGGTCAGGAGCCGCGCCGCTTCGAGCTCGACGGACATGTCCGCCAGCAGCTCCTGCACGAGTTGGAACGACGAGATCGGCTTGCCGAACTGGCGCCGTTCCGCTGCATACGTCACGCAGGCATCGAGGCAGCCCTGCGCAATTCCGACGCAGCCCGCGGCGAGAGAGATGCGCCCGTTGTCGAGGGCGGACATCGCGACCTTGAAGCCGTCGCCTTCCGCGCCGAGCCGGGTCGAGTCGGGAACGCGGACGCCGTCGAGAAACACCT
Source organism: uncultured Actinomycetes bacterium (assembly GCA_963779965.1). Lineage (GTDB taxonomy): Bacteria > Actinomycetota > Thermoleophilia > Gaiellales > Gaiellaceae > 3-1-20CM-4-69-9. The sequence goes on along the minus strand of CAWAAP010000012.1, from coordinate 7,657 downwards.
CGGCGGTGTCTTGGGCCCGTAGCCCGAGCTTGCCCTTGATCGGAGTGGCGGAGAATCCGGCGGTGCCCGTCGGCACGAGAAAGCAGGTCAGACCGCGGGCACCTTCCCCGCCGCTGCGGGCGAACACGAGTGCGAGACCGGCCCAGCTGCCGAGCGTGATGAAGATTTTCGAGCCGGAGAGCACCCAGTCGTCGCCGTCGCGCTGTGCGCGTGTCACGAGGCTCGCGGGATCGGACCCCGAACCCGGCTCGGTGAGTGCGTAGCAGCCGAGCGCGTCTCCGGACGCGAGCTGCGGCAGCCACTCGCGCTTCTGCTCTTCGGTTCCCCATCTTGCGATCGTCTTCCCGACGAGACCGAGATTCACGGAGACGATCCCGCGCACCGAGGAATCGGCGCGCCCGAGCTCCTCCATCAGCAGGCAGTACGAGACCGTGTCGAGGCCCATGCCGCCGTACTCCTCCGCAATCGTTGCGCCCAGGTAACCGGCAGCGGCGAGCTTCGCGACGATTTCGCGGTCGAGCTCTTCGGCCCGGTCCCAGTCGCGCGAGTGGGGGACGATCTCCCGTTCGCAGAACTCACGCGCGGAGCTCCGGATCAACTCCTGTTCGGGGGTGAGAGAGAAGTCCATCGAAGAGCGTGGGGCCGGCGTGGATTCGCCGGCCCCACAGTGCGATCGGTCAGCGTCCCTTGATCAGGGACCCGAACTCGCTGAACGTCCCGTTGCCGTAGCGAAGGAGCTTCAGCTGCGAGATCGGGAAACGATCCGATTTGCCGGTCTTGACCTTGATTCCTTTGATCGTGTACGGGTTCACCCAATTCATCTTCTGCGTCGCCTTCATCAGCGATGCCCGGGTGGGGTTCTTGCCCGCGTTGTAGAGCAGCTTCACGACGTCGTACCCCTTGGCGAACCCGTAGAAGTAGAACGAGTTCTTCGGGTCAGCGCCGCTCGGCCCGTACTGTGCCAAGAGCTGCGTGTACCGCGTGACGATCGGGTCGTTCAGGTACTTCGGGTTGGAGTTGTTCTTCAGATAGCCGGTTGTGATCGCACCGTCGACGTACGCCGCACCGGCGCTTGCCGCGGCAGCCTTCATGACCACGTCGATCGCGGCCACCGAGTTGATCACGATCGTGCCCGGCTTCCAGTTCAGCGCCTTTGCCGTTGCGAGAGCGCGCACGGTCGGCGTCGGAATCGAGAGCAGCACCCACGTGTCCGCTCCGGATGCCTTCTGCCGTGCGAGCTGCGATGCATAGCTCGTGTCCGTCGCCTCGTAGCTCTGCTCCGACACGATCAGGCTCTTCTTCGCTCCGAGGCCGATCTTCAGGCCACGGAGATAGTCCTTCCCGTAGTCGTCGTTCTGGTAGAAGACCGCGATCTTCGCGTTCGGCGCGTTCTGCTTGATCCACAGGCCGTAGGTGCGCCCTTCGGCGATGTAGTCAGGCTGCCAGCCGATCGTCCACGGGAACTGCTTGTACTGAAGACCCCAGTAGCTCGCACCGGTGGCGACGAGGATCTGCGGGATCTTCCGGTCGTTCAGGAGCGGACGAATCGCCTGGTTGTGCTCGGTTCCCAGCGAGCCGACGTCCGCGAAGATCTTGTCCTCGAGGATCAGCTTGTTCGTCAGCTGCACGGTCTGGGCGGGGTTGTAGCCGTCGTCGTAGTACTTCCACACGATCTTGCGTCCCCGGATGCCGATCTTTCCGTCCGGCCCCTTGCGCGTGTTGACCCACTTGAAGTAGGCCTCCATCCCGCGTGGGATCGGCGCGTAGAGCGACGCCGGCCCGCTCAGCGGGAAGGTCCCGCCGATCGTGATCGTCGACGACGTGACGCCCGGCGTTGCCGTCGGTGCCGAGGCTTCCAGCGTCCGTCCGAATGCGCCGGGGATGCTCACGGCCAGCGCCGCGACAACGGCCGCAAGCGCGATTAGCGCTCTGTTCACGAGACTCCCTCCTCCTCCGAATTCAGGCTTCTCTCGGTACTCGTATGCGACGAGCGCTCGAGTGGTTTGTTGATTGTCGCACCTCTTGGTACGAAGGCTCTCACGGTCAGGCCCTCCGGGCAAGGGCTGCTGTCACCGGCCGGGTGATTCTCCGGATGAGGCTGGCCATGCCGCCCGGGACCAGGAGCACGATCAGCATCAGGACGACCCCGAAGACGACCGGGCCGGCCTGCTTCGCGAAGCTCAGGTGTAGGACGGGCGGCTCCTGGGCGTAGATCGGCAGGAACTCGAGGACGAGGGCGCCGACGATCACGCCGGAGAGCGAGGAGAGGCCGCCGATGACGACGCTCGCCAGGAGCAGGATCGAGAGCGTCACCGGGAACGTGTCCGGATTGATGTACGAGACCTGGATCGCAAAGAGCGCGCCGGCGACTCCGGCATACGCCGCCGAGATGCCGAAGGCGAGCGTCTTGTAGACGGCCGGGCTGACCCCTGACGAAACGGCGGCGATCTCGCCGTCCCGGATGGCGCGCCACGCACGCCCGACCCTTCCGCGAACGAGGAGCCAGGCGACGACGAACAGGATCGCCGCCGTCACCCACGCTTCGTAGTAGAGCCAGTGCGGAGGCGCGATGTCCCACCCGAACGGCGCCTTGGGTAGCGGGAGCGACAACCCGCCCCCGCCGCCGGTGAGATGCTCGAACCGCTTCGCCAGCGCCGGAAACGAGACGGCGACGGCGAGCGTGGCCAGGGCCAGTGAAACGGCCGCCAGACGCAGCGCGGGAAGCCCGAACAGGTAGCCGATCACACCCGTGACGAGACCGGCGATCGGAATCGTGAAGAGTGGGCGCATCCCGTGATCGGGGATGACGCTCGCGGGATCGTGGCCGGCGAGCACGAATCCCTTCTCTCCGAGGATGAGGATCGCCGCCGTGTAGCCCCCGATCCCCATGAAGGCGGCATGGCCGAGCGAGATCTGGCCGTTGTATCCCGTGAGGATGTTGAGACCGAGCAGCGCGATGAAGTAGATCGCCGACGAACGTGAACTGCCCGAGTCGGAACTCGCTCGTGAACCGCGGCAGAAGCACGATCAGCACGACCGCCGCGGCAAGCACGAGGCCTTGCAACGACCGGAGCGGCCCAGCGACGCATCAGACCCTCCTCACCACGACGCGACCGAAGAGACCGGTCGGCCGGACGACGAGCACGAGCAGCAGCACGGCCAGAGCGGTCGGCAATCTGAGCTCCTGGCCGACGAAGTCGACGTAGCTGCCGAGCAGGTTGATCACGACGCCGAGCGTGAGGCCGCCGACGACTGCGCCGACTGGACTGTCGATTCCGCCGAGCACGGCCGCGGCGAACGCGTAGATCAAGACGACGAGCATCATGTCGGGGTCGAGGAAGACGGTCGGCGCGGCCATCATCCCCGCGACCGCGCCCAGCGCAGCCGCGAAGCCCCAGCCCAGCGCAAGCATCCAGCCGACACGAACTCCCATCAGCCGGCTGGCATCGGGATTGAAGGCGACCGACCGCATCGCGAGCCCCAGCGTCGTGAACCGGAAGAAAAGCCAGAGCACGGCGACGGTGCCGAGGCAGATGCAAAACGTGCCGATGTCCTGGATCGAGATCGCCACCCCGCCGACGATCACGGAGCGGTTGGGGAACGGACTGTCGAACGCCTTGACCTCGGGTCCCCAGATCCAGCCGGTGAGCCCGTTGATCGCGATCAACATGCCGATCGTGAGAATCACGATCACGAGCTCCGGGCGGTGCTCGACCGGCCGGATGAGCACGCGCTCGACCGTGACGCCGCCGCCGAATGCGATCAACAGTGTCAGGGCGAACGCCGGCCAATAGGGGACGCCGTGGTTCATGATCGTCCAGGCGATGAACGTCGTGAAGGTCGCCATCTCTCCCTGCGCGAAGTTGACGACGTTCGTCGTCTGGTAGATCAGGACGAGTGCGAGCGCGAGACTCGCGTAGATCGCGCCGGCGGCGAGGCCGCTCGTCACCTGTTGCGCGACCTCGGACCAGACGACTGCGAGCGGGAGCGACATCAATAGCCGAGGTAGGACTTCCGGACGCCTTCGTGGCGGCGAAGCTCCGCGCTCTCGCCTTCGATCGCCACCTGGCCTACCTCGAGCACGTACGCGCGAGCCGCAGCATCGAGCGCGACGTTCGCATTCTGCTCGACGACGAGCACCGTGAGCCCGTCGTCGGCGTTGAGCTCCTTGACGATGCGGAAGATCTCCTGGACGACCGTCGGTGCGAGTCCGAGCGACGGCTCGTCGAGCATCAACAGCCGCGGCCGGCCGACCAACGCGCGGGCGAGTGCGAGCATCTGCTGCTCTCCGCCGCTCAGCGTGCCCGCCTGCTGGTCGCGGCGACGCTCCAGCCAGGGAAAGTACTTGAAGACCCGCGGCGCCTCCTTGCGCAGCGTGCGCCGCTCGCCGCGAACGTAGGCGCCCATCCGGAGGTTCTCCCAGACACTGAGCTCCGCGAAGAGGCCACGACCTTCGGGAACGTGTGCGACGCCGGCACGCGCGACTGCGTCCGGTTTGCTGCGCGCGATCTGCTTGCCCTCGAACACGATCTCGCCGGTGTGCCGCACGGTTCCCGACACCGCGCGCAGCGTTGTCGTCTTGCCGGCTCCGTTGGCTCCGAGCAGAGCGACGATCTCGCCTTCCGCGACCGTCAGCGAGACACCGTGCAAGGCCTTGATCGGCCCGTACCGCGCCTCGACTCCGCGCAGCTCAAGCAGCGTCGACAGCCTCGACCCCCAGGTAGGCCTCGATCACGTCCGGATTTGCCTGCACCTCGCCGGGCGTTCCCTCGGCGATCTTGCGGCCGAAGTTGAGCACGTGCACGCGATCGCAGACCGACATCACCAGCTGCATGTGGTGTTCGACGAGCAGGATCGTCAGGTCGAAATCACGGCGAAGACGGCGAATCACCTCCGCAAGCTCACCGACTTCTTCGTGGTTGAGCCCGCCGGCGGGCTCGTCGAGCAGCAGCAACGTCGGCTTGGCGACGAGCGCGCGCGCGAGTTCGACGCGCTTGAGCGTCCCGAAGGGGAGCCCGCCCGGAAGCCGCTCGCCGAGGTCGCTGAGCTGGAGGTACTCGAGCATCTCCACAGCCTGCTTCCGACCGCGCCGTTCCGAGAAGGGGCGCAGTTGCGAATGCGCGCCGACGAGCAGGTTCTCGAGCACGGTCATGTTCTGGAAGAGCACGACGTTCTGGAAGGTGCGCGCGATTCCGAGTCGCACGATCCGGTACGCAGGCGTTCGAGTCAGGTCCTTGCCGTCGAAGAGGATGCGGCCGCTGTTCGGGCGATAGAGCCGCGTGATCAGATTGAAGAGGGTCGTCTTTCCGGCACCGTTCGGCCCGATCAGCCCGACGATCTCTCCTTTCTCCACCGCAAGCGACACGTCGGTGAGGGCGACGATGCCGCCGAACCGCCGCGTGACGTCCTCAACCGCAAGAAGCGCCATTGGAGGCGGGATGATATGACCGCCCGGACGGCAAATGCATTTCGACGGTAGCCAGTTCCAAAACGAGATCTACGTCACGGGCGAGTCGCCCTGGCCCGTCGGCGCCGACGAATGGGAGGCGCTGGCGTCGGAGAAGCTCGAGCCGGGCCCTTTCGGGTACATCGCGGGCGGTGCGGGGAGCGAGGCGACGGTACGCGCCAATCGACAGGCGTTCGAGCAGCAGGCGGCTGCGGCCGCGCATGTTGTCGGGCAACACGGTGCGCGACCTTTCGGTCGAGGTGCTGGGAACGCCGTCGCCGTTCCCGTTCTTCCTCGCGCCGGTCGGTGTCCTCAGCATCGCCCATCCCGAAGGTGAGCTCGCGCCGGCGAGCGCTGCAGCGGGGTTGCGCGTCCCGTTCATCCTCTCCAGCGCGGCGTCGCACTCGATCGAGGAGATCGCGGCTGCGATGGGCGACGCGCCCCGGTGGTTCCAGCTCTACTGGGTCAGCGACCGGGAGGTGGTCGAGAGCCTCGTGCACCGGGCCGAGGCCTCCGGGTATGCCGCGATCGTCGTCACGCTGGACACGCTGACGCTCGGTTGGCGTCCACGCGACCTGCGCAATGCCTACCTACCGTTTCGCCAGGGTGAGGGGATCGCCCAGTTCACGAGCGATCCGGTCTTTCGTTCCCGTCTTTCCGTTCCGCCCGAGGACGATCCGCTCGTAGCAGCAGGGACGATGCTCGCAATGTTCCCGAACCTCGCTCTGCGGTGGGATGACCTCGCCTGGCTCCGCGAGCTGACCTCGCTGCCGCTGCTGGCGAAGGGTGTGCTCACCGCCGAGGACGCGGTGCGGGCATTCGACGCAGGAGTCGACGGCATCGTCGTCTCGAATCACGGCGGGCGTCAGGTCGACGGAGCGATCGCCTCGCTCGACGCGCTGACGAGGTGCGTGCCGCGGTCGGCTCCGACGCGACCGTCTTGATGGACGGTGGAATTCGCGGCGGCGCCGACGTGCTCAAGGCGTTGGCGCTCGGCGCGAACGCCGTGCTTCTCGGCCGGCCGTACGTCTACGGGCTCGCGGTCGGCGGCCAGCCTGGTGTGGAGGCGGTGCTCCAACAGTTGGCCGCCGAAACGGACTTGACCCTCGCGCTGATCGGCGGCACGGTCGCGCGCGATCTCGATGCGGCATGGATCGCGGCGTCGTCCTGAGCGAGGTCGGCCGTTTCGACCTCGAGGAGATCGAGGTCGACGCGCCGGGGGAGAGCGAGGTGCTCGTCCGGATCGAAGCCAGTGGGGTCTGCCACAGCGATCTCCATGTCGTCGAGACCGGCTGGGCACACCGGTTACCGGTCCTGCTGGGCCACGAAGGAGCGGGCGTCGTGGAAGAGGTCGGCGGCGGCGTCACGACGCTTGCGCCGGGAGATCGCGTCGTGCTCGGGTGGCGCTCGCCGTGCGGCGCCTGCCGCTGGTGCGCGCGTGGCGACGTCCGCCGCTGCCGCACTCCCCCCGGAGCGAGGGGACGCATGCATCTCGCGGACGGTCGCGCCCTTTCGCAGACGTTGCAAATGGGCACGTTCGCCACGCGCACGGTCGTTCATTCGGCGGCCGCGATTCCGATCACCGAGGGACTGCCGCCGGAGCAGGCGTGCCTGATCGGCTGCAGCGTCGCCACGGGCGTGGGCTCGGTGCTGAACACGGCCGGCGTGTGGGAGGGAGCGCGCGTTGCCGTGATCGGCTGCGGCGCCGTCGGTCTGTCGGTCATCCAGGGCGCGCGGCTCGCCGGCGCTTCGGAGATCTACGCGCTCGACCTCGAGGAACGGAAGCTTGCTGCGGCCGAGGCTTTCGGCGCAACGCATCGCGGACCGGGTGCGAAGCTCGACTTCGTCTTCGACGTCGTGGGCAGGCCTGAGACCGTCGCCCAGGGCCTCGAGATGCTCGGCCATGCGGGAACGCTCGTGTACATCGGTCTCCCTCAGCCCGGCGCAGCAGCGGCGATCGATCTCCAGCAGCTCTTCGATCGGCGTCTCCGAGTCGTCGTCTCGCACGGCGGCGACCACGTCCCTGCGCTGGATTTCCCGCAACTCGTCCAATGGGCCCGGGAGGGCAAGATCGATCTCGCCGGGATGGTCACGAAGCGGGTCGGGCTCGAGGACGTGGCTCAGGCCTTCGACGATCTGAAGGCCGGCGAGGTGATCCGCTCGGTGATTCTGTTCTAGTGGTCTGACCGGCAACGTTCGCCAGGTCCCTGG
>CAWAAP010000011.1:0-60808 GCA_963779965.1 uncultured Actinomycetes bacterium | reverse complement strand
CAGGAGAAGAGCAAGTCGACCGTGCGCCCGGTGGCCGCGGGCTACCCACGAGGCCTTTTGCTTGAACGCCAGAGCACCGGCCCTGGCCTCCCGAGCTTCCTGAACTGGGCTGACAGCTCGCGCAGATTCATGGCGGACAAGGTCGTGATCTGCCACTCCACGAAGCCTCCCGCTCGCATCCGCACAGCTCGGATCATCTCCGCCGGAACCGCAGGCCACGATCCTTCACAGGGAACGCACGATCTCGACCTTTCTCGGTCCTCCTGCGGGACCAGACGTTCCAGTGTCCGGGCCTTCTAGGCATTACGAAGGTCTGTACGGGCGGCGTGACGGGCTCGTTCGCGTTTCACATTACGAACACGTACAACGCTGCGGACGCAACGCGGACTATCACCTGTGCTCAGCGAATTCGCTTTCCCCGTCCTTCGTGGAACCGTCACCATCACCGAGGATGTCCCGGCGAACGTCGTCGCGACGTTTGGGGGCGACTGCACACAGGACAGCGCTAGTTCGGGCCACACGTCAATCGGCGCCTCGACGGATGATCCGGACATCGGCGAGTCGAAGGAGTGCTCGGTCACCAACTCGCCGACGCCCACGACCATGGCCGTTTCGAAGTCATGCCCGAATGGGGCCGACGCGTCGGGGATCTCTTCAACGTCGTAATCAACGGCACGCCTACCGCTACCAATCTGGCGTGCGGCGGGAGTCACACGTTCACTGTGTCGCCGGGGGCGGTCACCGTCACCGAGGGGGCGGCCGGCACGACGACTTTGAGCAACTACACCCAGTCGAGCAGTGGTTGCACAGCCACTCTCGCGCAGGGCGGCAGTGGGAGCTGCACGTTGACGAACACCCTGAAGGCGAAGCAGGAGCTCAAGGTCGTGAAGAGCTGCCCGAGAACGGTGCAGACGCTGCCGGCGATCGCTTCAACGTCGTCATCAACGGCACCGCGACGAGTGTCAATCTCGCTTGCGGTGAGAACAACGTCTTCACGGATCTGTCTGGCACCGTGACGGTGACCGAGGCCGCGGCGGGTACGACGACTTTGAGCAACTACACGCAGTCGAGCAGCGGTTGCACCAGCGTGGCGCTCGTCCGCGGCGGCTCACAGGTCACCTGCACGTTGACGAACACCCTGAAGGCGAAGCAGGAGCTCAAGGTCGTGAAGAGCTGCCCGAACGGTGCAGACGCTGCCGGCGATCGCTTCAACGTCGTCATCAACGGCACCGCGACGAGTGTCAATCTCGCTTGCGGTGAGAACAACGTCTTCACGGATCTGTCTGGCACCGTGACGGTGACCGAGGCCGCGGCGGGTACGACGACTTTGAGCAACTACACGCAGTCGAGCAGCGGTTGCACCAGCGTGGCGCTCGTCCGCGGCGGCTCACAGGTCACCTGCACGCTGACGAACACGTTGGTGGATCTGCCGACGGTGGTCGTGACGAAGGACTGCGAACCGAACGCCGGGGCCGATGCCGACGACCGCTTCCAGTTCACGAACAATGGCGACAACGTCCCAGCCGATCCGGTTGCCTGCGAGGGATCGCGCACGATCACGCTTGAGCCGGGAGCAGCCTTCAACTTCGACGAGGTCGCAGGCAACGGCACCACCACCCTTGCCGACTACACGAAGACCCGCTCGTCGGGCTGCACCGACAGCAATGGCCTGCAGCGCGGCGAGACCGGCAGTTGCACCATCACGAACACGTTGAAGGCGCTGCCGACCGTGACGGTGACGAAGAACTGCGCGCCCGACGCCGGCGCGGACGCCGACGACCGCTTCCAGGTCACGAACAACGGAAACAAGACGAACGATCCACCGCTCGCATGTGAGGGATCGCTCGTGCTGACCCTGCAGCGAGGTGTTGCTTTCGACATCAACGAAGTGGCCGGGAACGCCACGACCGATCTCGGCAACTACACCGAGACGCGTTCTGCAGGATGCACGGACACCGATGGGCTCCAACGTGGTGCGACGGGGTCCTGCACGATCACGAACACCCTCAAGGCGGCACCGAAGGTGACCGTGACCAAGCTCTGCCCGAACGGCGCAGCCGGCTCGGGCGACCGCTTCCAGGTCAAGCTCGACGGCCAAGGCAGCGGCGATCCGTTGGCTTGCGCCGGCAGCCTCGACGTCAGCGTCACTCCCGGCGCCGCCTACGCGATTACGGAAGGCGCGGCCGGTACGACCGACCTGGCGAACTACACGTCCAGCCTGAGCGAGGACTGCTCCGGCACGCTGGCCAATTTCGGCGACACCGCGACGTGCACGATCACGAACACGCTCAAGGACGCGCCGAAGCTGACGGTCAACAAGGTCTGTCCGAACGGCAAGGCCAACGATGGTGACCGTTTTCAGGTGAAGCGCAACGGCACCAACGTCGGCACGGCGCTCGACTGCGGCTCCGAAACGAACGACAGCACGGACGTGACCGTCACTGCGGGCGTGGCTTACACAATCACCGAGGGTGCGGCCGGGACCGCTGATCTGGCGAACTACACCACCGCGTTCGGCGAAGGGTGTTCGGGCACGCTCGAGCACTTCGGCGACACCGGGACGTGCACGATCACGAACACGCTCAAGGCAGCACCGAAGCTGACGGTGATCAAGCATGTCGTCAATGACAACGGTGGCACCGCGAGCGCCGGCAACTTCACGCTCACTGTGACCGGCTCGAGCCCCAGCCCGGCGTCCTTCGCAGGAAGCGAGGCTGGAACCGTAGTGACGCTCCAGCCCGGTCCGTACGCGGTGAACGAGACCGCGGTGAGCGGTTACTCGACGACCAAGTCCGCCACCTGTGCGGGCTCGCTCGCCCACTTCGGCGATACAGCGACGTGCACCGTCACGAACGACGACATCGCGGCTCCGCCGCCGCCTCCGCCGCCGGCGGGCGTCCCCGAGATCGATCTTGCGATCACGAAGGCGGACAGCCCGGATCCGGTATCCGTCGGGGCGTTCCTGACCTACACGCTGACGGTTACGAACAAGAAGGGCGACACGGCGAACAACGTCGTCGTGACCGACTCGCTGCCCTCGGCGGTGACCTTCGTCTCGGTGTCCTCGACCAAGGGGACCTGTTCCGGAACGAATCCGGTCGTCTGCAACGTCGGAACCGTGGCTTTCAACGAGCTCGTGAGCATCATGATCGTCGTGCGACCCACGAATCCCGGCACGGTCGTCAATACTGCGGTCGTCACGGGCCGGGAGCACGAGCACGACCCGTCCAACAACACGGCCACTGCAACGACGCTCGTCCAGGGTGCTTTCGTTCCGCCGAGCGTCTGCTACGCGTTGACGGTGACGCCTCGAACGCTCACGGTCGGCAGGCGCACGATCGTCAACGTGCTCGTCCGTGAAGCGGGCAAGCCCGTCAAGGGTGTCCGCGTCGTCATCACGGGTCGGGGATTGTCAAAGCGCGCGACCACGAATGCCTTGGGCAGGGCGCGCTTCGTGATCGTCGGAAGGAGCCCCGGCATCCTGCAGATCCGCGTGCCCTCGCACGCGACCTGCCGCACGCAGCGGATCGGCGTGCTCGGCGTATTCACTCCTCCGGTCACCGGTTAGGGAACGTTCGACTCGCCGCGCTCCGGCATCCGCCGGGGCGCGGCATTCGCCTAGCTAGAGCGAAGCAGCTCGGAGATCGTCACCGACCGCAAGCCGCGCTCGCTCATTGCGTCGAGGATGATCCCGACCGCTGCGACGCTGGCCTCCCGCGTGGGAGCGCTGAGCTCTGCAGGCTCGTCCGGCGGCCGGCCGTCGTGCATGCACACGATCGATCCTCGTTGCAGCTTTTCGACGACGAATGTTGCGCTGCGGTTGGCGTCCCACTCCCAGTCCCACGGCATCATCGCGCAGCCGACCTCCTGCAGACCCAGCGGCGCGACGACCTCGCGCACCCGCTCGTCGACGTGGAAGAAGGGTGGACGCCAGTACCGCAGAGTCGTGCCCGAAGCCTCCTCGATCGCAACGCCCGCGCGCTCGAGCTCGTCGCGGATCGAGGCATCGTCGAGCTCGGGCAGCGAAGGGTGCGAGAACGTGTGGTTTCCGATCTCCGAGCCCGTCTCCAGGATGCGGTGCAAGGTTTGCTCCGCGCCGTCCGCCTCAGCGAGACAGCCGAGCGCGAAGAACGTCGCGTGACTTTGGTGCGCGGCCAGCAGGTCGAGGATCGGGCCGGTCCAGGGAGACGGCCCGTCGTCGAACGTCAGCGCCACGACATCGTCGCGTATGCCATGCCGATGCTCGAGCACGGACATTCGAGACGATCCTAGGCAACCCCCGCAGCCCGCGGCCTGCGTGCGGTGTCGTTACCTGCGGACGAAAAAGCGCTCGACGATCTTGCTGCCGGCGGAGCTGTGGCTTGCCCCGGCGACTCGGCTCCCCCCGACGACGTACACCGCATCGTTCAGCAGCACGGCTCGCGCATAGTTGCGGGCGGTCGGCATTCGGCTTACGCGACGCCACGAGCTCGTCTTGGGATCAAGTCGCAGCACGTCGCTCAACGTCTTGCCGCGAGACTGGGATTCGCCGCCGAAGAGGTAGACAGCACTGCGATACACCACTGCGCCGGCGGTGCCTCGTGGCCCGACGCGAGGGCCTCTGCCCCAGGTGTCGGTAGCGGGGTTGTAGATGTCCACCGCGCCGAAGTCGGAGCTTCCACTTCGCCCGCCGATGGAATAGATCCGGCCTCGGAAGACGACCGCCGCGGGGCTTCCTTCTGCCCGTGGCAGATGTGCCGCTGCGGCCCAGCTGTCCGTAACCGGATCGTAGACCCAGTGATCCGCGATCGTGGACGTCGAATTCCCTCCGCCGAACACGTGAATCTTGCCGGCGAGCGTGACTGCCGCATGACCGCCGCGCGGCGCCGGCAACGGGGCGGCATCCCGCCAGCGTCCGGTTGCCGGGTCATAGACGTGAACTGCATTGGTGGGCACGTTGCTAACCCCCTCAAACCCTCCGATCACATAGATGAGCCCATTGAGAACAACAGCAGCCGGCGCGTTCAAGCCGCCGCCAGGTAGCGTCGTTTCATCGGCCCATCTCGTGCCGTCGTAACGTTCGACCGCAAGGACGGGGCCGCCCGGGCCTGAACCGGCGAGGGCGTAGATGTTGCCGTTCAAGCTGACCACGGCATGGGCGGAGCGTGCGTGCAGCATTGAGGCGGCTCGCCGCCATGATCCGGCCTGTCCACGATTCGGCTTGTCAGCGCCGGTCGTCGAGCCCATGGAGGTATCCGCCGACAAGGCGCTGCAGGTGGCGAGCGCGGTCAGCAGAGCGGCGATACGCAATCGTGGTGTCCGGATGGTGTGTGAGACGAGGATCGGACGCCCAAGTTGGGCTCTCTCGTCCGGTCAGGTTGAAACGTGGATCTGCTCGCCGAGCTGGCGGGAGATCACCGTGTTGCCCTTGCTCGTGTAGAGCGTGAGCGGCCCGCCGAATGGTTCTGCCTGGACCAGGTGGAGGCGCTCTCCTGGAATGAGTGCAAGCGTGACCAGGTAACGGAGCAGCTCGCCGTCGCCATCAGGGACGCGAAGCACTATTGCTTCCTCTCCCGGTTCCAGTTCGACGAGGCGCTTCGATTTCGATTGGACGATTCTGAGCTTTGAGTCCGGGATTGGATCGCCGTGTGGGTCCTGCGTCGGCGAACCCAACGCCTTGTCGATGCGGTCCTCCAGCCTCTCGGAGAGAGCGTGTTCGAGGCGGTCTGCTTCGGCGTGAACGGCGTCAATCCCGAGATCGAGCGTTCGGGCCAGGTACAGCTCGAGCAGACGGTGATGCCGCAGCAGCTCCAGCGCAATGCGCTCGCCCGCTCGGGTCAGGCGAACGCCGCGATAGGGCTGGTGGTCGACGAGCCCTTGCGAAGCGAGCTTCTTCATCATCGCGGTGGCAGACGGTGGAGCGACTCCCATCCGTTGGGCGAGCGTCGAGGTCTTCACGTGCCCGCTCTCCGTTTGGAGTTTGTAGATCTCGCGGAGATAGTCCTGGACGGCGTCGCTCAGATCCGCGACCTTGGGTTTCGCAGACATCGCTACGCGACCAGCAGTCCCGTGACGTACATGACGACGATCCCGGCGAGATAACCCGCTACGACATGCCCTGAGCGCAGGCCTCCCGGCGCGCGACGCGCGACGTAACGGCCGACCTCGACGACCACCTGAAGTGCCGCGCCGACAGCGAGCGAGAAGAAGAGAACACCCAGGAGATCACTGGTGAGGAACCCGCCGATCCATCCGCCGACGATCGCCGGCGCGCCGGCGACCAGCGCGAGCGCGGCGAGCCGAGCGCGGCTCACCGTGGCTCCGCCTGCGATCGGTGCAGCGATGCCGAGTCCTTCCGTGATGTTGTGGACCATGAATCCGATGATCAGGAAGGTTCCGAGCGCGAGCTCACCGAGTGCGATCGACGAGCCGATCGCGAGGCCCTCGCCGAGGTTGTGGAGCCCGATCCCGATGGCGACGAGCGTGGCCAGGGCCGCGCCCTCGAGTGGCGCGTTCCGCTCGCGTTGGCCTCGAGCTGAAAGGCGCTGAGAGACGAAGGTCAGACCGAGGTAGCTCGCAGCGACGCCGAGCAGGATCAGTCCGGTGCCCTGGAATCCGCCGGGGAGCTTCGCCTGGAGACCGAGCGCCTCTGCGAATGCGTCGAAGGCCAAGAAGCTCAGCAGGCCGGCGGTCAACGCCATGAATGCGGCGACCCATCGGGCGTCGGCGCGTCGGAGCGAAGGGAGCCAGCCGAGCCCGAGGGCCACCGGCACGACGCCGACCAGGAAGCCGATGATGGAGTAGCCAATGAAGCCGCGCAGGCTCGGTCCGCGCGTTTCGACCGCCGCCGGAATGTCGAAGGTCGTCTGGATTCCGCTCGAGCTGGTGACTCCCACCGTGTAGGGATCGTCCTCCACCCACTGGAAGGGAACGATGATCGTGCTCGAGCGCAGCCGGCCCAGCGCCGCCGGTCCATCGAGTCGGTACGGGACGATCGCGTCGTCGACGGTAACGCTCGCGATCGTGAGCTTCGGGCGCTGCGGATTGGTCACCCTGATTCTGATCTCGCCCGGCTTGAACTCGACCCGCCGGACATTGAACTGATCCAGGGGCGGTGGCGCGCGGCCGACGAGGTCCAGGAGGGAGGTGCCGGTCGACGCGAACAGTGCGACGACGCCGGCGAGAAGGAGCAACGGAACGAGCGCCCAAAGACGCCAGTGGCCCGGTTGGCGCCCCTCCGCGGGGGCCGAGGCAGACGTCATCAGTCGATCACGTCGAAGAAGCCCATCCAACCGAGCTCGGTGAACTCCGACTGGTGGGCATGGAACATGAACCGGCCGGTGTTCGCGAAGTCGATCTCGATGATGCCGCGCTGTCCCTGGCACAGCATGACCGTGTCGGTGTACTCGAAGTGATCGCTCGAGCCCGTTGGGTAATACCGGAAGAAGTCGCCGTGGAGATGGAATGAATTGATGGGATCGAACTCGGTGAGGTTGGCCAGATAGATCCGGACTGTCTGCGATCGCCGCACCTGGATCGGGTACTTCGCGTAGTAGAAGGCCGGGCCGTTGACGGCGTAGAAGTTGTTCTCGCCGTCGCCGTCGGTGTCGAAGCCGTTCAGCACCATCACGAGCTCCTGCGCCGGCTTGCGCGGCTTCGGCGGGTCGATGATGAACGCGCCGTAGAGACCCTTTGCAATGTGCTTCTTGAGCGGCGTCGAATGACAGTGATAGAGCTGCATGCCGTACGGACGGGCTTGAAACTCATACGTGTAGCTGCCGCCCGGTTCGACGATCTCGAAGACGCCGTCCATGTTCGAGGGGTGGATGCCGTGGAAATGGATCGTGTGCGGATGCGAGCTGACGTTCGCCAGCTTGACTCGCAGGAGATCGCCCTCGGTTGCTCTGATCACGGGTCCCGGACTCGTGCCGTTGTAGGTCCAGGCTGAGAAGAACACGCCCTTTGCGACCTCGATCTCGCGGTCTTCTGCCACGAGCGTGTACTCGCGCACGCGACCCGGCTGGTAAGGGAGCGGCTTCGGCGGATACAGGAGCGCGGCGAGGTCGTTCGGCCCTCCAGGCGCGGGTACTTCGTCGCCGATCATCGCCGCATGGCCGATCGGGTCCATGGCCATGCCGGCATGGTCGGGTGGCGAAGCGGCTGTCGCAGCGCCGACCAGCCCCAGCTTCGCCAACGGCACCGCCGCAGCAACCGGCGCTGCGGCGACGAGTAGCTGTTTTCGCGTCACCTTTGATTTAGACACCTCTAAAGACTAATTTAGAGAGGTCGTCATGGCAAGCGAAATTCTTCGGCGACGTTGCTTGTTCGGCAGTCCCTCAGCCGCTGGACCCGGGTGTCCCCTTAGCTACCGCGCGCCCGGCATCAGCGTCGACATCCGGTTGGCGGCCGGAGTAGACGAGTCGCGCCTGCTCGCCTGCGTACTCGAGCCCTACGCACGGAGCGTTCTTGAATGCGTCTGCTACTGCTGCCGTGACTGCAACCCTGGTCGAATCTGGGCTCGCGCCGGGCGTAAAGCCTGCTCTCAGCGCGACCATGGCCACGGTCTCTGCCCGTGTCAGGGCGTCGGGTGTGCAGAGTGCGCCTGGCTCGGACGTACGGGCACCGGTGAGGTGGAGTTGGCCGCGGCCAAGGTCTTTTGATGGAGGAGGAACGCCTGATAGGCGGGGAGCCCGGAGTCGTGCTCGACCATGAACGTCGAGTTCGATCCATCGACGCGATTCTTCGCATGCACGTACGCGCCGCGGCCGTCGTCGACGCTGCCACCTCCGAGGATCGACCACTTGCTCGGGTCGAGCTGGAGATCGGCAGCGATTCCGCTTGCGTAGGCGACGGTCGCGAAGGCGCCGGTGGCAGCCAGGCAAAGCCCTGCCAGGCGCACTCTGTGGCTACGTCGTCTCTTGTTGCTGAGCCGCCGCTCCACTGCGTGTTGAAGGTCACGTCCAATCGCTTCGAGGTCGGTCGTCATCACGAAACTCCTTTGAGTAGGCGTGAAAGAGAGTCGATGGCGCGCGTGACGCGGATGCGGGCTGCGACTTCGGAGCAATCGAGCGACAGCGCCACCTGCTTGTACGGAAGCTGCTGCACCACGCGGAGCTCGAGCGCCTGACGCTGGGCTCGCGGCAACGTGTCGAGGGCGGCAGAGAGCTCCGGTGCGAGCCGTTCGGCGTCGACGCGGGCGTTTGCCTCGTGAACTTCCAGCTCGTAGTCGTGAGCGGGCAGTCCGAGCCGCTGCCGGGCCTTCGACTCGATGCGCTCCCGTTCGTGGTAGGTCCGAAGCAGGTTGCGCGCGATCCCGTAGAGCCACGGCAGACCCGAGCCGTTCATCTCGTCGCGGAACCGCCGGAGCGAGAGTGCGGCCTGCGCGAATGTCTCGGCCGTGAGCTCACCCGCGACCCTGCTCGGAGCCCGATTCCGAAGGTAGGCGTGAACCGCGGCGACGTGCCGGCCGTACAGCTCGCCGAAGGCCTCGGCGTCGGTCCGTGCCGCTTTGATCAGTTGGGCGTCGGTCCTCACTCTCGTGGGTTTCATGCCGTTGGGCGGAAAAACGTTTCGGTGCTCTTCCGCGCGCATGGCGATCAACTACACCTGCCGGCCGTCCTAGGTTCCGTCGTCGCTGACTGCGCTTCGCTGTGCCCCTCATGACCGGAACCGTGCCTTTCAACGCCTCCGTGACCGTGATGCGCGCGTTCGTCGCCGTGTCCGTGGTGAGCATGCTCGGCGTGCCCAGAGCTTTGGGCGACCAGAGCCGCGGGCAGCAGCTTCATCCCGCACTTCGGACAATGGTCGGCCTTGTCGCTGACGACGTCCGGGTGCATCGAACAGACATAACGGCTCGCGGCTGTGGCCAGCAGCTTCATTCCGCATTTCGGGCAGCGGCCCGCCTCCTCGCTGACGACCTCCGGGTGCATCGGGCAGGCGTAGGCGACCGGTCCTTCCGGCGTGCCCATGTCCATCTCGGCGACGAGAGCGAGTGTCTTATCAGGGGGCGCGTCGAAGTACGAAGCCAGTCGCTCGCGCTCCGCCATCCACTCCGGGTTGTGGCGCAGGGTGTCGAACTCGCTCCCTAGCGACGGCATGGCCGGTTCGGTGCCGACTTCGATCGTTGCGAGGGAGTACGTCCGCTCCGGAGTCCGGTGTTCGAGGGTTAGTTGCCCGACCTCATCGAAGAGCACGTCAATCACCAGCCGCTCTGACGGAGCGAGAATCGCCGAACCGATGACCTCTTCCCGCTCGTAGCGGCCGCTGTCGCCCCCGACGAGCTTCATACGTGCACCCGGGACCACGACGTTGAAGACACGGGTATTCGCAGTGTTTGTCAAGTAGAACCGAACGACCTCGCCGACACGCGCGCTCAGCGAAGGATCGGTCTCGCCGCCGACGAGCATGACGTTGCCGAAACGCCCCATGGCCGCGTACGTCGTTTCCTCGCGGCCGAAGGGCGCGATCTTGCCCTCCTCGATCAGGACGTCGTCGAGCGTCAACAGCAACTCGCGATGCGCCTGCGGCCAGTAATCGGGGTCGGCAGGGACCACGAGGATGTTCCCGTATAGACCCATCTCTTGGCCGTAGTCCTCGCGGATGTGGGGGTGGTACCAGTAGACGCCGGGATCGGGCCGCTCTCGTGGGTTTCATGCGGTTGGCGCGGAAAGCGTTGAGTATCTCCGCGCGCATGGCGGTCCACGCGCGCCGGCGGCCATTCAGTTCCAGCGCTTCCCGAAGGATCCCTCTGAAGATCACCGGTACGAGGTATTGCACACCTCTCGTTCGTCGGTCCCTATACGACAACCCGATCACTTGGAGTGCCGCCATGATCAAGTTCGTAGCCGCCGGGTTCGCCAGCGCCCTGTCCTTTGTGCTGTTGGGCGCGTCCCCTGGGCTTGCCGACAGGACTGCCCCTCCCTCAGGAGCCCCGACGTTGAAGCTCGCGAGCCAGGTTGGTCCGTCCCGTGGTGGACCCTCGGGTCAGCCGCGTGGCTACATGCCGCTCCATGCGCGCGAGTACGCACTGGCGAAGGCGGCGGCGAACGCCAAGGCAGGCGTCGGGAACGGTCGTCCTCCCAAGCCGAAGCCGGGCGGCGGTGGCGGGCCGACGATCTTCAACCTGCCTAATGTCGCGCCGAGCTTCGACGGCACCTTCCAGAGCGGGGTGACCCCGCCCGATACGACCGGTGCGATCGGTCCCGATCGTTACATCGAGACGGTCAACACCACGTATGCGATCTACGGTCGCGCGGGCTCTCTGATCAACACTGGTTCGCTCAGTGCCCTCACGGGGATCTCAGGCGGCCTGTTCGGCTTCAGCCTGAGCGACCCGCAGATGATGTGGGACGCCAAGACGGCCCGTTTCTACTACTCCGCGGTCTACTACGACCTCTTCTTCAGCTCGACCGGGCTCGCCGTCGGCTGGAGCAAGACCGCGACCCCCACGAGCGCGAGTGACTTCTGCCAGTACGCGATCGATTTCGGGGGCGACCTTCCCGACTACCCGAAGCTCGGCGACTCGTCCGACTTCCTCCTCTACGGATACAACCTCTACGGGAACTTCGCCAGCACATACGACGGGTCGGGGTTCGTCACGCTCAACAAGCCGCCGTCGGGATCAACCTGCGCGTCGACGAACACGTTCTCCGTTCACACCTCGGGTGTTCTGCACAACGCAGACGGCAGCCTGGCCGCGACGCCGGTTCCCGCCAACCTCGTTGACGACTCCAACGGTGCGGGATACGTCGTCGCCAACGCCGATCTGACCGATCTGGCAGCACACCCGTCGGGAGCCGACTTCGCCTCCGTGTACGCGGTTACTACGAGCGGAACGGACGCGAACGGCACTCCCATTCCGAGCTTGACGGGACCGACGAACGTCTCAGTTCCGACCTACGCGATGCCTGCAAATGCGCCGGAGCAGGGCAGCCCGTACCTGCTCGACACACTCGACGGACGCTTCGAGGCTGCTGTTGCTGCGACCGATCCGGGCCACGGCGGCCAAATCGCCCTCTGGACGGCCCATGCCGTCTTCGGGGGCGCCGGCACCGAGGAACGTTGGTACGAGATCGACCCGGCCGCCGGTTCCCTCTTGCAGTCGGGGTCGGCGACGAGCAGCTCGCTCTTCGTCTGGAACGGCGCGATCTCTCCCGATCGTGCCAACACGGGGACGAGTGCGTCGTTCGGCGACAGCATGGCTATGTCGGTAAGCACGTCCTCGGCGAGCACGTTCCCGGCCATCAACATCGTCTGGAAGAAGGGAGCAAACAACCAGTCGCCACTCACGAGTCTCGTGCAGGCCACGGGAACGAACGTCGACTCGAGTTGCAGCAGCACCAGCCCTTGCCGCTGGGGTGACTACTCGGGCGCGAGTCCCGACCCGGCCCCGACCGGGACGACGGGGACCGTGTGGCTGGCGAACCAATACAACGTCGCCTCCGGCACTTCGTCGGATACCGATTGGAGAACCCGGATCTTCGGCGTCAAGCCGAACTAGACGCATCGTTTCCTCGGCGACGCCGCTTCGGAAACGGCCTCGCGGGAATGCCCCCGACCGGAATCGAACCAGTGCACGCGGTTTAGGAAACCGCTGCTCTATCCACTGAGCTACGGGGCCACCCGAACCGGACGTGGAGCGTCGTGCGTTACGGACACACGTTGTCGTATCGCCGGTGGCCGAGGAACTCGGCCCACTCGGCACGCGTGAGGTTGCGGTGGGCGATGTTGCAGGCTTTTGCTGCCCAGTCCGCGGGATCGACGCTCCACACGATGCCTGCGCCTGATCCGAAGACGCCGAGCACGTGTTTCCCGTCCGGGAAGAAGTGGACGCTCCCGCCGGTGTTCGACACGGGCAGAGGCGCTCCGATCAGCTTGCGCGTGGCGACATCCCAGAGACGGAGCTTTCCATCGTCGCTCAGAGTCACGAGCGTCCTGCCGTTCGGTGAGAAGTCGAGCGAATCGACGCTTCCGTTGTGGCCGGTGAGGGGTTGTCCTACACGGCGTCGCCGCCCATGCGCCTTGGAAGCGATGTGTTGGGTCCAGTTTCCAGAACACGACTCGGCCGGAAGTGATTCCGACGGCCACGAGCTTGTCGTCGCTCGGCGAAAACCGAATCGACAGCGAGGACGCCGTCTTTGAGGCCCGACACGATGCTCTCGTCGGCGACGTTCCAGATGAACGCGCTCACCCCGGCTCCGCCGTCGCGAGCAGCTTTCCGTCTGAGCTGAAGTCGAGATCGTTGATGCTCCCGTAACTGACAAGCTTGTGGGTCTGCCTGCCGGTCCGGAGGTCGTACAGAGCGACGATGCTGTCGGAGCGCCCGATCGCCACGGTCATGCCGTCCGGGCTAAACGAAACCGCT
Organism: uncultured Actinomycetes bacterium; assembly: GCA_963779965.1. Lineage (GTDB taxonomy): Bacteria > Actinomycetota > Thermoleophilia > Gaiellales > Gaiellaceae > 3-1-20CM-4-69-9. Next base: position 47,466 of record CAWAAP010000011.1, on the reverse strand, counting down.
CCAGCACGATGATTTCCGACCGGAATCCCGACCGAGAGGTTCCTGATGATCTTCCGCTGCGCGGTGTCCCAAATGACTGCGTGTCGAGTGCCGGTCGCTGCGATGAGCTTTCCGTCAGGACTGAAGGCGAGAGCGGTGACGTAGCCGAGCGGGCCGCGGAGCGCAGGCCCCATCGGCGTTCGAGTCCGCGCGTTCCTGAGACTGACTCGATCCTGGCCGAGGCGAGACGGCGAACATCGAGCCGCTCGGGCTGACCGCTGATGCGGCCTCGCAGCAGCCGCCGGTTTTCGAGCTGTACCGGAAGGGTTCGCCGAGCCGGCGTGCGCCTCCGAGGTCCCAGAGGATCACGCTGCCGTCGAACCCGGCGCGTGTAGAGCGTTCGTCCGTCCGGACTGAACACCACCGCCTGCGCCGCGGCGGAGTGTCCCGTCAGCGTCTCGCGTAATGCGTGCGTGCGAACGTTCCAAACGGAGATCGTTCCGTCCTGATCTGCGCTTGCGAGCGTGCGGCCGTCGTGACTGAAGCTGACGGCGTTGATGCTGCCGGTGGCCCGCCCTGAGAGCGTCGTCGTCCTACCGCTGTCCAAGTCGAGGAGGATCACGGTTCCGTCTGTCTGGCCGAACGCCGCTTGGTCTGACGCCGGCGACGTGGCGGGAACTCCACCGACGTCGAACGTACGGACAAGACGCAACGTGCGGGCGTTGAACTTGAATGATCTCCGGTTGCCCGCGGCGACGAGCACGAAGCGACCGTCCGGCGTATACCCACCCAGCCGCCCGCCGGAAATGGGCCGCGTTCGCGCGATCGCGTGCCCGGTTCGGGCGCTGCGGACCTCGATCATTTCCGATGGAGGCAAGGTGCGACCGCCTGCTTCGCCTGTTGCAAACGTACGGCCGTCCGGCGCGAAGTCCACATCCGCGGTAACTGCGCCGAAGCTCGTGTTCTGGGCCGTCCTCGCCGCATGCGTTCGAACTCCGTTGAGAACGACGGTCGCGAGGCCCCCTCCCGTAGCGCTGCCAACGGCGAGCGTTCTCGAGTCGGGGCTGAACGCGAGGGCGCGGAACGACCCGGATACCCCCCCGGCATAGAAGGCGATGTCGCTGTTCCCGGGCAGCGCAGCTCCGATTTGGCGCTGCGTGCGTGTATCGAAGAGGGCGACGTTGCCGTCGGTGCCGCGGACGGCGAGCGTACGGCCGTCGTCACTGAGCGCCTCGTCGAGAATGCGGTCGCTCCCTTCACGGACGATGCCGATCGCGTTCGGGATCCGGAGCAGCGCGGCAAGGAGGTTGCTGCGGGTCGCCTCTGAGTTGTCCAGTCTCATGCCCTCTCGGGCGAGGAGCAGCGACCGGTCGAGGCTGGGATCGACCAGTGCCTGGGCCCCGAGGCGCTGAGCCACGGCGGTGGTCGCGTCTCGCCGCGCTTGCCCCCGCTTCTCCAACGCAAACGCTGCGGCCAGCGCCGACAGCGCCAGCAGCGCGACGGCGACGGCGAGCAAGGCGCGAAGTCGCCGATTGGTTCGTCGTTGACGGCTTGCCTCACGCACAGACGCGGCCCGGCTGTCATCCAGGAAGTGCCGCTCCAACTGATTCAGGTCAGGGGCGTGCTCGGTCGCCCAATCGAGCGCGCCCGTCAGGCGTGCGCCGCGATAGAGCGTGCTTGGGTCATGGTCGGCAGCCTCCCATTCCTTGGCGGCCAGTGTCAGGTGCCTGTGCTGCAGGCGCCCCTGAACGTCCTCCTCCAGCCAGTCGACGAGCCTCTGCCACCGTTCGAGTAGGGCTTCGTGCACGAGCTCGACCGTTCCGTTGTCGACGACGAGCAGTCGCCGCTCGACGAGGGCGGCGAGCACTCTTCGCACCCGCTCGTCCTCGTCCGCATCGAGTTCAGCGCGCGTCACCCGGCGCCGCGTGAGGGGCTCAGCCTCGCCGCCCGCGACGAGCCGGAGGAACATCCGCCGTGCGACCTGCTGCTCGTCTTCGCTGAGCGACCGGAAGGCGGCCTCGGCGTGACGACCGATCGCGCCGCGAACGCCTCCCGTCCGAGCGTGGGCGTCGAGCGTCAGCGAGTGGTCTTTGCGTTCGCGCCACAGATCGAGCAGCGCCGTCGAGAGCAACGGCAGACCGCCGGCCTCTCCAACAACCTCGTCGACCAGCGCGTCGACGAGCGCCGGCTCGACCTCGAGGCCCGTGCGCTCGGCCGGCCCCTGAATCGCGCGGCGCAGCTCGGTCGGGCTCATCGGCCCGAGCAGAACGTGGTTCGGGCCGACGAGATCCGCCAGCTCGATGTACGCCGCCAGTCGGCCGAAGAAGTCGGCGCGCAGCGCAATCACGACGAGCAGACGACGGTCGGCATCCCACGCCGCCTCGACGAGCCAATCGATAAAGCGACGTCGCTCGTTCTCGGCCACGGATTCGACGAACAGCTCCTCGAACTGGTCGACGGCGAGTACGAGCCGCTCCCCCGGCGCGATCTCGGCGAGGGCAGCCGCGAGCTGTGCCACTGGTTGCGTTCCCGGACGGATGAGTACGGACTCGTAGCCGAGCGCCGGCAACAGGCCCGCGCGGAGCAGCGAGGACTTGCCACTCCCGGACGGCCCGACGACGGCGAGTAGCGGCGTCTCGGCGAGTCGTGCCACAAGTTCGTCGACGAGTCGTTCGCGGCCGAAGAAGAACTCGGCATCCGCGAGCTCGAACGGCGCCAGACCTTTGAACGGACAGACGTCTTTCAGAGTGGTAGACGAGCTCCCACCGCCATTGCTCCGCACGTCCAGCTCGGCGTCCTGAACGAGGATTGCGCGTTCAAGCTGCTGCAGCTCGACGCCGGGCTCGATCCCGAGCTCGTCGTTCATCAGCGTCGCGGGTGCGCCGGTACACCTCGAGTCCCTCTGCCTGGCGGCCGGACCGGTAGAGGGCGAGCATCAGCTGGGCGCGGAAGCGTTCTCGAAACGGGTGCTCGACGGTGAGCGTCTCGAGCTCGGGGACGAGTGCGAGCTGCCTGCCGAGCGCAAGCTCCGCCTCGATCCGCTCCTCGATTGCGGCCAGGCGTAGCTCCTCCAGGCGCTCTACTTCCACGTGCATGATCGCTTCGAACTCGAGGTCCGAGAGCGCCCGCCCTTCCCACAGAGCTTCGGCGGCGCGCAGGGACTCTGCAGCGGCATCCGGGTCTGCGTCCGCGAGCGCCTCGCGAGCGTCTGCCACCTGCCGCTCGAACGTGTCGAGATCGAGCTCGCCCGGCTCGACTCGGAGCAGGTAGCCCGGCGGCCGAGCAACCAGGCGCGGCTCGTCCGTCGCGACCGGTCTCAGCACCTTGCGTAACCGCGACACGTGGTTGCGGAGCGCGTGGTCGGCCGACTCGACGTCCTGTGCGGGGAACAACTCGCCGATGAGCCGCTCTCGCGAGACGACGCGGTTTGCGCTCATCAGCAGCATTGCGAGCAGCGCACGTTGCTTCGGGCCCCCGATCGGGAGTGAGACACCATCCACCCGAACCGTGAGCGGGCCGAGGATCCGGAACTCAAGGCGACTCGCTGGCATGTGCGTCCGCAGAAAAGTGTCCTCCCTGCGCGGGATCAACACAACCGCAGCGGACTGTCTTGGGACAAGTCTGGGACACGGCTCCGGGACTCTCGAGGCATGCTCCGCACGCCGGGAACGCCCCCGAGGCAACGACGATCAAGGTGGACTCTCCGCTTGTTCTCCACGCTCCTCGTCGTCCTGTCGATGCAGAGCCTGCCCGCCTACGCTCGAGTGTCAGCCTCGTCGCATCAGCTCGCAGTCGGCAACACCTGCCCCCGTACGACGGATCAGTCCGCACTGGGCCGGTTACGTCGCCACGCCGAGAGTGGGCGCCTTCACGGCTGTACAGGCAACCTGGGTTCAGCCGCGTATCCGCTGCGATCGACCGAACAGTTCCGTCGCCTTCTGGATTGGCCTCGGCGGAGCAACTCGCAGCGCGAAAGGGCTGGAGCAGATCGGCACGTCGGCCGACTGTTCGGACACTCTCGTGCCCTCCTATTCGGCCTGGAGCGAGCTCATTCCGGTACCCGCCCGTCCGATCGAACTGCCCATCGGCGTCGCGCCGGGTGACAGAATCACCGCGCAAATCAGCGCGCGTGGCGCAACCGTTACCTTGACGCTCCGCAACGTGACGACAGACGAGGCCTTCTCGACGGAGACGACAGCCGATCTTCTCGACTTGTCCTCAGCGGAGTGGATCGCGGAAGCGCCGTCCTTCTGTCTCTACCGTTGCACAACACTGCCGCTGGCGAACTTCGGCACCGTAACGTTCACGAGCGCAACGGCGCGTGTCGCTGCGCACACCGGGCCGATCAACGACTCCGCTTGGATCCACCAGCCGATCAAGCTGACCACCACAAGGGAACAACCCGCAGCCCTTCCTTCCGGCCTTTCGTCAGAAGGCGGATCGTTCTCTATTCGCTGGCGAGGCCCGCGCCGACATCGGTGACGCAGACCTGATAGGCACGATCCGGTGGCGTACGTCGCCGTTTCCATGCCCCCGACCGGAATCGAACCAGTGCACGCGGTTTAGGAAACCGCTGCTCTATCCACTGAGCTACGGGGGCTCGCTCGGGAGCGTAGCGCTGCCCCGCATTTCTTCGGCCGAGTCGACCAAGTGGTTGCTCTAAAAGTGTCGATACGGCGTACTGGGCAAGCGCGCCGCCGAGGCGGCGCGCTTTTGCAAAGAGCCGGTCGAGCTACTGGATGCTCACCGGGGGCAGGCAGATACAGACACCGCCGCCGCCGCCACTGGGCGCACTGGGTTTCGCATCGGCCACGGGCACGACCGCCGCCGCGACCCCGATGACCGTGATCATGAGTGCGATCTTTCTCTTCATTGGTGCCACCTCCAGTCGTGTTGTAGGTGGCACCGAGATTTGCACGGGCGCACCAGCCGGAGAAGGCGGCTGGCTGGCGTTTCGCTGTGCGGGTATCCGTACCTCACTACTCAGGATCCGCCCGGTCGAGGTGATCGAGTAGGCCCCCCTCGTTCGAGGGAGCGCGGCGCAAGTTTCGCGGGCAGGTGGCGACTGTTCCACTGAAGGCCGCAACTTCCCCACGTTGAAGGGATTCCCAAAGTGCGTAAGCGATTGAGCAGCATGACCCGTCGTTCCGTTGTCGGCGCGCTCGTTGGCCTCGCATTCGCCGCCGCCGCAGGCGTCGGACTTGCGCAGGTCACGACCGGCTCCACTCCGAGCACGGTTGCAACGACCACGACCGAGTCCCAGACGACGACCGGCGACTTCGAAAACAAGTCCGCCGACGATCAGGAGTCGGAGGACAGCGACTTCGATTCCCAGGGCAACAAGAACAAGCATCAGAGCTCGACGACCCTGAGCACGACGTCCTCGACCACGCCGCTGACCACCAGCACGCTGCTGACCACCAGCACGACCGGCGACGAGGCCGGCAGCGGTCAGGCGAAGATGGACGTCTGCCACAAGACCGGGTCCGGCAAGGAGCACACGATCAACATCGCCGCACCCGCTGTTCCCGCCCACCTCGCGCACGGTGACACGGTCGGAGCATGTGCCACGACCGCCCCGACCACGACCTCGCAGTCGACGACGACCTCGCAGTCGACGACGACCACGGCGACCACCAGTCACGGACAAAAGCCGAAGAAGCCGAAGAACGGCTCGACCATGCCTCGAGCCACGGCAAGTCCAGCCACGGCAAGGGTCACAACAAGTAGTCGCCAGTACGTCCTTGGAACCGAGAGCCCTGCAGCCGCGGGGCTCTCGTCTTTTTCGGGGCGATACGCTCCGCCGGTGATCCGCGAACTGGTCGAGGCGCGTTCGGGCGAGGAGTACGAGCTCTACGCGCGGACCATCAACCCGCAGTTCATGCGTGTGCTGAAGACGATCGGCTTCGATCGCGTCTGGTCCCGTGCGGAGGGCCAGTACCTCTACGACTCCGAAGGCCACCGGTACCTGGACCTGCTCGGCGGATTCGGGATGTTCAACGTCGGGCGGAACAACCCGCGTGTCCGCGCCGCGCTGATCGAGTCGCTCGAGCTCGAGACTCCCGGCTCGGTTCAGCTTGGCGTTTCCCTGCTACCCGGATTGCTCGCGGAGGAGCTGCTCAAGCGCACGCCGGCAAGGCTCGAGCGCGTGCTCTTCACGAGCTCGGGAACGGAGGCGGTCGAGGCGGCGCTCAAGCTCGGCCGCGCGGCGACGGGGCGTGCACGCGTGATCTCGACCGACCATGCATTTCACGGGCTCACGCTGGGCGCGCTCTCGGCGAACGGCGATCCGCACTTCGTCGAGCGCTTCGGACCACTGCTGCCGGGGTTTTCCCGGGTTCCGTTCGGCGACCTGGAGGCCCTCGAAGTGGAACTGCGCAGCGAAGACGTCGCGCTGTTTCTCGTCGAGCCCATTCAAGGCAAGGGCGTGAACCTGCCGCCGGACGGCTATCTCGAAGGCGCCCAGCAACTCTGCCGCCGCTACGGGACGCTCTTCGCCGTCGACGAGGTGCAAACCGGCTTCGGCCGCACGGGGAGGCTGTTCGCCTTCGAGCACTGGGGGCTCGAGCCGGACCTCGTCACCGTTGCGAAGTCTCTCTCGGGTGGTTACGTCCCCGTGGGCGCGCTGCTCATGGCGCGGCATGTGTACGACGGGGTCTTCGACTCGCTCGAGCACTCGGTGAGCCACGGGTCTACGTTCGCCCCGAACGACCTGGCAATGGCAGCCGGGCTCGCGACCTTGCGCGAACTGGACGACGCGAACCTCGTCGAGCGATCCGAGCAGCTCGGCCGCCGTTTGCTCGAGCTGACGCGTCCGCTCGTCGAGGCGCACGACGCTGTCAAGGAAGTACGCGGCCTCGGGCTGATGTGGGCGATGGAATTCGGTGAGCCCGAATCCGGAAGCCTCGCCTGGCGCGTGATGGAACGCATGCAGGCCGGCCTGTTCGCACAGCTCGTGGTCGTCCCGCTCTTCACGAAGCACCGCATCCTGAGCCAGGTCGCGGGGCACGACCTCCCGGTACTGAAGGGTCTGCCGCCGCTTGTTCTCTCGGAGCAGGACATCGAGGACTTCGCCACGGCGCTGGACGAGGTCATCGCGAGAGCCGGCCGGCCCACGCGCGTCGCGGGCCTGGCACTGAGAGCGGCGAGGGCGCGTTGAACGGCTAGAGGTCGGAGATCTCGGAGCTGCGCTCGTTGATGCACTGGCGAGCCCAGATCTCCGCGAGCGTGACCAGTCGCTCGCGGAACTCCTTGCGCTCCTCGGGATCGTCCGGCACGTTCTCCCGCGAGACGGACACGCGGACCTGGTGCACGACGACCTCGGCATCTTCCGAGATCTCGTGCCGCTGCTCGCCCACGATCGAAACTTCACCGGCCTCGGGCACGAGCAGCTTTCCGAGTTCCTCGACCTCGGCCGAGGTTGCGTCGCGCCCAGCGAAGACGCCGAAGTTGACCCGGATCTCGAGCCCTGTCGGGTCCTCCTCGGTGGCGAAGGCGATGACGTTCTCGACCTGCATCACAACCCGTATTACCGCCCGGGCCCGCAGCTAACCCTCACGCGGCTCCCAGCGAAAAGTGCGCACTGCAACAACCATCCCAAAGAGTCCCCACGCGGCTAGTACAGCCACAGCTGCGGGCTCGTCCCAGATCTGCTGGCCATGGAGATAGATGCCCTTGATGAGGTCCAGGAGGTACTTCAGCGGCAAAACGGCTCCGATCGCGCGGAGCACCCTCGGATAGTGCTGGGTCTCGCCGAATGACCCGCTGAGGAAGGCCATCGGCAGGACGATGACGTTGAGGACCGCGGACGAGCCTTCCTGCGAACGGATGAATCCGGTGATCGCCAGGCCGAGCGCGGCGAAAGTCGCGGCCCCGAGGGCTAACGCCAGTCCGAGCGAGAGGAGCTGGCTCGGCCACGGCGTCGACTTCAGCAGCCGGCCGAGCACAAACAGTGACACCACCTGAATCGCAAAAACGATCGTGATCGAGATGAGCACGGCCGTGAGATAGACGGCCGGTGGAAGAGGAGTGCCACGGATCCGTTTCAGAATGCCGAGCTCGCGTCGAGTGACGAGTGTGATCGCGAGCCCCGAGAACGCGGTGTTCGCCGCGCCGTACCCGATCATCCCGGCGAGAAGCGCCCACGCTGCGGGCTGGCCGTCGATCTGACCGTTGTAGACCGCGGTCAGAAGTGCGAAGAGCAGGATTGGGAAAAGGAACACGAACACCGCCGCCTCACGGCTGCGCCAGAAGAGCCGTTGCTCCCATTTCAGTTGATGTCGGACGAGTCTCATTCCTCTTGCTCCGCGGTCAGTGAGAGGTAGACGTCTTCGAGCGTCGGCCGCCGCACCGAGAGTCCTTCGAGCTCGTGTCCCTCGGCCAGCGCCTCGGCTGTCAACCGGTGCAAGAGCGTGGTGGGATCGGTCGTTCGAACGACGACCTCGCGTCCGTCCTTGCGGTAGCGAACCTCGGTCTCGGTCGAGCCGCCCGTCAGCTCCGCCGGCGTGCCTTCCTGAATGATCACGCCTTCGCGCAACACTGCGAGACGGTCCGCGAGCTGCTCCGCCTCATCGAGGTAGTGCGTCGTCAGCAGGATCGTCTTGCCGAGCGATCGCAGCGAGCGGATCATCTCCCACGCGGCGCGCCGTGCCGCAGGATCGAAACCCGTCGTGGGCTCGTCGAGGAAGACGAGATCCGGATCGCCCACGAGCGCGACGCCGAGGTCGAGGCGTCGCTTCTGCCCGCCCGAAAGCGTCTTGACGCGTGCATCGCGTTTTTCGGCGAGCCCGACGAGTGCGATCACCTCGTCGGCGTTGCGCGGGTGCTCGTAGTACCCCGCGAACATCCGGTGCGTCTCCGCGACTGTCAGATTTGGCCAGAGCTGGGACTGCTGCAGCACGACGCCGATGCGCTCGCGGAACGCGGAGGCGGCACGCTCCGGGTCGAAGCCGAGGACGTCGACGTCACCGCCGTTCCGTGTGCGGTAACCCTCGAGGATCTCGATCGTCGTCGTCTTCCCGGCTCCGTTCGGGCCGAGTAGGCCGAAGACCTCACCCTCCTCGATCTCGAAGCTGACTCCGCGGAGAGCCTCATAGGCCCCGTAGGACTTTCTGAGGTCGCGGACGGTGATCGCGCTCACAGCGCGAGCACGTTAACCCCCGGCGTCAGCTGCTGCCTACGACGAAGCGCCGGATTGCCGGCTGGCTGCGGTTGCCGGCGCGGTCGATCGCGACGATGGTGATCGTGTGGGCCCCGCGCGGAAGGTCCGCGACTCGGGCGGCGTTCAGCTCCGGATAGATGCTCTGCGTGACCGAGACTGCAGGCGCGCCGTCGATCGACATCCGGTATTCGGCGATGCCGCTTCCGCGCTCGTTCGAGTCGCGCCACGTCACCTGTGTATCTGCCCAGCGACGCACATGTGCTCCGGGAAACACGATTGAAGGCCTTCTGGGCGGCGTCTTATCCGTCCAAGCGAAGCGCAACCTGTGCGAAGAGCCCACTTTCTGCAAGACCTCGATCCGGAACGCTCCCGGCTCGCCGAAGCGATCCCCGGCTTGCAGCCACGGTCTGCCCCGACCCACAGGGTCCAGGATCAGCGCGTTCGAGAGGCCGCCGTACGACGACAGGCCTGGAGCGATGGTCGGGCTCGGGCCCGCGTGTACGAGGAGACCGCCCTGCATCAGCAAAGCGCCGGTCGCGTCGCGGGCCGGGTCGCGACGGACTTCGAACCAGTAGCGGTTGCGTGTCGTCGTCACGACGAGGCCCTGGGGCTGGGCCGACGGGGCCTCGATGGGGGCGAGCGTGTAGACGGCCGGCCTCGATGCGTGTGTCACCCGCGTGATCCATCCGAGCAACCATTTCTCGTAGGAGTCGAAGTCGCCGGTGCCGCTGCCCATCGTGTCGTACGGGTCGCCGTAGTTCACGACGCCGCAAGGCCGGGGAGCGCACGACCACGCCTGTGCGTGAGGGAGGCCGAACGTATGGCCGAGCTCGTGCGCAGTGTTCGCAACCGTCAGCGTTCCGTTCAGCAGCGCTCGCTTGCCCCAACGAGATCCTGCCCACGCGCACTCGTTCCTGGGAAAGAGATAGACGATCCTGTCGTAGGTCGACGGGTCATAGCCGGCCGCCTTCGCGGCGTCGTCGGCGGGGTACGCGATGTTGAGCGGGTTGCACGCCGGAGCGCTGTCGTACGCGCGAACCCATGGTGTCACGGTGCTCGTGAACGACACGCGGCCGAAGGATGACGCCCGGAAGAACGCGTCGACCTTGTCGAGGACCGCTCTGACGTCCTCCGTGGCGAAGGGCTTGGGGCCCCACGTCGCCCTGATCACCAACAGGCTTTGCTCACCAGAGACCACCGCGATAGCCGGCGCCGACCCCGAGAGCGCAGCAACCGCGGCGACGAGCAGTAGAAGCCGCCGGGCCACCCGATCATCGTAGAGGATTGGTCTGTGCCGACCACCCTCCGCTACGTCGTCGCGGACGTGTTCACGGACGTCCCGCTCGCCGGTAATCAGCTCGCCGTCTTCACGGACGGGCGCGGTGTCGACGACGAGACCATGCAGAAGCTCGCGCGTGAGATGAACGTCTCGGAGACCGTGTTCGTCCTGCCGCCCGAGGCCGGTGGCCACGCGCGGATCCGGATCTTCACGCCCGCCACGGAGCTGCCCTTTGCCGGACATCCCGTGCTCGGATCCGCGTTCGTCCTCGGAGCACCCCTGCAGCTCGGCGAGATCCGCCTCGAGACCGGCTCCGGCGTCGTCCCGGTGACACTCGAGCGCGAAGGAGCGCGCATCATCTTCGGCCGGATGCAGCAGCCGATCCCGAACTGGGAGCTGTTCGCGCAGGCCGAGGAGCTTCAGGAGCTGCTCGGCGTGCGCTCGCAGTTGCCGGTCGAGGTCTACGACCTGGGGCCGCACCATGTCTTCCTCGAGCTCGCCAGCAAGGAGGAGGTCGCTGCGCTCGAGCCCGATTTCGGTGCGCTCGGTCGTCTCACGCCCATAGGCGTCAACTGCTTCGCGGGTTCGGGGACGAGCTGGAAGACGCGGATGTTTGCACCGGCGAGCGGTGTCGCCGAGGATCCGGCGACCGGCTCGGCGTGTGGACCGCTCGGCATCCATCTGGCACGTCACGGCCGCACCGAGTTCGGTCAGGAGGTCGAGGTGTCGCAGGGGGCCGAGATCGGGAGGCCGTCGACGCTCTATGTGCGTGTGGACGGATCGCCGGAAAAGATCGACCGCGTCGAAGTCGGCGGCTCCGCAGTTGTCGTCGCGCGCGGCGAATTCCGCTTCTAGACGCGAAGTGCTTTCGCGCGAACGGCTTCGAGTGTCGGACAGCCGTGCTCGTTCGTGTCGCTACGAGTCTCGCGATGCGGCGCCGACGTCGCCGCAGTCGGCCGCGGTTAGTGCGGCGCGAACGCCGTCGATGGCCTGCCGTCTGTCACAAGGCCTGCCGAACGTGTGTCACGACCAACAGTGCACGAGGTCGTGACCGGCTGGCTCGTGGGCGCTGCGAACGCCGCGTCGAACTTCGAGCGAAGCTCGCTGTCCTAGAGGAACGTCACCGCTTCGATCTCCGGCAACTCCGGCACGAGGGCGCGCCAGAAGATGCCGCCGTTCTCCGACAGGTAGAGCCGGTTCCGTCCCGCGTAGAGCATCACGTCCGGGTTGTCCTCGTCGATCGCCACCGCGAACCCGGCGGGCAGGCCGCCGCCTGCTTCACGCCACGTGCGTCCCGCGTCGTTCGAGATCGCGAGCGGCGGGCGCCGGTCGACGACGACGACGATGGTCGCGCCCGTCGCGGCCGCTGCGACGACGCGCGGGAGCTCGACCGCGACGCGCGGCGTCTCGAAGTCGTCGCCGGTCCCGATCACCTCCTCGGCTTCGACGTCTACGACATACGTTCCGGACGCAGTCCGGACGGCTGCGGTCACGTCAGCCTTCCGGTCAGCAGCGCTCCGACGACGCCGGTCGCCTGTCGCGCCGCCGACACCGGGGCCAGCCCCTGAGATCTGCCTGCAAGGTACGCGGCTGAGAAGGCGTCGCCGGACCCGGTCGGGTCGACCGCGACCGGCCACGCATCCACCTCTTCCGAGCGGCCCTTGTAGTACACGCGCGAGCCACGCTCACCAAACGTGACCAGCACCTCGGGAACGCCGAGCTTGTCGATCGCACCGACGACCTCCGCCTCTTCCTCGGCCAGCTTGAGAATCTGCACATGCTCGAGCATCGCCGGATCGAAGTCCGCATCGAGCCGCAACGGCCCGGGCTCGGAGGCGCGCACCAGTCCCTGGCCGTCGAGCGAGAGGTGCCGTCCCTGCGCAAGGGCGGCGAGCGTTTCTGCAGGGAAGTCCGAGCGCAGCAGTGGCGCAACATGGATCCAGCCTCCCGGTGGCACGATGCCGCAGTCCTCCGGCGTCCACGTGTCGCCCGCTTGCACGACGGTCATGATCCGCGTGTCGCCTTCGTAGTGGAAGGAGAACGACGTGGTGGTCGTCCCCTCGAGGGAGACGACCGGCAGCCCGAGGCCGGTCAGATGACGTGTGTAGGCGACTCGGTCTTCAGGCCCGCTGCGCGTGAAGATCGTGCCGCGCGAGCCGAGCACGCGCCAGGCGCGCGCTGCGTAGTACGGCGCGCCGCCGATTCGCGAGGGTCCGCCGTCAACGACGTCCCGGGAGAGGTTCCCGACGAGCGCGAGCGGCGGCACGCGACGAGCCTAGCCACACGGCCGCCGCCGTCAGCAGAAAGGCGACCGTGAAACTCGGCACGGAGGCGCCGAACTGGTACGACGGCGCCGGCAGGTGGTTGACCCACCGGCTCCAGAAACCGAGATCGGTCGGCTGATAGAGCCACTCGTACACGAGGAAGCCCACGAGCCACGCGACGATGTTGGCCGGGCGGAAGGCAGGCCCCTCGAAGACGTGACGACGCGTGTAATGGGCGCCGGCGAGCAGCCAGTCGGCAACGAGCACGCCGAGCAGGGGGACGAATACTGCGCCGAGCAGCAGCAGGAAGCGCTGGTAGCTGCGCATGTCGATTGCGAGTGCGCCGCCGGTCGCGAGCACGGAAGCCCCGACGATCAGCGCGCGCTGTGAGATCCACGGGAAGAGGTTCTGCGTCGAGACAGCGGCCGAATACACGTTGGCGAACGCTTCGTCCGTTTCGTCGACCGTCAAGGCGAGCAGAGCGAGCGCAGCAGCCACCCCGCCGCCGGCGATCGCGATCAGGATCAGCTCCGGGCGATTGGGGTCGACGTTGCGCGACAGTACGAGGATGGAGCCGAAGCCGAACTGGAACAACGTCGGCAGGAGATAGCCGATGCCCACGCCGAAGAATGCGCTACGCCGATTCGCGCGAGAAACGCGTGTAGTCGGCAACCAACGGCGCCCACGAGACCGTGACCGCAACGACCGTGTCGACCGCCAGCCAGAACGATCCCTTGTGGCCGCCCTCGGACCAGATTCGCTGAACGTGCGCGCCGTCGACGATCCACCAGGCGAGATAGATCACGGAGGCGAGCACGGCCCAGATGGCGAACTTGCGCACGAAGCGGCGGACGAATCCAACGGGTCCGATGAGCGCAAGCACGGCGGCCACCGCGCCGAAGACCAGCTTCCAGATCCAGACGCCCTTGAAGCCGAAGAGCTTGTCGCACAGCAACCCGGCTGCGGTCGCGATCACGATCAGCTCGAAGATGGCCCAGCCGAGGCACTGGAGCACGTTGAGAGCGGTCGGAAGATACGAGCCGCGGCGCCCGAGCGGCGCGCGCTGCAACACCATCGTGGGAACGCGTGCGTCGGCACCGATGAGTGCCGCGACCGCGAGCATCAGGTTCCCGATCACCGCGCCGACGAGCGTCGCCGCGAGCGCGTCGCGTAGCGGCAGATCGAAATAGGCCGGCAGGACGAGCACCAGCAGCGAGATGCCGAGGTTCGTCCAGAGCAGCGTCGTGTCCATGAGACCGAGGACGCGCAGGCGCTCCGGCACCGGCTCGATTCCCCACTGTGGCGTGCTCTGCATGCGATCGCTCCCTTCGCTGGTTCTAACCAGATCAGGTTCCACGGGTGTGATCTCAGCGCCGCCGTCGCAGCGCACCCCGGCGTCGCTAGGGTAGCGGGCCGATGAACCCGGCACGCATCCTCGCTCTGTCCCTCGTGGCGTTTCTGGTCGTGCTCGCGGGTTGCGGCAGCAGTCCGAAGACCGTCACCAAGGCGCAGTACCAGGCGCAGCTCGCGAAGTCCGGCCAGGCGGTCACGATCGCCGGGCAGCAGCTCGGCAAGGTGATCACGATCGCGGAGTTCAACAGCGCGGTCACGGATCTCCAGAAAGCGCTTCGCGACGGCGAGAAGAACCTGAACGGCCTCCAGCCGCCGGCAAATGCCCGCGCCGCCAACAAGCGTCTCGCCCAGGCGTTCGGCGATCTTGCCGACGCGCTCGAAGCGGTGAAGGAAGCGCGACGGGTGAGCATCGTGAAGGCGCGTCAGGCGCTCGGCGAGCTTGGCAAGACGGACGCGATCAAGGAAGGCAGAGCGGCCATCAAAGAGCTGGACAGGCTCGGGTATTCCGCCAGCGGCGCTGCGCCCTAGGCCTGCTTGCATAGGTAATGCATATGCAGTAGCGTGCCGCACCGTGGCACGCACCTACACGGCCGGCGAGGCGGCGCGCGCGCTCGGGATCAGCCTCGACACGCTTCGTCGCTGGGACCGGCAGGGACGGATCCGCGTCCAGCGTGACTCTGCCAACCGGCGCGTCGTTCCGTCCCGGGAGATCGAGCGCCTGCGCGGGGACGATCGCAAGACGCTCAGCGCCCGCAACCGCCTCGAGGGCGTCGTCCGGGAGGTGAAGATCGAGGGCCTGCTCGCCGAGGTCGAGCTCGACGTGACGAAGGGAGCTCGGCTCGTCGCAATGATCACGCGCGAGTCGGCGGAGAGTCTCGGTCTCGAGCCCGGGATGTCCGCGGCCGCGGTCGTCAAGGCGACTTCGGTGATGGTCGAGCGGTGAAGCGCCTACTGGCGATAGCGGTTGCAGCGCTCGCGCTGCCTGCATCGGTTTCCGGAGGGACGCCGATCACCGTGTTTGCCGCCGCCTCGTTGACCGAGGTGTTCCCGCGCATTGCCGCGGCCCCGCGCTACAGCTTCGCGGGCTCCGACCAGCTCGCCCTCCAGATCCGGCAGGGCGCACCGGTCGATGTCTACGCGGCTGCGAGCCCGAAGTACACACAGCTTCTCTATCGCGACGGCTACGTGCTCAAGCCGGTCGTGTTCGCGACGAACAAGCTGATCATCCTCGTCCCGAAGTCGAACCCCGCGAGCATCAACACGGTCTACGACCTGCGGCGCGAGGGGCTCAAGCTCGTGATCGGAGACCGAACCGTCCCGATCGGGACCTACACCCGCCAGATTCTCGACACGCTCGGCATCACCAGCGGACGTGATGAAGAACGTCGTCAGCCAGGAGACCGACGTGAAGAGCATCGTCACGAAGGTCGCCCTCGGCGAAGCGGATGCCGGGCTGGTCTACCGCACCGACGCGAAGCCGGTGGCCTCGCGCACGAAGGCGATCGCCTTGCCCGACTGGGCGCAGCCCGCCATCCGCTACGAGCTCGCAGTGGTGAAGACGAGCTCGCACCTCGCTGCCGGCCGGGCCTTCGTCGAAACAGGTTGTCTCCAAGAGGGGGCGACTGCTGCTCGCACAAGCCGGGTTCGGCCTGCCAAAGAAGAAGAAATGAGGGCGCTCTTCGCGGCCCTGTTCGCGGCCGCGACTGCGATTGCACTCGCCTTCCTGCTCTTGCCGGTTGCGGCGATCTTTCTGCGTGTTCCGCCCGGTGATCTCCTCGCCGCCCTGGGCAACGACGTCACTCGTGATGCCCTCGTCGTCAGCATCAAGACGAGTGCGATCGCCCACGCTGCCGTCCTGCTCATCGGAACACCGGCTGCGTACTTTCTCGCACGTCGCCGCTTCCCCGGCCGGGGCGCAGTGCTCACGCTGATCGAGTTGCCGCTCGTGCTGCCGCCTGCGGTGGCAGGCATCGCGCTCCTCGCGGCGTTCGGTCGCGCCGGTCTCCTCGGCGACGAGCTCGACGCGTTGGGCATTCAGATCCCGTTCACCCAGACGGCGGTCGTGCTCGCGGTCATCTTCGTGGAGAGCCCGTTCTACTTTCGCGGGGCGATCGCCGCGTTCGAGGCGATCGACGGGACTCTCGTTGACGCGGCGCGAACGCTTGGCGCTTCACCGGGCCGCGTTTTCGCGCGTATCGCGCTGCCGCTCGCCGCCGGCGGCCTCGGCGCTGCCTCCGCTCTCGCACTGGCGCGCGGGCTCGGCGAATTCGGCGCGACGCTCATTTTCGCCGGCAGTCTTCAAGGTGTCACTCAAACGCTCCCCCTGGCGATCTACGCGCAGTTCGACCAGGACTTCGACACCGCGCTGGCGATCAGCGCGCTCTTCGTCATCGTCGGTGCGCTACTCCTTCTCACACTCAGGCTCTACGGATGGCTTCGCTTCGCCTCGATCTTTCGCTCCCGCTTCGCAACTTCGACCTCGAGCTAGCGCTCGACGTCGGCCGCGAGACGGTCGCGCTCGTCGGTCCGTCAGGGGCGGGCAAGACGTCCGTGCTGCGTTCGATTGCGGGGCTCGCGCGGCCGGCGCGAGGCATGGTCGCCTGCGGAGACGACGTCTGGTTCGATGCCGAACGTCATGTCGACCGCCGTCCCGAGGAACGCTCCGTCGGGTTCGTGTTCCAGGAGTACGCCCTCTTTCCGCATCTGAACGTCGAGCAGAACGTGGCCTTCGGCGGCGGACGTGTCGACCGGTTGCTCTGGCGGCTGAAGATCGAGCATCTCGCACGGGCCAAGCCGTCCGAGTTGTCGGGGGGTGAGCGCCAGCGCGTGGCGCTCGCGCGCGCGCTCGCGCGGGAACCGAGAGTGCTCCTCCTGGACGAGCCGATGGCCGCGCTCGATCCACACACGCGCGGGAAGGTGCGGGCGGAGCTCCACGATCTGCTGCGCGAGCTCGCGCTGCCGGCCATCCTCGTCACGCACGACTTCGAGGACGCAGCGGCGCTTGCCGACCGTGTTGGAGTGCTCGTCGACGGCCGCCTGCGGCAGCTCGGGTCACCTCAAGAGCTCTTGGGCTCGCCCGCGGATCCGTTCGTGGCCGAGTTCGCCGGCGCCAACGTCCTCGAGGGAACCGCCGAGAGCGGGCCCGACGGCCTGACGCGGTTTCGCCTCGACGCCGAGCGAGTCGTCTACTCGACAGACGAGGCCCGGGGACGAGCGGCGCTCGTCGTCTATCCGTGGGACGTGTCGCTGAGCCGCGTTGCCGCCGACGATTCGGCCTTGAACCACCTCGGCGGCGAGATCGTCTCTCTCGTTCAGGTAGGAAATCGAGTTCGCGTGCGGCTTCCTTTCCTCACGGCCGAGATCACAGCGGCTTCCGCGGAACGGCTCGAGCTCCGTCCCGGCGACGCCGTCGTCGCGAGCTTCAAGGCCACGCAGGCCCGCCTGCTTCCGGCCGACTAGACCGGAAGCTCTGGCGCGATGCGTTCGGCCAGGGCCTCGGCGACGCCGCGGCCGACCTCGGGCGAATGCTTGAGGAGCGCGCGGAAGTCCCGTTCCGTGATCACGAGCACGCGGACAGTCGGTGGTCGCCGTGACGCTCGCAGTGCGTGGCATCTCTGTCACGAGCGCGATCTCGCCGAAGAAGTCGCCTTCGCGCATCGTGTTGATGCTCGTGTCGCCCTTCGTCACGTCGGCCTCGCCCTCGAGCAGGACGAAGAATTCGCGGCCGCGGTCGCCCTCCTCGGCCATGACCTTTCCCTTGGGAAGGTCGAGCTCGTCGGCGATGTGTGCGACCTCCTCGAGCTCCTTCTTCTTGAGCTTCGAGAAGAGGGGCACCCCCTTGATCAGCTCGACCTTGCCGTCTTTACCCAGTCGCATGTTGCGACTGTAACCGCCTTCCGAGGCCTTGGCTACTTTGAGGAAGTGGACGTCGTCCCTGCGATTTTCGGCGCCGCGGCCGGGTTGGCCGGATTGCTGCTGGTGTTTCTGGGCGTATCGATGTCGGCGTTCCAGTCCTTCGCCGGCGACACGCCGGCGGCGGCAACGGCCGGGTTTCGGCGCGCAGGCGGCTGGATCCTCGGCGCCTTCCTGCTCGGCCTCGCGGACGTCGCCGTTGCCTTTTCCTGGTTGCTGTCGCCCCACCGCGCCTTGCGCGACCTGGCCGTAGTGCTGTTCGCATTCGAGCTGGCGGCCACGGCCTGGTCGGCTGTCATCACGACGCGCGTCGTCCTGTGGCGCTGAGCCTGAACAAGCTGAAGCGGCTCGGTGACGCCGGGCTCACCGATCTCTTCGAGGCGGACCGGAAGCTCTGGACGGCGATGGCGAAGGACGCCCACGCGTACACGAGTAAGTTCGTCCGCGGCTCGGGCAACGCCGTGAGGCCCGACGACGTCGTTCCGACGCTGACGCCGGCCCTCGAGGTCTCGGACCGCCTGCGGACGTATCTCGCGGAACGCAAGCTGACGCAGAACTACTGGTACACGTGGTTCGCAGAGCTGATCGTCGACCGCCTCTGGAGTGACCTAAACTGAGGTCCGTGGCGAAGACGCCGGATGCGGACCTGCAGGCGAGGGAGTTCATCGACCGTGTCGTCGAGTCCCATCGCAAGAACGGCTACGGGTTGAACCTTTCGAAGAAGCGCTACGAGCAAGCCGTCGCGCGCGTCGCAGCGAGCTTCCGCGGCCTCATCGACGCCTCAAAAGGCCGCGCCGCCTAGCTCGACAGCAGTCGCCGCAAGACGTACTGGAGGATCCCGCCATGGCGGAGGTACTCGCGCTCGCGGGGTGTGTCGAGACGCACTCGTGCTCGGAACTCCTTGTCGTCGGCGCGGACGGTGACCTCGTCGGCGTTGCCGTTGTCGACGCCTTCGACCGAAAACTCCTCGCGTCCGGTCAAGCCGAGCGTCGCGGGCGTCTCGCCCTCGAGGAACTGCAACGGCAGGATCCCCATCATCAACAGGTTCGAGCGATGGATCCGCTCGTACGACTCGGCGATCACGGCCCGCACGCCGAGGAGGTTGGGGCCCTTGGCGGCCCAGTCGCGCGACGAGCCGGAGCCGTACTCCTTGCCGGCGAGCACCACGAGTGGCGTCCCTTCTGCGAGGTATCGCGTCGACGCGTCGTAGATCGTCATCTCCTCGCCGCTCGGCACGTGCACGGTCCATGTTCCCTCCGACCCGGGCACGAGCAGATTCCGCAACCGCACGTTCGCGAACGTGCCACGCACCATCACCTCGTGGTTGCCGCGTCGCGAGCCGTAGGAATTGAAGTCCTTGCGCTCGACGCCGTGCTCGACCAGGTACTTGCCGGCCGGAGCGTCCGGCTTGATCGCGCCGGCGGGCGAGATGTGGTCGGTCGTCACCGAGTCGCCGACCATGACGAGGCAGCGCGCGCCCGTGACGTCTTCGACTGTGCCGGGCTCGCGTGACATCCCCTCGAAGTACGGGGGCCGGCGCACGTAGGTCGAGTCGGGCTCCCAGGCGAACAGGTCGCCTTCCGGCACGGGCAGCTCGCGCCACGCAGGGTCGCCGGTGAACACATCCGCGTACGTGCGCGAGAACATCTCCCCGCGAACCGCGCGAGTGATCGTCTCCTGGATCTCTTCTGCGCTGGGCCAGAGATCGCGGAGATAGACGTCGTTGCCGTCCTGATCCTCACCGAGCGGCTCGTTGAGAAGATCGATGTCCATGCGGCCGGCGAGCGCGTACGCAACGACGAGCGGCGGCGAGGCGAGGTAGTTGGCCTTGACCTCCGGATGGATCCGAGCCTCGAAGTTGCGATTCCCCGACAGCACCGAGCAAACGACGAGGTCGCCGAGTGCGATCGCCGCCGAGATCGACTCCGGCAGCGGGCCGGAGTTCCCGATGCACGTCGTGCAGCCGTAGCCGACGGTCTGGAACCCGAGCTCGTCGAGATACTTGGTCAGCCCTGCCTGGTCGTAGTACTCCGTCACGACCTTCGAGCCCGGCGCGAGGCTGGACTTCACCCACGGCTTGCGCTGCATGCCGCGCTCGACCGCGTTCCGCGCCAGCAAGCCGGCGCCGATCATCACCTGCGGATTCGAGGTGTTGGTGCAAGAGGTGATCGCTGCGATCACGACCGACCCGTGCTCGAGTGCGAACTCCTCGCCCTCCACCTCCACCGCGGTGGACACCGGTCGCGGAGCGACCGCCACGCCCCCGCCGTCAACCTGCACGCCGGGGACGAGCTCTCCGTGACCCGGATCGATCGTGCTCGGAGGGTCGCTGGCGGGGAACGACTCCGCCACCGCCTCGTCGTGCCCGTTGCCGTAGTCGACGCCGAAGGTTTCCAGCGAGTCGAGGAACAACCGCTTCGCATTGCGTAGCGGCACGCGGTCCTGCGGCCGGCGTGGCCCTGCGAGTGACGGCTCCACCGTTGAGAGGTCGAGCTCGACAACCTGCGAGTACTCGGGCGAGTGATCGGGGTCGTGCCAGAGCGCGTTCTCCTTGCAGTACGCCTCGACGAGTGCGAGCCGTTCGTCGTCGCGTCCCGTCAGTCGCAGGTACTTGAGCGTCTCGTCGTCGACGGGAAAGAAGCCGCAGGTCGCGCCGTACTCGGGCGACATGTTCCCGATCGTCGCCCGATCTGCGAGCGGGAGTCCCACGAGCCCGTGCCCGAAGTACTCGACGAACTTCCCGACCACACCTGCTGCTCGTAGCAGCTGAGTGACGGTCAGGACGAGGTCGGTGGCGGTCGCGCCCTCGGGCATCGAGCCGATGAGCTTGAAGCCGACGACCTCCGGAATCAGCATCGACACCGCTTCGCCGAGCATCGCGGCCTCCGCCTCGATTCCGCCGACGCCCCAGCCGAGCACGCCGAGCCCGTTGATCATCGTCGTGTGCGAATCCGTGCCGACGAGCGTGTCCGGGAAGGCCTGGCCGTCGCGCGCCTCGATCACGCGCGCCAGGAACTCGAGATTGACCTGATGGACGATGCCAGTGTTGGGCGGCACGACCTTGAAGTTGTCGAAGGCCGTCTGTCCCCAGCGTAGGAAGGCGTAGCGCTCGCGGTTCCGTTCGAACTCCAGCTCGGCGTTGCGGAACATCGCACGCGCCGATCCATACTCGTCGACCTGCACCGAGTGGTCGATCACGAGCTCGGCCGGCAGTTGCGGGTTGATCCGGGACGGGTCGCCCCCGAGGTCGGCCATCGCATTCCGCATCCCCGCGAGATCGACGACGGCAGGAACGCCGGTGAAGTCCTGGAGCAGGACACGGGCCGGCCGAAACGAGATCTCGTCCGAGGGCGCGGCCGCCGGCTGCCAGCGCCGCAGCGCCTCGGCGTCCTCCTCTTCGCCGTGCCGCAGGGCGTTCTCGAGCAGGATCCGCAGGGTGTAGGGGAGACGCTCGGCGCCCTCCAGCCGGAAGATCTCGTAGTTCCGGCCGCCGGCGCTGAGGGTCGAGGGGCTCACCCCACCGATTGTATGGAACGGCCTGCGGTTCCCATTTGACGTGGTCCGACCTTGTCCCTAAAGTCCACCGATTCAGTGGACTAATAAGGAGATGAGATGCGACGAATTAGTCTGGCTTTGCTCATAGCGCTCCTTCTGCCCGCGATGGCGGCCGGTGCGTCGAAGGACACGAAGCTCGCCCTGGTGGCCTACTCGACGCCGAAAGAAGCGTACGGCCAGCTGATCACGGCCTTCCAGAAGACGCAGGCGGGAAAGAGCGTCACGTTCTCCCAGTCCTACGCTGCTTCCGGCGAGCAGAGCCGTGCCGTTGCGGCGGGGCTCGACGCCGACATCGTTGCGTTCTCGCTCGAACCGGACATCACGTCGCTCGTCCAGAAGAAGATCGTCCCGAAGAATTGGAACAAGGACAAGTACAAGGGCATGGTCACCCGCTCGGTCGTCGTGTTCGTCGTCCGTGACGGCAACCCGAAGAAGTTGAAGACGTGGAACGATCTCCTCAAGCCGGGTGTTCAGGTGGTCACGCCGAACCCGTTCACCTCGGGCGGCGCCCGCTGGAACGTGATGGCCGCGTACGGCGGCGCGCTTCGATCCGGTAAGACGCCGAAGCAGGCGGTCGACTACCTGGGCAAGCTCTGGAAGCACGTCGTCGCGCAACCCACCAGCGCCCGTGAAGGACTGCAGACCTTCCTCGCCGGCCGCGGTGACGTCTTCCTCGCGTACGAGAACGAGGCGCTGTTCGCCCAGCAGAAAGGGCAGCCGGTCCAGTTCGTGATCCCGAAGGCGACGATCCTGATCGAGAACCCGATCGCGGTCCCGTCGACCTCGAAGCACCAGGCCGAGGCGAAGGCGTTCGTGAAGTTCCTGCGCACGACGCCCGCGCAGAAGATCTTCGCGCAGAACGGCTACCGGCCTGTCGTTTCCGCTGCCGCCCGGGGGTTCAACTTTCCGACCCGGCCGCAGCTGTTCACGATCAAGTACGTCGGCGGCTGGCCCCAGGTGGAGAAGAAGTTCTTCGATCCGCGAACGGGAATCATGACTCGCTTCCAGGGGTCGAATGGCGGCTGACGCCGGCACTCTTTCCGCAGCACCCAGGTCCCGGCGCGACGTTGCGCCGGGACTTTCCATCGGGTTGAGCACGCTCTACCTGAGTCTGATCGTGCTGCTCCCGCTGGCCGCGTTGAGCTGGCGCGCGCACGGCTGGGACGCAGTCTCGACGTCACAGGGGATCTCCGCCCTCAGGCTCACCCTCGGGCTCTCTCTCGTTGTTGCGCTCGTCAATGCCGTCGCGGGCACGGCGATTGCCTGGTCGCTCGTCCGCGATCGCTTCGTCGGGCAGGGCCTCGTCAACGCGCTGGTCGACCTGCCGTTCGCGCTGCCCACGATCGTCGCGGGCCTGACGTTGCTTGCGCTCTACGGCCCGAAGTCGCCCGTCGGAATCAACGCCGCGTTCACGCGCTGGGGGCTCCTGCTCGCGCTGCTCTTCGTGACGCTCCCGTTCGTCGTGCGAACGGTGCAGCCGACCCTCTTCGAGCTGGACCGCGAGATGGAAGACGCGGCCGCTTCACTCGGCGCGGGCCGTTTCACGACCTTCCTGCGCATCATCCTGCCGAGCATCCTGCCCGCGATTCTGTCGGGTGTAGCGCTCGCGTTCGCGCGCGCGGTCGGGGAGTTCGGCGCGGTGGTGCTGATCTCGGGGAATCTCCCGTTCAAGACGGAAGTGGTGTCCGTCTACGTCTTCGGCCGGCTGGAGAGCGGGGACCCGGGCGGTGCCGCGGCGGCTTCCGTCGTCATCCTCCTGATCTCGTTCGGTGTGCTGCTCGGAATCGGCGGTCTCCGTCGTTGGGTGACGAAGCATGATCGGTAAGTACGCGATCCGAGTCTTCTCGCTCGGCTATCTGGCGGTCCTGCTCGTCGCGCCGGTCGGCTACGTCTTCTGGAAGGCCTTCGAGCACGGCATCGGCCCGGCGTGGGACGCGGTCACGACTCCGGACGCGCTGCACGCGCTGAAGGTCACGCTCATCCTCACCGCGATCGCGGTTCCGGCGAACACCATCTTCGGCGTGTCGTGTGCACTCGCGATCGTCCGTCATCGCTTCCCGGGTGCGGGCATCGTCAACGCCCTCGTCGACCTCCCGCTCGCGCTTTCTCCCGTCGTCGTCGGGCTGGCGCTCCTGTTGCTCTACGGCCGAGGCGGCTGGCTCGAAGGACATGGGATCGTCTTCGCGTTGCCCGGGATGGTGCTGGCGACGATCTTCGTCTCGTTGCCGTTCGTCGTGCGCGAGGTCGTGCCGGTGTTGCGCGAGATCGGGACGGAGCAGGAACAGGCGGCGGCGACGCTCGGCGCATCGGCCCTCCAGACCTTCGTCCGAGTCACCTGGCCCGCAATCCGCTATGCGACCGCCTACGGAGTGGTGCTGACCACGGCCCGCTGCCTCGGCGAGTTCGGCGCAGTGAGCGTGGTCTCCGGCAGGCTGGCCGGCGAGACGGAGTCGCTCACGCTTTACGTTCAGGATCAGTACCAGTCGTTCGACACCACCGGTGCCTATGCCACCGCGGTGGTCCTCGCGCTTCTCGCCATGGCGACCCTGCTCCTGATGACCCGACTGAAGCCCAAAGAGGGGACGCAATGATCGAGGCGCGTCAAATCGTGAAGCACTTCGGCGCCTTCACGGCTCTCGACGGCGTCTCCGTCGACGTGCCGACCGGCTCCCTCACGGCACTCCTCGGCCCGAGCGGAAGCGGGAAGTCCACGCTGCTCCGCGTGATCGCGGGGCTCGAGCAGCCGGATGCGGGCCAGGTCCTTCTCGACGGCGAGGACGTGACCAGCAGGCCCACCCAGTCGCGAGGCGTCGGTTTCGTGTTCCAGCATTACGCCGCCTTCAAGCACATGACCGTGTGGGACAACGTCGCGTTCGGGCTCACGATCCGTCGTCGGCCGCGCAGCGAGATCAAGCAGCGCGTCGCAGAACTGCTCGAGCTCGTCCAGCTCACGGGCCTTGCAAAGCGCTATCCCGCGCAACTGTCCGGCGGCCAGCGACAGCGCATGGGCCTGGCCCGAGCACTCGCGGTCGACCCCAAGGTCCTGCTGCTCGACGAGCCGTTCGGGGCGCTCGATGCGCGCGTACGCAAGGAGCTCCGGATCTGGCTGCGGCGCCTCCACGACGAAACGCATACGACGACGGTGATCGTCACGCACGACCAGGAGGAGGCGATGGACGTCGCAGATCGCGTCGTCGTGATGAACGCCGGCCGGATCGAGCAGACGGCGCCGCCGCGCGAGCTCTACGACCATCCCGCGAACGAGTTCGTGATGTCCTTCGTCGGACCGGTCAACAGGCTCGGCGACACCTTCATCCGCCCACACGATGTCGAGCTTCTGCTCGAGCCCAACGGCTCGACGCAGGAAGCGATGGTCCAGCGTCTCGTTCACCTCGGCTTCGAGGTCCGCGTCGAGCTGGTACGCGACGACGGCGAAACGCTCTCGGCGCAACTGACGCGAGAGCAGGTGGAGGGGCTAGAGCTTCAGCACGGGCAGATCGTCTACGTCCGTCCGACGCGGCAGACGGTCTTCAGCGATTAGTGCGGTTGCCAGGCGTCGGGGTTCGACGTCAGCTCTTCGACCGAAAGCGGCAGATCGCCACTGGCAAGGTCCGCGATCGTCACTTGCTCCAACACGGCCCGCAGGTTCGCGCGGACGGCGATCCACACGTCGCGTAGACGCTCCGCAGAGCCCGCGTACTCGACCTGCTCCGGACCGACGCCGCGCACGTTGGCGATCGGTCCCTCGACCGCTCGAACAACCTCGGCGACGGTGATCTCCTCCGCCGGACGCCCGAGCCAGTAGCCGCCGTCGACGCCGCGCTGGCTTCGCACGACGCCGGCGTGGCGGAGGTCGCCGAGGATGTTCTCGAGGAACTTGAGCGGGATCTCCTGCGCCTGGGCGATCCGCTCGCCCTTCACGGGCCCGTCACCGCTCGCGGCGAGCTCGATCACCGCCCGCAACGCGTAGTCCACCTTGGCCGAGACGCGCACGCCTCCATTGTGACCAAGGGGGCGGGCCGCGGCTTGTGAGCCGCGGCCCGCAACGTCTGTTCCTAGCCGAAGACTGCGACGTAGAACGAGTGGTCGTCGAGCGCACCGGCCTGGTTGTGCGTCTGGACGAACACGGCCTGGTTCGTGTTCGTGGTCGGGCAGGTGACGCCCTCGGCCCCCGCTCCGCACGGGCCGGCCGCCGTCTCGCCACGGTCGGTCGCTCCACCGTCACCGGCGAAGGCGCCCGAAGCGATGATCGGCTTGCCCGTCACCGTGCTGGCGAAGTTGAGGATGTACGTCCCCGTCGTGTGGCGACGCGAGCGTGATGCCGCCCGACTGCGCGGCGATGCCGCCGTCGGGGCGCACGAGAACCCACTTGATCGTCGCCGAGCCGCCCGTGCCGGCTGGGCCGGCTGGGCCGGCAGGACCGGCGGGGCCGGCGGGGCCGGCGGGGCCGGCCGGACCGCGTGGGATCTGGCCCGCCTTGAAGTCCCGCGCGAGCAGTGAACGATCCTTGACCTGAACGCTCGTGACGCTGTTGCGCGGCAGCGCCTGACTCGCCGCGTACCCGGTTCCGCCGAGCGTCAGCAGCAGCGCCAGGCAGCCGATCACCATTGCGGGTGACGGCCTGAATCTCTTGACCAGTCGCATGTGTTTCCCCCTTGTCGTTGTCTGGACGATCTCGAAACCCCTACCCTAGGAAACGTTTCTTTAGAGCCGTGTAAAGGCGGCTCGAACCACCCAAAGCCCGCTGCTTGCGAGCTTCACGAGGCTTAATCCGGCCTTAACGGTGCGCAACCTGGCCTTAAGCGCGCCCCCGGTAGAAACGAAAGGTGCATCGCACCCTCCACCTCCGGAGCCGTGCCGCCGGGCTCTTCATCGCTGCTCTCCTGGGCGGCGGTGTTGCGCTCGGCGGTGCGGCCGCGCTGGGGAAGCTCGGTGAACACACGACGGTGATCCGCCAGGAGGCGGTGCCCAGCTCGTCAGCCCCGGTGGTCCTCCAACAGGGGAAAGGGCTGTCGATCAACGAGATCTACCGCGCGTCAGCGCCGGCAGTGGTGCACATCGAAACGACGTCGCGCATCCAGCAACCCTCCGACTTCTTCGGGAACCCGTTCGGGACGACTGAGACTCAGCGCGCGCTCGGCTCGGGCTTCGTCATCGACAAGGCCGGCCACATCGTCACGAACTACCACGTCGTCCGCGGTGCGAACACGATTCAGGTGAGCTTTTCCAACAACGAGCGCTTCAAGGCGAAGCTGGTCGGAGTCGACCCCTCGACCGATGTCGCGGTGTTGCGTGTCGAGGTCAAGTCGCGTGCACTCAAATCGCTGCCGCTCGGCAATTCCGAATCGGTGCGGGTTGGCGACCAGGTGATTGCGATCGGCAACCCGTTCGGTCTCGATCGTTCCGTCACCTCCGGGATCGTCAGTGCCGTGCAGCGTCGTATCGAAGCGCCCAACCAGCTCTCGATCTCACATGTCATCCAGACGGATGCTGCGCTCAATCACGGCAACTCCGGCGGCCCGCTGCTGAACGCTCAGGGTCAAGTGATCGGCGTCAACGCACAGATCGAGACCGGGGGCCAGAGCCAGGGCAACGTCGGCATCGGCTTTGCGATCCCGATCAACACCGTCAAGGACGTGGTCGCCGAGCTGATCAAGCACGGCAAGGTCGAGCATCCGTTCCTCGGCATCGAGGGCAAGACGCTGCAACCGAACATCGGCCGGCTCTTCCATCTACCGGTCACGAGCGGCGTGCTCGTCGCGTCGGTCCGGCCCGGGTCGGGAGCAGCGAAGGCCGGCCTGAAGCCCGCGACGAGCCAGGTGACTGTCGAGGGGGAGAGCTGGCCGGCCGGCGGCGACGTGATCGTGAAGGTGGACGGAGGGCAGGTGTCGTCCATCGAGCGTCTCGTCGACCTGATCGCTTCGAAGAAGCCGGGCGACACGATCGACCTCGAGGTCGTCCGCGGCACCGGCCGGATCCATCTCAACGTGAAACTCGGGCGGCAACCGTGACTCTCACAGCCATCCGCCCTGATTGGCCCCGTACCCCTGGGGGCCAGCTTCCGCCGGAGCCGTAGGCCAGCACGGCGCGCGGAAGCGACGAGCGAGAGGCCCGCACGCCTGCCAGGGCCTCTCGCTCTATTCTCACGCGTTCGGGACTAGCGCCTTTTCAGCAGCAGCCTTCAATCCCTCGCTGTAGCTCGGGTAGACGTGGTGCATGAAGGCCAGGTCGTCCACGGTGACGCCGAGCTTCAGGGCCGGAGTGAGGCTGCCGACGATGTCGCTTGCCGCGCGCGAGACCACGTGCACACCGAGCACCCGGCGCGTCCTGCGATCGAAGACGATCTTGTAGAGACCGTGCTTCGCGCCCGTGTATTGCGCACGCGTGACGAACCGCAGCGGATGCTTGACGACTCCGATCTCGTGGCCCTGCTCCGCAGCTTCCGTCTCGGTCATTCCGACGCCGCCCAGCTCGGGATCCGTGAAGATCGCGGTCGGCAGCACCGAGTAGTCGGCACGCCGGGAGCTGGGGCCGTTGGCGAACATGTCCTCGACTGCGATGCGGGCCTGGTACTGCGCGATCGGGGTGAGCATCGGGCCGGCTACGACGTCGCCTGCGGCCCAGACGCCGTCCACGTTCGTGCGCTGACGATCGTCGACTGCGATACCGCCGCGACCGACCTTCAGGCCGATGCGGTCAGGCTCGAGCTCCTCGACGTTCGGGAGGCGGCCCGATGCGAGCAAGACGTGCGACACGTCGATTGTCCGCCCACCGATTGACGCCGCGATGCCGTTGCCGTCGCGCGCGAACGAGTCGATGCCGCTGTTGAGCACGACTTCGATTCCTTCTTCCTCCAACGCGGCTTGCAGCTCGCCTGCTGCCTCCGTGTCCGCTCGTGCCGCGATCTGCGGCCCGCTGTTCACGATCGTCACGCGCGAACCGAACCGCGCGAAGATCTGGGCGAATTCGAGGCCGACTGGGCCCGCGCCGACGACGAGCAGAGATTCAGGCACCGTTTCGAGCTCGAGGGCGGTCACATGGTCGATCCACTCGATCTCCTCGATGCCCGGAATCGTCGGGACCGCGGTGCGGCTGCCCGTCGCAACGAGGATCCGGTCGCCGCTCAACTGTTGGTCACCGACCCGGACCGTTCGTGGATCGACAAACGATGCAGTTCCGGCTACCACTCCATAACCGGCCTCATTCAGCGTCTGGACCCAGCTCTGCTGGTCGCGGCGGATCGAGTCCTTCCACCTCCGCGTTTGCGCGAGCCGGACTACCGGCTCGGGAAGATCGATGCCACGCTCCGCCGCGTGATGCCGCACGTCGTGCACCAGCTCCGCCGCGACGACATAAGCCTTCGTGGGGCGGCAGGCCACGTTGGGGCAGGATCCGCCCCAGCGCAGGTGCTCGATCAACGCCACGCGGGCGCCGTGTTCTCGCGCTGCCTTTCCGGCGCCGTCTCGTGCCGCTGACCCGGAGCCCAGGACGATCAGGTCGTAGTGCTCCACGTTCCTCGGACCTCCTCTGTTCACTGGCGTAACAGTCGTGGGGCTTGCTGGTCTGTTACAAGAGCATGATGGAGCTTGTCGGCGCTCCTGCACGTGTGCTGCTGTCCCGAAACTGAAGGGAGAAGCCATGCCGATCATCTCGCGCGGGTTCAAGGGTCGCAGGCGTGACGACGCGCCGCGCGATCGCGTGCCGCCGGGCCAGTACGTCACCGACGACTTCCCGGTGCTGTCGGCCGGCCCGACACCGCACACGCCCCTCGACCAGTGGGACTTCGCGATCGGCGGCGAGGTCGACGAACCGCTCCGCTGGAGCTGGGACGAGTTTCGCGCCTTGCCGAGCGAGTCGATCACGGTCGACATCAGCTGCGTGACGAAGTGGACGAAGCTCGACACGATCTGGGAAGGCGTCCCGGTGGATGCGCTGCTCGAAGGGGTGGAGACCTCAGCGGAGTACCTGACCGCCTTCTGCGACGGCGGCTACACGACCAACCTGCCGCTCGCCGATGTCACGGACGGCAAGGCGTGGGTCGCCTTTGCGTACGACGGTGAGCCGCTCGAGCCGGAGCACGGCGGCCCGGCACGGCTGCTCGTGCCGCATCTGTACTTCTGGAAGAGCGCCAAATGGGTGCGAGGGCTCCGCCTCACCGAGACCGACGAGCCCGGCTTCTGGGAGTCCAACGGCTACCACATCTACGGAGACCCTTGGCGGGAACAGCGGTACTGGGGCGACTGAACTGGCACGTCGCCGAGGTTGCGGACGTGTGGGCCGAAACGAATCGGGTCAAGACGCTCGCCCTCGACGTTCAGGACTGGCCTGGTCATCGGGCCGGCCAGCATGTCGACGTCCGTCTGACGGCCGACGACGGCTATCAGGCGCAGCGCAGCTACTCGATCGCGTCTCCCGCCGGCGGCCCTCGCGTCGAGTTGACCGTCGAGCGCATCGACGATGGCGAGGTCTCGCCGTATCTGACAGAGGAGGCACACGCGGGAGATCGCTTCGAGCTGCGCGGGCCGGTCGGCGGCTACTTCGTCTGGGACCCCGATCCGGGCGGCCCCGTCCTCCTCGTCGGCGGTGGATCCGGCATCGTCCCGCTCATGGCCATGGTGCGGCAGCGGGCGACGAACGACGACGCGGTGCCGACACGGCTGCTCTACTCGGCGAGGACGTTGGAGGACATCATCTTCCGCGACGAGCTCGAGCGGTACGGGAAACGAGGAGACGGCCTGGAGATCGTGTTCACGCTCACGCGCGAGCAACCGCCGGACTGGACCGGCTATAGCCGCAGGGTCGACCGGGAACTGCTCGCGGAGGTCGTTCCCGACGATCTTGCACTGACGTTCGTGTGCGGCCCGACCCCGTTCGTCGAAGCAGTCGCCGAGTCGCTCGTGGGGCTCGGACATGAGTCGTCCCGGATCAAGACCGAACGCTTCGGCCCGACAGGAGGATGAGATGGAGGCACTGAGGCTCGACGGGAATGCGGTGGCCGGGCTTCTCGGCGAGGTGTTCGCCGGCGAGGTGACCACAGCCGTCGGAACCTGCGACGGATGCGGTGCGGTCGAGGCGGTCGGCGCCGTTCACGTCTACATGGCGGCCGGAACGGTTCTGCGTTGCCCACACTGTGACGCCGTCGTGATGAAGGTCGTCACCGACGGTGAACGCATCTGGATCGACGTGCGTGGTCTGCGCACGCTGGAGCTCGCTCCGAACTAGATCCGCGCGGCAGCGATACAGTCGATCGATGTCCGACCTGCTCTCGTCGCACGAGGCAAAGCTCGTGGAGGGGCTGCGGGCGGGCGACGAGGAGGTCTTCATGGAGTTGATCCGGGAGCTGAATCCGTCGCTCCTGCGCGTCGCGCGAATGTTCGTGCCCACGACCGCTCTGGCGGAAGACGTCGTCCAGGAAACCTGGCTGGCGGTCCTGAATGGAATCGACCGGTTCGAGGGGCGTTCCTCGCTGAAGACGTGGATCTTCCGCATCCTCACGAACACCGCGAAGACACGCGGCGAGCGAGAGCGGCGGTCGGTTCCGTTCTCGGCTCTCGACACAGAGGACGGGGACGGCTTCGAGCCGGCTGTCGAGCGGTCGCGCTTCACCGGTACGGGCCACTGGGCGGTATTGCCGCGCGCGTGGCCCGAGGACCGGCTCTTGGCGAAGGAGACTCGGGCCGTGGTCGAGCGCGCGATCGAACGGCTTCCGCCGAGCCAGCGGACCGTCATCACGCTTCGCGACGTCGAAGGGTGGACTGCCGACGAGGTCCGTAACGCTCTCGAGCTCTCGGAGACCAATCAACGCGTGTTGCTTCATCGCGCTCGAGCAAAGGTGAGGCAGGCACTCGAGCAGTACCTGTCGGAGGAACAATGAGCATCGGTCTCGCCCATCTGAACTGTCGTGAGCTCGTCGAGCTCGTCACGGCGTACCTGGAGGGCGATCTGTCTCCCGGAGAGCGCAAGCGCTTCGACGCGCACCTTGCGAGCTGTGACGGCTGCACGACGTACGTCGAGCAGATGCGGCGCACGATCGAGCTCACCGGCACGTTGCGCGTCGACGACGTGCCGCGAGAGGCCGAGGAGGCTCTGCTTCGTGCGTTCCGCGACTGGAAGGCCCAGTAAAGGGGCCCGGGTGGGCGCGCACGAGGCGCGCCCGGCACCTGGCCCGACTGCGGCTGCGGGCCAGGCTGCCCGGACCCCGGTCCTAGAGTGCCTAAAGCGGAAGCGCGGCGCCCGACGGGTAGCCTGTTCGCGGTGGAGGAGGGTCGGATCGAGCCGGGCCAGGGGACGCTCGCGGATACGGAGCTCATCTGGGAGGAAGAGCTCTGGAGAGACGATGAAAGCGGCGACCGCAGCGGCTGGTTCTGCGTGCGCACGAATCCGTTTCCGTGCCCGGCGTCAGGTTGCACGTTCGTCGCCGGTTTCATGACCGCTGCGCACCTGATCCTCGTGTGGGAGCGGCCCGACGACCCGAATCTGCTCCACCACGCGCAGCGCGCCAAGGAGGTCGGACGCAATCCGCGCATTCAGGCCTACGACAGCTCCTACGGGCCGAGCGCGTCGTACTACGCGTGGGAAGCCGCCGGCGGCCCGGTTCACGGCGTCAGGGCGAGGTGATCGAGCAGCAGTTCGGGCGTTCCTTGACGGTCGGCGTCGAGGAGGAGCTCTGGATCGTCGATGCGGAGACACTGCAGCTCGTGCCCGCGGTCGAGACGCTTGTCGCCGGCGCGGAGGGACGCAGCCTTCCCGGCACGCTCAAGACCGAGTTACACGCCTCGGTCGTCGAGCTGACAACCGATGTCAGCGACACGGCGGATCAGGCGCTCGAGCGTCTGGTCGAGTTGCGACGCGCGGCGCGCGACATCGCCGAACGCAATGGGCACCGAGTTGCAGCAGCAGGCTCGTATCCGACGAGCTTCCCGTCCCAGCAGGAGATTGCGCCGGTCGAGCGTTACCGCGATTTCGTCGAGTACGCCGGCCCGTCGGCGCGGCGTCAGGGCGTCAGCGGCCTGCACATCCACATCGGCATGCCCGACGCAGAGACGTGTTTCCGCGTGATGGAGACGATCCTGCCGTGGCTGCCGCTCGTGCTCGCGCTCTCCGCGAACTCGCCGTACTTCGAGGGGCGCGATACCGGGATGCTGTCGATCCGCGCGGAAGTGCTCGGCTTCCTGCCGCGCAACGGTGCACCGCCGGCGTTCCGCGATTACGCGGAGTGGGAGCGTTTCATCGAGCGGATGGCGGCGACGGGGCTGGCAGACGACTACACGAGCTTCTGGTGGGACGTTCGCCCGCATCCGCGCTTCGGAACGCTCGAGGTTCGCACGCCCGACCAGGCGACCTCCGTCGAGCGGACGGGCGCTCTCGTCGGCCTGGTGCACGCGCTCTGCGCGTGGGCAATCGACTCGCCGCCGCGGCCGTTCGAGCCAGGCGAGCGAGGTGTCTACGAGCAGAACCGCTGGGCTGCCTCGCGCTTCGGACCGCACGGCAAGCTCATCCATCCTGACCGCGACGAAGCGCTCACCGTCACTGCGCTCGCGCGCGAACTGCCTGTTCCGCTGCGAGGCCTCGACCCCGCGACGTGCGAGGCCGATCGCCAGCTCGAGATCGGCCGCGCGGACGGACTGTCTGCTGTCTGCGCGGACCTCGTCGAACGGTCGGTAGCGTAGGAACCGTGGCCGTCGTAACCGAGACGATCCAGGTCAGCGGCATCCGCTGCGAGCGTTGTGTCATGCGGCTCGCGAAGATGCTCGAGGGCCATGAAGGCCTCGAGGAGGCGAATGCCAACCTGATGGGCCAGGTCACGCTGGCCTGGGATGACGAGCGCACGAAGCGTGAGCAGTTGCTCGATGCGATGGCTCGCGGCGGTTTCCGCGAGATGGCCTAGTTCCGGTTCATCTCGGAATTCCTGCCGGAGAACCGTACGTTTACGCCAGGAACGCCTTGGTAGGGTGGCCCGGCATGAGTGAGACGACACGGGAGCCCGACGCAAGGCAACTTGCAACCGAAGCGCGCGACCGTGTGCGCTTCGAGGAGGACGCGCTTGCACTGTCGGATCAGGTCTATCGAGTGGCCCGCCATCTCGTCGGCTCCCGCGAGGAAGCCGAGGATCTGATGCAGGAGACGTATGCGCGCGCGTTTCGCAGCTGGCGGTCGTTCACGCCCGGCACGAATCTGCGCGCCTGGTTGCTGCGAATCCTGACGAACCTCAACATCGACCGCGGCCGCAAGCAGCAGCGCACGCCTGACACGCAGCCGCTCGAGGAAGGCGACTACTTCCTCTACAACAAGCTCGAGGCCTCGGGCGACGGTGCGAGCGACGAGGATCGTGTCGTGGAGCGGCTGTCGCAGAACGATGTCGTTGCAGCGCTCTCCGAGGTGCCCCATGACTTCCGCGATGTCGTGGTGTTGGTCGACGTCGGCGACTTCACGTACGCGGACGCCGCGCAGATTCTCGACATCCCGATCGGCACCGTGATGTCGCGTCTGCACCGCGGTCGGCGTATCCTGAAGCAGGCCATGGCCGAGTCTGCGGTGGGAGGCGAGGAGCAATGACGGCGTACGATCCCTGCGCGCACTGCGAAGAGATGATGCAGCCGTACATGGACCGCGTGGTCACCGATGCGGAACGCGCGGAGGCGGAGGCGCATCTCGACGGGTGCTCGTACTGCCGGAAGCGGTACAAGTTCGAGGAGAAGCTGCGTCAGTTCGTGCGGCAGGCGGTGGAGCAGGAGCCAATGCCCGTGGCGCTCAAGACGAAGCTCGCCGGCCTGCGTACGCCTCTGCAATAGCACTCTTCAGCCGTGCTGGGCTCAGACCTTGGCCTATCGGAGACTTCGGCGCGAGATCATCATGGTTCGCGCCAGCGCGAACCGGATCTCGCGACGTTACTCGCCGGGCCCGCGCGCGGGACCGACGATCACGAAGAGCTGGCACGCTCCGGTCCCGCCCGGAAGTGGCTTCGTCGCGACGCCGAGCTGCTTCGCGAGCCGGAGGGCAACGCCCTCGCACTTCGGTGGGAAGTACACCGCGGTCTGTGGGTACGTGAAGTTGTCGGCGCGGGCGACCTTCTTGATGCTGTAGCCGAAGGCGCCGATACGGCTTGCGACCTGCCGCGTGTAGTTGATGTCGCCGCTGCCGTTCAGGACGTTCACCGGAATGCGCCAGGGCGGCGGAAGAATGGCGTTCGGGCCGCCCTGAGTCGGTTCGCTGCCCGACCGTGAGATCACGAGCAGCGCGGCGAAGACTGCAAGAGCGATCACGACTCCGCCGACGACCAGCAGCCGGGGCAGCGGGCTTCGCTCGATCGGCTGCGGTGGAACGGGCAGGCCTGCGAGCTCGCGCGCCTCGCGGTTGTCCAGCCCGAGCGCCGTGGCGTAGAGGGCGGTTGCGATCAGCGCGTCGTCGGGCCGCGGAAAGCGATACACACGGCCCTCCTCGAGCCAGCGCACCTCCTCGGCCGTGATCCCTGCGCGCCGGGCCGTCTCCTCGACGGTCAACTTTCGGTGCAGGCGGGCGCGGGCCAGCGGCGATTCCTCGCCGGTCGGCTCCAGGGGGTGGACGAGCTCCATGCTCGACCTCATTCTCGTTTCGGGGGCGGCCATCCTTCCTCTACCTGCTCAAGTCATCGGCAAAATCGACGTCTCCTGGAGGCTCGAGGTCGTCGCAGGGCACGAGCTGGGCCGGCAGGTCGCGCAGCCCTTCGTCCGGCACGGTACTCCAGACGCTGCGGGCCAGCAGAAGCGGATGAAGGCGGACGCCCCCGTAGGTCGCGGCCACCCGCTCTGCGGCGCTCTCGCGCCAGGCGGCTACCACTCGGTCGATCGCACGGGGATCGAGCGTCGGCCCATCGCCAAGGACGACGACCGCCGCCTCGACGTCCTCGCCGAGTGCCGCGAGGCCGCACCGAAGCGAAGCACCCGGCCCGAGCTCCCACTCGGAGCAGAGGACGGAACGTGCGGATCGTCTCGACTTCGTGCGCGCCGAGCACGACGACGACGTCGTCGATCGCAGCGCTGTCACGCACGCGCTCCAGGACCGGCTCGAGCAGAACGGCTTGCTTCGGCGAGCCGAAGCGCGTCGATGCTCCCGCCGCGAGCACGACTGCAGCGATCATCTCGTCAGGCTACGGCGTGACGACCATGCGCAGGACGACAACCCGGCGCGTCGGCTTTTCGGTCACCGGATTGCCCAGCTTGCCGATCTTCCGGACCACCTTCAGCCCTTTGGTGACGACACCGAGGATTGCGTATTCGGGCGGTAGGCCTGCATTCACGGCTGTGACGACGAAGAACTGGCTTCCAGAGGTTCCGGGCGGCTCGGCGGGGCTCTTCGCCATTGCGACGACACCCTCCGTATAGAGCGAATTGCGCGGCGGAACGTCGCGCACGCTGTAACCGGGGCCGCCCCTGCCTGTTGCCGTCGGATCCCCGCCCTGGATGACGAAGCCGGGCACGATCCGGTGGAACCGGGTGCCGTCGAAGAAGCGCTTCCGCACCAGCGAGGCGAACGACGAAGTCGTGCACGGCGAGTCCCCGACGTCGAGGCGAATTTCAAAAGAGCCGAGGTTCGTCAGGACGTTGACCGTGTGGGCCTTCGACTTGTCCAGCAGCGGAAATGTCACCTGCTTGCCGGTCGTGGGGCAAGACGAGGCGGTCCTCTGGGTTGCGGTCGCAGCGTCTGCGTCGCGGCCTTGTTGCCTCCGCCACAGGCAGCGAGCGTGCAAACCGCGAGGCCCACTGTCGCCGCCACGGCGGGCTTTGCCCGCGTGGCTTCCCAGCGCTCAGAGAGCTACCTCGTCGTAAAGTCATCATGGCTCGCGCATTAGCGCGAGCCGGACTTTACGACGTCAATGGCGCGACGGACGAGAGCGCGAGCGATCTCTGCCTTGTAGGCCGTTCCGGGAAGCGGCGTTGCCTCGTCGAGGGCAGCCGTCGAGTCGAGCGTCCAGGGAATCGGTGCTACTCCGGCGAGGGCGATTCGAACCTCGCCGTCGAGGCGCGCGGCGGCAACGCCGACGATCGGAAACGACCACTTCCTTCGGTCCATCGCCTTGAGATAGGTGGAGGCGTCAGGTGCCGGAACGTCGAGCTCGAGGATCAGCTCATCGGGTGCGAGCGTCGTGACGTCGCGGTTGTCGTCGGTCGGCAGACGGTAGAGCTCCGCGATCGAAAGTTCGCGCTTCGTTGTGTGCAGGGTGGCGCCGAGCGCGAGCAACGCCGCTGCGACGTCCGACGGGTGAGCCGATGCGCACTGCTCGTTGCCGAAGATCGCGTGCTCGCGGTGTGCGCCGTCTTTCGCAAGGCACTTCTCGCCGCCGTGCAGCCAGCAGTCGAACCCAAGCCGCCAGTACCAGCAGCGTGTCGCCTGCAGGAGATTGCCGCCGATGGTTCCCATCGACCGTAGCTGCGGCGAAGCGGCCTGCGCGCATGCTTCGCGCAGCGCTTGCGGGATCTGCGTATCGACCTCGAGCTCGGCCAGTGTCGTACCTGCGCCGATGCGGGTTCCGACAACTCCGCGCGGGACGACGTCGCTGATGTGCACCAGAGTGTCGGCTCGCACGAGGCCGTCCCGCATCAACGGGACGAGCTCCGTCCCGCCCGCGAGCGCGCGCGAGCCGTTGCCCAGCGCGCGGGTCGCTTCCTCGGCGCTAGACGGCCGCAGGAGCTCCACTGCGCTCCTTCTCGCGTGCCTGCGCCTCCCGCAGCGCGCGCAACATCTCTTCGCGAGTGATCGGCAGCGAGCGAATCTCCGCTCCGGTCGCATCTCGAATGGCGTTCGCGATCGCGGCCGCGACCGGGATGATCGGTGGCTCGCCGAGGCCCTTCGAGCCGAGATTCGTCAGGTGGGGATCCGGCACGTCGACGAGGTCCGTGACGATCTCCGGCACGTCCGCGATCGTCGGCATCCGGTAGGCGTCGAGCGTGCGTGTGAGGATCGATCCCGTCGACGGATCGACGATTCGCTCCTCCGAGAGCGTGTGCCCGATGCCCTGGATGATCCCGCCCTCGACCTGGCTCTCGGCTCCGAGTGCGTTGATCACGCGGCCGACGTCGTGGATCGCGACGATCTTGTCGACGCGCACCTCGCCGGTCTCGACGTCCACCGCGATCTCAGCGACCTGGACGCCGAAGGTCAGGACCTGCATGCCGGCCGGATTCGGCCCCCGCGCGCCCTTGCCAAGGATCTGGCCGCTCTCGAGCAGGCTCGTGACCTCGGTCAGCGGCCAGGAGCCGCCGTCAGCGGACACGATCTGGCCGTCCCGAATATCGAGCACGCGCTCTTCGAGGTGGAACCGCTGCGCGGCGATCTCGATGATCTGACGCTTGGCGTCGCCGGCGGCCGAGCGCACTGCGGGTCCCATCGACGGCACGGTCGACGACCCCGCGGAGATCGATGCGAACGGCCCGCGCGCCGAGTCGCCGAGGGAGACCTGCACGTGCTCGACAGGAATCCCGAGCTCCTCCGCCGCGATCTGTGCCATCGCGGTGCGCGTGCCCGTGCCGATGTCCTGCATTGCGGTGACGACCTGGGCGCGGCCGTCGGAGCCGACGCGAATCCACGCGTACGAGGGCGGGCCGCCGCCGCCGTACCAGATCTGCGACGCGAGGCCGATGCCGTGCTTCCATGGCCCCTGGCTCCGTGCACGAACCTCGTCGCGCTTCGCCCAGTGCGGCTCGGCACGGCGATAACACTCCGCGAGGTTCTTCGACGAGAAAGGACGATCGTCGGTGCGGTCGGAGTCGGCGTAGTTGCGACGCCGGAGCTCGAGCGGGTCGATGCCGAGCTTCGCTGCGAGCTCGTCGAGGAGGCACTCGAGCGCGAACGTGCCCTCGACGAAGCCGGGAGCGCGAAATGCCGCCATCGGCGGCAGGTTGAGCTTTGCCGGGTACTGGGTCGTGCGCACGTTCTCGCACGCGTAAAGCATCTTCATCGGCCCCTCGGTGGTGGCGGACCAGCCCGAATGACCAACCGCGTTGACGAAGTCGCCGCCGAGCGCGACGAGCGTCCCGTCCGCCGTCGCACCGGCGGACAGCCTCTGGATCGTCGCGTTGCGGTTGCCTGCAGCGACGTTCTCCTCACGCCGCGTGAGCGCGCACTTGACCGGCCGACCGGTTCTCTTCGCGAGCTCGGCCGCAATCGGCGTGTAGTCGCCGGGACTGTTCTTCGCTCCGAAGCCGCCGCCCATCGCGTGACAGATGACGCGCACCTTGTCGGGCGGAAGGCCGAGTGCTGCGGCCATCGAGGCGCGGATGCCCCAGATGTACTGCGTCGAGATGTAGATCGTGATCCCGTCGTCCTCCCAGTGACAGACGGCCTGATGCGTCTCCATCGAGTTGTGCAGCACGACCTGAGTCCGATACTCCGCCTCGACCACCGCGTCTGCCTCGGCGAGCCCGCGTTCGAAATCGCCGCGCTCGTACCTGGCCACGTCCGAGACGAAAGACTCCTGCCGAACCGCCTCGTCCGGGTCGAGCAGCGGCTCGAGCACGTCCCACTCGATCGCAATGCGCTCGACTGCGGCCTGAGCCTGGCCGAACGTATCCGCGGCGACCGCAGCTATCGAGTGGCCCACATAGGCAGGCTCGTCGGTGAGCTGGTCGAGGTCGGCCGGGCCGATGACGGCACGCACGCCGGGCGCGCTGCGCGCGGGCTCGAGGTCGATGGAGGTGACACGCGCGCGTGCGTACGGGCTGCGGAGCACTGCCGTATGCAGCATCGCGGGCAGCTGCAGGTCGGCCGTGTACGGCGCCTCGCCGCGGACGCGCATCAGGCCGTCGACGCGGGGCACCCTCTGTCCCACGGTCTTCAGAGGCCCCTCGGGCCACTGGTCGAGCGCATCCTCGTCGACCACGATCCAGACGTCCTCGTAGCGTCCTTCGACTTCCTTCTCGGTGCGGATCAGTCTTGCCACGTTCTGATGGCCTCCTCGATCTTCGGATAGGTCCCGCAACGGCAGATGTTGCCGGACATCGCGTGCCGGATCTCGTCGTGGGACGGGCTCGGGTTCGACTCGACGAGCGCGGCGGCCGAAACGACCTGACCGGGCGTGCAGAAGCCGCACTGCACGGCATCGGTACGAACGAACGCATGGACGAGCGGATGGTCGCGCAGCCCTTCGATCGTCGTCACCTCCCGGTCGCCGACCGTATGGACGAGCGTGATGCAGGAGAGCGTCGGCACGCCGTCGAGCTGCACGGTGCAGGCGCCGCAGTGACCTTCGCCGCAGGCGATCTTGGTGCCCGTAAAGCCGAGGTCCTCGCGCAGCACCTGCGCAAGCGACCGGCCGACAGGCGCGTCATAGGGATGTGTCTCGCCGTTGATGCGCAGCTCAGGCAGGCGTCGTCACCGCCACGATGTCGGCGAGGTGGATGAGCCGGAAGGTCGCGCGTGTGTGCGCCATCCGGTCCCTTTCGTCCCCATCTTCCGGCAGTGTCAACCACATCGCTTCTGCGACCGTCAGGAGCTCTCTGATCTGTTCGAGCTCCTCTCGGTGACCGTTCGCGCGGTCGTCGCAGGCGTTCAGCGCCAGCCCGAGCACGCCGATTCGATCCTGCTGTCT
The DNA here is from genome assembly GCA_963779965.1 of uncultured Actinomycetes bacterium. Lineage (GTDB taxonomy): Bacteria > Actinomycetota > Thermoleophilia > Gaiellales > Gaiellaceae > 3-1-20CM-4-69-9. The sequence goes on along the minus strand of CAWAAP010000011.1, from coordinate 7,402 downwards.
CGTCCAGAGGAGCGGCGTCGCCATCGAGAGGTACTGGTGGATGCGCGCGAGCGCCATCGGCTGCGAGAAGGTGTCGGTGCCTTTCGGCGCCGAAGGCTCGAGCGATGGCTCGCCGTCTGCGATGCGATTGGCGTTGCCCGCGAGCACCCCGCGAACCTGTTCGTCGTTCAACTGCGCGAGCCGCGCGGTGCGCAGTGAGATCAGCAGCGACGCCGGTTGCTGCCCGTACGGATAGTCCGAGGCGTAGACGACCTGTTCCGGCCCGACGAGCCGATAGAGGCCGAGCAGGTCGAGCGGGCTCCAGACCGACGTGTCGAAGAAGACGCCCGCCTTGCCGCCGAGCCGGTCGGCGAGCGCCGCGAGATCGGCGATTCCCGCATGCGCGACGATCAGCTGCGCATCCGGATAACGGTCGACCATCCGCGCCAGGTCGTCCGCGATCGGCGGCAGTCCGCGGCCGCCGTGGATCAGGATCGGGACCTTCCGGCCGGCGGCGAGCTCGAAGATCGGGGAGAGTCGCTCGTCGTTCAGCAGGAACTTCTGCGCCCGGGGATGGAGCTTGATCCCCCTCGCGCCGCGGTCGAGCATCCGTGTCGCTTCGCCGATCGGATCCTCTGCGAGATCCAGGCGGACGAAGGGAATCATCCTCCCGTTCGAGCGCTCGCCGAAGGCCAGCGTCCTGTCGTTCCCAGCCTGGAAGCCGGGATGCCGGTCGGGCTCGTCGAGGCAGAACATGAAGCAGCGGGAGATCCCGTATTTGTCCATCCCGCGCTCGAGATCCTCGTAGACCCCGACCATGCCGTCGATGTCGGTGCCGAGATGGGTGTGCGCGTCGAAGATGTCGGCGCCCTCGGGGAGTTCCTTGCGCAGCTCATCGTCCCACTGAGCCATCAATTTCTGGGCACGCTGCAGCGCGTCGTTCACGCTTTCGGAGTCTATGCAGGGGCCTATTGGCTCCGCGGGAAGTTAGGATCCGGTCGTGCCCGACATCCTGATCTACGGCGACACGATCCGCACCCCGGAGCTGCGGCACGAGGTACCGGTGGCGATTCCGGATCCCTTCCTCTACGCGGAGAAGGGCGACCGCCGCATCGCGGTCCTCCACTCCCTGGAGATTCCGCGCGTCCGCCAGGACGCGCCGGCGCTGGAGATCATGCCGCTCGAGCAGCTCGGTTCTGACGAGCTCTTCACTCGTGGCTTGCAGGGTTGGGAGGTGATGCTCGAGCTCGCCGTTCGAGCGTGCCGCGAGCTCGGGATCGAGAGCGCGACCGTGCCCGACACATTCCCCATCGGGCATGCGGACCATCTTCGCGCGAACGGCGTCGAGCTCGTCATCGAGCGCGACCTCTTCGACAACCGCCGCCGTTCGAAGAACGAAACCGAGCTGCGTGGGATTCGCAATGCGCAAAAGGCGTGCGAGGCCGCCCTCGACGTGTCACGCGACCTGCTACGGCGTGCGCAGCCGAACGGCGCCGGTCTCGAAGTCGACGGCGAGCCCCTGACCTGCGAGCGGCTCAAGCGCGCCATCGAGGACGTCTTTGCCGATCACGAGGTCGAGGGGAGCGACATGATCGTGGCGCACGGGGCCCAGACGGCCGTCGGCCACGACATCGGCTCCGGCCAGATCGCGCCGAACGAGCCGATCGTGTTCGACCTCTTCCCCAGAGACAAGGCGACCGGGTGCTATGCGGACATGACGCGCACCTACGTCGTGGGCGAGCCTTCGGAGGAGGTCAAGGAATGGCACCGGCTCGTGAAGGAGGCGCTCGACACCTCCACCGCAGGAGTCAAGCCGGGTGTCAACGGCCGCAAGCTCTTCGAGGAGGTCTGCGACATCTTCCACGGCGCCGGCTACAAGACCCAGCTCAACAAGGAGCCGGGCGAGGTGCTGGAGGACGGGTTCTTCCACGGCCTCGGCCACGGCGTCGGGCTCGAGGTGCACGAGCTGCCGTCGATGGGTCGGATCGGCCACGACCTCATCCCGGGTGATGTCGTGACCGTCGAGCCGGGGCTGTACCGGTCCGGCTACGGCGGCCTGCGACTCGAGGATCTCGTCCTCGTGACGAACGACGGGAACGAAGTCCTCACGGATTACCCGTACGACCTGGAGCCTTGAGCAACACGATCGAGACGATGCTCCTCGAGGAGCGTCGTTACGCGCCCGACCCTGAGTTCGCGCGGCAGGCCAACGCCCAGCCCGACATCTACGAGCGCGACTGGGAGGAGTTCTGGGAGACGGAGGGACGGAACCGGGTCGCCTGGTTCGAACCTTTCTCCAAGCTCTACGAGTGGGAGCCGCCTTATGCGAAGTGGTACCTCGGCGGCAAGCTCAACGTCTGCTTCAACTGCGTCGACCGGCATGTCGAGGCCGGCAACGGCGACCGGGTCGCGTACTTCTGGGAGGGCGAGCCTGAGGAGGAGCGCCGCACCATCACGTTCGCCGACTTGCAGCACGAGGTGGTGCGCTTCGCCAACGGGCTGAAGGGCCTCGGCGTAAAGAAGGGGACCCCGGTCGCGATCTACATGGGCATGGTTCCAGAGCTACCGATCGCGATGCTCGCGTGCGCGCGGCTCGGTGCGCCGCACACGGTCGTGTTCGGCGGCTTCTCCGCGGAGTCGCTGTCGGATCGCATGAACGACATGGAGTGCGAGCTCCTGATCACGCAGGACGAGGGTTGGCGCGCGGGCAAGAAGGTGCCGCTGAAGCGGAACGCCGACGAGGCGGTGGCTCAGGCTCCGTCGTTGAAGAAGGTCATCGTGCTGCAACGAACAGGCGACGAGGTTCCGTTCGACGAGTCACGCGACACCTGGTGGCACGACCTCACCGAAGGACAGGACGATGATCCTGCTTCGTCGCCTCCCGAGCCGATGGATGCCGAAGACCTGCTCTATCTCCTGTACACGTCAGGGACGACCGCGAAGCCCAAGGGCATCGTGCACACGACCGCGGGCTACCTCGTCGGGGTCGCCGCCACGCACCACTACATCTTCGACATCAAGCCGGACTCGGTCTACTGGTGCGCGGCCGACGTCGGCTGGGTGACGGGGCACAGCTACATCGTCTACGGCCCACTCACGAACGGGACGACCGGCGTCATGTACGAGGGCGTGCCGAACTACCCGAGCCCGGAACGCTGGTGGGAGATCGTCGAGCGGTACAAGGTCGACATTCTCTACACCGCGCCGACGGCGATTCGCTCGCACATGAAGTGGGGGCCCGAGCACGCCCAGAAGCACGATCTCTCGTCGTTGCGCCTGCTCGGCAGCGTCGGCGAGCCGATCAACCCCGAGGCCTGGATCTGGTATCGCGAACACATCGGCGGCGACCGCACCCCGATCGTGGACACCTGGTGGCAGACGGAGACCGGCATGATCCTGATCACGCCGCTGCCCGGAGTGACGACGACCAAGCCGGGCTCGGCGACCAAGCCGTTTCCGGGGGTCGACGCGGGCGTCTACAGCGAGAGCGGCCAGGAAGTCGGACCGGGCGGCGGTGGCTACCTCGTCCTGAAGCGCCCGTGGCCCGCGATGTTGCGCGGCATCTACAAGGACGACCAGCGCTTCCGTGACACGTACTGGTCGAAGTACGACGACGTGTATTTCGCCGGAGACGGCGCGCGAATCGACGAGGACGGCGACTTCTGGCTGCTCGGCCGCGTCGACGACGTCATGAACGTCTCCGGCCATCGCATCTCGACGATCGAGATCGAAAGCGCGCTCGTCGACCACAAGAAGGTGGCGGAGGCGGCCGTCTGTGGCCGCAAGGACGATCGGACCGGTCAGGCGATCGTCGCCTACGTGACGCTCAAGGGCGGCGAGGAAGGCAGCATCGAGATGCTCGAGGAGCTGCGGAACCATGTCGCGAAGAAGATCGGTCCCATCGCCAAGCCCGCGAACATCGTGTTCACGCCCGAGCTTCCCAAGACGCGCAGCGGCAAGATCATGCGTCGCCTGCTGCGCGATGTCGCGGAGAATCGCTCACTCGGCGACACGACGACGCTTGCCGATCCAGCGGTCGTCGAAGAGATCAAAGAGCGCGCAACAGTCGACGCTCGCGAGGACTAGATCAGGCGCAAGCGGCGGTCGCGCGTTTCGTCGCTTCCTTGACCCGCGGAACCGCTCGACCGGCGCGCACTCGCGCAAAGTCTCGATTCGAGATGGTGTAGGAGAGCTTGTCGATCACACAGGCGCACAGGTTCTCTCGCGCCTGTTTCCCCTGCGTGCAACCTTGCATGAAGGCCGTGATGACCTGGGACGGATAGCGGTACTTCCCGGTGAGCGTGATCCTGATGCCGGTCGACGTTGTTGTCGGGCCCGACGTAGTCGCCGACGACTTGCCGCCGCCGCATCCCGCCGCCACGAGGGCGAGACAGGACGCCGCAACGAGATAGCGCACCGTTAGGCGAGCAGCTTCTCGAACCGGTCCGGATCGTCGAACGGCCCGATCACCGCGAGGTTCAAGCCCTGGCGCGCGATCAGGTCCTGCGCGACACGGCTGACATCGTTCGCCGTCACCTTCCCGATCGCTTCGAGGATCTCCTCCAGAGCCGGCGTCCTGCTCTCCAACACCTCGCGCCGCAGCCCGAACATGATCAGTCCCTGCGACGTCTCGAGCTGGAGGACGAACCGACCCTTCGCGAAGCTCTTGGCCTTCTCGAGCTCGTCGGCCGGCACCGGTTCCTCGGCGATCTTGCGCAGCTCGGCGGCGACCGTGGTGACGGCGTCATCGATGCGATTGATGTCGACGCCCGCCTGCGCGTAGAGCGAGCCCGTGTCCGTGTAGCTGTGATTCAGGCCGTAGACGTAGTAGGCAAGCCCGCGCCGCTCGCGCACCTCGGTGAAGAGGCGCGACGACATTCCGCCGCCAAGAATGGTGGCGAGCACCTGCAGCACGTACCGGTCCGGATGCTCGAGCGGATAGCTGTGTACGCCGATGCAGATGTGCGCCTGGTCGGAAGCCTTTGTGTGCACCTTGACGTGCGCGTGGTCGTGCGGATCCACCTTGACCGGCTCGGGATGTCCCGTCTCCGCCTCTTCCATGTCGCCGAGCAGCTCCTGGACACGCTCGTGCAGGTCGTCGCCGATCTTCCCGCCGACGCCGACGACCATCCTGGACGGCTTGTACCAGTGATCGACATAGCCGCTGAACGTCTCACGCTTCGCGTCGCGGATCGTCTCCTTGCGACCGATGATGTCCCACCCGAGCGGCTGGTCGCCGTAGAGGAGCTCTTCGTACACGCCGCCGATGAAGTCGCGCGGCGTGTCGTAGTACATGTTCATCTCCTCGATGATCACGCCTTTCTCGCGTTCGATCTCGGCAGCGTCGAACTTCGAGTGGCGCAGCATGTCGACGAGCACGTCGAGCGCAACGTCGCGCGACTCCGCCGCGCACTTGACGTAGTAGCCGGTGTACTCCTTGCCGGTGAAGGCGTTGAACTCCCCGCCGATGGCGTCGATCTCCATCGAGATGTCGCGGGCGGTGGGCCTGCTTTCGGTGCCCTTGAAGAACATGTGCTCGGCGAAGTGCGCGATGCCGTTCGTCTCGGGTGTCTCGTAGCGCGACCCGGCGGCGAGCATGATCGCGCACGTCACGGACTGCGCCGAGTCCATCGGTGCGGTCAGGATGCGTAGTCCGTTGTCGAGGCGTTCGAGGTTGAAGGCGGTCACGACCGGCGATGCTACCGAGGCCGATCCTCCTTGCGGTAGACGAAGCGGACGGCCTGCCAGTCTCCGTCGATCGCGGCGCTCTTGTTGTCGACGAGCCCCGCGGCGAGCCCGATCTCCTGGACCGTCGGGAAATCGAGGTCGGTCTCGATCTTCGCCGCCTTCTTCGGCCAGGCGATCCACAGCCCGTCCGCCGGCGCCAGCGTCTTCTTCAGGGCCGCAAAGCGGCGTTCGAGCTCTGCGCGGGTTGTCGTGAAGAGCACGAGCACCTCCACGCCCGGCTTCGCGCCGAGTTTCTTGCCTAGCGGCGTCGCCGAGTAGTCCTTGTCGGCCATCAGAAGCGCTGCAGAGCGCGAGTCACGGCTTCCGTCCCGAACTCGAGCGCCGCCACGGGGATGCGCTCATCTGCAGCGTGGACGACCTTCAGGACCGGAAAATCGGGCGGCAGGCGCATCGGCATGAAGCCGTAGGTCTGGATCCCGAGCTGAGCGAAGAACCGGCCGTCCGTGACGCCGCCTTGAAGCAGTGGCATCGGGATGCCTTCGGGATCGAGCTCGCGCAGGACGCCGGCGAGCATGCCGAAGAGAGCGAGGTCGGGCTCGGCAAGGCCGGGATCGTGTCGCACGAGCTCGACCTCGATGTCGTCTCCGACGATTCCGTGCAGCTCCCCGATCAGGTCGTCGGGCGTGAAGCCCGGCAGCAGGCGTCCGTCGAGCTCGAGGTCGATCTGCGCCGGGATCACGTTCACCTTGTCGCCGCCGCGAACGATCGTCGCGTTGACGGTGTTGCGCAGCAGCGTCTCGAGCCAGCCCAGCCTCGGCCCCAGCTTCGGAAGCGCGCGGTCGGCGACCGCAGGCTTGAGGAGCGCGAGCATGAGCTCACGCTTCGGCCGAGGCAGGTGGGCTGCGATCGTCTCGACCATCTCGCGGACGATCGGAGTCACATGGATCGGCATCCGCTTGCGATTCAGGTCGTCGAGCATCCGCGCGAGGCGGGCCATCGTGCCGTCGCGGTGGATCATGGCCCCGTGGCCGCCTGGGCCGCGAACCGTCGCCTTCAGCCAGCAGATCTGCTTCTCGCCGAGCTGGATCGGATAGAAGCGCTTCCCTGCGATGACCTGCGAGATACCCCCGGCTTCACCGAGCGCGTGGCGGACGCCCTCGAAGAGCTCCGGGTGTTCCTCGACGAGGAACTTCGCGCCGAAGTCGCCGCCATTCTCCTCGTCGCTGAGCACGACCAGGATCAGGTCACCCGGCAGCTCCAGCTCCCCACGCGCCGCACTCAGGAAGGCGGAGACGAACATCGCGACGGCGCCTTTCATGTCGATGGCGCCGCGGCCCCACACCTCTCCGTCCACGAGGTCTCCTCCGAACGGCGCTCGCTGCCACTCCTGGCCAGTGGTCGTGACCACGTCGACGTGGCCTTGCAACAGGAGCGGCGGGCTGTCGCCTGCGCCTCGAAGCCTGGCGACGAGGTTCGGCCGGTCCGTATCCTTTGCATAGGTCTGCGTCTCGCAGCCCGCCTCTTCCAGCAGGTTCCGGACGAAGCCGATGCACTCGGATTCGTTCCCCGGCGGGTTCGTCGTGTCGAACCGGATCAGCTGCTGGAGGAGCTCGACTGGTGTCATTGAGGTAAAGGCGCAGTAAAGATTTGGCTGGGGGATTGTGACACTGGGATCCCTGTCGATACCTTCAATTGAAGGAAAGCTTGTAACAGATGCAAAATGCCCTCACCATCA